>CAVVML010000011.1:0-27249 GCA_963749265.1 uncultured Acidobacteriota bacterium | reverse complement strand
CGGGACCTCGGTGGAACTTCCTTATTGCGCGGCGTTCCGGGCTTCCAGGGTCTTCTCCTGGATGAGGTTCTCCTCCGCGGCGGTCATCTTTGGCGGCATCAGCTTGATGGTCACCTTGTTCAGCTTGCCGGTGAAGCGGAACGGCGACTGGTAATCCTTGTCGTCTACGCCTGTCCGGGTATCCACCCCCATGTCGAAGCGTCTCGTCGATCGTCATGAGGGCGGGAATGGTGTGCGGCATGGACTTGCGGGCGACTTCCTTGCCGTCGACCGACAGGACACCGGTGCCGCCCTTGGCGATGCCGGGGCCGTCGTAATGGAAATCGAACAGGATCGTGTGCTTGCCGGGCGTGAGCGCCTGTGCGCCTTCCCAGCGGAAACGCTCCAGACCGAGCAGGTTGTAGGTGAAGACGGGCTTGCTCTTGAGCAGGTAGAGGCCGTACCCCCCGAAGCGTCCTCCAAGCGTGTTGAGCATTCCCTTGGCGCCGCCCTGCGGAATCTCCACCTCGGCGGCGATGGAGTAGGACTTGGAAAGCGTGTTGGGCACGCTTCCGTCGGGCAGGCCGACATGCCATCGGAGTAGGTGAACTCGGTTCGGCCGGCGATCGCGCTCGGCCGCGGCGTGAGGAGGCGCTCGAGAATCGAGTTGTCCAGGGGGAGCACCTGATACTTCTTCGCTTCCACCATGAAGAGATCCTGCAACTCCTTCAACTTGGCCGGGTTTTTCGCTGCGAGGTCGTTGTTCTGCGAGAAGTCTTCAGCGAGGTTGTAGAGCTCCCATTTGTAGCCCGTGAGCACGTTGGGCATCTGGACTGTACCCATGAGCCAAGGGGGTTGCGGAGGGACGGTGGCGGCGATCCAGCCATCGCGGTACATCGCACGGTTGCCGAACATCTCGAAGTACTGCGAGTCGCGCTTCGACGGCGCCTTCGCATTCGCCGAGTCGAACGTGTAGGCCATGCTCACGCCTTCGATCGGTCTCTGGGCGATGCCATCCACCGTCTCCGGCGCCGGAATTCCGGCGGCCTCGAGGATCGTCGGGACGATGTCGATGATGTGGTGGAACTGCGGGCGAATGCCCCCGACATCCTTGATGTGGCCGGGCCAGGAGATGGTCATGCCCTGCCGCGTGCCGCCGAAGTAGGAGGCGACCTGCTTCGTCCACTTGAACGGGGTGTCGAAGGCCCAGGACCACGCCACCGACATGTGCGGGGTGGTCGGTCGGAGCCCAGGACGTCGTAGAACTTCAGTTGGGCGTCGACCGGCATGTCGATGCCCTGGATCGCGGCGAGGTCGAACGTCGTCCCGATCGTGGAGCCCTCGGCGCTCGTGCCATTGTCGCCGCTGATGTAGATGATCAACGTGTTGTCGAGCTTGCCCAGGTCTTCGACGGCCTGAATCACCCGGCCGATCTCGTTGTCCGTGTAGGCGACGTAGGCGGCGAATATTTCCGCCTGGTGGGCGTAGACCTTCTTCTGGGTGGGATTGAGGGTGTCCCACTTCGGCAAGCTGTCCGGCCACGGAGTGAGCTGCGTGTTCGCGGGGATCACGCCGAGTTTCTTCTGGTTGGCGAAAATCTGCTCACGCAGTTTGTTCCAACCCCCATCGAATTTGCCCTTCATCTTCGCGATCCACTCCGGAGTCGGGTGATGGGGCGCGTGGGTGCCTCCGGGCACGTAATAGAGGAAGAACGGCTTTTCCGGCGCGGCGGCATTCAACTCCTGCATGTAGTTGATCGCCTCGTCCGCCATGTCCGTGATCAGGTTGTAGTCCTTCTTGCCCTGCCAGGGATAGATCTGGGTGTGATCGCGGAAGAGGTAGGGCGTCCACTGGTTGGTCTCGCCGCCCATGAACCCGTAGAAGTACTGGAAGCCCATTCCGCTCGGCCATTGGTCGAAGGGTCCGGACAGGCTGTACACATACGTCGGTGTGTTGTGGTTCTTGCCGAACCACGACGTGGCGTAGCCGTTCTCCTTGAGGATCTCGCCGATCGTGGCGCTGTCCTTGTCGATGATGGAGTCGTAGCCCGGGTATCCCGTGGACTGTTCCGAGATGACGCCGAAGCCCACCGAGTGGTGGTTGCGCCCGGTGATCAGCGCCGCGCGCGTCGGCGAGCAGAGGGCGGTGGAGTGGAACTGTGTGTAGCGCAGTCCCGCCTTCGCGATCCGGTCCATCGCCGGAGTCGGGATGACCCCGCCGAAGGTGCCCGAGACGCCGTAGCCCTGGTCGTCGGTCATGATCAAGAGCACGTTGGGCGCGCCCTTGGGCGGCACGATGGTCGGCGGCCAATACGGCTTGGAGTTGACGGCGCTGGGGTTGATCACACCGCCGAACTTCGGGTCGGGCGGAGGGAGCTGCTTGCCATCGATGGTGGTGGTGGCGCTGGGAGAACCCGGCGTGCCGGTGGTCTGGACCTGCGCCCTGGCGAGGGCGAGGCCGCACCACGATCGCCGCGATCGTCCCGCTCAGAAGGAGAAATGGCTTTGATTTCATCGCTCTCCTTCTATCCGGCAGAGATCTCGTTCGCCCCTGGCCGGGGATTTGTGGTGGGTCTTCGGTGGCGGATTCTATGCCTCGCTGTTTCAACGAGAGCGTGTGCCGGCAGTCCCGATGGGTCTATGCGACCTTGGTCTCACGGGCCGCTGGGCTCGCCGGGCCGATGCCGCAGCAGCCCGGCCCAACGTTTCCCGAAGCGACAAGTTAAGTGCGCGTGAAGCTCGGGAAGCTCGACCGCCGGCTTCTCGCCGCCGTTCTCGAGAAAGGCTGGCGGCGGCGCGCCCGAGTCGGCGCGTCGCTACTCGCGAGCCAGGTCTTCGGCGGGAGCGGATCCGCTTGCCAGGCGCGAGGACCGCGCTCGGACTCTCCTCGAGCCGCCCCATCACGCCCCAGCCGCCGAAGACTTCGGCGAGACGGCGAGGACGATCTCGTTCCGCCCCTTCTTCAGCGGCAGGTAGAGCGTTCCCTGCCAGAAGCCGATGAGGCCTTCCTGCCTCGGGTTGTCGTGGCTGTAATGGGCGTCGCCCGAGAAGAGCGGCTGGCCGTTCAGGAAGACCGTGACCTCGTCGCTGAATCCGAAGTCGAATCGCCGCATGCGCGCGGACGGGGAGTCGATGACCACGCGCGCCAGAACCGCAGGGCGCTCGACGTCCTTGGGCAGCGCCACGGACTTCTCCAAAACGACCAGGCCGGAGGGCTCGGCCTCCACCTTCCGCCACCGGCCGCGCAGGGTGTCCTCGGGGAGCGCGCGGACCGGGCCCTTTGCGGGAACGAAGGCTCCGAGATCTCCCATGCGGACACGACGCCCGGCAAAGGCTCGTTCTCGCGCATCGTCGATTTCGAGAAGTCGTACGGCACGTGCCCGGGACGAAGGACGACGTTGGAGATCGCCGCGACGTGCTCGCCCTTGGGCACCGAGCCCGGCGGACAGCTGTCGGAGAATTCGAGGCCGCCGGCCTTCGGTTCCCGGCGCAGCCGTTCGACGACGAGCTGCGGCTCGGCGACGTCGCCGACGAACACCGCGGCCTTCGTTCCCGACAGAACGATCCGGATCGGGAACCACTGGTCGCGCGGGTACACGGCCTTCGCCGTGAATCCGGGGCCGTGGTAGAGCTGCCAGCCTCCGACGCCCTGGTAGGACGGGACGTACTGGATCGCATCGGGGAGCTCCGACTTGTGCGTGCGGAAGTAGAACTCCTCGTATTCGCCTTCTCCCTGCCGCCGCAGCCCGACCATCGGGAAGTTGCGCCGCGTGGAGACGGCCACGTCGAACTCGAGGGTGCCGTCGAGAAACTGCACGTCCTTCGCGACGACCTCGGCGTTGCACATGCGGAGGGCCGGCCGTCCCAGGAAGGTCTCGAACTTCGCGTCGCCGCCGAGCTCCCAGTGCGCGGCGTCGAGAGGGATGCGCAGCGGTTCCGCCGCGCGCGCCTCCGTCGCGAGGAACCCGACGAGCAGACCCGCCAGCAAGATCCTCATACACCCCCCACGATGCCGCCAAGAACCGCAGTTTCGGCTGGCAGTGGGTACGAACCCGGTCGGGGAGGGTTGCCCTTTCGTCCGCGCCGGCGAGGCGCTCGGCACCGGGGGGAAGCGCGAAGCGCTACGCGTGAGCCCGGTGATGGTGCCGAAGCTCGCGCAGGCGCTCGAGATCGACAGACCCTCCGACGAAGAGAGCCGCGACGAGCAACCCGCACACGGCGAGGATCGCGTCCACGAGAAACGCATTGCCGATGCCGACCGGCAGCGAAGCCGCCGAGTCCACGATGGCCGTGTTGAGCCCGAGGCCGATCGAGCCGCCGCCGATCTGGAACATGTAGACGACGCCTCCCGCGAGGCTGGCGCGCGAGGGATCGAGGGCCGTCACGGCGGCCGTCGTGATCGAGGAGTAGAAGAGGCCGATCCCGATGCCGAGAACGACCATGCCGGGAACCAGCGCCGTATAGGGAGACTCGGCTTCGACCCGCGACAGCATGTACATCCCCGCGGCGAGGAAAGCCGCCCCGCCGCACACGATGCGCTTCGGACCGAGACGACTGTAAAGCGGTCCCGCAGCGAAAGACGTCGCCGCGAAGACGCCCATCATCGGCAGCAGCCCCGCTCCCGCCTGGAGCGCCGAGTAGTTCAGGATCTTCATCATGAACTGCGGGACGTAGAGAAGCGCGGCGAAGAAGATGGCCGACATCAGGAGCACCGTGATGCACGCCGCGAAGAAGGCCCGGTTCTGCAGGACGTCCGGCGGAATGAGGGCCTTCGCTCCGGCGCGCCGCTCGACCAGCACGAAGGCCGTGAACGCGACGGCGAAGAGGACGAACTGCGCGAGGATCCGCGGATGGGTCCAGCCGTCGTCGGAGCCCTGGTCGAGAGCGAGCAGGAGCGAGAGCAGGCCGATCGACAGCGTCGCGACGCCGAGGTAGTCGAGCCGACGCTCCTCGGTCGAGGGCGCGTCGGGCGCCACGACCTTCCAGGTCACGAGGATCGCGAAAGCCGCGATCGGCAGATTGAGAAAGAAGATCCATCGCCATCCGAGCGTGTCGGTGAGGACGCCGCCGATGAGCGGGCCGACGGCGTTGCCGAAGCCGGCGGCGCCGAGGATCAGGCCGCCGGCCAGGCCTTCCTTGCCCTTGGGCAGCAGGGCGTAGGTCATGCCCATGATCGCGGGCCACATCATCGCGCCGCCGATCCCCATGACGGCGCGCGCGCCGAGGAGCGTGCCGACGTTCGGGGCCATGCCGCCGACCAGGGAGAACAGGGCGAAGAGGGCGCAGCCGAGGAAGAAGATCCGGCGCCGCCCGAACATGTCGGCGAGCCGTCCGCCGGTCACGATCGCGACGCCGAAGACCAGGGCATAGCCGTTGATGACCCACTGCGCGGTCGTGACGTCGGTCTTGTACGTGGCCTCGATCGCGGGAATGGCCACGGAGAGCGCCGTGAAATCGTTCGCGATGACGAGGACGGCGACGCCCATCGCGGCGAGCCCGAGGCGGGCCGCCCGATCGAGTCGGGGGGCTCGATGGAGTCATGCCGGTTCCTTTCCGGTCGGAGTGTGAGGCCGCAGTATCCCACGCGCGCGGGCCCGAACCTCGGCCCGGTTCTTCGTAGAATGCCGGCGGAGGGCTTGATGGCCACACGTCTGCGCGCCGCCACCGTTCTCGCCGTGTTCCTGGTCTCGTCCGCTTCGGCATCCATGTCGGCCGAGGAGCCGCTGAAGGGCATCGAGCTCTCCGACATCGACCGCAGCGCCGATGCCTGCACGGATTTCTTCGAGTTCTCAAACGGCGCCTGGCGCGCCGCCAATCCAATTCCCCCCTCGATGTCCCGCTGGAGCCGCCGCTGGCAGGCGGGCGAGGAGTCCAAGGAAAGGCTGAAGGGCATCCTCGAGGAGACGGCTACGAAGACGGGAGCCCCGAAGGGGAGCGTGGACCAGCTCGTCGGCGACTACTACGCGGCCTGCATGGATATGAGCGCGCGCAACGCCGCCGGAGTCGAGCCGGTGCAGCCTTACCTCGCCGAGATCGCCGCGATCAAGACGACCGCCGACGTCGGCCGCGAGATCGGCCGGCTCCATGCGATGGGCATCCCGGCGCCCTTCGGCGTCGCGTCGGGCTCCGACAACCACAACCCGAACGACGTCATTGCCCAGATCTACGCCAGCGGCCTCGGGCTGCCGGACCGCGACTACTACTTCAAGACCGAGCCCCGCTTCGTCGAGGCGCGCGCGAAGTACGTCGCCTACGTCCAGAAGCTCTTCGAGCTCGCCGGCTGGAGTCCCGCGAAGGCGAAGACGGGCGCGGCAACGGTCTTCGCGATCGAGAAGAAGCTCGCCGAGGTCTCGCTCGACAACGTCGCGCTCCGCGATCCGAAGGCCACCGACCACAAGACCACCTGGGCCGCCCTCCAGAAAATGACTCCGGCCTTCGACTGGACGGGGTACGCGAAGTCGGCCGGATTCCCGCAGGGCGACGTCAACGTCCACGAGCCGAAGTTCATGGCCGAAGTCCAGAAGCTCCTCGTCTCGACGCCCGTCCCCGACTGGAAGACGTACCTGACCCTGCAGGTCCTCGACGCGGCGGCTCCGTCTCTCTCGGAGCCTTTCGTGCAGGCGAACTACGAATACCAGGGCGCGTTTCTTCGCGGCGAGAAGGAGATGAAGCCGCTCTGGAAGCGGTGCGCGGAGTCGACGGACCGGCAGCTCGGCGAAGCCCTGGGCCAGAAGTACGTCGAGAAGTACTTCCCGCCCGAGGCCAAGGCGCGGATGCTGGAGATGGTCCGGAACCTGCAGCTCGCCATGAAGGAGACGATCGAAGGCCTCGACTGGATGAGCGCCGAGACGAAGGCCAAGGCCCTCGAGAAGCTTTCGACCTTCAATCCCAAGATCGGCTATCCCGACAAGTGGAAGGACTACAGCCGGGTCCCGATCTCGCGCGCGGCGTACCTGAGCGATGTCGTCGCCGCCCGCAAGTTCAACGTCGCGGACGACCTCGCGCAGATCGGCAAGCCCGTGGACCGCGGCCGCTTCGGCATGACGCCGCCGACCTCCAACGCCTACTACAACCCTTCACTCAACGAGATCGTGTTCCCCGCGGGAATCCTGCAGCCTCCGGCCTTCAGCCTCGATGCCAACGACGCTGTGAACTATGGAGCGATCGGGGTGGTCATCGGCCACGAGATCAGCCATGGTTACGACGACCAGGGCGCGCAGTACGACGCGCAGGGACGCCTCAAGAACTGGTGGACCGAGGAGGACCTCAAGAAGTTCCAGGCGAAGACGCAGTGCGTCGCCGATCAGTACGACCACTACGAGGTCGAGCCCGGCGTGTTCCAGAAAGGGAAGCTGGTCACCGGCGAGTCGGTCGGCGACCTGGCGGGGGCGCGGATCGCCTACCGGGCCTTTCAGATCGCGCAGAAAGGGCAAGCCGCCGCTGCCGACGATCGACGGCTTCACGCCGGATCAGCAGTTCTTCATCGCGTGGGGGCAGTTCCGCGGGGACGCCGTCACGCCCGAGCTCGCGCGGACCATGGCCCAGGGCGACCCGCACCCGATCGGAAAGTACCGCGTCATCGGCTCGGTCTCGAACCTCCCGGAGTTCGCGGCGGCTTTCGGCTGCAAGCCGGGCTCCGCGATGGTGCGCGCGCAGCGCTGCGAAGTCTGGTGAGGAGGCGGGAGAGAATCGCCTAGGGGGCCGGGTAGCCCGGGCTCGCCGATCCGGGGTTCAGCGCCTGGACGGTCGCCGGCGCCGGGGGCGCGGACGTGACCTCTCCGCAGCTCCAGCTCTGGCCGTTGTCGAGGATGACCACCCGCTCGCTCATGTCCGGCTGAGCAGCGACAGCGTCGACGAGCACCGCGACCGCCTGGCCCTCGGCCTCCGCGCCGTTGGGGAAGGTTCCGAAATGCATGGGGATCATCGTCTTCGCGCCGAGGTCCCGCGTCGCCTGCAAGGCGTCGACCGGTCCGATGTGCTGCTTCCGCTGGTACCACTCCGGCATGAAACCGCCGATCGGCAGCAAAGCGACCTTGATGTTCGGGAAGCGCTTGCCGATCTCGGCGAAGTGCCGGCCCCAGCCGGTGTCGCCGGCGAAATAGACGGAGCCCGAGGGCCCGGTCACGACGAAGCCGCACCAGAGCATCCGGTTCCGGTCGAAGAGACTGCGATTGGAGTGGTGGCGCGCCGGAACCGCCGTGACCGTGATGCCCGGAGCGATCTCCGCGGACTGCCACCAGTCGAGATCGTGGCCGCCTCCGATGCCCTTCTTCTCGAGAAAGACGCTGCTGCGCAGGCCGACGAAGACCGGCGGCTGGTAGTGCTGCCAGAGCTGGCGGAGCGTCGGCAGGTCCATGTGGTCCTGGTGGTTGTGCGAGACGAGGACGGCGTCGATCTTCGGCAGGTCCTCGAAGCGGATGCCCGGCCGGCCGGCGGCGCTTGACGCCGACCGTCGGCACGGAGCGCTCGGCCCAAATCGGGTCGGTCAGGATGTTGACGCCGTCCATCTGGATGAGCAGCGAGGCGTGATTGATCATCGTCACGGCGATCTCGCCGTCGCAGACCTTCCCGGCCGGCGCGGAGCCGAGGGGCAGCTTCAGGAACTCGGGCCAGGGCCCGCGCTTCGACGTCCGCTGCCTCTTCGCCCAGTCGCCGAAGCGATGCTCGACGGGCTCGGGCTGCGTGAAGCGCGTTCCGTCGAAGGCCGCCGTGTAATCGCTCTCGGTGGTCGGCGAGGGCGCCGGCGCGGGAACCGGAGGCGGTCCCGCCAGCCACAGCGCCATCGGGGCGATGCGGGAGGCTTTGCGGAGCTTCGTGAACATGCTCATGGGGCGGGGTAGAGCTTGCGGTTGCTCGGTAAGAGGTACAAGGGTACCAAAGAATCGCTCTAACAGGTTGACTGGGCTCCGTATTCCGATATCATGCGCCGTTCCTGCCGCGGGGTCGTAGTTCAGTTGGTTAGAACGCCGGCCTGTCACGCCGGAGGTCGCGGGTTCGAGTCCCGTCGGCCCCGCCACTCCAGAGGTAGTGACGTACCTCGCATTTCCACGATCTTCCTTTTCCCGCAAGCACTTCCGCGCAAATGGGTCTGCGTTCGGATTCGCGTGAATGTACCTCGTTGTCCGTGATGACTCGGGCAAAAACCGGACAGCCCGCCCCGTCCCCGGGCCGGTAGGCCCCCGCGAGAGAATCCCTCGGCGATGCGTTACCGCGAGGAAGGACGCTCGTGATGACAGGCCGGTTGAGCCGCCCGAGATGGGTGAGGTCATCTCGAACCTCGCCTTGACGGGCTTTATCACCACCTGTCCAAGGAAACCCGAAGCGGTCTACAGGGCAGCAAGAACCGCTGGATGGAGAAGATTGACGCTCGAGCACGGCTTGCTGATCATTGAACCGGGCCCTCGCCCTTCCCAAGCGGACGCAAGCGCTGCCTGGCCAGCGCAAGCATCGCCGCTTCCGGAGAACTCGGACAAAGATCATCATCGCCTGGCTGTGCGCCAGTTGCTCTCGGCTGTATGCAATGTTGTTGCAAATAGCGAGAGGCGCCCAGAAAGTCATCCAACGGTAGTCCGGCAGCTTCCAGCAGCGCGGCCGGAAGTGCGGCCACCGCAGTATCGACCGGTCCTGTACCGGTAGCGCGATTGCGCCAGAGCATGTACGGAACCTTACGAAGCGCGGGGTCTTGCCCGGGATTGCTGACGCCGAACGCGGCGAACACCGCCGGCAACGCCGGCGCATGATCGCCGAGAAAAAGCAGCACACCGGAACGCTCTGCCTTTTCAAGGCCTTCGATAATGCAGCCTGCCATAGCCGCCGCGTTATGGGCGTGGTAGAGATAGCGCTGAAGTTGCAGATCGATCTGCTCCGGTAAGTGATAATCCGCGGTATAGGCAGGTTGCAATGCGCTTGTCTGACCACGATCGAAACTCCAGGGACCGTGGTTTTCCATCGTGACGACGAAAATAAAGTGCGGCTTGTCGCTATCCTCTAACACAACCCGAATCTTCTGACACACCGCCTGATCGCTCACGTAAGGGCCATCGTACGTTGCACCCTGAAAGTCGGTGAGCGACAGAAATCTATCGAATCCGAGCCGCGGGTAGGCCCGGTCCCGGCGCCAGAAGGTGTCATGAAATGGATGAATGGCTATCGTCTCGTAGCCAAGCGCTTTCAGGTGCCAGGGGATAGCCGCTATCGGCGCAGTGACCACGTTCAGGTACGGATAGTCCATCTCTGCGCCAAAAAGAGTCGCCGGGACGCCGGTCAGGAGTGAAAACTCGGTCCGCAAGGTTGCACCACCGTAGGTATCCACCGTCGCCATGCCGTATTGTGCCGTCGTTTTTATCTGATCCCACAACGCATAGGCGGAGGGTGAAAAGGCCGCATCCACAACGCGGAAGTCGAAAAGCGCTTCGCTCTGAATGACGACGAGATTCGGCACATCTTCGCCAATATACGTCGGAGTGCCTATCGATGCGGCCAACCGTTTGATCAGGGCCAGGTCCGCAGCCTCAATGACCGGCGGCACGAAATAGCTTTGGCCGGCGGAATTGATCAGCGTCGCGATCAAGCCATGCTGCTTCACCGACGACATTGGATCCCGATGATCGAATGCGGGTAACAGGGCCCCGTATACGCGCTGCAGGGGGGCCCGGGGCATCAATAGCACAGGCTGTATTTGCCACAGCAGGAGAACGCCTGCCGTGACGGAGATTGCCGTCCAGCGTTTGTCGGTCATGAGTGGTTGTTCGAACCGAATCGCCCACAACGGTAGTACCAGTCCACCAAGCGCCAATGGAATAAGTAACCACTGTTCGCGAATATAGTGGACGAACAAGGCGGGGGTTTCCAGCACCTGACCAAATACGATGACATCGGAGGCGACGATCGGCTGGCTTATGATCGAAAACTTGAAGTTGTTACCGAGTGTAAGTGCTACGCAAACGACTACCGTCAGCATCATTGCCGACAGTGAGCGCCTCACGATAAGGAGGAATGTCAGGAAACAGTAGGAGATGGGCAAGCCGTTCAGCAATAGTGCCGTCGGTGTTAGACGCTCAAAAGCCGAGGCCGGCCTGGGTAACGCAATGATCGTACATAGCACAATCGGGCCCAATAGGGCGAATACAGCAATACGCTTGCGGTGATTATCGCGAATCAATGCGGATCGACTCTAGTCAGTGGTGCGTATTGTGCAATTGGAACCAGTGTATCGCGTCGCGCGGCGCCTCCATGGCAGAGCGCGGTGCGAATCCGAGTTCGGTCCGTGCTTGCTCGCAACGTGAAGAATCAACATCGCCAATGCATGCGGGGCTGAACCTGCAGCAGCATCGTCCGCCTGCACGAGGTTCAGGCCGGTATCTCCATACGCCGGCATCCTGGCGTTCATTGCATCCACGATATCGCACCCCGTCGGCGTCGGCTTGACGTCCCGCGGCTAGAGAAAGCGTTCGAGGAGCATGATCGATGGCTCACTGGCCTCAAGGTGGACCCCATGTTCGACTCTCTCCGGTCGGTCCCGCGATTCCTCGACCTCAGGCATCGAGTGCGGCTGAATTGACCGGGCCCCACCTCGAGGACGGACAGACACACGGACAGCCGAATCCTCGCCCTCTGTGCCACCCGGAGTTAGGCGGGAAGCCTCCGGGTTCGAGTCCCGTCGGCGCCGCCATAATGGAACAGCACGAAACGGCACCGGCTCCGACGGAAGGGCCGCCAGTATTGATGATTTCGGCCCCTCTCGGGCGGCCGGGACCGAGCTGATCGGAGATCCGGGCGAGCGCGGCGGCGTCGCCCTGCCGAGCCAGGCGAAGGGCGATGTTGGAAGGGGGCGGTGCCATTCTCGGCACCATCCGAAGCGGTTCGGCGCCGACAGCGCCCCGACGGGACGGGATTGAGCAGCGTGGCCTTCGAGATCTCACGGCTGGACCTGTCACGCCGTCGAGAATCGATCCGCCGCGATGTCGTGCGCCGAGAAGATAATCAGGCATGCTCTCGAAGCGGTCGACGTGAGAGAGAATCCGCCTCCGCGGGGGAGCGTCGAACGCGAGCTCGACCTGTCGGTCGCCACGCCGTCCTCTCTCCGAATCCTGCTCGTGGCGACGATCGCCGTGGCGCTCGTGCGCATCGCGTTCACGTATCCCGTTTTCTTCCAGACCTGCGACGAGCCCCATCACTTCGCCTGCGGAATGGCGTGGATGGACCTCGGCCGGACCGGCGATCCGCGGGGACGAGATTCCGAAGCGTGCAGCCAGGCGGCGCCTCTTCCGCCCGCCGCGACGGCGGTTCTTCCGTATCTCGCCGGACTCCGGTCTCAGGGACTTCCCGGAATGGACGGCGAGGGCAACGCGATTCTGCGCTCCGGCGGTTCCTACCTGCGGAACCTGACGCTCGCTCGGATCGGCATCCTTCCCTTCTTCGTGCTCGCCGCCGGAGTGATCTGGGCATGGGCTCGCCGGCTCTTCGGCGGCCGCACGGCGCTCGCGTCGGTGTTTCTGTTTTGCGCGCTGCCTCCAATCCTGGGACATGCCGGCCTTGCGACGACCGACATGGCGGCCACCGCGGGCATTGCCTCGACCGTGTTCGCATTCGAGGTGTGGCTCAAGAAGGCGAGCCTGCGGCAGAGTGCCCTCCTGGGCGTCGCGCTCGCGATCGCGGTCCTCTCCAAGTTTTCCGCGCTCCTGTTCCTGCCCGTCTGCCTGGTCTCGCTCCTGGCGCTTCGATGGATTCTGGAGCGCCCAACCGGCGCGGAGCTTCGCCGGGGCCTGAAGAGCCACGTCGGTCCGGGGGCTCTCGCGCTGGTGACCGCCTTCGTGGTGATCTGGAGCGGCTACCGCTTCACGTGGGCGCCCTTGACGACGGCCACGGAGCGACCGCATTTCCAAAGGCACGTGACGCGGTTTCTCGGAGATGATCCTCGGTGGCAGGGTGTCGTCGACCGTCTCGTCGAGACTCCGCTGCCGGCCGGCGACCTGATGCGCGGCGTACTGAGGGTTCGAGCCCACAACGCACGCGGACATAACGGCTACCTGCTCGGCAATTACCGCAAAGACGGCTGGTGGTACTTCTTCCCCGTCGTTCTCGGGGTCAAGACGCCTCTGGCCTTCCTCTTGCTCCTCGCTGCCGGAATCTGGGCTCTCACGAGGATGCCCGGCAAGAGACAGCCGGAGCGGTGGTCACCCGTCGTCTGCGCGCTGGCGATCCTGATTGTCGTGCTTCCAAGTCGAATAAATATCGGTGTGCGCCTCGTGCTTCCCATCTATCCATTTCTTTCGATTACCGCCGGATTCGGGTTGGTGGCGCTCTTTCGACACGGTCGCTCGAATCGATGGCGCCTGGCCGGCGCGCTCGCTCTGCTCCTCTGGTTCTCGGCATCCTCCACGCTGGCTCACCCCGACTACCTCGCGTATTTCAACGAGATCGGAGGGGCGCACCCGGAACGAATCGTCGTGGACTCGGACCTGGACTGGGGGCAGGATCTCTGGCGGCTGAGTCGGAAGCTTCGGGAGGTGGGAGCGCCACTGGTAACGCTCGATTATTTCGGTTCCGAGGACATTTTCGACCAGGGCCTTCCCGCGGTGCGACCTCTTCTTCCGTACCAACCGGCCGAGGGATGGATTGCCATCAGTGAGTTCAGTTTGACCGTCGGTGCCGAGGACCGGCGAAAGGCGGCGCACCGGGACGATCATCCCTATGCCTGGCTTCTGGACAGGCCGTACACCCGGGTCGGCAAGTCCATACGTCTGTATCACGTGGTTCCGGGTGACTGAGCTCCCGAAAGCCCGTCGGCCCCGCCACTTCCAGAGGACTTCCGCTCGAAGGGAACGATCCGCCTGACGCGCCTTCGAGTCCCGTCGGCCCGCCATAATGATGCTTAAAGACCCCGCCGTCCCGCGTTCGCTGGGTCTGTGATTCCTGTGGCGCTCTGGCTCAGGCTAGTGGATCTAATAGACCCACCATAACTTCCAGCCTTCCTCTTCGTTTCCTGATAAAGAACGGGGCTTGAGGCCCGGTTCTATCTGGAAAGGAGACCCACATGGCCGGAAACGTGAAACCCATCCCCGACAACTACCACACCGTTACGCCGTATCTCGTCGTCGACGGAGCGGCGAAGGCGATCGACTTCTACAAGAAGGCCTTCGGAGCGACGGAGCTCATGCGAATGCCCGCGCCGGAAGACAGGGTCGGGCACGCCGAGATCAAGATCGGTGATTCGGTCGTGATGCTCTGCGACCCGATGAAGGAAATGGGGCACAAGAGCCCGAAGACCCTGGGCGGCACGCCGGTCACGCTGCTGATCTACACCCAGGACGTCGACGCCACGGTCGCCGGAGCGATCAAAGCGGGCGCCCAGGCCCTGCGGCCGGTCGAGGACCAGTTCTGGGGCGACCGCATGGGCGGAGTCACCGATCCCTTCGGCCATCAGTGGTTCGTCGCGACCCACGTCGAGGATGTCTCCCCCGAGGAGATGGAGCGCCGGATGGGGGAGCTGGCCGCCGCGCCCAAGTAAACCGCGTCGAGGAGATGCGGGGCGGCGCTCCCTGGCGGAACCCGCGCGGGCGGGACGTCGGGAGCGCCGCGCGCGTCTTCTGGGGACGCAACCCCGAAACGTGCCGACTCGGAAACGGCGGGTGCACGCGTCGGAATCCGTCCCGCCCTCCGTCGTCCGTCGGTAGACTGGCCGCGTGAGGATCGGCGTCAGCTCGGTCGAGGCCGTCGAGTCCGATCGCGAACGCGTCCGCCTGACGGCGGCCGTCACTTACGACTCATCTCCGGGCTCCGAAGCCTACTGGTACGAGGTTCCGGCCGCGCTCGCCGGTGACCTTTCGCGCGACGGCAACCCGTGGCTGGCGCTCTTGCTGCCCCTGGCGGCGGCGCTCGGCGAACCGCTCGAATGGGAGCTGCCGGTCGACCGTCCCCTCCTCGACGGCGCCCGGGAAGTCCTCCGCATCTGGCGGTCCTGGTACGGGCGGACGAGTGTCGTCCCCTTGAGGGGTCCCGTGACCGAGGCTCCCGCCGGCCCTCCTCCGCCGCGGAGCTGCGCGTTCCTCTCGGGCGGCGTGGACTCCTTCTTCACGGCTCTCGATCACGGTGACGGGGACGGCCTCGAAGCGCGCGGGCCGATCGACGAGTTTCTCTTCGTCGCAGGCTTCGACCTCAGTTCGACCGGCGAAGAAGCGATCGCCCGCGTCCGGCGCTCCCTGCAGGAGGTCGCGGGTGCTCTCGGCCGTCCTCTCGTTTACGTGCGCACGAACATTCGCGAGCCTGCGATGCGGTGGAAACGGAGCGGGGACTGGGAACACGTGGCCCACGGCGCGGCGCTCGCCTCCGTCCCCCTCGCCCTGGGACGCCGCTACGGGCGGGCGTTCATCCCCGCGTCGAACGTCTATTGGATCCAGGCCCCCTGGGGCAGCCACCCGTTGACGGACTCCCTGCTTTCGTCCTGGACGCTGCGGATCCGCGACGACGGCGCCGCGCATGATCGCGTCGACAAGGTCCGCGCCATCGCCCCCTCCGAGCTCGTGCGGCGCCATCTGCGCGTGTGCTTCAAGTCGACCGACGGACGCAATTGCGGCCGGTGTCAGAAATGTCTTCTGGCGATGCTGATGCTCGACACGCTCGTGGGCCTGCCCGCCTGTCCGACGTTTCCCGATCGTCTCGATCTCCGACGGGTTCGGGCCCTTCGGATCGACAAGCCGTGGCACCGCCGCCACCTGATCCACCTCCGGACGATGGCGGACGAGCGGGGACGCGGCGACGTCGTCCGGACGATCGACGACCTTCTCGGTTGGCGGAGCCGGATACGGCACGTGGCGCGGGCCGGCGTGGACGGCGTCTTCGGACGGCGGGCGCTCCCTCGCCGGGCCTGGAGGAGGGCGATCGACATCGTCCGGTCGGCCGCGCGTCGCGACAAGCCGAAGCCGCTTCCGACCGAGCTGGGCAACCCGCCGAAGGCGACATGACGGACTGCCCCCGGGACCGCGGTCGTGACGGGACTGCCGCGTTCCCTTCCCGGGGAGCTAGGTCCGCCCGCGAAACGCGAGGTAGAGAAAGACGAGGGCGACCAGGAGGAGGACGAACCGGCCCACGCCCATGAGCCGCGTTCCCGCGACGGGTCGCGTCCCCCGCGCCTTGAGCCCCGTCAGCGCGGCGATCGCGGCGACGAGCACTGCCAGGCCAACCCAGAGCATCCAGCCCACGGCGGGATGATCTCATTGCCCGGGGCGGCCCGGGGCCAGAATGGCGTCGCAATTCCCTGCGATATCGTGGCCGCATGAGAATGCGCGCCTCCGGGTTCCTGCTCTTCCTCGCCACGACGACGCTCGCCGCGGCCGCCGCCGGGGCCGCGTCCGCCGCGACGCAGGACGCGCCGCAGCGCCTGGCTGCCGACACGCCGAAGACGACGGTCGCCGGCAACACGTTCATCGCGCCCGCCGATTGGTCGGTCACGGTCCGCGGGCCGGCGACGATTCTCGAGCCTCCGGAGGGCGGAGACTCCGCGATCGCGCTCGTGGACGTCACGGCGGCGGACGCCGACGCGGCGGTGGCGGCGGCGTGGAAGGCCTACAAGCCTGACGCCAAGTGGCCGCTCAAGGTCACGAACGACCGTCCCGACCGGAACGGCTGGTCGAAGCAGAAGTCCTACGACTACCAGACCTCGCCGAACGAGAAGCGGGACGTCGGGGCGCTCGCGGCGTTCGCCGACGGCCGCTGGACGGTCGTGATCTACGACATGGCCCAGGCGGTCGGCGAGAAGCGCGGCGCGCAGGTCAGCCTGATCTTCGACCGCCTGCTGCCGAAGGGCTACGTCCGCGAGACGTTCGCGGGAAAGAAAGCGAACAAGCTCGACGCGGCGAAGCTCGCGGAGCTCGGCCGCTTCATCGAGACCGGCCAGAAGGAGCTGGGCATTCCCGGGCGTCTCGCTCGGCATCGTCCAGGACGGCAAGGTCGTCTTCTCGGGAGGCTTCGGCGTGCGCGAGCTCGGAAAGCCCGAGAAGGTCGATGGCGACACGCTCATGATGATCGCCTCGAATACGAAGGCGCTGACGACGCTGCTCCTGGCGAAGCTCGTGGCCGAAGGCAAGATGACCTGGGACACGCCGGTCACGAGCCTCCTGCCCTCGTTCAAGCTCGGCGATGCCGAGACGACCCGGCAGGTCCTGGTCCAGCAGCTCATCTGCGCGTGCACCGGACTGCCGCGGCAGGACCTGGAGTGGCTGTTCGAGTACAAGAACGTCACGCCCGAGGGGGCCCTCGCGACGCTCGGGACGATGCAGCCGACGAGCAAGTTCGGCGAGCTGTTCCAGTACTCCAACCCGATGGCCGGCGCCGCCGGCTTCACCGGCGGCCACGTGCTCTACCCCGACCTGGAGCTCGGCGCCGCGTACGACAAGGCGATGCAGACGCAGGTGTTCGATCCGCTCGGCATGAAGTCGACGACCTTCGACTACGCGCGCGCCCAGGCCGGCAATCACGCCGCCCCGCACGCGCCGACCATCGACGGCAAGCCGGCGCTCGCGGTGATGGAGCTGAACTACTCGATCATTCCGCTGCGGCCGGCCGGGGCGGCCTGGAGCAACGTCAACGACATGCTGCGGTACGTCTCGATGGAGCTCGCCAGCGGAAAGCTGCCGGACGGAAAGGCCTACATCCCGAAGGAGCCGCTCCTCGAGCGACGCGCGCCGCAGGTCGCGATCGGCAAGGACGAGACCTACGGCATGGGCCTGATGGTCGACACCGAGTACGGCGTCCCGGTCGTGCACCACGGCGGCGACATGATCGGGTACCACAGCGACATGATCTGGCTGCCGGATCAGAATGTCGGCGCCGTGATTCTGACCAACGCGGATCCGGGCTGGATTCTGCGCAGTCAGTTCCGGCGGAGGCTGCTCGAAGTTCTTTTCGACGGGAAGCCCGAGGCGGCGGCCCAGGTCGCGTCGGCGGGCAAGTCGTTCTATTCGCAGATCGCCGCGGAGAGGAAGCTGCTGACGGTGCCCGCGGAGCCGGCGGAAAGCGCGAAGCTCGCGCCGCGCTACGCGAACGCCGCGCTGGGTGAGATCGCCGTGAGCCGGGCGAACGGAGCGACGCTCTTCGACTTCGGCGAGTGGCGGAGCGAGGTCGCCTCCAAGAAGAATCCCGACGGCACGATCTCGTTCGTCACGACCGCGCCGGGCATCTCGGGCTTCGAGTTCGTCGTCGGCGCGGGCCCGAAGAAGACGCTCGTCACGCGCGACGCCCAGCACGAGTACGTCTTCGAGGCGCCGTAGAGGGAGAGCGTGGGGAGGCGCGTGATACGATCATCGCCTCCGACATCTCCTCCGACGGTCCTGTCGTCCGAATCGTGACGTCCGTCGCCGGCCATTTCGGCAAGAAAGGTCACTGATGGACGACGGCACAAATCGTTCGATCCCGTCCGCGGGCACCGCGTCCCGCGCGAAGACGACCCGCATGAAGACGCAGCAGATCTTCTCCATCGTGTTCAGCCGCTTGCCCAAAGTGGACGATTTGCCGGGGCTCGTCTCCCTGACCATCGACTCGACAAACGGGGCTCAGCCCGGGAGGACCCTCGGCTCTCTCACGGACGTCGCGCTGCGGGGGAGGCTCGCTCACTGGGACCTCCATTCGGCCATCGAAGTCGCTGGCATTCGGCGCGCGCTCGGGCCGGACCACGGGCGCGCGACGGTGCACGAAGGCTGGCCGGACCTGGGGAGCTGCATCCGTTTCTGGCATGACTTCGCGGGCTCGACCATCCGTCCGGTCGAGTGGACCTGCGGGCGCTGCTCCGCGGTTCACAAGGAGGAGCTCGGCGCCAGCGTCGGCGAGACGCTCTCTCGCCGCTGCAAGTGCGGCACGATCAAGCGGCTGACCATCGCCGCGCACCTTCCGCGCCTGGCCTAGCGTTTCGCGCCGCCTTCCGGCGCGGTGAGCGCCGCACGCCTCCGAATCCCCTTCGCGTTGTAGGATCGCGCCGATCACAACGGGAGGAGGCCCAATGCCCTACGTGCTCGCGTTTCTCATCGGAATCGCCGCCGGCCTGCGGGCGCTCACGCCCGCCGCTTTCGTCTGCTGGGCCGCCCGGCTGGGCTGGCTGAAGCTGCAGGGAACGCCGCTTGCTTTCCTTGGCCACGCGGTCACGCCCTGGATCTTCACGATCGCGGCGATCGGAGAGCTGGTCAACGACAAATTGCCGAAGGCGGGGAGCCGCAAGGCCCCCCCGGCTTTCATCGCGCGGATCGTGATGGGCGCCCTGTGCGGCGCCGCGCTCGGGGCGACGGCCGGGGCGCTGGCCGGCGGCCTGATCCTCGGAGCCATTGGCGCGGTCGTCGGAACCCTCGGAGGGTACGAGTTCCGCGCCCGTCTGGCGCGGGCGGCCGGCAAGGACCTGCCAATCGCACTCCTCGAGGATGCGATCGCGATCGCCCTCTCGTTCTGGGTCGTGACCCGGCTGCGCTGAAGGCTGAAGCGCTGAGCGCGACGTCGTGCGACGCGGGATCAGGCCGGCTGGAGCTCGCCGAAGACGGTCGGCAGAAGCTCCGAAACGGTCGGATGGATGTGCATCGCCCGCTGGATCAGCGTGTAGGGCGCCCGCGCGTACATCACGTCGAGGATCACGTGGACGACCTCGTCGCCGCCGGTCCCGAGGATCGCCGCGCCCAGGATCTGTTTGCTCTCGGCGTCGACGACGACTTTCATGAAGCCCTGCGTCTCGCCCTTCTCGACCGCTCGTTTCACCTTCGTCATGGGGCGCTTGCCGACGAGGATCTTCTTGCCGGCGGCCTTCGCCGCGGTCTCCGTCATCCCGGCCCGGCCGAGGGGCGGCTCGATGAAGAGCGCGTAGGTCTCGATGCGGTCGGTCACCCGACGGGGGTCGTTGTCCAGGAGATTCGCGGCCACGATCTCGAAGTCGTTGTAGGCCGTGTGCGTGAACGCGCCCCGCCCATTGCAGTCGCCGAGCGCCCAGATGCCCTCGACGTTCGTGCGGAGCTGGTCGTCGACGACGATGTAGCCCCGCGCGTCCGTTTTCACGCCGGCGCGGTCCAGCCCCAGATCATTCGTGTTGGGGACCCGGCCGACGGCGAGGAGCAGATGCGAGCCGTCGATCTTGGGAGAGCCCTCCTGGCAGTCGACGCCCGCCCGCACGCCCGCCGGACCCTTCTCGAGAGCGATGCACTTCGCGTTCGTGCGCACCGCGATCCCCTCGTTCTCGAAGATGCCCCGGATCGCCTCGGAGACGTCCTCGTCCTCGCGCCCGATCAGCCTCGGCGACATCTCGATCACCGTGACCTGGCTTCCGAACCGCCGATACATCTGGGCGAACTCGAGGCCGATGTAGCTGCCGCCGACGATGACGAGGTGAGGCGGCACGAAGTCGACGTCCATGATCGAGGAGTTCGTCCAGAACGGGATCGCATCCAGGCCTTTGATGGAGGAGGGCGTGGCGGCCCGGCCGCCGACGTTGACGAAGATCTTCTCCGCCGCGAGGACCTCGTCCCCGACGCGGACCTCGCGGGGCGAATCGAACTTCGCGTGGCCCCGGACGAGCGTGAGGTTCGCGAGGCTTTGCAGCCATTCTCGTTGCCGCGCGCGAGCGTCTCCGGAGACCTGCGTCCTTGCGGGCCTTGACCTTCTTCATGTCGACCGAGACCGCGCCGTCGAGCGACACCCCGAACTCCGCGGCCCGCTGCGCGGCGCGGGCGACCGCCGCGCTCGCGACGAGCGTCTTCGTGGGGATGCAGCCGGTGTTGACGCAGGTCCCGCCGACCTTCCCGCGCTCGATGATGGCGACCTTCATGCCCGCGCCGGCGAGCCGCGCGGCGAGGGACGGCCCGGCCTGGCCCGTGCCGATGACGATCGCGTCGAAGGACTGGCTCGCGTCGGCCATCGCCTACGGGAGCGTCGGGAAGAGCGATCGAGGCCTGGCCCAGGACGTAGCGCCAGCCCTTCGGGGTCTTCACGTAGGTGTCGCTGAACCAGAGCTTGCGGTCGGAGGTCTTGCCCTCGGACGTGCCTTTGATCCAGAGCAGCGCCGTCACGACGGCCGTGTGGTCGCCGAAAACGCGGACCTTCTGTTCGAGCTCGTCCTGCTTTTCGTAGATCGTCGACTTGTCGCGGGCGTCCTTGAGGAGGTCGGCCTTCGTGAACACTTTGCCGCGCCCGGTGATCAGGACCATGTCGTCGGCGAGGATGCGATCCATCGTGGCGACGTCATTCGCCTTGACCGCGGCCTGGTATTCGGTATCGAGCTTCGCGACGATTTTCTCGATCTCTTCGGTCTTCGTCGCGCTTTCGCCGGAGGCGAGCGCGGGCAGGGCCGCGAGCGCGAGTGAAGCGGCTGCGCGGAGGAAAATGGAGGTCTTCATCGGAGTCTCCTGCCGGCGCAGGCTATCACCCGGCGCCGTCAGTTTTCGAGAAGCGCAACCGTGCCGAGACCGCCGTCCGCGCACACGCTCACGATCGCGCGCGAGCCTTTCGGCATCGCCGCGAGCTCGCGCACGGCCTGCGAGAGAATCCGCGCGCCCGTGGCGGCGAAGGGGTGCCCGAGCGCGACGCTGCCGCCGTGGGGGTTCATGCGCTCGCGCGGGAAACGACCGAACGTGTGGGGAAGGCCGGCGCGCGTGCGCACGTATTCCGCGTCTTCGAGGCCCTTCAGGTTGCAGAGGACCTGGGCCGCGAAGGCTTCGTGGATCTCCCAGAGCGCGACGTCCTCGTACTTCAGGCCGTTCCGCGAGAGCAGCCGCGGGATCGCAACGACCGGCGCCATGAGCAGGCCTTCGCGGAAGATGTCGACGGCGGCCATTTCGAAGTCGACCAGCCGGACGCGCGGCGTCGTCGCGGGTAGGCGCCCGAGACCCGCGTCCGTCGCGATCCATACGCCCGCGGCGCCGTCGGTCAGCGGAGAGCTGTTGCCCGCCGTGATCGTGCCGTGAGCGCGGTCGAAGGCGGGCGGGAGCTTCGCGAGCTTCTCGAGAGAGGTGTCCCGGCGAGGAAACTGGTCGCGCTCCAGACCGTCCACCGGGACGAGGTCCTGCGGGAATCCGGCCTCCTGCGCCGCGACGGCCCGCCGGTGGCTTTCGAGGGCGTATTCGTCCTGCTCGGGCCGGCCGATCTTCCACTCCTTTGCCATCTCCTCGCAGTGCTCGCCCATGCTCTTGCCGGTCGCGCGGTTCTTGATCCGGGGGACGTAGAGTCGGATGTCGCGCGGGCGGATCGCCCGGAGCGCCGCGAGCCGCTTCGCCGCCGACCGCGCCTGGAGAACGCGCCGCAGACCGACGGAGAAGGCCTGAGAGAGACCGATCTGCACGCGGCTCGCCGTCTCCGATCCCCCGACGAGCGCGAGGTCGAGGCCGGGCCGCCCGAGAAACGCCGCCGCCTGGAACGCCGCCGCCATGCTCGTGCAGCACTGCAGGATCGTCGTGAAGGTCGGGACATGCGGATCGAGACCCGCCTCGAGCCAGACCTCGCGGGCGAGGTTGCTGTACGCGAGGCTCACGGCGACGGTTCCCCAGATGCCCAGATCGATCGGACCCGAAGCCTGGCGAGCCATCGCCTGGACGACCGGCACCGCGAGCGTGAGCGCGTCCCGCCCGGCGAGGGGCCCGTCCACGCGCGCGAACGGCGTGCGCAGCCCGGTCGCGAGCCAGATCGGCGACGTCGGCATCCCCTCCGAGGTCTACGTCAAGTCGAAGGCTCCGGGGGGCGGCGGTCAGCGAGAGGCGTTGTTCGTCGTCGCCGGCAGGAGACGCGACTTCCAGGCGACCGCGCCGCCGGGCGGCTTCTCGGTCCACGCGACGAGAACGCCGCGCCGCGTCGCGGCGGCCACCGGATAGCTGGCGTCTACGTCCGGGCTCGAGAGCGTCTCCGGCTTCGTCCAGGCTTTTCCTCCGTCGCACGAGGTGGACGCGTCAACCGCGCGGCGCTTGTCGGCCGCACGGTACTCGTCCCACACGGCCGTGACGCATGCGCCGTTCGAGGCCAGATCGAGCTGCTTCGCGCTGGCGTTCGCCCACGCGGCCCGGTTTCGTCCACGTGCGCCCTTTGTCGTCCGAGGCCACGGCCCAGACACCGACGTCGGACTCCTTGCCGGTCCAGGCCAGGGCGTAGGTGCGCTCTTCCGCCTTGCTCACGCGTCGTCGCGAGCGCGCCCGCGACCTCGGGACAGCCGTCGAACTCCCAGCCGAACCGCGCCACCGGGCCGAGCTTCGTCCACGAAGATCCGCCGTCGGTCGTGCGCGCGACGCTCATGTCGCGAGGATCCCGCGCGCGGTAAATGACGTCGACTGAGCCTTCGCGCACGAGCAGCCGGTTGGCGCAACACTCGCAGGTGCGGCGCTCGACGTCGACGTTCCGCGCCCAGGAGACTCCGCCGTCTTTCGACACCGCCGAACGCAGCCCCTGGCCTCCGTCGCGGGAATCGAGCCAGACCGCGAGGAACGCGTTCGGAGAGACCGCCGCGACGTCGACGAAGCCGTGATCCTTGGTCGTTCCGTCGTCGGCGGGGCTGACGCCGGCCTTCCAGCTCCGGCCGCCGTCCGTGGACACGGCGCTCGCGAGCGGTCCCGACCCCCACGGGCTCGTCCCGGGCTCGGTCCAGATCACGACGAGCCGGTCGCCCGAAGCGGCGATCTGCGGCTCGGCGCCGCGACGCGGTGAGAAAACCCTGGCCGCACCCGGAAGAATCGGCACGGGCCGGCTCCAGGTTGCGCCGCCGTCTCTCGAGCGCGTATGCCGGAGCTCGACGGACGGCAGGGGATCTCCCTTTTCCTGCACGGCGATCAGGGCGTCGACGACGTCGCCGGAGGCCGACGCGTACACGTCGAGGCCCAGCACGCCCAGGATTTCGCCGGAAGGATGATCGTGACCGGCCGTGACTGCCGCGGCGGAGAAAAGCACGGCGAACACCGCCAGGGAGGCCCGCCGGAGAAGCGTCACATCCGCCATCGTATGCCTCCCGCGACGGACCGCCCGTCGGCCGGTTCGAAGTAGCGGCCGAGAGCGTTGTCGACCTGGACGGCCGCCGAATAGATCGTGTCGCCGATGTTGGTGAGTTGGAAAAAGAGTCCGAAGGCCGGACCGTCCCAGCCCGCCGAGAGGTTCCAGACGAAGTAGCGCGCATTCGAGGCGGTGTTCGCCGAGTCGACGAAGTAGGGCGAGGGCGAGACGTCGATCGCGGGAGCGATCCAGACGCCCGCGGGCCCGTCGAACCGGAGCTCCGCCCGCACGAGATGGCGCGGCGCTCCCGGGAGGAGGTTGTCGCCGTAGTCGGGGTCGTCCACGAATCGGAAGTCCGAGTACGTGTAGGCGGCGCGTCCGGAGAGACTGCGCGAAACCGAAGAGATCCGGAGCGATGAGCCCGCCGAGGCCGACCTCGGCGCCGCGATGGCGGGTCCGCGGCGACGTTGCGGTAGGAGGGGATCGTGAAGGGGGCGTCCGGGAACGGCTGCACGTTGATGTTGACGATCTCGTTCTCGATCTCGAGATCGAACAGCGAGACGTCCCAGGTCACGGCGTCGGACAGCTTGCCCCGGCTGCCCAGCTCGTACTGCCAGGTGTCCTGCGCGTCGAGCGCCAGAAAGCCGGGGGAGCCGTAGCTCTTGAGCTCCAGAAGCAGCGGCGCCTCGTAGCTCCGGCTGACGTTGGCGAAGACCTGGATCCCGGGCGCGCTCGAGGGCGTCCACAGCAGGCCGAACTTGGGCGTCAGGGCCTCGTACGTCCGCTCGTCGGAGCGGTTGCCGTCCTCGGTGAACCGGTCCTCGTAGGAGCGAGTGGCGCGCTGCGCGCCCGTGCCGAGGACCAGCGTGAGCGCCGACGAGAGGTCGAACTGGTCCTCGACGTAGAGGGCGAGGTTGCCGGCGGAGGTCCCGAAGGCGTCGGCCAGAGGCCCGCGCTCGCCCTCGGCATTGACGTAGTCGCGCTCCTCGGCGTTCCCGTAGAAGGGCGCGAAGCCCGCGACGAACCGGTTCGGCCGGCCGAAGAGCGTCGAGCTCAGCGCGTAGCGAATCTCGCCGCCGTAGTTGCGCGTGTCCTGGTCCAGGACCAGATAGATCGGGTGGTCCATGTTGCGATAGCTGCCGAAGCCCGTCACCGAAAGCATTCCCCCGTCGCCGAAGCGGTGATTCATCCGGACTCCGCCCCGGACATAGTCGAAGCGCCGCCCCCAGTCGAAGAGCACGTTGGCGGGATCGGCCTGGCGAGGATCGGTGTCCATCTCGTCCTGCGTCAGAGAGCCCGGCAGTTTCTCGGTGACGTGAGCCTGCATGACGTCGACGACGAAGTCGGTGTCGGACGACGCGGGTATCGTCAGGTTGCCCATCAGCCGCTCGCGCGTCTGCGCGCTGTGCTCGCGATATCCCTGGCTCGTCAGGCCGGAGAAGCTCCCGTAGTAGCCGACACTTTCAGGTCCGAGACCGAGACGGCCGCCCGACGAGAGCTGGCCCTTGTAATAACCGTAGGACCCGCCGAGCGTCCGGAGCTGCAGGGCCGAAGCGTCGCTCGGGTCCTGCGTGACGAGGTTGACGGCGCCGCCGGAGGTGTTCGCGCCGAAGCGCAGCGCGTTTGCGCCCTTCCAGACCTCCACGCGGCTCGCCGCCATGAACTCGAGGGCCTCGAAGTCCGAGAATCCGTCGGCGTCCTGATAAGGAATTCCGTTGACGAAGAGGTTCACCCCGCGGACGTGGAAGTTGTTGCGCAGGCCCGAGCCCCGGATCGAGAACTGGCTTTCGTCGGCCCCGAAGCGCGGCTGCGCCAGAACGCCCGGCGTCAGGTCGAAGACGTCCTTGAAGTTGTTGGCCCTGGTGTCGAGGATCTCGGCGCGATCCACGACCGCGGTTCCTCCGGGCACGGCGGCGAGGGCCTCGGGCGCGACGCCGGAAACGGAAACGGCCTCGCTGATGCGCGGAGCGCTCAGCGACAGGTCCCGCGTCGCGGCTTGGCCCTCGGCGATCTCGATCGCCGCTTCGGCGCGGCCGAGGGGTGTCGCGAGCGAAAGCGTGTAGGACCCGGCGGGCAGACCGTCGAACT
Source organism: uncultured Acidobacteriota bacterium (assembly GCA_963749265.1). Taxonomy (GTDB): domain Bacteria; phylum Acidobacteriota; class Thermoanaerobaculia; order UBA5066; family Gp7-AA6; genus DAHUXD01. The sequence continues at coordinate 1,255 of CAVVML010000011.1, read as the reverse complement.
CATAGCGGCCGGACGTGTCGGTCTCCGCCGAGCGCACGACCGGTCCCGCGAGCTCCACCCGCACGCCGGCCAGGGGCTGGCCCGCGCCGTCCAGCGCCCTGCCCGAGAGCGAGCCGGCCGGGCTCGCCGTGGCGAGACCCGATATCAGAAACCCCACGAGCGCCAGCCAACGCCGGAGCCCGCTCGATCGAGATCCCATGAACCCTCCTCGGAGTGGTGTGGGCCGCCTTCCTTGAGAAGGACGGCCCGCCCTCGCGCGCGCGCGCGAAAGCTCCATCGCGAACCGCCCGAGGCGTCAGGCGGCGCGAGGAGGGGGAGTGGGGGGAACCGAGTCGAAGAGGCCGGAGAGGGCTTCGTTTTCGGGTGCGAGAGCCGCTCCGGGCGAAGTCGGGGCGAGGCGTCCGGCCGCTGCCGGAAGGGGCGCCGCCGGGGCTGCGAAGACCGGCGCGACGTCCTGACCGGTGCAGCGGGCGAAGTTCGCGTCGGAATGACCGCAGTCGCAGTGGCCGTGCATCATGCAGCAGGCCATCATCGCTGGTCCCGCGCGACGTTCCTATGCCCATGGCGAAAGCGGAGAGCGGGACCAGCAGGCCCGCGGCCATCTGAAGCGTCAGGACTACACTGCCGATGCGGCCGCCGATCCGTCGCACGGCCGGAGCCTAGCACTCGAGAAAGCCGAACAACCTGTTCTTAAGACTTCGGTAAACTCAGCCGACCGAGAGGTCCATTTGTCCGTCGCCCCAAAAAAAAAAAAACTAGACGTCGTCGTTTTCGGACGCGAGGCGCGCACCCCGGGGTCGTCGCGGCGAGAACGTCCGGTCGCCGTCGGAAGGGGCGCCGTGGGAGCGGCAAAGACCGGTGCGACGTCCTGACCGCTGCAGCGGGCGAAGCTCGCGTCGGAATGGCTGCAATCGCAGCGTCCGTGCATCATGCAGCAGGCCATCGTCGGGGTCCCGCGGCTCATCGCGAAAGCGGAGAGGGGGAGCAGCAGGCCCGCGGCCATCTGAAGCGCCAGGATCAGGCCGCCGATGCGTCGCACGTCCCGAGCCTAGCACGCAGCGAAGCTCGGGATTTCCCGGCAACCTGTTCTTAAGACTTCGGTAGACGGTAGACTCTGCCGAACCGAGAGGTCCAATTGTCCGTCGAGTCGGGCGCCGAACGAACCGTTCACCCGCGTTGGAGCGATGCGGTCTGCCGGGAAAAAATCGGCAGGACGCGCGAGTCCCGCGCGCAAATCGGCGTCCTGTCCGGCGAG
>CAVVML010000010.1:0-29727 GCA_963749265.1 uncultured Acidobacteriota bacterium | reverse complement strand
CGCGGGGCCGGCCGGGCTTGCCGGGAGTGCATCGAATTTCCCGGGCTCCAGGCCACCATCACGGACGTCCTCGTGCGCGTCCAGATGCGGGATGGTCGCACCTGGACCACGATCGTGCGGCCGTCACAGCCCTGGATCGAGATCGCCGCCGCACAGACGAGGATGCAGCTCCTCGGCACCTACGTCCTCCACGGGTTCTGCCACATCGCGTTCGGCCCCGATCATCTTCTCTTCGTGTTCGGACTCCTCTTGATCGTGAAGAATCGCTGGGTGCTCGTGAAGACGATCACGTCCTTTATGGTCGCGCATCGATGACGCTCGCCGTCGCGACCTTCGGCTGGGCGGAAGTCCCGGTCGCCCCCGTCGAAGCCGCGATCGCACTCTCGATCTTCTTTCTCGGGCCGGAGATCGTTCGGTCCTGAAGGGGAGAGACGAGCTTCACGCCGCCACCCCTGGGTGGTCGCGTTTGTCTTCGGCCTCCTGCACGGGTTCGGATTCTCCACCGCCCTGACGAGCGCCGGGCTGCCGCGGGCCGCCCTGCCCGCGGCCCTGCTGGGCTTCAACGTGGGCGTCGAGATCGGACAGCTCGCTTTCGTGCTGCTGATTCTCGGGCTCGAAGGGCGTTCCGGACAGTCCCGATCCGCTGGCCGAGCTGGGCCGAGGCCCTGCCCGGTTACGCCGTGGGCACGCTCGGAGCTTTCTGGACGATCCAGCGCACCGCGATCCTTCTGGGCTGGGTCGCCTGAGAGCGGCCGGGTCGGCCCCGGACTTGCATAACATCAGGGGCGGTGGAACCTCGCGCCGGCCGGAATGACCCGGCGCCGCGAGGCAAGGTCCGTAAATGGAGGCACTTATGAAGCGTCGTTGGATCGTCCCGGTTCTTCTCCTCGCCATGGTGGCATTGCTCGCGCCGCTCGCTTCCGCCGAGGACAAGGCGCCGGATGCGACCATTCGACTGTCCGAAGGAACCGTCGCCGCCGGCATCGGCTGGAGCTGGGGTAAAGGCACCCTTTCGTACATGGGCAAAACATACCCGGTCAAGGTCAGCGGCATCACGGTGGCGGAGGTCGGGATCACCCAGGCCGAAGCGTCGGGCAGCGTTTACAACCTCAAGAGCATTGAGGATTTCAACGGCATCTTCGCGTCCGCCGGAGCCGAGGGAACCGCTGGCAAGGGCGCCGGCGTTTCCTCGTTGAGGAACCCCAAGGGCGTCGTGATCAATCTCAAGAGCGAGACGAAGGGCGCCAACATCAAGATCGCCGCCGAGGGCCTCAAGCTCGAGATCGAGAAGTAAACCCTTCAGAAGTCTTCGAAGTTTTCGCGCCGGCCGCCGAAAGGCGGCCGGCTCTATTTCCCCGCCTATATCTCCCACTGCAGTCGAAGCTGGTAGAAGTGCGTTCGGCCGGTGAGGCCGGACCGCTGGAGCCTCCCGTACCCGTAGTTGAACTCGAAACGCCACTGGCCCGTCGGAAACCACGAGAACGCGCCGCCCAAGCGTTCGAACTTCCCGCCGTCGACCGCCCCGGAAGTCAGGTCGATGTTCGAGTATCTCGCCCCGATCTCGAAGGCTCCCGTTCCTCCGTGTTTGAAGGAAAACGGGACGCTCGGCTGGAGCTCGCCGAAGCAGCCGCAGAGGTGACCATAGGGTCGAGTCTCACCGGTGATGGCCCAGGAGGCCTGGACGTAATAGGCCCAGAAATTCGGGTTTCCGACCCGAGGTGCGGTCGTCTTAATGCCCGAGTATTCGGCGGCGAGGGTCACCGGACCCTCCACCGCGGCGAACTCGAAGCCGACGGAGGCGAAGTGGTCGGCGGGAAAGGACTCGGTGTCGACGAAGAAGGGCGCTTCGTAGACCTCCGGGCGACTGCGGGTTTGACCGCTTCCCTCCCGCGCGTCGCCGTATGCGCCCCAGGCTCCCACATGGAGCAACCGGCGGCCGCCGTTGGCCTCCACGGGCAAGCCGGCGATGCGGCCGTTGTAGATGTTGCCGCTCTCCGAGAAGGAGAGGTCGTTCGTGAGCCAGCCGTTGTACCAGCCCGCCGACCAGTTGATCCTCTTCCCGGCCGCGGTGCCCTTGAGCCGGACGCCGGTGCTTTGGGCAACGGTCAGCGCCGACGACATCGTCGAGCGCTCCATGAAGACGAGGTCGTAGCTGTTGGCGAGCCGCTCCATGGTGACGCCTTCCGACTGGTTTCCGACCGTCACCCAAAAGAGCTTGCCAACGGGGATCGTGACGTTCAAGCCGGAGAGCGTCCATCCTCTCTGGTCGTTGTTCTGGTCGGCTCCGTCGTACTCGGCCTCGACCTGGAAGCTCCACGGGAAGGGAGCGGTGAGCTGCCCATCGACTTCGAGGTTATCGAGGCGGAAGACCCCCTCGTCCGACAGGTCCCCGACCTGCGCCACGCTGTCGGCGTCCTGAACGAAGAACGCGCCGTCGACCATCGCCGTGATGTGGAGCTGGAGATCGATCCAGGAGGTCGAGAGCTCGTTCCATGGCTTCTTCGGGACGGCCGGATCCTGTGCATGGAGCGCGGCGGGGACCGCCGCCGCCAGGAGGAGGCTCCGCACGGTGCGACGCAGCTCGATCATCGCTATGGATTCGGCGATTGGCCCGTCAGGTCCTGCAGTTTTTTTGCGTAAAGGGCCGCGGCGTCGCGGTGGCCGGCCTTTGCCTGGAACGATACCAGTGCTTCCAGGATTTCGCGATTCCCGCCGTGCTTCCGCTCCGCGGCTTCCAGCACCTCGATCGCGCGCCGGGTCTGCCCCACGGAGTCGAGAGCGATCGCCAGGACGTACGCGTAGCGTGGGCGAAGCGGGGGAGCCTTCACGGCCCGCTCCAGCTCGACGAGGGCCTCGGGCATCCGCTTCTGCCGGACGAGAGAGAGGCCCAGCGCATGGTGGAGGCCCGCGTCGCCGGGCGCGGCGGCGAGGCCCCGGCGCAGGGTTTCTTCGGCTTCGGCCTCCTTCCCCTGCCGACGATAGAGATCGGCGAGGTTGGCGTACGCTCCGGCGAGCGCCGGTACGAGCTCCTGAGCGATCCGGTATTCCCTCTCGGCGCGCGGTAGGTCTCCCAGATCGATAGCGAGCTCGGCCAGCGCGAGGTGGGCCTCGGCGCGGTCGGCGTCGATCGCGAGAGAGCGTTCGTATTCGGCGAGAGCGGCCTCGAAGTCGGCCCGCTCCTGCGGCCGCATCGATTCCTTCGGAACCGGGGCGAGCGCGCGGGCCGCGTCGATGCGCACCGTGAGGATCGGATCCCGCAGGAGAGGCGCAACGATCGCCACCCGATCCGAGGGCTCCAAAGCCCGCGCCGATTCGAGCGCCCCCGAGCGGACGAGGGGATCGGAGTCCGTCAACGCCCGCGTGATCGCGTCGCGACTCCCGGAGAATGCGTTCCGCCCGAGGAGCGACGCGGCCGTCGCCCGGCGGATCCCCGGCCGCGCGGCGTCGGCGACGAGCACGGCGAGCGCCGGCCCGGCCCCGATGGACGCCTCTCGCCCGGCCTGGATGATCTCCCCATACGGAAGCTCCTTCGGCGCCCGATCTCCCCACCACTTGCGAGCCGCGTCGGCGGCCCATCCGGGTGTGCGGTCGCGATGACACTGGGTGCACGCGTCGGGCGTGCCGATCGCGACCGCGACGTCGGGGCGAGGCACGCGGAAGCTGTGATCGTGGCGGGTGTGGACGACCATGTAGTCGCGCGTCGGCATGTGGCAGCTCACGCAGCGCGCGCCCGGCGAGCCGCCTTGTGGAAGTGGTGCGCCGGGGTATCGAACTTTTCCGGGGCGTGGCAGCCGGCGCAAACGCGATCCGCCGAGCCGGCCACCTTGAGGTCGTGGGGGTTGTGGCAGTCCGAACAGCTCACGCCTTTCGCGTGCATCTTGCTCTGGAGAAAGGATCCGTACTCGTAGACCTCGTCCAGGATCTGTCCGTCGGCGTAGTACAGACCCTCATCGAGAAGCGCCGGGCGGTGCGTCTGCACGAGCGGCTGGCCATAGACGTACTCCGCCGCGACGACCGAGCGTCGCGCGTGGCAGCGGGCACAGGTCTCGATCTCGGACTGTGAGGTCCGAGGAACGCTGCGTTTCGCGAGCCCGGTCGCCGGATCGATGATCCAGCTCGCCTTTCCCCCCGGGTCCTTGAGGATGACGGCGAGGCCCTTGTCCGGGTCGGCGCGCTCGGCTTTCCCCGCCTCGACCGCTTTCGCCCAGGCCACGTGCGCCGAGCCCGGCCCGTGGCAGGCCTCGCAGGAGACGTCGATCTCGGAGAACGTGGTTTCGTAACGCTTCTCGGCGGCGAGAAAGCCCTTCTTCACGTTCGTCGAGTGGCACTCGGCGCACATGAAGTTCCAGTTCTGGTAGGGACCCGTCCAGTGGAGGGGATCGTCGTAGGGCACGGCCTCCTTCGGATAGAGGTGGAACCAGCGCTGGCCGCCGTCCTTCTTCGGGCGTGTGTCCCAGACGACGTTGAGCGCCTGGTAGCGGCCTCCCGGAAACGGAATGAGGTACTGCTGCAGGGGTAGACGCCGAACGTGTACGCGATCGGGTACTCGTGGAGCTTCCCGTCGGGGCCGTCGGTCTTCACGAAGTGCTTGCCGTCGCGCTTGTAGAAAGTCGACGTGACGCCGAAGTGCGTGAACGTGCGGCTGCCGAAGTCGCCGAGGACGTTTTCCTCCGTCGCTTCCTGCATGGCCAGGTCGTGATGAGACCCCTTCCAGCGTTCGTACTCGTCAGCGTGGCAGCCCTTGCAGGCTTCGCGGCCAACGAACGTGGCGGCGGCGGAGCGGGGAAGGGGAGTCGCCACCGGGCGGGCCGTCGAGGGAGCGGCCTGCTCACGGCAGGCCGTCGATGCCGAACCGAGCGTCGCCGCGAGGAGCCCGGCCAGAAGGGGTCGCCGGTTCGGCACTCCTCGAATCATACGAGAGAGTCGGCGCCCGGTCGGCGCGCCCGGCTCACTTCGCGGAGGTCAGGAGCGGGACGAACGCGAGTTTTCGCTCAGAATGGCAGCGGCATCGCGAACTGGATGTAGGCACCCTGGCCCCGCGTCGTGAACTTGCCGCCGAACTGCCAGAAGTACCGGATGGTGAGCGCGCCCTGGAGCGTGGTGAACTCCGGGCCCGCGCCGGCAATCTGGGTCTTGTTCTCGCGGGCGATCAGCGGCGCGTCGATCCCCGTGGTCGAGGTGACTTGCCACTGCGCGTAACCCGCGGCCCCGACCCAGCCGCTGAACATGGAGCCCGGCTTGCCATAGTCGCGGCCGAGGCCCCACATGTACGTGAAGGGGTTGCCCGTCTTCCAGTCGAGGTCTTTCTTCTTCTCGTTGAAGTCGTAGAAGAGGCTCCCCGTCCCGTGCCACTTCCTCGCCTTGTCGAAGTACCCGGTGACGCGGAACGAAAGCTCGTTGGTCCACATCCCGAGCGCCGTGTTGTTCGGGGCCGGGCTGAGGCCCGTGTCCGTCAGGACGACGTTGTAACGGCCGGTCGGAGCGTAGAACGCATAGTGAAACGTCATGTCGGCCCCGCCCGGGGCGAGGGGTAGAGGGTCCGTGATGTGCCAGCCGAGCATCACCGGAATGACCCACAGCTGCGACATGGCGGTGCCCGTCGAGTCGTCCACGTCCAGACGCGGAAAGTTGATGGCGGTGTTGGCGAACGGAACCGCCACCAGGGCTCCGTAGTTCGCACCGAAGATGCAGAGGTTCGAGACGTACTGAACGAGCGGACCAAAGGCGTACTGGTCGAGCTCGGGGCCCTTGACGGAGTTCTTGTCCGGCCCGACGAGCTCATCGGCAAAGTTGCCCCAGCCGAACATGCCGGCGTAGAGGCCGGGAGGGGGCATGACGCCGGCCTTCATGCCGAACTCGCCCTTGAGGATGAGCTGCTGGGCGCGACCCGCGGACGCGCCGAGGAAGATCGCCAGAGACACACCGACCGCGATACGCCGGAGAGCCTTGAAGTCCATGGGCCACCTCGTAGTGAAGGTGTCACCGACCGGCAGCCGGAACACCCGGCCGCCGAAAGAAGATCCCGTGCTTACTTACTTCCCGCGGCCGGCGGGAAATCCTTGAAGAGCTTCTGCATCGCTTCGTCCACCTTCCCGGAGTCCTCGCCCTTGCCGGAGACCTGGTCCGAGGCCGTGCCGCGCCACACCATTTCCTTCGTCGCAGGGTCGACGAGGTCGATGACGAGGGTGCCGATCGGGATCTTCTGAACCGTCGTCGTCGACATCCCGCCGCCCATGCCGCCCCAGCCGCGATAACCGTAGCCGCCCGTGTTCATCGTGTTCAGCTGTGTCTGCTCGGAGAGCACGACATGCGGATAGACGACGATCGACGGATTGCTCGTCACCGCCTGCCAGCCCTTGGAGGTGAGCGTGTTCGTGATCGCATTGTCGATGCGCTTCTGCACGAACGTCGTGGGCGCGGGCGTTCCGGTCGCGAGCTGAAAGGTCTTGTACTTGCTCCAATCCACCGTGTGGTCGTAGTCGACGGCGGTGGTCATGGTGGAACAGGCCAGGCTCGCGGCGGCCGCCAGGGTCACGAGGACGGTAACTACCTTGCTCATGTCTCTCTCCTCCATTGGCGAAACGATTCCGCTCCCCGCGGATCCCGCGGCGGCCGGAAAGAACCGGCCGCCGCCGTCGGAAGGCCTGTTCTACTTGCTGCCCGGCGCCGGCGGGAAGTTCGCGAAGATCGTCTGAACTGCCTTGTTGACGATCCCCTGAGACTCGCCCGCGCTCGAAACCTGGTCTGTCGCCGTGCCGCGCCAGACCATCTCCTTCGTGTTGGGGTCGACGAGGTCCACGATGAGTGTCCCGATCGGGATGTTCTGCTCGGTCGTCGTCGCCATGCCGCCCATTCCGCCCCAGCCGCGGTAGCCGAATCCGCCCATGGACATGGTGTTCCACTGCCTCTGCTGTGTCAGCACGACGTGCGGGTAGACGAGGAGGTTCGGATTGGTCGTCGTGGCCTGCATGCCCTTCGACGTGAGCGCCTGAGTAATCGAGTCGTCGATCTCCTTCTGCGTGAAGGTGATGGGGGATTGGGTCCCCACCATGACCTGGAAAGTCTTGTAGTTCGACCAGTTGATCGTGTGGTCGTAGTCGACGGCCGTGGTCATGGTGGAACAGGCCAGGGTCGCCGCGGCCGCCAGGGTCACGAGGACGGTAGCTAGCTTTCGCATCTCAGTCTCCTCCTGTCGCGAATCGCTTCTCTTCTGCGGCGTATCCTATTTCAGTCCCTTCCGTCACCGCCAGCCGTCGAATGCATCGGACACCCCCTACCAAGGTGCTACGCTGGCGCCAAGTCGCTGTGTCTCCACCGAGCCAGGGAAAGCCCGATCGGCCTCGCCGATGAGATCCGGCGATCGCCGCACCGCTGCCGGGCGGCTTGCCTTCATTGCCATGTCGGCGCTCGCGCCTTCGGTGGCGGCGCAGGACATCACGACGCAGTTCTGGCCCGAGATCGACACGTTCGTCCGGCTCAACGACAAGATGCGGATCTATGTTCCTCTCGCGAAGACCCGGGAGGGAATCGACGACTCCGATCAGGACGGGACCACGGGGATCTTTCTCGACTACTACGTGCTCCCGTTCTCGAAGCGACGCCTGGTCGGGCCGGCGAACCTTCCCCGAACGCACCGGCTGCTGCTTCGGGCGGGCTACTACTACACCACCGGGGGCGACGGCGAGCCGGGGACCAACACGATTGCCGCGGAGGCCACCTGGCGGCGGGCTCTCCTCTGGCAGTTGCTCATCAGCGACCGGAATCGCTTCGATCTGAACTTCACGGGCGGCGATTTCGATCCGCGCTATCGAAACCGCATCCGGCTGGAGCGTGAGGTCGCGATCGGGAAAACGACTTTGACTCCCTACGTCTACGGGGAGTTCTTCTACTCCTTCAACCAGGGGGACTGGTTCCGGATGCGCGGAACGGCGGGACTCGAGTTCCACCTGTGGCAGCAGTTCGTGCCCGAGGTCTACGTCCAGCGCGACTACAACCGGGGCTCCGCCGATGTCAACGGCGTCGGGCTGGTCCTGAGCGTCTACCTGAGATAGCGCCAACCGGCGCCTCCGGGAATGGAGCGCTGCGCTACGGCTCGGGGAGAGCGTCCGCTTCGCGGTCGCCCGACACCAGGATCGGCGGTTCCTTGGCCCACTGGTACCCGCCGAGGATCATGCGCTCGGCGAAGTCATAAAGCTTGCGCATGTAAACAGGGTCGAACTCCGCGGTGTGGGGGACCTGAAAGGACGCCGGGATGTAGGCCAGGTTGTAGTCGACCTTGTCGCGCTGCGTGATCGAATAGATGCGATAGAGGTCTCCGATCCCCTGGTACTGAATGAGGCAGGCGATCGCCCGCATCGCGATCGGAAGCGTCTGCCGGTCCACTTCCGCCCACTCCGGGTCCAGGCGGGCGTTCCGGATGATGTACAGCGTTCGTTGGCGCTCGACCCCGCTGTTGAGGGACAGGATGTTCAGGTTCATTCCGGTCGGATAGACGAAGACCTGCGCGGCCGTGCCCCCGTCGACGTGCATTTCCTCGTACGTCGCGCCGCCCGCCTCGACCTCGACCATGACGGGCGGGAACGTGCCCGGGATCGCGGCCGACGCGAGCAGAATCTTGCGCACGAGCTCCAGGGCGCCGGGGCGACGGCTCGCCGCAATCTTGGTGACGTTCCAGATGACCGGACGCCGGGCGTCCAGGTTCGCCGTCCCCACCAGCAGGATGCGCCCCTTTTCGTGCTCCACGGCGATGGCGTCGAGCATCTCCTGCGTGACGGACTTCTTCAGGAGGTTCCAGAGAGGGGTCGTGTCGGCCATGGAGTCGCCGTAGATGACCGAGAAGATCGACCGCTCGACGGCGATGTCCTTCAGGGACACTGCCGTGTACAGCGCCTTCAACTGCTCGTCCCAGGCGGGACCGAGGAAGGCGAAGGGCGAGATGAGAGCGCCCGTGCTGACGCCGGTGACGAGCTTGAACTCCGGCCGCGTCCCGGTCTTCGTCCAGCCCGAGAGCAGCCCGGCCCCGAAGGCGCCGTTGTCGCCGCCGCCCGAGATGGCGAGGTAGGCGGCGGGCGGCAGCGGACCGGTGAGCCCCTGGGACCGACGGTAGGCCTCCTCGCGTTTCCACGACTCGACGAAGTCCTCCTGGAACACGCGCAGCCGCGCCGCGTCGCGAGGGAAGTAGCGGATTCCGTACGGAAAGCCCGTCACGGTGGCCTGGGTCTCGAAAGCCAGCGGGACGGCCTGCCGTCGCGGCGGCGTCGCACAGCCCCAGACGAGGAGCAGTGCGGCGAGAGAAATCGCGAGAACGAAAGCTCGAGAGCGCGCGCGAGCCACGGCTCGGTCGACCGGTGGCTTCACTGCGTCCGAGGGAGATTCCGGAGTCTCGTCGAGCGGGCGCACAGCTTTCCTTGTCTTGACAGCTTAAGAAACCGCCGGCCCCGAAGGGCCGGCGGTGGAGAGGTGGAGCGAAACGATCAGCGCTTGCGGCGGAGCAGCGTGAGTCCGACTGCGGCTGCGATCGAGAGCATCCCCATCAGGCCGGCGACCGGGATCTGGCTCGCCGTCTTGGGCAACGCCGCGGGAGCGGGAGCCGGTTCCGGAGCCGGAGCGGCGGCCGGAGCCGGAGCCGGAGCGGGAGCGCGAGCCGGAGCGGGCGGAGGCGCGCCACCGCTGACCATGGCCTGGGCCTCGCGATCGGAAACGATCTTGGGCTCGGCGTCCGTGACGATCACCGCCGTGAAGTTGTCGCCTGTACGCAGGTCGCTCAAATCAACCAGTACCCCGTCGCGGTAGATCTTGGCATTCCGCTTCTTCGCGTCCGCGTTCGAGAACTGCCGATTTCCTTGCGGGCCCTTGACGATGATGTGGTCGCCCGAAACGGCCAGGACCTTGCCCGTACGGATTTCCGAAACGTACACGGGCGTCATCGTGGTCGTCGTCGTGATCTTGGCCGACACCTGCATTCCGGGCTTGAGCTCGGAGACGCCGATCTCCCGGCCCTGATACTGGAACTTGAAGCCGTCCGGGATGGTGTACTCGGTGTGTTTGCCGGCGGCGTCCCTGCCGACGACCTTGTTGCCGTCCACGCTGACGACGGTAGCGTTGACGGTGCGCGTGCTCGTGGTCGTCTCAGCCTGGCCCATTTGCGTGGTCTTCGTGATGCTCGGCTGCTGAGCCGTCGCGACGGCGCCGGACAACGCGAGCAATCCCACCCCCAGGATGACCGAAACTCGTCGGGTTCTACCCTCCATGGAATTCTCCTTTCTTCCCCTTAAAGCGGGATTCTCTCCCAATCCGGAACTCTGTCCTAATGTCAAATTACGGGCGATCATGACACGTAGGCCGTACCGGCACCGTCTCCGGACCAGGACATTCGCGCGCGGCCCGGCCCGGCGCCCCTTTGCGCAAGTCGATGCGGACGTTCCTTTTGGACGCGATGGCCTCCTCGCCCCGGTCGCTTACTTCTTCCCCCATCCCAGGTCGAAGCCAAAGCTGTACCGGGCCGAGAACTGGATCCGGAAGTCGTCGACGCTGAAACCGTCGGAGAAGTTGGTCCTCCGGCCCCACTGAAACTCGAAGCCCGCCATGACGTTCTCGACGGGGTAATAGAGCAGGTTGGTGAGAGCGTATTGACCCGTGTTGAACGCGACCGGCAACTGCAGGTCGCTGTTGTCGATGTCCACCCGCGAATAGCCGATGGCGCTGCTGAAGCACTCGCTCCAGTAGAAGTCGTAAAAGGCCGTGATGCCGAGCACGGGGAGCGGCTCGCCGATGACCGGCCGCCGGGGATTGCCCGACGGGTTGATGGCGGCGCCGATGTCGGTGGGCGCGTCGGTCATGTAGTTCTCGATGCCTTCGCCGTAGACGACCGCGGCGCGGATGGTGCCCCTCGGCCCGGCCTTGATGTTGGTGGTCAGGTTCAGTCCCCAGCCGGTCGCGTGACCGGTGAGGTCGAACTCGTCGGGCACCGTGTCCACCCAGCCGATGTAGCGGAGGACTCCGGCGAGCTGCACGTGGCCCCAGTCGCCGGTCCGCTTGTAGTGGACCGTCAGATCGGGAGCGGGAAAGTGTTCCTTGATGTTCTGCAGCTCGGCGCGGGACTCGACGCGGCCGTTGTCGGCGGTGGCGCCCGGCCGCTCGAGGGCGATGAAGAGCTCGTTCTTCCCCCGCATGGCGGCCCACCGGAACTGCACGTTCCGCAGGGCCGCGTTGCCGCTGGGGCCCCAGTACTCGAGAGCGATCGGGGAGACGCTGCCGTCCATGAAGACGGTGTTGGTCTGTCCCGCGAGAAACGGGCCGAGCTCGCCCCAGAAATGCCGGAGGTGGAAACCGGTGTCCCCCGGATCGGGGTTGACGCTGAAGAGGTCGAACTCGAACTGCGTCTTGACCTCGCCCCAGCCCGTCGGAAACCACGCGTTGATGCCGAAACGGCTGGGACGCACTCCCGCCCAGAAGTTGCCGTTCTCGCCGAACTCGTTCGGAAACGCCGGCAGCTTCGTCGGGCGCTCGACGTCGAACCAATCCGGGTTGATCTGGTCGAAGTCGTAGATGGCGTTGGCCTGCGCGTACCCGTAGATTTCCATCCCCGGCCCCGCCTTGGCGGGGATCGCGGGCGCGGCGCCCTGCTGGCCCCGGGGCGGCATCTCGACCTCGCCCTCCGACGGCGGCGGTCCCGCGGCCGCCGGGGCGCGCAGCGTGAAGTCGGCGACGGCCACCTTGCCCTGGCGAACGGTCACGCCGCTCGCCAGACTCGTGCCGAAGCCCGCCGCCTCGACGGTGACGTCATAGACGCCCAACGAGAGCCCCTCAATCGAATAGGAACCGTTCCCGATCGACAGGGTGGACGTCCGAAACCCGGTGGCCAGGTTGCGGATCGCGACGACGGCTCCGGACACGGGCGTTCCGGCGCCGTCGATGACCCGGCCGGCGATCGATCCGGAAGGCGTCTGTCCCCGGGCCAGGCCCGCCAGCGACAGGAGAAACAGGATCGAGGCGGCAACGGCGGGGAATCTGCGTTCCTTCATTGCGATCCCTCCAAAACAGAAAACACACCGATCGTCCGATCGCGCGAGCGAGTCGCCGGCGACGGAGTCCACCCGAGCAAACGGCTTCGAAGGCGAGAGGCATTCGCGGGCCGGAGGCAGAGTCCGGGCGTCGCCTCGTGAACTCGCGACTCCCCCCCCGACATCACGCGCCGTCATAACGAACGCCCCTCGGCGAGCTGAGCATGGACAATCCATCGGCCGGAGGAGCTCGCCGCGCCCCGCACGCCGATGCGGCGCGTGTCTAGCGGCGTCCGCCTCCGCCGCGGCCGCCGCCCCATCCGCCGGACCGGCCGCCCCAGCCTCCGCCACCGCCGAACGAGCGGTCGTCTCCGCCGCCGCGGCTGCCGCCGCCGGACCCCCAGCCTCCGCCTCCGCCCCAGTCCTTGTTGCCGAAGCTGCTGTTGCTGAAATTGCTCCACCGGTCGTCGCCGGTCGAGCGCGCGTTGCTCCAGCTGTCCAGGTTCTTCGATTCCTCGCTCGAGGCGTTCTGCCAGGTGCTGCCGCTTCCGCCGACGTTCTTCTGCCAGCCGCTGCCGGTGTTCGAGTAGATGTTGCCGTTGTGGTCGGCGTAGGTGTTGCCGTTCACGCTGGCGACGCCGCCCTGGTTACCGTGGATCGCGCCGCCCGAGTAGGTGTTGCCTCCGGCTCCCGTGACTGTTCCGTGCGAAGCCGTGACCTGATTGCCGGTGTAGGCGTTACCGACGGTGGCGCGGCCTCCCGCGGCGGACGCGCCCGTCGTCGGGTTGTAGGCCGCTCCGCGCGCGCCCGAGGCGTAATTGCCGGTGTAGGCGTTGTAGGCCTGTCCCCGCTGGCCGAAGCCCTGCGCGCCCGTCTTGGAGTTGTAGAACGAGCCTTCCTGGCCGTGCCACGCGTTTCCGGTCCAGGCGTTGTAGCCCCCGCCGCTCCGCGTGACCGCCGAAGTGGAGCCCCACTGGCTGTAGACGTTGCCCGAGGACCAGCGCGCGTAGCCCGGGCCCCAGACCGCGCCGCCGTGATAGCCCCACGCCGCGGCTCCGTAGTGTCCGTAGTAGCCGCCCCACGCGGCGCCCCAGCCCCAGCCGTAGTAGCCCCAGCCGTAGCCGCACATCGCGGCGCCCATGGCGAAGCCGCAGCCGACCCCGAAGGCGAAAGCCCATCCGGTGTACGGCGTGTAAGCCATGTTGACGCCGTAGCCGTAGGTGATCGGCGGACCGTACCAGACCGAGCCGATCCACGGCGAGTAGACATACCCCGTCCCGTACACGACGACGCCGTTGTAGACGATCATGCTCGTGTAGCCCGGCGTGTACCCGGTGTACACGACCGTCGGGGTCGAGCCGTAGACCTGCACGTACGTGAGGTTATAGAGCGGCGATGCGGGTGGAATGCTGTAGATCGAGGACGGCACCCAGGCGGCCACGATCCACGGGCCGGTCACCGCGGTCGACGTGAACCAGATGCCGCTCTGGCACATGTAGTACGCGTTCGGGCCCGTCATGACGATGGGCGTCGAGGCGTTGGCGACGTACTCCAGCGTCGTGCCCTCGATCGGCTTCATCTCCGGGGCGCCATCGAACGTGACCTTGGCGGGCTGCGCGGTCCGCTGGACCGTGGCGGTCTGCGGAATCGAGGCCGCGACGACGGCCTCCTTCGCCTGTTGCGTGCCGGGCACGGAAGCCTTCGCGTTCTCCATCGGGCTTTCGTCCGGGATCTTCGAGAAGTCCGCCGGCAGGCTCGCGTGATCGACGTAGGTCCACGGGCCGGATGTGTCCGGAGCGCTGAACCACCGTCCCGCGATGAGCACGTAGGTGTTCTGGTTGTCGATGTCCTTGAAGACGCGGCCGGTCGTGTTGCTGAGGTAGAGCAGCTGGGTGCCCGGGATCTCCGTGTAGTTGGGCTGGCCGCCGACGACGATCAGCTCCGTCGGCGCGGTCGCCATGTAGACCACGGGGTCCGGCTTGGTCTTCAGAGACGGCTTGGGAGCCTTCGGGTCCGACGCGGATCCTCCGGTCATCGGATCGCCGTTCTTGGCAGCGAGGATCTCCTTGAGCGCCTTGTCCAGGTTGTCCTTGCGGCCGAAGCGGGGATCGGAGACCTTCCACGGGCCCTGGAGCGACGACGCTTCCATCCAACCGTCGAAGAGGTGGAGATAGAGCTCTCCCGAATCGGCCTTCAGAACGATCGCGCTCGTGTTGATGATGCGCTGGAGATCCGTGCCCGACTGGGGCTTGTAGACGGGCTGGCCGTCGATGCGCACGAGCACCGCCGGCACGTTCGAGAAGATGACCTGCGGGGGCGTGTTGTCGAGCGGCCGGGCTTCGCCCTGGGTTTTTGCCTGCGTGATCCCGAGATCCGCCTCGAGCCGGTCGAGCGAGATCGCCTTCGAGCGTTTCGACGGCTCGAGCTCGTGTAGCGCCTCGACCCAGGCCGCGGCCTTTTCCGGCGCCGAGGGGAAGCTCGAACGTGTGATGGTGAGGTCTTCGAGATACACGAGGCGGTTCGTCTTGTCGACGTCCGTGCGCGCCGTGAACCAGATGACTCCGAACGTCGGATCCTTGGCCCCGGTCGGCTGGACCGAGACCGCCGAATGCGCCTCGATCAGGTTGTTCTTCCAGGCGTCGAGCTGCGGCTGGTAGATGAGAAACGTGCCCTCTTTCGCCTGGAGCCGCCGCGGCCACGGGTCGGACGGCCCCGACGGAGCCGATGAGGCGGCCGCCGCGGGTTGAGCCGGAGCCGATTGCTGCGCCTGGAGCAGGGGAGTGGAGGCGAGAGAGGCCGCAAGGAAACCCGCGATCGCGGTCCGCGAGAGCTGACCCAGCATGGGAACCTCCGGTAAACGGGCCGAATATACACTTGGACGACTTCCCGATACGAATGGAGGGCATCCGTTGAGAGACCCTGAACAGCTCGGCATCCTCTTCGCAGCATCGCTTTTCCTCGGAATGCTCGTCCTCCTCGAGGTCGGCCGCCGGGTCGGGAACCACCGCCTCGCGGTCGATCCCGAAGGCGCGCGCACGGGCATCTCCGCCGTCGAGGGCTCGCTGTTCGGCCTTCTCGGCCTGCTGATCGCCTTTACCTTCTCGGGCGCCGCGAGCCGCTTCGACGACCGCCGGCAGCTCATCACGGAGGAGGCCAACGACATCGGCACGGCCTGGCTGCGGATCGATCTCCTGCCGGCCGAGGCGCAGCCCGAGCTCCGCGACCTCTTCCGGCGGTATCTCGACTCGCGGCTCCTGACCTACAGGAAGCTTCCGGACGTCGACGCCGCCCAGGCGGAGCTCCAGCACTCGATCGATCTCCAGGGCGAGATCTGGGACAAGGCCGTCGCCGCCGTGAAGGCCGGGGCTCCCGGGACCCAGCGGCTCGCTGCTTCTGAACTCCCTCAACGCGATGTTCGACATCGTCACGACACGGACCGCGGCCGCGCGCACGCATCCTCCGTTCGCCATCTATCTCATGCTCGGAGCGATGGCTCTGGCGGCGTCGCTCCTCGCCGGCTTCGGGATGGCGGGCGCGAAGACGCGAAGCTGGATCCACGTCATCGGGTTCGCGGCCGTCCTGTCGCTCACGGTGTACGTCATCCTCGACCTCGAGCACCCGCGCGTCGGCCTCATCCGGGTGGACTCGTTCGATCGCTCCCTCGTCGAGCTGCGGGAGAGCATGAAGTGAAGGAGCGCCTGCGCGAGTGGAAGTTTCTCCAGCTCGCGTTGTGCCTGGCCGCGCTCTTCATCGTGGTGCCCTGGGCCTCGGAACACTGGATGTTCCAGGTTGCCGTCCAACTCTTCCTGCTCAACTCCCTCCTGGTCACGATTTCGGACGAGGGCCGCAAGTCGCACCTGCGCCCGTTTCTCTGGATCACCTGGGGCCTTTCGGTCGTGGCGTCGATCCTGACCGCGCTGCCTCTTTCTTTCGACTTCCACGGCGTCGAGTTTCTGTCCTTCGGCGTGCTGCTGACGGGATGCGTCTTCGGAATCCTCCGATACGTGTTCCGCTCGAAACGGGTCACGGTCGACAGCATCTTCGGCGCGATCGCCGCGTACCTGCTCGTCGCCGCGATCTTTGCGATCGTCGAAATGCTGCTGCTGCACTGGGAACCCGGGAGCTTTCGCATTCCGGACGCCGATCCCGCTCAGCCCGGGGTCCTGAGGAGCGATCTGCTCTATTTCAGCCTCGTGACGCTCGTGACGCTCGGCTACGGCGACATCGTTCCCGTGACGCCTCTGGCCCGGATGGTCGCGGCCTTCGAGGGCGTCGTCGGGCAGTTCTACGTGGCCGCGGTGGTCGCCATGCTCGTCGGCCGATTCATCGCGCAGGCCATCGAGGAGGGCGACTCGGGGTCTCCTCGGTCGAAGGGCTGAGCGCGTCGAAATGCCGAAGGAGGACGCGGTGAAAGACGGAGGAGGCAGAAAGCGCGACGCGGAGGAGCCTCCGGCCTTCAGCGCCATGAAGCTGGACAAGCTCGTCGAGCGAGCGCGGGAGCTGGCGGACCGATACCGGGTCTCGGACGGCGAGCGCTTCCGGCTGTCGGACGTCGATCCCGACGACACGGCCTGGCTCGAGGAGGAGGACAAGGCCCTCGCCCAGGAGGCGCTCCAGCGGGGCGTCGAGGCGCTCGCCAGGCTCCAGGACATGCTCTATGCGCAGGACCGCTGGAGCGTGCTCCTGATCTTCCAGGCCATGGATGCCGCCGGCAAGGACAGCGCGATCAAGCACGTCATGTCCGGAATCAACCCGCAGGGCTGCCAGGTCGTGTCCTTCAAGACGCCGTCGGCGGAGGAGCAGGATCACGACTTCCTGTGGCGGTGCACCCGGCACCTCCCGGAGCGCGGCCGGATCGGCATCTTCAACCGCTCCTACTACGAGGAGACCCTCGTCGTGCGCGTCCACCCGGACCTGCTCGCGAAGGAGAAGATGCCCGAGAGGCTCGTGACGAAGAACATCTGGAAGGAGCGTTTCCGGGACATCCGCGCATTCGAGCGCTATCTCGCCGGAAACGGGACCGTCGTGCGCAAGTTCTTCCTGCACGTCTCGCGCAAGGAACAGAAGAAGCGCTTCCTCGAGCGGATCGACAGCCCCCGGAAGAACTGGAAGTTTTCCTCCACCGACGCGCAGGAACGCGGCTTCTGGAAGGATTACATGCGGGCCTACGAGGACATGATCCGCAACACCGCGACGAAGGCTTCTCCCTGGTACGTGGTGCCCGCGGACAACAAGTGGTTCACGAGGACGGTCGTCGCCTCGGCGGTCGCGGAGACGCTGGCATCGCTGAACCTCCACTACCCGAGGGTCGACAAGGCGAAGCGCGCCGAGCTCGCGCGCGCCCGCAGGCTTCTCCTCGCCGAGAAATAGGCGCCGTCCTCAGGCGGGCGGAACGCGGTAGCCGGCGGCGAGCCGGCGATAGGCTTCCACCTGCGCGTCGGCCCAGGCGGCGTCCCGACCGAGCTCGCGCGCGAGGAGCGCGGCCGCGTCGGGGGCGGCGTCGACCGAGGCCGCCGCGTCGAGCAGGAGACTCCGCGTGCGCCGGGCGAGGACGTCCTCGAGCGAGCGGGCCATCTCGTGGCGCGCCGCCCAGACCACCGCGCTCCGCGGGTAGGGGAGCGCGGGATGCAGCGGCGCAGCGAGGCCGGGCTCGTCTCGTTCCAGAGCCCTCACGCCGTCGAGGTCCGTGCCGTAGAGCCGCATCGGATCGGCCGGCATCTCGGGCTTCGACGTCTTCCAGCCATGGAGGCGCAGCGTCTCCGTGACGCACGGCCGCAGGGGCAGCCCGCCCACCTCGATCGCGTGGTCGATCGTGTCCTGCGCCATCCGGCGGTACGTGGTCCACTTGCCGCCCACGATGGTCACGAGGCCCGCGCTCGAGATGAGGACCTCGTGGGTCCGGGAGAGCTCCTTGGTCGCCGTCTTGCCAGGAACGCTCACGAGCGGCCGCTGGCCGGCGAACGCGCAGAGGACGTCCCGCCGCGACGGATCCCGGCCGAGGTAGCGGCCGGCGTTGCGGAGAAGGAACTCGACCTCGTCGGGCAGCGGCCGGGGCTCCATCTCGGCCGCCGGCATCGCCGTGTCCGTCGTCCCGACGAGGGCCCGGCCGTGCCACGGAATGACGAAGAGAACACGCCCGTCGTCCGTGTGCGGGACCATGATGGCCGTCTGGCCGGAGAGAAAGGCGCCGTCGAAGACGAGGTGCACGCCCTGCGCCGGCTGAACCGCGGGCGGCGCCGAGGGATCTTCGAGCCGGCGGATGTCGTCGGCGAAGATGCCGGCCGCGTTCACGACCACACGGGCCCGAACCTCGCGGCGCACGCCCGACTCGAGGTCCGCGAACTCCGCGCCCGCGATCGCGCCGTCGGACCGGCGGAGGCTGGTGACCCGCGCGTAGTTCAGGAGGCAGGCCCCGTGATCCGCCGCCGACTCCGCGAGGGTCACCGCCATCCTCGCGTCGTCGAACTGGCCGTCGTAGTACATGACGCCGCCGAGGAGGTCGCGCTGCTCGACGTTGGGAATCCGGGCGATCGTCTCGTCGCGGTCGAGAGTCCGCGAGGGCGCCAGGTTGAGACGGCCGGCGAGCAGGTCGTAGGTCTTCAGGCCGATCCCGTAGAACGGGCCCTCCCACCATTTGTAGCGGGGGACGATGAAGGGCAGGTTGCGGGCAACGTGCGGCGCGTTGGCATGGAGGAGACCCCGTTCGTGCAGGGCTTCCATCACGAGGCGCAGGTCTCCCTGCTCGAGGTAGCGCACCCCGCCGTGGACGAGCTTCGTGGAGCGGCTGGAGGTCGCCGAGGCGAAGTCGGCCTGCTCGAGGAGGAGCGTCCGATAGCCGCGCGTCGTCGCGTCCACCGCGACGCCCAGACCGGTCGCGCCGCCTCCGACGACGAGGACGTCCCACGCGCTCTCCGCGTCGAGGCGGCGGAGCATCTCGCCTCGGTTCACTCGACGTCCCAGTGGCGCGCGCGTTCGACGGCCCGGCGCCAGAGGGCGCGGCGCCGAACGCTCTCCCGGCGCGGCATGCGCGGGGCGAAGACTCGCTCGACGCGCCACGTCTTCGCCAGGGCACGGAGGTCGGGCCAGACGCCGACCGCGAGTCCGGCCATGAACGCCGCGCCCTGCGCGGTCGTCTCGAGGTTCGCGGGACGCGCGACCCTCACGCCCGAGAAATCCGCCTGGAGCTGCATGAGGAGATCGCTCGCCGCCGCGCCGCCGTCGACGCGGAGCTCGCGAAGCCGCGTCCCGGTGTCGGCCTCCATCGCCTTCAGGAGGTCCGCGACCTGGAACGCGATGCCTTCGAGCGTGGCCCGGGCGAGGTGGGCTCTCGTCGATCCCCGCGTCAGGCCCAGCACCGCGCCGCGCGCCGTCGCGTCCCATTCCGGCGCTCCGAGACCGGTGAAGGCCGGGACGACGACCACGCCGCCGGAGTCTCCGACCGAGCGCGCCAGCGCGTTGACATCGGGGGCCGACGCGATGATCTCGAGGCCATCCCGCAGCCACTGGATGGCGGCGCCGCCGGAAAACACGCTGCCCTCGAGCGCGTAGGTCATTCGGGCCGTCGCCCATGCGCCAGGCGACGGTCGAGAGCAGGCGATTGCGGCTCGCCACGGGGCGCGTCGCCGGTGAACGCGAGGAGGAAGCAGCCGGTGCCGTAAGTGCACTTGGCGAGGCCGGGCCGCGTGCAGAGCTGCCCGAAGAGGGCGGCCTGCTGGTCGCCGAGGATGCCGGCGATGGGCACGGACGCTCCGAGAACACCGGAATCCGTGTCCGCGAGCCGTCCGCCGCTCGAGACGATCTCCGGAAGGATCCGCGACGGGATCGAGAGAATCCGGCACAGCTCCGCGTCCCAGCGGCCGGTGCGGAGGTTCATGAGCATCGTGCGCGAGGCGTTGCTCACGTCGGTGACGTGGCGCCGCCCGCCCGTCAGGTTCCAGACGAGCCAGGAGTCGATCGTCCCCGCGGCGAGTCGGCCTGTTGCGGCCTTCTTCCGCGCGCCGGGAACGTGGTCGAGGAGCCAGCGGAGCTTCGAGCCCGAGAAGTACGGGTCGAGAAGGAGGCCCGTCTTCCGGCGCACGACCCGCTCGCGCCCCGCGGCGCGCAGCCGCTCGATGGCGGACGCCGTGCGGCGATCCTGCCAGACGATCGCGCGATGAAGGGGTCGGCCGGTGCGTCGGTCCCAGAGGACGATGGTTTCGCGCTGGTTGGTGATGCCGATCGCCGCGAGGTCGTGCGCGCGGAGACCGGCCGCCTTCAACGCGTTTCGGGCCGAGGCCCGGGTCGTTTCCCAGATCTCGTCGGCGTCGTGCTCGACCCAGCCCGGCTCCGGAAAGTGCTGCGTGAGCTCCTTCTGCGCGGCGCCGAGCTTCCGCCCGCGGGCGTCGAACACGATCGCCCGCGAGCTGCTCGTTCCCTGATCCAGAGCGAGGATGTACGGCACCTGCGAGATTCTAGTGACGATACGTTCCTGCGCCGCGTGAGACGATGCGGGCATCGACGAATTCCTGGCGCGTTTCTGGGGAGACCTGCTCGCCCGCGCGACCGGCCCGTGGCGGCTCCGGCTGCTCCTGCAGCCTCTCGTCGCCATCGCCTTCGCGATCCGATCGGGGCTGCGGGACTCGCGGGAAGGGCGGACGCCCTACCTGTGGTCCCTCTTTTCGGTCGCCCGCGGCCGCGGCGAGCAGCTGCGTCAGGGCTGGCGCGACGTCGGGAAGGTCCTCATCGCTGCCGCGGTGATCGACCTCCTGTACCAGAGGATATTCCTCCGCGCCTTTCACCTGGAGCAGGCCGTGACCGTGGCCGTCCTGCTGGCGATCGTGCCCTACGTCGTCATTCGCGGACCGATCAATCGCCTCTTCCGCGGCCGGCGCTAAAACGAGACGGAGAGCGAGGTCACGACGGTCGGCGGCTGGGCGTCGCCGTTGAAGACGTAGACGGCGAGGCTCGTGCTCTTGTACGTGAACGCGACGAACGGCCCGCGCTGGACGTCGAGGCCGGTCTCGTACGCCCGGGTGCGCTGGGACGCGAAGCCGACCGTCAGCCAGTCCCAGGGCGAGTACCCGAGCTGCGCCCAGTTGTAGAAGTAGTTGCTCTCCGAGTCGTCGAGATCGAAGACGTACTCGCCCTCGCTGTAGAGCTCGAGCGGTCCCCAGGAGATCGTGAGGTGGTAACCCGGCGCGACGCCGTTGAAATCACCGAAGATGCCTCCGGCCATCAGCGTGGCGTCGAGGCGGAGTTTCTCGCCGACGCCGACGTTCCAGCCCACCCAGGCGGAGCCGGTGCCGATGCCTTCGTAGTTGTAACGGGCCTCGAGGTGCAGCCCCTCCCGGTCCGCCGTGACGGTCGGCTGTCCGTAGTCGGTGTCCTCCGGCGGAAAGTATCCGTAGACGCTGGCGCCGAACTCCCAGGCCGGGGCCGGCTGGGCCTGCTCCGTTTCCGGCGCTGTGGCCGCCGGTTCCTCCTGCGCATGCAGGGATCCGGCGGCGAGCGCGAGAATCGCTGCCGACGCGAGCTGCCGGATCCTCATCCGCCCAGCGCGATCGTGGCGGCGACCAGCAAGATGCCGATCGTGACCATGACGAATGCCGCCCGCCAGGGTCGGAAGCCGGCGTAACGGCCGTACTCGTAGCCCCCCACGAGGAGCATGAAGATCGCGATGGCGTTGGACAAGCGCAGGGCCCGCATGGCGTCGGAGGTGAGGAAGAACGGAAGGACCACGGGGAAGGTCGACAGGAAGACCAGAAGGAACACGGCCAGCGCGGCGAGAAGGTCGCCGCGATTCAATGCGGCATGACCCTGTGGCTCGGGCATCGTCGCCAGGCGCTGGCGGAGGGACTCGAGCTCCTCCTCCGTCGAAATCTGCGCGACGACGGGGGGCAGCGCGTCCGCGATGACCCGGCGCGCTCGAGCCGGATCCCGCTCGGCTCGAAGCCTGCGGAAGCTGACGACGTTTCGTCCCCTCTCGGCGAGCGAGTTCATGACGTACATGATCGCATCGACGATGCCCCAGGCCAGATTGCAGCCGATCGCCCCGATGAGCATCGCCTTCACGTCCTCGCGGCCGCTCGTCGCGACCGACAGGGAGCCCGTGAAGGTCAGGACCATGATCAGGCCGAAGAGGATCTCGGAGAACCTCTCGGTCGGTTCGAGGATCCGCCGGCGCTGCTCCGAAGCCATCGTTGTTCTCCGTCCGTTTCCGTCAGTTTGGCATCAGGTACAGCGTGACCGCGAAGACGGCGTAGACCGCGAGGAGCTGGACTCCGGAGTACCAGGCCGACTGGCCGGTGGCCACGACCATGGAGACCGTCAGAGTCGTCAGCAGGACCATGAGCACCTGGCCGGCGCCGAAGTTGAGGTCCATCGGCGTCGGGCGCGATGAAGTAGCTCAGGACGACGAGGACGGGCGCGACGAAGAGGGCGATCTGCGCCGAGCTTCCCATGGCGATGCCGACGGACATGTCGAGACGGTTCTTGCGCGCCGCGGAAAACGCCGTCGTCATTTCGGCGGCGGCGCCCACGAGCGAGACGACGACGAAGCCGACGAAGGCGTTCGACATTCCGAAGGCCAGGGCGGCCTGCTGGACCGATCCGACGAAAATCTCGGAGACGAGCGCAATCAGGATCGTGGCGGCGGCCAGGGCCGCGAGGGCCGCCGGCATCGGCCAGGGCGTCTCGTGGTGCTCCGCCTCCCCGACGCTCTGGAAGTACTCGCTGTGCGTCTTGAGCGAGAAGAGCAGGGAGAGCGCATACGTCCCGAGCAGGATGCACGACAGGCGCACGGAGAGCGGCTTCATCACCTCCGGGACGTTGAGCGCGTCGACTCTCGCGACGAGCGAGGGAACGAGAAGAGCGATCGTCGCGAGGAGAAGCATTCCGGCCTGGATACGGGAGTTTTTCGGGTTGAACTCCTGCACGCGGTGGCGGAGCCCGCCGAGCAGGAACGCCCCGCCGAGCATGAAGAGGCTGTTGGTGACGATCGCGCCGGTGAGGGAGGCGCGGACGAGGTCGAGCATGCCGGCGCGCAGCGCCGTGATCGCGATGACGAGCTCGGTCAGGTTGCCGAGCGTGGCGTTCAGAAGGCCTCCGACCGCGTCGCCGGTCTTCTCCGCCACGCTCTCCGTCGCGCGGGACAGGAGGGCGGCGAGGGGCACGATCGCAAGGACCGACAGCAGGAAGAGTGCCGTGTGCGCGTCCGGCCGCTGGTGTTCCATGACCAGGACGACGGGCACGAAGAGAATCAGGATGTAGATGGGACTGCGACGGAGCTCTTTCCCGATGCCGCTCATGAGCTCCTTCGTTCTCGCACGCGTCGCTCGCCGAGGCCGGGCTGGGCTATCTATTCCTCGTCCTGATCGATCGTCCAGGTCTTGTCCGGGTTGTACGCATTGATGGCCGGAGCGAGCGTCGAGGTCTCAGGCCCGAGGTCCTTCTGGTAGACGATTCCGTCGTAGCTGACCTGGAACGTCTGGACCCCCGTCACGCCGTACTGCGCCGGCCACGCGATCGCCGCGAAGCCGCCGATCATCATGCCGTTCACGATGTAACTCCGCGCGCCGAGGGGCGCGTCGGGCCCCTGGGCCGTGAGGGTGCGGAAGTGGTAGCCGTTGTACGGCTTCGTCTTGTCCGTGTAGCCGGCGGCCAGAGCCTCGGCAATCTCGTCGCCCATCGGGCCCGCCGGCTTGCGCTCGGCGTCGTACCAGGACAGGCCATCGTGTTTTCCGGGAGTGCTCAGCCACTTCTGTGCGTACTGGCGAACCTCGCTCCCGTCGTGAAGCTCCGAGGCGTAGTCCATTTGAGCCTCGACGTAGCCGCGCAGGAGCGCGATCGCATCGAGCTCGTTTCCCCCGATGCGGCGCGCGAGGATCTCCAGGCGGCCCTCCTTCGCGTCGAACCGCCACTTTCCGTTCCGCTCGACGATCGGCACGGGGAGGGGCCAGTCGTCGGATCCGACGACCAGGATGGCTCTCCGGGGGTCGGCGACATCGTAGGAGATGTTCGTCTTTTCGCTGGCCTTCTTCACGAACTCCGACAGATCGTCCTTGTCGCTGACCGCGTCCCCGGAGGAGACGATGTCCTTCCCCTCGGGTCCGAAGATCGCGAGGATCGCGGGAACGTCGCCGGCCTTCGCCGCGGCGATCAAGGCGTCCGCGGCCTGGCGGGGGGTATTGAACGCCTTCTGGGTCGCCGGCGCCTCGGCGCCCTGAGTCGACAGCGCCGCGAGCAGAGCGAGTGCGCCGAAGCGGAAGGCAAGGAGAAACCGGGTCCGAGTGTTCTTCATCTTTGCTCCGCGCGGCTAGCGCCGCCGCCCTCCGCCGCCGCCGCCGCGCATCCCGCCCATGCTCGAGGAGCCGCGGGAGCTCGACGAGCGCGCACGGTTGCCGCTGTACGAGGATCCTCCGAAAGCGCTCGAGCTACGGCTGCCCGAGCCCCGGCTGCTCGACGAAAAATCGCGGCTGCCCACGCTCGAGCTTCCGCCGCGGTTATAGTTGCCCGAGCCGGACGAAGAGCGGCTCCGGTCGAGGCTGCTCGCGCCGGCGCCGCCGGAGGATCGGCTGCGGTCGAAGTTCTGGGACTGGCGTTGACTCGCCTGTGCCTGTCGGGACTGCATCGAGTCGCCGCGCGCGCCGCCGCCGTACTTGCTGGCCGTCGCCCGGTCCTTGTACGGAGCGCCGCCGCGCTGCTGGGCGTTGTGCTTCCAGTTGCTGTTGCCGGTCCGGTTGACGTTGTTCTGCCTGTTGTGGTGGCTGATGTAGTTGTTGTTGTTGTTGATGGTGATGTTGTTCCCGCCCCAGCCGCAGCCCCAGCCCCAGCCGCCCGAGATGCCGATGCCGATCGCGATCCCGACACCGAATCCGAGCCAGGCCCCTCCGTAGTACGGCGGGTAGTACATGTAGGGATAGGGATACATCATCGGGCCCCAGATGACGGTCGGACTGTAGGTCGGAACGTAGACGACCTCCGTGCTCGCCGGCTGGATCTCGATGACGGTCTTTTCCTCCACGACTTTGGTCTCGACCTTCTGCTGTTCGGTGGAGGCGAGCTTCCCGCCGTCCTTGGCCTTGGCGCGCAGGCGCTGGACGGCGTCCATCACCTGGGTCTCCTGCCCGAGAAACGCGTCGCCGAGCTGAGTCGTCCACTGGATGTTCTCGCCCATGACCTTGAGAGCATCCGGCAACGACACGAGAGCCTGGACGCTCGGGTCCCAGGGCTGCTGCTCGGCCGCTTTGGTCAGCGCGTCTCCCTTCAGGGTCGAGTTCTTGGTCAGCCACTGCTGCGCCGCGACGATGTCGAGGGGATACGTCGAAGCCACGAGGCACTGGGCGAGGAGCGGATCGGGGTAGAGGGCGATCGGCGCGACCAGGGCATCGAGCTGGTCGGCGGAGAGAATGTCGGCCTGATCGGGCGCGGCGGACGCGGGCGACGTCGCGGCTGAGGACGGCGCTTGTGCCGGTGCCGGCGCGGGCGCCGCTTGCGTCGTCGTCGTGGTCGTCGTCGTGGTCCGCTGCGGCGTCGTCGTCACGGAGACGGGTTGCGGCGCGGGAGTCGTGCAGGCCGGCGCCGCGATCAGCGCGCAGAGGGCGACGACGAGAGCTCCGCCCGGGATGTTTGCAAGTCGGTTTCGGAAATGTTGCAGGTTTGGCAAAGGCTCCTCGCTTTCGGCGGGGCCAATGCTATGGCGGGTGCGACGCGTTTGCCAATGATTCGCGCTTCCCGCCTCGAGAAAGAGCGGTCGAAGACGGCGTCAAGATAGAGTCTGCTCTCATGGCAAGCAAAAAGAACGACAAAGACGAGCAAGCCCGGAGCTCAAGAACAAGGCGTACGTCAAAGAGCTTCGCCGGCTTCAGGCGGAGCTGTGTCGACTTCAGGACTGGGTCAAGCACAAAGGGCTGCGGGTCATCGTCATCTTCGAAGGACGGGACGGAGCCGGCAAGGGCGGCACGATCCGGGCGATCACCGAGCGGGTGAGCCCGCGGGTCTTCCGTCTCGTGGCGCTGCCGGCGCCCTCGGACCGCGAGAAGAGCCAGATGTACATGCAGCGCTACATGCAGCATTTCCCGGCCAAGGGAGAGGTCGTCATCTTCGACCGGAGCTGGTACAACCGGGCCGGCGTCGAGTACGTCATGGGCTTCTGCTCGAAAGAGCAGCGCGAGCGTTTCCTCGAGCTCTGCCCGGAGATCGAGAAGTACATGGTGGATGGAGGCATCCAGCTCATCAAGTACTGGCTGGAGGTGGGGAACGAGGAGCAGGAGCGGCGTTTCGAGGCACGCATCACAGACCCCTTGCGCCAGTGGAAGCTCAGCCCGGTGGACCTGCCCTCGCGCGAGCGCTGGTACGACTACTCGCGCGCGCGAGATCGCATGCTCGACGCGACGGACACGAAGCACGCTCCCTGGAACATCGTGCGCTCGGACGACAAGAAGCGGGCGCGGCTCAACTGCATCTCCCACCTGCTGAGCCAGATTCCCTACGAAAAGGTGCCGCACGAGAAGGTGAAGCTCCCGAAGCGTTCGAAGAAGGGCGCGTACGACGACCAGGCTGCCCTGAAAGGGCGGAGGTTCGTCGCGGAGAAGTACTGAGGCTCGAGGTTCTGGAGCAAAGGAGGCCGATCATGAAGTTGTCTGTTGTTTCGTTGGCGGCCCTGGCGCTTGCAGGGTCGGCGCTGATCCCTGCGGCCGTCGCCGGGACAGTCCGCGGGTGAGGCCTTCACCGCGAAGGCTTCGGTGTCCGGAGGCCAGGGCACCTCGGAGCCGGTCCGGATCACGATCGAGCGGTTCGCGACGGAAACGGAGCGAGCTGCGATCGTCGGGGCGGTCAAGAGCGGCGGGACGGCGGCCGTGAAAGCGGAGCTGGCGAAGGCGAAGGACGCGGGGACGATCGAAATCGGGGGACGCAAGACGCCGATCAAGTATGCCTACGCCCGTCCCACCGGGTCGGGTCGGATCGTCACCGTCGTGACCGCCGAGCCGATCCTCTACCTGGGAGCCGGTCGGCCGGACCTGCATCCCAAGTCCGGCTTCGACCTGGGCGTGGCGCTGCTCATCCTCGACGCCAGCGGCGCGGGCAGCGGCGAGCTCGCTCCGGCCGCGAAGGTCAAGACCAACGAGGCCGGCGCGATCGTCATCTCCGACTACGGAGATTCCAAGATCTGGCTGAAAGAGGTCGCGAAAGCGAAGTAGGCCCGTGCCGCGGTACGGAATCTCTTCGCGGCGCCTGCGGGCGGAGAAGCACTGACGGGACGATTCGCTCTCCCGGTCCTGGACTGGCTTCCCGGCTACCGCCGGGAGTGGCTGCGGATGGACGTGCTCGCCGGCCTGATCACGGCCGCGGTCGTCATCCCCAAGGCGATGGCCTACGCCACCATCGCGGGACTTCCCGTCCAGATCGGGCTCTACACGGCGCTCGTTCCGATGGCGATCTACGCGGTGCTCGGCACGTCGCGTCCGCTGAGCGTCAGCACCACGACCACGATCGCCATCCTGACCGGTGCCGTGCTCGGCGAGATCGCTCCCGACGGTGATCCGGCGGTCCTGATCCGGGCGACCGCCACGCTCAGCGTCATCGTCGGCGGCATCCTCCTCGTGGCTTCCTTGCTGAGGCTCGGCTTCGTCGCGAACTTCATCTCCGAGCCGGTCCTGATCGGCTTCAAGGCGGGGATCGGGCTCGTCATCGTGCTCGACCAGGTCCCGAAGCTCCTCGGCATCCACTTTCCCAAGACCGGCTTCTTCCGCAATCTGCGAGCGATCGTGCAGCACCTTCCCGAAACCTCGTGGCCGACGCTCGCGGTCGGCATCGCCACGATCGGGCTCCTGGTCGCCCTCGAGCACTTCCTGCCGAAAGCGCCGGCGCCGCTCGTCGTCGTGGCCGCCGGCATCGCGGCGATGAGCCTGTTCGGGTTGCAGGCCTACGGGGTGGAGGCCATCGGAGCGATCCCGCGGGGCTTGCCGTCGATCACGCTCCCGGAACTCTCGCTCGTGGCCCGGGTGTGGCCCGCGGCCGTCGGCATCGCGCTCATGAGCTTCACCGAGACGATTGCCGCAGCCCGCGCCTTCGCGCGATCCGACGAGCCGCCGCTCCGCCCGAACCGGGAGCTTCTGGCGACAGGCCTGGCCAATGCGGGCGGAGGCCTCTTCGGCGCGATGCCGTCGGGCGGGGGAACGTCCCAGACGGCCGTGAACCGGCGGGCCGGCGCGCGGACGCAGATTTCGACGCTCGTGACCGCGGGAGCGACGTTGCTGACGATGCTCTTGCTCGCCCCGCTCCTGGGCGGCATGCCGCAGGCGGTTCTGGCGGGTCTCGTGATCGTCTATTCCATCGGGTTGATCGAGCCGGCGGAGTTCGGCGCGATCCTCCGGATCCGCCGGACCGAGTTCGTGTGGGCGCTCGCGGCGTTTGCCGGTGTCCTGCTGCTCGGGACGCTCAAGGGGATCCTGCTCGCGATCATCCTCTCCCTCGGGGCCCTCGCGTATCAGATGGCGGATCCGCCGGTGCACGTGCTCGGGCGCAAGCCCGGAACCAACGTCTTTCGGCCGCGCTCGAAGGAGCATCCCGAGGACGAGAGCTTTCCGGGCCTGCTCATCGTGCGCCCGGAGGGGCGCGTGTTCTTCGCGAACGCCGAGCGCATGGGAGGCAAGATCCGCGCGCTCGCCGCGGAGGCGAAGCCGAAAGTCGTCGCGCTCGACCTGAGCGCGGTCTTCGATCTCGAGTACACGGCGCTCAAGATGCTCATCGAGGGAGAAAAGCGAGAGCGCGAGGCCGGGATCTCGCTCTGGCTCGTCGGCCTGAACCCGGATGTGCTGAAGGTGGTGCAGCGCTCCTCTCTCGGCGAGACCCTCGGCCGCGAGCGGATGCACTTCACGCTCGAGATGGCCGTCGAGCGTTATCAGGCGGGGAAGAGCCGGTAAAAAGGTCGAGCGCTGAGAGGTCGTGCCGTCCGCGCACGACCGCACGAAGCGCTGGCACAGCCTGCGCTTCGAGACCGCGATGATCGCACCCCACAGAAACGCCGTGAGAAACGGCGGACGACCAGATCGCAGCCGAGGGCGAGAAGGACGAGCGCGGCGAGAACAGCGAACCGATCGAAAGAAGGCCACCACTGCTACGATGACCCAACGGAGGCGTCCAACATGGGAACAAGCGCATGACGACAACGGCTAGCGTCTCGGTGTGGAACACCCTGGATCGCGCGCCCTCGCCCAGGCAAAGGGGATTCTTCCGCTACCTCACTGCAACCCTGGTGGATCTGGCGGTGCTGGGCCTATTCGCCCAGTACTGGGATCAGGTCAGGGTCACCTCGTTTACGGTCATGCTGCTCGTCGCCGCGATGTTGCAGCTCCTCCTGAAGCTCACGATCGCCCTGGAGCATCGGCTCGCCGCCTTCTTCAATGCGAGACCGGGAGGCTTTGCGAAATTCATGCGCTACTTCAGCGCCTGGCTCGTGCTCTTCGGGTCCAAGTTCGTGATGCTCGAAGCGCTCTCCGTCGTGTTCGGCGACGGCTTGCATTTCGGCGGACCCTACCATGGGATCGTGCCCCTGATCGTCGTCGTCGTGACGATGCTCGTGGTCGAAGCGGTGCTCGTGAAGGTGTTCCGCCGCCTGGGGTGAGGATGCGTCCCCGTAGCTGACGCCATGGCGCGTACGACCTGGGAGCCAGGTCGTGTCAGGTCTGCTTCTGGTCGCCTGGCTCCTGCGCTGCGGGCTGGTCCTTGACCCATTGCCAGAATAGCT
>CAVVML010000009.1:0-143405 GCA_963749265.1 uncultured Acidobacteriota bacterium | reverse complement strand
TGACTCGGGCACGCGACGTCGTCGAAGACGCCCGTGCAGGCCGGCGGGATGTAGCCGGAACCCTCGAGAGCTTTCCAGGAGGAAGACCGCCATCTGTTGCCGCGTCACAGTGTTGTTCGGGCAGTAGTTGCCGTTGCCGCAGCCGCCGGTGATCTGGGAGCTTGCGAGCTCCTCGATCCAGGAATCGAAGGGACTGCCCGTGCAGGGCACGTCCGTGAACACCGTACCGGTGCAGGGAGGCGGAACGTGGGCCGAGCCGGACTTCGCTTTCAGGAGGAAGACCGCCATCTGGGCACGCGTCACGGGATCACCCGGGCAGTAGCCGCCCACGCAGCCACCCGTGACGCCGTTGTGGAACAACGTCTCGATGAACCGATAGAACTGATTGTCCGTCGGCACGTCGGGGAAGCTCTCGCCGAGGTGGAGCACCCACGTGTGGGGGAGGCTGAGGGTGAGGGTTTCCTGCAGCCGGGCGTCCCAGTGCTGGACGGGTCTCGCCGCGGATTCGACACGGTGACGATGAAACACTCTCCGCCCGACTCGGCGCAGCTCTTGGTCCCCCCCCCCCCCCCCCCCCCCCCCCCCCCCCCCCCCCCCCCCCCAGGTCCGGTGAAGAACGGTGACGAGCCCACCACGGCGAGCACGTCGGCGGCGGTGTCGTTCACCCAGGCCGTGTGGAGCAGCACGGTTTCGCCGGGTTCGAAGAACTCCGTTGGCGTTACTGCTTCCCGAGGGTGCGGAGGGGACCTCGAGGGATGGATCGACCGTGATCGCCGGCGCCGCGCGGGCGCCGCTCTTGCGCCCTTTCACGTCCGCATCGAAGACCACTCCGTCGTTGAAGGCGACGACGAACGAGCCGTCATCGGCAAGCGAAGGGCGACCGCGAGACTGAAGGCCCGTCGTGATCTCGTTGACCACGAATTCCTCGCTCGCGGCAACGCCGCCGATGTCATACAGCCGCGCCCGTATGTCGCCGGTGCCGCCCGTCCCGCTTCCCACCACCGCCAGGGACGAGTTGCTCCACGTCACGACAAAATTTCCGGCAGAATGGGACGCGACCCTGGCTTCGTAGGCCACGAGGCTCGTGTCGCTGATCGGGAAAACGTCACCGGCGGGCTCTCCGTTCGAGTTGTAACGGCGCCCCATCGCCGGAAAGCTGAGACCGATTCTCTCGTCCCGCACGACGACGAAGTCGCCGGCGGCGTTCATCCCGACGTCGGGCCGAACATCCAGGCCGTACACGCCGGTGAACCAGACCTGGAAATCTCCGGTGATCGGCGCTCCCGAGGCATCGAACCGCCGGCCGAAGACGGCGTTCCCGTATTGCCCTTCCCCGAACCATGTCACCACGAAGCCCGCCGGCGACATGGCGATTCCCGAGGGGTACTGGAAGCCGGTCGTGTAGACGCTCACCGGGAACTCGTCCGCGAACGGCGCGCCGTGGCTGTCGTACCGACGGGCGACGGCCTCGCTACTGCCGATCCCGGGCGGATACGAGGTCCAGGTGACGACGAAGTTTCCTGACAGGTCGGAAGCGACATGCGGCTTTGCCACATAGCCGGTTGTCGACAGACTGATCTGGAAGTTGTCTCGGAGCGGTGTTCCGTCGGAAGCGAAACGCTGGCCCCAGATCCCGGTATCGTCTTCGGACCAGACGATGACAAATCGGCCTTCGGCGTCGCGGGCGATCGACGGTGTTTTTCGGCTGGGCGTGGTGTTCGCGTTGACCGGAAACGGGCCACCGAATGGCGACGTCGAGGCGGCGAACCGTCGACCGAAGACTTCGGAGTCGAGGTTGAACTCGCCCCAGGTCACGACGAAGTCGCCCTGGTCGCTCATCGCGACGTCTTCGGCGGAGTTGTATCCGGGATCCGACGTGCTGATCTGGAACTCGGGCAGGAACGGCGGAAGCTGGCAGGCTGTTCCGACGAGTGCAACCGCTGCGGATGCGAAAAGGATGAGCTTGGGGTGACGGGCCACGTTTCCTCCGGGGTCTCAGGGTTAGCCGCCGTAAAGCACTCGGCGGTAACTCAGATGGTCCAAGTCGCTGCTAGCCACCATAAAGAACCAATCCAAATGTCTTAACCAAAAACACCGCATCTGGCCGCGGTTGCTCGGGCAGTCGAGAAGAGGCATCACCGATAAAGCGCAAAGGAAGGGCCTGGGGCGACAGGTCATGGTTACTCCAGGTCTCGGAGCCAGCCGCCGAGCCGACCACCAGAGGCAAGCCCCCGGCAGCAGGGAACGCTGCGCGAAGCCCAGCGGTAACCAAGCCCCCGCAGTAGGCAACGCCGGACGAAGTCCGGCGGTATCCCCCCGGCAGTGGCGTGCCATTCACCGTGCTCGACCCCCCGGCTGTGACTCAGTTCATCCCGGTCGCCGCTACCCGCCATATAGAACGAGACCGAGCCGACCACCAGCGGCAAACCCCCAGCAGTAGGTAACGCCGGACGAAGTCCGGCGGTAACCCCCCGGCAGGTCGGCGGTAACTCAGATGGTCCCAGTCGCTGCTACCCGCCATAAAGAACCAATCCGAATGTCTTGACCAGAAACACCGCCATCTGGCCGCGGTTGTTCGGGTAGGTTGGGCAATAAGAGCGGGCGCCGGAGCATCCGCCCGTGATCCCTCGGTCGGCGAGCTGCTCGATCCAGTCGGCGAACTGGCTCGGGCACGCCACATCCGTCGAAGAGGCCCGTGCAGGCCGGGGGGACGTACATGGGGCCTTGGAGGGCCTTGAGGAGGAAGGCCGCCATCTGCTGCCGCGTGACGGTGTTGTCGGGGCAGTAGTTCCCGCCGCCGCATCCGCCGGTGATGCCTTCGAGGCCGCGAGCTCCTCGATCCAGGGGCGAAGAGGCCCGTGCAGGGCACGTCGGTGTAGAGGTGCCGGTGCAGGGCGGAGGAATGTATGCCGGGCCGAGCTTGGACTTCAGCAGGAAGACGGCCATCTGCGCGCGGGTCACCGGGTTGTCCGGGCAGTAGTGCCGCCGCCGCAGCCGGCGGTGACTCCGTTGTGGAAGACGTTCTCGATGAACCTGTAAAACTGCTGCGAGTGGGCACGTCGGCGAAGCTTTCGCCGATGTGGAGCACCCAGGAGTGCGGCAGGCTGAGGTTCAGAGTCTCCTGCAAGAGGGCGTCCCAGTGCTGGACGGGTCTCACGGCGGGATCGGACACCGTGACCGAGTAACAGTCTCCCATGATCGCGCAGCTCCTGGTCGCGCCGGCCGGAATCGTTTGGTAAGCAGCGGCATCATCCCACGAGCGTGTAATCCGCACCCGGAGGTCCGGTGAAGAGCGGTGACTGTCCGATCACTCCGCCCACCCCGACGACGTCGGCGGCAGTGTCGTTGGCCCACGCGGAGCGAACGATGACCGTTTCGCCTGGTTCGAATACCCTGTTGTGGTTGCTGCCTCCCGTGGGTGCGGAGCCCACTTCGAGGGGCGGGTCGACCGTGATCGCCGGCGCTGCGCGGACTCCGCTCTTGCGGCCCTTGATGTCGTATGTGGACCCCGATACCGCTGTTCCAGGCGACGACGAACGAGCCGTTGTAGGGCGAGGGGGGTGTGCCCGACGCTGCAGAACCTGTCGTGGTCTCGTTGACGACGAACTCCGTGCTCACCGGCAACGCCGCCGATGTCGTACAACCGCGCCCGCGACGGCGGCTGTTGTCATTGCGTCCCCCCCTTCGCCGCAGGAGCACGGGTGCGCTGCCCCACGTGACGACGAAATTTCCGGAGGAATCGGAGGCGACCTTCGTGCCGAGGGCCGCGAGGGTCGTCGCGCTGATCGGAAACGGGTCGCCGAGAGGGGCTCCCGCCGAGTCGAAACGGCGTCCCATCGCCGTATCAAAAAAACCGACGGTGTCGTCCCACACGACGACGAAATCGCCGGCGGCATTCATCCCGACGTCGGGTCGGAGCTCGACGTCGACGACCGCAGCCGTGTTGACCTGGAAGTCGCCGGACATCGGCGCTCCGCCGACATCGAACCGGCGGACAGAAGACGCCCGCTCCGCCTTCCCCCTCTCCGAACCACGTCACCACGAATCCCGCCGGCGACATGGCGATTCCGTGCGGACTCTGGGAGCCCGTCGTGAACGCGTTCACCGGGAACTCGTCGCCGAGGGGAGCGCCGTTGCTGTCGAACCGTCGGGCGACGGCCTCGCTGGCGTCCCCCTCGCCGGACGTCCACGTCGCCGACGAAGTTCCCGGACGGGTCGGACGCGACGTAACGGGCCCGCCGTGGCGAGAGACGTCGACGTGTTGACCTGAAAGTTCGTGCCGACAGGCGTCCCGTCCGAATCGAAGCGCTGGCCCGCGGTCCCGGCTCTCCTCCTCGGACCCAGACGATGACGAACCGGCCGGAGGCGTCGCGGGTGATCGACTGACGGCCCCGCGGTCGGGAGCCGTGTCCGCGTTCATCGGGAAACGGCGCTGCCGTCGGCGTCGTGTCGGCGTCGAAGAGCCGGGCGAAGACTTCGGGTCCGTCGTGGCCTCGTTCCAGGCGACGACGAAGTCGCCTTCTTCGCCCATCGCGATGCCGTCGGTGTAGTTGTTTGCCGGGTCCGACGTGTTGACCTGGAACTCCGGGAGGAAAGGCGGAAGCTGGCAGGCCGTTCGAGACGAAGTGCGAGCGATGCGAGGATCGCAAGAAGGGGAACGTCGGGCGACGGGTCACGGATTTCCTCCTCGGAGTCCCCCGTAGAGACCAGACCGAACGTCTTGACGAGGAACACCGCCATCTGGCCGCGGTTGTTGGGGTTGGTGGGGCAGTACTCGAGCGGCGCGACGGAGCAGCCGCCGGTGATGCCGCGGTCGTAGAGCTCCTCGATCCAGTCGGAGAAGCCGGTGCCGGGCGTGCACGTGACGTCGTCGAAGATGCCCGTGCAATCGGGCGGGTCGTACGTCGAGCCTTCGAAGGCCTTGAGCAGAAAGACCGCCATCTGCTGGCGGGTGACGGTGTTGCCGGGGCAATAGTTCGTACCGCCGCAGCCGCCGGTGATCTCGAGCGCCGCGAGCTCCTCGATCCAGGGATCGAACGCACCGCCCGTGCAGGGCACGTCCGTGTAGACGGTCCCCGTGCACGGGGGCGGGATGTGGGCGGAGCCGAACTTGGACTTGAGCAGGAAAACGGCCATCTGCGCGCGGGTGACGGGATCCCCGGGGCAGTAGCCGCCGGCGGCGCAGCCGGTGGTGACGCCGTTGTGGAAGAGCGTCTCGATGAACCCGATAGAACTGGTGGCCAGTCGGTACGTCGGGGAAGCTCTCGCCGAGGTGGAGCACCCATGTGTGGGCCTGGCTGAGACTGAAGCTCTCCTGCAACAGGGCGTCCCAATGCGGGGGTCTCCCGAAATCGGGAACGGACACGGTGACGGAGTAACAGTCTCCCGACTGGCTGCAGCTCTTTGTCTGCCCCGCCGGGATGGTGTCGTAGAGGGCCATGTCGTCCTTGATCGTGTAGTCGGCGCCCGGGGGGCCGGTGAAGGTAGAGATGTTGACCCGAATATGGACTCCACGTCGGCCGAGGTGTCATTGACCCAGGCGGTACGAATGATCTGCGTCTCGCCGGGCTCGAAGACGCCGTTGCCGGGGGCCGCGCCCGGCGAGGAGGCCAGCATCTCGCTCGGATCCATCAGGATCGACGGCGCCGCCCGGACGGCCGACTTGCGCCCCCTCACGACGTAACTGCCGAGCGCGCCGCTCGTCCAGGCAACCACGAACGAGCCGTCATCCGCGAGCGACGGACGCATCCGGACCTTTTCCTCGCTCGTGAAGTTGTTGACCGAGAACTGGGGGCTCCTCGCGTTGCCGCCGACGTCGTAGAGGCGCACGGCCACGGTGGGAACAGGCAAGCCGGCGGCCGCGGATGGGCCACCCGAGACTTCGGGAGGATCGAAGTGTCCACGCCAGGCAACGAGAAAGTTGCCGGCGAAATCCGACGTCACCCGGGGTTCGCGGGCGTCGAGGGTGCCCTCGCTGATCGGAAAGACGTCGCCCCCCGGGGTGCCGTTGAAGCTCCACCGGCGGCCCGCAACCCTGTACGTTGGGTTTCCGTCGTCCCAGACGACGACGAAGTCGCCCTTCGCGCTCATCGCGACGTCGGGCGAGGAGGGCTCGGGCGCTGTGATTGGGTCGGGATTGACTTCGAGATCATCGGTCACCGGGTTGCCGGCGGAGTCGAATAGCCGCGCGAAGATGCCATTGGTGTTCCCGAAACCTTCTCCTCCCCAGCTGACGACGAAGCCGGCCGGCGACATCGCCGCGCCGCCGGCTGCCTGATAGCCGGTCGAGAACGAGTTCACCTGGAACTCGTCGCCGAGGGGCGCCCCGTTGCTGTCGAAACGCCGGGCCATCACCTCGGGGTTCGCCGCGCTGGCGGCGGTCCAGGCGACGACGAAGTTGCCGGAGGGATCCGAGGCGACGTGAGGAAAGCCGGCCAGAACGGGCGTCGACGTGTTCACCTGGAAGTCCCCGCCGAGCGGCGTCCCGTCGGCGTCGAAGCGGCGACCCCAGATCGTCGCGCCGTCTTCCATCCAGACGGCGACGAAGCGGCCCTGCGCGTCCATCGCGATCGAGGACTCATCCTGGGCGTTCGTCGTCGCGGCGTTCACCGGAAAGGGATCGCCTAGCGGCACGGCCAAACGGTCGAAGCGCCGGCCCAGGACCTCGTCGTCGTACTCCTGCCAGGTGACGACGAAGTCGCCGTCTTTGCCGATGGCGACGTCTCCGGATTCGGTGTCGCTCGGATCGGACGTATTCACGACGAACTCGGGGAAGAAGACCGGAAGCTGGCAGGCCGACGCGGCGAGAGCGAGCAGTGCGAGAACGAGGACCGCGAACCTGGGGTAGGTGGTCACGGGTAAATCCTCCGGATTAGCTCGAACGTCTGCCGGAGTTTTTACACCCGGGCCGCGAAGAAAGCCAGAAGCCCGCGTTGAGAGAAGTGAGCATCAGTCCGGGCCGTAGAGCTCGAGTCCGAACGTTTTCACGAGGAACGGCCGCCATCTGCTTGCGCTTGGTCGGGTTGGTCGGGCAGTAGAGTGGGGGATTGGCCGAGCAGCCGGCGGCGATGCCGGATTGAACTGGTACTCGATGTAATGCGCGAAAGGGTTCGAGCAGGGCACGTCGTCGAAGATGTCCGTCGCAGGCCGGGCACACGGAATGTGTCCCCCACTTACGTCCTTGATACAGGAAAACCGCCATCTGCTGGCGGTTGACGGGGCTCGTCGGACAATAGGACGGGAGGACCGGCGGAGGCGGGGCCGCGCAACCCGCCGGTGACGCCGATGCGGGCGAGCTCTTCGATCCAAGCTGCGAAGGGATTCGATTCGGGGACGTCGTCGAACACAGCCGCCTGTGGCGGCCGGTGGCAGTGAATGCGCTCCGTATGCCGACTTCAAGAGGAAAACCGCCATCTGCTGCCGCAGCACGGGATCGTCGCCGCAATAGCGGCCCGCGCCGCATCCGCCGCCGGCCGTGACTCTGTTGTGAAAGAGGTTCTCGATGAATGGATAAAAAGCGTCCTGCGGGACGTCGGGAAAGCTCCCGCCCACGTGGAGCGCCCAGGTCTTGGTCATAGGCTGCGCGAATTCCGGGGAGGACAGCGCTTCGTCGAAGGTCGCGTCCCAGTGCGCCGCAGGACGTGTGCCGGAGACAGTAATCTCGTAGCAGTTGCCGGTAGTGCTGAAGCAGTCGTTCGTGAGTCCTGAGGCGATCGTTCCGTAGTCCGCAGTGGAATCCTCCAGCGTGTACGTCGGTCCTGGTGCTCCCGTGGGGTTCGAGGCAGACCCGGTGAGCGGCAGCGGCTCGGTGGCCGGCGCCGAGTTGCGCCATGCCGGGTCGAGCGTCACGCGTTCCCCGGCCTCCAGGACGCCGTTGACGTTCGAGGCGCCGCCGCTCGCGCGGTCATCCACTTTCATGACACCCGCCGCCCGGGAAATCGAAAAGGCGAACGGCGATCTCTTCGCCGGCCGCATCCTGATGAAGGCTCTGCCACACGACGATGAACCGCCCGTTGGGGGCGACCGCAATTTCGGGAAACCATTGCCTTGACGGCGTGTACTCGTTGACCCGGAACGTGCCTCCCCGCAGCGGGGGTTGCATGAGGTAGAACTGGGCGGTCGGGAATGGGGCATTGTTGAATCGCTGAGCGTAGATCGACGTGTCCTGCGGAGAGCCGTTCGGCGACGCGCCGAACCCGGCGGCTGCATGGCCCGTCCAGGTGATGATGAAACCGCCGCGTTCAGACTCGTCCATCGCGACTTTGGGTTGAAAGTACGCCTGATTCGTGCTCACCGAGAACTCGGGTCCGAGAGCGTCTCCTAGCGGGTTGAATCCTCGTGCGAAGAGGCCGAAAGAGCCGCCTGGAATCGAGCCGCTCCAGATGACCACGAAGTCTCCGCCGGAGCCCATCGCGACGTCGGGTCCTCCTTGGCCTCCCGTCGTGAGCTCATTGACCTGGAATTCCCCTCCCAGAGGTGCGCCGCCGAGTCGTAGAGTTGTGCGTAGATGTTCGAGTCTTCGTCTTGAAAACCGTACCAGACCACGACGGATCCCTCCGGGCTCATCGACACGTGAGGAAAGCCCTGAACATACGGCGTGTACGTATTGACCCGGAACTCCGAACCGTTTGGTATACCGTTGGCGCTGTAGCGCTGGCCGTAGACGCCGTCCTGCGACCCGTCCTGCTCGTCACTCTCCCAGACGACGATGAAGCCATCCGAGTTCATGGCGACGTCGGCGAAGCGTTGCTGTGCCGTCGTGAATGTGTTCACCCGGAACTCGTCCCCGAGCGGGTTCCCGTCATCGTCGAATCGCCGGGCGTAGACGTCCGAGTAGCCCTCGCTCGGACTGCTCGCCCAGGCGATGACGAAGGCGCCCGCCGAGTCGGAGGCGATCGAGGGGAAGTACTGGCTACCTTTCGACGTCGTGTTGACCTGGAATTCGTCGTCCAATCGGTGCGCCAGTTTTGTCGAACCGGCGGGCGAAGATGCCCAGGCGATAGCCGTCCTGAGGGCTCATCCAGGTGACGACGAACCCGTCGTCTGCGCCGATTGCGACTGCCGGGGCAGCCAATCGGACAACGTAAAGGTGTCGACCGTGAATTCCGCGCTCGCAGCTGGCCCGGGCGTCGGCCGGGGCGTGGGGACCGGAGTCTGTGCTCTGGCGGCCGCGGAAAGACTCAGGATACCGAGGCCGATGGCGAGAGTCAGAGTCTTCATGGGAACTCTCCCCTCGAACGAGGCCAGACCGAGCCCCCTCGAAAGAGCGACGGACCGAGCCTACACCCTCAGTGCAGGAACTTCTTGCGGTTCCGGATGTAGTCGGTGAACAGGAACTCGGCGAGGTTGTACGGCGAGGCGTAGTACGCCCGGCCCCGGTTGATTCTGGTCAGCTTTTCGACGAACTCGACGAGATAGGTGTCGGTCGCGATCATGAAGGTCGTGATCGTGATGCCGTCGCGCCGGCAGGCGTCGGCCTCCTCGAGCGTGCGGTTGACGATCTTCAGATCCAGGCCGAAGGGGTTCTTGTAGAGCCGGCCGCGCTCCCAGATCGCCGAGGGCTTGCCGTCGGTGATCAGGAAGATCTGCTTGTTCGGGTTCTTGCGGTGGACGAGGAGCTTGCGCGCGAGGGCGAGGCCGGCCTTGGTGTTCGTGTGGAACGGGCCGACCTGCGTCTTCGAGATCTCGGAGATCGGGACGCGCTTGGCGTCGTCGCCGAAGAGGAGCACGTCGATGGAGTCCTTGGGGTACTTCGACTGGATGAGCTCGACCATCGCGAGCGCGACCTTCTTCGCGGGCGTGAAGCGGTCCTCGCCGTAGAGGATCATCGAGTGCGAGATGTCGATCGCGAGGACCGTGGCGCAGGAGGTCAGGTGCTCTTCCTCGTGGACCTCGAAGTCGTCGGCGGTCAGCGAGATGTCCTCGGCGTCGCGGCGCACCGCGTTTCCGATCGAGCGGACGCCGTCGATCGCGCTCGGGTTGTCGCCGAACTCGTAAGGCCGCGTCTCCGGAAGGAGCTCGCCTCCGGCGCCGGCCCGGGGGACGGAGTGGTACCCGGAGCCGGCCTTCGTGAGCGAGCGTGAAGATCTCCTCGAGCGCGGAGCGGCGGATCCGCCGCTCGCCCGCGGCCGAGAGCGCGAGCTGCCCGCCGCGGTCCTCGACGATCTCGCTCTTCTGGAGCTCCTTGCGGAACTCCTCG
The DNA here is from genome assembly GCA_963749265.1 of uncultured Acidobacteriota bacterium. Lineage (GTDB taxonomy): Bacteria > Acidobacteriota > Thermoanaerobaculia > UBA5066 > Gp7-AA6 > DAHUXD01. Next base: position 133,207 of record CAVVML010000009.1, on the reverse strand, counting down.
AGATCGATGCCCGGATCGATCATGCCGCGCTCCTGGAGGTACTTCATCCAGCGGAGCGCCTCCTCGACGTCGCCGCCCGACTGGAGGACGAGCTGGAGGAAGAGCTTGACCAGCTCCTGGTAAGTCAGGAGCTCGCGGAGCAGGTCGGTGGGGAAGTCCTCGTAGCGGTAGCGCATCACTTGCCCCGCGCGAGCGCGCCGCGCCAGGCGCCGGCGGACTGCAGCAAGAGCGATCGGTCGCTGGTCGTGAAGACGGTGTAGCCGAGCGCGGCGAGCCCGGGATCTGATCGGCGGTCCGGAGCATGATGCCGGCGGCCTTTCCGGCCTCGCGCGCGACGGAGCCGACCTTCTCGATCGCGGCGACGTAGCGCGGGTCGTCGTAGTGGCCGGGCACGCCGAGGGCCTGCGAGAGATCGTTGGGCCCGACGAAGAGCACGTCGACCCATTTCTCGTCGGCGATGGCCGCGACGGCGTTCAAGGCGCCCGCGGTCTCGATCTGGATCGACGACGGCGGTCGAGTCGTTGGCCTCGAGAACCCAGTGGTCGAACGGCACGGTTCCGTAGCGGTTCGCGCGCACGCCGGCGAGGCCGCGCTTGCCCGGCGGGGCGTACTTCGTGCACTCGACGGCGGCGCGCACGACCGGCGCGCCGTCGGCGCGAGGGAAGAGCGTTCCCGCCGCTCCGGCGTCGAGGGCCCGCCCGGCTTCGGCGACGGCCTGGCAGTTGGGCACGCGGACGATCGCCGGGATCCGGGCGGCGTCGGCGGCGCGCACCATGCGCTCGACCGACTCCGGGTTGTAGTGGCCGTGCTCGGTGTCGAGCACGACGAAATCGAAGCTCGCGATCGCGAGGATCTCCGCCAGGCCCTCCGTCGGCCAGGTCAGGAAGCAGCCGAGAAGCGGCTCGCGCGAGAGGATGCGCTGCCGAAAGCCGCTCGCGCTCATCTCAGTTCGCGCGGTTCCGGACCAGGTTGAACTTCAGCATCTCGGTGTAGGACACGCGCGAGTCCAGGTCCTCCCGGGCGATCTTGAGGTGCTGCGTGAGGCCCTCGAGGACGAGCTCCATGCCGATGGCGAGCTCCTCCTTCGTGGCCGGCGAGAAGTGCTCCTCGACGGCTTTCTCGAGCCCCGGCACCGACTTCAGAGCGTCGCGAGGTGCTCGGTGAAGGGCGCGTCGTCGGAGAGGGTGATGCGGTTGCCCGCGGCGAACCACGCCACGGTCGGCTCGTAGAGGGGATGCACCTTCTCCGGCGCGGGCTGCGGGCGCGCGCGGCGAACCGGCGCTGCGGTTTCCTCGTCGTCCTCGAGCTCCTGGCGCCGCCTCTCGGACGGTCGGCCGGAGTCGGGCGCAGGGAACTTCGCGTCGAAGAGCTTCTTGATCGCGGTGCCGATGAGCTTCTTGGCGACGACTTCGGCGCCCTGCTGCTCGCCTTCGTAGACCATTTCGACCTTGCCGGTGATGGCCGGCAGGGTCGCGGGCAGATCACACAACCGCGGAGCCACGCGCTCTTCGCCGTTGATGAGCCCGCGCCGCTCCAGGTTCGAGGCGAGGATCTCGATCGCCGAAATCGGCATGCGCGCCGAGACGCCGGAGGACTGGTCCACGAACTCGGAGGCGCGGGCGGCGAACGCGATCTCCTCGACGAGCAGGCGGAAGAGGTCCGGGATCTCGATCTTCGGACCGCCCTCGCGCTCGAGCCAGGCTTCCTGCGCCGTGATCTTCGCCGCGGTCTTCACGTCGTCGGGGTAGTGCGTGAAGATCTGCGAGGAGATGCGGTCCTTCAGCGGCGTGATGATGTTGCCGCGGTTCGTGTAGTCCTCCGGGTTCGCCGAGAAGACCAGCAGGATGTCGAGCGGGATCCGCACGGGAAATCCGCGGATCTGCAGGTCGCGTTCCTCGAGGATGTTCAGAAGCCCGACCTGGATGCGCGGCTGGAGGTCGGGCAGCTCGTTGATCGCGAAGATCCCGCGGTTCGTGCGCGGGACGATGCCGAAGTGGATGACTTCCTCGTCGGAGTACGCGCGGCGCTCGGTCGCGGCCTTGATCGGATCGATGTCGCCGATCAGGTCCGCGATCGTGACGTCGGGAGTCGCGAGCTTCTCGCGGTAGCGCTCCTCCCGCGGGATCCACGTGATCGGCGCGGCGTCGCCCTTCTCGGCGAGGACGCGCCGGCCGTACTTCGTGATCGGCGCGAACGGGTCCTCGTTGAGCTCGCTGCCGGCGATGCGTCGGGATCTCCGGATCGAGGAGCTGGACGAGCATGCGGAGCAGGCGCGTCTTGGCCTGTCCGCGCAGGCCCAGCAGAAGGAGGTCGTGCTTCGAGAGGATGGCGTTGTGGAGCGCGGGCAGCACCGTCCGCTCGTAGCCGTGAATGCCCGAGAACGGGTTCTCGCCGCGCGAGAGCGCGCTGCGGAGGTTGGAGCGGAGCTCCTCTTTGACGCCGCGAGGCTTGTATCCGGATTTCTTGAGCTCGCCGAGAGTCTGGGGCCTGAGGGTCACGGGGCGCTTTCTCCGGCTACCTGCCGGCGTTTCGAGAGCTTCAACCGGGTTTGATCGGGGGAGCGTCGTCGGAAGGCAGAAAGAGCTCGGTCGGAGGCTTGCCGGCGAGCGCCGCGGCGCGCCGCGCGAGCGCCGCGGAAGCGCTCGCGGTCGAAGCCGACCGACGGTCTCGGCGATGATGCCGTCGGCGCCGACGCGGAAGATCGTCGGAACGTTCGTCACGCCGAGGGCGTCCGAGGCGTTCCAGGGGCTCGGGTCGTAGGCCGTCTCGAGACGCGTCCCGAGACGGTCGGCGAAGGCTTTGGATTTCGCCGGATCATCCTGCGAGACGGCCACGACCGACAGGCCGGCGGCTTTGCCGTCTTTCATGGAGCCGTCACCGATGCGCCGAATGCGCTCGAGGTACGGCCAGGCGAGCTCGCAGGTGGGACACGTCGTCTTGAAGACCGCGTAGAGCGTTTCGCCGTTCGGAGAGGCGGCGGGCGCGCCGGTTTCGTCCCGGAGCGCGATCGACGGGAACGGCGTTCCGGGATCGAGAGCGGCCACGGCCCGCGATTATAGACTTGCGCTTCTGTGTTTTCGCGGGCTCGCGCCGTGTCGAGCCGTGTACGGAGGACAAGCAAGACATGACGACGAAACGGCGCGCCCGGATATCCCGGCGCCGATTCCTGAAGGCGGCGGGGACCGCGCTCGCGGCGGGCGCCGTCCCGGCCCTCTCCTGCGCGCCGGGAGACAAGACGTCGTCTCCGGCGAAGAAGACCCTGCGGATCTTGCAGTGGAGCCACTTCGTCCCGGGCTACGACGCATGGTTCGACGGCGTCTACACGAAGGAGTGGGGCGCGAAGAACGGGACCGACGTGATCGTGGACCACATGTCCGCGACGGAGATCAACGCCCGCGGCGCGGCCGAGGCGGCGGCACGGAAAGGACACGACCTCTTCCTCTTCATCTCTCCTCCGGCGGCCTACGAGAACCAGGTCATCGATCACAAGGAGATCGTGGACGAGGTCGAGAAGCGCCACGGCAAGATGATCCCGCTCGCGGAGAAATCGACGCACAATCCGAAAACCGGGAAGTACTTCGCGTTCTCCGATTCCTTCGTGCCGGATCCGGGCAACTACCGGATCGACCTCTGGAGCCAGGTCGGTTATCCGAACGGCCCGAGCACCTGGGAGGACCTGCGCGATGGCGGGCGCCAGATCCGCCAGAAGTTCGGCAATCCGGTGGGCCTGGGGCTCTCCCAGGAGATGGACTCCAACATGGCGCTGCGCGGCCTCCTCTGGTCGTTCGGCGGCTCCGTGCAGGACGCCGACGGACGGCCGGCCCTCCGGTCGAAGCGAGACCGTCGCCGCGCTCGAGTTCCTGCGAGCGCTCTACAAGGAGTCCATGACGCCCGAGGTCTTCACCTGGGATCCGGCGTCCAACAACCGGATGATGCTCGCGGGCCGGGCTTCGTTCGTCTGCAACGCCATCTCCGTGACCCGCACGGCGGAGAAGGACAATCCCGAGCTCGCGAAGAAGATCGGCCTCGTCCCGGCGCTCCAGGGCCCGGCGCGGCGCATCACCGCCGAGCACGTCATGAACTGCTACGTGATCTGGAAGTTCGCGGACAACATCGACGGCGCCAAGAAGTTCCTGGTCGACCTGGTCGACGTCTTTCCCGCGGTTTTCCAGAAGAGCGAGTTCTACAACTTCCCGTGCTACCCCTCGACCGTGCCCGACCTCGACCAGCTCCTCGCGAACGACCCGAAGGCGGATCCCCGCGGCAAGTACACGGTCCTCGCGGGAGCCCTGGACTGGGCGACGAACGTCGGATATCCCGGGCTACGCCACCGCCGCCATCGACGAGGTCTTCAACACGTTCGTCGTCCCGACCATGTTCGCCCGCGTGGCGCGCGAGGAGCTGACGCCCCAGGCCGCCCTCGACGCGGCGCAACGGGACGTCGAGCGGATATTCAAGAAGTGGGCGTAGGCACGCGCTTCGCGCGTCGCCTACGCCCATCCCGAGGCGCGAAGCGCCGAGGGATCCCGAGTTCGAAGCTCCGCACTCTCGAAAATGTCCGGGATCCCTCGTCGCTCGCTCCTCGGGATGACGGCAACAAGGATCCCGGACTCGGACGCCCGGATGACGTAGCAAGAAGTGGGCGTAGGCGGACGGGAGTAGCCGCCTACGCCCATCCCGAGCGCGGCTCGGCGAAGCGCGCTGCGGGTCAAGGGGTGGCGGGTTCCAGCGCCCGCCCGGGACTCGTTTCACCGAAGCGAAGGAGATCTATCGCTCCTCCGCGAACCAACAGGTGGCCGGGATCCAGCGCCCGGCCACGTCTTGCTTCCTAGAACTGCGCGCTCTCGGTCGACTCCGCCAGCGCCGTGGTCGAGCTCGCGCCCGCCGCGATGACGTTGGCGACGTCGTCGAAGTAGCCGGTGCCGACCTCGCGCTGATGGCGCGTCGCCGTGTAGCCGTGCTTCTCGCTGCCGAACTCCGCCTGCTGCAGCCGCGAGTACGCCGTCATGCCCTCGTCGCGGTACGCCCGCGCGAGCTCGAACATCGAGTGGTTGAGGGCGTGGAAGCCGGCCAGCGTGACGAACTGGAACTTGTAGCCCATCGCCCCGAGCTCCTTCTGGAAGCTCGCGATCGTGCCCGGGTCGAGCTTCTTCTCCCAGTTGAAGGACGGCGAGCAGTTGTAGGCCAGCAGCTTCCCGGGGAAGCGGGCGTGGATCGCCTCGGCGAATCGCTTCGCCTCGAAGAGATTCGGCTTCGAGGTCTCGCACCAGATCAGGTCCGCGTACGGCGCGTAGGCCAGGCCGCGCGCGATCGCGGCGTCGAGTCCGCCGGTGAAGCGGAAGAACCCTTCCGGCGTGCGCTCGCCGGTCAGGAACGGCCGGTCGCGCTCGTCGACGTCGCTGGTGAGGAGCTGGGCGCTGTTCGCGTCGGTGCGGGCGACGAGCAGCGTCGGCACGCCCAACACGTCGGCCGCGAGCCGCGCGGCGGTCAGCGTGCGGATGAACGCCGAGGTCGGGACGAGCACCTTGCCGCCCAGGTGGCCGCACTTCTTCTCGGACGCGAGCTGGTCCTCGAAGTGGACGGCGGCCGCGCCGGCCTCGATCATCCCCTTCATCAGCTCGAACGCGTTGAGCGGCCCGCCGAAGCCGGCCTCGGCGTCGGCCACGATCGGCGCGAACCAGTCGATGCCGTTCTTGCCCTCGGCCGTGTGGATCTGGTCGGCGCGCTGCAGCGCCTGGTTGATCCGCTTCACGACGTGCGGCACCGACGTCGAGGGATAGAGGCTCTGGTCGGGGTACATCTGCCCGGCGAGGTTCGCGTCGGCGGCGACCTGCCAGCCCGAGAGGTAGATCGCCTTCAGCCCGGCCTTGACCTGCTGCATGGCCTGGTTGCCGGTCAGCGCGCCGAGCGCGGCGACGTAGTCCTCGGAGTGGAGGAGATCCCAGAGGCGCTCGGCTCCGAGCTCGGCGAGCGTGTGCCGGATCTCGACGGAGCCGGACAGCCGGACCACGTCCTCGGCGGAGTACGTGCGTTCGATTCCGTCCCAGCGCGGCTCCGTCGACCAGGCGCGGGCGATGGCGGCGGGGGTTTTCGCGGGCATGTTCGGCACTCCTTAGCTCTAGTCCTCAGTCTTCCGTGGCGATCAGCTCGTCGTAGGCAGGCAGGGTCAGGAAATCCGCCAGGGCGCTCGAAGTCGCCAGAGCGTCGAAGATCGCGGCGGCGCGCTCGAAGCGCCCGGCGCGCCAGGATTCCTCGCCGACCTGGCGGCGGATCGCGGCCAGCTCCTCGTCGCGCACGGCGGCATAGAGGGCCGGCGTGATCGTCCGGCCGTCCTCGAGGCGCGCGCCGTGCCGGATCCACTGCCAGACCTGCGTGCGCGAGATCTCGGCGGTGGCCGCGTCCTCCATGAGGTTGTAGAGCGGCACGCAGCCGGGCCCCGCAGCCAGGCCTCGAGGTAGAGCACGCCGACGTTCACGTTCTGGCGCAGGCCCGCCTCGGTGATCGCGCCCTCGGGCACCTGGAGCAGGTCGTCGGCCGTGATCGCTTCGGCCTCGATCGGCCGTCCGATCTGGTTCGGGTCGGGCATGCCGGCGTCGAAGACCTCGCGCGCCAGCGGGACCAGCCCCGGATGCGCGACCCAGGTCCCGTCGTGGCCGGCCGCGACCTCGCGCCGCTTGTCCGCGGCGACCTTCTCCATGGCGCGGCTGTTCCTGGCCGCGTCGTCCTTGATCGGGATCTGCGCGGCCATGCCGCCCATCGCGTGGATGCCGCGCCGGTGGCAGGTGCGGACGAGGAGGTGCGAGTAGCACGCAGGAAGGGCGGGTCATCGTGACGAGCGAGCGGTCGGGCAGCACGCAGTCGGGGCGGCTCCGGAACTTCTTGATGAAGCTGAAGATGTAGTCCCAGCGCCCGCAGTTCAGGCCGGCGGAGTGCTCGCGCAGCTCCCAGAGGATCTCGTCCATCTCGAAGGCCGCGAGGATCGTCTCGATCAGCACCGTCGCGCGGATCGTCCCGCGCGGGACGCCCAGCTCCTCCTGCGCCGCGCGGAAGACGTCGTTCCAGAGCCGCGCCTCGAGGTGGCTCTCCATCTTCGGCAGGTAGAAGTAGGGCCCCGTGCCGCGGGCGAGCAGCCGCCGGGCGTTGTGGAAGAAGTAGAGGCCGAAGTCGAAGAGGCTCGCCGACACCGGCTCCCCGTCGACGAGGACGTGCTTCTCCTGAGGTGCCAGCCGCGCGGCCGCACCATGAGCGTCGCCGTGCGCGGGCCAGGCGGTAGACCTTTCCCTCGGGCGACACGTGCTCGATCGTGCCGTCGACCGCGTCGAGCAGGTTGAGCTGGCCCTCGACGAGGTTCTTCCAGGTCGGCGAGCTGGAGTCCTCGAAGTCGGCCATGAAGACCGTCGCGCCGGAGTTCAGCGCGTTGATGATCATCTTGCGGTCGACGGGGCCGGTGATCTCGACGCGCCGGTCGCGGAGGTCGTCGGGGATCGGGGCGACCGTCCAGTCCGCCGGCGCGGATCTCGGCGGTGTCCGGAAGGAATTCCGGTTTCCAGCCGAGGTCGAGCTTCGCCTGGATCTCGCCGGCGGCGCGGCGAGCAGCGCGCGGCGGCGGGGACCGAAGCGGCGTTCGAGCTTCGCGACGAACGCGAGCGCTTCGAAGGAGAGGACGGCTTCGCCGGACGCCACGGACGGACCGCGGACCTCGACACCCTCCGGCACGTGCGCGAGCGGCGGCCCGGGGGGCGAGGCGGCGGTCGTCGAGCGCTGTGGCGCTTCCATGGGTTTACAAGAAATCACTCTCGATTGATAGCCAGTCAATAAATATCGCTAATACAGCGAGTTACGCTGTCAACGTGTGTAAAGCCTCATCTGTAAATCAGTGGATGCAGTAAAGTCGCCCGGGGGATTCGCATGGCGGACTCGAAATTCGGCCCGAAAATCCGCGCCCTTCGCCGGCGTCACGGCCTGCGCCAGGTCGATCTCGCGCAAAGGCTCGGCATCTCCGCGTCGTATCTGAACCTGATCGAGCACGATCAGCGGGCGCTGACCGCGCCGCTCCTCCTCAAGCTCGCCGAGCTCTATCCCCTCGATCTGAAGAGCTTCGCTCCCGAGGACCACGCCCGGCTCATCGCGGACCTCCACGAGGTTTTCGGCGACACGCTCTTCGAAGCGCAGGACGTCACGACCACGGATCTGCGCGAAACCGCTTCGAATGAGCCGGTCTCGCGGGCGATCGTGAAGCTGTACCACGCCTATCGCGACGCGCTCGAATCCATCCAGGCGGTCGCTTCGAAGGTTTCGGACGGCGGCGACCTGACCGGGATCGATCCCGCGCGCCTGCCCTCCGAGGAAGTCTCGGACGTCCTCCAGGAGAACCAGAACCACTTTCCGGCCCTCGAGGAAGTGGCCGAGCGTCTCGCCGAGCAGGCGGAGCTCGAGCGCCCCAACGCCTATCCGGGCCTCCTGCGCCTTCTGGCCGAGGACGGGATCTCGGTGGAGCTCGCGCCTCATCCCGCGGCCCGCAGCGCGATGCGCTTCTACGATCCCGCAGGGCGCCGCGTGCACCTGTCGGAAATGCTGACCGGCTATGCCCGGAACTTCCAGCTCGCCCACCAGATCGGATTGCTGCGGCTGAAACGCGAGTTCGACCGCATCGTCGAGAAGTCGCGGCTGACGACGCCCGACTCCCTGACACTCTGCCGCGTCGCCCTCGCCAACTACTTCGCGGCCGCGTTGCTCATGCCGTACCGCGCGTTTCTCGAGTCGGCGCGGACGTTCCGGTACGACATCGAGCTGCTCGAGCGCCGCTTCGGCGTCAGCTTCGAACAGGTCTGCCACCGCCTGACGACGCTGCGCCGTCCCGGCGAAGAGGGCGTGCCGTTCCACTTCATCCGCGTCGACATCGCGGGCAACATCTCCAAGCGCTACTCGGCGTCCGGAATCCGCTTCGCCCGCTTCTCGGGCCTCTGCCCGCGCTGGAACGTCCACGCCGCGTTCATGACGCCGGGGATGGTCCGCACCCAGGTCTCGCGCATGCCCGACGGGACGACGTATCTCTGCGTGGCCCGGACGGTCCGCCAGAGTCTCGGCGGCTTCGGCGCGGCGCATCCGCTCCACGCGATCTCCCTCGGCTGCGAGGTCAGCCACGCGAAGCACCTCGTCTACGGAGACAGCGTCGACGTCCACAACCCGAACGTCGCCGTGCCCATCGGCATCACCTGCCGCCTCTGCGAGCGGATGGACTGCGAGCAGCGCGCCTTTCCGCCGATGCACCGCAAGCTCGGCATCGACGAGAACCTCCGCGGGAAGTCGTTCTACACGCCCGCGCCTCCGGACGGGACCGCGTAGAATCCCGCCACGAACTTATGGCGATCGTCGCGACGCGCGCGCTGACGAAACGGTTCGGCGCCGGGGAGAACGCCGTCGACGGCGTCGACATCGAGAGTCGGGACGGGGAGTTCCTCGTCCTCCTCGGCCCCTCCGGCTCGGGCAAGACGACCGTCCTCCGGATGATCGCGGGCCTCGAAGACCCGACCTCGGGCGAGGTCTGGATCGGGGGACGCATGGTCAACGCCCTGACGCCCCGCGAGCGCGGCATCGCGATGGTCTTCCAGAGCTACGCGCTCTATCCGCACCTGACGGTCTACGAGAACATCGCGTTTCCGCTGAAGGCGCAGGGTGTGCCGCGGAGCGAGCACGACGCCAAGATCGGCTGGGCCGCCGAGATGTTCGGGATCGTGCGCCTGCTCGAGCGGAAGCCCCGTGAGCTCTCCGGGGGCGAGCGGCAGCGGGTCGCCCTCGCGCGGGCGCTCGTCCGCGAGCCGCAGGTGTTCCTTCTCGACGAGCCCCTTTCGAACCTCGACGCGAAGCTCCGCGCGTCGGCGCGCGAGGAGCTGCAGAAGTTCCAGAAGGAGCTCGGCACGACCGCGGTCTACGTGACGCATGACCAGGTCGAGGCGATGGCGCTCGGCGACCGCGTCGTGATCATGGATCACGGGCGGGTCCGGCAGGTCGGAACGCCCGCCGAGGTCTACGACGACCCGGCGGACACGTTCGTCGCGACGTTTCTGGGGTCGCCGCCGATGAACCTCCTCGAGCGGGACGGAATCGTGCTCGGGTTTCGCCCGGAGCACGTGCGCGCGGGCGCCGCGGCGGAAGGGGCCGCGCGCTTCCGCTTCCGGTGCGAGCTGACCGAGTACCTGGGCTCGGAGCAGCTGGCCTACGGGACGCTCGAGGATGCCGCGTGGGCCGGCCGCGAAGTCGTCTGGCGATTTCCGTCCTGGGAACCGGCGCCCGCCGAAGGCTCGGTGCAGGACGTGTGCGTGGAGAAGGCCCGGCTGCGCTACTTCGATGCGTCCACCGGCCTGCGGCGGCCCGCGCCGTGAGGCGCTGGCTCGGTCCGGCCCTCGTCGCGCCGGCCTTCGCGTACATCGCGCTGCTCGTCGGCCTTCCGGTCGTTCTCTCGCTCTATCTCTCGCGTCAGCGACGCGCGGGTGGGGAGCGACACGACGCGGTTCGTGGGCCTCGCGAACTTCGCGGGAGCGCTCCAGACGCCGTCCTTCCGCGGCGCCCTGGTCCATTCGCTTCTCTTCACGTTCATCTCGCAGGCGCTGGTCATCGCGGGAGCGACGCTCCTGGCCCTGTCCCTGAAGGAAGCCTTCCGCGGCCGCGGTTTCGTCCGCTTTCTCGTGCTCCTGCCGTGGGTCGCGCCGATCTCCCTCGGCGCCATCGGCTGGAAGTGGCTCCTCGACTCGCTCTACAGCGTCGTCAACTGGATGCTGGCGGCCGCGGGGCTCGTCGATCCGATGAACCCGCCGATGTGGCTGGGCGAGCCGCGGCTCGCGATGCTGTCGGTCATCCTCGTGCACACGTGGCGCACGCTCCCGTTCGCCACCGTCATCCTGCTGGCGGGCCTGACGTCGATCCCGCGCGACATCCCCGAGGCCGCCGCCGTCGACGGGGGAGGCTTCTGGCGGACGCACTTCACGATCACGCTGCCGATGATCCGGCCGATCGTTCTCGTGGCCCTGCTCTTCGGCGTCGTCTTCACGTTCACGGACATGACCGCCGTCTACATATTGACGCGCGGAGGGCCCGGCCGACGCCACGCAGGTCCTGCCGTCGCTCGCGTTCTTCACGGGCATCCTCGGCGGCGACCTCTCCGGGGGCGCCGCGATATCGCTCTTCCTCTTCCCGCTGCTCCTGATCGGAGCGATCGTGTTGCTTCGGATCGCGCGCCGCTCGGAGGTGACGTAGATGAGACAGAGGCCGGCGCGCCTCGCTGCTCCGTCTCGTCGTCGCGGCGTTCGCGCTCGCTCTCTCGTTTCCCTTCTACTGGATGGCGCTGACGTCCTTCAAGCGCACGGGCGATCTCTATGACCTCAAGAACAACCCGCTGCTCTTCAACGAGCCACCCACTCTCGAACACTGGCGCTTTCTCTTCGCCGAGACGCTCTACCCCCGCTGGCTCGCCAACACGATGCTCGTCGGCCTCGCCGTCGTCGCGATCACCCTGCTGCTCGCCGTGCCCGCCGCCTACGGCCTGGCGCGGCTGACCGGCCGGTGGGGGGAGCGGGCGGGGATCGGCATGTTCCTCATGTACCTCGTGCCGCCGACCCTGCTCTTCATTCCGATGTCGCGGGTCGTCGCGATCCTGCACCTTCAGGACTCGCTCTGGTCGCTCATCCTGGTCTACCCGACGTTCACCGTCCCGTTCGCCACCTGGCTGCTCATGGGCTTCTTCAAGAGCATCCCGCGCGACCTCGAGGACGCGGCCATGGTCGATGGTCTCTCCCGTTTCTCGGCGTTCCTCCGGGTGATCGTGCCCGTCTCGTTTTCCGGACTCGTCACCGTCTCCATCTTCGCCTTCACGCTCGTGCTCCAGGAGTTCGTCTACGCCCTGACGTTTCTCTCGTCCGTCTCCAAGCAGACCGTGGGCGTCGGCGTCCCGATCTTCCTGATCCGCGGCGACGTCTTCTACTGGGGCGAGCTCATGGCCGCCTGCCTCGTCGCCTGCATCCCGGTTGCGATCGTCTACAACATCTTCCTCGACCGGCTGATCCAGGGATTCACGGTCGGCGCGGTGAAGTGACGCCGCGCTCTCGCGCGGCGTCATCCCGAGGCGCGTGAGCGCCGAGGGATCCCGGACTCGATCGCGGCGCAGCGGCTCGTAAGCCTGCCGATTGCGGGATCGCCTCGCTGATCGCTCGGGATCGTACGGCGCGGATTGGTATCCTCGCACCGCCGTGACCGATTCCGCGAAGACCCTCGAAGCCCTCCTTCTCGAAAAGCGCCGCTTCCCGCCGCCGAAGGCGTTCGCGAAGGCGGCGCACGTCTCGAGCGAGTCGGTCCACCGAAAGGCCGATCGCGACTTCAAGAAGTTCTGGGAAGGTTTCGCGAAGGAGCTCGACTGGTTCCGCCCCTGGCGAAAGGTCCTGGACTGGAAGCCTCCGAAAGCGCAGTGGTTCGTGGGCGGCAAGCTCAACGCCTCGGTCAACTGCCTGGACCGCCACCTTTCGGGGCCGCGCAAGAACAAGGCCGCGCTGATCTGGGAAGGGGAGCCCGGCGACCAGCGCACCCTGACGTATCGCGATCTGCACCGCGAGGTCTGCAAGTTTGCCAACGTCCTCAAGTCGCTGGGGGTCAAGAAGGGCGACCGCGTCACCCTTTATCTGCCGATGATTCCGGAGCTTCCGGTGGCGATGCTGGCGTGCGCGCGCATCGGTGCGATCCACTCGGTGGTGTTCGGCGGCTTCTCGGCGGAGTCGCTCCGCGACCGGATCAACGACCAGAAGGCCAAGGTCCTTGTCACGGCCGACGGGGGCTGGCGGCGCGGGAAGGTCGTTCCGTTGAAGCAGATTTCCGACGAGGCCCTCGAGAAGACGCCGTCGATCCGGCACGTGGTTGTCGTGCGGCGCACGGGCGAAGAGGTGGGCGTGCGCGAAGGCCGCGACCAGTGGTGGCACGACTTGATGAAAGACGCCCCGGTGCGCTGCCCGCCCGAGAAAATGGACGCCGAGGATCCGCTCTACATCCTGTATACGTCCGGCACGACGGGGAAGCCGAAGGGCATCCTCCACACCACCGGCGGCTACCTGGTCGGTGTCTACGCGACGTCGAAGTGGATCTTCGATCTCAAAGACGAGGACGTCTACTGGTGCACGGCAGACATCGGATGGGTCACGGGGCACTCGTACGTGGTCTACGGCCCCCTCGCGAACGGCGCGACGTGTCTCATGTACGAGGGCGCCCCCGACACGCCGGCGCGCGACCGGTTCTGGGACCTGATCGAGCGCCACGGCGTCACGATCCTCTACACCGCTCCGACGGCGATCCGGGCTTTCATGAAGTGGGGCACGGAGTGGCCCGAGAAACACGACCTCTCGTCCCTGCGTCTGCTCGGGAGCGTCGGCGAGCCGATCAATCCTGAGGCGTGGATGTGGTACCGCGAGCACATCGGTCACCGAAAGTGCCCGGTCGTCGACACCTGGTGGCAGACGGAGACGGGGATGATTCTCATCTCGCCGCTGCCCGGCGTCACGACCACGCGCCCCGGCTCGGCCACGCGCCCCTTTCCCGGGATCGAGGCGAAGATCCTCGACGGCGAAGGCCGGGAGGTGAAGGTCGGCGGGGGATACCTGGCGATCACCCGGCCCTGGCCGGCCATGCTCCGCACGATCTGGGGCGACGACGAGCGCTACGTGAAGACCTACTGGTCCCGCTGGGGCAAGGACGTGTACTTCCCGGGAGACGGCGCCAAGCGCGACAAGGACGGCCACTTCTGGCTGCTCGGCCGCGTGGACGACGTCATGAACGTGGCGGGGCACCGCATCGGGACGATGGAGGTCGAGTCGGCCCTCGTGGACCATCCGTCGGTGGCCGAGGCCGCCGTCGTCGGCGTGGCGGACGAGCTCAAGGGCACGGCGATCGCGGCGTTCTGCATTCTCAAGGAGAAGGCGAAGGCGGGCGCCGCGGGCGACGACCTGAACGCGGAGCTTCGGGCTCACGTCGGCAAGAAAATCGGCGCGCTCGCGCGGCCGGACAAGCTCTTCTTCGTCGCGGATCTGCCCAAGACGCGCTCGGGCAAAATCATGCGGCGGCTGCTCCGGGACCTCGCCGAGGGCCGCGTGCTCGGCGACACGACGACGCTCGCCGACTCGGGCGTCCTGGCGGCGCTCAAACGACAGTACGAGGATCGGGACGCGTGAGACCGGCGGCGGAACGGCTTGCCCCGGCCGTTTGGGTCGTCGCCGCCGTCAAGCTTTGCGTTCACCTCACGGCTCAACTTCTCAGCGGCCGCTTCGGCTACGAATACTTCGTCGACGAGCTCTACTTCGAGGCCTGCGGGCGGCACCTGGCGTGGGGCTACATCGACATGCCGCCTTTCCACCCGGCGCTCACGGCCGCGGTGCGGGCGACGCTCGGTGATTCGCTCTTCGCGATCCGGTTGCTGCCGGCCCTGGCCGGCGCGGCGCTCGTCCTCCTGACGGGTCTCCTCGCCCGCGACCTGGGCGGAGGCCGCGGCGCGCAGCTTCTCGCGGCGATCGGAGTCGCCGTCGCGCCGATCGTGCTCATCGCGAACAGCTTCTCGTCCATGAATGCGTGGGAGCCTCTGATCTGGACGGGCTGCGCGATCCTGATCGCGCGTCTCCTCGACGGCGCCGATCCGCGCCTGTGGCTGGCGTTCGGCCTGCTCGCCGGGATCGGCCTGCTGAACAAGCACACGATGGGCCTCTTCGGCGCCGGCGCCGTGGTCGGTCTCCTCGCCACGGCGCGCGGCCGCGCGCTCTTCCGCAGCCGATGGATCTGGATCGGAGCCGCCGCGGCCTTCTTCGCGTTCCTGCCCAACCTCGTCTGGAACTTCCGGGAAGGCTTCCCGTTCTTCGAGCTGCAGGAGGCGATCCGGCAGGACCGGCGCAACGTCGAGCTCTCGCCGCTCGCGTTTCTCGGGCAGCAGGTTCTCATGCTGCACCCGCTCGCGGCCCCGCTCTGGATCGGCGGTCTCGCGTGGCTCCTTTTCGGACGCGACGGCAAGCGCTACCGCCCGCTCGGCATCCTCTACCTCGTCATCCTGGGAGCTCTCCTGGCGATGCACGGCCGCGTCTACTATCTGGCCCCGGCCTATCCGATGCTGTTCGCCGCGGGCGGCATCGCCGCGGAACGCGTTCTTTCGGGGCGCTTCGCATGGGCCAGACCTGCATACGCGACGATCCTCGTGATCGGCGGCGTCGTTCTCGCGCCGATGGCGTTCCCCCTTCTGCCCCCGGAAACCTACGTGCGTTACTCGAGGGCGCTCGGCATGGCGCCGCCGGCCATCGAGACCCATCGGATGGGGCCGCTCCCTCAGCTTCTCGCCGACCGGTTCGGCTGGAAGGAGATGGCGGAGGAGGCCGCCCGCATCTACCGTTCCCTGCCGCCGGAGGAGCGCGCCGGGGCGCGCGTGTTCGGTCAGAACTACGGCCAGGCGGGCGCGATCGACATGTACGGGCCGGGGCTCGGTCTGCCGCCGGCGCTCTCCGGGCACCTCGCGTACCACTCGTGGGGCCCGCCGGCCGAAGACCCGACGGTATTGATCGTCTTCGACGACGATCGCGAGAGGCTCGAAAGCCTGTTCGAGTCGGTCGAGGTCGCCGGCCGCGTCGAGCATCCCTACTCGATGCCTTACCAGCACTTCGACGTCTGGCTCTGCCGCAAGCCCAGGGTCTCGCTCCGCGCGATCTGGCCGACGCTCCGGGAATTGGGCTGAACATTCACCGATTCGCCATCCTGGGACTACAATCGGAACGGTGAAGGAATCCGAACGCGTTCTGGACGGCCAGACCATTGGCCGGCTTGATCGCTGGCGGAAGGCGCGTGCCGTTTTCGTGCGGCCCGACGGGGTCGAAGCCGAGCGCGCGGTGGCCGCGGCGTTCGGCCGGAACTGGGTGCGGGCTCCGATGTACGGCCGGGCGCGCCGCCTCCTCATCGAGCGCACTCCCGAGCACTTCCTCGACGAGCTCGCCAAGACGCTGGGGCCTCTCGCCGACCGCGTGCGCGTCGCCCCGGAGGACCTCCGCCAGACGAAGTGGGACGCCATGAGCCGCCTCGCGCCGCTCTCCCGGGCCCGGGGCGAGGTGGACGCGCTCTGGCTGGCGGACGAGCTCGCGACGGGAGGGTTTTTCGTCGAATTCCAACCCATCTTCGAAGTCCGGTCCGGCGACATCGTCGGCTACGAAGGGCTGCTGCGTGCCCGCGGCCAGGGCGTGACGCGGCTGGCGGCCGAAATTTTCCCGGCGGCCGACGCGCTCCACATCGCGCCGGCCTTCGAGGCTTTCGCGTGGTCGACGGTGTTCGACGCAGCGGCGCGCCTGCCGGAGAACTCCCTCCTGTTCCTGAACGTGAATCCGCGTCTGATCGGGCGAAGCGAAGACGCGCTGGCCGCTCTCGGCGCCGATGCCGAGAAGCGGGGCGTCTCCTTCGCGCGGCTGGTCCTCGACATCGTGGAGATCGAGACCCTGCCGGCGGCCGCGGAGCTCGCGACGGCGCTGACGGTGCCTCGGGATCTGGGCACCGTCATCGCGCTCGACGACGTGACCTCGGGCTACGGCACGCTCCAGCTCTGCCACGCGCTCCAGCCCGAGTTCATCAAGGTCGACAGCGAGGTCACCCGCGGAATCGCGACGGATCCGCGCCGTCGCGCCATTCTGAAGTTTCTGGCCGACCTCTCGAAGGAGTTCTCCTTCCGCCTCGTGGCGGAAGGGATCGAGTCGGCGGAGGACCTGGACGTCTGCTCCGCCGAAGGCGTCCACGTCGCCCAGGGCTACTTCCTGGCGCGGCCGGCGGCCGAGCCTCCCGGCCCCTCGCCCGAGTTCCGGTCCTGGCTGGCGTCCCGCTCCGCGGCTCCGAGCCCGCGTTGAGCGAAGACTCTCCGACTTCCCCTGCGACGCCTTCCGTCCGGCTGGACGTCTGGCTCGACGTCGCCTGCGTCTTCCCGACGCGGTCACAGGCCAAGGCGGCCTGCGAAGGAGGGAAGGTCGACGTCAACGGGTCGAGGGCCAAGCCCCATCGCGAGGTCCGCCCGGGCGACCGCATCGGCCTGGCCGGCAAGAACGGATCGCGCCGCGAGCTCGTCGTGCGGGGCCTCGCCGAGCGCTCGATCCCGAAGGCCGCGGCGCGCGCCCTGTACGAGGACGTGACGCCGCCCCCGCCGCCCGAGGTCCTCGAGGCGCGGCGCCTCGATCGCCTCCTCGCTCCGCGGCGAGACGCCGGCCGGCCGGACAAGCGGGTCCGCCGCGACCGGATCCGCGCGAAGCGAGGCCACTCGGAATAAACTCCCGTCGTGGACTTCGACGTTCTCTGCCCGTGCTGCAACGCGCGACTCAAGGTGGACGCGGAGTTGAAGGCGGTCGTCGCGCACGAGGCGCCGAAGACGCCGCGGAAGTTCGCCAGCGTCGACGACGCCCTCGGAGCGCTCAAGGGCCAGGACGAGGAGCGCGAGAAGAAGTTTGCCGCGTCGGTCGAGGCCGAGAAGTCCAAGAAAGACGTCCTGAATCGGAAGTTCCAGGAGCTCTTCGACAAGACCAAGGACGACACGTCCAAGCCCGTCCGGGACATTGACCTCGACTGACCGGACCGCGCTCCGTCGGCGCGGAACGCCCCTCGCGCCTCGTCGCGCTGGTGTGCGCCGGCCTCCTGATCGGCCTTCCGGCGGCGGCCTTCGTCTACTCCGAGCACCGCGCGATCGCGGGCGCCGCCATCCAGGGGCTCAATCCCGAGCGCACGGCGGTGCTTGCCCGGTTGTGGGGCCTCGCGCGCATCTCGCACGAAGACCGGCTGTGCGCCGACCCCTTCACGGGAGCCGAGGGCCTGGGGCTCTCGTGCATCGACCTCGCGGCCTGGTCGGCGATCGGCGGCGACCACTCCTGCTCGCCGCAGGACCTCCTCGCCCAGGTGCTCGAGAGCGCCATGGTCCTCAAACAGAACCGGATCGCGGCCGCCGAGGCCGAGGCCCTCGCGAAGGCGCTCCGCGACGACCAGCGCCGAAACGCGACCGCGACGGCCCAGATCGCCATGGCCCGCGCGGACCCCGAATACGCGACACGCGCCGGATCCAACAATGCGCATTTCCTCCTGTACCGGACGACCGACGAAGACTTCCTCGACTATCTCGAGACGGCTCTCGACAGCGATTCCGAGGCCAACTCCGCGGCGGCCTATTTCCTGTACCACGGGGCGGCGATGGAGCTCGCGGCGCGGACCGATCCCGCGGCCACGGGAGCGGAGGCCGGTGCGCGCGCCCGGCTGATCCTCGCTCTCGAGAGCTTCGCGGATCATTTCCTGGAGGACATGTTCGCGGCCGGCCACGTCGCGGGATCCTGGGGGGACGTGGCCGAGCGCAAAGGCACGCACGACTTCTACAACCGCAACGGCCTGGAAGTCTGGAGCTGGGACGGGACCGAGACCGTCCTCTTCGGCGACGGGTACCTGAAGAAGGACGGCCTCGAGCGCGCGGCGCAGGCCGTCCGCGCGAGCCTCGAGCAGGTGCTGGACGCCTTCACGGAGGGCACGCCGGCGAGGATCGCGGCCCTCGCGTCGCACGCGCCCGAGGACGTCCTCGCCGGCCGCTACAACATCTGTGCGGCGAAGAAGGCGCCGGACTGGGACGTTCCCGACGCTCTCGAGCCCTGGTTCGAGTCCGTGGCGCTCAAGATGCCGGTGCCGTATCGCGGCGCCGGGCCCGGGGCTCTCCCGCGTGTGCACGCCGAGATCGGGACGTACGCGGCTCTCGTTGCGGGAGGCTCGCTCGCGGGCTCCGGAGGGAGCTACGACGGTCTGGACACGGGAGGGAGCCTCATCGATTCCCTCTCGCTCGGCCTGCGGTTTGGCCTCGGCCTCGAGGAGCTTCTGACCGACAGCGGCGACGGGCTCATCTTCCTGGAAGGAGGCGTCGCGATGAGCTCGAGCGAGCCGACGGACTGCCCCGAGTGCGAGAGCGGCCGGAGCAATATCTTTCCGCGCGTTCCCGCGCGCTCCGGGATCGAGGCGAGATTCCGCGCGCCGTTCTGGCTCGTGCCCGGCGATCTGATTCTGGCCGCGCCGATTCTGCTGCTGACGGCTCCGAGCAAGTTCACGGAAATGGCCTCGGTTGCCGCGACCGGAGGGCTGATTCCCTACGAGCGCCGCATCCACACACCGGTGGGCCGCCTTCAGTTCATCCTGGGCCGCGAAGTCGGGGCGACGTTCTTCGGCTACACCGGGGGCCTCGATGAGTTCGTCACGCTCGACGCGAACGACGAGCTGATCGTCGTCGGCTACAAGTCGGTCGTCGTCGAGATTCCGATCGTCGAGTGGGAGCCCTTCCGCACCTACGGGGCCAAGCAGGCGCTCGGCCTCCGCTTTCAGTTCGGCGCCGGCTTCGACAAGCCCCTCTCGGCGACGGTCCTCGATCCGGTTGGAGCTCCGGCCCCCGACCTGCAGACGCGCTACTTCGGCTTTTTGCGACTGGTCTTCGAGGGCCGCCGCTACCTCAAGTGAACATCGGAGTCTTCGGTTCGAGCCTTCCGGCCGAGGGGGACCCGGCCTACCGGGAAGGGCTCGAGCTCGGCCGCGAGATCGCCCGGCGCGGCGCTCGCGTCGTCTGCGGAGGCTACGGCGGCGTGATGGAAGCCGTCTGTCGAGGCGCCGCCGAGGCCGGCGGAACGTCGATCGGCGTCGTCCTCGAGGGGCGCGGCTCGCCGAACGCCTGGGTCGGGGAGCGAGTCACGGTCTCGGACCTCGGCGAGCGGCTGCGGATCCTGCGCGATTCCACGGACGCATGGATCTTCCTGCCGCGAGGCCTCGGGACGATGCTCGAGCTGGTCTGGATGGCCGAGTCCGTCGTGAAGGCCGAGGCGCCTCCGCGGCCGTTCGTCCTGATCGGCCCGTACTGGCGGTCGCTCGTGGAGATGGCGCTCGCCGAGGCCGCGAGCCCCGCCGGCCGTCCGGCCCTCCGGCAGCGCGGTCCGCTTCGAAGAGACCGTGTCCGGAGCCGTCGCGGCCGCTTTCGAAACGAGCCGCGCGCCGAAGCCCTAGCGCGCGGACAGGTACGCCATCTCGCGGAGGGCGGCGATCCGCTTCTCGACCGGAGGATGCGTCGCGAACAGGTTCGCGACGAAGCCCTCCTGGCGGTTGACCGGTCTCCCGCGGGGATCCTCGATGCACAGGTGGGCGACCCCCTGCTTGATCGAGGGCGTGGGCTCGACCGCGGCGGCGATCTTCTCGAGAGCCGAGGCCAGACCGAGCGGGTTGCGCGTGAGCTCCGCGCCCGACGCGTCCGCGAGGTATTCGCGCTGACGCGACACGGCGAGCGACACGATCTGGGCGATGATCGGCGCCAGCAGGATCGAGACGAACCAGAGGATCACGAACAGGATTCCGAGCCCGCCCGACTTTTCCGACGAGCCCCGCCGCCCCCAGCGCAGGCCCCGGCGGCTCCAGTCCGCAAGCAGGAGGATGGCGCCGGCCAGCGCCGCGACGACGGTCATCAGGCGCACGTCGTAGTTCTTGACGTGGGACAGCTCGTGGGAGACGACGCCCTGCAGCTCGTCGCGGTCGAGCCTTTCGAGGAGGCCGCGGGTCACGGCGATCGCGGCTCGCTCCGGGCCGATCCCGGTGGCGAAGGCGTTCGGATCGGGATCCGGGATCACGTAGATCGCGGGTTTGGGCATTCCCGCCGCGATCGCCATCTCTTCGACGACGTTGTCGAGGACGCGGTGCCGCGGGTCCGCGCGGTCGATCGGCGCCGCGCTCGTCGACTCGAGAATCGCCCGGTCGCCTCCCGCGAGCGACCACCAGGCCGAGAAGCCGCCGAGGCAGAGCGCGCCGAGGGTGGCGATGGGAAGACCCGGCGAGAGCCCGCCGGCGTAGAGCACGCCGTCGGCGGAGAGGCCCATGAACGCCAGCAGGCAGACGAAGCCCGCGATGAACATCCGGGTGTTCGCGATGTTCCGCTTCTGCTGGTCGTAGAGGTTGAGGGGCACTCCGTGTCGCGAGCCGGCTTACGGGGAGGGCCGGAGGCTCAGGTCCACCTTCGGCACCGCGCGCTCGGACGCGTCCTGGATCTCGAAGAGCTCCACGGGCTGGAAATTGAAGGTCTGGGCGATGAAGTTGTCCGGGAAGATCTGCTGCGCCGTGTTGTAGCGCGTCGCGATGTCGTTGTAGAACTGGCGCGCGAAGCCGATCCGGTTCTCGGTCGAGGACAGCTCCTCCATGAGCGACTTGACGGACTCGTTGGCCTTCAGGTTCGGATAGTTCTCGGCCAGGGCGAAGAGGCGGGAGAGCGTCTGCGTCAGCGCGTTCTCCTTGCCGGCGGCGTCGGCGACGCCGTGCGCGGACGCCGCGGCGTTGCGCGCCTGGATGACCTTCTCGAGGGTGTCCTGCTCGAACTGCATCTCGCCCTTGACGGCGGAGACGAGGTTCGGGATCAGGTCGTGGCGCCGTTTGAGCTGGACGTCGATCTGCTTCCAGCCGTTCGCGACCTGGTTGCGCAGCGAAACGAGGTTGTTGTAGCGCCAGATGGCCCAGATGGCCAGAAAGAAGGCGCCGACGAGCAGGATGACGAGACAGCCCCCGAACGCGGCCACAGTTTCCCTCCGCTCTTATCTACGTTTTTTGCGCGCAAGAGTTCAAGAGTTTGCGCGACGTCGCCCGCGCCCTGCGGCATCGCCTCTCAGGTGTTGAGCCCCTGGCGGAGCTCGCGGGCGAGGATCTCCACCGCCGAGCGCGTACCGCCGGTCAGCTTCTCCTTCCAGACGGTCTCGGTCTCGAACCGCCGGTCCCCGATCGCGTCGGCCCACGGGCGGAGCGCGGCGTCGAGCTCTCCGGCCGACCAGACGTCGCCGCCGCGCTTGCGGACCATGGCGATGACGTAGGGCACGATCCGGATGAACGCCCGCAGGGACGTCGAGCTCTTGATGGAGTACTTCCGGCCCGCGAAGGCCGCCGGGAAGGCCCGGGCCGCGGCCTTGAAGTAGTTGAGGAAGAAGCGGCGGGCGTTCTCCCGGAACTCCCGGGCCACCCGGCCCCCGGCCGTGTCGATGGCCGCGAAGACGTCCCGCAGCTCGTCGGCGAGCGAAGCCTGGGTGACGCTGCCCTTGCCGATGCCCAGGACCTTGATCGAGCCCTTGAGCGGCGAGCCCTCGTCCTCGTTGAGCGTCCGGATGACGTCGTGGGCGGCGGCCAGGTTGTCGTCGCGGTAGAGCCGCCGGCCGGCGAGCGAGATCAGGTGCGAGGGGTTCAGCTTGGTGTGCTTGCTGTTGATGGTGACGAAGAGCTCCACGACCTGGTCGGGCGTCAGGTTGTCGAAGACCACGGCGGGCACCTGGAAGTCCCGCAGGCTGTGCTTCTCGGCGAGCTGGTGGAGGGCGAGGAGGCGGTGCTGGCCGTCGAGGGCCCGCAGGATGCCCGACTCCTCGGGCAGCTTCAGTGACCCGGAGTCGGCGCGGCCGCCGGAAGGGGCGAACTCCAGACGCCGCTCCGAGACCAGAAGGACGCTGCCCGGGATGGCCGGGAGGCTCCCCGAGTCGGCGCACTGAAGGTAGTAGGAGACGAGCTCGTCGATCTTCTTTTTGATGATCGGCCGCTGGAAGGCCTGCTCGGAGGCCGCGATCTTCTTCTCCAGGAACTCCCAGTTGACCCGTCCCGTGGGCTTGTGCTTCCCGCGCGTCGTCTCGCCGCTCGGCCCGAAGGAAAGGACCTCGAACCCCACCAGGGACTGCAGGTCCGCCCCCGAGAGCAGAGCCTCGTAGAACCGGACGCCGAACTGGTTCAGGCGAAGCGAGGGAACCGAGATCATGGCCACCTCCTGGAGCGCCCGAGGCCGTCCCCGGCCGGGATTCCCGCCCGGGGCGGCGAAAGCGTATACCGCCGCCGTGCGGTTTGGAGCCTAGAGAAATGAGCACTTTCGGACGGTCGGACGGGGCCCGGCGGGCGCGTTGTGGCCCGCTTTTTTGGGATCCTACGGCGGCGAGACGGTCTTCCAGTCCGTCCCGGCGAGCATCTGGTCGTAGATCTGGCTCGCTCCGCTCAGAATGCCGGAAAGCTCGCCCGTCAGGATCGCCGCGAGCTCCGGCAGGGCCTCCGGACGCGCCACCGGCACCGAGCACTCGATGCTCGACTGACCGAGCGAGGCGAAGAACGGCGAGGGGCGGCGCGTCCAGTCCGAGTCGCTCCGGCGATGCTTGGTCATGAGGAATGCCGCCAGGCGCCGCTCGTCCCACGGCTCCGTCATGGTCCAGGAAAAGTTCGCCCGCAGGCCCTTTTGTTCGATGGAGGGGTTTTCGTTCGCGAGAGAGATCGACATGACCCTGCGCAAACGATAGCATCACCGCGCTCCTCAATACGGTGAAAAAAGCGCTCTCGGTCGGCCTGTTTCTCGTTGCGGGCTCTCTGGCGCAAGGCGCTTCCCCGCAGGCGAGCGTCTATGCGTCCCACCTCATGGTCGACCAGGACGTCGTCGTCTCGGCGCGCATCACCGGCATCGTCGAGTCGATCGCGGTCGATCGGGGCTCCGCGGTCGCGCAGGGACAGGTGCTCGCGACGCTCGACACGCGGGCGCTCGACGCCGACGTGCGCGAGGCCAAGGAGGACATGGACCTGAAAAAGGCGGAGTACAACCGCGCGCAGTCGCTCGTGGACTCCAAAGTCGGAAGCGTCCAGGACCTCGACGCGAAGAAGGCGCAATACGCCGTGGCCGTGGCGCGCTGGGAGCGCGTGAAGACACAGCGTGACTACGCCGTGATCCGCTCGCCGTTTGCGGGCGTCGTCACCGAGAAGTACGCGCGGATCGGCCAGAAGGTGATCGAGGACGGCAACGAGCCGCTCTTCAAGGTCACGGCCACGGAGCCCCTTCTCGCGCGGATCTACCTGCCCGAAGAGCGAGCTCCTCCAGGTGCGCGTGGGAGAGAAGGTCGAGGTGGTCCCCGACCGGTTCCCCGACGCAAAGACGACGGGCGAGGTCCAGTTCATCAGCCCGACCGTCGACGCGGCGAGCGGAACGTTCCAGGTGGTCGTGCGGGTCCGGCGGGACCCCGGCAAGTCGATGCTCCGGCCCGGGATGGCGGTCCAGGTGCGCTTCCCGTCCGCCGGGGCGCGCTAACCAGCGACCGCCGGCGGCCAACCGTTCATGCCGTCGCGCCCCGGAAAATCGTCGGCGCGCCTGCGGTCGGCGCTCGACCGCGTTCTCGTCCACGACGTCAAGAACATGTCCTTCCGGCTGCGCCTCCTGCTGTCCAACCTCGAGGAGCACTGGGAAGACCCCGATTTTCGCCGGACGGTCCGCGACCTGCTGGTCTCGACGATCGAGCGCCTCGAGGGGATCGCGGGCCGATTCGTCGCCCACGAAGACACCGTCCTCATCAAGGTCGAGCTCGACGTCAACGGTCTGCTCCAGCAAATGGCGCAACGCCCGATGCGGCGCGGCGGGCGGGCCGCCGGCGCCGCGGGAACCGGTCCCACGGTGTCGCTCGCGCTCGGGGAGGTGCCCCGCATCTGGGGCGACCCGTTCTACCTTGCCGACGCGTTTGCGAGCCTCCTCGAGAATGCGTGGGAAGCGGCGAGCCCCGAGGGAAAGGTCCTCGTCCGGAGCTACACGCGTAGCGCTTCGCGTCGTCCGCGCGCCGTCGTCGAGTTCATCGACAACGGCGCCGGGATGACGTCCGAGTTCCTCCGCGACCGCCTCTTCCAGCCGTTCGAAACCACCAAACCGCACGGCGTCGGCCTCGGCCTGTCGACGGCGGGGCAGATCGTCAAGTTCCATCGGGGCTCGATCCGGATCCTGTCGCAGCCGGGCGGGGGGACCCTCGTGCGGCTCTCGCTGCCCGGGATCGCCGGGGCCGGAGCGTGAGCGGCGCGCCGGCCGCCGCGAGCCCGGCGCTCGGACGGATCCTGATCGTCGAGGACGACGCGGATCTGCTCGAGCAGCTGACCTGGGCGCTCAAGGGCAAGTTCGCCGTCACGTCGGCGCGCGACGCCACGCACGGCCGAACTCTCTGCGCTTCCGAGCCGGACCTCTACCTCTTCGACATGCGCCTGCCGCCCTCGGGGCAGGTGCAGGAAGGGCTCGATCTGCTTCGCCACGTGCGGCATCGCGATGCCGAGGCGACGGTCGTGATGATGTCGGGCGAAGGCGAGCGACAGTTCGCCCTCCAGGCGATCGCGCTCGGGGCGTTCGACTTCTTCCAGAAACCGATCGACACCGCGGAGCTGCTCCTGATCCTCAACCGCGCTCTCGAGAGGCGGCGCCTGCTCGTCGAGAACCGGGAGCTACGGCAGGCCGCGCGCGCCGGCGCCGGATGCCGGGCGGATCGTGGGGCGGAGCGCGCCGATGCGCGCGCTCGCTTCCGGACATCGCAAAGGTCGCCGGCAGCGACGCGACGGTCCTGATCCTCGGCGAGAGCGGCACGGGCAAGGAGCTCGTGGCGCAGGCCATCCACGCGGCGAGCCCGCGCCGCGACCGCGCGTTCGTGGCGGTCAACGCCGCGGCGCTGCCCGAATCCCTGGCCGAGGCAGAGCTCTTCGGGCACGAGAAGGGCGCCTTCACCGGCGCCGTCGCCCGCGCCCCGGACGTTTCGAGCTCGCCGACGGCGGGACGCTCTTCCTCGACGAGGTCGGCACCTCACGCCCGCGGTGCAGTCCAAGCTCCTCCGCGTCCTCGAGACGCGGAGATCGAGCGCGTCGGCGGCCGCCGGCCGATCCCGGTGGACTTCCGGCTCGTTTCGGCGACGAACGAGAACCTCGAGGCGCGGGTCGCCGCCGGGAACGTTCCGCGAGGACCTCTACTACCGGATCCACACGGTGCCGATTCGCCTGCCGCCCCTGCGCGAGCGCCGGGAGGACATCCCGCTGCTCGCCGAGCACTTCCTCACGATGTTCGCCGACCGACACCGCAAGCCGCACCGCCGTCTCTCGCCGCCGGTCCTCGCGCGCTTCGAGTCGCATGTCTGGAGAGGCAACGTCCGAGAGCTCCAGCACATCATCGAGATGCTCGTTCTCTTCGGCGACAGCCCGGAGGTCGGATTGGACGAGCTGCCGAAGGCTCTCGGCGAGGCCTCCGCGCCGACGGCTCCCGGCGCCCCGTCCGACGTCACCATGGCCGGAGGTTTCGGTGCCGCGGTCGAGGCTTTCGAGCGCCGGCTCCTCTCGGATGCCATCGGCGCCTCCGGAGGCGTCAAGGCCGAAGCGGCGCGGCGACTCGGGCTCGATCCGAACCAGATGAAGTACCTCTGTCGGAAGTACGGGCTGTAGCGTCGCCGGCGGAGGCGACGCGGTTTAAAAATTCATCTCAGGGTCGTAGAAAGTTTCAACCTTTGCGTTCCTGGAGGCGGGCAGCCGCTAACCTGAATGCTGAAAATAAAGGAGTTAAATCCGCGCTCTGGCCATCCAGCAGCTGGCCCCTTTCTTGCCCTCTGATAATGGCAAGAGAAGGAGGAAATCCAATGAGCCACGAAGTCAAGATCAAGCTCACGGACGCCCAGAAATCAAAGATCCGGGAAGCCACCGGCAAGGACATGCCGGAGATCCGTGTCGAAAGCTTCGGCGGAAACCCGGCGCTCTCGCCCTCGACCAAGGCTGTGACGACGCGTTCGGCTGGCAGGTCGCTCTCGGGCCGCACGGCTGGCAAGTCGGTCGCCGGCCGCACGGCTGGCAAGTCGCTCTCGGGCCGCACGGCTGGCAAGTCGGTCGCGGGTCGCACGGCCGGCAAGTCGGTCGCGGGCCGCACGGCTGGCAAGTCGGTCGCGGGTCGCACGGCTGGCAAGTCGGTCGCGGGCCGCACGGCTGGCAAGTCGGTCGCGGGCCGCACGGCTGGCAAGTCGGTCGCGGGCCGCACGGCTGGCAAGTCGGTCGCGGGCCGCACGGCTGGCAAGTCGGTCGCGGGCCGCACGGCTGGCAAGTCGGTCGCCGGACGCGCTGCGGGCAAAGCGGGCTTCTAGTTTCTCGGAAGTTCTTCACCAACGCCCCGCTTCGGCGGGGCGTTTTCATTTGGGGCGGGCGGGGACAAGCCCCGCCCTGACGGGGCGGAGGGTGTCTACCAGGCCACGGACTGGACCCAACGCTTGAGCACCCTCCACGCGCGGCTCGCGTACGAGGCGCGTCGGCCGTAGATCTTGGCGTAACCGTTCATGCCCGGAATCAGGCTCGCGTCCGCGTTGTCGAAGACCGCAAGTGCGATGAACTTTTCGGGCAGGGCCCGCGGCCCCGCGGGATCCCGGCCCGCCGACGCCGTTCCGGGCTGCGCCAGCGCCGCCGAAGACACCGAGACGATCCGTCCCCGAACCGGCCGCGGGTGTCCGCGAAAGAGGGCCGATACCGGTGCGTCCGGCACGAGGTCGTCGAGCAGCCGTTCCGAGATCAGGAGCTCGGCGGCGAGCGTGCGGTCGTCTCCCACTTCGGCCAGAAGCGTCCCGGCCGGAAAGGACCGTCCCTGCAGGTCGCGCAGGTACGGCGTCAGCACCCGACCGTCCACCGGACTCTTCACGAGCAGCCGCTCCTCCCGCGCCTTGCCGCTCTTCAAGGCCGCATCGACGGAAGCGCCCCGGCTCTCGAAGGCAAAAACCTGGGCGGGCTCGGCACTCTCCCGGAATCGGCTGGCCTCGCGCGCCAGGCGCTCGCGCTCGGACGCCCGGCGCGCCGTCTCCTCGGTCGCCGACGCGCTCACGAGCTGAAGGACCGGCTGACCCGCCGCCACCCGATCGCCCCCTTCCGCGAGTGCGCGGGTCACGACGGCATCCTCCGGCGCCTCGAGCCTGACCGTCGTCAGCGGCCGCAGCACGGCCGTCGAACCGAGCGTCCTCCGGCTCCACGGGACGACGAGCAGGAGCACCAGCGCTACGGCCCCGGCCAGGAGGGCCGTGCGGATTCGTGGGGACATGAGCAACTCCTTCTTGTCGAGGTAGAAGAGGTTCACCGTGCGGGTCACCAGGCGCACGCGCTTGCGAAACAGGCGGTAGAGGGTGATGAGGGCGAGGACGACCGCCAAGTCGGGGAAGTACTGGTGATAGAGGTTGAAAAAGAGCCCGGCGATGAAACGCATGACGACCGCGATCCACGCGAGAGCCAGTGAGCCGAAGATCCAGAAGATCCGTCGTTTGCGGCGCGACACCTGCGGGACCTCGACGGGCAGGCGGAGAACGTGGCGCTGGAACCAGGCGCCGATGTACCGGAAGGCGTCCTCGCGGAGATCCGGGATCTCGACGATGCTCGAGAGCGCGTAGTAGCCGTCGATCTTGATGAGGGGATTGATGTTGAAGAAGACGGTCGAAACGCCGGTGAAGAGCATCGTCTTGTACGCGATCTCGTGCAGGAGCGTGTCCGGGTAGGACACCACCCAGAGCGAGCGTCGCGACCGCGCACATGAAGGCTTCGACGTAAATACCGGCGGTCGTCACCCACAGGCGGTGCCACTTGTTCGGGAACAGCACCGAGTCGGTCGTGTCGCAGTAGAACGCGGGCGTGAAGTAGAAGAGCGCGATTCCGATGTCGTGGACGTCCCCGCCGTAGATCTTGATCGCGTAGGCGTGCGCGAACTCGTGAATCGCGCCGATGAACGTCAGGATGAAGAAGAACTGCAGGATATCGATCAGGGGCTTGGTCGTCAGGGAGTAGAGCTCGACCGTTCCGCTCCAGACGGTGTCCCAGTTCACGAGGATGACGCCCAGGGCCCACGCCGAGAACAGAAGGCCCGCCGCCACGAACGGCGGCGTCCAGATCCACCGGACGTAGCGCACGGTGCGGTCGAGGATCCGGTTCGGGTCGAGCACGTGAAACAGGAGGAAGAACGGGTTGAATCCCTCGGCCTTTTCCTCGGCGGCGCGCTGGCGGGCCGTCCGGGCGTTGGCCAGCAGCTTGAGGTTCTTCTCGGCCGCCGACTGTTGGATCAGCCCCATCTCCCGGAGCATTTCCTCGTACTCGCCGACGAGCGAAGGCTCGATCTTCTCGCGCCGGGAACTGGGCCTGATAGGTCGCGTGGATCTCGGACGCCGTCCGCGTGCCGTCGAAGAGCTGGCATGAGTCCCCATTCCGCGTCGTCGAAGTTGTAGTACTTGGTGGTCTCGGGGTTCTTCACGACCCAGTTGACCTCGCCGAGCAGGACGACGCGCCGGATGATCGCGTCGCCGCGGATGGCCGGCCGGTCGCTCGCGGCACCGTGCCGCTGGGCAAGGGCCGCCGCGCCCTCGCCGATCCGGCTCGCGGCGAGGAGCCGGCCGGTCCGACCGGCGGAGCTCACGGAAGCAGCGGCCAGACCTTGTTCCACAGCCATCGCGCCGGCCTTCGGAAGAGCGCCGTCACGACGCGGCGCGTGCCGACGGAGACCTTGCCCTTGCCGAGCATTCCGGTCTTGAGCGTCCCGTCCGCGTTGGCGACCGCGACCTCGGCAATCACGAAACGCTGGTCGCCCTCCTCCCGGATGCGCGGGGCGACGCGCGCGACTTCTCCCCGGAAGTGCGGTGCCCGGAAACGGGTTGAACTTCAGGGTCGCCTTCTGACCCGGCTCGGACGAGGCCGGCGTCGGACTCGGGAACGGCGACTTCGGCGGTGATGGTCCGGACGTCCGCCACGACGCAGATTTCGGCGCCCCGGGCCAGGAGCTGGCCGACACGCTCCTCGATGCGCGGCGTCACGATGATGCCGGCGGCCGGAGCCGTCAGGCGCGTCCTCGACAGCCGGTCCTCCTCCAGGGCGATGCGGGCGCGGGCCTCGCGGCGCCGCGCCCCGGCATCGAACACGGCGCCGGCGTCGGCCACCTGCCGGGAACGCGCGATCTCGCTCTCGGCGAGCGTGAGGTCCGAGCGCGCCTCCGCCAGCGCCGCCTGATAGCTCTCGTCCTTGAGCGTGGCGATGACCTCGCCGGCCTCGACCTGGTCGCCTTCGCGCTGGAGCACGGCGCCCACGACTCCGTCCACCATCGAGGTCACCGCGGCGCGCCGGCCCGGCAGAACGCGTGCGGGCCCCGCGATGCGCAACGGCCAGGGCGCGACGACGAGCACGAGGACGGCGACGCCGATGC
Organism: uncultured Acidobacteriota bacterium; assembly: GCA_963749265.1. Lineage (GTDB taxonomy): Bacteria > Acidobacteriota > Thermoanaerobaculia > UBA5066 > Gp7-AA6 > DAHUXD01. The sequence continues at coordinate 103,191 of CAVVML010000009.1, read as the reverse complement.
CGACGGCCCACGCGCGGCGGCGCCTCGTCGGGATCGCGGCGAGCTGGCGGCGTTTTTCGAGCAGCGGCTTCCAGAATCCCGCGAGCGGCACCTGCTGGTAGAGCTGCGCGTTGCGCACGGAGACCGTGGCCTGGTTGACGAGGATCGAGAGCAGGTCCCGTGTCTCCTCGTCGAAGACAACGGCTCCTTGCTCTCGAAGCCCGAGAGCTCCGAGCTTGCCCTCCTCGTCCTTGAGGAGAACCCCGTGGAACGACCGCAGCCCCGTCTCCGCGAAGATCGCGCGGAACTTCTCCTCGGTCTCCGGCCGGTCCGCCGAGATTGCGCCGTCCTCGGTCTCCGTGACCGACGCGTCCGTGCCCGACAGGAAGACCCACCGCAGCAGCTCCTCGATGCGCCTGACGTCGGGTCCTTCCGGTCGATCTCCGCCGTTCCGGAGACCGCTCCCAGGCGCAGCTTCCCCTTTTCCTGGATCGCGATCGCGCACCGGTCGTACGCGATCAGGGCCGAGGTCGCGTTGACGATCGTCTGCATGACCTTGTCGAGGTCGAGGGTGGCCGTGATCTCGCGGCTGACGGCGAGGAGGGCGTCGAGCTCCTGGACCTTCTTCTCGGCCTCGTGCTGGCGCGCCGTGCGCAGCGCCCGAACGGCCTGGCGCGCGAGGTCGCCGAGCAGCTCCTCGTCTTCCGCCGAGAACTCCGGGTGGCGTCCCCGCTTGTTGGCGACGACGAGGGCGCCGATCGCGACGTCGTCTTCGATCAGCGGCACGGCGAGGATGGAACGGACGGGGTAGAGGGGGTTCTCCGTGGCAGCGGGTCGGTCGGCGGGATGCGGTTGCGCCGGATCGCTGCCTGGTCGGCGACGACGTCTCCCACGACCGCGGCCCCCACGGCATCCGGCGGCGACTCGACGTCGTAGTTCTCGTTGACCGCGATCGCCGCGACGGTCACGTCCTCGTCCGTCGAGCATCCAGAGGCACGCCGTCTCCGCCGTGACGAAGTCCGCGGCCTTTCGGACGATGAGCGTGCGAAAGCTCCTCGATGTCGATCGTCGAGCCGAAGGCCTTGGAGAGATCGTAGAGGTTCGTGAGCCGCTCGATCGCGTGCAGCATCCCGACCGTCTTGCGCTCGGCGCGGAGCGCCCGGCCGAGGGCCGGCGCCGCCTGCTCGAGGAAGTGCTCCATCCGGGAGAGCGCTTCTTCGGCATTCGGGATCTCGGTGAAGTAGATCGCGAGCAGGCCCACGATCAGGCCCTCGGCCTCGCAGAGGCACCGCGAGACACGCGCGGTGCCCGGTGACGCCGCGGACGAACGGATCGTCGGCCGCGAGCTCGTCGCCCGTCAGCACGATCGGCTGGCGGTCGCGGACGAGCTCGTGGACGTAGCCCGTGTCCCGCGGAGCCGAACGCCGCAGCACATTTTCGACGCCCTGGCCCTCGGCGCCGATACAGAGGAAGATGGGATGGACCGTATCGGGCGCCCAGAGGAGCGTCGCGTCCGCTCCCGCCATCGTCGCGCTCCATCGGGCCGCCCAGCCCGAGGTCTGCGCGAGGTTTTCGCACAGCGCGAGCTCCGCCAGCGCCGTGATCTCGGCCTCGTCCGCCGAGGCGAGCCGTCCGTCTGCGGACTCGACCGGCTCGTCGTCCTCTAAGGGCTCAACCGGTCCCTCGGGTTCGTCCGCCAAGCGTCCCCTCCCCGAATCCCAAATCTGAAATCGAAACGGAAGAAAGCGGGTCAGAAGCTCGTGACGGCGGCCTCCATGTCCTCGTGGAGCTCGAAAACCGAGTCGAGCTTGGTCATCTGGAGGAGCTTGCGGATCTGCGGCCCGGCGTTCAGCAGCTTCGTCTGGCCGCCTTCCTTCTGGGTGTTGGTCAGCGCGCGGACCAGGGCGCCGAGTCCCGAGCTGTCCAGGAACCCGACCGCAGAGAGATCGACGAGGAGGTTGACCCGCCCCTCCTCGATGAGGCGCGTGACCGTCTTTTTGAAGCCCGTTTCGGCGTCGCCGATCACGAGGTCCCCCCGGACCGTGATGATCGTCACGCCTCCGTCGTCTCGGGTCTCCAGCTCCATCTGTGACAGCGGATTATGTCAAAGAATGGGATTCGCAACATGGGGCGAGACTTCGGCCCCGCCCGGGCACCCGCCCGACGCGGCGATCCCCGACGGCTCGTCCGCGCCATCCTGGCTTTCGCGTACGCGCTGATCTAGTATCCGCGGCATGACGATCGATCGCCGGGCTCTCCTGACGCTGTCCGCCGCTTCTCTCGCCCACGCGCGCTTCGGCTCCGCGCAATATGTCTCGCCGGCCGGCAAGCCGGTCGACGTCAAGACCGCGGGCATCCGCATGATTCCCGTCGACGGCAAGTACAAGGTGTGGACGAAAAAGCTCGGCTCGGGTCCGATCAAGATGCTGACGCTCCACGGCGGCCCGGGCTTCAACCACGAGTACTTCGAGTGCTTCGAGGACTTCCTGCCGCAGGCGGGAGTCGAGTTCTGGTACTACGACCAGCTCGGCTCCTCGTACTCGGACCAGCCGGACGACAAGTCGCTCTGGACGGTCGAGCGCTTCCGGGAGGAGGTCGAACAGGTCCGTGACCGCGCTCGGTCTCGAGAACTTCTACCTGTACGGCCAGTCGTGGGGCTCGATGCTCGCGATCGAGTACGCGCTCAAGTACCAGAAGCACATCAAGGGGCTCGTGCTCTCGAGCATGACCGCCTCGATTCCGTCCTACATGAAGTACATCGCGAAACTGCGCGCGGAACTCCCGAAGGAGACTCCTGGCCACGCTCGAGAAGTACGAGGCGCTGGGTCAGTACGACGCGCCCGAGTACCAGGAGGCGATGTACAAGGGCGTCTACGGCCGCCACCTCTGCCGGCTCGACCCGTGGCCCGATTCCGTCGTCCGCGCGTTCAAGCACGTCAATCCGCAGGTCTACGGGACGATGCAGGGGCCCAACGAGTTCGTCGTCACCGGCACCTTCAAGGACTGGGACCGCTGGAACGACCTGTCGAAGATCACCGTCCCGACGCTCCTCATCGGGGCGAAGTACGACGAGATGGATCCCGAGGACATCAAGAAGATGGGGCGGCTGATCCCGAACTCGCGAGTCGCCGATCTGCGAGAACGGAAGCCACCTCGCCATGTGGGACGACCAGGAGGCCTACTTCCGTCACCTCCTGGGCTTCCTCCGTGACGTCCAGGCCGGGCGAATGGCGCCGGCCGCGCGGGTGTCCCCGGCGGCGTCTTAGGAAACTCTAGGCCGCGGAGCGTCTCGCCGCCGAAACTCACGGCCGCTCCGGCATCCGATCTTGCGGAGATCCGGCGGTCGCCCGCCGACGTACTACGCGGGGGACAGTCATACGCACGGAACGAAGAGAAGGATCGGACGGAGGTCCGGGCGATAGAATTCGCGGCGGCCTCGGTCCGATACGGATCCAGACCCGGAGAAGGCGAACGAATCGCCCGCGGCCATTCCGGCCGCGGTGCTGTCCGGTGGAACCCCCAGACGGGGAAGGAAAGGAGAGATGGATGAAGAAGGGTGACCTGAAGGTGCAGGCGATCGGCCTCGCGGTGGCCGGCGTCCTCGCGGGCTCGCGCCTGCTGTCGGCGCTCCCGAAGGACGCCGCCAAGGGCGAGGGCAAGAAGTCGTCGGCCGGCGACGAGAAGAAGGACAAGGCGCAGGCCTCGTCCGACAAGCATGTCTGCAAGGGCATGAACTCGTGCAAGGGCAAGGGCGGCTGCAAGAGCGGCGACAACGGCTGTTCGGGCAAGAACTCCTGCAAGGGCAAGGGTGGTTGCGCCTCGGCCGAGATGAAGCACTCCTGCAAGGGCATGAACTCCTGCAAGGGCCAGGGCGGATGCAGCAGCGGAGACAACGGCTGCCACGGCAAGAACTCCTGCAAGGGCAAGGGCGGCTGCGCCGTCCCCGTCAAGCCGGCGGCCTAGTTCCGATCATTTTCATGGAACGGGGGGCCGCGCGACGAGCGACGCGACAGGATGTCGAGGACGTCGGAGCGCGCGCCCCCCGAATTTTTCCGGAGCCCGAGAGACTTTGAAACCCGACGCGCGAAACCGCTGGAACTTTCCCGACCTCGGCGTGGGCATCGGCCTGCGCACGGTCCACTACGCTCACATCCTCGAGACGAAGCCCGAGGTCGACTTCTTCGAGATCCTCTCGGAGAACTACCTCGACACGGGCGGCCGGCCCCTCCGGGTCCTCGACCAGGTCGCCGAGCGCTACCCGGTCGTCATGCACGGCGTCTCGATGTCGATCGGCTCGACCGATCGGCTCGACTTCGAATACCTCCGAAAACTGAAAGCCCTCGCCGACCGCACGAAGGCCCGATGGGTCTCGGATCACCTGTGCTGGACCGGCGTTTCCGGCAGGAACACGCACGACCTGCTTCCGATGCCCCTGACCGAGGAGGCCCTGGCCCACGTCGCCGACCGTGTCCGGACCGTGTCGGACGTCCTGGAGCGCCCCCTCATGCTCGAGAACGCCTCGACCTACGCCGAGTTCGCGGCGTCGAGCATGCCGGAGTGGGAGTTCTTCGGGCGCCTCATGGAGCAGGCCGACTGCGGGATGCTCCTCGACGTCAACAACGTCTACGTCAGCGCGTTCAACCATGGCTTCGACCCGCAGCGATACCTCGACGCGATCGACCCCTCGCGCGTGACCCAGTACCACCTGGCCGGCCACACGAACAAGGGCACGCACATCGTCGACACGCACAACGACCACGCGATCCCGGAGGTCTGGGAGCTCTATCGCCACTCGGTCGCGCGGACCGGCAACGTCTCGACGCTCTTCGAGTGGGACGGCGACATTCCGGCGTTCGAGGTCGTGCACGCCGAAGCGCTCCAGGCGCGGAGGTTCCGGAGCGACCGGAAGGAGGGACGCCTTGCCGCCGTCGCCTCTTGAGCTGACGCTCCCGCGCCTGCAGCGCTGGATGCAGGCGGTCATCGAGCAGCCGGGAGAAGCGGCCGAGGCCGTGAACGTCCGAGGCGGCCCGCGCCGAGCTCGATCCGGAGGAAATCGGCCGCGTCATCCTGCCCTCGAAGACGCTCTCCTCGGTCGAGCGCGTCGGCGTCTATCAGGGCATGTATCTGCTGAGGATGGTCGAAGCCCTCGAGAACGACTTCCCGGCCGTGGCCCATCTTCTCGGCGGAGACGCCTTCGCCGGGCTCGTCACCGCCTATGTCGCCGCATGCCCGTCGCGCAGCTACACGCTGAACCGCCTGGGCGACCGTTTTCCCGAGTTCATTCGGACCTGGCGCGGTCTTCGGCGGAAAGCGTTCGCGGCCGATCTCGCGCGCCTCGAGGCCCTCGTCACCGAGGTCTTCGACGCTCCGGAATCGCCGAGCTGGCCCGTCGAGGAGATCGCGCGCATCCCCGAGCAGGCCTGGGAAGGCGCCGTGCTCCGGCCCATCGAGGCGCTGCGGCTGGGAGCCTTCGCGTATCCCGTCAACGCGTACCTCCAGTCCGTGAAGGACGAGAACCACGACCACCCCGACACCGGCCGCAAGGCCACCTGGATCGCCGTCTATCGCAAGAGCTACGAGGTCTGGCGTCTCGACCTCGAGAGGCCCGGCGTACGAGTTCCTGAGCGCCCTCGTGCGCGGGCGGCCGTTCGGCAAGGCCGTGGCCGCGGCCTCGCGAGGGCTGCAGGGATCCCCGGGCGATCAGATCTTCCGCTGGCTGCGCGACTGGGTCGCCGAAGGGATGTTCACGCGGGTCGAGCTCGCCCGGATCCACCCTCTGACTCACGTCGCGAACTCCGTCACCGGGAAGCCGGAGAGCGGCATGGTATAAGCCTCTCGTGAGGCGCTGGTTGCGGATTTTCGCGTGTCTCTTTCTGCTGACATACGGCGTCGTCGCCGCGGTCGGTGCTTTCGCGGTCTGCGACGAACCTTGCGGCAGCTCCCTGGCGAACTGCACCGCCCTCTGCATCGACTGCGCGTGCTGCCCCAGCGGCGTCTCGACTCCGTTCGAAATCGCCCTGCGGCTGACAGGGTTCGGTCCCGGGGTGACGGCCTACGCGAGTGACAACGCGAGCCACCCCTCGGCGCCACGGGCCGAGATCCTGCACGTCCCCAAAAGCCTCCTCGCCTAGACGCCGGTTTCCATCCGGACCTGGTCTGAGCGTCGGGGAGGATCGTCCGTCCTCGCTCTCGCTCGCCTTTGTTGCGAGGACAAAAGATGCGGCTCTCTCGAAAGCTCGTGCTCGACGTTGCGCTGATTCTGCTGGTCGCCGGCTCCGGCGCGGCCCAGGAGGCTCTGACCCTCGAACAGGCGCTGTCTCTCGCGCGTGAGCGGGCGCCGTCGGTGCTCTCCGCCCGGGCTCGCATCGAGGAATCGCGCGGGCGCCTGAGCGCCGCGTCGCTGATTCGAAACCCGGAGGTGGAGGCGGCCGCCGGCGGTGCGATCTCGGGAGAGCCTCGAAGCGCGAAGGTCGACGCCGGCTTTCTTCAGGACGTGGAGCTCGGAGGCCGGCGCTCCTCGCGCATCGATGTCGCCCGCGCCGAGATGACGTCGTCCATCGCCGAAGCCGAGGATGTGCTGCGGCGGGCCCAGAGAGAAGTGGCCGCGGCGTTCTTCCGCGGCCTCCAGGCGCAGGAGAGGCTCGCCCTCCTCGCCGGCGCCGAGCGCATCGCCGAGGAAACCCTCGAGGCCGCGCGCCGGCGGCACGAATCCGGAGATGTGGCGCTTCTCGATGTGAACGTGGCTCGCGCCGCCGCCGCGCGAGCGCGGTCGGACGTGCATGGAGCTCGATCCACCCTCGCCGCGAGCCTCGCCGAGATTCAGCGTATTGCTGGGGTTCTCGTCGGAGGAGCACGTCCGGCTCGACGGAAAGATCTCCTCGCCTCGTCGATTCGACCTCGCAGGACCTGCTCGAGAAAGCGGCGGAGCGTCCCGACATCCGGGCCCTCCAGTCCGAGTTGGATGCGGCGAATGCCGAGCTTCGCCTGGGGCGAGGCGCTGTCCTGGCCCGAGCTCGGTCTCGGCGCGCTGTACCAGCGTGAGGAAGGGCAGGACTTCCTCCTGGGAGCGGTTCGATTGTCGCTTCCTCTGTTCGACCGGGGACAGGGAGTGCGCGCCGAAGCCCGAGCCCGCGCGGGCCGGCTCGCCCAGGAGCTCGACGCGAAGCGCCGCGCCGTTCGCATCGAAGTCCGCGCGGCCTACGAAATCTACGATCAGCAACGGGCGGCGGTCGAAGAGCTCGAGCGAGACGCCCTTGGCGTCGTGGAAGAGAACGAAGCCCTGTCGAAGGAAAGCTACGACGTCGGGCAGATCAGCTTGATCGAGCTGCTGCTGGTCCGCCGCCAGATGCTGGAGATCCGAAGCGACTATCTCTCCCGGCTTCTCGAAGCAGCGATCGCCTCGGCGGATCTCGAGGCCAGCGCGGGGGTGTCGCCATGAAGCCGAAAAGCCGCCTGCCTGCCTACCTCCTGCTTTGCGCCGGCGTCGTCGCGTGTGGTCGAAAGCCCGAGGCCTCAGCTCAGGAAGGCGCGCATTCCGAGGAGCCGACGGCCGAGGCTCACGCGGGGCAGCCTTCGCCGAACCTCCTGAAGATCGACCCTGGAATGCTTCGCGACCTGCGGATCACGACCGTCCCGGCGGAATCGCGGCCGGGTGGTGAGGAAGTCAGCGTCCTCGGCGAGGTCAGCGTCAACGAGGAGGCCTACGCGGAGGTCGGATCCGCCGTCGCCGCTCGAGCGGTCCGGATTCTCGTTTCCCCCGGAGACACGGTGAGTCGCGGTCAGCCTCTCGTCGAGCTCCAGAGTGTGGAGCTCGGCCGCGCCCGGGCCGACTACTGGAGCGCTCGGGCACGAGCCGATCTGGCCCGAGCGAACGTCGCGCGCAAGCGCGAGCTGGCGGGACGCGTCGTACCCAAACGCGAAGTCGAGCAGGCGGAGGCGGAGGCGGCGTCCGCCGAAGCGGACCTTCAGGCCGCGCTGGGCTCGCTTCGGGCCCTCGGCCTCGCCGAAGAAGATCTTCGCTCCGCAACCGGCGATGACGCGCGGCTGGTCCTCCGCGCTCCTCTCGCGGGCACGGTCATCGAACGGAACGTCGTCGCCGGTCAGATGACCGATCCCTCGAAGCCGCTCTTCCGCATCGGAGACCTCTCACGCCTCTGGCTCGTCGTCCATGCCTTCGAGCGGGACGCGGTTCGCATTCGCCCCGGGTCCGCCGTTCGCGCGAGTTTCCCCGCGCTTCCGGGGCGCGTGTTTCACGGGCACGGTCACCCTCGTCGGACGCCAGGTCGACGTGGCATCGCGCACGATCCCCGTGCGGATCGACGTCGACAACCGCGAAGCGCTGTTGCGACCGGGCATGTCGGCAGCGACGCTTCATTCGCCTCGGCGACGCCGGCGGAACGATCGTCGCCGTGCCGGCCGCGTCTCTGCAGCGCATGCAGGACGAGTGGCGCGTCTTTCTCCCGAAGGGCGATGGAGCCTTCGAAATGCGGACGGTGGGCCGTGGCCGCGACCTCGGGGAGAAGTCGAGATCGTTTCCGGTCTTCGGCCTGGAGAAGACGTCGTGGTGGAAGGAGCCTTCCTCCTGAAGGCCGAGGCCGAAAAGGCGCGCGGTGAAGGCGAGCAGCACGAACACTGAGGAGCCACGAGTGATCGAACGCATCATCAAGGCCTCGTTCGGAAAACCTCTCGTGGTCCTCGTTCTGGCGCTGGCCGGAGCCGTCCTGGGTCTGCTCGCGTTCCGCGATCTTCCTCGAGACGTCTTCCCGGACCTTTCCGCGCCGGTCTTCAACGTCATCGTGCAGAACCCGGCCATGGGAGCCGAGGAGCTCGAAACGGCGATTGCCGTGCCGATGGAGACCGCCCTCGCCGGGTTGCCGAACGTGCGGCGGATTCGATCGAACAACCAGCTCGGTGTTTCTCAGATCACGATCGAGTTCGAGCCGGATGCCGACTACTACCGATCCCGACAATTCGTCGCGGAACGCGTCAGCCAGGCGGCTTCGGAGTTGCCGCCGGGGACCGATGCCCCGCTCGTCTCCAGCCTGACCGGCCGGCTGAACGAGATCTTCGAGTTCACGCTCGAGGCCGAGCCCGGCGCCGCGGATCTCATGAGCCTTCGCGACCTGGCGGAGTTCGACGTGAAGAACCGGCTGCTGGCCGTTCCGGGCGTGGCCGCCGTCGAGAGGCTCGGCGGCTACCTGCGTCAGTTCCAGGTCCAGCTCGATCCCGACCGGCTCACGGCTCGCGGCGTGACGCTGGACGACGTGATGCACGCTGTCGAAGGCGCCAATCTCAATGCCTCCGGAGGCATCCTCGTCCAGGGCTCCATGGAGTGGACGGTCCGCGCGATCGGCAGAGTCGGAACGGTGGAGGACCTTCGGAACACGGTCGTCGCGATCCGGGGTACGACCCCGGTGCTGTTGGGGGACGTCGCGGACGTCCGAGAAGGGCCCGCGATCCGGCGCGGAATCGCGCATCGCCTCCGTGGTGAGGTCGTCAGCTGCCGGGTCGTAAAGCAGTTCGGCGCCGACACGGTCCGAGTCGCCGCCGGAATCCGTGCCGCGATCGACGAGATCCGCCGCGCCCTGCCCAAGGGCGTGAGCCTTCGGATCGTGTACGACCAGTCGGAGCTCGTGGACTCCGCACTCGGCGGCGTCGGCCGCGCGGTCCTGCTCGGGGCCGTGTTCGTGGTGCTGGTGCTGTTTGGACTTCTCGGGAACCTGCGCGCCGCGCTGCTCGTCACGCTCACGATTCCGGTCTCGATCGCCTTGTCCGGGCTCTTCCTGAAGCGGGCGGGAGTCGGTCTGAACACGATGACGCTCGGCGGCCTCGCCATCGCGGTCGGTCTGCTCGTCGATGCCTCGATCATCCTGGTGGAGAACGTGGTCCACCGCATCTCGGGGGCTCGTCCAGCCGGGGAATGCCGTCCCGGCGGCGCCGGGCGCTCGACGCGGCGATCGAAGTCGGGCGTCCGATCGCGTTTGCGACGCTGATCGTCATCGCAGTCTTTCTGCCGCTGTTCTGGATGACCGGAATCGAAGGTCGCATGTACAGGCCTCTCGCGGCGGCCGTCGTCGCCACGGTCGCCGCCTCGTTGATCCTGGCGCTGACCGTCGTCCCGGTCCTGTCGGCCTGGCTCCTGCGACCTCGGCCGACGGATAGACCCGAGGATGTCTGGATCATTCGCCGTCTGAAGAGCCTCTACGCGCCCCTTCTCGACGCCTCGATGAAGCACGCCGGCCGGGTTCGGGCGCTTTCGCTGGCCGTGACGGCTCCCGCAGTCGCGCTCGCGTGGTTTGTGGGAGCCGACTTCATGCCGAAGCTCGACGAGGGCGCCTTTCTCCTTCAGACCATGCTTCCGGCGGAGGCGTCGCTCGATGAAGTCGACCGGCTCAACCACCGGGTCGAGGACGCTCTCCGGACGTTTCCGGACGTGGAAGACGTCGTCCGGCGGACAGGTCGGGCCGAGCGAACCGAGGATCCCATGCCGCACACGGTCTCGGACGTTCTCGTCGTTTTCAAGAAGTCCCGCGAAAGCTCTCTCGAAGATCTCGAGCACGAGATGCGCGAGAAGCTGGAAGGAGTGCCCGGGGTGTCGGTCCTCTTCACGACCCCGCTGGGCATGAGGATCGACGAGGGCCTGGGAGGCTCTCCCGCGGACCTTTCGGTCCGAGTCTTCGGGCCGGATCTCGATCAACTGGCCGCCCTCGCGGAGCGAATCCGGGCGATCATGGCAGGGGTCAAAGGGATCGAGGATCTTCGCGTCGAACGAGTCACCGGTCTGCCGCAGCTCCGGATCTCGATCGACCGTCCCGCCACGGCCCGAGTGGGTCTCACTCCCGGAGACGTCATCCGCGCCATCCGAATCGGCCTCGTGGGCGAAGAGCAATCGGAGGTGTGGCTCGGCCAGCGCCGGTACGATCTCGTCGTCCGACTCCAGGACAGCGGGCGTTCGGACATGAGCAAGATCCGAACCCTGCTCGTGGACGGGCACGACGGCTCGCGAGTCCCGCTCGGTCAGCTCGCCCTCATCGAGGAAGCGTTCGGGCCGGGAGCCATTCGCCGGGAAGCCGGCACGCGCCGGATCGCCGTCGAGGCCTCCGTCACCGGCAGGGACCTGGGGAGCACGGCGGCAGACGTGCGAAGTCGGCTGGCCAGAGAGCTTTCGCTCCCGCCGGGCTACTTCGTGGATGTCGGCGGGCGCGTGGAGAGTCAGGCCCGTGCGTCGCGCTCGCTGAGCGTGGCGCTGGCCGTGGCGATTCTGGCCGTCTTCGTCCTGCTGTACCTGGCGCTGGGCTCGGTGCTGGAAGTCCTCGGGATCCTGATCAGTCTGCCGGTGGCGTTCGTCGGAGCCATCGTGGCCCTGGTCATCTCCGGCGAGACCTGGAATGTGTCCTCCCTCGTCGGGCTCTGCGGGCTCTTTGGAATCGCCGTTCAGAACGGCCTGGTCCTGGTCACCCAGACCCGCTCGATCATGAGAGGAGGGGAAGCCCTTCTCGGAGGCCCTCCGGGAAGCAAGCATCGGCCGTGTCCGGCCCAAGCTGATGACGGCCGCGACCGCGACTCTGGGGCTCCTGCCTCTGTTGATCCTCCGGCTGCATGGCACCGAGATCGAGCGTCCTCTGGCGATCGTGATGATCGGCGGGCTCGTGACTTCGACGGTTTTTACCCTGCTCGCGCTGCCTGCCTTCCTCTTGCTCGTGCATCGAGTTCAGGAACGAATCCGTGGGCTTGACGCCTGATCCGTCGCTATAATGGCCGGCCGTGACCGCCCTCATTCAGAGATGGCTCCGCGCGAATCCCGGCCAGGGACTCGCGGCGGCTTTCGGCGAGCTCGAGGTCCGGATGCTGGAATCGCTGTGGCGGCGCGGAGCTCCCATCGAGCGTGCGCGACGTCCGCGAGGACTATCCCGAAGCCGCGTACACGACGCTGATGACGACGCTCGACCGCCTCTACAGGAAGGGCGTGCTCGAGAGGGAGCGTTCGGGGCGCGCCTTCCTCTACAAGCCGCGCTACACGCGGCCCGAGATGGAGGCGCTGCTCACGGCCAACGCCCTCGACGCTTTCCTCGAAGCACGAACCGGACGCTCTCCGGCCGGCGCTCTCGTTTCTGGTCGACGCGTTCGGCACGCGCGACGACGGCCTTCTCGACGAGCTCGAAGCGCTCGTCCGGGAACGGCGCGACCGGGAGACGCGCAAGCCATGAGCTACGCGCTGCTCGGAGCTCTCGGTCTCCTCGCGGCGTTCGGCATCGGCAGTCTCGCGGGCTCGGCGCTCGTGCTCGCGGCCTGGCGCGTCCTGGACGCGCGGATCGCGCGGATGCGCGCGGCGACGCGCGCGCGCGTGCTTCTCGGGCTGCGGCTCTTTCCCACCTCGCGCCGGCCTGCTCGCGAGCTTCGGGCTCGTGCTGCCGGCCTACGTCCTGCTCGAGCCGAGGAAGGCGGCGGAGATGCCGGGCTTCACCTTCTGGGCGTGCGCCCTCGTGGGGCTCGTGTTCGCCGGCCGGGGCGTCTGGCGCCTGCTCTCGACTCTCCTCGCGACCGATCGCGTCGTCCGCGTCTGGTCGCGCGGGGCCGAGCCCGTATCGCTCGACGGCGTCGATTGCCCCGTCTACCGCGTCGACACGGCCGCGCCGATCGTCGCGCTCGCCGGGTCCCGGCGGCCGAGGCTGTTCATCGCGAGCTCGGTGCTCGACGGCTGCGGGCCCAACCTGGTCGCCGCGATGGCCGCCCACGAAGTCGGCCACTGGCACTCCGGAGACAACGTGAAGCGCCTGATGCTCGAGGGCGCGGCGGATCCACTCCCGCTCTTTTCTTCGGGACGGCGCTTGTTCGAGGAATGGGAATCGGCGACCGAGGAATCGGCCGACGACGACGCGATCGCCCGCGGCGCGCTCCCGGAAGACCTCGCGGAATCTCTCGTGCGCGTGGCGCGCCTCGCCTCGCGCGCGGCGATTCCGGAAGCCGCCGTCGCCGCGGCCTTCTACCGCGGCGAAGCCTTCGAGAAACGCGTCCGCCGTCTGCTCGCCGCGCCCGCGCGCCTCGCGCGTCGGGCGACGGGTCTCGGGCGCACCGGCGTCCTGCTCGCGCTTCTCGGCGCGACGGCCGGGCTGGCGGTCACTCCCGGCGTGCTCGAGCCGCTGCATCGCGTCTTCGAAATCCTCGTCCACGCCCCGTAGCGCCCTCACGAGAATCTACGAGCTCTGGTAGTAGCTCGTAGTTCGGCCCTACATTCCCCGCCATGAAATCTCGGAAGTGGCGACTCTGGACGGCCTTCGTGTCGAATCTTCTGGGGCAGCCGTCGGCGAGGCCTTCGAAGCCAGGGTGGTCCTGAAGGCTTCGGGGGACCCGGTCGTGGGAGCGGAAGTCTCCGTCCTGACGACCAACGTCACGCAGATCACGGCCGCCGACGGGACGTTCCGGTGGGAGCCGACGCCGGCCGTGCCGTTCGAAGTGCTGGTGGTCCTGCCCGGCGGACGCTACATGCGGCCGTTCACCGTCGGACACGATTCCCGTCGACCGGGCCCGTCCTCATCGAGGTCGAGCCGCTCGCCGAGGAGAGCGTCATCGTGACGGCCGGCGCGGCGCCGACGATCGAGGCGACTCCGGCCAACGGAACGACCATCGTGCCGAAAGCGGACATCGAATCCCGCCAGCCGTTAAACCTGACTCAGACCGTCGAGAACGTCGCCGGCGTGTCCTCGGTCTCCGAGGGCCAGGCCGCCGTTCCGGCGATCCGCGGCCTGGCGCGCGGGCGGAGTCTCATCCTGATCGACGGCGCTCGCGTCTCTTCCGAGCGGCGCGTCGGTCCGAGCGCGACGTACATGGACCCGTTCGTCCTCGACGGCGTGGAGGTCGCCCGCGGCCCGGGCTCGGTGGCCTACGGCTCGGACGCCTTCGGCGGCGTCATCGCGGCGCGGACGCTGGACGTCGCGCTCGGGGGACCCTTGCGGGTGAACGCCACCGGCGACTACGGCGTCGGGATTCCGGGCGGCAGCGTGGGGGCCATGGTCTCGACGCCGATCGGGCAAGGACGGCGGCTTCCTGGTCTCCGGCCACTATCGGTCCTATGGAAACTGGGACAGCCCCGAGGGCGAGGTCTTCAACTCGGGCTTCCGGGACAGCGGCGTGCTCGTGCGCGCGTCGTACCGGCTCGGTCCCGGAACGCTCACGGCCGGCTGGCAGGGCGACTACGGCCGCGACATCGACCGTCCCCGGAACAACTCCACCACCGTCCGCTTCTACTACCCGGAGGAGAACTCGAGCCGGTTCACGCTGAACTGGGAGACCGGAGCGGTCGCGGGTTTCTCGCGGATCGGTTTCATCGGCTTCCTCGGAAGCTACGACCAGATCACCAACCAGTACCGGTTCGCGACGCCCGACGCCGCCGCGACGCTGGAACAGGCGGACGTCTCCGCCAACGACTTCCAGGCACGCGGCTTCGCGGAGCGTTTCATCGGTCCGGTGCGCTTCGAGGTCGGCGTCGACATCAACGGCCGTTACGACCTTCACGCGCTGGACAACTTCGTGCGGTACACCGTCCCTCCGGAGGAGCGGAGCAACGTCTCGGTGGAGGACGCCGCACAAGACGGATGCCGGCGGCTACCTGACGGCCGAGATGGCGCTCCTGCCGCAGCTCCGGCTCTCGGGCGGCGTGCGGTACGACAGCGTGACGACGGAGAACGTCGACGGCTACTTCGGGGACCGTCTCGACGAACAACGACGCCGTGTCCGGCTCCGTCGCGCTGACGGCCGGCTCCTTCTGCGGCTTCTCCGTCACCGGCCAGTTCTCCCACGGCTTCCGCGACCCCGTCCTCTCGGACCGGTATTTCCGGGGACCGTCGGGCCGCGGCTTCATCACCGGCAACCCGGACCTCGTGCCGGAGACGAGCCGACCAGTGGGACGTCGCCTTTCGCTACAGCGCCGGCCGGTTCCGCACGGCGTTCTACATGTACGACTACACGATCCACAACCTGATCGAGCGCTACGCCGGGCGAGACTGCCCGACGACTTCTTCTTCCGCAACCGGGGCGAGGCGCGCCTCAAGGGCCTCGAGCTCGAGGCGCAGGTCGACCTTCCCGAGGGCTTCGCCGTCGCTCTCGCGGCGCAGATCGAGCGCGGGGAGACCGTCGATGACGACGCTGCCGCTCGACGACATCCCGCCGGAGTCGTTGAATCTCCAGCTGCGGAAGGCGTTCGGGCTCGTCGTTCGTCCAGGCGCGCGGCATCGTTCTACGCGAACGACGCGAACCCGGGGCCGACCGAGCGCGCGCGGCCGGGGTACGGCCTCCTCGATCTCGGCGCCGGTTACAGCTTCGCCGAGTTCTTCGAGGTCCAGGCGTACGTCCGCAACGTGCTCGACAAGGCGTACCTGATCACTCCCGACGCGCGAGCCACGCTGGCGCCCGGAATCTCCGCGTCGTTCACGGGGTTCGTCCGGTTCTGACCGCCTAGCCGACCTCCGCGCCTCCGGCATCCGCCTTGCAGAGTGACCGAGCTGACGCCCGAGGACTGCACATGGACCATCCGCACGCCCCCAACCGCTTTGCCGTGCTCTCGACGCCCGCGCGCGTCGCGAGCCCGCACGACCTCGCCGGTCGCGGCGTGACGATCGCGTTGCTCGACTCCGGGTTCACCCCTCACCCCGACCTCACGCAGCCTGAGAACCGCATCGTCGCGTACCACGACGTCCACGATCCGGAGCGGGGGCTCGACACGGCGAGGCCGCCGGAGCCCGACGAATGGCACGGGACGCAAACCGCGGTCGTCGCGGCCGGCAACGGCTTCCTCTCCGACGGGGCGTACCGCGGGCTCGCCTCCCAGGCGCGGCTCGTCCTCGTCCGCGTCGGACGGGAGGGCCGCGTGACGGAAGAATCGATCGAGAAAGGACTCCTCTGGGTGCTCGAGAACGCGGAGCGCTACGGCATTCGCGTCGTGAGCATGTCGCTCGGCGGCGACGCGGAGCGCCCGCTCGGCGAGTGCCCCCTCAACCAGCTCGCCGAGGAGGCGGTCCGGCGCGGCCTGGTCCTCGTCGCCGCGGCCGGCAATTCCGCCTACGGGGAGTGTCATCGCTGCCTGCCGCCCGCGTCGGCTCCCTCCGTCATCGCGGTCGGCGGCTACGACGACGGCAACGACCCCGAGCGGAAGAATCTCGCCCTCTACTGCTCGAGCTTCGGCGTCACGCCCGACGGCGTCGTCAAGCCCGAGCTCATCGCGCCCGCGGCGTGGGTCGCGGCTCCGATCCTCCCCGGCACGGAGGCGGAGCGCACGGCGGAGGCTCTCTCCGGCCTCGCCGCGGCTCCGGACGAACGGATGGTCGAGACGCTGCTCGAGGCGGGCCTCGAGGAGGTCGCCGCCGCGGCCGCGGGGGAGAGGTCGCCGCCGACGCGCTCCGCGCGTCCGCCGAGGAAGAGCTCCGGGAGAAGAAGATCGTGGCGGCGCACTACCAGCACGTGGACGGCACGTCGTTCGCGGCTCCGATCGCGGCCTCCGTGGTCGCCCAGATGCTCGAGGCCAACCCCGGCCTCACGCCGGCGGACGTGCGGCGGATCCTGCTCCGGACCGCGGAGCCGATTGGCGGAGAGCCGGCGATCCGCCAGGGTTTCGGAATTCTGAATGCACGCGCGGCGGTGGAGGCCGCGTTCGCCGAAAGCCATCCGGGCCGGGGAGCAGCGAGCGCCTGGCTGGTCGCGAACGGACGCCTGGCGTTCGCGTACCACGACGACGCCGCCCGCACGGTCGCGCTGGCCTGCAGCTTTACCGGCTGGGACCCGCGCCTCCACGCGCTCGAGCGCGGTGAGGACGGCGTTTGGCGCGCCGAGTTCGCCGCGCCGCCGCCCGGCCGTCACAGCTACAAGATCGTCGTGGACGGAGAGCGCTGGCTGCCGGACCCCGACAGCGCGATGCGGGAGCCGGATGCCTACGGCGGATGGGCATCGGTGCTGGACGTGCCGTAGGCGGTGTCTCACGCCTCTCGTGCTCAGTGCAGGCACGGTTCTATCGAGCCGTCATCCCGAGCGATAGCGAGCGCACCGCCGGCTAACGCCGGCCGGAGCGGCCGGCGTTATCGATCCCGAAGTCGGCAGGCTTACGAGCCGGGGACGGAGAACGGCATCCGACGCGCTCACGTCTCGAGCCGCCGCATCATGTTCACCGTACCGCCCCCGCAGCCTCGCGATCTCGTTTGGAATGGCGCCGGCCGCGATAGAAGATGGCGCGGCGAGACCAAGTCTTGGAGAGCGCAGCCTCCCGTCTGACGAAGGAATGGCTCGAGGCCGACGGCCTCGGAGGCTTCGCTTCGGGCACGGCCGCGGGCATCCGGACACGGCGATATCACGCGCTGCTTCTGACGGCGACGACGCCGCCGACCGGGCGCGTCGTCCTCGTCAACGGTTTCGACGCGTGGGTCACGACGCCGGCCGGGCGGTACGCGATCACTTCGCAGGCGTACGGTCCCGACGTGACGTATCCGGACGGGGCCTCGCGGATCGCAGCCTTCACGATCGAGCCCTGGCCGCGCTGGACGTTCGCGCTGCCGGACGGGACCCGCATCGCCCAGGAGATCCTCGTGCCGAAGGACGCCTCCGCGGCGGCGGTTTCCTGGAAGCTCCTATCCGGGACGGGCCCGTCACGGTGGAGGTGCGGCCGTTTCTCTCCGGCCGCGACTATCACTCGCTCCACCACGAGAATCCGGACTTCCGGTTCGACGCCGAACCCTCGGCGGACGGAGCGGCTGCGCTTCCGGCCCTATGCGTCCGGTCTCCCGCGATCTCGATGCGCACGAACGGCGTCTACACGCACGCTCCCGAGTGGTATCGCAACTTCTTCTACGCCGAGGAGCGCGCGCGGGGTCTCGACTTCTCCGAGGACCTGGCTTCGCCGGGGACTCTCCGCTTCGATCTCTCCCGCGGCGAAGGCGTGTGGCTCATGGCGGCCGAAGGGCACGAGGCCGCGCTCGGCGCCGGAACCGCGGAGGCCGCCCTCGAGCTCGCTCCGCAACACCGAAAGCGCCCGGCGGGCCGCCTTTCCCGGACCGCTCGAGCGGGCGGCCGACGCGTATCTCGTCCGCCGCGGATCGGGACGGACCGTCGTCGCCGGCTATCCGTGGTTCACCGACTGGGGCCGCGACACGTTCATCTCGCTGCGCGGCCTTTGCCTCGCGACCGGGCGCCTCGATGAGGCCGGCCGGATCCTCGTCGAGTGGGCCGGAGCCGTCTCCGAAGGGATGCTGCCCAACCTCTTCCCGGACGGAACGGCTCAGCCCGAGTACAACTCGGTCGACGCGTCGCTCTGGTACCTCGTCGTCATGTCCGAGTACTTCGCAGGCGCGCGCCGCGGCCGGCCGGCGCGTCGAAGGCTCCGAGCGGACGATCCTGCAAGCCGCCTTCGGCGAGATCCTGACGGGCTACGCCCGCGGCACCCGCTTCGGAATCCGCGCCGACGAGGACGGGCTGCTCGCCGCCGGCGTGCCCGGCGTGCAGCTCACCTGGATGGACGCCAGGGTCGGCGACTGGGTCGTGACGCCGCGGATCGGCAAGCCCGTCGAGATCCAGGCCCTGTGGATCAATGCGCTCCGGATCGCCGACGCGTTCACCGACCAGTTCCGGGGCCTGCTCGCGAAGGCCACCGATGCCTTCGAGCGCCGCTTCTGGAACGAGGCGCAGGGTTGTCTCTACGACGTCGTCGATCCGGATCATCGCCCCGGGACGGCGGACGCGTCGCTGCGTCCCAACCAGATCTTCGCCGTCGGCGGATTGCCCTTTCCGCTCCTGACGGGGGAGCGCGCCCGGCGCGTCGTCGACGCGGTGGAGGCGAAGCTCTGGACGCCGCTCGGACTTCGCACGCTTCCTCCGGACGCTCCGGGCTATCGCGGCCGCTACGAAGGCGGACCTCTCGAGCGCGACGGCGCCTACCACCAGGGCACGGCGTGGCCGTACCTCCTCGGCGCGTTCGTCGAAGCGTGGGTGCGAGTTCGCGGCGGCGACTCCGAGACGATCCGCGCGGCGCGCGCGCGGTTCCTCGAGCCGCTCGAGGCCCACCTCGCCGAGGCCGGCCTGGGCCACGTCTCCGAGATCGTCGACGGCGACGCGCCCCACACGCCGCGGGGCTGCCCGTTCCAGGCCTGGTCGGTCGCCGAGATGCTCCGCCTCGACCGCGCGGTTCTCAGGACTCGCGCGAAGCCGCGCGCATGACCTCTTCGAACCTCGACCCCGAACGCGTCCGACTCGAGGAGGACTTGAAGCGCACCCGGAACTGGAAGCGCTGGGGGCCCTACCTCTCCGAACGGCAGTGGGGCACCGTGCGCGAGGACTACAGCCCGCACGGGACTGCCTGGGATTCGTTCCCCCACGAGCATGCCCGTTCGCGGGCGTACCGCTGGGGCGAGGACGGCCTGATGGGGCTTTCCGATCGCCACCAGTACGTGTGCTTCGCGGTCGCGCTGTGGAACGGGAAGGATCCGATTCTCAAGGAGCGGCTCTTCGGCCTCACGGGCTCGCAGGGCAACCACGGCGAGGACGTCAAGGAGTGCTACTACTACCTGGACTCCACGCCCACCCACTCCTACATGAAGGCGCTGTACAAGTACCCGCAGCGCGAGTTTCCCTACCAGCGGCTCCTCGACGAGAACCGCCGCCGCTCGCGCCAGGACGCGGAGTTCGAGATCATGGACACCGGCGTCTTCGACGACGACCGCTACTTCGACGTCTTCACCGAGTACGCGAAGAGCTCGCCGGACGACATCCTCATCCGCATCCGGGTCTTCAACCGCGGCCCCGACGAGGCCACGGTCGCACGTGCTGCCGACGATCTGGTTTCGGAACACGTGGTCGTGGGGCCTGGGCGTGCGGCGGCAGCGGTTGCGCGCCGGCGAGGCGCGTTCCGGACTTCGCCACGATCGACGTCGACAGCGAGTATTACGGACGCCTGTCGCTCCAGGCGGAGGGCGCGCCCGAGCTGCTCTTCACCGAGAACGAGTCGAACGCGCGCAAGCTCTGGAACATCGACAACGACTCGGAGCACGTCAAGGACGGCATTGGCGACTACGTCGTCCACGGCGTCCGGGAGGCCGTCAACCCCGCAGGCGTCGGCTCGAAAGGCGCCGCCCGTTACGTCCTGACGATCCCCGGAGGCGAGTCCGCGGTGGTGCGCCTGCGCCTGGCGCGCGCGCCGGCGCCGGAGCCGCCCTTCGGCCGGGAGTTCGACGAGCTCTTCGAGACTCGCATCCGCGAGGCCGACGCGTTCTACGACACGCTCGCGACGCCGGATCTCTCGGAGGACGCCCGCAGCGTGCAGCGCCAGGCCTTTGCCGGGATGCTGTGGTCCAAGCAGTTCTACCACTACGACGTCGGCCGCTGGCTGCGCGGCGACCCCGCGGGCCCCGAGCCGCCCGGGGAGCGCCTGCGAGGGCGCAACTCCGAGTGGACGCACCTCTTCAACGCCGACGTCGTCTCGATGCCCGACAAGTGGGAGTACCCGTGGTACGCGGCCTGGGACCTCGCGTTCCACTGCATCCCGCTGGCCCTCGTCGACCCCGAGTTCGCGAAGCAGCAGCTCGTCCTGCTGCTGCGGGAGTGGTACATGCATCCGAACGGCCAGCTCCCGGCATACGAGTGGGCGTTCGGCGACGTGAACCCTCCCGTGCACGCGTGGGCGGCCTGGCGCGTCTACAAGATCGACCGGAAGCGCTCGGGCAAGGGCGACCGCCGTTTCCTCGAGCGCGTGTTCCACAAGCTGCTCCTCAACTTCACGTGGTGGATCAACCGCAAGGACGCCGAGGGGAAGAACGTCTTCCAGGGCGGCTTCCTCGGGCTCGACAACATCGGCGTCTTCGACCGCTCGGCGCCGCTGCCGACCGGCGGCCACATCGAGCAGTCCGATGCCACGAGCTGGATGGGGATGTACTGCCTCAACATGCTCGCGATCGCGCTCGAGCTCGCGAAGGACGATCCCGCCTACGAGGACGTGGCCTCCAAGTTCTTCGAGCACTTCGTCTACATCTGCCGGGCGATGAACAACATCGGCGGCCAGGGCATCGAGCTCTGGAACCGCGAGGACGGCTTCTACTACGACGTCCTGGACCTGCCCGACGGGCGCAAGTTCCCGCTGAAGCTCCGTTCCATGGTCGGCCTCATTCCGCTCTTCGCCGTCGAGACGCTGGGGTCGGACACGGTCGATCGCCTGCCGGGCTTCAAGCGGCGCATGCAGTGGTTTCTCGAGAACCGTCCCGACTTCGCCCACCACGTCGAGACGGAGACCTCTTCCGACGGCCAGGTGCGCCGCTTCTTCTCGCTCGTGAACCGGCAGCGTCTCAAGCAGATCTGCCGGTACCTGCTGGACGAAGGCGAGTTCCTGTCACCGCACGGGATCCGGGCGCTCTCCCGTCACCACCAGGACAATCCCTACCGCGTCGACGTGATGGGCGTGGAGCACCGGGTCGACTACGAGCCGGCGGAGTCCTCGACCGGCCTCTTCGGCGGCAACTCGAACTGGCGCGGGCCGGTCTGGTTCCCGGTCAACTACCTGATCATCGAGTCGCTGCAGAAGTTCCACTTCTACCTGGGCGACCAGTACAAGGTCGAGTGCCCGCACGGATCGGGCGTCATGCGGAGCTCTCTGGGACGTGGCAGGGGAGCTCTCCCGGCGACTGAATCGCCTCTTCCTTCGCGACGAGGCGGGGCGGCGGCCGGCCTTCGGCGATGTCGCGAAGCTCCAGACCGATCCGCACTTCCGGGACCACGTCCTCTTCTACGAGTACTTCCACGGCGACAACGGCGCCGGCCTCGGCGCGAGCCATCAGACCGGATGGACCGGGCTCGTGGCGAAGCTCATCCAGCAGAGCGGACAGTAGACGCGATTCGGGGCCGCGGCCGGCCGCGTGTTCAGCGGTCGAACCAGAGAATCTGATACGCCACGCTGTAGGTCGTGAAGTTCGCCCCGAGCGATCTCGTGGCGCCCTTCGACCAGAAGAGCTTGATGGACTGGCGTCGACCGAGCGGCACGGAGCCGGTGAGGCTCACCCGGGAGTTCTTCAGCAGATCGAGGCGGGGCACGCCGTCGAGGCTCGTCTCGCCGCCGGTGTAGTAGGTGGCGCTCGCGGCGAGCCACAGGCGCGGCCGAAAGGTGTAGCTGACGTGGCCCTGGAACGCCCAGATGGGGTCCTGCGTGCGGACGCTGGCCACCGAAGAAGTCGTCGTTCGGCGTGAAGAACCAGCCGCCGGCATAGGCCTCGAACGCCCACTTTCCGGCCGGCTGCGAAAATCCGAGCTCCGTCTTGAAGGCCCAACGATTCGCTCCGAGATTGATCAGCTTGTCGGGCATGTATTCCCGTCGGCGCCACCGTGACGAGCGTGAACCCGAGGGTCGTTTCGGGCGTCCGCGCGGCGAACTCCCCGGGCGTCATCGCCGGCCCGCCGAGAAGGTTGACCGTCAGTCGCGACTGGAGGTCGGCGAACCCCGACCGCGTAATCCGTCGCTGCTCCTCCTGGACCTTACCCTCGACGGAGCCCCAGGCATATGGCACGGCCAGAGCCGCGCTCGCGGACCGGCCGAAGAGCCCGAACGTGCGGACGTAGCCGAGCGTCGCGGATATTGATCTTCGCGCTGACGTCCGTGATGGGAATGGAGGCGTCGAAGACGACATCGCCGGTCTGGTAGCGCATAGTTCGCCAGCGCGAAGTTGGCCCCGACGGGGTTGGGCGAGTAGGCGCGCGGCTCGAGCGACTGGGCCGCGGCGCGGCCGGCCGCGATCCCCATGAGGAGGGAGATGGCGAGCCGCCGTCGGATTCTCGGGCCCGGGAGGCCCGGGAGGCGGCTGATTCGCATGAGATTTCGGAGCGATTCTAACAACCGGACTCTCGGGCGTCTCGGTGCCCGTGTCGCGCCGGTGAAGAAGGAAGCAGGATAGGCTTCGGTCCGCAAATCCGAAGGAGACATCATGCAGACGCTCCGCCGCCTCGTCCTGCGCGTGGCCCACGGTCTCCGGTGGCTGCCTCCCACGCTCGCGCGCCTCGTGATCGGCTGGGTGTTCCTCCAGTCCGGGTGGGGCAAGCTGCACAGCCTCGAGAAAGTCACCGCCTTCTTCACCCAGCTCGGAATCCCGGCGCCCGAGTTTCAGGCGCGGCTGGTGGCGTGCACCGAGCTCGTCTGCGGCGCCCTGATCCTGCTCGGCCTCGCGACCCGGATTGCGACGATCCCGCTCATGATCACGATGACGGTCGCGCTTCTGACCGCGCTCAAGGGCGACATCCACGAGCTCTCGGATCTTTTCGGAATGTCCGAGTTTCTCTACATCGCGCTGCTCGCCTGGCTCGGCGTCTACGGCGCGGGGCCCATCTCGCTCGATCGGATCTTTGCCAGGAAGATCGAGGCGGCGGAGCGTCCGCAAGGTGGAGATGGGAGAGGTTGAAACGTTGAAGTGTTGGAATGTTGAAGGGGAGGGGCTTCTTCAACGCTTGAACACTTCAACACTTGAACGTCTCCGGTTTCATCTCGTGGCAAGATAGCGCTCCTGAGCGACGCACGCCCCGATTCCCCGAAGCCGCTTCCGCCCGCCCGCGGTTTTGACGTCTTCTGTCTCCCCATCATCGACTGGGGCTTCCGCGTCCAGCGCCCGCAGCAGCTCCTGAAGCCGTTCGCGGCCGACGGCCACCGCGTCTTCTATGCGAAGACCGGGTTTCTGGGCCTCGACCGCGAGCCCGAGCTTGCGCTCGTGCCCGCCGGCGAGCGGATCTGGGAAGTCTCTCTTCCGGGCGAGCATGACTTCGATCTCTACTCCCGTTCGCTCGAAGGGGAGACGCTGGAGCAGGCCCTGACGGCGGTCCTCGAGCTGTCGGAGCAGCATCGGATCCGCGACGCGGTCCTCCTCGTGCAGTACCCGTCCTGGGAACCGCTCGCGCGCCGCCTCGCCGACGCGCTCGGTTGGCGGCTCGTGTACGACTGCATGGACGAGCACACGGGCTTCGGGACGCACGGGGAGCAGACCGCGGCCGACGAAGAGCGGCTGATCCGCGGGGCGGACCTGGTCCTCGCGACGTCCCGCAAGCTGGAGGAGCGACTCGAAGCGCCTCCGCCCCGACGTCCTGCGTGTCCCGAACGCCGGCGACGAGCGCCACTTCGCGCGCCTGCCGTCGCGCGCCTCGAGCCCGCTGTCCACGCTGCCGCGTCCGGTGATCGGCTACTACGGAGCGATCTCGGCCTGGTTCGACGTGGAGGCCGTCCGCGAAGCCGCGAAACGCCACCCGGACTGGTCCTTCGCGCTCGTCGGCGATACGCGCGGTGCGGACCTCTCCGGGCTCGACGACCTCCCGAACGTTCGACTGGCGGGCGAGGTCCCGTATGCCGAGCTGCCGTCCTGGCTCGCGGCGTTCGACGTTTGCACGATCCCTTTCCGGCGCACGCCCCTGACCGAGGCCACCAATCCCGTCAAGATCTTCGAGTATTTCGCGACGGGCAAGCCGGTCGTCGCGCGAAGTCTCCCCGAGCTCGAGCCCTACGCCGACGTGATCGCGCTCTACGACACATCCGAGGAGTTCGTGAAAGCGCTCGAGCGCGCGGTCAAGGAGGGCGTCGCGCCCGGTCCCGCGGCCGACCGCCGGCGCGCCATCGCGCGGGAGAACACGTGGCAGGCCCGCTACGAGGTCCTGCGCGAGAGATTCGGAAAACTTCCCGCTCGCGAGCGGCGGGCGGGGGCGGCCATCGCGTCCTCCGGAGCGGGGGAGGCCGCCGTGGCGCGGCGGGCGAAAGAGATCCGGCGCCTCGCCGGCGTCATCCGCGAGCGCGACGAAGGGATCGCGTTTCTGAAGGAGGAGGTCGCGGGCCGCGAGAGGCTGCTCGAGGACCGCGAGCGTCTCCATGCCTCCGAGATGGAGACCCTGAAGCGCGAGAAGGATACGCAGATCCGGAATCTCGAAGCGGCGCTCGACGAGTCCCAGACGCTCGCCGAGGCGCGGGGCGCGCACCTCCGGACGGCCCTCGCGGAGCTCGAGCGCTGGGAGCACTCGCGTCTGGCGCAGATCCGCCGGGCCCTCACGGCGCTGCGGGAAGGTCCCGGATCCGCGCGCCGCGCCCTCGGGCGCGCGACCGCCCCGGGAACCCCGCTCTTCGAGCTCGGCCGCAAGACGATTCCTCCTCCGCTGGCCCGGTTCCTTCGCCGCACGCTCGCGCCCGTCGCGCAGCCCGAGAAGCTCGTGAAGCTGCCGGCCGACGCGACCCGGGATGCCGCCCGCCAGGACGCGGTCGCCAAGCAGCCCTCCGGCCGTCCCGACGCCATCGTCTTTTCGATCATCGACTGGGACTTCCGCTTCCAGCGCCCGCAGCAGCTCGGGACGCAGTTCGGCCGCCACGGCCACCGCGTCCTCTATCTCTCGACGACCCAGTTCCTGGCGCCCGGGGGCCCCGCCTGGGATCTGGCCCGGAAAGCCGAGAACGTCGGCGAGCTCCGCATCCGCTCCCGACGGCCGCTCGACATCTATCGCGGCCGGCTGGACGCCGAAGACCTGGACGCCCTGACGGAGTCGTTCGAGACTCTCGCGCGGGATCTCGCGATCGGTGACGCCGTGAGCCTCGTCCAGATCCCCTTCTGGGCGCCGATCGCCGAGCGCCTGCGCGAGAGCCTGGGCTGGAGCGTCGTCTACGACTGCATGGACGAGTGGACGAACTTCCCCGGCTTCGGCGCCGACGTGCTGGCGATCGAGGAGAACCTCGTCCGCGCGGTCCGACGTGACGGTCGTCTCGGCCGACCGGCTGCTCGAGAAGTGGCAGGACACGGCGCCGCGGCTGACCCTCGCGAAGAACGGCATCGACGCCGAGCACTACCGCCGCTTCTACGCGCCGAACGACCTGCTCGCGGGGGCGCGGCGGCCGATCATCGGCTACTACGGGGCGCTCGCCTCCTGGGTGGACGCGCCGCTGCTCGAGAAGATCGCCGACGCGCATCCGGACGCGACGCTGGTGCTCGCCGGCGGGCATTTCGACGTGGATTTTCCGGAATTGCAAGTCGGCCCGAACGTGCGCCTGCTGGGCCAGCGGCCCTACGAGGAGATGCCGAAGCTCCTCTACGACTTCGACGTCTGCATGATCCCGTTCCTCGTCAACGACATCACCGAGGCGACGAACCCGGTCAAGTTCTACGAGTACCTCTACGGCGGCAAGCCCGTCGTCGCGCCGGCGCTGACGGAGCTTCTGCCGTATGCGGACCTCTCGTATCTCGCCCGCGGGGGCGATCACGAGGAGTTTCTCGCGCAGCTCGAGCGCGCGCTGGCCGAGCCGAAGGACGACCCTCGCCGCGCCGCGCGCCGAAAGGTTGCCGAGGAGAACGACTGGGCGCACCGCTATGAGGCAATCGAGGAGGGGCTCGCCGCCGCACAGCCCCTGGTCTCCGTGGTCGTCGTGACGTACGGCGGTCTCGAGCTCACGAAGGACTGCCTCGAGTCGCTCGAGCGCGAGACCTGGCCGCGGTTCGAGGTCCTCGTCGTCGACAACGCCTCGAGCGACGGCACGCCGGAGTATCTGCGCGAGGCCGCGGAACGCGACCCGCGCATCCGGACGATCTTCAACGCCGAGAACCGGGGCTTCGCCGCGGCCAACAACCAGGGCATCGCGGCTTCGCAGGGCGAAGTCGTCATTCTGCTCAACAACGACACGGTCGTCCCGCCGGGGTTGCTCGGCCGCCTCGTCCGGCATCTCGAGCGGGATCGCTCGATCGGCCTGCTCTGTCCGACGACCAACTTCTGCGGCAACGAGGCTCGCGTCGAGCCGGACTACCTCGTCGGCATTGCCGGCGGCGCTCCCGATCTTCTCGGTTGCCGCCTCGCTTCCCGGCGCGCCGCGGAGCACCGCGGACGAGTCTTCGACATCGGCGTCGCCGCGATGTACTGCGTGGCCGCGCGCCGCGCGGTCCTCGACGAAGTCGGGCCGCTCGACGAGGCCTACGGCATCGGCATGTTCGAGGACGACGACTTCGCCGTCCGCATGCGGCAGAAGGGCTACCGCGTGGCCTGCGCCGAGGACGCGTACGTCCACCACGTCGGCCAGGGGGCCTTCCGCAAGCTCTCGCCCGAGACCTACGACGCGCTGTGGAAGAAGAACCAGGCCTACTTCGAGAAGAAGTTCGGCCGCGCCTGGACCAAGCACACGCCCCGCGAAGGCGTGACGGCGGTGGAGTCGAAGGTCGGGCGCGGAGTAGCTAGGCCGTCGGCGCATCAGGCCCGGCGCCGCATCAAAATCGTGTCCTGGTGCCGCTGCATCCGGGTCGGCTGCGTGTCGAGGATGTCGAAGTACTTCACCCACTCGCGGCGGATGTAGTCCAGGGAATGGAAGGTGTTCTGGTAGAAGGCCGGCAGCGAGATGCTCTGGCCGTAACCGCCGTCGAGATAGAAGAAGCCCTTCTCCTCGACTTTGCGGCGCAGGTCGTCGGGCAGCTTGGAGTAGTTCCCCTCGCCGCTCGTCGTCATGATCAGGTAGCCCCCCGGCCGCGTGATCCGCTGCATCTCGGCGAGCCACCCGAACTGCATGTCCTCGGGCAGGTGCGTGAACACGCTGATCCCGAAGACGAAATCGAAGAAGCCGTCCTCGAACGGCAGGGGCGGCGCGTGCGGCGCGAGGCGGAACTGGCCGTACTTCGGGCTGTAGGTCTTCTGGAGCCAGGCGATCGCCTCGGGATCGATGTCGCTTCCCCAGATGTCCTTCTGAGGCATGAGCGTCTTCAGCGCGCGGGTCGTCCGGCCGCAGCCGCAGCCCCAGTCGAGGATGCGCTCGAAGTCCGCCGAGGGACTTGCCCGCGACCGCGAGCACGCCGTTCAAGTCGTCGCAGATCGAGAAGCCGCTCTCGATGAAGCCCGAAACGTACCCGCCGACGACCCGGATCTGCATGTGCTTGGGCGGGGGCAGGACGGTGCCGTCGTGCCGCAGGACGGCCTCGAGCTGGCCGGCGGCCGCCTCGAGATCCGCGACCTTGGCGCTCAGCTCGCGCACCTGCGTCACGAGCTCGGCGGTCGGCGGCGTGACCTCGCGCGCGTAGGCCTCGGAAGCCGCGCGAATGGAGCCCTTGAGCTCGTCCTTGATGAATCGGGGAACGAAGCGCTTCAGTGTCGTCACGATCCTGCGAAGACTCTCACGGCCGGCGTCCGATGAGAAGCTGGAAGTCGCTCGGCAGCCGCCCCGAATCGATGAGCGCGTCCTCGGTCTCCCAGACGCGGCGGAGGATCGCTTCCGCCTCGGGCTCGCCCGGCGGGAAGTTGTGCACGATGCCGTTGTAGAGAAGATGCTGGATGGTCCCGCCGAGTTCGTTGCGGTGCAGGACGTCGAAGTAGCGCTCGAACAGCGAGCCGATTTCCGCCGACCGGATCGACTCGAACGGGGAGGAGGCCACGACTTCCGCCACGGTCGGCCGCCCCTCGTAGCCCTTGATCGCGCCCCATCGATGCATCTCGGTAGCGCTCCGGAATGTCGGACATCAGATCCCGGGTGGCCTCGATCTGCGCGTCCGTCCACTGGAACTGGGTCGGCCCGACGAACTCCTCGAGGATGAAGAGGCCGCGCGGCGTCAGGGCGTCGAGCACCTGGGCCATGACGTGCTCGAGCTCGATGAAGTGGTGAAAGCTGTGGGAGGAACAGATCAGGTCGTAGCGGCCGGGCTCGAGGACGACGCGTGTTGGCATCCTCGACGCGGAAGCGGCCCGGCGCGCCCTCCCGCATCCGCCGGGCCTTCCGCCTCCTCCACGCGGTCGGCGCTCGCGTCCACGCCTTCGATCTCCAGTGACCGCGCCGATCTGGTAGAGCTCGATGTTCAGCGTTCCCGATCCGCACCCGAGCTCCATGCTCCGCTGCGCAGGCCCGTGGAAATACGAAGCCAGCCAGCGGCGCCACGGCGAGCCCTCGACGCGGCTGCGCACTTCGTAGTGCGCGCGGATCGACGGGTGGTCGAGCCAGGCAAACATTTCCTGCCCCGCCTCGACGGCGAGATGGTCGCCCCACTTCTTGCCTTCGCGCTGGAGCCGTTCGGCGTAGGCGGAATCAGCGTCCGACACGCGCCCCTTCCATGACGGCCGGCGACGCCGAGATCGCCCGGGATGGGACATCGAAGGTTCGGCGCATGCGCCAGTACGATAACGCGATCGCCACGAGGGCCGCGGGCGCGAGCTGCGAGAGCAGGCGGTGGTAGGCCTGGACCGCCTGAAGCTCGACGTCCCAGTTCGTGAACAGGAGAATCGCCGTGTAGGCGCCGATCGCCGCCCAGAGCGCACCGGCGAGAGCGCGCTCGGATCTCGCGCCGCGGGCCCAGAGGACGAGGCTCGCGATCAGAGCGATCGGCCAGAGAATCCCCCACACCGCAGGATCGAGAGCCAGGCGGAGACAGACCCGGACGTGACGAGGCCCAGCCGCTCGACCGCGCGGGCGAGGTTGGCCCCGTTGATCGAGCCGTAGGTCGGATCGTGGAAGTCGAGCCATCGCAGAAACGCGAATCTCGAGACGAGATACGCGGCGACGACGGCGATTCCCGCGGCATGGGCCTTCACGCGCGCGCGAAAGGGCCGGAGTCCCCCGGAGGTCCAGTACCAGAGGATCGCTCCCGAGGCGACGATCGCGAGGATGGTGCCCTCGTTCTTCACGGCCGTCAGCGAACCGATGAGGAACGGAACGGCCCGGCGGGATTCGCGGCGAAAGCACGCCGCGATGGTCCCGGCGACGAATGCGGCCTGGGGCATGTCCGACGATCCTCCGGCGGCCTGAGCCGTGGCGAGCTCGGGCAGCAGCCCGACCAGCAGCGCCATGCACAGCGCCACCCGGCGCGACGTCCGCTCGTCGGACGGCGGCGAATGTCGAGACGACGAGGGAAAGAGTAGAAGAGGGGAAAGATCGGCTTGAACTGGTCGAAGTCGAAGCCGCCGCGCAGCCGGGCCAGCATGGCCTCGCACATGGCCACGAGCGGCGGATACTGGAGCAGGCGGCTGTCGTAGAAATCCTCGGCGAACCACTGGCGCGTGAGTCCGCCTTCGTAGAAGAGACGCTTGGCTTTGGACGCATAGATCTCGAACCCGTCCCACGAGAACGCGTATCGGAAGCTCAGGATCGTGAACGCGGTGGCGTCAGGACGATCGCCGCGACGAGCAGAGCGTCCTGCCATCCGAGCCGGGCTGGGCGGGCCGTCGCCGGCGGGGAGAGCGGTGTCGGACACGGGCCACCACGCTTGCCGCCAGGCAGAGCCCGACGAGGATCATCAGGGTGTCGAGCGCGCGGCGGGGGAGAAGCAGGGAAATCGGAAAGAGGGCCGCGGCGCACGTTCCGGCGCCGACGAGAAAGGACTCGTTCCAGGCCCGGACGCCTTCGGATCTCCGGCGCAGCACAGCCTCGCCGGTGGCGGCGAAGCCCCATGCGAGCAGTCCCGTCAGGCCGATCGCGGCCGCCGGAAAGCTCACGGTCGCAAGGGCCCGAAGAGCACGCGATCGTTCGCGCTCAGCAGAGGCCCGAGGTCCCTCACCCGGGCGAACCCCGGGTCGGGCGGCGGCGAGCCCATTGCGACCGCGAACCGGATGCCGTAGCGGGCCCGCAAGCGGGCGACATTCGCGGCGTTGGTCTGGTCGCGGGAGAGCAGGACCACCGTCCTCGGGTAGAGAACCCGCTGCCAGACGCGGGGGTACCAGGGGTGGGTCGCCGGATAGGTCACGAGCAACGCCTCGCCCGGCCGCATGACCCGTTCCACGGTCGCGATCTGATCGGCGACGCGCGGAGGGACGGCCGTCCTCCACGCTTTCAGAAACGCTTCACGATAACTGGCCGCGATGGCCCGCACGCCGACGCCCGCCGAGACGAGGATGAAGATCAGCATCGACGAGCCGGAGGAGCCGCAGCCCGGAGGGTGTCGGCGGTCGAAACCAGACGTTTGTCGGCCAGATCAGGAACAAAAATGCCGTCCGCCGCGATGATAGCGCGGCGCGCGGGGAGCCGCGACTACTCGCCGGGAGCGGGGACGGCCCGATACGCGAAGGGCGGCGGCTGGCCGGGGCCGGTGGCCCGGCGCAGATCCGGAGCGACGCTGCCGGCCTCGGCGCTCTCCAGGAAGAAGCTGGTGATGCGGCGGGCGTGCTCGTCCAGCCGCTCGCCTTCGATGTTCGAGAGCATGACCGTGACCAGGCGCGCATGCGGGACGATGACGATGGCCGAGCGCCCGCCGATTCCGCGGCCGCCGTGCCAGAGGTAGCGGCGTCCGCGCGCGTCGGTTTCGACGAACCAGCCCAGGCCGTAGCCCGTCTCGACGCCGTTGCGCGTCTTCTGGGGCGTGAACATGGCGTCGATCGAGGCGTTGCTGAGAATCTGGCCTCGGAGCAGCGCCGCGCCGAAGCGCACGAGGTCCTCGGTCGTCGAGAGGAGCCCGCCGCCGCCCCAGAGGCAGCTCGTGTCGACGGAACGCGCCGTCCTCAGGAGGCCGAGAAAGCCGCGCTCGTAGAAGAGCGAGCGGCCGGGCAAAAAGCGCCGCGGGTCGTCGCTCATCGTGGACGACATTCCCGCCGGGCCGGCCACCGTCTCGTTCAGCAGATCCGAGAAGCGGCGGCCGGTCGCGGACTCGAGAGCGGCGGAGAGGAGGAGATAGCCCTGGCGCGACATCGTGAGACCGAGCCCGGCGGGGCGGATGAAGAGGCGGCCGGAGAGGGTCCGGACGGCCTCGCGGGCGTCCGGGCAGGGGCCGAGAGCCAGCTCCTCCTCCGGGAAATCGCCGGTGCCGGCGAGGTGCGCCGCGAGCTTGCGGCCCGTGACGACGACTCGCGTTTCGGGAACGGCCGGCAGGTAGCGCTGGATCGGCGCGTCCATGTCGAAGCGGCCGTCCTGCGCGAGCCGAGCCATGACGGTCGCGGTCAGGGGCATCGCGACCTCGTAGATGCGGAACTGCGTCGAGCGTCCGACGGGCCGGTGGCGATCGACGTCGGAGTAGCCGAAGGCCGTCGACCACACGATGTCATCGCCCACGGCGACGGCGACCGCGGTGCCGGGGTAGAGCTGGAGCACCTGGTCCAGCATGGCTCGCGACTGCTCGATGGCCTGGTTGTGCGTCGGAGCGCCCGACACGCGCGTGACGGACAGCCCGGCAACCAGGGCCGCGGCGAGCGAGAGCGCGACGATGCGGCGGGGAGAGCTCGTCGCGCTCATGAGATCGGCACCAGCCGCGCGGCGTCGGTTTCCAGCGCCACCCGCCGCGGGACATTGCTGGCGTTCGGCGGCCGGGCGGCCGAAGGCGGGGCCATGACCAGCGGGAAAGTCAGGGACACCTCGCAGCCCCGGTCGCGGGCCCCGCGGAACTCGAACTCATGGCGCCCCGGATACAGGAGCTCGAGGCGATCGCGGGTGTTCCGCAGGCCGACGCCGCCCTCGGTCGGGCGTGGCGGCGCGGTGGCCGACGGGCCCGCGCCGTCGTCCCGGACCAGCAGGTGCAGCCGGTCGCCCTCTCGACGCGCATGCACCTCGACGCGGCCCGAGCCGGGTCGCGCGGCGATGCCGTGCTTGATCGCGTTCTCGACGAGAGGCTGGAGGATCAGGTTGGGCACGAGCGCGTCGGCGATGCCCGACTCCACGTCCAGCCGCACGGTGAGGCGGTCCTGGAAGCGCGTCTGCTGGATCTCGAGATAGACCTTGAGGAGCTCGAGCTCCTTGCGCAGCGGGATCAGGTCGCTGCCTTCGTTCTGGAGCGAGAGCCGCAGCAGGTCCGAAAGGCGCACGACGGTGCGCGAGGCGGCGTCGCGGTCGCGAAAGACGAGCGGCAGGATGCTGTTGAGCGTGTTGAAGAGGAAGTGAGGGTGGAGCTGCATCTTCAAGGCCTGCAGGCGCGCCGAGAGAAGCCGCGTCTTGATCTGCGACGCGCGCAGCTCGCGCTCCCGCGAGAGGCGCGAGTACGACAGCGTCCAGGTGGCGCCGACGATCGCGGCATACGTGACGAGGTGCGTCGGCAGGAGGAACCGGAGCATCTGGGGGAGCGCCGCGAGCTGCGTGGAGATGACGAGCGGGAAGCCCATGAGCAGCGGATATGCGAGCTGGTACGCCGTGCAGTGCGCGACGGCGAAGAGGACGCCTCCGGCCGCGAGGCTCGCGATCGGAACGATCCAGTTGCCGCGCGTCGGCACGCAGCGCCGGGCGAGCCAGACCACCGGGGGCGTGAAGAGCGCCCAGATCGTCGAGGCGAGCAGGCTCTGCGCGAGAGCTTCCCAGAGACCGAACTCCAGGCGGTGCAGCTGGAACGGATCGCTGAAATAGCGGTCGACCGCGCGGAACAACCCGACGAGCGTCCAGGCGGCCAGGACCCAGCCGGCGATGCGCCAGCGCTCCCCGGACGCCGCCCGTGGCAGCTCTCGGAAGGAAAAGGAGGTCGAGGTCGGCATCGTTTCACGCGCTCAGGCTCGCCCCGGAGGGGCGCAAACCGGCTTCTTCGAGCGGCAGCGTGATCGAGACCTCGTGGCCATCCTCGCGCCGCTCGGACATCCCGATCAGGTGCCGGCCGGGATAGAGCAGCTCGAGACGCAGCCGGGTCTTCGTCACGAACGACTGGTCGACCGGGGGGGCCTCGAAGAGCTTCGGGAGAGATGCCTCCTCGATCGCGGTCTCCCGGACATCGAGCCGCAGCTCGCCGTTCTCGGACCAGGCGCGGATCTCGATCGCCGCCCGACCCGAACGCACGGAGATGCCGTTCGCGATGGCGCTCTCCGCGAGCGGCAGCAGGATCAGGTTCGGCACCGCCGCGTTGAGGACCTCGGGAGCGATGGCGTAGCGGACTTCGAGCCGGTCCTGCAGGCGCGTCTGCTCGATCTGGAGATAGAGGCGGATGTACTCGAGCTCGGTCTTGAGCGGCACGAGCCCGGTCGCGTCGTTATAGAGCGCGAGGCGGAGGATGTCGCCGAGCTGGACGACCGTCCGGGCGGCCGCGCGGGGCTCGGTGCGGATCAGGGGCAGGATCGTCGCGAGGGTGTTGAAGAGAAAAGGCGGATGGAGACGGAGCTTGAGCGCCTCGAGCTGCGTCTGGACGAGCTCGCGCTCGAGCTCCGAAGCCTGGAGCTCCTTCTCTCGGAAGGTCCG
Organism: uncultured Acidobacteriota bacterium; assembly: GCA_963749265.1. Classification (GTDB taxonomy): domain Bacteria; phylum Acidobacteriota; class Thermoanaerobaculia; order UBA5066; family Gp7-AA6; genus DAHUXD01. The sequence continues at coordinate 69,158 of CAVVML010000009.1, read as the reverse complement.
ATAGTCGTCGATGCCCCAGGTCACGCCCACGATGCCGATGAACGTCGCGAGCCGCGCCGCGCCGCCGAACGCCAGCGTGGCGTAGAACATGGCCGCGAAATCCCCTCCGGATCCCCGCGAATCGAACACATGCCAGAAGACGTTCGTCGCGAGCAGGTGCAGAAGCGCCGCCGCGACTCCGGCGCCGAGGAGCGCGGGGACGTGCGACGCGTAGGCCCCGCGCCGGGGACGGAAGCGCCGCGAGATGCGCATGATCCCGGGCGTCAGCGCGGCCCAGAGGTAGGCCGTGACCAGGCTCGCGGCGAGCGATTCGTGCAGCGGGAGCGCGAGGCGGGGCTGCAGGGAGGGTCCGCGCAGGTAGCGCTGGGCCGCGATGAAGAGCCCGATGAGAGTCCAGACGGCGAAGATCTCGAACGCCCGGCGGGAGGCCGAAGGCAGGGGACGGCGGAGCGGCTCGCCCGGCTCGAGGAGGCCTCCCGAGGGAGTCGCGGTCGTGGCGAAGTCGAGGGCCGGCGTCGCGCGTTCGCCGAAACTCCGGGTTTCCGGGCTTCTTGAAGACGGCGAGTCCCCTGGGACGATATTGAACCGGGTGCGCGCGGCCGCCGTCGTCATCCGTTTCCTAAACAGCCAGCCGGCGGAACTCCTTCAGGCGCTCGCGGTACGTCGAGGACAACGTCAGGCGCGTGCCGTCCTTCAACGTCACCGCGTAGTCGCCGTTGAACCAGGGATGCATCTCCTTGATCTTTTCGATGTGCACGATCGTCGAACGATGGATCCGGAAGAACTTCCTCGGATCGAGCTTCGACTCGATGCCCGCCGTCGTCTCGTGGTAGAGGTAGACCTCCTTGCCCACGTGGAGCCGCACGTTGTTGCGCGAGGACTCGATCCAGTCGATGTCCGAGACGCGCAGGAAGACGCTCCGCTCTTCCTTCTTGATCAGAAGCCACTCGGGGATAGGCCCGCTCGCGCTGGATGTCCTGCAGGAGCTCGTGGAGCGTGGCTTTGAGGTCCTTGGAGGAGCTCCGGTCGATCTCGCCGCGCGCCCGCTCGACTGCGGCGTGCAGCCGCTCGCTCGAAAAGGGCTTCATGAGGTAGTCGACCGCGTGGGCCTCGAACGCCTTCAGGGCGTAGCGGTCGAAGGCGGTGACGAAGATGACCGCGGGGAGGTCCTGGGGCTCGACGCTCGCCAGGACGCCGAAGCCGTCGAGGCCCGGCATCTGCACGTCGAGGAGCACGAGGTGCGGCTTCCACTCGCTGATCGCCTTCACGGCCTCGAAGCCGTCGCCGCACTCACCGATGATCTCGATGTCGGCTTCGTCCTGGAGCCCGTTGCGCACCCACTCGCGCGCCAGCGGTTCATCGTCGACGATCAGGGTCCGGATTTTCATCCCCACCTCCCGCGTTTTTCTGCAACGTCGCAGACGGTGATACGTAAAGAAACGAAAGGAGTTATCGAACTATGCCGGTTCATTTCGACCCAAGAATCCGGACGAAGTGTTCAAAAACCGGAACGCCGCGCGGTTCCGGCGGCCGAACCGCGAAAATCGCGTTTCCAAAGGCCCAAATCGCTCCACGACCCCTTCGACCCGTCTCCCGTCCCCAGAATCGGTACCGGGAATCTTGATTTCCGAATGTCAGGTTCGATGATCTGGACGCGAAAATGACCGGTTCGCAGCTCGGCCTCGTCGTTCTGCTCGCCTTTCCGATCGGATTTCGGCCGGGCACGCCGCCCTCCAGCGAGCCGCCGAGGGACGCTCCGGAGGCCGAGGCCAGGACTCCGGCCGCCGGCCCGGCCACCGACGCCTTCGCCGCCACTGTCAGACCCGTGCTCGCCGCGAAGTGCGCGCCCTGCCACGAACCGGGCGGCAAGATGTACGGGTCGATGCCGTTCGACAAGGGCGAGACCATCGCGTCGCACCGCGAGGGCGTCCTCAAGCGCCTCAAGGGCGACGATCGGGCGGCCGTCGAGAAGTGGCTCGCGAGCCTGCCTCCTCCCAAATCTTCCAGATAAGGACCAAATGCCGTGCTGACGATTCTTCTGGCCGGCCTCCTCGCGTTCGCGGCCGCTCCTCCAGGCCCGACCCCGACGCCGAAACCCCCGGGAGCGGCTCCCGCGGCTCCGATGAATTTCCTCAACATCAACCCGGCCTGGTCGCCGGACGGCCGGCGGCTGGTCTTCCAGAGCGACCGCGAGCGCCCCTATGCGCAGCTGTACGTCATCGACCTGGACGGCACCGGCGAACGGCGGCTGACCCGGAGCGGCGGGGACGACACGCACCCCTCGTGGTCTCCGGACGGCGACTGGATCGTCTTCGACTCGAACCGGGACGGATTCTGGAACCTCTACGTGATCCGTCCCGACGGCACCGAGGAGAAGCGACTCACGCACCGCGGCGCCGCCACCGGAGAAGAGTTCGCGCGGCATCCGGCCTGGTCCGCGAACGGCCGCTGGATCGTCTTCGATTCCGACCGGGACGGCGACGGCGAGCTCTACATCATGGACTCGGACGGCGGGAACGTGACCCGCGTGACGCGGAGCGTCGGCGGGGACGGCCACGGCGCCTGGACTCCCGACGGGAAGGAGATCCTCTTCACCGGCAAACGCGACGGAAACCAGGACGTCTGGAGCGTCCAGCCCGACGGGTCGAACGTCCGGCGCGTGACCGACTCTCCCACGGCGGACGGCGCCGGCGAGGTCTCGCCCGACGGCCGCAGGATCGCTTTCTACTCGGAGCGGGACGGGGATGGCGACATCTACGTCATGGACCGCGACGGCTCCAACCTGAAGAACATCACCAACGACAAGGCCACGCAGTACGAGCTGGCCTGGTCGCCCGACAGCCGCCGCATCGCCTACTACTCGGATGCTCCGGGAGGGCGCTTCGAGATTTTCGTCATCGACGCCGACGGCAAGAACGCCCGGCAGGTCACCAACTCCGCGTACGACAACGCGTTTCCCCAGTGGTCACCGGACGGGAGCCGGATCGTCTTCGCCTCGACGCGGGACGGCGACTACGAGGTCTACACGATGGCGGCCGACGGCTCGGACGCGCGCCGTCTGACCGGGAGCCCGGGCCGGGACGCGCATCCCGCCTACATGGCCGACGGAAAAACGATCATCTTCCAGTCGCCGCGGGATCACGCCGAGGAAGGCCAGGTCGACCTCTGGGTCATGGACGCCGACGGGAAGAGCCCGAAGCGCTTCCTGGCGTCCCCGGCGTTCAACGGCGTTCCGGTCCTCTCTCCCGATGGAAAGTGGATCGCTTTCATGCGCGGGACGCGAAAGCCCGACGGCGAGGGATACCAGTGGGACATCTACCTCGTCGACGCCGGCGGGGGCGGCCTGAAGCGGCTGACGTCGAACGCGTGGAGCAGCCAGGTCCCGACCTGGAGCCCGGACGGGAAGCGGATGCTCTTCTACGCCAATCCGGAAGGGCGGGACCAGCTGTTCGAGATGAACGTCGCGAGCGGCGTGGCCAAGCCGTTTCTTCGGTCCGACGCGGTCGATCAGACTCCGTCCTTTTCGCCCGACGGCCGCTTCGTCGCCTTCGTGTCGACGCGGGACGGCGGCCGCGACCTCTACGTGCTCGAGGTCTCGAGCGGCAACGTGAAACGCCTCACGCGCGACGTCGCGGTCTGGGCGCAGCCGAGCTGGTCGAAGGACGGGCGCCGTCTTCTCTTTTCGGCGGAGAAGGGAGAGATCCACGACGTGTACGTGGTTCAGGCCGACGGGACGGGGCTGACGCGCTTGACGAAGGGAAGCGAGGGCCTCCGCTAGGAGGCTCCTACTTCTTCGCGGGGCTGTAGTCGCCGTCGAAGGCCGTCTCCCACGTCTTCCCGCCGTCTTTCGAGGTTTCCCAGACCTGGCGGAGCTGTCTGGGGGAAAGCGGCGACCAGGTGATCCGATTCTTGACCGTGCCGCCCTTGCCGTCGGGAGTGTCGCCTTCGAGAATCATCTTCGATCCCTGGAGCCCGCCCACGAGAAAGAGGACGTTGCCCTTGTCGTCGACCCAGGTCTGCGTCCAGCGCTTCCGGCCGGCGTCCCACATGTTGAGGCTCGTTCCCGTCAGGCCGCTCGTGCCTTTCCACTCCTCGCGCACCGCGCAGCCTCCGAGAAGCGGCGTGATGCGGTTGATTCCCGCGACCTTGCCTCCTTCGCTGACCGCCCACTCGCCGAGCCAGAAGTCGAACTGACGGTAGTCCGCCGCCGAGCAGGGTTTGGGGGCGAGCGAGCTGGCCGCGCTCGTCGTCGCCGACGGTTTGAAGATCTCGGTCTCGCCGACCGTCAGCGCCAGGATCGAGACCACGGCGGGCAATCCCGGAAATGCCACGACGCAAAGCTACGCGCGGCGGCGGGTTCTGACTATCTTCTTGGGACGGGATGGGCGTTTTACCGGACGAGGACGCTCATCGTGCGTTCGAGAAAAGTCGAGTGTCGAGGGTCAAGGGTATCGAACGAGGGCGGCGCCCGTGCCCTGCTTCACGCTCGACGCTCAACCCTCGACCCTCAACGCTCTAGCGCAGTCTCCGAAACGCGTGGGTCTTGATGGCGAGCCACGCCCGGGCGCCCGGCTCGAGGCCGAGATCTTCCGCGGCCGCGCGTGTGAGGCGCACGGTCCATTCGAGCCCGTCCGCGGCGACGCGGACCCAGGCTCCGGCGCTCGAGACATCCTGAGTGACCACGCGTCCCGGAAACACGTTGCGCGCCGAGACGTGGGTCGGAGCATGGGTCGACACGAGGATGTCTTCGGGAGCGACGGCAAAGACCGCGCGTCCGCCGCGCTCGCCGCTCGCCGGCGCCGGCACGACCAGACGAGCCTCGCCGGCCCGCAGGAAGAGCCGGTCGTCGCCCGCCTGGCTGGCCTCGAGCTCGCCTGCGACGACGTTGTCGAAGCGCGCGTCCGGGTCGGCGGAGGTCGTCATCATTTCGCGGATCACCTGCGCGGTCGGGCCCTGGCGCGCGAGCGTCCCGCGGCGAAGCAGCATCGCTTCCGACGTCACCACAGCGGCCTCGCCTGTGTTGTGCGTGACGTAGAGAAACGGGATGCGGAGCGTCTCGCGCACGCGCAGAAGATAGGGAAGGATCCGCTCGCGCAGCTCGACGTCCACGGCCGCGAGGGGCTCGTCGAGGAGCAGGAGGCGCGGCTCGGTGGCGATCGCCCGGGCGAGGGACGCGCGCTGGCGTTCGCCGCCGGAGAGCGTCGCCGGGAATCGCGCAAGGAGCGGCTCGATCTCGAGGATCGCGACCGCCTCGTCGAAAATGCCCTCCCGGCCCCCCGCGCGCATGCCGAAGCGGACGTTCCGGCGCACGTCGAGGTGGGGAAAGAGGCAGGCATCCTGCGGGACGTAGCCGATGCGGCGCCGCTCGGGAGGGAGGCGCACGCCGCGCGACGAGTCGAGCAAGCGCTCGCCGTCGAGGAGGATGCGGCCGTGGGCGGCGCGCAGGCCCGCGATGGACTCCAGAAGCGACGTCTTGCCGGAGCCCGAAGGGCCGAGCACCGCGACGGCATCGGAGTCGACCTTCGCCGAGACCTGGAGCGAAAACGCCGCGAGGGGGAGCGAGAGGTCGAGCTCGATCACCCGACGGACCCGGAGACGCGGCTTTGCTTCCGGCTCACGATCTCGGAAACGAGAACCGCGGTGAAGGCCAGGACCACGGTGACCCACACCAGCCGCATCGCGTCCGCGTCCTGTCCGATCTGATGGCGCTGGAAGATCGCGAGCGCCAGCGTCTGTGTGCGCCCCGGGATGTTGCCGGCGACGATGATGGTGGCGCCGAACTCCCCGAGCGCCCGGGAAAAGGCGAGGAGCGTGCCGGTCAGGATGCCCCGGGCCGCGAGCGGCAGCGTCACGCGCCGGAAGGCCTCGAACGGGCCGCAGCCGAGCGAGCGGGCGATCCCGGGCAGGCGGCGGTCGACCTCCTCGAAGGCGGCGCGCGCCGGACGGACGAGGAGCGGAAACGCCATGACGGCCGTCGCGATCACGACGGCCTTCGGGGTGAACAGGATTTCGATGCCGGCCCCTTCGAGCCAGCCGCCGATCGTGCCTCGGCGCCGGAGCGCCTCCAGGAGAAGAATCCCGACCGCCGTCGGCGGCAGGACGAGCGGCAGGGACAGGACGGTTTCCGCGAGCGTGCGCAGAGGCCCGCCGCGGCGCGACAACAGGTAGGCCGCTCCCACGCCGAGCGGCAGGATGAGCAGGGTCGCCGCCGCTGCGACCTCCAGCGTCAGGAGCAGGATCGAGAAATCGTCGGCGGTCACGACGTCAGGGGGTCGATCGCACCAGGAAGCCCCGCTTCTCGAAGATCGCCCGGCCCGCGGGGGAGTCGAGGAACGCCACGAAATTCGCCGCCTCCGCCGGGTTCTTCGATGCGGAGATGGGCGCGACGGAATAGGTGATCGTGGGGCCGCCTGTCACCCGATAGACCACCTTGACGTCCTTCGAGACCGCGGCGTCCGTCCGGTAGACGATCCCGGCGGGCACGTCGCCGCCGGCGACGGCGGCGAGCGCCGCGCGGACGTCGAGCGTCGGAATCACCCTCGGCTCGATCGCGCTCCAGACCCCCTTTTCCGTCAGCCACTTCTTCGCGTAGACGCCGGCCGGCACGGCCGCCGGATCGGCGATCGCGATCTTCGCAAACGCCTCGAGATCCTTCGCGGAAGCCGACCCTGGCAGTCGAGTCGGACGGGACCACGACGACGAGGGCGTTCGAGAGGAATTCGCGCCGGTCCGCCTTTTTTACGAGGCCGGCCTTTTCGACCGAATCCATCTTCGCCGTGTCGGCCGAGAAAAACACGTCCGCTGGCGCGCCGGCTTCGATCTGGCGCGCAAGGTCGCTCGAGGACGCGAACGAAAATGTGACCCTGGGTTCGCCCTGAGCCTCGAACTGCTTCCCGGCTTCCTGGAGTGATTCGGTCAGGCTCGCCGCACCGAAGACCAGGATTTCGCCGGGCGGCGATGCCGCAGCGCCGATCCGCGGCGGCGAAAAAAACAGCGAGGACGAGGCGTCTCATGGCGCGCTCCTTGCTTCAGCCGCGGATAACCATGACTTCGGTCGCTTTGATGAGCGCGAGCGCCGGCACGCCCGCTTTCAGCTTCAGCCTGCGGGCCGCGCCCGCGGTGATGATCGAGGTGAGCTCCTGCCCGCCGATGTCGAACGTGACTTCCGCGAGCAGGCCGGAGATCCGGACTTTCGTGACCACACCGGCGAGCTTGTTGCGGCCGCTGATCGCGTCGAGGGACGAGATGCCGGCCGCGGCCGCGCCCAGGCGCGTCAGCTCAGAGCGGGGAATGCGATGATGCCCCCCGGGAGTCACGACCGAGCGGATTCTCTTTCGATAAATCCACTGTTTGATCGTGGGGTAACTGACCCCTAGCGCCTTCGCCGCTTCGGCGGGCGTCAGGGCGTCGGACCGATGCGTAAGCGTCTTCGGCATGGGTATACGAGTATATGCGATTCAATACGACTGAACTTCAATGATACGCATCAAAACGGAGGCAACATGCGTCGGATGATTCTGGTCCTGGCGTCGGGGTGGCTGGCGGCGGCCATGGCGGTGGGGCAGAGCGCTCCGGACCCGGCGGCGCCGAAGCCGCCGGAAGCGCCCCCCAAACCCGACACACCGGTCGAAAAGTCGGGACCGAAGCCGATTTCCTACGTCGAGGGACGGGGTCTCGTCTTCCGGACGCCGGACAACATGTTCGAGGGAAGCCTGGGCTTCAACCTCCAGGTGCGCTACGGGCACCTCGACCTCGACGCGGCCGTCGGGGGCCTCGACGTCAACCAGTTCCGCGTTCGCCGCTTCAAGCTGTTCATGAACGGCTTCGCGTTCGATCCGCGGCTCACCTGGCGTGTGCAGCTCGCCTTCGAGAGCAGCGTGGCCAACCGGATCCTCGACGACGCCTGGCTGGGCTGGAAGTTCGCCGATCCGGCCGCGCTGCAGTTCGGTCAGTACAAGACTCCGTTCTCGCGGCAGGAGCTCTACAACGACGGCGTCCTTCAGTTTCCGGAGCGCTCGCTCGCCACCGACGCCTTCAAGCCCAGCCGCGACATCGGCATGATGGCCTTCGGGAACCTCGGCAAGGGCCTCTTCACCTATCAGGCCGGAGTCTTCGGAGGTTCAGGTCAGAGCACTCTGCGGACGACCGAGAACGTGATGCCGGTCGTGCGGCTCGTGGCCAATCCGTTCGGGACGATGGGGGCGAGCGAAGCCGACATCCAGGACCACTCCAAGCCGGCCCTGTCCTTCGGGGCGAACGGCTTTCTCAACACGCTGCGCAAGCTCACGGACCTCGCGTTCGAGGCCGACCTGAACTACGCGGGGCCGGCAGGATGGCTGGGGCGCAACGTCGGGCGGTTCGAGCTGGGTGAGGAGGTGGACATCCAGTCGTGGGGAGTCGACGCCCAGTTCAAGTGGTGCGGCTTCTCGCTGCAGGGCGAAGGCTACTGGGGGCAGGCGGAGGGCCAGACGAGCGGGCAGCGGGTGTATGCCTACGGCTGGTACGCGCAGGCCGGCTATTTCATCCTGCCCCAGAGGCTCGACCTCGCCGGGCGTTACTCGTACGTCGATTACAACCGGAGCGTCGCGCGCGGCGGCGTCTCGGTCATCTCGGCCCAGACGTCTTACTACTTCCGGCGAAACTCCCTGAAGGTCGTCTTCGACTACAGCCGGACGCATCGCCAGCGGCCGAGCGGCCAGCCGGCGAACGACAGCGCCTTCATCGTGCAGGCGCAGCTGATGCCGTAACCGTCGCGATCGCTTCGCTGCGGGGTCTGCGCCCTACGGGCGCACCGCCGGGCGGCTCGCCCGAAGGGGCTCGACCGCCCGACTGACCCCTCCGCTACGCGCTCGCTCCCGCGGCGCGAGGCATCCTCCGCTGCGCTCGCGGAGACTCCTCGCGCCGCGGACGGATGTTCTCTCAGCGGCAAGTCGAGAAACAATCGGCTAGCCGGTCAGACCGAAGCGAACGGTTACGGTGAGTCTGACCGGAACCGCACGGCCGCTCAGCGTCGCGGGCTTGTAGCGCCACCGCGAAACCGCCGCCGCGGCCGCCGCGTCGAGCATGGGTCCGCCGGACGCGACGACGCGGAGCTCTTCGACCGTCCCGGCCGCCGTGATCACGGCCTCCAGGACGACGATGCCCTGCACGTGGGCGCGGCGCATGGCTTCGGGATAGGCCGGATCCACGCTCTCGATGATTTCCGGGTGCGTCACACCGTCGACGCCTGGCTCGTAGATCGACGGCTCGTCGGTGACCGGGTCGTCGCCAGGTCCCGTGCTGTTGGGCACGCCACCCGGTACGCCTCCCGGCTGCCCGCCGGGCTCTCCGGGTCCGGAGCCAGGGAGGCCCTCCTCGCCCGCAGCCGTCGTCGAGGTCGTGGCCTCCGTCGGCGAGGTCGACGGAATCTCGTCGGGAATCCGCACCGGCGATACCTGAACGTCCGCGCTTCTGGGCGGAAGCACGACGGGGATCGGCGTCGTTCCGCCCTGGGGCGGCGGCGGAGGAGAGAGCCGCCGAACGACGGGAACGCGATCGGGATCACGGGCTTGGGCGGGTCGGCCGTGGAGGCCAGAGCCGAAAAGACGAGGGCTCCGATGACCGCCGCATGAAACGCGATCGCGAGGGGCAGGCTCTTCGCGGCTCGGGAATGGACACCGCCGTGATGAGCCGCGGATTCGATGAGCGCCGTGTCGAACATGGCGGGCCCTCCTGTAAGAGGAGAACCCGCTCTGCCGCGGGAGTTCCCGGCGAAATCGCCGCCTACGCCGACAGGGGCTCGGAGACTTCGATCCGGGCGTCGGGCGCTTCGCGCAGCTCCTGGTTGCCGGCCTTGGCCTCGCGCAGCTGCGCGCCGCCGGACGGGCCCTCACGGACGTAACGCGTCCGCAGCGACAACCGCGGGTCGAAGATGAACTGCAGAAGCAGCCTCGTCCACGAGGGGTGATAGTGGAGCGTGTCGTAGGCCTCGGGGGCGGCGCGTTTGACGGCCGGCAGGCGGTTCCACGGGATCGACGGGAAGTCGTGATGCTCGTTGTGGTAGCCGATGTTGAGCGCTATGCGGTTTATCGGGCCGTAGTAGTTCACCGTCTCCTGGCCCGGGAACACGATGTAGTGCTCCTGGATCCAGCGCGCCCCGAGCGGATGCAGGCCGACCGAGAACATCAGCGAGACGAGCAGGTACGCCAGTGCCCCCCACCCGAAGAAGTAGACGAGCGCGCCGTTGTAGGTCAGCTGGGCGAGCACGCTGATGACGACCCACCGGTCGATCGGCTTGAGCACGCGCAGGCGCGCCGGCCGCAGGGCCTGCATGATCGAGAAGAGGAAGAGCCAGACCGCTTTGCCGAGGGCCGACCGGCCGAAAAGCTTGAACTCCCAGTGGCTCGGGATGTCCGCGTCGAAGTCGTACGTTCCGAGGAACGCGTGGTGCTTCATGTGGTAGCGCTGGAAGAACACCGACGTCGCCGTGCCGTGGGGAAGGCCGGCGAAGATGCCGGCCAGCGTGTTCTGCCCCGGCGTCTTGAAGACCAGGTTGTGCGTGATCTCGTGGATGACGACCCACAGGGCATGGTTCGCGAACGCCCCGACCGTGATCGCGAGCAGCCCGATGAGCCACCAGGGGCTCGAGCCCATCCAGGCCGCGACCACCGTCTGGACGGCCACGATGCCGAACGTGATCCAGAACGTCCAGGGGTTCTTGCCCACGAGGTTCCGGATTTCCGGATGCTGGAGGATGATCGCCCGGGCCCGGCCGCCATGGGGATTGGGCCCGTCCGGCTGCAGGAAATCCGTGGCCGCGGTTCCCGCGGCAGCCTTATAGGGTTCCAACATCACAAGTACGCCTCAGCCTCTCCGATCCGGTTCCTTGAGTCCAGTACTTTCATTTGGATCGCCCGAGGACTCAATTCGGGCCGTGCCTGTTGGGTGTAACTGGAGCCGACGACCGGACTTGAACCGGTGACCTGCGGTTTACGAAACCGCTGCTCTACCGACTGAGCTACGTCGGCTCGGGGGTCGGAGCGGGGCATCTTACGGAAAGCCCGCCCCCCGGTCAAACGCGGCCCCGCAACGGGCCCTCGCGCCGACGGGCTCAGTCGAACTTGACCGAAACGATCTTCGAGCACCCCGGCTCTTCCATCGTGACGCCGTACATCACGTCGGCCGTCTCCATCGTGCGCTTGTTGTGCGTGATGGCGATGAACTGGGTCTCCTCGGTCATCTCGCGCAGCAGGCGCGTGAAACGGTCGATGTTGGCCTCGTCGAGCGGGGCGTCGACCTCGTCGAGGATGCAGAAGGGGGAGGGCTTGTACCGGAAGATCGCCATCAGCAGCGCGATCGCCGTCAGCGCCTTCTCGCCGCCCGAGAGCAGCAGGATCGACTGGTTGCGCTTGCCCGGGGGATGGGCGTCGATCTCGATGCCCGATTCGAGCGACGTCGTTCTCGTCGAGCAGTTTCATCTCGGCCGCGCCGCCCTGGAAGAGCCGGACGAACATGGCCTTGAAGTTCTCGTTGATCGCCCGGAAAGCCTCGGCGAAGCGCTCCGAGGACGTCGCGTTGATCTTGCGGATGGACTCCTGGAGCTCGGCGATCGACTTGAGGAGGTCGTCGCGCTGCGTCGTCAGGAACGTCAGCCGCTCGGACATCTCCTTGTGCTCCTCGAAGGCGAGGACGTTGACCGGCCCCAGCCGCTCGATCGCCGCGGCGAGCTCGGCGACCTCGGCCTCGAGGGCCGCGAGGGCCTCCGCCGACGCGTCCGCCGGGGGCTCCAGGCTCTCGGGCTCGGCCCCGAACTCCTCCCGGCACTGCGTGACGAGGTGCTCGAGATCCGAGGCCGAGCGCGTCGCGATGACCTCGGCCTCGAATCGCGCCTCGCGCGCCGCGTCCAGCGTTCCCCGCAGCTCGCGCGCGGAGGCCTCCGCCGCGCCCACGCGCTCGACGGTCTCGCGCGCCGTCTCGACGGCGGCGGCGTGTGCGAGGGCCTGCGGTCTCGCGCGTCCCGAGGTTGCTCGACTGCCTCGCCCGCGCTTCCGTCTCCTCCAGCACCAGCTCGGCGGCCCGGCGCGTTCATGCGCGTCTCTTCTTCGGTCGCCTCGGCGAGGCGTCGTTCGAGCGTCGAGCGCGACTCCGCAAGAGTGTCCCGGGCCGCTTCCATGGCCCGCCGGCGCTCGGCCGCGACCTCCGCCTCGGTCCGGCGGTGGGCCAGCTCCTCGGCGCGGGCCTGCGCGGCGGTCCGCGCCTCGGCGAGCGTGGACGAGAGCGCGCCCGGTGCGCCGGTGGGCGGCGTCCTCGGCCTCGGCCAGACGCTTCTCGCTCTCCGCGAGGGCGTCGCGCTGCGTGCGGAGGGCTGCGCCGTCGCTCGAGAGCGCAGCGCGCTCGGTGGCCAGCGTCTCGTTCTCGCGTCGGAGACGATCGCGCTCGGCGACGCGTTCCTCGAGCCGCGCGGCAAAGGCGCGATGAAGAGCCTGGGCCTCGCGCTCGGCCTCGCGCCGCGGGGGCAGCTCGGCCTCGAGGGCCGCACGCCGCGCCCGGAGCTCCTCGAGACGCCGCTCGGCGCCGGCCTGTGTCTCCTTCGCCTCGCCCGCGCGTCCGGCGAGCGTCTGTTCCTCGCGGCGGAGCGCGAAGAGACCCGAGGCCTCCGCCGACGCGCCGGACACGCGCACGACGGGGCCCCGCACGATCTCGTGCCGCCGCGTCACGAACGTGAGGCCGGGGTGGCGCTCGGAGAGCTCGACGGCATCGCGGAGGCTTTCGACGAAGGCCGTCGCGGGAAGAGCCGCGCGCTCCGCGGCGGAGAGGTTCCCGTAGCCGTCGAGGACGTCGTTCCAGCCGAGCGCGCCCGGAGGCGTCTCCACGCGCGTGTCGTGTGGCCAGTCGGCGCGGACCATCCGGGCGGAGGCGAGCGGCCGCATGGCCTCGGTCGCCCGCGTCACGTCGCCCGAGGCGAGAAGCGCGTCCGAATCGGTTCCGAGCACGAGGCCGACGGCGTCTTCCCAGCCGGCGCGAGGCCGGATACGGTCCGAGAGGGCGCCGTGCTCGGCGAGGCCCGCGCCGCGCAGGGCCTGCCGGACCTCGTTGACGCGCATCTCGCGCGCGGCCAGCGTCTCGCGAAGAGCCGCCAGGCGATGCTCGAGCGCTCCGGCGGCCTCGCGGGCCGCGTCGCGCGCCGCCTCGGCGTCCGCTCATCGCGGCCGCGACGGCCGCGAGCTCCTGCTCCGCCCGGGCCACCGCCTCGGAGGCGGCCTGCGCCGCGGCGAGCAGTCGCGCGGCTTCCGTTTCCGCTTCGGAAGCGTCGCGCTCGCGCGAGGCCAGCTCCTCGCCGACTTTCGCTCCGGTTTCGTCGATCCGCGCGAGAGATGCCGCCACGCGTTCGGCGGCGAGATCGATTTCGTGGCGGGCATTCCGCGCGGCGACCCGTTCGCCCGCGGCGTTCAGGGCCTGCGTCCGCGTTTCCTCGAGGTCCCGCTCGAGCGCGAGACAGGCGGCCGCGGCTTCCGAGGCCAGGCGATCGGCTTCTTCGCGGGCGAGCGAGCGGGCGCGCGCTTCGGCGACCGTCCGCGCCAGACGCTCCTCGAGGTCGGCGAGGTCCCGCGACGCCCGGGCCTGCTCGGCCGAGAAGTCGCGGCCTTCCCGCTCGAGGGCGGCGCGGCGCGCGGCGAGATCCAGGGACGCGCGGCGGTTGGACTCGAGAAGAGCGTCGTCCCGAGCGATCGCGGCTTCGAGAGACGCCAGGGTTTCCCGCACCGCGTCCCGCCGGGCCGTGGCCTCGCTCGGCCTCGAGGCGCGCGGAGGCCAGAGCCGATTCGGCGCGCGCGAGCGCGGCCGCGGCCTCGGCTTCCCGGTCCCGCCGCTCGTCGCGAAGTTTCTCGTTCGCGGCGAGCGCTTCCCGCAGCCGGTCGGCGCGCGCGCGCGTCAGCGACGCGCGGCGAAGCTTGAGGAGCTCGGACTGTTCCTTGTACCGCGCCGCGCGCGACGCCTGGCGGCGCAGCGAGGTCACGTTGCGTTCGATCTCGGAGATGATGTCGGAGAGGCGGAGGAGGTTTCCCTTCGTCTCTTCGAGCTTGCCCTCGGCCAGCCGCTTCTTGAGCTTGTACTTGGTGATGCCGGCGGCCTCCTCGATGAGGCGGCGGCGGTCCTGAGGCTTCGTCGAGAGGACCTGGTCGATGCGGCCCTGCTCGATGACGGAATAAGCGCGCACGCCGAGACCGGTGCCCAGAAGCTGGTCCTGGATGTCCCGGAGCCGGACCTGCTTGTCGTTGAGGAAGTACTCGCCCTCGCCGTCGCGGTACACGCGGCGGCCGACGCGCAGCTCGCCCTCGTCGTCGCCTTTTTCGGAGTCTCCGTTCGACGCCGCGAGGGTCAGGATGACCTCGGCCATCCCCAGCGGCCGCCTCTTGGCCGAGCCGTTGAAGATGACGTCGTCCATCGTCTCGCCGCGGAGGACCCGGGCGCTCTGCTCGCCCAGCGCCCAGGCCACGGCATCGCTGATGTTGGATTTGCCGCAGCCGTTCGGCCCGACGACCGCCGTTACCGAGCCCGGAAAGGCCAGATCGACCTTCTCGTAGAAGGACTTAAAGCCGGAGATCTCGACTCGTTTTAACCGGAGCACTTCGGGGGAATGTAGCAGATGCCTCGCCACCTTGCCACAAGGGATTGGGGGTTTTGGCTCGAGCGGCCGCTATTCGGTGTGGGAGTCAGGAGGCAGGAGGCGGGAAGCAGGAGGCAGGAAATTGATGCGCTTTCGGTCCTGCCTCCTGCCTACTGCCGCCTGCCTCCTCGGCAAAGGCCTGACCGACGGTGTTGCTAGGATGCCACGCGAAATGAAATCCGACATCCAGATCGCTCAAGAGGCGCGACTTCGCCCGATCGAGGAGATCGCGCGCGACGCCGGGCATCCATCCCGACGACTTCATCCCCTACGGGCGGGACAAGGCCAAGGTCTCCATCCACGCCATCGGCCGCGCCGAGGGGCGGCGCGAGGCCCCGCTCGTGCTCGTCTCCGCCATCACCCCGACGCCGGCGGGGGAGGGCAAGTCGACGACGACGGTGGGCCTCGGGCAGGCGCTCAACCGCCTGGGCAAGAAGGCGATCATCGCCCTGCGCGAGCCCTCCCTCGGGCCCTGCTTCGGCATGAAGGGCGGCGCGGCCGGCGGCGGGTATTCGCAGGTCGTGCCCATGGAGGACATCAATCTCCACTTCACCGGAGACTTCCCGGCCATCACCGCGGCGCACAACCTGCTCGCCGCGATGATCGACAACCATCTCCATCACGGCAACGCTCTCGGGATCGATCAGCGCGACATTCCGTTCCGCCGCGTGCTCGACATGAACGACCGCGCGCTGCGCGAGGCGGTCATCGGCCTCGGCGGCAAGATCAACGGCGTGCCCCGCGAGACCGGCTTCGACATCACCGTGGCGTCCGAGGTCATGGCGATCCTCTGTCTCGCCCGCGACCTGAACGATCTGAAGGAGCGGTGCGGAGCGATCGTCGCCGGCTACACGCGCGACGCCACGGCGGTGCGGGCCCGCGACCTCAAGGCGAACGGCGCGATGGCGGCGCTGCTGAAGGACGCGATCCATCCGAACCTCGTCCAGACGCTCGAGGGCACCCCCGCGCTCATCCACGGCGGCCCGTTCGCCAACATCGCCCACGGCTGCAACTCGATCCTCGCGACGCGGATCGCCATGCGCTACGGCGAGATCGCCGTGACGGAGGCGGGGTTCGGCTTCGATCTCGGCGGCGAGAAGTTCCTCGACATCAAGTGCGCCTACGGAGACATGTGGCCCTCGGTCGTCGTTCTGGTCGCGACGGTGCGCGCGCTCAAGATGCATGGCGGCGCCCCGAAGGATGCTCTCGGTGTCGAAGACCTCGCGGCGCTCTCCCGGGGCATGCTCAATCTGGAGCGGCACCTCGACAACGTCCGGATCTTCGGGCTGCCCGCGGTCGTCGCGATCAACCGGTTCCCGACGGACTCCTCGGCCGAGATCGCGTTCCTCGAGAAGCGGTGCTCCGAGCTCGGCGTGAAGGTGGCGCTCTCGGAAGTCTTCGCGCGCGGCGGCGCCGGGGGCGAGGACCTCGCCCGCGCCGTCCTCTCCGAGATCGGCCAGGGAGCCTCGGCCCGGTACCGGCCGCTCTATCCCTGGGACCGGCCGCTCGCCGAGAAGATCGAGATCATCGCGCGGCGCCTTTATGGAGCCGGAGGCGTCTCGTTCTCCAAGGAGGCCGAGCAGCGGCTCCAGCGGTACGAAAAACACGGTTTCGGCAACCTGCCCATCAATATCGCCAAAACGCCGTACTCTTTTTCGGACGATCCCGAAAAAAGGCGGGCGACCCTCCGGTTTCACGCTGCACGTGGACAAAACGCGCCTCTTCGCGGGCGCGGGCTTCGTCGTGGCCGTCTGCGGCGACATCATGACGATGCCGGGTCTCCCGAAGCAGCCCGCGGCCGAGACCATCGACGTCGACTCCGAAGGGCGAGTGTCCGGCCTCTTCTGATTTCGCGAGGCGCGGCCCGAAGTGACCGCAAGTATCACGGCCCCGGCAAGACGAATTGTTGCGTCCGCAGCCAGGAAATGTATAAGGTTCGGTAGGTTAGGGAGGCCTTCCGGTCATGTTGACTGTCGAGGTTCGTCGGCGTCCGGGCACAGGTGCGGAAATGCACCGAGTCGCCAGCGGAAGCGCGACGGTGGGCGCGTCGTCGGGCAATGAGATCGTCGTGCGCGCCCGCGGCGTCTATGGCCGCCACGTTCGCCTCTTCGAGCGCGACGGCGGGTATCACCTGGATCTCTTCAAGGGGATCGAGACCGTTCAGGTCAACGGCCGCGACTTCTTCGGCGGGCAGATCACCGTCGGCGACCGGATCACGATCGGCGAAGCCACGATCACGGTCGTCGAGGCCTCCACGGCGGCGCGCGCCGCGGCCGCGGCCGAAGCCTCGGCCATGGAGTCCATCGCGCCCGCTCCGACTCCGGCCGGCACTCAGATCCCGGTCACGGCTCCGGGCCTGCCGGTCACGGAGGTCGAGTACCGGAGCCTGCGGCTCGCGGCGTATCGGATCTGCCGCGATGCAGCGACACCCGAAGACCTCGCGACCGAGCTGACCGACTTTCTCGATCGCGAGCTCCCGCCCTCGGAATGGGCGGTCGGGGAATTCTCCGCGAGCTCCGGTTTCCGGCCGCTCGCTTCGACGTTCCGCGAGAACCCCATGCTGCCGCCGCGCATGCTCCAGGACCTCCGCTCGGGAGAGCGGCTGGCCCGCGCCGAAACCGTCAGCGGCGTCCTGACGCTGATCGTCGAGGCGGCCGGCGAGAACGCGGGCAGCGCGGGAATCCTCGTGCGCGAAACGCCCCGCCTGGCCGCGCGCGCCGTGCTCTTCCTGGAGGAGCTCGTCCAGGTCGCCGGTCTGGCTTTCGCGGGCATGGGCCACGCGTCGGTCGAGCCGGCCGCGGGCAGGCCCGCCGAGGCGCCGGCCGCGCCCGCGCCGCGCGAAACCGAATCCAGCCTCGCCGAGACGGTGCTGCGCCAGACCGACGATCTCAAGAAGATCGTGGAGACCGTCGAGCGCGAGGTGATCGACCGCGCCATGCGCCGGGTCGAGGGGAACCAGAGCCGCGGCGCTCAGATCCTCAACATCTCGCGCGGCTCCCTCATCGCGAAGCTCAAGGAGTTCGGCATCCCGGACTATCGTTACCTGCGGCGCGAGCGCGGCCGGAGGGGCTGAGGAAAGTCGAGGGTCGTGAGGGTTGAGGGTTGAAACTCGCCTCGGTCCTTCTCCCGCGTTCTAGACCCTAGACCCTGACGACTCTGACTTCTCCCTCACTCCGGCGGCGCCGTGTCGAGCTTCTCCTGGAACTCCAGGATTGAGGCGCAGAGGGAGCGCAGGCCGGAGGGCAGCGTGAGGAGCAGCTCGCCCTCCTTGTTGATCACGACCTGTTCGGTCTCGCCCGAAGCGAGCAGCTCGCCCGTTTCGCTGCGGACCTCGTAATCCATCACGAGCCGCGCGACGCTCGGCGAACGCAGGCGCGCCGTGACGCGGACGACCTGGTCCGGCCGCGCGGGGGCCCGGTACCGGAGCTCCATGCGCGTGACGGGCACGCGATAGCCCATCTCGAGCGCTCGGGCGGCCGTGAAGCCGAAGCGGCCCGTCAGGGCCTCGCGGGCGTGCTCGAAGTACAGCACGTAGTGTCCGTGCCACACGACGCCGTACGGGTCGCACTCGGCGAACCGCACGGGGATGTCCAGGGTGAGGCCCCGGAGGGGCTCGGTATCGCGGGCGCGGACTTTCATCCGGGCGATTCCATCACGGCCGCGAGGAAGTTTCCTCCGGCGCCGAAGGAATTGACGAGGGCGCGCCGCGCCTGCCCCGCGGCGATGGCCCGGCTCGCCGCGACGAGCTGGGCCCCGCCGGCCGCCGCCATTTCGCCGATCGCATCCTTGACCGACAGCTCGCGCGGGACCCGGCCGCCGAAGACGGCGGAGGCCGCTTCGGCCTCAGCCCGGTCCATCTCCCGGACCCCGTCGCGCGAGGACAACCAGAGATCCACGTCGGCCGGCTCGGCCCCGGCGTCCGCGAGGGCTCCGCGCATCGCGCGCTCCATGGCGCGGGGATCGGGAGCGAAGCGGTAGGGTTCCGACGCCACGCCCGCCGAGGCGATGCCCGAGAGGCGCGCGAGCGGAACGCCGCCGCGGCGGCGAGCGGCCTGCTCCTCCTCGAGCAGGATCACGAAGGCGCCCTCGCCCTGGACGATGCCGCTCTCGCGTTTCTCCCCGCGCAGAGCGCCGACGCGATCGAACCCCATCGCGTAGAACGCATTCCACTCGTCCACGGCGCCGGCGAGCATCGCCCGCGCCCGCCCGGAGCCGAGGGCCAGCGTCGAGAACAGGAGGGCGTTCAGCGCCGAGGGATCCTTCTGCGTGATCGTGACGTTCGGGCCGTAGATCTTGAGCTCGATCGAGACCTGCGACGCCGGGGCGTTCGCCACGGTGTTCGGGAAGTGAAAGGGCGGCGCGGCTTCCGGCGACTCGAGGATGAGCACCCTCAGGAACTCCGTCAGGGCGCCCGCGCCCGCGGATCCCGTGCCCATCGCGATGCCGATCGCTTCGGGATCCTCGCCGATCGCGTAGCCGGCCTCGGCGACGGCCTGCGCGCAGGCGATCAGGGCGAACTGGCTGCCGCGGTCCAGCCGCCGGGCCTTCATCGGGGGAATCTCGGGCTGCGGCGAGAAGCCTTCGTAGCGTCCGGCGTGCGTGGCCTGCAGGTCCTTCCGCGCCTCCGGGGGAAGGGGCCGGATCGCGCTCTCTCCCGAGGAGAGCCGCGCGAAGAACTCGGGGGCGCTGCGGCCGAGGGGAGAAACCGCGCCCGTCCCGGTGACGAGCCCGAGGCCGAAGGAGCTCATCGTCTACGCGTAGCGCGACAGAACGACGACCGAGCTGTTGCCTCCGAAGGCGAAGGAGTTCGACAGGGCGACTTCGACGTCCACGTCACGGGCGACGTTCGGCACGTAGTCGAGGTCGCAAGCCGGGTCGGGATGCGAATAGTGGATGGTCGGCGGAATCTTTCCGTCGCGGACCGTGAGCGCGGTCGCCACCGCCTCGATGGCGCCGGAGGCGCAGAGGCAATGGCCGATCATCGACTTGATCGAGGAGACCGGGATCACTCGCGCGCGCTCGCCCAGCGCGGCCTTGAGGGCCGCCGTTTCGGCCGAGTCGTTCTGCGGCGTCGCGGTGCCGTGGGCGTTGACGTAGTCCACGTCCGCCGCGTCGACGCCCGCGTTCTCGAGCGCGGCGCGGATCGTGCGGCCGCCGGCCGAGCCGCTGGGGTCGGGCGCGGTCATGTGGTACGCGTCGGAAGTCACGCCGTAGCCGCGGAACTCCGCGACGACCGGCGCGCCGCGCCGCCGCGCGCGGCCTTCCTCCTCGAACACGAGGATGCCGGCCGCCTCGCCGATCGAGAGACCCTTGCGCTCGCGGTCGAACGGACGGCACGGATCGGGATCCACGGAGCGCAGGGAGTTGAATCCGCCGTACGTCAGCCGGGCGAGCACGTCGGAACCGCCCGTGACGATGACGTCGGCCAGCCCCGCGGCGATCGCGTCGAAGGCGTAGCCCATGGCGTTGGCGGACGAGGAGCACGCCGTCGTGATCGTGGACTTGATGCCCTCGAGCCCGAACCGCTCGGCCACCCGGTCCGTGATCGAGTCGGGCAGGTGGTTGAGGACCTTCGACGGCCTCGCCTTTCGGCCCCGGAGGTACAGCTCGAAGAACGCCTCCGAGTCGATGAGCCCCGAGGTCCCGCCGCCGAGGATCACCCCGAGCCGGGAGGGGTCTTCGCGCCGGGTGTCGATGCCCGCAGCGTGGAGCGCCTCGCGCGCCGCCGCCACGCCCATGCGGTCGGCGCGGGACATGCGCCGCCGCTCCGCCGGGGTCAGGAAGCCGTCGGGGATCTCGGCGACCTCGGCCGCCGTCTGCGTGCGATACGAGGCCGAGTCGAAGAGGGAGAAGGGGCGGATGCCGCAGACTCCCTCGAGGAGGTTCTTCCAGAAATCCGCCAGCGTGCCGCCGATCGAGGTCACGGCGCCCAGGCCGGTGATGACGACGCGGCGGTTTCGATTCACCGTCCGATTTTGACACACGCAAGACGCCCGGGCGGGTGCGCTTGACCGCTCTGCGATAATCCCCGCCCGTGACGGACACACGCGTCGACTGGCACACCTACTTCATGAACATCGCGCGCCAGGTCTCCTCGCGCTCGACCTGCCCCCGCAAGCACGTCGGGGCCGTGATCGTGCGCGACAAGACGATCCTCTCGACCGGCTATAACGGCTCGATCCGGGGGCTGCCGCACTGCTCCGACGTCGGATGCGTCATCGAGGATGGACACTGCGTCTCGACCGTGCACGCCGAGGGCAACGCCATCATCCAGGCGGCCAAGAACGGCGTCGCGATCGACGGCGCCGAGCTCTACACGACCGCGAGCCCGTGCTGGCCCTGCTTCAAGCTCATCGCCAACTCCGGCATCAAGCGCGTGTACTTCGGGGAGTTCTACCGCGACGAGCGCTCGATCCAGGTCGCGGAGAACGCCGGGATCGAGCTCGTGGATCTGCTCGGTCGGCGCCGGCTGAAGAGGCTCCTGGCTCAGACCGGCGCCTCGCCCAGCGCCAGGATCCGCAGACATTCCTCGAGGTGGCCCTTCGAAGCCGCGGAGAGCTGGAAGAACCGGCAGCCGAGCCCGCGGTCCCCCTCCTTGCCCAACCGGACGATGAGGGCCTCCGCGACGATCGTGCGGACGCCGCGCTCGACCGGCACGTCGAAGGAGACTTCGACCCTTGCGCCGACGGGCTGACGTACCGGCGTCCGGACGAAGAACCCGCCGCGGGAGAGGTCCCGGATCGTGCCGGCGTGCTGGAGGCCATCCCTCCAGAACGTGATCGACCACTCCACGGCGGACCGCGCCTCCTCGCGGGGCATGACCTGGAGGAAGCGGCGGAGCGTGGCGAAAAAGGCCTCGGGATCGAGAGGGAGGGGGAGCGTCTGATCGGCGCCGGCACGCTCCGCCTGAGCCTCGGTTCCGGGCGGGCCCACGAGGACGATGGGCGTCTTCGCGAAGCCCGGATCGGCCTTGAGGACGCGCGCCAGGTCGACGCCCGTCATGCCTTTCATCCCGGCGCTCACGACGATCAGGCTCGGTCGCTCCTTCCGGGCGATGTCGAGCGCCTCCGTGCCTCCGGCGGCCTCGAGGGCTTCGCAGCCCGTTCGCCGAAGGACCTCGCCGGCCGCTCCCCGAAAGAGCCCGCTGTCGTCGACCAGGAGGATCGAGGGCATCTGCCGAATTATAGGGGCCGGCGAATTATAGGGGCCGGCCGCGCGCGCCTCTAGACGACGCGGGGCCGCAGCACGACCTCGCCGTGGAGGACGTTCGCCGGGGAGGTCAGAACGGCGAGAAGGGCGCGCACCACGTCGTCGGTCGTCAGCCGCTGGGGAGGCTCGAGGGTCGAGCGGAAGTTCTCGAAGAACTCGGTGTCGACCGAGCCGGGGCAGATGGCGGTGACCCGGATGTTGGCGGGCTTGAGCTCGGCGGCGAGCGCCCGGGAGAAGCCCACCAGGCCGGCCTTGGCGGCGCAGTAGACGGTGCCCTCGGCGAATCCTTCGAGCCCGGCGATCGAGGACACGTTCACGATGTCGGACGGCGCGCTCCGCAAAAGCGCATGCAGGCTGGCCTGCGTGAGATAGATCGCGGCCGTGAGATCCGTCTCGATCATCGCGGCGATCTCGGAGCGCTTGACCTCGAGCAGGGGAGCGCGGAAGCCGAGGCCGGCGTTGTTGATGAGGATGTCGAGCTGGCGATAGCGGGCGAGGAGGACGTCCACGACGTCGTAGAGCGCCGGCGAGACGCGGACGTCCAGCACGTGGTACGCGGCGTCGCCTCCGGCCTCGGTGATCTCGCGCGCGACTTCCCGCAGTTTCTCTTCGCGCCGGGCGACGAGGAAGACGCGGACGCCCTCGGCCGCGAGCGCCCGGGCGAAAGCGCGCCCGAGGCCCGAGGAAGCGCCCGTGATCAGCGCGACTCGTCCGTCCAGCCGCCGCTCCGCCACCGATCGGACTGTATCATCCGCTCCCGCGTGGACACGATCTCGCACTCGTTCGCCGGCGCGATCCTGTCGCGATCGCTCGTGGACCGGCCGACCCAGTGGGCGGCGCTCGCCGTCGGCGCGGTCGCGGCCGTCGTCCCGGACCTCGACTTCCTGTTGATCTCGAACCGGATCGAATACCTGCGCGACCATCGGAGCTGGACGCACTCGTTCCTCGTCCTGCCGTTTCTCGCGATCGCGATCGCGCTCGTCGCGAAGATGTTCGCGCGCCGCACGTCTCTCGCGAAGCTCTGGCTCTTCGCGGCGGTCGGGATCGCGTCCCACATCGTCTTCGACTGGGCCACGTCCTTCGGCACGATGTTCTGGACGCCGGTCTCGCGCGCCCGCCATTCGCTCGACTGGCTCTTCATCATCGATCCGATCTTCACCGGCATCACGCCTGGGGACCCTCGTCCTCTGCCTGATCTTCCGAACGCGCGCGCGCCGGATCGCCCGCGTGGGCTCGGGAGTGCTCGCGTCGTATCTGGCGATCTGCGCCGTGCTCCACGCGCGGGCGCTGGCGATCTGGCGCGGCCTCGACTCGCCTCCCGCGAATGCCCGCGTGTCCGCGCTGCCCCAGTTCCTGTCGCCGTTCCGCTGGATGGGCCTGTCCGAGACCGACGACGAGATCCACCTGGCCTTCTTCGACATCGGCCCTTTCGCGCGCGGCGTGGAGAATCCCCAGGCGCCGACGCGCTGGCGGGACGTGCTGCAGAGCCTTTCGGACTTTTATCCGCCGCCCGGGCGCGCGCGAATCCAGCGCTACGAGAAGCCGCCCGCCTCGCGCCTTCTCGAGGCGGCCCGGCGCCTGCCGGACTGGCAGGTCTACATGGACTTCGCCCGCTTCCCGCTGGAAACGGTCTACCCGGAAGCCGGAGGCGGGGCGACGATCATTCTCCAGGACCTGCGCTTCCTGCCCTTCTTCACCGGGCCCTGGGAGCCCGACCAGGTCCAGGGCATCCGGCGGCAGCCCTTCGTCTTCCGGGTCCGGCTGGACTCGGCCCTAAACCCCGTCGAGCTGGGTTTCGTTCGGAGCGGCCGGTGAGCGCCGGGTTACCCGCCGCGGGAGTGGCCCCGGGCGCCCGCCGACGTACGAGTATTCCGGCTCGGGCGTGCGGGTGAGGGCCTCGGAGACCGCGGCGTAGTAGCCGACGCGGATCAGCAGCCGCACGAAGACGAAGAACTGCTGGGCGAGGATGAGCGGCACCAGCGCGAAGCGCGCTTCGCCGCCTGCCGACGGGTCGAGCACCAGCCAGACCACGTAGAGGCGCCGCGGTGACGAGCCCGTACATCGCCAGGATCCCGAAGAGGCGCAGCGGCCGCGAGAACGCTCCCGCGATGCCGAAGAAGAAACGCGACACGGGCGGCAGGTCGGGCCGCGCCACCCAGACCGTGCGCACGGCGTCGGCGAGGAGCTTGATCGCGGCGAGGGCGAGCAGGAGAGCGCCGAGGCGAAGCGCCGTGACGGCCAGCGCCGCCTGCTCGGTGTGGAGCTCCCGGACGCGGTCCCGGAGCGCGTCGCCCGAGCCGACATAGATCCACTCGTATGCGGCGAACGCGGCGCCGAACGCGGCGAACGTGAAGAGGAGGAAGGCCGGCATCCTCCGCATGCCTTCCCGTCCGAACGTGACGAGCGACGAAGACGGTTCCCGCAGGGTCCCGAGCATTCCGCCGAGGCCGAAGGCGTGCAACACCGTCGCGAGCAGCGCGAGCGAGAACGCCGTGGCGCCGACGCCGCGCATCCCGGGAAGCTCCGACCACCGGATGCCGTCGACCGAGAGCAGGCCCGTCGCGATCTCGGGAAAGTTGCCGAGAAGGTCCGGGTGCTCGCGGCGCACGGTTTCCCACCAGCCGTAGTCGGGGTTCGCGACCATGCGATCGGCGGCGGGGGAGCGGTCGAGGAGGGCGTGGAGGGTGTTCGAGATCGGCAGGATGAGCGTCGCCGAGAGCAGCAGCTGGATGAGCCACAGCGCCACGGCGAGGTACGGCTTCGACAGCGACAGGCGCAGCCCCCGCAGGAAGCAGGCGAGCGCGCGCGGTCCGCGACGACGGCTCACCGTCCGGCTCCCCTCACCGTCCGGCTCCTCAAGAGCCGGCTCACCACAGCACCGTCATGAAGTCGATCATGTTCTGGATCCAGAAGACGGCGCGGGCGGTCCAGCGGGTGGCCGCGCGCGGATCGTCCGTCGTTCGCCGGCCGTTGTTCGTGCGGTCGACGTCGAGCAGGATCTTCTCCCCGGGATCCACGACCGCTTCGATGAGGCGGGGCCCGCGCGAAACGCTGTACCGCTTCCATCGGGCCTCGCCGTCCCAGCGCGCCCGGTGCTCGCGGCCGCCCTCGAAGCGAAGCAGGACCTCCACCGGCATCGCCACATCCCCGCTCCGCACCACCGTCACCTGGCTGTCGTATCCCCGCACCTTCGGGAGATCCGCCGGGGGCGAAGGGGAGAGCTTGCCGTCCTTTTCGAAGAGTCCGCGCGGCGGCTTGGCCGGCTCGCTTTCGGCTACGGCCACGGCGTAATCCACGATCCCCGAGGAATAGAAGGTGCGGTCGAAGAACCACGTCCAGTTCTGCCCCGTGGAATCGTTGACCGCGGCGATGAAGTCGCGCGTCGTGGGGTGGCGGAAGCGCCAGCGGTCGGAGTAAAGGCGGAGCGCGCGATCCATCGCCGGCGTCCCGAGGAGACGCTCGAGCGTCGCGAGCGTGAGCGCGGTCTTCGAGTAGACGTGCGCGCCGTAGGATTTCCGGTCCCGGAACTTCCAGGCGTCGGAGGCCAGGATGTCCCAGTCCGCCACCTCGAAGTAACGCCGGTTGGCGTCGACGGGATAGTGGATGTCGATGCCGAGGGGAAAGTTGAGGCCGAAGACCGAGAGCTCGACGTGGTTGGGGCCGAAGACGGAGGCCATGACCCGGTCCGTCATGTAGGTGTTGAACCCCTCGTCGAGCCAGGCCTCCTCGAACTCGTTCGAGGCCAGGATCCCGTAGAGGAACTGGTGGCCGCTCTCGTGGACCGTGACGCCCTCGGGCCTCTGGACGGCCTTCGGCGCGCTCCAGTGCGTGCCCGCCGTGATCAGAGTGGGGTACTCCATGCCGCCGGCGCCGCTGGCGCCCCACGGCGGGTCCACGATCGTGAGCGTCTCGTACGGGTAAGGCCCGAGGACGCGCCCGTAGCCCGAGAGCGCGGCTTTCGCGGCCTGGAAGTGCCGCTCGGCCTGAGCCGCGTGCTCGGGCTGGAGGAGGAGGATCAACCGGACGTCTCCGAGGCCGGCCTCCCGGAAGGTGTCGTCATAGACGAGGTATGACGGGTCCGCGGTCCAGGCGAAATCGTGGACGCCGGGCTGCTGGAATCGGTAGAGCACGCGTCCGGCCGACGTCTCGCGCTCGTCGACGCGGCGGCCGGTCGCGCCCACCTTGCCCCGGTAGCGCGCCGGCACGTCGATCGAGACGTCGTAGTTGCCGAAGTCCGCGAAGAACTCGCTCGTGGCGTGGTACTGGTGGCAGTTCCAGCCCGAGTCCTGGAACACGCCGATCTTCGGGAACCACTGGACGACGAAGAAAAAATCCCCCTTGTAGCCGGTGCGGACGGAGACCCGCGGCAGGCGCGACACGAAGTCCATCGCGATCGAGACGGTCTCGCCGGGGGCCACGGGACGGCTCGGGATGACCTCGGCGACCGTGCGGTCGTCGGGGTTGCCGTCGTCGGGCGAGACGTAGCGGAGCGAGGCGAGGAGGTCCTCGCCGTCCGCGCCGGTCATCCGGAGGATCTCGATCGAGCCCCAGGAATCCGGCAGGTGCTTGCCGCCTCGCGTGTCCCCGCGCGACTCCTTCCAGAACGTCGAGAGCGTGTTGCGAAACGCGTTCAGGTAGAGGTGGAAGCGGAGCGTCTTCGCCGGGCGCGAGGTCGTGTTCTTCCACGTCAGCACCTGCGTGCCCTCGACCGTCTTCTTCTCGGCGTCGAGCCGGCAGGTGATCTGGTACGACGCGACGGGCGGCGGCGGAAACGGCTGAGCGGCGGAGGCGGCAGACGCGGGCACGGCCAGAGCCGCCGCCAGGATCGCGGCTTTTGCCGAAGACATTGCGCGCGACTGTAGCATGAGGAGGATGGCGTCTTCCGATCTGGAAACCGCGCGGCGCCGCGTCGAGGCGCTGCGCGAGGACCTCCGCCGCCACGAGCGGCTCTACCACGTCGACAACAAGCCCGAGATCACCGACGCCGAGTTCGATCGGAGGATGCGGGAGCTCCAGGAGCTCGAGGCCGCGCACGCGGAGCTGCGGAGCGCCGACTCGCCGACGCGCCGCGTCGGCGGCGAGCCCGCCGAGGGGTTCGAGACGGTCGTGCACGCGCAGCCGATGCTCTCCCTCGAGAACGCCTACTCCTGGGAGGAGGCCGAGGCGTGGCTGGCGCGCAACGCGCGGCTGCTGGGCGAGGAGCCCCGGGGCTTCGTCGCCGAGCTCAAGATCGACGGACTCTCGATCTCGCTGCGCTACGAGGGCGGCGCCCTCGTGCGCGGAGCGACGCGCGGCGACGGGCAGCGCGGAGAGGACGTCACGGGAAACGTGCGGACGATCCGCTCGGTGCCGCTGCGGATCCCGGAGACTTCGCCGCTCGAGGTCCGCGGCGAGGTCTACTACTCGAAGGCGGCCTTCGCGAGGGTCAACGCGGAGCGGGAGGCGGAGGGCGAGCCCCTCTTCGCCAACCCGCGCAACGCGGCCGCGGGCACGATGCGCCTGCTCGACTCGCGCGTCACGGCGCGGAGGCGGCTCGACGCGTGGCTCTATTCGGTGGTCGAGGCCTCGCCGGCGCCGGCCAGCCAGAGCGAGGCCCTGGAGCGTCTCGCGGCTCTGGGCTTCCCGGTGAACCCGCACCGGCGCCGCTGCGAGACCTTCGCGGAGGTGCGGGAGTTCGTCGAGGAGTGGAAGGACAAGCGCCACGAGCTCGGATTCGAAACCGACGGCGTGGTCATCAAGGTCGACGACCGGGCGACGCAACGCGAGCTCGGCGCGACCGCCAAATCGCCGCGCTGGGCGCTCGCCTTCAAGTTCCCGGCCGAGGAAGCCACGACCGTCGTGCGCGAGATCGGCATGAACGTCGGCCGCACGGGCACGCTCACGCCGGTCGCGTACTTCGACCCCGTGCTGCTCGCCGGAACGACGGTCAAGCGCGCGACGCTCCACAACTACGAGGACCTGGCGCGAAAGGACGTCCGCGTCGGGGACACCGTCGTCGTGGAGAAGGGGGGCGACGTCATCCCCAAGGTCGTGCGCGTGGTGCTCGAGAAACGGGCCGCGGACGCGCCGCCGTACGTCATGCCGACCCGCTGCCCGGTCTGCGGCGATCCCGCCGTCCGCGAGCCCGGCGAGGTCGCGCTGCGCTGCGTCAACCCGGCGTGTCCGGCCGTCGTGCGCGAGGCCATCCGCCATTTCTGCGGCCGCCGGGCCATGAACATCGAGGGCCTCGGCGAGAAGCTCGTCGATCAGCTCGTCACGGCGGGCCTGCTCTCCGACGTGGCGTCGATCTACGACCTGAAGGCCGAGGATCTGGTCGAGCTCGAACGCTGGGGCGAGAAGTCGGCGGCCAACCTGATCGCCGAGATCGAGAAGAGCAAGACGAACGAGCTCGAGCGCCTCCTCTTCGCGCTCGGCATCCGCCACGTCGGGGAGAAAGCGGCGACGATCCTGGCCGGCCACTTCGGCTCCCTCGACGCACTGATGGCGGCGAGCGAGGAAGAGCTCGTCGGAGCCGAGGAAGTGGGCCCCAACACGGCCGCGGCCGTCCAGGCGTACTTCTCGCACCCGAAGCACCGCGAGCTGGTCGAGCGGCTGCGCGCCCACGGGGTGCGGCTCGAGGGCCCGCGCCGGCGGCGCGCCGCGGACGGGCCTCTTGCGGGGACGACCGTCGTGATCACGGGCACGCTGCCCGGCATCTCGCGCGAAGACGCCGCGGCGATCCTCGAGGCGGCCGGAGCGAAGGTCTCGGGGTCGGTTTCGAAGAAGACCAGTTACGTGGTCGTGGGAGAATCAGCGGGATCGAAGCTCGACAAGGCCCGGTCGCTGGGGGTGCGGGCCGTATCCTGGGAGGAGATGCAGGGCATCCTCGCAGGGAAGGAGTAAGGACGCATGCCGGCCAAGGTCATCCTGTTCTGCCCGATGCTCGATTTCAAGAACAAGCCCGCGATGCTCATGACGATCTCCGCCGAACGGGTATTACGAATGCCGGGTGGACATGGCCGCCGGCAACCACACCGTCTACCTCCCGATCGCCGGGACGGCGATGATCTTCCAGGAGCCCAACGTCGTCGGAGGCCCGCCTCCCAACGTGGAGCGGTACTAGGAAAGTAGGCAGGAGGTGGAGGCAGGCGGCAGGGGTCGACGCGGTTTCGGCCTGCTCGACGCTTCCGGCCCCCGACTCTGAGCGCTATGCCGGCTGCGGCGCCAGCTTCCCCTTCAGCCCCTTCAGCTTGAAGGCCAGCATCACGAGCAGGATTCCCCACACGATCGCGAGCGACGCCAGCAGCCAGGTCACCGAAAGGATCCCGGCGCCGGGGAAGAGGAAGAAGACGAGGCCGAGTCCCACCATCAGCACGCCCGAAAGGATCCAGAGCCATTCGCCCTGGACCTCCTTGCGGAGGCGGATCGCGGCGGAGACCTGCATGGCGCCGGCGACGATGACCCAGACGGCCAGGACCCACAGGAGCGAGATCGCAGTCAATCCCGGCCAGCAGAAGCGCCACGACTCCCGCGGCGATCCCGAGAAGGCCCAGGATGACGAGCGACGTCCACTTTCCCCGGATGCCCGCGACGACGCCGAAGATCCCGTCGATCAGGGCGTAAATGCCCCAGATCGTGACCAGGATGATCGCCGTCAGGCCGGGCCAGGAGTAGGCGAGGATTCCGAAGAGGATCGCCAGAACGCCGCGCAGGAGAACGACCCACCAGTGCTCGGACATCGTCCGCACTGCCGAAAAGATCGGGCATGGTCCCCTCCTCCTTGTCTCGGAGGCGGCGCGGTTACTTCTTCTTGGCCGCCTTCGTGGTTTTCTTGGCCGCCTTCGTCGTTTCCGCCTTGCTCTTCTTGCGAAGGTCGGCGCGGTGCGCGCGCTCGAAGGTCTGAATGTCCTTGAACTTCCCGGACTTGTCGCGAACCGCGTAGAGTTTCTTGCCCGCGACGCTTCGGTGAGTGGTGCGTTTGGCCATTCTTCCTCCCCTTCTTGCTGCAGACTCTATGCGAGTCCGGGCAGCAGAGTCAGCAGAGACTCCAGATTCGCGACGCGGCGCACGTCCGGCGGCGCCGGTCCGTCGCCGATGAGGATCGGGGCGAGGCCGGCTCTCTCCGCGCCCAGCACGTCGATCTCGTAGATGTCGCCGACGTACGCGCACTCCGCGGGAGGCAGGCCCAGCCGCTCCGTGGCGGCGTGGAAGATCCGGGAGTCCGGCTTCTCGATCCCGAGCTCGCCCGAGTCCACCACGAACTCGAGGTGCGGCGTCAGGCCGGCCTCCTCGAGGAGGCCCCGGACGCGGCCGTCGGCATTGGAGATCACGGCCATCCGGTAGCCGCGAGCCCCGAGCGTCCCGAGCGTTTCGATGGCCCGGTCCGCCCGTTTCGACCAGAGGTTCGCCCGCCGGTGCTCGGCGGCGATCGCGCTGGCCGCCCGGGTCCGGGTGTCTTCGGCCTCGAATCCGAGCCCGGCGAGAAGCGTGTGGAAGTAGAGCGGCACGCGCTCGGCGTCGCTCGAGTCGGGACGTTCGAGAACGAACGCGCGCACGCGGGCGATGGCTTCCGACTCGGCCTTCCGGAACCGGGCGTCGTCGTACGCGACTCCGGCCGCCCGGGAAATGCGCTCGCCGTCGACGTGGATGAGGGTGCCTCCGGCGTCGAAGAGGACGGCGCGGATGCCTTTCAAGCGACCCCGAGAGCGGAGCGCGCCGCCGCCTCGAGCTCGTCCGCGATCTCGTGGACCTCGCGGCCTTCGGGGCCTTCGACGAGGATCCGCAGCAACGGCTCGGTCCCCGAGTAGCGGAGGAAGACCCGTCCGCGCGCGCGCAGAGCCTGCTCGGCCCGGGCGACGGCGCCGGCGATCCCTTCGGACTCATCGAGCGGCACGCGGCGGGCCACGCGGATGTTTCGCAGCGTCTGGGGCATCTTTTCGAGTGTCGCGAGCCGGGAGAGCGGGCGGCCGCTGTCCTTGACGATCGAGGCCAGGACGAGGGCGGTCAGGATGCCGTCGCCGGCGGGCGAGAGAGGGGCGAACAGCGTGTGTCCCGAGGTCTCGCCGCCCAGGGCGGCTCCCGTCTCGTCCATGAGCTTCGCGACGTTGCGGTCGCCGACCGCCGCGCGCGCGAACGCGATCCCTTCCCGGCGGAACGCCGCTTCGAGGCCGTAATTGGACATCACGGTGCCGACGACGCCGCCCTCCGGGAGGATTCCCCGCCGCTTCCAGTCGCGGGCCACGACGAAGAGCACGTCGTCGCCATCGAGGACGCGGCCGTTCTCGTCGGCGAAGATCGCGCGGTCGGCGTCGCCGTCGAAAGCCACGCCGAAGGCCGCGCCGGATTCGCGGGTCTTCGCGGCCATCCCGTCGGGATGCAGCGCGCCGCAGCCCGCGTTGATGTTGCGGCCGTCCGGGGCGTCGTGGATCGCCGTGACGTGCGCGCCCGCCCGCCGAAGCGCGCGCGGCCCGATCTGGAACGCGGCGCCGTTGCCGGCGTCGACGACGATCGGAAGACCTCCGAGATCGGTCGGCACGCCGGCCCGCAGGCGCGAGACGTACGTGGCGATGAGGCCCGGGTCCGGATCGGGAGGGGCCGGAGTGGCCTCGGACGGCGCGGAGCCCGCTGCCCTCCAGGATCTTTCGCTCGAGAAGCTCTTCCTCGGCGTCGGGCCACTTGCGCCCGTCGGGACCGAAGATCTTGATGCCGTTGTCCTCGTACGGGTTGTGCGAAGCCGAGACCGCGATCCCGGCGCGCGCTCCGATCTCCAGCACGAGCTCCGCGACGCCCGGCGTCGTGATGACGCCGGCGGAGGCGACTCCGCAGCCCGCGTCCCGCAGCCCGGCGGCGAGATCCGCGACGATCCGGGGCGTCGACTCCCGCGTGTCGCCGCCGAGCACGACTCGCCGGGAGCCCTCTCCGTCCAGGCGGCGGCCGAGCTCGCGGCCGAGGAGGCGCACCGACGCCGGATCCAGGGGGAATGCGTCCGCCCGGCCGCGCAGTCCGTCCGTGCCGAAAAGCTTCATGGCGTCCCGGAGAGTGTCATGGAAACCCCTATTTTCGCCTGCTTCGGGGCGTCGGTGTGAGCTCCGGCCGGCGGCCTCGATGCGGACACGCACCGTGACGATCTGGGCCTCGCGCACGCGCACGCCCGCGGCCTGGGGGGCCAGTGTCGCCGAGACGTGGAACGAGGCGTCCCGGCCCTCGACCGAGACGGGCTCCGTCCGGATCTGGTTCATCCGGGTCAGGGTCTTGGCCGGCCCGACCACGCGCGCCTGTCGCGGCTCGACGGTCACCTCCTCGACCCGGGTGCCCGCCGCGGGAGCTCCCACGACGTCGGCCACGATCGGCAGGGTCTTGTCCGCGATCGCGTCCAGCACGACCCGGATCTCCGGGGGAGTGATGGCGATGACCTCGACGTCGCGAGGCACGTTGATGTCGTCGTTGTCGAGGACGTAGCGCTTCTCGCCGGGGGTGGCGTCCAGCAGGTCGATCACCGCCTCGAGCTTGCCGGGCTCGAGCTGCCGCAGGGGAGTGAACGCCCCGCGCACGCGCA
Source organism: uncultured Acidobacteriota bacterium (assembly GCA_963749265.1). GTDB lineage: Bacteria > Acidobacteriota > Thermoanaerobaculia > UBA5066 > Gp7-AA6 > DAHUXD01. Next base: position 36,771 of record CAVVML010000009.1, on the reverse strand, counting down.
CGTCCACGGCGTCGGGGAGCGGCGAGACGATCAGCGTGCCGCGCGGAATGTTCACGATCGAGAGCGGAATGCGGTAGCTCCGCTCGGAGATGCGCTCCCGGCGTTCGCCCGTCAGCAGGTACCAGGCGACGCAGGCGATCGCCAGGGCGAGCAGCTTCGTCCCCAGGTTGCGGAAGAGCACGGCGGAGAGATTCATCGGTTATCGCTTCATCGCTGATCGCTTCATCGATGCCCGGCGAACTCCCGGAAGAGGAGGTCGCGCAGAGACTTGCCGTCGAGCTCTTCCTGAAGCTCGCCGTCGCGAGCGATCGAGATCGTCCCGCGCTCTTCGGACACGAGGATGGCGAGGGCATCGGTCTCTTCCGTCACGCCGATCGCGGCCCGGTGCCGGGTGCCGAAACGCTTCGGCAGGCCCTCCTTGAGCGAGAGGGGGAGGAAGCTCGCGGCGGCGGCGATGCGGTCCCCGGAAATGATCACGGCGCCGTCGTGGAGGGGCGTGCCCGGGGCGAAGACCGTCACCAGGAGCTCGTAGGAGATCGCCGCGTCGATCGGCGAGCCGTTCTCGATGTAGGTCTTCAGACCCTCCCGCCGCTCGAGCACGATCAGCGCGCCGACCCGCCGGGCGGCGAGCGAGGTCACGGCGAGGACGATCTCCGACATCGTCTCTTCGGCGTGGTAGCCCGAGAAGAGCGAGAAGAACGGCGTTCGGCCGAAGGCCGCGAGCGCCCGCCGCAGCTCGTGCGAGAACAGCACGATGATGGCGAAGGGCACGTAGAAGATGAGGGCGCGGAGAACCGTCGAGAGCGCCGCGAGCTTGAGCAGCGCCGCCAGGGCGTACACCGCGAAGATCGCGAAGAGCCCGAGCACCATCTGGACCGCGCGCGTCCCGCGGATCAGCCGAAGCAGCCCGTACGTGATGAGAGCGACGATCGCGATGTCGAGGGCGTCGCGCCAGGTGAAGTTGAGGTGGGAGAGCGCCGGGAGCCGGCCGGTCAGAGCCTCCATCACCGCGCGGCGGACCCTGCGGTCGCGACGGATGCGGTGGTGCGCGCGATCGCGCCCATCATGCGAAGGTAACGGACCGAATCGGCGACGTCGTGGACCCGGAGGATCGCCGCCCCGCCGGCCGCCGCGGCGCCGATCGCGGCGAGGGAGCCCGCGAGACGGTCATCGGAGGATGCGTCCTCCGGCACGCCCGAGAAGCGCCGGACGAACCCCTTGCGGGAAGCGCCCGCCGCGACCGGAAGGCCGAGAGAGCGAAACGCCGCGAGGTGGCGAAGCAGGACGAGGTTGTCCTCGGGGGCCTTGCCGAAGCCGAAGCCCGGATCGAGCGCGACGGCCTCGGACGGAATGCCGGCCTCCTCGGCCCGCCGCGCCGCGTCCGCCAGAAAGGACGCGATCTCGCCGACCAGATGGCCGTAATGCAGATCGTCCTGCATCGTCCTCGGGTCCGTGCCCTTCATGTGCATCAGGATAGCGCCGGCCCGACTCCTCGAGATCGTCTCGAACATGCCGGCGTCGAAACGCCCCGCCGTCACGTCGTTGACGACGTCGGCCCCGGCCTCGAGAGCCGCCTTCGCCACGGCGGCCTTGCGCGTGTCGATCGAGAGCGGCGCGTCCGTCTTCGCGCGGATCTGCTCGATGACCGGGATCACGCGGGAGATCTCTTCGTCCGCAGACAGCGGCCGGGCTTCGCCGTAGTTGGCCGGGCGCGTCGACTCGCCGCCGACGTCCACGATCGCCGCGCCCTCCTCGAACATCTCGAGGGCGCGGGAGGCCGCGCGGCCGCGCTCGAAGTGGAGCCCGCCGTCCGAGAATGAGTCGGGCGTGACGTTCAGGATTCCCATCACCACGGGGCCCGTCTCGAAGTCGAGGTGTCGGCCGCGAGCCATGCCCAGCCGCGCCGGGCGGCGTGCCGAGCGCGCGAAGGCCTCCTCGGCGCGCGAGCGCAGGCTCGCCGGCATGGCCTTGAGCGTCTCGGCGCGTTTGCGCGCGCGAGATGACGACGGGCTTCGAAGCGGAGCCTTCGAACCGCACGACGTCGACGGGGAACTCCGAGGCCGGCCATCGCCGCGGGCCGGAATCCGTCCCAGCCGCAGATCTCGCGCAGGGTCTCCGGGTCGGGACACGGAAGAACGAGATCGGCCGGCGGGATCACGCGGGGAGTCTATTGGATTGGAGCGTTCCCTCGACGGACGAGCCCGGAAACCGCTTCCGCCGTTCGACGCCCGCCCCCGCCTGCCGGACCGTTTGGTCTGCTCTCCCGTCGATGCGGGAGAGGCGAGCGAAGCGCGGGCGCGTAGAAACGATACGGGAGGACATGGCCATGAAATCCCTCGCATGGAAAGTCGTGATCACGGCGCTCTACGGGCTCGCCGCTGGCAGCATCGCCGGCCGTCGCGGCCGTCGGCGCCGTCGGAAAAGCCGCGGCGCCGGCCGCGAGCAAGGCGGAGTCCCGGCTCGGCGAGCTCGCCGCCGCGGTGTTGTCCTCGGACTATCGGGGCGATCGCGCGGAGCTCGCCCGGCTCGACGCAGAGCTCGGCCGTCTCGACGCCGGATCGCTCAACGACTATCGGGACTACTGGCGCGGCTTCGCCCTCTGGCGGCGGGCGATGAACGGCTTCAACGAGAAACCGGCGCCCGACCGATCTCGACGCCGATCTCGTCAAGGCGCTCGAGCGCTTTCAGTCGGCGCTGGCCCGCCATCCCGACTGGGACGAGGTGAAGTGCGCGATGCTCGGAGCCTGGGGAAATCGGATCTATCTCGCCGGCTCCGACGCCGAGAAGCGCAAGAAGCTCCTCGAGGAAGCCGGGACGTACTACAAGTGGGTCATGGCGTACGAGGGCGAGAACCCGCGCGTCCTCTGGATCAAGGGCGGCATGCAGATGATCGTCCCTCCCGCGAGCGGAGGCGACTGGACGAAGGCCGCGGCGACGCTGCGCAAGGGCGTCGCGGGCGCCTGGAAGGAAGCGAGCGCCGCCGTTCCCGCGCCGCCCTGGGCGCCGACATGGGGCGGGGCCGAAAACCTGATGAACCTGGCGTACCTGCACTCGCATCTGCCGACGCCGGACCGCGCCACGGCCCTGGCGTATGCGGAGGGCGCGCTCACGAAAGCGCCCGAGTGGCACTACGTCAAGGACGTCCAGCTTCCGCAGATCGAGGCGCTGCCGGCGACGGCGGGCGTCGCCGCGGCCGGGTCGCCTTCGTGTTCGCCGACTGCCACGCCTTGACGGCCCTTGCGGGCGGGACCGCGCGCCGCAACAATCGTGGGTCGAACCCATGAGCGCGGCCGCGCGACGAGACGAAGCCCAGGGTGGCGTCGACGCCCATCGAGGCCGAGCCAGCCGCGCCTGCCGTCGCCGTCTACGCGGGCGGCTGGGCCGCTCTCGCGACGGTGTACGCCGCGCTCTATTCGGCGAGCGGCGCGGCCCTCGGAATGGCCGTGCGCGGCTCGCTCGCGATGGTGCTGCCGGGCGCCCTGCTCGGTCTGGTCTCTCTCCGCCTCGCGCGCCGGTGGCCCTGGACTCCTTCGATGGGACCGGGCTCGAAAGGATCCGCCGCGCGGTGGCGTCTCTTCGCCGTGCTCGCGCCCGTCGTGCTGGGTCTCGCCGCGGCCGCGACCGCGGGCGGTCTCGCCCTCAGCGCCCTCGACGCCTGGATCCTGCTCGGCGCGCCGCGCTGGCCGCCCGTGCCCATCATGGTCTGGCAGCTCATCCTCAGCACCACGATTCAACTCGCGCTGACGGGAATCGGCTACGCGTGGCATACGGGACAGGCGCTGCGTGAGGCCCGCGATCGAATCGCCCGGGCGGAGGTCCTGCGCGCCCGCGCGGAGCTCGAGCTCCTCCGATCTCAGCTCCATCCGCATTTCGTCCTCAACGTGCTTCATGCGCTTCTCGGTCTCGTGCGCCGCGACCCCGCCCTCGCCGAGAAGGCGCTCGAGCGGCTGGGCGAGCTCCTGCGTTTCGGACAGTGGGTCCAGCAGACGGGGAGCGACTGGGTGCCGCTCTCGCGCGAGTGGGCGTTCGTGCAGAGCTACCTCGAGCTCGAGCGGATGCGCCTCGGTTCGAGGCTCCACGTCGACGTCGAGGCGGACGCCTCGGCGCTCGAGGTCCAGGTTCCGCCGTTCGCCCTGCAGCCCCTGGTCGAGAACGCGATCGTCCACGCGGTCGCGCCGCGCGCCGCGGGAGGGCGCATCGAGGTCTCCGCGCGGCGGTCCGGGGGAAAGCTCTGCCTGGCCGTGCGCGACGACGGGCCCGGCGCGTCGGAAGCCGAGATCGCGGCCAGCCCGCGCATGGGCCTGCGGCTGCTCCAGGAGCGGCTCGCGGCGCTCTACGCGGGGCGCGCGCGCGTCGCCTTCGAGTCTCCCGCCGAGGGAGGATTCCGCGTCCGGCTCGAGCTGCCCGACACCTTCGAGGGTGAGGGCGTGGCGGAGATGGCGTGAGCGTTCTCGACAAGGCTCACGTCCGCGCCCTGATCGCCGAGGACGAAGCGCCGGCGCGCGACAGCCTCCGCGCCTATCTCGCGACGACGCCCTGGATCGACGTGGTCGCCGAGGCGGTGGACGGCCGGACGGCGCTGGCGCTCGCCGAGGAGCACCGGCCGAACCTCCTTTTTCTGGACGTGCGGCTTCCGGAGGTCTCCGGCCTCGAGGTCGCGCGGCAGATCCGCCATCCCGCGGAGATCATCTTCACGACCGCCTTCGACTCGTTCGCCGTCGCGGCTTTCGAGATCGGGGCCCTCGACTATCTCGTCAAGCCGTTCGGGGAGGAGCGGCTCGGCGCCGCTCTCGCGCGGCTGCGCGCGCGCATGAAGGAGTCGCCGGATCCCGCGACGGCGGGGGAGCGCGCGCGCAGCTCGTTTTCGAGCGAGCCGTTGACGCGGCTCTTCGTCCGCCATGGAGATCGCATCGTGCCCATTCCCGTGGAAGGCATCCGCCGGATCCAGGCGCAGGGCGACTACGCCGAGGTCCACGCGGCCGAGGGCGTCTACCTCATGCACGTGACCCTTTCGGAGCTCGCCGCCCGGCTCGACGCCGCCCGGTTCCGGCAGGTCCACCGTTCCCACATCGTCAACCTCGATGCGGTCGAGCACCTCCAGCCCTACGACGACCGCCGCCTCGCGATCCGCCTGCGGGACGGTACGGTCGTCGTCGCCAGCCGCGCCGCCTCCGAAGAGCTGCGGCGTCTCGCGCGCTAGGTCCGGCTCGCGCGGCGGCTCAAGGCTTCGTCTTCGCGGGCGGCCCCTCGACACAAGCCGACAGCTCCGTCCGGATTTTGGCCAGCTGGAGCTGCAGGTCGTCCACCGCGGCGCGGAGGGCCGCCGGGTTGTTGGACTGCCGGGCCGCATCCAGGCGCCCGGCGGTTTCCTCGACCAGTCTCAGGCTCGTCCGCGCGCGCGCGGCGCAGGCGCCGTCGGGCGTCGCCGCGGGCGCCTTGTGTCCCTCGTGCTGTGCGCGCCCCGATCCCGCCGCGAAGAGAAACGCGGCGGCGGCCGCGGCCAGGGTTCGGTTCCATCTGCGGTTCATGGTTTTCTCCTTCTCATTCCTGTCCCGGCGGTTTGACCGAGACGGGCAGCTCGCCCGAGCGCACGGCGCCCGGGATCTCGCTCGCGCCGATGCCCGGCTCCATCTTTCCGGGCTCGGGCGGAGCGTCGAGGCCGTCGACGAGCAGCAATCCACGGATCTGGACCGCGGCGACGTGCGCTTCCTGAAGCGCGGAAAGGTATCGCTCGCTCGTCTGGAAGAGCGTGCGCTGCGCGATCAGGACCTGGGGGTACGCCGCGGCCATCTGCCGGAAGCGCTCGAGATAGAGCCGGTGGGCTTCCTCGGCGCGCGGCAGGATCTCCCGCGCGTACTCCTCGGACATGTGCAGGGACGTCAGGTACGCCTCGAACACGCCGGAGACCCGGCTCGTCAGGGCGAGCTCGAGCCGCCGCACGTCCGCTTTGGCGCGCTCGAGATTGGCGCGCGCGGCCGCCCGGTCCCCCTGGTTGCGATTGAAGAGAGGCAGAGAGATCCCGGCCGAGAGCCCGCCCTCCCAACCCACGGCGCGGCCGGGCTGGGCCTCCGAGAGCTCGCGGTCGTAGTCCGCCTCAATGCGAAGGAAGATGTCCGGGAAGCGCGCGCGATCCGCGCGGTCGAGGACGGCCGCGGCGCGCTCGACCTGGAGTCGGGCCCGCCGGATCTGGGGGCTGTCGCGCAGGAGCTCGGCCACGGCCGTGCTCCGGTCGAGCTCCGGGGGCGGCGCGTCCGTATCGCCCGCGAGCGGCTGGAGCGGTAGTTCCGGCTCGCCGATCATCGCGGCGAGCGACAGCCACGTGTGGTACCGGCGATTGCGCGCGTCGTCGAGGGCGAGACGCGCCTCGCGCGCCTCGATCTCGGATTCGAGAACGTCGGGACGGTCGGCCGCTCCGGTGTTGTAGAGCTGGCCCGACACGCGCACGGCTTCGTCGGTGAGCTCGGCGAGCCGTTCGCGCACCCGGACGCGCCGTTCGGCGATGAGGGCCTCGTAGTAGAGCGAGCGGACGCTGTTGAGAATGCGCATCCTCTGGGTCTCGCGGATCGCCTCGGCCTCGGCGGCTTCGCGGTCGAAGATCTCGCGGCTCGCGCGGAGCTTGCCTCCGATGGGCAGCGTCTGCTCGAGGAAGACGCCCTGCTTGCCGCGGCCCTCGCCGGCCCGAAACGCAAACTCCTCGGCGAAGTAGCCGATGACCGGCTGGGTGAGAAGCCCCGCCTGCTCGGCGCGGCCGAGCGCGGCATCGACCTCGGCGCCGGCCTGCGCGAGCGTGGGGTTCTTCTCGAGGGCGATCCGTTCGAGGTCGGCGAGCGTCAGCGGCGGGCGGGTGTCCGCGGTCTGGCCGACGGCGGGCCCGGCCAGACTGAGCCCGATTGCGAAGACGATCCCGCGGCGGGTCATGACGTCCTCCGTCGGGACTCGGCGATGAGCTCCTGAATGTGGTCGTACTTTTCGGGTTCGAGGACCCGAACGAGCGTCATCATTCCCATCATTCCTCCGGTCCAGGTCGGCCGTAGTCCCCACGTCTCCGGCGTGCGGTAGGCGTCGTCTTCCACCATCCACATGTCCTGGGGAAAGCCCGGAACCGAGTAGGGATTGCGTGCGTCCGAGGCGGGAGCGGAGGGACGCGGCTCGGCATGCTGCAAGTGCTCCTGGCCGGCAGCGAGCGCCAGGTTCGTGACGGCCTTGTCGTATTCCGAGCCCGTGCCGAGCGTGCGCCCGAGGCTCGGCCCCAGCTTTTCCGAAAGGGCGTGGCCGTCGCGGATCATGCCCATGCCCTCCTCCATCGAGAGGCCCGCGTGCATGCCCGACCCGATGTGCGCCATCGGCCCGACCATCGAGACCATCTGGTTCATGTTGTGGTGCGGCATGTGGCAGTGGAGCATCCAGTCGCCCGGGTACTTCGCGTCGAACTCGACGTCCCGCGACTGGGCGACGCCCACGAGAACCGTGTTGCCCGGCTGCCACGCGGTCTCCGGGATCCGGCCGCCCTCCGTGCCCGTGGTGACGAAGGTATTGCCGTGCAGGTGGATCGGATGGTGGTCCATCCCGAGGTTCACGAGGCGGATCCGGACGCGCTCGCCGAGCTGCACGAGCATCGGCGTCGTGGCCGGCCCGGCCTTGCCGTTCATCGTGAGCCAGTTGAACTCCATCGACAGCGTGTTGGGGATGGTGTTGTTGGGCAGGATCGCCCACTCCTGGAGGATGAGACCGAAGTCGCGGTCGACGCGCGGCGCGTAGGGCTCGCGCGGATGGATGACGAACAACCCGATCATGCCCATCATCTGCTGCATGGGCATGTGCGAGTGGTAGAAGAATGTGCCGTTCTGGTGGAGCGTGAACTCGTAGACGAAGCGTCCGCCCGGCGGAATCGGGTCCTGCGTCACACCGGGAACGCCGTCCATGTCGATCGGCACCTCGAGGCCGTGCCAGTGAGGCGTGAAGAGCTCGGGCAGGCGGTTCTCGACGACGAGGCGCACCCGGTCGCCTTCGTTGACCTCGATCATCGGCCCCGGCACGCTGCCGTTGAAGCCCCAGGCGTCCACGGCGCGGCCCTTGACGAATTCCGTTCGGACGGGCTCCGCGACGATGTGAAACGTCTTGGCGCCGTCTTCCATGCGCCAGGGCATCTTCGACATGTCCGGCGTGTGAACGCCGACGATGCCGGCGCGCGGCTGCCAGAGCCGATCGGGCGGCGACGCGCCCGACTGCGGGGGTGGCCCCGCGCCGGCGTGCCGCGCGAGCGCGCGTCCGGCCGTCGCGAACCCGGCCGAGGCGAGTATTCCTTGAAAGAGGTTCCTGCGATCGAATGCCATGGGTCCATCCCCCTGCTCGGTCTCGAAATGCCGTCGTCACGCCGGGCTCGAGGCCGGCGTGGAACCGTCGCGTTTTCGGAGGGAGGCCTAGAGTCGGAGGACCGGCGCGGAGCGGGAGGGAGGCAGCGGCGTGGCGGCGCGCGGGCCGCCGAGCAAGCCAAATTCCGGAGACGTCACCGCAGGACTCGAACTGCGGCGCGGGCACGACCGCGGCCAGAAGCTGGCCGGCGCGGTCGAGGCCCGCGGGATCTTTCTTGACCGTCGCGGTGGCGCCGTGCCGGCAGCCGTCGCGTCCGGCGGGAGAGTGATCCTGCCCGGAGGAGCCGTCTCCCGGATTCGAGCAGTGCCCCGCCGAGGCCGCGCGAGCGCAGGCCGCTTCGCAGTGGATGGCGAGGACGGGCGCGGCGGCCAGCAGCATGGCCACGAGGACGGCGAGCGCCGCGAGCCCCAGCCGGGTCCGACGTGCCGGCGTCATCGGCATCATCATAACGGCTCGTCCGCCGTGGGCCCGTAGATCATGGGCAGGGGACGGTCGAGCTCGCGCAGGTACACCGTGAGCTGTCCGCGGTGGTGGATCAGGTGGTTCAGCAGCACCCGGCGGATGAGCGCCTGGCGGTTGCCCGTGAAGAAGACCTGGCCGTCGGCCTTGAAGACCGTGAAGTCCTTCTGCATCCATTCGTCGCTGGCGCGCTCGATGGCGGCGCGCGCGGCCGAGGCGTTCTCGTCGAAGCGGGCGAGGTAGGCCGCCGCATCCGTCAGGGGCGGGGCCTTCTCGCTTCCGACCTGAAAGCTCTCCTTCTCGAAGCGGATTGCCCAGCGCGGGAGCTCGGTCACGTGCGTGGCGAGCTCGCCGAGGCTGCGCGACTTCGGGTGCGGCTTCCAATCCAGATCGTCGGCCGGGACGCGCTCGAGCAGCCTCCGTGTCGCCGCCATCTCGGCGTCGAACTCGGGCAGGAACGACGCGGCGACGCTCAATTGGCTCCTCCCGGCGGCAAGGAGGCGCAGCTTGGCGGCCGACTGCGAGGATTGGTCGGGACACAGGTGGACGCCGGCGTTCGTCGAGCTCCGCGATGAGCTCGGCGCGGAGGCGCGGAGCGTCCGCGCGAGCGGTCTTCTGAGACGCTTCGGTGAACCGCTGGCCGCCCGGAAGCTTCCAGGCCTCCACCACGAACTGTCGGCCTTTCGGAACGAGCGTCTCCACCCGCGTGGGGCCCAGGCGGCGCAAGTCCGCGGCGAGCGGCCACGCCCCGGCGATCGTCTGCAGGTAGCGGGTCTGAGCCGGGGAGAGGACCGACGCGAGCGCGCCGCTTCCGTCCAGAAGTCCCCGGACGGTCTTCTCGCTCAGAGCGGTGTTCAGCGAGACGGCGTCTCTGATCGACTCGCCGTGCACGTCGGACTCGCACTTGCCCTGGCCGGCCGGCAGGAGCGACGGATCGAGTCTCGCGCAGTCCGGAGTGGCCGGCGCCTTCAGCGTCAGGATGCGCGCGGCGGCGCCGAGGCGGAGCCGGAAGACGATCTCCGAGGGCGGACTGCTCGAGGCCGGGGCTCTCGAAGTACCAGATCTCCAGGGCGCGGGCCGGATCCGGCGTGAGCGAGAGCGCGTGGACGATCTGTTCGAGCGGATCGCAGAGATTGACCTGGACTTCGGCGCGGAGGCCCGGGTCCGGAATGGTCGCTGAGCCGAGAGGAAAACGCCGGAAGCGGCGACGACGAGCGCCGCGATGGGCGCGGCGACCATGAGCGCCGCGATGCCGCGGCGACGGCGGATCGGGGGAGGAGCCGACCGCGCCGGGGCAAGCCGCTCCTACGCCGGCTCGGGCACCAGGGGCCCGATCGTGCCGTCGGCGACTTCCGGCGTCGGCCCCGGCATGATCGGCGGCTTCGGCGGCCCGGACTTGCGCAGCTTCGCGATGTCGAGGCCCGGACTCGTCGGCGATGATCTGGAGGACCTCGTCGCCGTCGAGGACTTCCTTCTCGAGGAGCGTCCGCGCGATGCGGTGCATCGCCTTCTGGTTGTCCTCGATGAGCTGCTTGGCCGTGTCGTAGGCGGACGTCACGATCCGTTTGACCTCGGCGTCGATCTGGTTGGCCGTCTCCTGGGAGTAGTCCTGGGTGCGGCCGAAGTCGCGGCCGAGGAAAATCTCCTGCTCGGGCCGGCCGAAGGTGAGAGGGCCCAACTCGCTCATGCCCCACTCGCACACCATCTTGCGCGCCATGTCGGTGGCCCGCTCGATGTCGTTGCCGGCGCCGGTCGTCATGTGGCCGAGGAATTTCTCCTCGGCGATCCGGCCGCCCATCATCACGGTGATCATGGCGTCGAGGTACTCCTTCGTGTGGGAGTACTTGTCCTCGGAGGGCAGCTGCATCGTGACGCCCAGGGCGCGTCCGCGCGGGATGATCGTGACCTTGTGGACCGGGTCGGCATCGGGGAGCATGGCGGCCACGAGCGCGTGCCCTCCCTCGTGGTAGGCCGTGTTCTTCTTCTCGTCCTCGGTCATGATCATGGACTTCCGCTCGGGGCCCATCATGACCTTGTCCTTGGCGTACTCGAAGTCGATCATCTCGACTTTCTTCTTGTTGAACCTCGCGGCGTTGAGCGCCGCCTCGTTGACGAGGTTGGCGAGGTCGGCGCCCGAGAAGCCGGGCGTGCCGCGCGCCATGATGGTCAGATCCACGTTCTCGGCGAGGGGCGTCGCGCGCGTGTGGACCTTCAGGATCTGCTCGCGGCCGCGCAGGTCGGGCCGGTCCACGACGACGCGGCGGTCGAAGCGGCCGGGACGGAGCAGCGCCGGATCCAGGACGTCCGGCCGGTTCGTCGCGGCCACGAGGATGACGCCCTCGTTGGTATCGAAGCCGTCCATCTCGACGAGCAGGGCGTTGAGCGTCTGCTCGCGCTCGTCGTGGCCGCCGCCGAGGCCCGCGCCGCGGTGCCGCCCGACGGCGTCGATCTCGTCGATGAAGATGATGCAGGGCGCGTTCTTCTTGCCCTGCTCGAAGAGGTCGCGGACGCGCGAGGCGCCCACGCCCACGAACATCTCGACGAAGTCCGAGCCCGAGATCGTGAAGAACGGCACGTTCGCCTCGCCCGCGACCGCTCGGGCCAGGAGGGTCTTGCCCGTGCCGGGAGGGCCGATGAGGAGGACGCCCTTGGGGATCTTGCCGCCGAGCTTCTGGAACTTCTGGGGATCCTTGAGGAACTCGATGATCTCCTGGAGCTCGACCTTCGCTTCCTCGACGCCCGCGACGTCCTTGAACGTCACCTTCTTCTGCGTCGGGGTGAGGAGCTTGGCCCGGGACTTCCCGAAGGAGAGGGCCTTGTTCCCGCCGGCCTGCATCTGCCGCATGATCACGAACCAGATCGCCACCAGCAGGATCAGCGGGCCGTACATGACGAGGGCCGAGACGAAGGAGGAATCCTTCTGCGGCGCGATGTCGATCTCGACGTTCTTGGCGCGGAGATCCTTGATCATGTCGGGATAGTTCCCGGCGTAGGTCTTGAAGAGCGGCTCCCGCTTTCCGGCGGACGGCGCGTACTGGCCGCGGATCTCTTCGCCGCGGATTTGTACTTTTTGCACGTGGCCCTGGTTCACCTGATCGAGGAACTGCGAGAACGCCACTTCTTCGACGGCGGTCGCGCCGGTCTTGAAGACGTTCCAGGCGAGGATGATGAGGACCAGGATCACCATCCAGAGAAGCAGGTTTTTGATGGTGGCGTTCAAAGGGTTCGACTCCTTACCGGGTTACCTTGACCGAATACCGTGTTCACGGCGGCGAAGCGAGGGGTTCCCGGGCGTCCAGCATAACGGACTCCGGCCGTTTTTTATTGCTCGGACACCACTTCGTGGATGTCCGGGAGGTGCGCGTGGAGGCCCTCGTGCGCCATCCCATAGCCCGCGAAGAGTCCGTCGGATTCTGTGGAGAAGAGGGAGAAGTCCACGGAGACGTTGGTCTTACGGTCGAGGGGCTTGTCCACGATGGCCGCCAGCCTCAGCGAGGCGGCCCCCGCCCCGCGCAGGTGGTCCATCAGGTAGGTCTCGATCACGCCGGTGTGGACCACGTCCTTGAGCAGCAGGACGTGCTGGCCCCGCACGTCGAAGCCGGCCACGAAGTCGATCTGCAGCACGTCCCCCGCGCCGCCGGCCCGGCGGACGTGCAGGAACTCGCAGCCGAACGGCGCGCTCCGCAGCCGGCGCGTGAGATCCGCCATGAAAATCGCGGAGCCCTTGAGGATCGAGACGACCACGAGCGGCCGCTCGCGGACGTCGCGGTCGATCGCTCCGGCGACCGCGTCGATGCGCTCGGCGATCAGCCGCGCTTCGTAGCGCCGCTCCAGCCTCACGAAGCGGCTCCCGCGTCCGAGTCCAGGGTGTCGATGTGCGGATCGTACACCTCCGACAGGCGGACTCGAAGCGCGGAGCCCCGCCTCTCGAAACGGATTCGCCGGCCGGCCTCGAAGCGGAAGTCCCGGCCGGACGCGATCCGGCGCAGGATCTGCTCCCGCTCCCGGCCCGTCATGGGAGGACGGCCCGGTCGCGCGAAGGGCGCGGCGAGCCGCTCGATGGCGCGCGCGAAGGATCGGCTCGGGCATGCGCGCGAGCGCAGCGGCGTCGACGCTCGAAGCGTCGGAGGGAAGGAGCCGAGCGAGCTCCCGGTCCAGGGCGTCGCGCTCGGCCCGCAGGCGGGCGACGACTTCGAGCAGCGAGGTCCGATCCGAGGGACCCATGGCCGCGACGTCGCGGCGAATCCGGTTGCGCGCGAAGCGCAGGTCGCCGTTGGTCGCGTCGCGGCGAAACGGATGGCCTCGCGCCGAGAGGAACGCGAGGATGTCGATTCGCGGCACGCCCAGCAGCGGACGCACGACGCCGTCCTCGCGAGCCGTGCGCGGTCCGGCGAGCGACGCGATTCCGCCGCGCCGATGCTTTGCCAGCAGATGCGACTCGAGGAGGTCGTCCTGCTGGTGGGCGGTCGCGATCCACGCCGCGCCGAGCTCCGCTGGCCATCTCGTGGAGCGCCTCGTAGCGGACGAACCGGGCTCCCGCTTCGGGAGAGATGCCCAGTGTTCTCGAGGCCGCGCGCGCGTCGCGGTGGCGGGAGGCGAAGGGGAGACCGAGCCGCCGGGCGTGCTCCTCGACGTACGCGAGGTCCCGGTCGGCCTCGCGGCCCCGCCAGCCGTGATGGACGTGGCCGACCGCGAGGCGCCAGCCGGCCTCCGGCGCGACTTCCGCCGCGCCGTGGAGCAGGGCCATCGAGTCCGCTCCGCCGGAGACGGCGAGGAGGATCGAGGAGCCGCGGGGCAGAAGCCCCGCCGAGGCGGCTCGCTGAATTGCCTGGCGGATCGGGTCCACCCATAGATGATAGTTGGAAGCTCCCCGCCGGACCGTTTCTTGCACGGCCCTGCCCCCATGCAGCGTCGATGGGCGGTTTGGCTCCTGGCAGTCGCGGCCCTCTGCGGCTCCGCGCTGGCGGACACCGTTGCGGTGAAGCACCCGGAGGGGCTCGTTCACGGGTTCCTGGCGCTGCGAACTCTGACGGGGGAGACGATCGCGGACGGCGATCTGATCCAGACCACCAAGGCCGGCCAGGTCACGAGCCGCCTCGTCTTCCGGTTTCGCGACGGGTCCCTGCACGACGAGACGGCCGTGTTCACGCAGGACGGGACGTTCCGGTTGGTGCGTGACCATCTCATCCAGCGGGGCCCCTCGTTCTCAGTGCCGATCGACGCGACGCTGGATGGCTCGAGCGGCGAAATCCAGGTCCGTTATAAGGACGAGAAGGGCGTCGAGAAGCTCGTGAAGGAGAAGCTCGAGCTCACGCCCGGCGTCGCCAACGGCCTCATCTTCACCCTCCTGAAGAACATCTCACCGACAGCGCCGGAAACCCGGTTCCCCATGGTCGCGGCGGGTCCGAAGCCCCGTGTCGTGACTCTGCTGGTCAGTCCGGCCGGCGAAGATGCGTTCATGATCGGCAACTCCGCGCGCAAGGCCACCCATTACGTCGTGAAGGTCAAGATCGGCGGAATCGCCGGCGTCGTCGCGCCTCTCATCGGAAAGCAGCCTCCCGACTCCCACGTCTGGATCCTCCAGGGCGACGCTCCGGCCTTCGTGAAGTCCGAAGGCCCGCTCGCTCCCGACGGCCCGGTCTGGCGGATCGAGATCGCCAGCCCGACCTGGCCCGCAGCGACAGGGCCAAAGCCGAGCCCGCGCTGAGCGACTGCCGAGCCTACAGCCTCCCGCCCACCATCGCCGCGGCGCGCTCGGCGGCCTTCTGCCAGAGGGGCCGGCGGCGCCAGGCGGAGGAGAGAACGGCGCGGGCTTCGCTGAGATCGCGCTCGAACATCTGGCGCATCGCGGCGCCCGTGGTCGGATCGACCACGGCGAGGTTGAGCTCGAAGTTGAGACGCATGGACAGCGGGTCGAGGTTGCTGGAGCCGACGAGCGCGATCTGGCCGTCGGCGACCGCGGTCTTGGCGTGGATCATGACGCCTTCCCATTCGAAGATGCGGGCGCCGGCGTCGAGGAGTCCTTCATAGATCCAGCGCGCCGCGGCGCCGGCGACGGGATGGTTGTTGCGCCCGGGGAGGAGGATGCGCACGGTGACTCCCCGCCGGGCGGCGTCTTCGAGGGCCTGGAGCACGCGCGGAGGCGCGACCATGTATGCGTCGGTGATCTCGAGAGTCTCCTGTGCGGTCTTCGCCAGCCATTCGTAGATCGACGCCACGCGCTGGGCGCCTGGCAGGTCCTCGGCGAGGATCGCGACCGCGGGAGACGAGTCGACCGTTTCGGGCAGTTGGGGAGAAGGCCCGGCTTTGGTCGATTCCCACATCGCGTCGAACGCGCGCTCGACGTCGCGGGCGATCGATCCGCGCACGCGCAACGCCGTGTCTCTCCAGCCGCGGCCGCCTTTTTCGGAGGGCGACCAGTTGTCGCTGATACAGAGGCCTCCGACGAACGCGATCTCTCCGTCGATGGTCAGCGTCTTGCGGTGATCGCGGTGGCGCAGCCGCAGCCAGCTCCATGGGGCGAACGGCGAAAGGGGTTGGAAGGGCCGCGTCGTGACGCCGTCGCGGCGAAGGACGTCGGCGATCGAGCCTCCTTTGACCATCATCGTGCCGATCGGGTCGTAGAGCACTTTGACGTCGACGCCTCGCTTCGCGGCGCCGGCGAGCGCTTCTGCGAAGCTGCGGCCGGTCGTATCGCCGGCGAAGATGAAGTTCTCGAAGCGGACCGTCTTTCGCGCGCCGGCGATCGCCTCGATCATCGCCGGGAAGGCCTCGAGTCCGTCACGGAGCAGTCGCACCTCCGTGCTGCCGCGGGACGGCGAGCCCGCGAGGCGGGAGAGCTCGGCGGCGGCGGAAGGTTCAGTCATGGGCGGTCTTGTCCTCGAGCCCGGCGGGCGCGAGGCGCGAAAGCGCGACGTCAATTCTAGAAGGCCTTCGTTCCTCGGCCTCCGCGCGCTCCTTGCGCGCCACCGCTCCGCGCACGACGTGGGCGCCGATCCATCGTATCGGCTCGGGCGGAAACCGGCCGGCGGAACGGCCGACGAGGGGATGCCGGCTCCAGTCGTCGTCCCGCTCCAGCGACCAGGCTCGCGAGCACCTTCCCGCCGATGACACTCGGCCCGACGCCGTTGCCGCTCCAGCCGACGCCGTACACGATGTGCGGACGGCCGCCGAGACGTCCCATCACGGGGAGGCTGTTCGGGGTCCGGTCGATCGGCCCGGACCAGTCGTGCGTGATCGGCAGATCGGCGAGCATCGGATAGGCGCGCCGGAAGTCGGCCGGCGACGGTGCGCGCGCGGTCGGAGTTGCGGTCGAAGTCGCTTCCGATGTGACCGCCGAATGCGATGCCCCACCCGCCTTTCCCGAACGCGATGCGGCCCTCCCGCGTCGCATGGTAATAGTCGACCATCATCTGCGAGTCGGTGATGCACTCGCCGCCGGTCCAGCCGATCTTCGAGAGGGCTCCCGGCGCCGGCGCCGTCATCACCATGTCGCTCGTGATCGCGACGATCGCCCGCGCGAGCTCCGCGGATCCCGGCCGCCCAGGCGTTCGAGGCGATGACGAGCTTCTCCGCGGTCAGCCGCCCGCGGTCGGTCCGGAGGATGACCGGGCGTTCCGCGCGAAAACGACCGCACGCGCGTGTGCTCGTAGATCCGGACGCCGGAAGCGAGCGCGGCGCGCCGCAGTCCGCGCGCGAGCGCCGCGGGCTGGACCGTCGCGGCGAGTCGGATCGAACACGCCGGCGCGATGCACGGGCGAGCCCGTGCGGCGGGCGACATCTTCCGGTGAGAGGCGGCGGAAGGGCTCGACGCCGAGCCTCTCGCCGGCCGCCAGGACGCCGTCCCACGCGCCCATCTGCGCCGTCGTCGTGGCCGTCCAGATCCAGCCGGCCTGCCGGAAGTGCGCGTCGATGCCGTGGGCCGCGCAGAAGTCGCGGATCTCGCCGATGGCCGCCTCGGAACCGCGAGCGACGCGGAGAGCGTCCTCGGCGCCGCAGAGCGCGACGAGCGAGGAGAGCTTCGACCACCACGAAAGCAGGAATCCGCCGTTGCGTCCCGGATGCGCCTCCGCCGCAGATGTCCTGCTCGAGGACCGCGACGTCCCGCGAGGGCTCGAGCGCCTTGATCCGCAGGGCCGTCCAGAGCCCGACGTAGCCGCCGCCGAGGATCGCGATCTCCGCGCGCTGGTCACCCTGAAGCGGCGGCGCGTCGGGAGCGTCGCCTTCGACCTCCTGGAGCCAGAACGAGCGATGCGGCACGGCTCCTGCCGGCGCTACTTGCCCGCGACGAGCTTCTGGAAGCGCGGGTTCTGCGCAGCGAATCGTAGGTCGGATCGACTGCGAGCCAGGCCGGCGTGAGGTAGTAGGGCATCTTCAGCAGCCGCTCGAGCAGCGTCGATGGCCTTGTCGGTCTCCCCGGCGATGCATGTACGTCTGCGCGAGCTCGTAGCAGGACCTCGGCGCCGCTCCACGGCGACTGTCGCGACGGGTTCGAGCTCGGTCGCGCGGACGGCCTCGCGGATCGGCCTCGGCCTTCCGCCCGGCGATAGGCCAGACATCGGGCGTCCCAGGACGAGGTGCGGCCCGGGAACTTCGGCGAGCTCCGTGCGAGCTCCTCGTAGCACGGGATCGCCTTCTCCGCGTACGTGCGGGCGGCGCCCGTGTCGCCGGCGCGCCAGGCCGCCCAGGCCTGGGCGTTACGCCCAGATCGCCTCTTCGTTGTCGAATGCCGCCGGCGTCAGGCGGCGCAGGAGGGCGAAGTCTCCGCGTCGAGAAGCCACTCCAGTCCTCCGGCGAGATATGCGGCGTCTCCGCGGGACCGATTCGGCGGGCGGTGTCCGCGACGAGGGCCCGCGCGGCCGCGACGTCTCCGTCGCAGAGAAGGAAGTCCAGCTTCTGCTGAATCCGGGAAAGATTGTCGGGAGCGAGCGCGAGGGTGCGGTCGATGGCCTGGCGCGCCTCGCCGCAGCGCCGAAGGTACGCGAGGGGCTGGGCGGAATTGCCGACGTTGATCGCGTTCTTCGGATCCAGGCGCTCGGCCTCGTCGTAGTGGGCGATCGCGTCCTGCCAGCGGCCCATCGGCATCTCGGCGCGGCCGATCGAGCGCAGAGGATCGGGAGTTCCCGGGCGCGAGCTTCTCGGCCTTCCTGTACGCCTCGAGGGCGAGCGTCTGGTTTCCCGTCGACGACGCGGTAGTAGGTGCCGAGCGCCATCTCGCCGTCCGGCTTGTCCGGCGCGAGCTCGATCGACTTCGCGCGCGCCCTCCAGCGCTCGCTGCGGCCAGGGCGGGATCGGCACGCTGTTGGTGAAGAGCAGAGCCTTGCAGGTGGAGACGCGCGCCCAGGCTTCGGCGAAGTCCGGGATCGAGGGCCACGGCCTGCTCGTAGTAGCCGAGGCCCTTGCGGAGCGACCGGCGCGTCAGCCCGCGCCATCGCCTTGGTGGCCTCCTCGCCCTTGAGATAGGCGTCGTACGCCGCGACGTTCTTCGGGGCGCGTCGGCGAGCTTCTTTTCCTGCTTCTCCGGCGAGCGCGACGCCGAGCGAGTCCACGACCTTGGCCGCGATGTCCGACTGCACCTGGAAGACGTCCGTCAGGGACGCGTCGAAGGGCTGCTGCCACTTCGTCGCGGGCGCCTCGCTTTCCTTGATCTCGACGAGCTCGGGGCTGACCTGGACGCGGTTGGTGCTGCCGGACTTCTGCCAGCGGACCGTCGCCGTCAGCAGATAGCGGGCGTTCAGCTCCTTCGCGATCTCCTGCGGCGTCTTCGTCGTCTTCTTGTAGGGCGTCGAGCTGCCGCGGGCGATGACCTCGAGGCCGGGCACGCTCGCGAGCTTGCCGCGGATCGCGTCGGCGATGCCGTCGGCGAAATAGTCGTCCTCGGCCGCGCCGAGGTTCTCGAAGGGGAGCACCGCGACGCGGCGTACGCCCGTCGCGGAGGTGGAGGCGCCCATCTTCGGACGCTTCCAGAGGAACAATCCGGCTGCCGGCAGGAGCAGCACGGCCGCCGCCGCGATCCAGACCATCTTCCCACGCCTCGGTGCAGGCGAGAGGGACGACGTGCTGCCCGCTCGAGAGGGTCGTCGGCGCCGAGCGCCTCCGAGAGCGCGAAGGCGACGTCCTTGGCCGACTGGAAGCGGTTCTCGCGGTCCTTCTCCAGGCAATGCCGCACGATGTGGTCGAGGGCCGGCGACGACGTTGCGTCCGACTGGACGAGCTCCGGCGGCTCTTCCTTCAGGATCGCCGCGATCGTGTCGCTCGCGGTGTCGCGCTTGAAGGCCTTCCGGCCCGAGAGCAGCTCGTACAGGATCGCGCCGAAAGAGAAGAGGTCCGTCCGGTGGTCGACCGGCAGCCCGCGGACCTGCTCCGGCGACATGTAGCCCATCGTGCCCATCACGGTTCCCGGCTCGGTGTGGCCCGTTCCCGTGGGCGCATTCGTCTGGTCTCTCGGTCGGCCGCATCGATCGCGCTTGGCGAGGCCGAAGTCGAGGATCTTGACGTGGCCGTCGCTGGACACGAAGACGTTGTCGGGCTTCAGGTCGCGGTGCACGACGCCCTTGCCGTGGGCGGCGGATAGTCCCTTCGCGATCTGCAGGCACCAGTCGACGGCCTGGCGCTGCGTGACCGTCGACCCGTCGAGCTTGCCGCGCAGCGTCTCCCCTTCGAGGAGCTCCGTGACGGCATAGGACACGCCGTCGTGCGTGCCGAAGTCGAAGATCGCGAGGATGTTCGGGTGCGACAGCGCCGCGACGGCCTTGGCCTCGCGCTCGAAGCGCGCGAGCGCGTCGGGGTTCGACGTCAGGTGCGCCGGAAGGACCTTGACCGCCACCTCGCGATCGAGCTTCGAGTCGCGCGCGCGGTAGACCTCGCCCATGCCTCC
Source organism: uncultured Acidobacteriota bacterium (assembly GCA_963749265.1). Lineage (GTDB taxonomy): Bacteria > Acidobacteriota > Thermoanaerobaculia > UBA5066 > Gp7-AA6 > DAHUXD01. Next base: position 17,063 of record CAVVML010000009.1, on the reverse strand, counting down.
GGCGCCGAGAGGCGCGAGGATCTCGTAGGGCCCGAGCCTTGTTCCAGCGGAGAGACTCATCGATTACTGAGCCGGAGGATAGCTCAGGAGCCCACGAAGCCGGACATCCGCGTCAGGCGGGAGGGTAGAGCTCCATCCCGAAGATCTTGACGAGGAAGACGGCCATCTGCCCTCGGATGTTCGGATCGTCCGGACAGAAGTTGTTGCCGCCGCATCCGGCGGTGATGCCCTCGGCCGCGAGCTGCTCGATCCAGTGAGCGAACGGCGACGGAGCACGGCACGTCGGCGAATATCCCGGCGCACGGCGGAGGCGTGTATGCCGAGCCGTGCTCGGCCTTCAGGAGGAACACGGCCATCTGGGCGCGCGTGACGGGATTGTTCGGGACAGTAGTTGTTCGCCGCCGCAGCCGCCCGTGATGCCGAGCGCCGCGAACTCCTCGATCCAGTCGGCGGCGAAGTCGCCGGGATGGACGTCGAGAAAACCGTGCCGGTCGCCGGGCGGAGGAACGTGGCTCGACCCGAACTTGCCCTTGAGCAGGAAGACCGCCATCTGGGCGCGCGTGACCGTGCCGCTCGGGCAGTAGTTGCCGCCGGCCGCAGCCGCCCGTCGCGCCGCTGTGAAAGAGGTTCTCGATGAAGGCGTAGAACGGATGCGTCGTCGGCACGTCCGGGAAGCTGTTGCCGACGTGGATGGTGCGCGCCCACTTCTTCGCGTCGACGCTGAGGATCTTCCGCGAGCACCGCGTCCCAGTGCGGGACCGGGCCGCGCACCGGCGACGGTGACCCGGTAGCAGTTGCCCGTCGCGTCGTGACAGTTCGCGGTCGCGCCGCCCGCGATCGAGCCGTAGTCGGCGGAGGCGTCGTCGATCGTGTAGCTCGGCCCGGCGGGCCCCGTCAGGCTCGAGGCCGTGCCCGTCGACGCTCTGCGCGCCGACGAGCGTGTTCTGCCACGCCGGCGAGACTTCGACGGTCTCTCCCGGCTCGAGCACGCCGTTGACGTTGGAATTCGTTCCGGCGACGGCGTGCACGTCGACGGAGGCGGGTTGTGCGGACGAGCGAGCTCAGGTTGATCCGTCCGATCTTGTTGCCGGAGACCTCGGTGAACCAGACGTTGCCGTCCGGTCCCGCCGTCAGCAGGGCCGGAGCCGCGTCCGCAGTCGGAACCGGGAACTCGGTGACGACGCCCGAGGGCGTGATGCGCCCGATCTTGTTGGCGTCGTCCTCGGCGAACCAGAGGTTGCCGTCCGGCCCGAGCGTGATCCCGATGAGGTTGGCGTTGCCGCTGGGGATCGGGAACTCCGTCACGGCACCGGTCGTCGTGATCCGCCCGATCTGGACGGCGCCCGTATCGGTGAACCAGAGGTTTCCATCCGGTCCCGCGGTGATTCCCTGCGGCTGGCTGTTGGCGACGTTCGTCGGGAACTCGGTGATGACGCCCGCAGTGGTGATCCGTGAGACCTGGCCGGTCGAGGAGTTCGTGAACCAGAGGTTTCCGTCCGGGCCGGCCACGATGTGGGCCGGGATCCCTCCCGAGGGAATCGGGAACTCGGTCACCACGCCCGCCGTCGTGATGCGGCCGATCTTCCCGGCATTGGCCTCGCAGAACCAGAGGTTCCCATCCGGTCCGGCGGCGATGCCGATGAGCCCCTGGGCGCGTGAGGATCGGAAAATCGGAGAAGCCTCCCGCGGTCGTCATCCTTCCGATCTTGTAGACCGTTTGCTCCGTGAACCACAGGTTCCCGTCCGACCCCACGGTGATCAGTTGGGGATTGCCGGCGGCCGGAAACTCCGTGACGACGCCCGCGGGCGTGATCCGGCCGATCTTGCCGACGCCGAACTCGGTGAACCAGAGGTTTCCGTCCGGGCCGGCGGTGATGCCGCCGGGCTGACTACCCGCGGTCGTCGACCGGGAACTCCGTGATGCTCTGGGCGTCCACGTCCCCGGCGGAACCGCACGCAACCAGAACGAGGCCGAACGCGAGGCCGGTCCGCAGACGCATCTTTGTACCCCCTGAGAGACGCGTATCGTATCGCGCTTGCCGACGGCCTTGAGATGAGACCTAATTCTCCCCATCGGGAGGGACCTCATGCGCGCCTCCGTCTTCATCGGCACGAGCCTCGACGGCTTCATCGCCCGGGCCAACGGCGACTTCGATTTTCTTCCCGCAGAACCCGAAGAGCACGGCTACGAAGCCTTCTTCGCGAGCGTCGACGCGCTCGTCATCGGTCGCGGCACGTTCGAGACGGTGCTGGCGTTTCCGACCTGGCCCTATGGAGACAAGCGCGTCGTCGTCCTGAGCAGCCGGCCGCTCGATCTCTCGAAGGTCCGAGGCGGCGTCGTCGACCAGATGTCCGGCGATCCGCGCGACATCGTCGCGAAGCTCGACGCGCAGGGTGTGAAGCACGCCTACATCGACGGCGGCGACACCGATCCAGCGCTTCCTGCGCGCCGGCCTCATCCAGAGCCTGATCATCACGCGCGTCCCGGTTCTCATCGGGCAGGGCCGGCCGCTCTTCGGGCCGCTCGACGCGGACGTGAAGCTTCGCCACGTCTCGACGCGCACGTACCCGAGCGGGCTCGTGCTCGAGCGAGTACGCGGTCGAGAGCTGATCAGAGGGATTGTTCGAGGCTCTTGCGATCCCAGCCGCCGAGGTTCGCCGCCGCCTCGTACGTCGTCTGGAGAAACGCGAGAAGCGTGTCGTCGGGCGTCGGCGAGAGGCGGACGGCATCGTAGGGGAGAAGGAATTCGTGGAGGTCCTTGCTGTAGAAGGCCGCATCCGGCCCGACCTTCGCGTCCGCAAACCCGGCCGGCTCCGGATACGCATACGCGTAGAACGCGGCGTGCGGGACCGGGCCGCCGCCCGGCCAGAATCCGGCGCTGCTGACCTCGTGGGAGTAGGCGTCGCGCGTCACGCGGTCGGGAAGATTGGGCACGCCGCCGGGGTGCGTGGGAGCGACTCGGCCGGAGAACCGCGTGACGGCGAGGTCGGGCGCGCCCCAGAAGAGATGGACGGGGCTGCACTTGCCGATGAACCGCGCGCGGAACTTCTTGAAGACACGGTCGGCCTGCGCGAGGACTCGCCAGAACCGGTTCGCATACTCGGCGTCGTACGAGGAGTGCGTTTCATCCTTGTCGAAAGGGATCGGGTCCGCGACCTCGTTGGGCTTGCCGTGGATGCGAACGTCGAGTCCGAGCCGGCCCAGCTCCTCGAACAGCCTCGCATAGAAGGCCGCGACCGACTGGGGCTGAAGCGGCATCTCGGCGGTTCGACCGTCGCCGGTCTCGATCAGGAGGCGGTGGTCGATGAAGTCGAAATCGATTTCGAAGGTGCGCGTTCCGAAAGGAATCGGCGAAGTCGTCAGTCCCCACGCGGTCACGTAGAGCGTGTCGCCCCAGCAGTGGTTGAGCGGCGGACGTGGACCCAGCGTGTGCCGGATCTTTCCGACGATCTGCAGCCAGAGGTGGAGCGTCGCGCAGGTGTCGCTCCAGGCCTCCAGGGGCAGCTCCGGCCACGCATGCAGCGCGGCTGACGGGGTCCGGTCGATCACGGCGGAAGCGTATATCGGGGCGCGGCTGTGATTCCCGGCACGCCCGGCGGCCGAGGAAGCGGAATACCCCAACGGCTCGCGCGTTATTTCGGAAAATGGCTGCACGGAAGAAGCTCGTGGGCATGGCCGCCCTGGTCGGGTTCCTCGCCTGCACCGCCTGGTCGGCAGGGTTGGTCTCGTCGGGGTGCTGTTCTCCGTCCTGCGAACCTTGCCCTGTCATCGTTTGTCAAGAGCACGGCCGCGACGCCGTCTCCGAAAGTGGACGTCGCCCGTGCGCTCCTGCCGGCGAGCTTCGGCGAGCTCTTCAAGCCGTCTGACGCCTCTGCCTCGATCGCCACCTTCGCTCCGATTCCGGCATTTCTTCCTCACGAGTTCCGACGACCGATGCGGAACTGATTCGTCGCCCTCCGAGTCGATCTCTGAATCATTCACACAACAAAACGGAGGAATGCGATGAAGAAGATTCTCGGAACCCTGGCGCTCGCCCTGGCGATCGCCGGATCGGCCCTGGCGTCCACGGGCTCGCGGCGCGTGCTGCGAGCCGGCATGCGACGACTGCGCGTCGTGCTGCGCCAGCGTCCAGGCGGAAGCCTCTTGCCCGCTCGCAATCGAGCAGGCTTCGCTCCCGACCTGCAACTAGCTTCGTTTCTCGTGCGCCGGGCGGGCGACCGCCCGGCGTTTTTTCTTGCCGCGCGGAGACAGAAAGAACGACGCCGTTGTCTCAGCGCGTTGTTGCTGGCCCCTCGCCGACCGGCTCGTACGCCGCAGGACCTTCCGCCGCCCGGCGGCTCATTCCTCGGGCGACAACCGGTAGCCGACCCAGGGCTCGGTCCGAATCCAGCGCGGCCGGTTCGGATCGTCTTCCAGCTTGCGGCGGAGGCTTCCCATGTGCACGCGAAGCGTGTCGTTCGAGTTGCCGGAGACCGATCCCCACACGCGGGAACCTCCGGGATGTCTACGTGTGCTGGCTCCTGGGCGCGGTGGTGCTCTACTTCCCGTGCCGGTGGTATGCGGCCGTCAAGGCTCGCCGGAAGGATTTGATGCTGCTGCGGTACCTGTAGCGAACAGCCGCGCGCGGCCCGGGGGTATCAGGTGAGTGGCGCTGCAGGGATTCTGGTCCTCGAGGATGACGACTTCCAAGCCTCCCCTGCGGAGAAGGCCTCAACTTTCGCCGTGCTCGAATTTCGTCTTCAGCTCCTGATAGATTTCCAGCTCGGACTTGCGAAGCATGTCTGCTGTTGTGACTTGCTTTCTCTCCGGCCGATCTACCTTCGCCTTCTTCACCACGCGTATAGAAATCTCGTCGCCAACATTGAGCATCCGGTTGAGCCACCGAGGAGAAACGTTTGAACCGCGGCTCGTGTCATACGAACCAGCGACCGATATCCGCGCCTCTCCTCCCTTCGTGCGACCGCCCACGAGAGGAGAGCGAGGTGAATCGCCCACCCAGTTGACCATGGCGGACAGGGCCCCGACCTCGCCAACGCCGGCGCAACACACGAGGCGACCGTTCACTCGGACTTCAAATGCGATCATGCGAGGATAACTCCCATTCCGTCGCCTGACGGGTGCCGAGCCCGCTGCACGCGCGGGTGAGGCGCGCCTGGCTGAAGGGGAGTCACTGAGGTGCGGGAAGGCTTGCGAGGACAGTTTGCGGCGCCGTCGGGATGACTTGGTTCCCGGCAAGTTGTCTCTCTGAATCATCGGGATGACAAACGTAGTACGTGTGTAGCACGTTGTCAACCGGGTTATCATGCGCCACCAGTGCCGAAGAGACCGAAGAAGGCAGCGACCGTCCGGTTCGAGGAAGCCCTGATCGAGCGGATCGCGGCCATCGCGATGGTCGATTTCCCGGACCTGTACTTTGCGGAAGTCCTGCGTGGGCTGTGCAGGAAGGGGCTGATCGCCTACTACGCCGGGGACAAGGACCTGCCAATGCAGCTTCCGAGGACCTCGCCGCCGATACCCCGGAAGTCGGGATCGCCCTCACTCATCCAAGAGGTCCTGAAGCCCGCCACCAGGCCGAAGCGGCGGCGCCGCTAGCCACTCCGATCCCGGAATCGAAGAGTGGCGAAGCGCGCCGCGATTCGTTAGGGGAAACGGGGCTTACTCGCGACGAATCCCCGGTCAGTTCCGTAGATCGGAGACCCCGAGTTCAACCAAGCCGCAGGGGGCCGACCTTCAGCTGCCCCTTCGTCGATCTATAGTTCGCGCTCATCGCGGAGTGGCCTCCGGCGTCGGAGGTACCGCGAAACGCAGAAAGGGAGGACTGAGTTGAGCGCGCCCGCGTCCCGGAAGTCGAGTTCCAGGCCCCTCGTCGTCTGGGCGCTCTACGTCGTCGGCGGGCTGCTCGGGCTCATGGTCCTCGCTCTCGCCGGGTTGAGGTTCTATTTCGAGCACAACAAGGCCCGCATCGTTGCCGACCTGAACGCGTACATCACGGAGCACATCAAGGGCACGATGCACATCGGCGGCATCGACCTCCAGCTCCTGACGGGTTTTCCGACTCTTTCGCTGACCCTGACCGACGTCGAGCTGAAGGACAATCTCGCCGGCGTCGCGCCGGCTGCTGCTGGCGAAGCAAATCGGCGTCGGCCTGAACGTCATGAGGCTGTTCCGTCGCGAGATCGACGTGCAGTCGATCCTGATCGACGGCGCGACCATCGACCTGTTTACCGACGCGAACGGAGTCACCAATTTCGACATCTTCAAGCCCCCGCCGCCCGGCGCGGCGCGGGGACCGGGCCGCAGCACCCCCGCGATCCTGATCCGTGACGTCGAGCTGCGTCACGTCGACTTCAAGGTCGAGAACTTGCCCGAGAAGAAGCTGTTTCACTTCGTCATCGACTCGCTCCATGCGCCGATCGATTACGAGCCGGACGGCCTGCGAACCAGGCTGAAGCTGAAGGTGCTCGCCAGGAGCATGACCTTTCTCAGCATCAACGGGAGTTTCATCCGAGATCAGCAGGTGGCCGGAGTTCTGAAAGCCGCGTTTTCGAAATCGACGAGCAGCCTGACGGTCGAAACGGACGCCCTGGCGATCGGGAAGGACTCTTTTGCGGTCAAGGGCCGCTTCGCGATCGGCCAGAAGCCGGCGCTCTTCGACCTCGACATCCGGACGAAAATCCGATGGCTCGACGCGTCTCGTCTCATGTCCGACAACGTTCGGCGGATCCTCGATCAGCTCGATCTCTCGAAGCCCGTCGAGGCGCGATGTGTCATCCACGGCGACATCAACGACAAGCGCGACCCCGCGATCGTGGTCAACGCCGACGTCAAGAACAGCGAGCTCCGCATTCCGGACGGCGTGGTGGCCAACGTCTCGTTCCACGGGGAGTTCACGAACCACGTCGCCAAAGACAAGCCGAACGGCGATCCCAACTCGGCAGTGATCCTGTCCGGATTCACGGGAGCCTATGGAAGCATCCCCTTTCAGATACCCCGCGCGACCCTCCTGAACCTCTTGAAGCCGGTCGTGAGCGGAACGTTCCAGACCGAGTTCCGCCTGCCCCAGCTCAACGAGCTGATCGACGAGCGGCTCATTCTGTTCTCGGGCGGTCAGGCCAGGGTGAACCTGGAATTTCAGGTGGCCCTTGACGCGCTGAAGCTCCACCAGCCGCGCTTCCAGGGAGAGATCGGCGTCAGCCAGGGCGATCTGCTCTACAAACCCAAGAACCTCAGGCTGAAAACGGATGTGGATCTCGCGTTCACGGACCGGGCGCTGTTGATCCGGAACCTCAAGTACGCGAGCGGCCCCAGTACGCTCCTGATCGATGGAGAAGTCGAGAACTTCTTCAGTCTGTTTTACGACGCCCCCGAGAAGATGGTCGTCGCTCTGAACGTGCGGAGCCCTTTTCTGGACGCGAAGACGTTCCTCGGAACGGAGATCAGCCCCGAAGGACGCGGCGGCTCTCAAGAGCGCACAAGAGGAGGGGGCCACGGGCAAGCTTCGCTCGGTGATCGACAAGTGCCAGATGGTGCTCAACATGCAGGTCGACAAGGCGGTCTACGAGCACCTGGAGGCGAAAAACGCGAGGGCGCAGATCGTGCTGGCCAACGGCCGGGTGAATGTCCGAAACGGCCACATCGAGACCGCGGGAGGAAAGTTCGTGTTCGACGCCCACCTTGTTCCCCAGGGCAACGTGAACGCGTTCGGGGCCAAGGTCAAAATCACCAGCTGCGACATTCCGAGGCTTCTGAAATCGTTCAACAACTTCGGGATCACCTCGTTCGCCCCCGAGAACATTACGGGCGACCTGTCGGCGGACGCTTCCTTCACCGGCTCGATGACTTCGGGCGGCGATCTGGTCGGCGGTTCCCTCAAGGGAGACCTGAAGTATCAGATCGCCAACGGGTCCCTGATGGACTTCCAGCCACTCATCGAGGTTGGGAAGAAGTTCTTCGTGAAGTTGCTCTTCGGGAAGAGAAACCTCGCGCACATCGCGTTTGGCGAGCTGAAGGGGGACTTCAAAGTCGACGGCCATCGGGTGGACGTGGACGTCTTCCGCGTCAGCTCGAACGTCTTGAATTTCGACGTCATGGGCATCTACTCCTTCACGAAGGGCACGAATCTGGGGCTGACCGTTCCGCTGAGAGACCCGGAGGACGACGCCAAGATCACGGACAAGGCGGAAAGGGACAAGCTCCGGTACAAGGGCGTCGTCCTGCACCTGGTGGCCGTGGACGGCAAGGACGGCGGGATAGAAGTGAAGACGGGAAAGTACAAGAAGGACGAGAAGACGGCGCCCCGGGAGTCCGTCCTGAGTCGTTGATCCAGGGGGCCGACCTGGATCGGCGGGAGCGCGAAGAGTTGGTGGCGGTGCAGGGATTTGAACCCCGGACCTAGCGGATATGAGCCGCGTGCTCTGACCAGCTGAGCTACACCGCCAGAGAACGGCGGATCATAGCAAAGCCGGACGCGAGGTCTATACTCTTGGCATGGCGGGTCTTTCCGACCACTGCGGGATGTGCAAGCAGGAGTTTCTCTACGCCCTGCCCCGGTGCCCGATCTGCCACAAGTCGGTCTGCGACGGGTGCGCGAAGCGCATGGGGGGCAACACTTTCTGCGGCACCGACTGCTCGCACGCGTTCTTCTTCGGCGAGGTGGATGAGGTCGAGGAGGACGGGGCCATCCGGTACGAAGATGGAGAATGAGCTCGCCTGAGGCTCCCTCCCGACCTGCGATCCTCGGCCGCTTCTTCTGGCGCGATCCCAATACACAGTTCCTGATCCTGGCGGCGGCCGCCGGCCTGCTCGGCGGTCTCGGCGCGATCCTGTTTCGGTTCCTGACCCAGCAGCTCACGAAGCTCCTCATGGGCTCAGGCGACATCGTCCGCGGGGCCGAGATGCTCCCTCTTTATGCCCGGGTGCTGTTGCCGGCCATGGGAGGCCTCGTCGGCGGGCTGATCGCCCGGTTCTTCTTCGGCGAGCGGGCGCTCTCGGGGATCTCCCACATGATCGAGGTCGTCTCGCTCGGCCGCCGCACCGTGCGCCTGAGGCCGTCGCTCGCGCGCGGGGCGTCCTCGATCGCCGTCATCGCGTCCGGCGGCTCGGAGGGCCGCGAGGGCCCGATCATCCAGATCGGAGCCGCCTGCGCGTCGGCGCTCGCCCGGGCATGGAAGCTGTCTCCCGAGCGGATCCGTATCCTCACGGCCTGCGGGATGGCCGCCGGCGTCGCGGGCGCGTACAACACGCCGATCGCGGCGACGCTCTTCGTCCTCGAGGTCGTCGTCGGCTCGTTCGCCATGACGCTCTTCGGCCCGGCGGTCGTCGCGGCGGTCGTCTCGACCCTGTTCGTCCGCTTCGTGCTCGGCGACGAGCCCGTCTACAAGGTCGCGCCTTTCCGCGTCGAGTCGCTCGTGGAATACGTGCCCTTCATGGCGATCGGAGCGCTCGGCGGGGCGGCCTCGGCCGGCTTCGTCCGGGTGCTCACGCTCGGCAAGCGCCTCTTCGCCGCCTCGAAGCTGCCGGTCTGGGCGGCGATGGCGCTCGGCGGAGCGATCGTCGGCGCGATCGCGGTCGGGATGCCGGAGGTCTTCGGGAACGGCTTCGAGGCGACGGACCGGATCCTGCACGGGAATCCGGCGCTCGTCTTTCTCCTCGTCCTCTGTGTCGCGAAGACGGTCGCGACGGCGGCGACGATCGGCTCCGGCGGCGTGGGCGGCGTGTTCACGCCGTCCCTGCTGGTCGGCGCGACGGTCGGCGGCGCCGTCGCGAAGGTCGTGCACGCGGCGCTGCCGCATCTCGCCGCGCCGGTCGGCGGCTACGCCCTCCTGGGCATGGGCGGCATGCTGGCCGGCGTGACGCGCGCGCCGCTTCTCGCGGTCATCATGATGTTCGAGCTGACGCAGAACTCCGCGGTCCTGGTGCCGATGATGGTGGTCTCGGTCCTGGCCGTGGCCACGGCCAAGGCGCTCCAGAAGGACTCCATGTACGTGGCGAGCCTCCGATCGGCGGGCATCGTCTGGGAGGCCACGCCCGAGGCGACCGCGCTCGCGAGCCTCAAAGTCTCCGACATCATGCGCCGCGACGTCGCGCTCATCCCGCGGACGACGCCCCTGCCCGAAATCGTCGCGACGTTTCTCAAGTCCCGGAGCCTCTTCCTCTACGTCGGGGACGAGGAGGGGCGGCTCCTGGGAGTCGTCGACATCCACGACATCAAAGAGTCGTTCCCGGAGCGGGAGCTCTCGAGTCTCGTCATCGCCGCGGACCTCGTCACGGAGATCCCCTTCGTCACACCGCTCGAGCCGCTGACGTCCGTCAACGAGAAGCTCTGGTTCCGCGACCTCGGGCAGCTGCCGGTCGTGCAGTCCGCGAATGACCGGAAGTTTCTTGGCGTCGTCACGCAGCGCGACCTCCTCGCGGCCTTCGACAGCGAGGTCCTGCGGCGGAACCGCCTCGTGACGCCGGTCCGCACGCTCGGCGAGGAAGTGGACGAGGTGGACTTCCTGGAGCTGCCCGAGAAACACCGCCTCGTCGAGGTCGAGCTGCCCGTCCGGCCTCGCGGGCATGACGATGGCGGAGGCGGGCCTGCGCGCGCGTTACGGCGTCTCGGTCCTCGCCGTGAAGCGGATGGGGCGCGACGGCGTGGAGCGCCGCTTCGTGCCCGAGCCCCCCGATCGCTTCGAGCACGGGGACGTCGTCGTCGTTCTCGGCAGCGACGAATCCCTGGCGCGCCTCCACGACGACCGCGCGCTGCCGGTGCCGTCGCCGTCGTGACCTTCTCGGAGCGCGCCGCCGCGGCCTCGGAGTGCTATCCTGATACAGCACCGGCCTCATGACGACGAAGACGGTCAACACCAAGCAGAGTGAGCTTGTCGCTCTTCGCGGCAAGTGGTTCAAAGAGCGCACGCGGCTCTACGACCGCGAGACCGGGCTCCCGACGATCGCGGTCCTCGTCGACGACCTGCGCCAATGGCTCGAGGACACGGGCTCGCTCTCGGTGCTGGTCTTCCGGCCGAGCTCCGAGGGCCACGTCGAGGAAGTCTGGGGCTGGGAGGCGTACGACGACCTTCTGCTCGACTTCGTCCGCAGGCTGAAGGCGTTTCAGACCGACGGCATCGTGCCGCAGGGGACCTTCTGCCTGCCGAACGTCCGCTCCGACGAGATCATCCTGTTCGTGAATCCCGAGGGCGCATCCATGATGGAAGGGCCGACCGCGCTGGGGCAGAAGGCGGCGCGAGCTCGACCAGCTGATCCGCGGCTATCTCGCCGAGCGGGCCGACGTTTCGGCGCGGTTCCGCTCCTTCGTCGGCGCCGCGCGGATCATGAAGGACCCCAAGCACCGCGATCGAGCGGCTGATCTACCGCGGGGTCCAGGAAGCGCGCGACAAGGTCACGCGGCAGACCGTGCGCCAGGAGATCCGGGGCGGCGAGCTGCTCCAGGACGTCATCTCGCGGCGCGACATCCAGCCGGTCTTCCAGCCGGTCTTCGACCTCGCCACCGGCAACATGATCGGCATGGAGGCGCTCTCGCGCGGGCCGCGCGGCAGCGAGTTCGAGAGCGGCGAGACGCTCTTCTCGCTCGCCGAGCGCACGGAGCTCCTCGTGCCGCTCGAGCGCGTCTGCCGCCAGCGCTCGCTGGAAGCGGCCGCGGGCAGCAACTCGCCGGCGGCAGATCTTCCTGAACCTCTCGCCCGCCGCGGCGTCGGACCCCGAGTTTCTGGGGCCGCTGTTCCGCGACCAGGTCATGGCCCTGGGCCTCGAGCCCGACCGCATCGTCCTCGAGATCACCGAGCGGACGTACGCCGTCTACGAGGGCCTCTTCCGCGAGGTCCTCTCGAAGTTCCGCTCGCAGAACTTCCGCATCGCCGTCGACGACGTCGGCACGGGCTACTCGAACCTGTCCTCGCTCGCCGACATCGAGCCCGACTACCTGAAGTTCGACAACGTCTTCGTGCGCGGCATCGACCGCCGCCAGGTGAAGCAGGACCTCCTCGAAGCCCTCATGAGCTTCGCGCGCAAGATGCACACGAAGGTCATCGCGGAGGGCATCGAGACCCGCGAAGAGCTCCGCGTGCTCCAGTCCCTGGGCGTGCCCTACGGCCAGGGATTCCTGCTCGCCCGCCCGATGCCCGTCGACGAGATCGAGCGGTTCGCCTCCATCGCCATTTAAGCCGGGTGACGCCCCGAGCTCCTCGCGGCCGCGGCCCTTGCCGTAGCGTTCGCCTCGGGCTGTTCGCCGGATCGCCGTCCCGCCGCGAACGTCCGGCCGGCCGTTCTGGAGTGGCAAATCGGCGTGAATGAGAAGGACGGTCCGACGGGAATGGTGGAGACCATCCTGCCCGCGACGTACGCGGGGAAGGTGGCGGCGTCCCATAAACTAGGCTGGGGAGGTTAGCTCAGCGGTAGAGCGCCTGCTTTACACGCAGGTGGTCGGGGGTTCGATCCCCTCTACCTCCCACGACGATCCCACAGCCTCAAACCAGGGACCCGCTGGCCAGCGGTTCGATCGAACCGCAGCCGCCGACCTTAACGCGCCCGCGCCGCGCCAGGCGACGAGAATTCGACGGGAAGCGCGGCGAGACCCCGCAGAACGAGCCCGCGCCGCCAGCGCAGCGCCGCCGGCGGGATGGCGAGCCGGAGATTCGGCAGGCGACGGAGCAGCGTGCCGATGGCGATCTGCCCTTCCAGCCGGGCGAGCGGCGCACCGAGGCAGTAATGGATTCCGAGCCCGAATGCCAGATGTCGATTCGGTTCGCGGGTCAAGTCCAGCCTGTCGGGATCGGGGAACTGGCGCTCGTCCCTGTTGGCGGAACCCAGCACGGCATAGACCAGCGCCCCCCGCGGAATCGTCGTCCCGCCGAGCGACACGTCTTCGCGGGCATACCGCTCGGTCGCCGTCGCCAGCGGTCCGTCGAACCTGAGCAGCTCTTCCACGGCAGGTTTGATGATGCCCGGATCTTCGCGAAGACGACGCATCTGGTCGGGATGGTTGAGGAGTGCCAGCGACCCGTTGCCGATCAGGTTGACAGTGGTTTCATGGCCCGCAATCAGCAGGAGAAACACCATCGACACCAGCTCGTCTTCGCTCAGCCGTGCTCCGACTTCCTCGGCGTGAACGAGAGCCGTCACGAGATCATCCCGAGGGCTCGCCCTTCGCGCCTTGACCAGCCTTCGGATGTAGCGAAGAAACGCCATTGCGCTCGGAATGGCTCTCAGCATGCTCCAGCCGGAGGGGGCCGAGGCGACGATGACTTGCGACCAGCGATGGAATCTATGGCGGTCCGACACGGGCACGCCGAGCATCTCCGAGATGATCGTCGTAGGTATGGGCAGCGCGTAGTCGCGGATCAGATCCATTCGGCCCCGACGCTCTGCGGCGTCGAGCAGATCGTCCGTCAGGCTCTGGATGCGATTGCGGATCTCCTCGATCAAACGCGGCGTGAATGCTTTGTGAACCAGGGCCCGCAAGCGCGTGTGGTCCGGGGGATCGACGTCGAGCATGTTCCGCGCCAGCGGCTTGAACAGCGCCGGAACCCACGGCTGGTTGGGAGACTGTCCCGGGGTGAGGGCATTGCCTTTGTCCTTGACGAACCGTTCGTCTTTCAAGACCCCCGCGACGTCGTCGTATCGGGTGACGAGCCAGGCAGGCTGCTTGTCCGGCAACCGGACACGAAACACGGGGGCTTCGGCGCGCAAGCGGGCAAAGAAGGGGTAAGGATTGGCCTTGAACTCGGGGCTCGCGATGTTTGGGTCCGTCACGCCGCGCCCATGCTAGCGGAGAGGCGAACGAACAGTCGGCGGGCAGTTGGGCGCTCTGATCCGGGTCAGCGGGGGAGCAGGGAAAGCCAGTTGGCGGTGACGGCGATCGCGTCCGCGTCCTGGACCGGAACGGTGACGACGGCAAGAAACCGCTCCCCGTCGGGCGTCACGTCGTAGTCGCTCCAACCGGCCGCGTCGATTCGGAAAAGAGGCCGCGCCTGGCCGACCTCGCCGCCCGCCGCCAGCCGGATGGGAGTCGCGATCATCTCGTTGTCCGCGGACAGGAAGTAGATTTCGCGGCCGTCGCCCTTCCAACGCGGCCGCGACCCGCCGGACACCGATACGCGGATTCGCTCCCCCGGCTCCGGAAAAGAAGTGAGGAACACCTCCGAGCGGCCGGACTCCGGCGCGCAGTATGCGATCCAGTGGCCGTCGGGGGAGAACTGGGCGTAAGCCGGATCGGTCGTCCCCGAGAGAAGCTTGCGCGGCTTGGGCTCGCCCTCGAGATTTACGACCCAGAGACCGCTGCCGCCTTCGGTGCGAGCACCGAAGTAGAGGAGGAAGCGGCCGTCGGGTGACCAGTCCTCGGTGCGCTGGATTCCGCCCGGCGGAAGGATCGGCTCCGGGGAGGCCGACCCGCGCAGGGCAAGCCTGTGGAGTATCCGAGGATCACTCAGCGAACGAACGCCGAAAGCGATGCGAGTGCCGTCCGGCGACCAGATGGGTTGTGCATGGTCGGCATCCGAGTCGAGATCCAGCCGCGTGAGCACGCCTCGGGACAGGTCACCGATCAACAGATCTTTCAAGCCCGTGCGGGGGTTGGCACGGCTGACGACGACTCTTCGGGAGTCGGCAGAGAGTCGCACCGTTTCGAATCCGCCTGCCGGGGCGACGGTACCTGTCTCCCGGCCGGCCCGGTCGATCCAAACCAGCCGCGCCGGGCTTGCCGCGCTCCGAGAGGCGAGAACACCATTGTTTGACGCGGAGAAGGGGCCAGCGCCGATGAGCGCGTGCGGCCAGATCTCCTGCCCCGCGGGAATGGGATCTCCGACGAGCCGTAACTGCCGGCTGTCGAATGGCTGTGCCAGCAGGCTCCCCTCGATCGCATAGAGCAGATACCCGGATCGACCGCGGGCGGGATCGTTCGGATCGCCCGGCACGTACTGTGCGCGCGAACAGTTCGTCAGCAGCGGCACCGTCTTGCCTTCCTGGATGCTCGCCAGGCGGAGATAAGGCCGCTTCTCCGTCGGGCTGATCGCCAGATAAAGGAAGTGGCGGCCGTCGGGAAGGAAGCTCGGAGACCGGACGGCCCTCTCCTTCCGCGAGGCATCCGCCTTCAGAACGACGCTGGGAGCGCCTCCTCCCTCCGCGACCAGGCTGATGAACACTTGCGTGGCAGCGGCGAAGAGGATCGAGTGCTCGCTTCCCCAGGAGCCCGACGGATAGTCGCCTCGAGCCTCGCAAAGCGTGATCGGAGGCCCTCCCGACGAATCGATCTTCTTGAGCTTTCCGTCCGCGAAGAATGCGATGAAGCGGCTGTCCGGCGACCAGAAAGGAGCCGCGGCGCCTTCCGTGCCGGGGAGCATCACGGCCGACGGCAAGGCAAGTGAGCGCACCCACAGAAAATCCCGCCCATCGGCGCTGCGCGCGACGAAGGCGAGGCGCCGCCCATCCGGCGAAACGGCGAACAGATTGTTCTGTGGGACCCACGGGAACCGGGTCCCAACCGGCGCCCGGACGGCGAACCGGATGGGCGCCGCCGGTGCGCTCGACGGACGGCGAAGCGCGTAGAGCGCCATCAACGCTGCCGCGGCCAGGACGCCAGCGGCGGCAAGAGCCACCAGCCATCGCGGCGTGGATGGGAGGCTTCGGGCCGGCGCCGGAGGCTGGTCCGTAGCGCCTTTGCCGAGCGACGCGAGTTGCAGCCGACGTCGGCAGCGCTCTGCCAGCGATGGTCTGGCTCTTTTGCGAGACATGTTCCGATGATCCGGTCGAGCGCCGGAGGGGACGTCGGCAGAATCCGCGAGACCGGTTTCGGCTCGTCCCGCAGGATCGAGGAGATCAGCGATGCTCGCGTGGACCCGGAAAACGCTCTCTTTCCCGTCGCCATCTCGTAGAGGGTCGCCCCCAGAGCGAAGATGTCGGTGCGACTGTCCGCCTCTTTTCCTTCCACCTGTTCTGGCGCCATGTAGGGGAGGGTTCCGAGGATCATACCTTTCTGGGTGAGGCCGCCGGCTTCGCCGGTCACCGTCGGCGAAGCCGAAAGGTCCGACGGCGGGTTCAACGGCGCCATCGCCTTCGCGAGCCCGAAGTCGAGCAGCTTGACTCCCTCCTTCGTCAACATCACGTTGGGGGGCTTCAGATCTCGATGAACGATCCCCTGCCGATGCGCCCTGTCCAGCGCTTCCGAAATCTCGACGCCGTAGCGCAGCGTCTGCTCGAGCGGCAGCGGACCTCTGGCGAGTCGATCCGACAGCGGCTGACCTTCCAGGTACTCCATGACGGTGTTCGGTCTCGCCTTCCCGTCCTACGTCATAGAGCGCGCAGATGTGCGGGTGCGAGAGCTGCGAGATGGTTTTCGCCTCCCGCTCGAAGCGCTGCCGCTCCTCAGGGGAGTCGCGCTGCTGCGTCAGGACTTTGATTGCCACGGTCCGGCCCAGGCGCGTATCGCGTGCCTTGTACACTTCGCCCATCCCGCCCGCGCCGATTGGGGAAAGGACTCGTACGGCCCGAGGCGAGTGCCGACAGTAAGGGTCATCGGTTGTGGAGACTTTACCGCGCGGCAGATGCGGGGTTTTGCTGGTCCGATCGGGACCAGCCCAACACCCTGACTCGAGTTGCGGTGTAAGCTGCTCGCGTGCCGGAGGGCTTTCGCAACCTCGAACCTCCGAGGGGTCATGGTCCGCGGCTTGAATGACAACACCGGGTTCCAGGCAGCCGACGCGAACCCATTCGAGCTGCTTCCTGTGATCTCTTGCGGGTTCGAACATTGAACGCGGGCGCATGGCGCAGGCACAAACACGCAGCGCTGCTGGCGCTGCTGCTCGTCTCTCTCGCGGTCCAATCCTTCGATGCCCGGCATGGCGCCGAGGGAAATCTTTCCGACGCTTGCCGCGCGCTGCTGGGTGTGGCGATGCTGGTCGTTGTGTTCGAGCGTCCGCGCGAGCGCATGGCCGTGGCGGTCATCGTCGCGGCGGCCATAGCGAATGCCGCGTGGCGTGACCTTTCGGGGGCAAACTCACACCCGACTGTCCATCGTGCTCGCCGCACTGATCTCGCTGTTCAATTGGGCCGCGGTGTGGGTGATTCT
>CAVVML010000008.1:0-115569 GCA_963749265.1 uncultured Acidobacteriota bacterium | reverse complement strand
CCACACCTCGGTGAAGAAGAGCGGGGCCAGCCCGCGGGGGTGGCCGGCGAAGCCGGCGTCATCCGCGCGGACGGGGACCGGGTCCTGTCCGGCTTTCATCGGAGGCGAGTCTATTTCTTCGGGCGGCGAGTCCTAGAAGTTCGCCACGATGCCGACGGCCGTCGCCGTGTCGGTGTGGCCGAACGCGGGCACCGGCTGGTTGCGCCACAGAAGCGTCCAGGACGCCTGGAGCGCGAAGACCTTCGAGATGTCGGCCGTGATCGCGGCCTTGTTGGCGATGAAGTAGTTCTTCGTGTCGTCGAGGTCCAGGAGATACGTGAATCGTTCGTGAAGGCCGCGCTCTTGGTGAACTGCCACTTGTAGTTGAGGGCGGCGCGCGACGTTGGCGTAGTCCCGTGAGTGATGATGTTGACCGGTTCCGTGGATGAGGCCGGGATGATGTCTTTCTCGTTCGTCCAGCCTGCGCCGCCTTCGGCCTTGAGGAACTGCGACGGCCCGTCGAGGAGCTTGTAAGCCCGCGCCGCCGTCGATGCTCCAGAGCGAGTCGATGCCCGAGAACGTGTTGCGCAGATAGCCCCCTCCGGCGAAAACGTAGAACCGAGTGGTGATGTCCCGGTTGGCCCGAAGCGAAGCCGAAGACGACTCGGCCGTCACGATGCCGTCGGTCTGGGAGTAGAGGTAGCCCCCTTCAGGGTGAAGAGAAAGGGCTTCGGGTTGTAGTTGACCTCGGCGGCGCCGCCGATCGAGGTCGTGTCCGTGTTGCCCGAAGTGGACAGGAACGAGAAGTTCAGTTTTCCGAACCAGCACGGGTCCGGAGGCGGCGGCGGCTCGGGGCAGGGGCACGGGGGAGCCTCCTGGGCCAGGACCGCTCCGCACGCGGCCAGCCACAGGAGCAACATCGCTCGCAGCAGTCTCTTCACGCGAACCTCCTTTTCCGACGTCCCGGATCCTAGCCCAGCCGGGAGCCCCTCCGGCGACCCCTCCGCCATTTCGTCGATCCGCGAAACCTTTGAGGCCGGCCTCCGAATAAGAACCGAGGCGCGCAGCGTGCGCGAACGGAGGAGGACCGATGACCGAAGTGACGAAGCACGAGCCCGGATCGTTTTCGTGGGCGGAGCTGGCGACCAGCGATCCGCAGTCCGCCAAGAAGTTCTACACGGGCTTGTTCGGCTGGAGCATCAAGGACAACCCCATGGGCGAGGGCTTCGTCTACACGCTCCTGCAGATCGGGGGCAAGGACGTCGCGGCCCTGTACCAGCTGATGAAGGAGCAGGCCGAGCAGGGCGTTCCGCCGAACTGGATGTGCTACGTGGCCGTCGAGAGCGCCGACGAGACGGCGAAGAAGGCCAAGACTCTCGGCGGGAAGATGATCGCCGAGCCCTTCGACGTCATGGACTACGGCCGCATGGCCGTCATCCAGGATCCCGAGGGCGCGATCCTCTCGATCTGGCAGCCGATGACGCACACGGGCGTGCAGCGCGTGGAAGAGCCCGGCACGATGTGCTGGTGCGAGCTCTCGACCCGGGACGCGGCGAAGGCCGGGAAGTTCTACTCGGGTCTCTTCGGCTGGAACGTGAAGACGAGCGACCCGGCGTACCACGAGATCCACCGCGGATCCGTCGGCGATCGGCGGCATCCGGCCCATGAACGGGCATGCCCGCGGAGGTGCCGGCCCACTGGGGAATCTATTTCCAGGTTGCCGACTGCGACGCCGCCGCGAAAAAGGCCGAATCGCTGGGTGGGAAGGTCTGTTTCGGGCCGCAGGACGTCGAAAACGTCGGCCGCTTCGCGGCGATCCAGGACCCGCAGGGCGCGTTCTTTTCGGTGATCCAGCTCGGCTGACGGCGCCCCTGACCGGCTCGATGGATGTGCCCTGATAGCATCAGCATAGAAATCGAAAGGGGGCGCTCATGCGGGCGCTGACGGTCGCCGTTCTGGGGCTGGGGGTCCGCTCGCTCGCGTTCGCGACGGATGCGAACGTCGTTGTGCATTTGTACTCCGCGCCCGACGCCAGCGGCGCGCGTGCAGATGTGCAGGGTCAACGAGGAGATCTGGTTTCCGCAGCCGAACGCGGACTCGCTCGCACGCGTCAACGACGACGGCACGTTGACCCGAAGGAACGTTCCGGACTCCGGGAGTCGGCCGCTCGCGATCTCGCGCGACGACTCCAACGGACGGCTCGTGTTCACCGAGGTCGGCACGAACCGGATCGGCATCTTCGACGCGAACGGCGCTCTCACGGAGTACGACATCCCGACGGCCGCGAGCAACCCCCGGGGCATCACGAGCCCCAACCTCGTCTGGTTCACCGAGTACGACGGAAACCGGATCGGGAGATTTCAGCCGGGCTCGCCGGGATCCATGGTGGAGTTCGCGATCCCGACGTTCGCGTCCGGGCCTCTCGGGATCGCCCCGGGGCCGCGCGGCACGGAGATGTGGTTCACCGAGAACCTGGCCAACAAGATCGGGCGCATCGACGCGAACGGCGCGATTACGGAATTCGACATCCCGACGCCGGACAGCGGCCCGACCGGGATCGTCCGGGGATTCGACGGCAGCCAGGACCTCATGTACTTCACCGAAGCCCGGGGAAACAAGATCGCGAAGCATCGCAATCACCGGCCAGGTCACGGAGTACCCGATCCCGACGCCTAACAGCAGTCCGACGGATCTGATCTTCGACGATTTCGAGCAGGCCGTCTGGTTCACCGAGCGTAACGCCGGCAAGCTCGGCTGGATGTCGATCGACGGCGACTTCCAGGAGTTCTCGCTTCCGGGGTCCGCGAAGCCCGAGAGCCTCGTGATCGACCCCGGCCAGTACCCTTTCGGACCGATGTCGATCTGGTACCTGGACGGAACGAACCGCCGGGTCGGCCGGCTTTCGGACAACCATCTTTTCGCCCTCGGCGCCCGCCACGAGGGCATCGCTCGACACCGCTTTCGAGCTCTCGAATCCCGAACGACGAAGCGGTCAAGGCGAAGCTCGGCTGGCCGTACAACGGCTCTGCCCGGGAATCTGTCCCGTGACGAGCATCGACCTCGTCGTGCCGAAGCGCGGAGAGGCGGAAGCGGCGGCGAGCGAGGTGCCGAACGGCGAAGGCGCAGCTCTTCTTCTATCTGACCGGGATCGAGCCCGAGATCAGCGACGTGCCCGACACGCGGGCGTGGATCGTGGACGAGGCCCGCCCGGAGTTTCGCCTCGAGATCCCGCTCGTCAGTTACTGGACGATCGCGACGCTCCAGCCGCCGCTCCCGCGGGGGAGCAACGGGCCTCAGCCGTCCCTGACGTTTCCCGGCACG
Organism: uncultured Acidobacteriota bacterium; assembly: GCA_963749265.1. Taxonomy (GTDB): domain Bacteria; phylum Acidobacteriota; class Thermoanaerobaculia; order UBA5066; family Gp7-AA6; genus DAHUXD01. The sequence goes on along the minus strand of CAVVML010000008.1, from coordinate 112,269 downwards.
CCGCCGGGCGGGTTTCCGCACCAGTCTCGTCCTCGCCGCGATCGAATCCGCCGAGGGCGAATCCGCTGGAGCTCGAGATCGAGGCGCTCGACCCCGAACGGCGACGTCGTGGCCGCCGTCGAAATCGAACTCCCCGCCGCCAGCGTGCTCGTGCTCGACCAGGTCCTTTCCGACCTCGACATCTTCGGGGATTTCGACGGCCAGCATTCGCGTCACGCGCATTCCTCGCTCGGGTCTCTTCTGGGGCGTCGCGGAGATCTACGAAAGCGACGTGCTCACCCGCCTCATGCCCCCGGGCTCCGAGCTCGAGCCGCCGGCGGAATGCACGGCGGGACCCGCGCGCTGCAACCCGAGGCGGACGCCGCGCGTCGTGGTTCGGGAAGCGCCGTGATGCTCCGGCGAGCCGGCCTGGGGATGGTGGCCGCACTCGCCGGTTTCACAGGCTCGATCCGGATGACCAGGCTGTCCCCGAGCAGCCTTTTCTGGGCTACGCTCGCAAACGTACTACGCCGACGGGCGGCTGGAGCTCCTGGCTCCCGACGCCCGGCATGTCTCTTGATAACTCAACCCTTCCCGGAGGTGTCCGATGAAACGAATCGCCTGCCTTCTCGTCCTTCTCGCGGCCGCCGTCGCGGCCCGCCCTGTCCTCGCCCAGGACGACGTCCTGATCGTCGCCGGGGCCGGCTTCGTGGGCCAGTGGGATACCGATTTCGAGATCGCCAACGTCGCGACCGAACCGATCGACGTGGAGCTTTCGATCGGAGGCCTTCCCCTCGGCGTGCCGTGCCCTCCCAATTGCACCACGGCGTCGTACGCGTTCCGGGCGCGGGAACGATCCGCGTACGGGCGAGCGAGTTCATCGGAGCGACGTATCCGGGCCCGCAGCTGGTGCGCATCCAGACCCAGAACGGCGCTCCGCTTCCGGTGGTCCACGCGCGGTCGGTGAGCTCGGGGAACGCGTGTCAGTTCGCCGAGCTGCCGGTCGTGCGGCAGTCCTCGATCAAGAACACGCCGGTCCTGGTTTTCCCCGGTGTGGCCCGTGGCGACGGCTTCTACACGAACCTGATCCTGCAGTCCCTTTCGGTCGCGCCGACCTCCGTCGAGGTGGAGCTCCGGGGCGCGGCCGGAGACCTTCTCGGCACCGCGGACCTTTCCGATTCCGGGCCAGGAGACCTTCGCCGCCTTCACGCTGGTCGACGTGGCCGCGCACTTCGGTGTCGAGACGATCCAGGACGGCCAGCTGCGCGTCCGCAATCTCACGGCCACGGGGCCGGTGTGGGGCGTGCTCGCGACGGTGGGCACGGAAGGCTCGCTGCGGATCTCGACGGGCGCGAACCCATGAGGCTCAGATCTTGACGAAGATCTTCCTGCGGTAGAGGACGCCGAAGATCGCGAACCAGATCGCGAGATAGGCGAGCGCGAACAAGAGCGAGCCGAGGCGCGGGTCGGCGAACCGGTCGAAGACTCCGCGGTAGATCGTCGTCCAGAGCGAGTGCGGGTTTCCCGTCGGCGCCCGGGACCCGGATGGCGATGAGCGCGACCGACGCGAGCGACGAGAGCGTGAACGCCGCGATCGCGTTCCGGCCCAGCCAGACGAAGGGCGCGACGATCTTCCGCGCGCCGCCGCCCGCGACGTCCACGAGGGCCACGCAGAGCGCGAGCGCCAGCGCGGCGAGGCCCGCCATCAGGACCGCATAGGACGGCGTCCAGAGATTCTTGTTGATCGGAATCATTCGCGCCGCGGCCAGGCCGATCGCGGTCGCCGCGGTTCCGGCCATGGCGAGCTCGGCGACCTTGCGCCGCAGGGACGCCGGCCCGCGCAGCCGCTCGCCGGCGAGGGTTCCGAGAAGCGTCGTGGCGATCGCCGGGAGCGTCGAGAGCAGCCCCTCCGGATCGAATGTCCCGTTCCACGTGTGGGCCCCGAACACCGCGCGGTCGAGCCTCGCCGGGAGATTGCCCTGCGGATCGAGCGGTCCGGTGGCGATGAGGATTCCGTACACGAGCAGCAGCCCGACGGCTCCCCACGCCGCTCCGCGGACGCCGCCCACGAGATAGATCAGCCCGGCGGCCGACACGCAGAGACCGATCCGCTGGAGAACGCCCGGGATGCGGTAGTGCTCGCGGTGGAGAGCGAGAAATCCGACCAGATTCAGACCAGGCCCAGGGCGACCAGGATGGCGGCCCGCAAGATGGTCTTGCGCGCGAGCGTCGCTGCGCGAAGCGCCGGACGCCCGCCGCTCCCCGAAAGAGAGCGCCATCGACACGCCCACGAGGAAGAGGAAGAACGGGAAGATCGTGTCCGTATACGTCCAGCCGTGCCACTCGGCGTGGCGGAGCTGCGGGTAGACCGCCGACCAGGTTCCCGGGTTGTTCACGACGATCATGCCGGCGATCGTCGCTCCCCGCATCGCGTCGACGGACTCGAGACGCTGCATCGGGTTACTGTAGCTCCGTGTTGCATCTCGTCCCCTTGATCCAGCTTTTCTCGCCCGAGCCGGCGCTCTCCGAACCACCGATGCGGCAGCGGCAGGGATCCTACGAGGTGACCCTGATGCTGCCGCCGGACGGGCTCTATGCCGAACAGGAGATGGAGATCGAGTTTCGCGTCCTCGACGTCGAGACTCCCGGCCCGGACGGATCGGCGCGACCCCTGCGCCGGGCGCGGATTCGCGCGGAGGCCGACATGCCGAGCATGCCGGCGATGCCGAAGTTCGACGAGATCGCGCACAGCGAGGGCATCCCCGGCGTCTTCGGAGTTCACCCGGTCTTTCCACACGGAGGCGACTATCGGCTCTGCCTGACGATCCTGTCGCAGCTCCCGAGCCCCGGCGACCCGCGCCCCGCGACCCCCGTCACGTTCGAGTTTCCTCTGCAGGTCCAGGACGCGGCCTCGCAGCCCGACACTTCCGTCCCAACGGGCCCGGCCGTATGCCCTCGATGTGACGACGAAGCCGTGGCGCCCGGTTGCGGGCGAGCCCGTCGAGCTGACGCTCGCCGTGCGCATGACGTCGGACCTTCGAGGATCGCGAAGTCACGGACTTCGATCTGCAGCACGAGAGGCTCATGCATCTCTTCATCGTGCGGGACGATCTGACCTTGTTCGTCCATGAGCACCCGGAGCTCACGGGCCCCGGAACCTTCCGGCTGCGCTGGCGGTTTCCGCAGCCCGGACGCTACCGGATCTTCGCCGACGTCGCACCGAAGGACGCCGGGTCGCAGGTTCTGTCGGCGACCGTACAGGTCGACGGCGATGCCGGCGCCGGCGCCGAAGTCCATCGTGCCCGGGACGACGCGGGCGAGCTTCGCGTGGCCGGAAGAGGGAATGCCGGTCGGACGCACGCTCACGGTGGCGGCGATGCTCACCGATGCCGACGGGCGACCGGTGCGCGATCACCGTGCGCGATCTCGAGCCGTGGCTCGGGGCGATGGCTCACCTGATTCTCGTCCATCAGGACGCCGAGACTTTCGCCCACGCCCATCCCGACGACCGAGAGCCCGGCGTTGGCCGCGAGGGCCGAATTCCGTTTCTCGTGCGCCTGCCGAAGCCGGGGCGCTACAAGGGCTGGCTGCAATTCCAGCGGACGGGACGGGTCGAGACGATCGAGCTGGAGGTCGAGGCGACCCGCAGTCAGTCGCGCGCCCGCAAGGCCGGCCGCCTACTTCTTCTCGAAGCGGCCGGCCAGGCCGTCGGGCTCTTTCCCCGCGGCCCACCCGTCCACCACCTTCAGGCCCTCCAGATCGAGGACGACGACGACGTCCGCGTGCGTGGCCGAGACGAAGGCCCGCTTGCCGTCGGGCGTGATGAAGATTCCCACCGGGGCCGGGCTCGCGCCGAACTTCCCCTGGAAGACGCGCGCGCCCGAGGCGGCCACCGCGTCCCGGCCGAGGGGGATGCGCTTGACCTCGGTCCGCGTCGCGACGTCGTAGACGCCGACGTCCCCCGACTCGGTGAACGCGACGAGGGCGCGCTTGCCGTCGGGCGTGATGCGCACACGGATCGGAAACTTCCCGGCCTTGATCGTCGCCGCGACCTTGAGCGTCTTCGTGTCGATGACGGAGATGGTGTCGGCCTCGCGGTTGACGACCCAGACTTCGCGCCCGTCGGGCGTGACGTCGATGCCCTCGGCGCCTTTTCCGGTCGGGACGTCGCCGACGACGCCGCCGGGGATGTCGATGACGGTCACGACCCCGTCCTTGAGCGACGAGACGTAGGCGCGCTTGCCGTCGGGAGACGCGGCGACCATGTGCGAGAGCGGATGGCCCGTGGGCATCCTCGAGAGGACCTTGGCCCCCTTGGGATCGACCACCAGGAGCTCTTTCTTGCCCTCGGCCGTCACGAGCAGCCGGCCGTCCTTGAGCGCGGCGAGGCCATGCGGCCGCGCTCCGGAGCCGACGTCGACGCGGCCGACGACCTTGCCGGTCGCGAGCTCGATGAGCGAGACCATGTGGCCCGGGGCGTTGGCGCGGCCGTAGTCGCTGACCGCGACCGTCTTTCCGTCGGAGAGAACCTCCGCCTCGTGAGGACCGGATTCGACCGGCGCGGTCCACTTGAGCTTCCCGGTCGAGCCGTCCAGGACCGAGATCGAGTTGTCGGACTTGTTCACGACCACCAGAAGGTCGTTCGAGGGCCGCGGTGTCGGCGTCGGCGTGGGCTCGGCCGTGGGCGTCGGAGAGCCGCCGCGCCGTCCCGCGGGGCGTCGCGCGCGGCGTGGGCGTGGGCGGCGGCGTGGGCTCGGCCTCCTCGGTGCCTCCCGTCGCGCCGGTCGGCGGCACGACGTTGGGCGAGCCCGAAGCCGTTTGGAGCAGGAGAAAACCGGTCAGAGCGAGTTCGAGCATCGTCTCTCCACCTTATACGGGCAGGACCTTCAGCGCGCCGGGCCGCGTCGAAAGGCTCTCGGGAGCCCCGGACGCGCTGACGGCAAAATCGTCTTCGATGCGGACGCCGAACTTGCCGGGAAGGTAGATCCCCGGCTCGACGGTGACGGTGTTGCCGGCGACCAGCGGCACGGTGTTTCCGCGCACGAGATACGGCGGTTCGTGCCCGTCCATCCCGAGCCCGTGTCCGAGCCGGTGCGTGAAAAACGCGCCGTAGCCGGCCTCGTCGATGACGCGGCGGGCCGCCTTGTCGACCTCTTCGCCCGAGGCCCCCGCCCGCAGGGCCTCGATCCCGGCGCGCTGCGCGCGGTCGACGGCGTCGTAGACCTTGCGCACCTCGTCCTTCGGCGAGCCGAAGCAGACGGTGCGCGTGACGTCGGAGGTGTAGCCGCGGACCTTGCAGCCGGCGTCGATCAGCACGACGTCGCCCCGCTCGAGAGCCCGATCCCCGGGCGCCCCGTGCGGCAGGGCCGCGGAGGGCCCGAACTGGACGAGGCCGCCGCCCTTCACGCCGAGCTTTCGAAACTCCTGCTCGAGGATCGCGGACAACTCGCTCTCGGTCATGCCGCGCGCGAGCTTTCGATGGGAGCCTTCGATGGCGAGGATCGTCCGGTCCGCCGCGTCGCGGATGAGCGCGCGTTCCTCGGGACTCTTCACCATCCTCAGCGCATCGAAGACCGCGGTCGCGTCCTGCATGCGCACGGAGGAACCGGCCGCGGAGGAGAGCTGCGTCGCCGTGTGGTACGCGGTCGAGCCCTCGATCCCGATCGTTTTGGCCCGTCCGAGCGCCCGGGCGGCGAGGGCCATGGGATCGTCGTCCTCGTTCCAGGTCACGACCTCGGTCGCGACGACGTCGCGGCGATGATTCTCGGCCTCGAAGTTCGGAGTCACGAGAACCGCCGGGCCGTCGACCGGGAGGATCAGCGCGGTCAGCCGCTCGCTCCGTCCGATCGCGAGATTGGCCGACCAGGCCAGGTTGGTCGACGGGGTCAGGAAGAGCGCGTCGAGGCCGCGCGCCTTCGCGGAGGCCGCGAGTCTCGCCTGCCGGTCGCGAAAGACGTCCGGGCCGAGAGCCGGGGGAAGAGGATAGACGAGCTCGCAGGTCGCCGGTTCGGCGGTCCCCGGGCGCGGCCATGCCGCGCTCGTCGCCGCGGCCGTGCCGGCGGCGGCCACCCAGGCGCGGCGTGTCATCGTCATGCGGCGCGTAGGATACCGTGCCCGCCGGGCGTCCCTCAGTGCGCCCGGACGGCTCGCAGCCTCGGTGCGAGGGACGGCTGCGGCCTCAGTGCGAGGGACGGCGGCGCTCTCCCTGGCGGCGTTCCGCGCGGTGCGCTCCCACGGTGATGTAGCGATCGTAGGCGCGCCTGTCGGTGCGCCGCTCGCTGCGGCGGTCGGCCTGGTCGCGGCGGTCCGCGGCCGGCGGCGCGCGTGTGTCCCTGGGGGGTCATCTTGTCGAGGTTCCTTTTCGGGGATCGGTCGTTCCAGACACGGGGCGAGGCAACGTGAGGGAAACGGCAGTCATTCCCGCGTCAGTACACGCCTCCCGTCAGGTGGACGATCGCCGTCCAGAGGCCCCGGCTGAAACGAAAAGTCAGAAGGGGAACCACGATGGCCGCTCCGCCCCATACGGTCAGCATGATGGGCAGCGGCCAGAGCGGCGAGAACGCCGACGCGATCATGAGACCGAACGCGACGACGAACGTGTTGATGTCGAGAGATCCGACCCACTGCCCGTGCTCGCGCGCGAACCGCACGCCGCAGCAGGAGCAGCTCTCGTGCATCGTGAAGTACGTCCGAAACAGCCGGCCCTGGCCGCACACGGGGCAGCGGAGGCGCAGCCCCCTCCAGACGACCTTGCGCCAGTAGCCCTCGGGCCAGCCGCTGCGATGGTGCGCCGTCGTGCCGCGCCAGGGCAGAACGGGAGGCGGATCCGGCACCGGGGCGGACATGGGAGGTCGATCTTACTCCCGGCGACGGCGCGGCTTCGCGGGCGCCGCGGACCCAGCGAGCGAAATGCGCTGTCCCTCCCTTGCGACACCGATCCCGCGCTCGGCCAGTGCGGCCTTCGCGTTCTCGTCCCAGAGCAATCGGTTGGTGTGGTTCAGGTGGACCAGGTAGACGCGGTCCCTGGCCTGCGGCACCCCGGCCAGGAGGGCCGCGGTTTCCGGGACGAGCGGATGCGGGATCTCCGCGATCGAGCGGCCGGGAATCTCGTCGGCGGAGTGAAACGTGCCGTCGACGAACGCGACGAGCGCGGGATCCTCGAGCAACGCCGGGAGGCTCCGGTCCCATTTCTCCCACTTGTCGATGTCGGGCAGCCAGAGGATCGAGCGCGCGGGTCCGCGGATGAGCCAGGCCACGGTGTCGGAATCCTCGTCGCGGTGCGGAACGCGGATCGGCGTCGCGCGCAGGCTGTCGGTCAGGACGATTTCGCTTCCCGGCGCGACCTCGCGGATCGCGATGTTCTCGAGCGCGACGAGCCGGCTCCAGGGCTTGTTCTCGCGCAGGAACTTCGCCATGGCGGGGGTGCAGTAGACGGGCACGTTTCGCGCGCCGAGGACTTCACGGCCGAGCTGGGCGAGGCCGAGGTAGTGGCCGATGTGGGCGTGCGTGAGGAGGATGCCGTCGGGGCGGCCGCCGAGGCTCTCGATCTGGTCGGCGAAGTCGGGGGTGGCGTCGACCAGGAATCGCCGGCCCGCGGCCGGGTCGACGAGGCCGAGGGACGCGACGCGCCGCCGTTGAGCCGGGTCCTTGCGGGCCTCCACGCAGAGCGGCTGACGGCATCCGGCGTGGGGCACGCCCCCATCCTGCGCGATCCCCAGGACGATGGCGTAAGGTCCCGGCGGCTGGGGGCCCGGAGTTTGCAGAACGAGGCTGAGGAGCGCCGCGGCGAACAAGCGGCCCTCGACTGTAGACTGTCGTCCCTAAACTGTCGACTCCCAAGGAGGAGATCTCATGGCCCGTAAGAGTCTGTCCCGCGCGACCGCCGAGGCCCTCGGCCCGATCGTCGTGCCGCTGGTGACCAAGGTCGCTTTGCCGATCGCGATCGAAAGCCTCCGCCGCGGCGGGAGGTTCGACACCGACCGCTTCTACGCCGAAGCCAAGGAGAGCCTCGCGAAGGGCTTCCAGAAGAGCAAGCCCGAGCTCGAGGATCTGAAGGACGAGCTCTCCGAGCGCGGATCGGGTCTCTACTCCGAGGCGCGCAAGCACGGCGCCGATCTGCTCGAGGCCCTCACCGAGAAGGGCACCGCGCTCGCCGAAGACTGGGTGGGGCGTCCCCGCCCGCGCCGCCGCTCCCGCGTCGGCAAGGTGCTCGTCGTTCTGGCCGTCGTCGGCGTCGTCGCCGCGCTGGTGAACCGGAAGTAGCCGTCAGCGAGTACGGGGCGGCCCTCGCGGCCGCCCTGTTCGAGCCGGGCGGGGACAAGCCCCGCCCCTACGTTTTTTGGGATCTAGCCGACGGCCAGCCGTCTTGTACTTGATCCGGTGCGGCTGGTCCGCTTCCATGCCGAGGCGGCGCTTCCGGTCGGCCTCGTACTCCTGGTAGTTCCCCTCGAACCAGACGGCCTGGCTCTCGCCCTCGAAGGCGAGGATGTGCGTCGCGATGCGGTCGAGGAACCACCGGTCGTGGCTGATGACGACGGCGCAGCCGCCGAAGTTGACCAGGGCCTCCTCGAGCGCGCGGAGCGTGTCGACGTCGAGGTCGTTCGTCGGCTCGTCGAGGAGCAGCACGTTGCCGGCCTTCTTGAGCGTCCGCGCGAGGTGAAGACGGTTGACCTCGCCGCCCGAGAGATCGCCGATGCGCTTCTGCTGGTCCGGGCCCTTGAAGTTGAACATCGAGACGTAGGCCCGCGCGGGGATCTCGCGCTTGCCGAGGACGAGCTTCTCGAGGCCGCCCGAGATCTCGTCGAAAACGGACTTGTTCGGATCGGCGCGGTCGCGGTCCTGGTCGACGTAGGAGGGCACGACCGTATCGCCGACCACGAGCTTGCCCGCGTCGGGCTTCTCCTTGCCGACGATCATCTTGAAGAGCGTCGTCTTGCCGGCGCCGTTCGGCGCCGATGATGCCGACGATGCCGCCGCGCGGCAGGTCGAAGTTCAAATCCTCCATCAGGAGCCGGTCGCCGAAGGCCTTGCGCACGCCTTCGGCGCGCACGACGACGTCTCCCAGGCGGGGACCCGCGGGGATGAAGAGCTCCTGCGTCTCGCCGCGGGTCTCGGGACCCGAGTCGGCGAGCAGCGCCTCGTAGCGGTCGATGCGGGCGCGGCTTTTCGCATGCCGCGCGCGCGGAGACATCTTGATCCATTCGAGCTCGCGCTGGAGCGTGCGGCGCTTGGCCGTCTCGGCCTTCTCTTCGAGCTCGAGTCGGTTTTCCTTCTGCTCGAGCCAGCTCGAGTAGTTGCCCTTCCACGGGATGCCGGCGCCGCGATCGAGCTCGAGGATCCAGCCCGCGACGTTGTCGAGGAAGTAGCGGTCGTGCGTGACCGCGACGACGGTGCCGGGGTATTCGGCCAGGTGGCGCTCGAGCCACGCCACGGACTCGGCGTCGAGGTGATTCGTCGGCTCGTCGAGGAGCAGCAGGTCCGGCTTCTCGAGCAGGATCTTGCAGAGAGCCACGCGGCGCTTCTCGCCGCCGGAGATCTTCGTCACGTCCGCGTCGGGGGGCGGCAGGCGCAGGGCGTCCATCGCGATCTCGAGTTGCCGGTCGAGCTCCCACGCGTTCACGGCCTCGATCGCGTCCTGCACGCGCTGGTACTCGGCCATGACCTTCTCGCTCTCGGCCTCCGAGAGCTCCTCGGCCAGCTTCTCGTTGAGCTCCTCGAACCGCTTGAGCAGGCCCCGCGTCTTCGCGACGCCCTCCTCGACGTTGCCGAGGACGTTCTTCGAGGTATCGAGCCGCGGATCCTGCGGCAGGAATCCGACGCGCGTGCCGTCGGCCGGGAAGGCCTCGCCGGCGAAGTCCTTCTCGACGCCGGCCATGATCTTCAGCAGCGTGGACTTGCCCGCGCCGTTGAGGCCGAGGACGCCGATCTTGGCTCCCGGGAGGAAGGACAGGTAGATGCCCTTGAGAATCTCGCGCTGCGGAGGCACGACCTTCCGCAGGTTGACCATCGTGTAGATGTACTGGTGCGCCATAGGGCGGGGGAGTCTATACCGAGTCGAGGGTCGAGGGTTGAGGGTCGAGGGTCAGGTCCTGGCCGATGTTGATGCCCATCGTTCCGAGGAGCCGCTCCTCGTAACGGACTTCGCCGAAGCCGGCCGCGCGCATCAGGGCCTCGACGCCGCGTTGCGCCGGATAGCGCTCGAGCGAGGCCGGGATGTACGCATACGTCTGTGGATCGCGATGGAAGATCCATCCCACCGCGGGCATCACCGTGCCCAGGTACGCCCGGTACAGCGCGGCGGGAAGCGCGCGATCCGGCTTGCCGAAATCCAGGACGACCGCGCGGCCTCCGGGCGCGAGCACGCGCCGCATCTCCGAAAGCGCCGCCGGGATGTCGGCGACGTTGCGCAGGCCGTATCCGATCGTCAGAACGTCGAACGATCCGTCGGGGAAGGGCAGGCGAAGCGCATCGGCCTGGACGAACTGCGGTCCCCGCCGGCCGCTTACGCGGCCGGGACGGCTGCGCCGTCGGCCGCTCGGCGCCGGCGCCGCTTCGCCACCGCGAGCATCGGAAGCGTGAAGTCCGCGCCGAAGACCGCTTCGGCGCCCAGCTCCTCCGCGAGGAAGCAGAGGTCTCCGCTCCCGCAGCAGAGGTCGAGCACGCGGGCGTTCCGCGGCGCGCCCGCGAGCGCCAGGCGGACGGTCTGCCGCTTCCAGATGCGATGCATCCCGAAGCTCATGACGTCGTTGACGAGGTCGTAGCGCCGGGCCAGCCGGGAGAACATCTCGCGCACCTTCGGCGCGCGATCCTCGTCGTAGGAGAGGTACTTGTTGCTCACCCGGCCGGACACTATAGACGGGCCGGGAAGGCTGGCACGTTTGTTGTAAAGTCATACATTCCATGGCCGAAGCGTCCCCGAAGCCCGTCAGCGCCGACGAAGCACGCCGCGTCGCCGAAGAGGCCCGCGAGAGCGAGTGGCAGGCGCCCTCGTTTCTGAGGCAGATCTTCCTCGGCAACTTCCGGCTCGACCTCGTCCATCCCGTTCCCGGCCGCGCCGCCCGAGCGCCCCGAGTTCCGCGACTACATGACGCGCCTCGAGCGGTTCCTCGTCGAGGAGGTCGATCCCGACGCGATCGACCGGGAAGGCAAGATTCCCCCGTCGGTCATCAAGGGCCTCGCCGAGCTCGGCGCCTTCGGGATGAAGATCCCGAAGGAGTACGGCGGCCTGGGCTTCACGCAGCGCGAATACGGCGAAGCGATGAAGCTCATCACCTCGCGCGACGGCAACCTCGTCACGCTGCTCTCGGCGCATCAGTCGATCGGCGTCCCGCAGCCGCTGAAGCTCTTCGGGACGAAGGAGCAGAAGAAGAAGTACCTTCCCCGGCTCGCGGCCGGAGCGGTTTCGGCGTTCGCCCTGACCGAGGCGCAGGTCGGATCGGATCCGGCCAACCTGTCGACGACCGTCACCCGCACGCCGGAAGGCGACTACATTCTCGACGGCGAGAAGCTCTGGTGCACCAACGGCACGATCGCCGACCTCTACGTCGTCATGGCGCGGCACCCGGACACGAAGAAGATCTCGGCGTTCATCGTCGAGAGGTCCTCGCCGGGCGTCGAGGTCGTCATCCGTTGCCACTTCATGGGGCTGAGGGCCATCGAGAACGGCGTCATCCGCTTCACGAAGGTCCGCGTCCCGAAGGAGAACCTCCTCTGGGGCGAGGGCAAGGGCCTGAAGCTCGCGCTCATCACGCTCAACACCGGCCGGCTGACGCTGCCGGCCTCTTCCGCGGTGCTCGGCAAGCGCTGCCTCGAGATCTGCCGCACGTGGTCGAACGAGCGGATCCAGTGGGGGCTGCCCATCGGGCGCCACGACGCGATCGCGCAGCTGCTGGCCGAGATGGCGGCGACGACGTTCGCGATGGACGCGATCACGGATCTCGCGTCGTCCATGGCCGACATGGGCGACCGCGACATCCGCCTCGAGGCGGCGGTCGCCAAGATGTGGAACTCCGAGGAAGGCTGGAAGATCGTCGACCGGACGCTCCAGATCCGCGGCGGCCGGGGCTACGAGACCGCGGACTCGCTCCGCGCCCGCGGCGAGGCGCCGATCCCGGTCGAGCGGATCCTCCGCGACTTCCGGATCAACCTCATCTTCGAGGGCTCCTCGGAGATCATGCGGCTCTTCATCGCGCGCGAGGCGGTGGACACGCACCTCAAGATCGCCGGCCCGTTCGCCGATCCGAAGGCGTCCATGTCCGCGAAGCTCTCGGCCCTTCCGAAGATGGCGGGCTTCTACGGCTGGTGGTACCCGAGCCGCTGGCTCGGCTGGAGCGGCTGGCCGCGCTTCTCCGAGTTCGGGCCGCTCGCCGGCCACGTCCGGTTCGCCGAGCGCACGACGCGCAAGCTCGCGCGGACGCTCTTCCACCAGATGCTCAAGCTCGGGCCCAAGCTCGAGAAGCGCCAGGCGCTCCTCTTCCGAGCCGTCGACATCGGCGCGGATCTCTTCGCCATGGCCGCCGCGCTGTCCCGCGCCGAAGCCCTTCGCCGTGCCGGAGCCGCCGAGGCGCCGAAGGCGGCCGAGCTCGCCGACATCTTCTGCCGCGGCATGCGCCGCCGCATCGCGGAGCATTTCCGCGGCATCGGTTCCAACGACGACGTGGACAAGTACCGGACCGCCCGGCATCTGCTCGACGGCGAGTTCGCGTGGCTGGAGGCGGGGATGGTTCCGATGGATCTCGCTCACGTCAGTGCGCCCGCGGTCCAGGCGCCCACGCGCGTCGCGACGCGTTAGCGGGAGCTGCGGCTCGAAGGCAAGGTCGGCCGGTTGAAGAAGGCGCTCGCCGTCCTGGCGCTGCTCGCAGCCTTCGCGGGAGTGTTTCTCTACGGGTTCGTCGGGCGCGAGCGGCGCTGGTTTCCGTACTACCCGCTGCGCGATGCGTACCGCGCGCTTGAAGCCCGCGCCCGTTCCGCACCGTTACGCCAGCGACTCCCACCGACACCTCGGCGCTCGCGCAGCGCGAGGCCGTGGGCGCGCTGACGCAGCTCCCGTACCTGCAGGGTTACAACCCCGCCTCGGGAAGAGCGGCGTGCTCGTCTACGACGAAGCGCGGGCGTTCCCCGGCTGGAACCTCGCCCTGTCCGCGCACAAGGCCCAGGCGCTCCTTCTCGACATGAAGGGCCTCGCGCATCACCGCTGGTCGATCGAGTCGAAGAAGGTCTGGCCCGATCTGAAGGTCGGCAAGGGGAACCTGCATTACGCCGAGTACTGGCGCCGGGCGGAGCTTCTTCCCGGCGGTGACCTCCTCGCCATCTGGGAGTACATCGGACTCGCGCGGGTCGATCGGGGCTCGCGCCTGAAGTGGGCCAGCGCCAACGGCGCGCATCACGACCTCGCCGTGGCGGCACGACGGCACGATCTACGTTCTCACGCGCGAGACGAAGATCGTCCCGGCGATCAATCCCCGCGATCCCGTCGACGTGGATTTCGTGACGGTGCTGACGCCCGACGGGAAGGAGCTCCGGCGGATCTCGCTCCTCACCGCCTTCGAGCGCTCCGACTACGCCGCCGTCCTCGCACACATGGCGAGCGAGGGCGACATCCTGCACGCCAACTCCGTCGTCATTCTCGATGGGCGCCTCGCCGACCGTTCTCCGGCTTTCCGCGCCGGCAACCTGCTCGTCTCGTTTCGGAGCCTCGACGTCGTCGCCGTCCTCGACCCCCAGGCGGAGAAGATCGTGTGGGCCCTCCTCGGCCCGTGGCGCGCGCAGCACTCGCCGCGCATCCTCGAGAACGGCCGGATGCTCCTCTTCGACAATTTCGCCGGAATGCGCCTCGGGTTCTCGCGGGTGCTCGAGATCGATCCCTTCACCCAGGTGATCGCCTGGCGCTACGGCGAGCGAGAAGGGCAGCGGATCTTTTCCGAGTCCAACGGCCAGGCCGATCGCCTCGGCAACGGCGACACGCTGATCGTCGATCCAATGCCGGACGGGCGATCGAGGTCACGCCCGGAAGGCGAGACCGTGTGGGAGTACGTCAACCCCTACCGCGCCGGCGAGAAGAAAGAGCTCCAGGCCACGCTCACGCAGCTCTCGCGGTTGCCCGCGGGCCTCGACCTCGGGTGGGCGGACCATCCACCGGGTGAATCGCCGCGGGAGCCCCGACCGGGCCATAACGCTTCGCTCCCGCGACAGTCTCGCCGCCGCGCGGCTCCGAACGGCCGTAACGGCGCCGCTCGATGGGGCACTGAGTTCTCACAGGCGATGCGGGCGCATCACGAGAAGGCGGACAGCGATGGAGAAGCCCGCGAGACCGGCGAGGCGAGGAGTGGGCCTCGTGTCGGACCGCGACTGGCGTTCCGCCGTCCGAAACGGGGCGCCGCGCCGCGCGGGGATAGTATTCCGAAGTAGCAACGTGGCTCTCGCAGCGGGTACTCGGCTCGGACCCTACGAAATCCTGTCGCCAATCGGCGCAGGCGGAATGGGGGAAGTCTACGCGGCGCGCGACACGCGGCTGGATCGGCGCGTCGCGATCAAGGTGCTCGCGGCGGAGCTGGCTTCCGACGCCGCGCACCTGGCGCGGTTCCAGCGCGAAGCCAAAGCCGCGTCCTCGCTCAACAATCCCAACATCGTCACCGTCTACGACGTCGGCGATCGGAATCCGTGTCCTGGGTGGCGATGGAGCTCGTGGAAGGCAAGTCCCTGGGCGAGCTGATCGCGGAGGGACCCCTGCCCGCGCGCAAGCTCCTCGATCTCGCCGGCCAGATCGCCGACGGGCTCGCCGCGGCCCACGACGCCGGAATCGTGCACCGCGACCTGAAGCCGGCCAACGTCATGATCACGCGGGAAGGGCTCGTCAAGGTCGTGGATTTCGGCCTCGCCCGCGCCTTTCAGCGCGACGCGGGCGAGCGGACACAGGCCACCACGGAAACGTCCCCTCCGACGCTCACCGGAGACATCGTCGGCACCGCCGGCTACATGTCGCCGGAGCAGGCGAGAGGGGAGCCCGTCGATTTCCGCTCGGACCAGTTCTCCTTCGGATCCGTCCTCTACGAGATGGCCACGGGCCGGCGCGCATTCAAGGAGAACACCCGCATCGACACGCTCTCGGCCGTGCTCCACGACGATCCCGAACCGATCGCGCGGCTGCGGCCCGGAATTCCTCCGCCGCTGCGCTGGGTCGTCGAGCGCTGCCACGCCAAGGCGGCCGGGGACCGGTACGAGTCCACGGGCGATCTCGCCCGGGAGATCCGGGGGATCCGGGAGCATCTCTCGGAGGTGTCGGGAAGCGCGGCCGCTGGAAGAGCCGGCGGCGCGTCGGAAGTTCGGGCTCGCGGCGGTCCTCGTCGCAATTCTCGCCGCGCTCGTCGGGCGCCGGGCTCTGGGCGGTGCTCGGCCGTCCGCGGCCGGCTCAGAGCGGTCCCGAGTTCCGCCGCCTCACGTTCCGCAGCGGCGTCGTCACGCGCGCGCTCTTCATGCAGAAGTCCAATTCCATCCTCTATACGGCCTCCTGGGTCGGCCAGTCCTCGCGGACGTACCTGACGCTGCCGGAGGCCAAGGGCGCGGATCGGAGCCTCGACGCCGAGACCCAGGTTCCGATGGCCTTCTCCGAGGATGGCTCCGAAGTGCTCGTGCAGCTCGGCCGATCGCGGCCGTCGCTGAACTTCTTCGGAACGCTGGCGTGGTGGCCGGCCCTGGGCGGCAAGGCGCGGCCGTTTCTGGAGAACTCGGGCTGGGCCGACTGGGCGAAGAAAGGGCGCTTCGTGGCCGTGGTCCAGGAAGAGGGCTCCGCAGCGCGTGCTCCAGGTGCGGGATGCGGCGGGCAAGCTTCTTCGTCCTCTCTTTCGAACCACCGGGGCGATCACCTACGTTTCCATTTCTCCTGACGAAACCGAGGTCGCATTCATTCATCATCCTTCCCGCACCGACGATGCGGGAGAGGTCCGGATCGCCTCGATGGACGGTACGCGCGGCCGGGCTCTCACGCCTGTGTTCGAGCGCTGCGTCGGATTGAAGTGGAGCGCCCGCACCGGCGAGGTCTGGTACACCGCGAGCCGCGCGGACGTCTACACGACCGCCCTCTGGGGCGTGGATCGCAAGGGCCGTACTCGCATGATCCACTCCTTTCCGGACTTCTTTTTCCTGCAGGACGTCTCCGATGAAGGGTGCCTCTTCGTAGCGAGCTCGGAGGAGACGGATCTCCTCCTGAGGATCGGCGAGGGCGCGCCGACCGACTTCTCGTGGCTCGGGACGACGATGGTGGCCGACATTTCCCCGGACGGAAAAACCCTCCTATTTCTGGACGGCGCCTCGGCGGACACCGTCGGCGTCTGGACCCGACCGCTCGACGGAAGCGAGGCCATCCGCATTTCGGACGGGGATCCCGGCAAGTTCTCGGCCGACGGCCGCTGGGTCGTGGCCACGAGCCGCGTCCCTTCCGGTCTGCCGCAACTGATCGTGGTTCCCACGAGCGGAGGCAAGAGCCGCGCCGTCACGAGCTCCACGACGGCGGGCTACTTCGATCCCTCCTTTTCGGGATCCGACGCGCTGCTCTACGTCCGGGCCGAAGGAGAGCGGCGCGAGGTCGGCCGAATGAAGACTCGACGGAACCGGAGCCGAGTCCCTCGGAGTCACCGGCTGCAGCGGCCCCGTTGCGAGTCCGGATCAGTCCCGGTTCGTCTGCATCGAGGAGCCCGACCGCAACGCGCTCAAGATCTACGGGCATCGCTCCGCGAGACGGCGGGCCGAAAGCTCTTCGCGCTCCCGGCGGCGAGCACTTCGCGTATGCGCGCTGGAACGCTCCGCGGCGATCGGATCTTCGCGGTCACGCTCGACCGTCGCCTTCTGACTCTGGATCCGTCGCAACCGGCGCTGTGCTGCGGGAGCAGCAGGTCCCGCTTCGGGAGGGGATCGCGGGCGAGTCTCTGATGGCGGCCGCCTGCAGCCCGGACGGCGACGACCCAGGCCTATTCCATCAGCTATACGTCGTCCCGGCTCTATCTGGGCCGGGGAATGTCGTAGAGAAGGAGGAGGGATGCATGCCCATCACCAAGGCGCAGTGCGAAGCGAAGGGTTTCATCTGGAACGAGGACACGCAGACCTGCACGATGCCCAAGATCAAGCTGATCAAGATGACGATCAGTCGGGGAGTCGGCTGCGACGGAGGCGGCAGGGCTGTCGTGATCAAGAAGAAGCTCCCGCTGGACGTGCGAAAGGCACTGATCAAGGCCGGCGAAGCCGCCGAGACGGCCAAGCGGATAGCCGAGACGGCGGCCCGTAGCGCTTCTTGCCGAGAATCGTCCGCCACCCGGATCTGCTGGTCTGGTGGAACGCGGATGGGCCGGTGGTTCGAAATCTCGAGAGCGGCGTCACGCTCTCGGGCGACGGCTTCGCGGTCGAAGTCCTGGCGTTATTCGACCGTGCGCGCGAGCCGTCGGCGCGCGCATCGGCCAGAGTCCGCGGCAAGATCCGCCTCCTTCGCCGCCTCGGCTTCCTGATCCCGGAAGCCGAGGCGCGTCGGAAGCGCTCGCGGATCGCGGCGTGGAAAGAGAACGTCGCGTCGGCCCTGCACCACTCGGCTTCGAAGGATCTTCGGTACGTGCCGCTGGGCCGGGCGGCCGAGGACTTCGTTCGAGAGCGCCTCCCCGCGCGCCGCCCGGCGCTCTTCAAGCGCTACCGCGACGCCGCGCGCGTGCGCTCTTCCGGCGCCCGCCGCCGCCGAAGCCGACCTCGATTCGGTGCTCGTCTCGCGCCGCACCGTCCGGGAGTTCGGCCGCCGGCCGGTTTCGCTCGCCGACGTTTCGGCCGTCGTCGGCGGAACGTTCGGACGTACGGGCAGCCACGACGCCGGCCTTTTCGGCACGCTCATGACCAAGACCAGCCCGTCGGCGGGCTCGCTGCATCCGATCGAGTGCTACGTCCTCGCCTGGAACGTGGAAGGGCTCGCTCCCGGCCTCTACCATTTCGACGTCGGCGCGGGAGACCTTCGCCGGCTGCGCCGCGGCCGCTTCCGGGCCCAGGCCGTGCGCGCCGCATCGGGCCAGACCTGGGTCGGCCGCGCCGCGTTTCTCTGCGTCATGACCGCCGTCGTCGGGCGCAGCCTCTGGAAGTACCAGGACGAAGTGACTTACCGAACGCTCTTTCTCGACGCGGGCCACCTCGCCCAGACGTTCTGCCTGCTCGCGACCTCGCGGGGTCTCGGGCCGTTCACGACCGCGGCCATTCAGGACAGCTACATCGAAAAGCTTCTCGGTCTCGACGGCGCGAGCGAATTCCCGGTCTACCTGTGTGGAGCCGGGCAACCCGGCGAAACGAAGGAGCGAGCCCTAAGGCGGCGTCGCTGTCGTCTTGCGGCAGCGGAAGTTCGCCACGAACGGCGCGGTCTTTCGGAGAGTCTCGGCGTTGTTCGACGGCTCGTCGCCGGCGGCCACTCCCAGCCGGATCCCGGTTTGAGGAAGCTGGAGATCCGGGTTCGACCAGAACAGGACCCGGTCGCAGCGGCGGTGCGCCAGCTTGCACTCGTCGTCTTTCGCCATGATCGTGCGAAACCGGGGTCCGGCGTTTCCTCCCGGGAGGTGGACGAAGCCATGGCTGAACGCGAACGGCTTTCGCGGCGAGGCCGCCGAAGCGTCGTCGGCCCAGTCGTGGCGCGCCCCCATCAGATGGCCGACCTCGTGCGTGAAGCTCGTTCGTCCGGTCGGCGCAGCGCCGGGGCACGACCGCGAAGGCGAAGCTTTCGAAAGCGTTCGAGGGCGTCTCCATCAGGAACCCGTTTCCGCAGCTCGTGCTCGTCGATCTGTGCCTGCGTGTAGTCGACGATGAGGACCACGACATCCGCGCCGAGAGCGTCCCTTCGGCCGTGCGCGTCGGCGAGCTCGCCGCCCGGCCTCTGGAGGCGGCTCAGGTCGTTGGCGGGATGCCCCGACTCCATCGTACGGCCATCTCCTCGGCGCCCACGAGCCGGAACCGAGGTGAAACGAGGCTCTGCGCGTTGGCGAGGTTGGCCTCGGCGATGTAGAGCTGGATCGCCTCGCCTCATCGCTGTCGACTCCGCCCGCCTCTCTTGCTCGCTTTCGGTGTGAACAGCACGAGGACGTCGATCTCGTCGCCCGGATCGTTCGTGCAGGTCGCCGTCCGAGGCTCGTTCAAGGCTCCGGAGGGATCGGGTTTCCCTCCGACCGAAGCTTCGACGGGTCGATCCGGCGCAGCACGTGGTCGGGCCCCAGGAAGCGGATCTCGAAGAACTCCGCCGGCCCGTCTCTCGTCGGCTGCGTCGCGATGTTGGCGGCCAGGATGTCGCCGCGCGTCGAGAAGAGGACGGTGCTCGCTTCCTGGCCGGCCACACGCCCCGACCAGATCACCGACCCGTCGCGCTGTCACGGGCGGCCCGCTCCGGATCAGCTCGAGCTCGCGATTTCCGTCGAAGAGCGGGAGGCGCAGGCGGGAGGCGTCGCGCGCGGCCGGGATGTTCACGATGACGGCCACTTCTCGAAGGACGCTCGATGTCCGGGTCCTGCGGAGGGATCGGCGCATCCGACCGCCGCAGCAGGGTGGGTTGTGCTCGAAGCATCTCGCAGGACGCGAAGAGAAGGAGCGACCCCAGGACGGTCCGGATGTTCATGGGCGCCTCCTGTCGAGGGCCGATTGATCAGAGACTACACCGGCGCACAGTCCCTGGGCTAAACTCGCGCCGAATGCGCCTTTTCCGGGTACTCGCGGGCGTCGTTTGCTCGCTCGTTGCGGCCGCCGGCCAGGCCGCGACGTTCACCGTCAATTCCACGAACGACTTCGATGACGGAGTGTGCAATGCCGCGCACTGTTCGCTGCGCGAGGCGATCTTCGCGGCGAACGCGGCGGCGGGGACGGACACGATCCGTTTCGGGATCGGGGCGGGGCAGAGGACGATCCAGCCGGGCTCGGCGCTGCCGACGATCACGGATCCCGTGATCATCGACGGGACGACGCAGCCGGGCTACGGCGGAACGCCGATCATCGAGATCGACGGTTCGAATGCGGGCCTCGGCTCGAACGGGCTGCGGATCTCGGCGGGCGGATCGACGGTGATGGGCCTGGTGATCAACCGTTTCCTCCCGGCGTTTCCGGCGACCAACGGGCACGGGATCCTGCTCGAGACGGGCGGCGGAAACACGATCCAGGGCAACTACATCGGGACCAACTTCGCCGGCAACGCCGCGCTGCCGAACGGGGGCGACGGCGTGCGGATCTCGGGCTCGACGAACAATCTGGTCGGACGCACGAGCCTTTCGCAGCGCTCGAATCTGCTCTCGGGCAACTCGACGGACGGCGTGCGGATGACGGGCGTGAACGCCGACGGAAATACGATCGCCGGCAACCGGATGGGCACGAACGCGGCAGGGACCGCCGCGGTCCCGAACTCGGTCGCCGGGGTCGGCATCGACTCCGGGACGGGCAACACCGTCGGGTCCGGACTCGCGGGCGACACGCTCGTGTCGGGGAACGGCGGCGACGGCATCATCATCAGCGGCTCGGCCGACGGCACGATCGTGACGGGCTGCTGGGTCGGCCTGAACGCGGCGGGCACGGCGGCTCTGGCGAACACGGGTCAGGGCGTGAACCTGAGCGGCGTCAACGGCAACACGGTGGGCCCCGGCAACATCGTGTCGGGCAACGTGATGAGCGGCATCCTCCTGATCAGCGGCTCGACGGGCAACACCGTCGCGGCAAATTTCGTGGGCCTGAATGCGAGCGGCACCGCGGCCGTGGGCAACGTCTGAACGGAATCATCGTGTCCGACGCCGACGGCAACACGATCGGGCCGGGCAACGTGGTCTCGGGCAACGGGACGAACGGCGTCCGCCTGCGCACGGGCGCTTCGGGCAACGTGGTGAAGGGAAACACGATCGGTCTCAACGCCGCGATCACGGCGGCGATCCCCAATGCGGACGGCGTCCAGATCAACGACGGCGCCGCGGACAACACGATCGGCGGGCCGGGCCCGGACCGGAACGTCATCTCGGGCAACTCCAACTCCGGCGTGCTCATCGTCGACGCTCAGACGTCCGGCAACGTCGTGCAGGGCAACTTCATCGGCTCGAACGCTTCGGCGTCGGCGGCGTTTCCCAACGGCGGCGACGGCGTGGCGATTCAGGCGGGCGCGAACGCGAACGTGATCGGCGGCACCGCGGCCGGCACGAAGAACGTCATCGCGTTCAACGTCGCGCGTGGCGTCTCGATCGATTCGGGGACCGGCAACTCGGTTCTCGGCAACACGATCTCCTTCAACGGAAATCTCGGCATCGATCTCGGCCCGGCCGGCGTGACGCCGAACGATCCCGGCGATCCCGACCCCGGCGCGAACCTGCTGCAGAACTTCCCGGTCCTCTCGTCCGCGCTCCTGCTCGACACGGCGAGCACGCAGGTCCAGGGTTCACTGAACAGCATTCGCGTCCTCGAGCTATCGGATCGAGTTCTTCTCGACGATCCTCTGCGACGCCTCGGGCAACGGGCCCGGCCAGCGGTTCCTGGGAGCCGCGGACCAGACGACCGATTCCGGCGGCAACGTGGCCTTCGACGCGGTTCTGACGTCGGCCGCGCTGGGCCCGTGGATCACGGCGACGGCGACGGACGCCGCGGGCAACACGTCGGAGTTCTCGGCGTGCCTCGCCGTTCCGGGCCCGTCGGTCTCCTCGATCGCGCCGTCGTCGGGCCCCGCGGACGTCGCCGACGGCGATCACGATCGAGGGGCTGAACTTCCAGAACGGAGCGACGGTCAAGATCGGCGGCGTCGCGGCGACCGGCGTCGCGGTCATGAGCGGAACGCAGATCGACGCCTCGACGCCGGTTCTCTCGCCGGGAACCCTCAACGACGTGACGGTGACCAATCCGAGCTCGCTGTCGGGAACGATCTCGGCCGGGTTTCTCGCCGACTTCACCGACGTGCCGCAGGACAACATCTTCCACGACGACGTCGAGAAGGTCTTTCGCGCCGGGATCACGGCGGGCTGCGGCGCCGGCGCGTTCTGCGTCACGAGCCCGGTGACGCGGGCGCAGATGGCCGTCTTCCTGCTCAAGGCCGAGCACGGGTCCAGCTACGTGCCTCCGGCCTGCACAGGCGTCTTCGACGACGTCGCGTGCCCGTCGGCGTTCGCCGACTGGATCGAGCAGCTGTCCACAGAAGGCATCACCGCGGGTTGCGGCGGCGACAACTACTGTCCGGACAACCCGGTGCGCCGCGACCAGATGGCCGTCTTCCTTCTGAAGACCGACCACGGCAGCGGATACGTGCCGCCGACCTGCGCCGGCGTCTTCGAGGACGTGACCTGTCCCGGGCCCTTCACCGACTGGATCGAACAGCTCTACGCCGACGGCATCACGGGCGGCTGCTCGACGACCCCGCTCCTCTACTGCCCGGGCTCCTCGAACACGCGCGGGCAGATGGCGACTTTTCTGGTCAGGACGTTTCTCCACTCTGAGGCTGATATCGTGTGAGCCGATCATGAAGAGAATGCGCTGCTGTCATCGCCCTGCTTCTGCTGACTCTTCCCGCTCTCGCCCGTCAGGAGAAGAAAGCCACCGGCGAATACTCGGCGACGGCGTCGATCGGCACGCCCTCGGGCACCCGGAGCATGGCCTTCAACGTCGTGGTCTCGAGCCCGCGGAGCCTCGACGAGATCATCCCGCTGAAGAAGGTCCTCGAGGACGGCGGCCAGAATGCTCTCGCCAACGCGATCCGGGGGAGCGGGCAGGGCCAGGTCAAGCTCGGGGCGCTGGTCTACCCGATCGATCTCGTCATGGCCGAGAAGATCGAGGACGGCTGGCGCTATCTCGTCGTGACGACGCGCCCGATCAAGTACAACGAATCCGACGAAGACGGGGGAGCGTCGCTCAACTATCCGTTCGCGGTCTTCGCGTGGGACTGGACGGACTTCGGCTCGAGCGACGGGACCATCTACACCAAGGCGGCGCTCTCGATCGATCCCGACGGCCACGTCCAGGTCACGCAGTACGACGGCGACCCCGGCGAGCTCAAGGACATTCGCCGCGTCCTCAACTACTAGACGGCGATCCCGGGACGCTCAACGACGTCCGCCGCATCAACTAGGCGCCCGGGCACCTCGTCCGTTCCCTCGTTGATCCCCTCGAAGAGGATCGTCGACAGGTAGCGCTCGCCCGTGTCCGGCAGCATCGCGAGCAACACCGAGCCCTTCGGCGCCTTCGCGGCCACCTTCTTCGCCGCGGCGAACGTGCCGCCCGAGGAGATGCCGCAGAAGATGCCTTCCTTGGTGGCGAGGTCGCGCGCCGCGTCGCGGGCCTCGATGTCGCCGACGGTCACGACCTCGTCGTAGACGTCGCGGTCGAGGACGGCCGGCACGAAATCCGGCGTCCAGCCCTGGATCTTGTGGGGCTTCCACTCCTGGCCCGACAGGAGCGCCGCGCCCTCGGGCTCGGCGACGACGATCTTGATCGCGGGCCGCGCCACCTTGAGCACCTGGCCGGCGCCCGTGAGCGTGCCGCCGGTGCCGTAGCCCGTGACCCAGTAGTCGAGGCGCTTGCCGGCGAAGTCGCGGAGGATCTCGGGCCCCGTCGTGTTGCGGTGATACTCGGGATTCGCGGGGTTCTCGAACTGGCGCGCCAGAAACCAGCCGTTCTTCTTCGCGATCTCCTCGGTCTTCCGGACCATCCCGGAGCCGCGCTCGGCGGCGGGGTGGAGGACCACCTTCGCGCCCAGGATCCGCATCAGCTTGCGCCGCTCGATCGAGAAGCTGTCCGACATCACCGCGACGAACGGATAGCCCTTGGCGGCGCAGACCATGGCCAGCGCGATCCCGGTGTTGCCGGAGGTGGCCTCGATGACCGTCTGGCCGGGCTTGAGGGCGCCGCTGCGCTCGGCGTCCTCGATGATCGCGATCGCGAGTCGGTCCTTGACCGAGCGACAGCGGATTGAAGGCTTCGCACTTGACGTAGATCGTGACGCCCTGCGGCGCGAGGCGGTTGATGCGAACGACGGGCGTGTTTCCGATCGTTCCCAGAATGCTCTCGTGGATCATGCGCTTCCCTTCGAAAAGAGTGCGTTCTCCCGGCTCATCGGCGAGGAGCGTAGGATATGCCAGCTTTATGAGGATGCATGTCCCCGCCGCACTTCTCGCCCTTCTTCTCCAGGTTCCGGCCACGGCCCGCATGACCGCCCAGACGACGACACCCCGGACGATGCGGGTGGACTACTTCCACACGGGCAAGGCGGACGCCGAATGGTTCAGCTTCGATCGCGTCGTGCTCGAGCCGCTGCCCTGGCCGGGAAACCCCCGCAAGCCGATCGACGACACGAACCTCGGCAAGTACCTCTTCGAGGTCATCGACCGCGCCTCGAACCGCGTCGTCTACTCCCGCGGGTTCGCGTCGGTGTTCGGCGAATGGGAAACGACCGGGGAGGCGAAGGAGATGCCGCCGCACGTTCTCCGAGTCGCTGCGGTTCCCGGCGCCCGAGGCTCCGGTGCAGATCTCCCTGAAGAAGCGGGGCGCGGAGAACGCCTTTCGCGAGGTCTGGACGCTGCTCGTCGATCCCAAAGACGTCTTCATCGACACGGCCGCTCCGGCCTCGCCCGGTGCGGTGATCCAGATTCAGAAGAACGGAGAGCCGGCGCAGAAGGTCGACTTCCTGATCCTCGGCGACGGCTACACGGCCGCGGAGCGCGGGAAGTTCGAGAAGGACGCGCGTCGCCTGGCGGATCTTCTCTTCGCCGTCGAGCCGTTCAAGAGCCGCCGCGCGGATTTCAACGTCTGGGCCATCTGCCCTCCGGCCGAGCAGTCGGGGATTTCGCGTCCCTCGGTGGGCATCCATCGCCGCTCGCGGATCGGCGCCACGTACGACGCGTTCGGCAGCGAGCGCTACATCCTGACCTTCGACAACCGGTCGTTCCGCGACGTGGCCTCGTTCGCTCCGTACGAGTTCGTCGAGATCCTGACGAACTCCCGAACCTATGGAGGCGGCGGGATCTTCGGCCAGTACGGCACCGTGGCGGCGGACAGCCTCTGGGCGCCGTACGTCTTCGTCCACGAGTTCGGGCACCACTTCGCCGCGCTCGCCGACGAGTACTACACCTCGCCCGTGTCCTTCGAGCCGGCGCCCCGGCGCGCGCACCGAGCCGTGGGAAGAGAACATCACGGCGCTGCTGGATCCGGCGAACCTCAAGTGGAAGGACCTCGTGACGCCGGGGACGCCCCTCCCGACGCCCTGGAAGAAAGAGGAGTTCGAGAAGGCCTCCCGCGAGTACCAGGCGAAGCGGCGCGAGATTCGCAAGGCGAACGGTCCGGAGGAGGAGATGGACAAGCTCTTCCAGGAGGAGCTCGTCTTCGAGACGAAGCTGCTCGGGACCGACCAGTACTCGGGGAAGGTCGGCGCGTTCGAGGGAGCGCTGTACGAGGCCAAGGGCTACTACCGTCCCCAGGAAGACTGCATCATGTTCACGCGCGACGAAGTCCCGTTCTGCGCGGTGTGCCGGCGGGCCCTCGGGCGCGTGATCGACCTCTACAGCGCGGTAAAGGTCCGTTCATGAGCTATCGCCGGGTCTGGCGCTTTCGGGTTTCGCGCGGCGGCACCTCGGCCGCATGGCGGCGGGGCGCCGCGGCGTGATGGAGCACCTCGCCGCGCCACCAGATGCGAAGCTCAAACCCTTGCCGATGCCGACCTTCGTGCAGCTGCGCGTCACGAACCTCTGCAACCTGCGCTGCAAGATGTGCGGGCAGTGGGGCGACACCGGCATCTTCCGGGCGCAGTCGGGAGAGACCCCGACCGACGGCGCCCTCGAGCGCGCCCGGATCCTGGAGCTGATCGGCGCCAAGCGCCAGCTCGCCCTCTCGGACTACGTCCGGCTCCTCGACGAGATCGCTCCGTGGAACCCGATCGTCAGCCTCTTCGGCGGCGAGCCGTTCCTCTATCCCGACATCGTGCCGCTGATCGCCGAGGTCAAGCGCCGGGGCCTGACGTGCACCGTGATCACGAACGGGGGAAGGCTCGAAGCCCTCGCCCGGGAGCTCGTCGAGCTCGGCATCGACTCGATCGCGGTCTCGATCGACGGGCCGCCGGAAGTCCACGACCGCATCCGGGGACGTTCCGACAGCTTCGCGAAGGCCGAAGCGGGGATCCGCGCCATCGCGCACTGGCGGAAGAAGCTCTCGCGCACGCTCCCGATGGTCATGGCGATCCTGCCGGTGACGGAGCTGAACCTGGAGGCCATCGGGGCCGCCGTCGAAGCGCTGCGCCCCCTGCCGCTCGACACGATCAACGTGGGCCTGCGCTGGTTCATCCCGGAGAGCGTGGGCGCCGAGTACGAACGGGTGATGCGGGAAGACCTCGGCGTGACGGCGACGTCCTGGAAGGGGTTCGAGTTCGACTCGGCATCGGCCTTCGGGACCCGGGAAGCGCAGATGACCGAGCTCGTCCGGCTTCTCAAGGCGCTGCGCCGACGCCGTTTCGTCGACTCGAGCCTCGGGCGTCCCTGGACGTCATTCGTTCCGGACGTTCCGGCCGCTCGCGTCCCGGAGTACTTCTCCAACTTCAACGAGACCTTCGGCCACGAGATGTGCCCGGTCGCGTGGTATTTCGCGCAGGTCGAGCCCGACGGCGAGGTCTGCTTCTGCGGCGATTTTCCGGACTACTTCATCGGGAACGTCCGCACGCAGGCGTTCCGCGACATCTGGACGGGGGAGAAGGCGGCGCGGTTCCGCGCCAAGCTCGCGAAGGAGCCGCTCCCGATCTGCGCGCGCTGCTGCGGAAACTTCGTCTACGGCAAATGGAAACGCCCGGCGGCCCGCCAGGACGCGAGAACGTCCCAGAACCTGTAGAAGTTGAACCACTGCGTCGGGTGCAGGCGGATCACGCGCTCGAGGTCCGCGGCGACGCGCGACATGACCCGGGCGGCGTCCTCGTCGGGGGAGAGGCGCGGATCGGCCGAGAGCGGCTCGCCCCAGACGTTGAAGTAGCTGCCGTCGGGGTGTCGCAGAAAGAAGCCCGGCAGGATCTCGCAGCCGCAGAATCGGGCCAGAAGCGCGGGTGATCGCAGAAACGGCGTCGGCCGGCCGAAGAACGGCACGATGACTTCGTCCTCCGGATAGGCCCGGTCGACGAGGAGCGCGACGGCGCGGCCGTTCTCGACGGCCTTCCGGACCCGGAACGCGGTCGACATCGAGGAGCCGATGTCGATCGACTCGACGCCCAGCCGCTCGCGCAGCTGCTGCCGCATCTCCTGCACGTTCGGGTCGAGCTCCGGCTGGCCGACGACCGCCGGGACGAGGCCGTGCGCGCGGAGCGTGACGGCTCCCATTTCCCAGTTGCCGACGTGTCCGGTCACGAGCAGGAAACCTCGGCCCCCGCGGCGGACACGCTCGAGAATCCGGGCGTCCTCGACGAGCGTCGTGACGCGCGGCACGAACGCCTCGCTTCGCAGCTTCCAGACGTCGATCGTGTGGCGGCCGTACTCGAAGAACTGACGTGCGGGCCAGCGTCTCCGCTTCCGGCTCCGAAACGCCGAGGGCCATGCGGAAGTTGTCGCGGATCCCGGCCTTCGTCCCGCTAGGAGCCGTGACGGCGAGGCCGTTTCCGACGAGGTTGATGGCGTTCAGCACCGACATCGGGAGCCAGCGCGCGCCGTAGTGCAGGCCGCCGTAGACGATGCGGTTCGAGAGACCGTGGCTGACCCACTTCTTGCGTCCGCGCGGCGGCGCCGGCGGGGCGATCGGCGCGGTTTCTCCCATGCGTGTGAAGAGTTTACAATCCAAGCCTCCTGCCATGAACGTCCTCCTGATCCGCCCGGACCCCGGCAACGAACGTTTCGGGCTCGGGCCTTTCTTTCGCGTCGAGCCGCTGGGCCTCGAGTACGTGGCCTCGGCGCTTCGCGCGCGCGGCCACGCGCCGACGATCGTGGACCTGCGGTTCGGCCACAGCGTGCGCGCCTGGGCGCGGCGGACGCGGCCAAGCCTGGTCGGCATTTCCTGCATGCACGCGCTCGAGTACGACCGGGTCATCGAGACGGCAAGGGCAGATTCGCCGCGTCGTCCCCGATGCGTTCATCCTCGTCGGAGGGCATGCGGCCGCGGCCTTCCCCGGGCCGCTCGAGGCGCCGGAGATCGACGCCGTCTGTGTCGACGACGGCGAAGAAGTCGTGCCGGCCGTGGCCGACGCGCTGGCCGCCGGCCGGCCGCTCTCCGAGGTGCCGGCGCTCCGGCTCAAGACGCGGGATGGCTGGATCTCGACGCGGCCGCTCGAGGATCGGACCGGGCTCGACGAGATCCCTCTGCCGGCCCGCGACCTCGTGGAGCGGGACCGCAACCGCTACCACTGCCTGCTCTTCAAGCCCGTCTGGCTGATCGAGACGGCGCGCGGCTGCCCGTTCCGCTGCAGCTTCTGCTCGGTCTGGCAGCTCTACGGCCGGTCGTTCCGCGAGCGCTCGGTCGGCGCCGTCGTCGACGACTTCGAGCGGACGGGCGACTCCCTCTTCATCGCCGACGACCTCTTCTGGAACCACCCCGAGCGCAGCCGCGAGCTCGCGCGCGCCCTGAAGGCCAGGGGCGTGCGGAAGCGCTGGATCCTCGTCCAGACGCGCACGGATCTCGTCTGCCGGAGCGCCGATCTCCTCGAGGAGTGGCGGCCGATCGCGAAGGATTTCGACATCTTCTTCGGCCTCGAGGCCGCATCCGACGCGGGCCTCGCGAGCGTCACCAAGGACACGGGAGTCGGGGCGTCCATCGAGGCGGCGCGGATCTCGCGCGAGCTGGGCTACGGCGTCACCGGCAACTTCCTCGTGGATCCCGACTGGGACGAGGCGCAGTTTCAGGAGCTCTGGGACTTCGTCGCGACCCAGGGCTTCCAGCGCGCGGGCTACACGATCCTGACGCCCCTTCCGGGCACCGAGCTCTTCCAGAAGCTCGCGCCGATCCTCGAAGGCCAGCCCTGGTTCAAGTACGACATGCACCACGTGCTCTGGGAGCCGCGCCTCGGCGCGCAGCGCTTCTTCGAGCTCTACGCCGAGACCTGGCGCCGCTCGATCCTCAACACCTCCGGCGAGAAGAGCTGGATCGAGTGGATGCGGCAGGTCAAGCCGGCGCAGATCCCGTACCTCACGCGCGTGCTCATGCGGACGCAGCGCATGATGAAGGCCCAGGCGTACATGAAGGAGCACGAAGAGGCGCAGCGCATCGCCCCGCTCCGCAGCGCCCCGCCGCAGGCCCTGGTCGCCTCCTGACACCGACGGCGCTCGACGAAGTTTTCCCGGAGGGCGAGCGACTCTCCCGCCACGAGATCCGGATCTCTGCGACTCCCGAGCGCGTCTGGCAGGCGCTCCTCGAACAGGATCTGGCGTCCTCGCCGTCTGACGAAGGCCCTCTCTCTTCCTCCGCGGCTACGGCCGCCGCGCGCTCCGCAAGAGCACGGGGACGCTTCCCGAGAGGCATCGTCCGCTTCGGCTTCACGAAGCTCGACGAGATGCCGGAGCGCGAGGTCGTCTTCGGCATCGTCGGGAAGTTCTGGCGCTTCGGACGGCGGCCTGCGCCCGCTCGCCGACCGCGACGCGTTCCTCGCTTTCGCCGAAGACGGCTGCGTCAAGGCGCGCCTGGAACCTGCGGGTCGAGCGAACCGCTCGGAGACGCGGCACGTCTCTCGACCGAGACGCGCATCCACTACTTCGGCCCCGCCGCCCGCCGGAAGTTCCGCCTCTACTGGACCGTTCGTCGGCCCCTTCTCCGGGCCTCATCCGCCGGGCGCTGCTTCGCGGCGTACAGCTCCGAGCGGAGCGAACGGCGCGTTGATCAATGGCATTCCGGCATGGGCGCGTCGGGGGTGTGTCGCAGGAAGAACCGCGTATTCTCGAACAGCGTCGACCCCGATCCACCGTAGTCCGGGCAGGTGCGCACGTACTCCTTCTCAGCCCAGTCTCCGGGAGAACTGCCCACATAGCCGCGCAGCTTCCTCCAGTGGTTGACGTAGAAGCCGTTGTACGAGATCTCGTCCTCATGAGCGATGGTGTAGGTCGCACCGAACAGAACGATCGGAAGAGGAACGTTGTGTCCGTCGCACGTCAACGAGGCGTCGAGCGACGGATACCCGGGCTCGTAGAGCATCCACAGTTCATTGCTGAGTATCGATAGATTGATCTGTGCCGCCTTCGCGTCGAACCAGCCGGCGCCGATCGTTCGGCGGATTCGCCGTGCAGGTCTCGGGAGGAGCGTTGAGAGTGAGCGCGACGTCGGCGGGCTCGAGCGTGCAGGCGCCCTCGACGTGCGACTGGTTCGTGTAGTCGTTCCCCGTATGGTTGAATCGGAGCGGGACCTTGGCGTGGTATTTCAGCCGCTCCATGAGCGAGTAAACGGGATGCAGCACCTCGAACTTGAACTCGCTTTCGAACTCGAGCTCGAAGCGGAGGCATCGTTCGACAAGGCTTCCCTCCCTGAAGGTCGTCAGAGCCGGATCCTCCACGCCCAGGAGCTGCAGGTCCCGGGCGAGCTTGATGATCATCAGGACCTCCTGCGGATCGTGGTTCGCGACGCACAGCCGGAAGGACTCCTCCATGCAGGCGCGGATCTTCTGCACCGCCGACGTCCAGACCTCTCGAGCGGGCTGTCCGGGAGATCGGAAAGGCCGAACGTCTTCCGCTGGCGGATCACTCGAAACAGGAGATCCAGAAACTCTTGCAGCTCGCCGAGCCAGCACTCCCGGAATTTGGAGTCTCGACCCGCTTGCCGTTTACCCTTCGCCCGGCGGCAGGAAGGGCGCGACCTGCTCGTCGTAGGCCTCATCAAAGATCTGCGATCCACGACTTTCGAGCTCGGCCGGGGTGATCAGGCCGATGGCGCGGCGGAAGTTCTCATAGCGCGATATCGTTGAACGTAGGAGCTGAAGGGCCCGGTGGTCGCTCTCTCGGCCTGTGTTTCGGCGTCGCTCAGGGTCCCCGTCGGCGACGCCGTAACCGCCGAACCTCGCCAGAGGCAGGCGGAGCGATAGACGTGTCGAGGGCGCGGGGATAGAGGATGAAGTCTCTCGCCCGCCCTGGGCGTAGGAGTACGGAAGCGTCTGCTCGGGCGAAGGCAGCGGCGACGGAGGCCGGATCGTCGAGAGTCGCCGGCACCGAGAGGTCCAGGCCGTCGGGCTCGATCTCGACCCCGGCGACAAGACCCCCGGAGAAGGGAAGGCGGCCGAGGCTCGATACCGGCGTCAGCGTGACGGTCTGCGGGACCGAGCAGCGCGTCCGGCGGCAGCTCCAGCGTGAACACCGTGCCATCCGCTCCCGTCGCGCTCACGGTTCCGCCCGTGGACTCGATATTTGCGGACACGGCATGCGTCGCGTCCGCCACCGGCGTCACGGTCTGCCCGCCGCGAGAAGGCCTCCGTGTCGCCTACGGACGCGAACTTGCCGGATGGATTCGAATACTTCCGGAAGGCGCCGGTGAACCTGTCGGTAACCGTGACGCGTGTACTGGACGCTCGATAAGGCTCCGAAGAAGACCCAGAACTTGTCCGTTGACCGAGCGTGCGTCCAGGACCTTGATGACGAGCTCGACGTTGGCGGGCGAGAAGAACCAGAAGTAGCCGGTGTCGTTCGTGAGCTGGACGGGCTGGCCCACTCCGGTTCGGCCGCGACTGTCCTTCCAGTCGACCTCGATGTGAAAGCGGCAGTTGCCGATGTCGAAGCCGAGACGCGTGTCCGCGCAGGGCGTGAATGCGGCGTTGGCTGGGAGCCAGGCGAGGCCGCCTCGATGAATCTCTGGATGGCCTCGAGCGACTCGGGCGGCGTCGAGAGCGCCTTCGGCGGAGACGGTCTCGCTGCGTGGGTGCCGTCACTCCGGGATCGAACGCCCCCGTGTCCCCCACGCTCGCGAACTGACCGAGGGGATTGTGGTACGTCTTCACGGCGCCGGTCACGGTGTCCGTCACCGTGAGGTCGTACTCGACGCTGGAGAGCGCGCCGAAGAAGACCCAGTATTTCTGGTTGATCGAGCGGGCGTCGAGGACCTTGATGACGAGCTCGATGTTTGTTTCGGAGAAGAACCAGAAATAGCCGGTGTCGGCGGTGATGGTCTTGGCCTGGCCGACGCCGGTGCGGCCCCGGGAGTCGCGCCAGGAGACCTCGACCTCGAAGCGGGAATCGTTCAGGCAGAGGGTGGTCGGCGACGGGGTGCAGGGGGCGGCTGACAGGGCCGTCGACAGGAGCAGATACCCCCCCAGCGAGGCCAGGAGTTGGCGCATGGTGTTTTCCTCCGAACAACACGCGCAGGACGAGGGCCGGCGGGATCAGCCCGAGAAGGAAAAGGCCCGCCGGCGGGAAGTTCGGTTCCACGGTCCTGAGAGCCCAGGGGTCTTTCCGGCCAGTGAGAGACCAACCCACTCGCGCATACTCGAGACCGTAGTCGCGGGTGCCGATTTCGCCAGCTCCGACACGGAAAGTCTTGTAGAGCCTGACCCACTCATTGGTTCCGGGGAGGGTGACGGGCTCCGCGCCGCATGAGCCAGTCAACGAGGAGGAGGGAGTTCCTGGAGAGTAGACCAGACCGACCTGGTGATTCGTGGTCCTCAAGATGAGTCGTGCCACGAAGGTGGATGGAGTCCCCGACCACGTCACTTCGCACCCGTGTCCGAGACCGAGCCAGGTGCTCCGCAAATGGCTGATCGGGCCTTCTCCGGACAAGAAACGCCGATTCAAGTCGTCCGGAACGTAGGCGCGCAGGATCACCGACTCGGCGAGCACAGGATGGGTGATGGTCCAGCCTGCAAACTTGATCGTGATCGTCGATTCGAACCTGAGCTTGAACGTCAGGCACTTCAGTACGTCCTCGACTTCGGTTCGGAGGTAAGGGTGGTCTGAATACAGCCCAGTACCCGTTCGATGATCCGAGTGATGGGAAAGATCTCCCAGAGGCCGATCGGGTCTTCCGAACACTGCTCGGCGACGATAGCCAACGCGTACACGATCATAGTCGCCCAATAGTCGCGGATTTCGGCAGTTCGGCCGGGAAAGACGGTATCCACCGGTCTCCCGGTGGTCACGCGGACCATTCGCATCCAATTGATCGTTTGCTGTATGAGGTCGAGAATGACGGCCGGATTCCCATGGGCGTTCGTTGAGCATCGCGGTCGCGAGACCCTCGTACTCGTTTGCGAGGCGCCCTATGAGGTCGAGTGTCCTCTTGAGTTCGGATCCGCCGTTCAACGCCGCGCCGGCGCGCGCCTCGCGAGTCAAAGGAGAGATCTCGTGGCTCAGCACGTCGCTGTCGGCGACGGGCGCCTGCCCCAGCTGGGCCTGCCGTTCCCCGTCCGTGCCGCGGGCGACCCCGTACCCTCCGAAATGGGAGATCTCGAGCTTGAGGTCACCCGACGTCGGCCAGGGCGGAAAGAGGAAGAAGTCCTCGCCCGAGCCGTTCCACGCCACCGGCGTCTCTTCGGAACGAGCGATCGGAGTCGGAGTATGAATGGTCAACGTGGCGCCCTCCTCCATCAACGGGATTCCGGACGGCTGTATGTCCACTCCGGCCGCGAGGCCGCCCGCGAAGGGGAAATGCCCGACCGCGCGGACCGGCGTCATGGTCACGAACTCATCCGCGTAGAGGGAGTCCGGCAGGACGTTTAGCGTGAATACGGTGCCGTCGGCAGCCGTCACCGAAAGCGATCCCCCGGCTTCGACGGAAATCGCGCCCGACACGGCACGGGTGTCGTCAGTCTCTACCGAAATCGCGTAGCCTCCGCGGAACGCCGACGTGTCGCCGACGGAGGCGAAGGCGCCCTGTGGGTTGTTGTACGAGCGCAGTGATCCGCTGACCGTGTCGAACACGTTGATGGTGTACTCGACGCTCGAGAGCGCGCCGAAGAAGACCCAGAACTTGTCGTTGATTCCCCTCGCGTCGAGGACCTTGACCATCAGCTCGACGTTCGATCTCGCTGAAGAACCAGAAATAGCCCGTGTCGTTCGTGAGCTGAACGGGCCGGCCGGCGCCGTGGCGGCCCCGTGAGTCCGACCAGTGGACTTCGAGCCGAAAGCGGCAGTTGGCGAGGTACAGCGCCGCGCCGGTGTCGGGGCAGGGCGTGAAGCGCGGCGCTGGCTTCGGAGGCGCTGCCGCCTCGATGAATTTCTGGATGGACGCGAGCGACTCGGGAGGGCGTCAATGCGCCCTCCGATGACACGATCTCGTGAGTCGGGTGCCTTGACCGAGGGGTCGAACGCGCCCGTGTCCCCGACGCTCGCGAACTGGCCGAGGGCGTTGTGGTACGTCTTCACGGCGCCGGTGACGGTGTCCGTCACCGTCAGGTCGAACTCGACCGACGTCAGCGCGCCGAAGAAGACCCAGTATTTCTGGTTGATCGAGCGGGCGTCGAGGACCTTGATGACGAGCTCGATGTTGGTCTCGGAGAAGAACCAGAAATAGCCGGTGTCGGCGGTGATGGTCTTGGCCTGGCCGACGCCGGTGCGGCCGCGGGAGTCCCGCCAGGAGACCTCGACCTCGAAGCGGGAGTCGTTCAGGCAGAGGGTGGTCGGCGGACGGGGTGCAGGGGGCAGCCGACAGAGCCGCCGACAGGAGCAAGGACCCCCCCAGCGAGACGAGGACGTGGCGCATGGTGTCTTCCCTCCGAACAACACGCGCAAGACGTCGGCCGTCGGGATCAGCCCGGGAGGGGAAAAAGGCCTGCCGGGAGGGGCGAGCGGCGTCTTGGAGGGAGTCCGGTCGCCCTCGACCCGGCAGGCGCGCAGCGGAGGGATGAGCTACTGGAGCTCGAATGCCTTGTCGATAAACACTGCCATCTGGCCGCGGGTGACGTTGCTTCCCGGGCAGTAGTTGCCGCCGCCGCAGCCCCCGGTGATGCCCTCCTCGGCGAGTTGCTCGATCCAGGGCGCAAAGGACAGCGAGCACGGCACGTCGGGGAAGACGCCGGTGCAGGCGGGCGGCGCGTAGTCGGCGCCGTACTTCGCCTTCAGCAGAAAGACGGCCATCTGGTCGCGCCGAACCGGGTTCTGCGGGCAGTAGTTGTCTCCGCCGCAGCCGCCGGTGATCCCCTGGTCGGCGAGAGCCTCGATCCATTTGGCGAAGGCCGAGGGGCACGGGACGTCGTCGAAGTCGCCGTGGCAGGGGGGCGGAATGTAGCAGAGGCCGTGGCGTGCCTTCAGGAGGAACACCGCCATCTGCTGCCGCAGCGTCGGCGTTCCCGACGCCATAGAGACCGCTTCCGATGCCGGCCGCGATCCCGTTCGAAACCAGCGTGGCGACGAATGAATGGAACTGATGGCCCCCGGGGACGTCCAGGAAGTCGGCGATCCAGGCGCTCCGCAGGATCGCGGACGTCCCGTCCGTGTTCGTGACCTCGATGTCGTTGACGGTGCCGGCCGCGAGGGCGGGCGCCGTGACCTTCATCTCGGTCTCGTCGACCACGCTTTCCCCCGTGCCGGCGACTCCTCCGAAGGTGACGGCCGCGCCGGCGGCGAAGTGGGCGCCGACGAGAGTGACTTGCGTTCCGCCGGCCGGGGCCCCGGCTCGGGGGGACGAGGCATAGACGACGTTTCTGCGAGAACTCGGAAGTATTGCCGTCGGGGTCCGTGGCCGTGGCCGAAATGGGCGGCATGTTGCGCTGCCTGGGCGTCGTTCGAGGGTCACGTCGAAACTGGCTACGCCCGCGCCGTTCGTCGTGACCTGGAGAGACCCGAGGGGGCCCCAGCCCTGGAGAAAATCCCTCGGGCGCGCCGTACACACCTCGTTGCTGTAGAAGTCGAGGTCGTATATCGTGTTGGGTGACGCCTTCAGGATGCCATGGACCGTGACCGTGTGATCGCCATAGTCGACCGACGAGATGAACGGGAAGTTCTGGAGCGCGTTCGCGCCGGAGTCCGCGTCCCCGGCGTCGTTCGGCGTCACGCCGAGCGGCGCGTTGTCGATGCCGAGCCGTGGCGTTGCCGACGATGTAGTTGCCGCGGATCGCGTTGCGCGCGCCGTAGTTGAGTCACGCCCGTGCCCGCGGTTGTAGGCGATGATGTTGGCTTCGCCGAAGATGATGCTGCCGATGACGGCATCGGTCGTGGTCGCAGTCGAGGACGATCCCCTGACCGTTCGGGATCGAGTTCGCTGCCGGCGGAGGTCGTCCCCGATGTAGTTCGCCAGCACGAGCGGGCCGGGCGTGGCCAGGAGCATCGCCTCGTTGCGGCTGCCGGCGATCTGGTTTCCGTAGATCCAGAGGTCCGGGTGATTCTCCGCGTGGATGCCCGAGCCGTTCGGCATCGCTTTCACGCCCGTCACGTCGATGCCCATCACGTTGCCAACGATCGTCGCGCTGGTTCCGAGGGAGACGTCGATCGCACGGCCGGTGTTCCCCGAGATGAAGTTTCCGTCGCCGCAACCCTCCGACCCAGAGACTCGTCGTGAGCGTGGCGCGGATGCCTATGCCGTTGGGGATGGCGAACTCCGCCAGGGGGCTCGTTCCGATGTCGATTCCCCTGGATCACGGTGCCCGCGTTGCCGACGAGATCGATGGCTATGCCGTTGCCGCTGATGAGGTTGATGCTGGCTCCCGTTGTGGCCTCCGATCGTGGTTCCCGTCGGCGCCGGCCTTGATGAGGATGCCGGTCCCGTTACCCGCGGCGATCTGCCCCGTCGCGTCGGTGCCGATGTGGCAAGCTTCGATGGCGTTGCCATCGGACTCGATCTGGATCCCGACCGTGCAGCCGCGCACGCAGAGGCCCTCGACGAGTGCTCCCGCCCCCCGCCACGCGCAAACCCACCCCGTCGACGTCGGCGATCTCGATCACCGGATCGTCGAGAATAGCCCGGCTGCGTCGCTCCGGCCAGAGCTCGTCGGCCCGGTGAGCGGAGGGAGCTCCGTCAGCGGTGTGATCGTGTGAATGCCGTCGCCCGGGATGTCGAAGAAAATCAGGTCGGGGATAACACCGTCGGGCGCTGCGTTGGCGTCGAGGATCGCCTGGCGCAGCGATCCGGCACCGGAGTCGTTCGTGTTCGTCACCCAGAAGGGGTCGCCCCGCGCCGGCTCGAGAAACCCGCACAGTCCAAGCGCGATGGCGGCCGAGACCAGGACGAGGCGGTAAGGACCGGCAGGGCGGAGTCCGGTCGACCCTCCCGGCGGCCGCGCGGTCTTCATCATTGGAGGCCGAAAGTTTTCACCAGGAACACCGCCATCTGGCCACGCGTGTTGGGGTTGCCCGGGCAGTAGTTGCCGTTGCCGCAGCCGCCCGTGATCCCTTCTTCGGCGAGCTGCTCGATCCACGGCGCGAAGGGCGACGCGCACGGCACGTCGGGGAAAACGCCCGTGCAGGCGGGCGGCGTGTAGCCCGAGCCATGCTTGGCCTTCAGGAGGAACACTGCCATCTGGTCCCGGCGCACGGGGCCCTGCGGACAGTACGTCTCGTCCCCGCAGCCGCCGGTGATCTCTTCCGCGTAGAGCGCCTCGATCCAGTCGGCGAAGCCGGTTCCGGGCGTGCACGGAACGTCGAGGAAGACGCCCACGCACGGCGGGGGGACGTAACAGATGCCGTGGCGCCCTTTCAGGAGGAAGACCGCCATCTGCTGCCGTAGCGTCGGCTGATCGACCCCGTAGAGCCCTCCGCTGATGCCGGCGGTGATCGCGTTCGAGACGAGCGTCGTCACGAAAGAGAAGAACTGCTGGCCCCCCGGCACGTCCAGGAAGTTCACGATCCAGGCCTTTTTCGAGGACTCCGGCCGTGGCGTCGGTGTTGGTGACCTGGATGTCGTTGACCGTGGCCGCCGGGAGGGCGGGAGCGACGACCGTCAACTCGGTCTCGTCGACGACGGACACGCCCGTGCCCGGAACTCCGGCGAACGTCACCGTCGCGCCGTCGAGAAAGTGGGTGCCGGTCAGGGTGACCACCTCGCCGCCGGCGGATGACCCGGAGCGCGGCTCCGAAGCGTAGACGACGTTCTGGGAGAACTCCGACGTGTTGCCCAGAGGATCCGTGGCCGTGATGGTGATGGGAGGATGACTCGCCCATTCGGGCGTGCCGACCGCGATGTTGAACGGCGCGTCGCCCGATCCGTTCGTGGTGACCTGAGTGGAGCCGAGATAGAACGCGCTCTGGAGAAAGTCCCGCGGAAACGGCGTGCACAACGGGCTTTCGAAAATGTCGAGATCGAAGGTCGTGTTGGGAGTCGACTTCAGGATCCCGTGAACGGTGATCGTGAAGCCGGGGTAGTCGACCGACGAGATGAACGGGAAGTTCTGAAGCGCGTTTGCGCCCGAGTCCGCGTCCGCCGCGTCGTTCTTGGTGACTCCCAGCGGAACGTTGTCGATGCCGAGGCGGGTGCTGAAGAAGATGACGTTACGGCGGATCGCGTTGCGCGAGCCGTGGTTGAGGACGCCGGTCCCGTTGTAGGCGATGATGTTGCCGTCGCCGTCGCCGGCGCCCCCGATTGCGCAATCGACCGCGCTCGTGTCGAGCTCGATGCCCAACGCCGTTTCCGAGCGCTTCCAGCAGAAAGGTGTCCGAGCCGATCGTGTTTCCGCGAACGACGGCCCCGGAACTCGCGAGGAAGATGCCGGCGTCGGTGTTGCCGGAGATCAGGTTGCCCTCGAAGAGCTCGTAGTCCCCGCCGATGACGAGGCCCGGATGGCCCCCGGCGTTGATCCCGATGTCGTTCGGCAGCGCTTCGGTGCCCTGAAGGTTGGTGCCGATGTTGTTGCCCTGGATGCGGGCGCCGCTCCCGATCGAGAGGTGAATGCCGTTCCCGGTGTTCGCCGAGATGACGTTCCGCTCGACGGGGCCCGGTCCGCCGACGACCAGGTTCGTCGTGAGCGTGGCCGTAATGCCCTCGCCGTTGCCGAGCGGTGAGTCTCCGAGCCACGTCGTTCCGATGAAGTTCCCCAGGATGACGTTGTCGGCATTGTTGACGAGCTGGATGCCCGTGGCGTTGCCGCTGATGAGGTTGCCGAGACCCGCGCCTCCGATGGTGTTTCCGTCGGCCCCGGCCTGGACGACGACCCCGGTGCCGTTGGGCGCGGCGACCTCGCCGTAGATGTCGGTGCCGATGTAGCAGGCTTCGATGTGATTGTTGTCGGATTCGAGCTGGATGCCGGCCGTGAAGCCCCGGACGTTGAAGCCGCGAATCGTGCTCGACCCGCCGCTCAGCCGCAGCCCGGCACCCTGGAAGTTCGCGATCGCGATCCGCGGAAACCCGAGATACCCGGGTTGCGTGGTGGCGTCGAGGACGGTCGGCCCGGTCAGCGGCGGCAGAACGGTCAGGGGAGTGATGACCCAGGGAAAGCTGCCCGGGATGTCGAACGCGATGTCGTCCGCGCCCGCGGCGGCGTTGGCGTCCAGGATCGCCTGCCGGAGCGAGCCGGCTCCCGAATCGTTCGTGTTCGTGACCGTGAAGGTCGCGCCCCGCGCGGCGCCGACGGCGCCGCCCAGGCCCAGCGCGAGCGCGGCCGAAACCAGGATGAGGCGGCGCATCACCGGGCCTCGACCACGATGGAGTCGGCGATGAGAT
This sequence comes from uncultured Acidobacteriota bacterium, assembly GCA_963749265.1. Taxonomy (GTDB): domain Bacteria; phylum Acidobacteriota; class Thermoanaerobaculia; order UBA5066; family Gp7-AA6; genus DAHUXD01. The sequence continues at coordinate 72,834 of CAVVML010000008.1, read as the reverse complement.
CGTGCAGCGCCCGGCGGTCCCGGTGGAGGAACGCGACGATGAGATCCACGAAGAGGATGTTCCCGGCGGTGATCCCGACGAGCCGGAGCAGGGCCCGGCCCGGCCCGATCGGTTCGGCGGGTGCCCGGCCGGGTCACCCTGAGCCCCATCAGCTTCTTCCCGGGGGTCGCGCCCTCGATTCCCCAGAAATAGACGAAGTACCCCGTCAGGACGATGGCCCCGAGGCCCACGATCCCCCAGGACTCCACCTCGGCCACCTGGGCCGGCAGCACGGCGATGACCATGTGCGCCGCCAGGGCGCCGATCACGACGACGGTTCCGACGATCACGAGGTCGATCGCCGTCGCCGCCAGCCGGATGCCAGCCCGGCCGACGCCGCCGCAGGCGGACGCGCGTGACAGCGTCCGCGGGATCTCCAGAGTTCTCGATGTCATGACCCTCCTCCTTGGCCGGCCCTGCCTTGGGCCCCGGCGCCCCACCGCCGCGAGCCTCGGACCTGTCCCTCACGCGCAGATCGGCCGAAACGGGATCACGCGACGGCCAGGCGGGTGTAGATTCCAGACAAAAGGGGCTCTCATGGACGGGTTGCCCGAGCGGGACATCACCGCCCTGCTGAGGGATTGGAGCGGGGGAGACCGTGAAGCCCTTGAGCGGCTCCTGCCCGCTGTCTACGGCGAGCTCAAGAAGCTGGCCGCCTCCTACCTGCGCTCGGAGAGACCGGACCACACCCTTCAACCCACCGCGCTCGTCCACGAGGCCTATCTGCGGCTGCAGGGACAACGGTCCGTCGTCTGGTCCAATCGCGCTCACTTCTACGGTATCGCGGCCCGGATCATGAGGCGCATCCTCGTGGATCACGCCCGGCGGCGCGGGGCGGCCAAGCGCGACGGCGCGGCCCTCCGGCTCACGCTGGTGGATGCCGGAGCCGACGACCGCGCGCCCGAGCTCATCGCCCTGGACTCGGCGCTGACGAGCCTCGAGGAGCTCGATCCCCAGCAGGCCCGGATCGTGGAGCTCCGCTTCTTCGGCGGGCTGACGGTCGAGGAGACGGCCGACGCCGCCGGGATCTCGACGGCGACCGTCAAACGCGAGTGGCGCACCGCCCGGGCATGGCTCCGGCGCGAGATCGGGCTCGGAGTCTAGAACCCGTGTCGAGCCGCAGTGACCCCGACCGGTGGCGCGAGGCCAAGCGCATTCTCGACGGGGCGCTCGAGGTTCCAACCGGAGCGCGACCCGCGTTCATCGCCGAAGCGTGCGGCGCCGACGAGGACCTGCGGCGCGACGTGGAGTCGCTCGCGGCGGCGGCGGAGGACGGCGACAACATCCTCGACACGCCCGTGCCGGTGCCCTTCGCTCGATTCCCCGCCGCGTTCCCGGCTGGGCGAGAGGATCGGGCCTTACGAGCTGCTCTCGGAGATCGGCCGGGGAGGGATGGGCGTCGTCTATCTCGCGCGGCGCGCCGACGACGAGTTCCAGCGGCGGGTCGCGATCAAGCTCGTCTCGGGCGGTCTGGCGGACGAGGCCGCGCTCGGCCGCTTCCGAAGCGAGCGGCAGATCTCGGCCTCGCTGGACCATCCGCACATCGCGAGGCTCCTCGACGGCGGCACGACCGCGGCCGGCGAGCCGTACTTCGTCATGGAGTACGTCGAGGGCGAGCCGCTCCTCTCGTACTGCGAGACGCGGGGCCTGACGACGCGCGAACGGCTGCGGCTCTTCCAGGACGTCTGCGCGGCCGTCCAGTACGCCCACCAGAACCTCGTCGTCCACCGGGACCTGAAGCCCGGCAACATCCTGGTGACGTCCGGACGGGCCAGGCGAAGCTGCTCGATTTCGGCATCGCGAAGATGCTGGATCCCGGCGGGACGGCGCGGACCGGCCCGGAAACCTCGACCCTCTATCGGATGCTGACGCCCGACTACGCCAGCCCCGAGCAGGTCCGCGGCCAGCCCGTGACGACGGCCAGCGACGTCTATGCCCTCGGCGTCGTGCTCTACGAGCTGGTGTCCGGGCGCCGGCCCTACCACGTTCAGAATCCCGAGCCGGCGGAGCTCCTCCGCCTCGTCTGCGAGGAGGACCCGGACAAACCGAGCACGGTCGCCGCGGCGCGCGACGTCTCGGGAGACGTCGACGCCATCGTCATGAAGGCGATGCGCAAGGAGCCCCAGCTCCGATACCTCTCGGCGGAGGCCCTGTCGGAGGACATCGCGCGGCACCTTCAGGGACGGCCCGTCCTCGCGCGGCGCGGCACGAGCGGGTATCGCGCGGGCAAATTCGTGCGGCGCCACCGCTTCGGCGTCGCGGCCGCGGCGGTGATCCTCCTGGCCCTCGCCGGCGGCCTCTGGGCCACGCTGCGCGAGGCTCGGCGCGCCCGGGAGGCCGAAGCGCGCGCCGAGCGGCGCTTCAACGACGTGCGGAAGCTCGCCAACTCGTTTCTCTTCGAGTTCCACGACGCGATTCGCGATCTGCCCGGCTCGACCGAGGCGCGGGCGCTCGTCGTCAAGCGCGCGCTCGAGTACCTCGACGGCCTCTCGAAGGAGTCGAGCGGCGATCGGACTCTGCGGCGCGAGCTCGCCGAGGCGTACCGCCGGGTCGGCGACGTCCAGGGCAACCCGTTCGGCGCAAACCTCGGCGATCTCCAGGGAGCCCATTCGAGCTATGGCAAGGCGGTCGCGCTCCTCGAGCCCGCGGTCCAGTCGCCCGACGCGACCGACGACGAGCGCGCGACGCTGGCGGCTTGCTATCTCGCCGGCAGCGGCCTGCGGCTCAACGAAGGAAAGCCGGCGGACGCGCTCGCCTGGGCGAAGAAGGGCCTCGCCCTGCGCCAGACCATCGCCGCCGGTACGCCGGGCAATCCGTCGCTCCAGATGGAGCTTTCCCAGGCCTGGCAGTTCGTCGCATACGCCGCGATGGCCGCCGGAAAGCACGATGAGGCGGCCCCGGCTCTCGCGGCGCAGGCCGAGATCCTCCAGGAGCGTCTCCGGGCCGATCCGGGAGATCGCTCCGTGCGGCGAAGCCTCGGCCAGAACCTCTTCCTCTCGGGCGACGCGGCGGCGAACGCCGGCGACCTGGCGGGAGCGGTCGCAAAGTACCGGGAAGCGGAAGCGGATCCAGTCCGCGCTGGCCGCGGAGGAACCCGCGAGCGTGACGTTCCGGCGAGACCTCGCGTGGTCCCGGATGTCGGCTGGCAACCTCGAGCTCGCGCAGGGGGATGCGCAGGGAGCGCTCGCCGACTTCCGCCGGGCGCAGGAGACGTTCGAGGCGATGGCGGCCGCCGATCCGAAGAGCACGGACGCGGTCCTCGGAGTGGCGATGACTCGTCACAACGCGGGCGAGGCCCTGCGAGAGCTCGGGCGCGTCGATGCGGCTCTCGCGGAGTACCGCGCGGCGAGGCCTCTCTACGAGAGAGTGGTCGCGGCCTCTCCCTCGGGTTCGTGGGCCGCCGGAATGCTCGCGATGGTCTACGTGCGGCTGGGAGAGCACGCGGCCGACCGGCACTCCGCGTGCGCCGTGTACCGGAAGGCGCTCGACATCTTCGAGCCGATCGCGGCTCGGGGGGCGTTGCCACCGGACCGGCGGGAGTCCTTCGAGGAGGCAAAAACAGCGGCCGCCGGCTGCGCGCCGACGGCCGCTTCTCGGTAACCGACCCTGTACGTGCTAGGTGGTCATGGAAGCTTGAACGTCTTCACCAAGAACACCGCCATCTGGCCGCGCGTGATGGACGTGCCCGGACAGTAGTTGCCGCCTCCGCAGCCGCCCGTGATCTGTTCCACGCCGAGCTGCTCGATCCAGTCGGCGAAGAACGAGGGACACGGCACATCCGAGTAGAGGCCGGTGCAGGCGGGGGGAACGTAGCCGGAACCGTGCTCCGCCTTCAGGAGGAAGACGGCCATCTGGTCTCTGCGGACGGGATTGGCCGGGCAGAAGTTGTTGCCGCCGCATCCGCCGGTGATGCCTTCGTCGGCGAACGCCTCGATCCAGGCGGCGAAGGTCGAGGGGCAGGGGACGTCGTCGAACTGTCCCGTGCAGGGCGGCGGGACGTAGCAGAGTCCGTGGCGGGCCTTCAGAACCAGGGCCGCCATCTGCTGGCGCAGCGTCGGCTGGTCGACGCCGTAGAGGCCGCCGCCGATGCCGACCGTGATGGCGTTCGAGATCAGCTGGGTGATGAAGGTGTGGAACTGGTGATTCTCCGGGACGTCGAGAAAATCCGAGACCCATCCCTTCACGAGGGTTCCCGTCGTCCCGTCCGGCGTCGTCACGACGACGTCGTTGACCGTGCCGGCCGCGAGCAGCGGCGAATGCGAGTACAGCAGGTGGTCGCTCTGGAACGTGTAGTCCGCCTCGATGCCGCCGATGGTCAGCTCGACGGGCTCGGCGAAGTCCGTGCCGAAGATCTGCAGAGGCCGGCCGCCGGCCGCGGGGCCCGACGACGGCGTCATCGCGAAGATGATCCGCTGCGAGAACTCGGAGGTGTTTCCGTCGGGGTCCGTCGCCGTGACGGAGATGCGCGCCCCGTTCTCCACGGCCACGGGCAGCGTGACGTCGACGTCGGCGTGCCCGGCCGCGTCGGTCGTGATCTGCGAGGCGCCCAGATAGGTCTCGCCTTCGAGGAACTCGCGCGGGAACCTCAGGCAGGGAGGGTTCGCGTAAAAGTCGAGCATGTACGTCGTCGAGGCGACGCTGTTGAACTTGGCGAGGACCCGAGTGGTGGAGTTCCCGTACTCGACCGAGCGCACGATCGGGAAGTTCTGCTGATCGTTGGACCCGGTGTCGACGTCGCCCGGATCGTTGAAGGTCGGAAGCTCGCCATTGAACGTGATCCCGAGCTGCTCGTTGTCGTGAAACGAGTTCCCGCGGATCGGAATCTGTTTGCTCGAGCTGTAGATCAAGGCGCCGACGGGGAGACTGTAGGCGAGGTATCCCTTGTTGTAAGCGATGATGTTGGGTTCCCCCGGGTCCGTTCCGCCGATCCGAAACCCCCCCGCGTCGTTGGAGGTCGCGATGCCGGTGATATTCCCGAGTGGGAGCGTTCCGGTCACGTCCGTTCCGATCTTGTTGCCGAGGATGGTCGTGTTGTCGGCGAAGTTGTACACGTAGATGCCGTAGCCGTTGTTGCCCGAGACCAGGTTGCCTTCGCCCGGGCCGCTGCCTCCGATGGCCACGTTGTCCATCCCCGAATCGTTGATCCCCATCGCGTTGCCGAGAGCCTTTGTGCCGGTGATGTCGGTGCCGATGTAGTTCCCGTGGATGACCACATCCGACCCGCCGTTCATCGCGATGCCCGAGGCATTGCCGCTGATGACGTTGCGCTCTCCGGCCTCGCTTCCGCCGATCGTCGTGTTGTTGGCATTCGCAAGGCTGATTCCGCGTGCCGGAGTTCACCAGGGCTTTCGTGCCCGTGACGTCGGTGCCGATCAGGTTCCCCTGGATGACGGTCCCGTCGGACGACTCCAGCCCGATGGCGTTGGCGTTGCCGGAGAGCAGGTTGCGCGCGCGATGACGTTGCCGTCCGAGTTGATGATGCGGATCCCGTGACCAATGGGATATGGGGCCGTCGTGCCGGTCGCATCGGGACCGATGTAGCAGGCCTCGATGACGTTGCCGCCTGCGCTGGAGAGGAGGATCGCCTGTCCGAACCCGTTGAGCACGAGGCCGCGAAACGTGCTCGACCCGGCCAGGACGTAGAAGCCGTTGATGTTCGTGCCGTGGAGCTCGATGAGCGGCGCTCCCGCGTAGCCCGGCTGCGTCGTGCCGTCGATGATCACCGGCGAGGTGATCCACGCCAGAGGCGTCGGGACCTCGATCGTGTGAACGCCCGCTCCCGGGATGTCGAACTCGATCGTGTCCGGGCCGGCCAGGGCGTTGGCGTCATCGATCGCCTTGCGGAGCGACCCGGCTCCGCTGTCGGCGGTGTTCGTCACGGTGAACGTATCCGCCCCGGCGGCGAACGCGCCGAGGAGGAGGAGCATGGCCGCGAGAACCGGGTTGGGTCGGCCGGGGCTCTTTTTCGGCTGGGGCATGGCAACCTCCTTCTGCTTCGAGAAACGTTGGCGGGCCGGCCGGGTTCCCGTGGGAGTGCGTCCCGGCCTTCGCCAGACACGCGCAGGCCGCCCGAAACAGGGGCCACGGGAAGCCGTGCGGTCGCCGAAGTCCTTCCCTCCGTGTGGTCTAATCCGCCCAACCAGGCTTCGAGGCTCCATGCCGCAGCCGATCGAACCGGACCTCACCGCCCTGCTCCGGGACGCGAGCGAGGGCGATCAGAACGCCCTCGACCGCCTGATGCCGCTGGTCTACGGAGAGCTCCGCAAGATCGCGGCGTCCTACCTTCGCCAGGAGAGGAAGGACCACACCCTGCAGCCGACGGCCCTCGTGCACGAGGCGTATCTCCGTCTGACCCACCAGAAGGACGTGGCGTGGCAGAACCGCGCGCACTTCTACGGAATCGCGGCCCAGATGATGCGGCGGATCCTCGTCGATCACGCCCGCAAGCGTCAGGCCGCGAAGCGCGACGCCAGCGCGTGGAAGGTCGCGACGGCCGAAGTCGATGACGGCGCCGAGAGCGCCCCGGAGCTGCTCGCCCTCGATCACGCCCTCGAAGAGCTGGAGAAGATCGATCCACAGCAGGCGAAGATCGTGGAGCTGCGCTTCTTCGGAGGGCTGACGGTCGAGGAGACGGCCGAAGTCGCCGGCATTTCCCCGAGGACGGTCAAACGGGAATGGCGGACCGCGAAGGCGTGGCTGCGCCGCGAAATCGGAGCCTGAGGCGGCAAGGACGGCCCGGACGCATGACGACTCGCCGGACTCCGGAGGGCTGGCAGAGGATCAAGGGGATCCTCGACGAGGCTCTCGACCTTCCGGAGAAGGAGCGCGCCGCGTTCATCGCCGGGCGCTGCGGCGGCGATGAGGAGATGCAGCGCGAGATCGAGAGTCTCGCCGCGGCGGCGGATGGCTGGACGTTCGTGGATCAGGCGGCGGAGGGCCGCGCCGTTCCCGCCGCCGAGGTCCGCTGGCCCTCGCCGGCCGTCGGCGATCGCGTCGGCGCCTACGAGCTCCTCTCCGAGCTCGGGCAGGGCGGCATGGGAATGGTCTATCTGGCCCGCCGCGCGGACGACCAGTTCCAGAAGAAGGTCGCGATCAAGCTCATCCGCCCCGGCATGGCGAGCGAGTTCGTCGCTCCAGCGGTTCCGGAGCGAGCGGCAGATCGTCGGCCTCGCTCGAGCACCCCAACATCGCGCGGCTCCTCGACGGCGGCGCGACGCCGGACGGCGCGCCCTACTTCGTGCTCGAGTACGTCGAAGGGGAGCCGCTCATCGAGTACTGCGATCGCCGCGCGTTGCCGATGCCGGAACGGCTGCGCCTCTTTCTCGAGGTCTGCGGGGCCCGGTCATCTACGCCCACCAGAACCTGGTGGTGCATCGGGACATCAAGCCGAGAAACATCCTGGTGACGCCCGACGGCGAGCCGAAGCTGCTGGATTTCGGGATCGCGAAGATGCTCCAGCCGCGAGGGCGCTCCCGACGCCGCCGGCCGAGACGGCGACGCTCTTCCGGATGATGACGCCGGACTACGCCAGCCCGGAGCAGATCCGCGGAAAGCGGATCACGACCGCGAGCGACGTCTACGCGCTCGGCGTCGTCCTCTACGAGCTCCTCGCGGGCAGAAGCCGTATCGCGTGACCGGCTCGAACACGCCGGAGCTCCTGCGCGTCGTGTGCGAGCGAGACCCGGAGAAGCCCAGCGTCGTCGCCCGTCCCGCGACCGAGTCGTCCCGCGAGCTGCGCGGCGATCTCGACGCGATCGTGCTCAAGGCCATGCGCAAGGAGCCCGAGCGCCGGTACGTCATCGGTGGCCGAGTTCGCCGACGACATCCGGCGGCACCTGGCCGGGCGGCCCGTTCTGGCCCGCCGGGGCACCCTCGCGTACCGCGCGGGCAAGTTCGCGCGCCGCCACCGCATCGCCCTCGCCGCCGCGGCCGTCGCGGCGATCGCCCTCGCGGGCGGCGTCGTGGCGACCCTGCGCGAGGCCCGCCGCGCCCGTGCCGCGGAAGCGAGTCGCGCAGCAGCGCTACGACGACCTGCGAAAGCTGGCGAGCTCCTTCCTCTTCGAGTTCGACGACGCGATCCGGGACCTGCCCGGCTCGACGCCGGCCCGCGCCCTCGTCGTCCAGCGCGCGCTCCAGTACCTCGACGATCTCTCGCGGCGCGCCGGAGAGCCGACGGCACGCTGCGGCGCGAGCTCGCCGAGGCCTACATGAAGGTCGGCGACGTCCAGGGGAACTCCTACATGGCGAATCTGGGAGACGTTCCCGGAGCGCTCCGGAGCTACGAGAAGGCGATCGGCCTCCTGGAGCCTCTCGTCCAGTCCGGCACGGCCGACGACGACATGCAGGCCACGCTCTCGAGGGCGTACCTGACCCAGGGAGGGATTCGGCTGATCACCGGGGACGCCGCCGGGGCCATCGCGCAGGCCGAAAAGGGACTGGATCTGAGCCGCCGGCTCGCCGAACGCCGTCCCGATGATCCGCGGCGCGCCCTCGCGCTCGCGACGGCCTGGCAGTACTACGCGTTCGACCTCTCGGCGGCCGGTCGCGACGCCGAAGCGCTACGAGGCCCTCAAGAAACAGGCCGCCATTCTGCGGACGCGCCTCGCCGACGACCCCCAGGATCGCGAGATCCGCCGCAGCCTCCACCAGAACCTGTATCTCGTGGGAGAGGCAATCCAGAATCTCGATCCGGCTGGATCTCAGAAGGCCTACGCGGAGGCGGTCGCGATCGGCGAGGCTCTTCGAGCCGAAGATCCCGGGAGCGTTCTGGTTCGCAGAGATCTCGCGTATCTGCGCACGGGCGATGGGAGGCTTCTACGAAAGCCAGAAGGACTTCGCGGCGGCGCGCGAGCAGTTTCAGCACGCGCTGTCGCTCTTCGAGTCCATCGCGGCCGCGGACACGCAGAGCGTGGACGGCCGGGTCGGGATCGCGATCAGCCTCCACAACATCGGGAACTCGCGCGCGGGCGAGGGGGACGCCGCCGGGGCCCTCCGGGACTTCGCGAAGGCGAGGACGTTCTACGAGCCCATCGTCGCGGCCGATCCGAGCAACGCATGGGCGGAGGGAGCGCTGGCGGATTTGTACCTGACCATCGGCCAGCAGATCGAGAAGCAGGCGCGCTCCGGAGCGACGGGGGAGGACTCCGGCGCCGCGTGCGCCCAGTACGCGAGGGCCCACGAGATCTTCGAACGGCTGCGGGAGGCGGGCAAGCTCACGGCGGTGCGCATGAAGCCGTCTGCCGAGGCGGCGGGGGCCGTGGCCCGGTGCCGGGGAAGCGTCGCCGCCTCCGCTTCGGGTCCCGCGGCGCATTGACGCCGCGCCGACGGCGCGCCCGGCCGCGCGCCTCAGAAGATCGTTATGATCCCGGCGCTCGAGGTGACTCTCATGAAACGATTGTCGGTCTCGGAGTTGCCTGTCTGTGTCGCGGCGGCGGTCTCCGCCCAATCGGTGGACGGCATGTTCTCGACCGGCGCCGTCGGCGCGGTCCTCGATGGGTGGCACGAGGCGGCGGCGGCGGCCGACGAAGAGAAGTACTTCTCCTATTTCACGCCGGATGCCGTCTTCCTCGGCACCGACGGCACGGAGCGGTGGACCCGCGACGAGTTTCGGAAGTGGGCCCATCCGTATTTCGCGAAGGGCAAGGCCTGGAGCTTCCGGAGCGTCTCGCGCTGGATCTCCTTCGCGCCGGATCGGACCGTCGCGTGGTTCGATGAGGCCCTCGACACGCCGAACATGGGACCCTGCCGGGGATCGGGCGTCCTCCTGCGCGTCGGCGAAACGAACACATGGAAAATCGCCCAGTACAACCTCTCGATCCCGATCCCCAACGCCCTGACGGACGAGGTCGTGGCGCGCATTCGGAAGGAGAAGTGAAGTGACGAAACGCCTCTGGATTCTGGCGGCATCTCTGGGATTCTCGGCGCTGGCCGCGGCGCGACCTCCCGAGCCGGCGGATCTCGTCCTGCGCGGCGGCGCGGTCTACACGGTGGACGGCGCGCGGAGCTGGGCGGAGGCGGTCGCGGTCTCGAAGGGCCGCATCGTCTTCGTCGGCGCGAACGCCTCGGCCTCTCCCTGGATCGCGGCATCGACGAAGGTCGTCGACCTCGCCGGGAAAATGGTCCTGCCGGCGTTCCACGATTCCCACGTTCACCCGGTCTCCGGAGGCGTCGAGGCGCTCGAGTGCAACCTGAACGGGCTCACCACGAAGGACGCCATCCTCGACAAGATCAAGCGCTACGCCGCGGAACGCCCCAACGCGAAATGGATCCGGGGCGGCGGCTGGGACCTCACGATCTTTCCCGAGGGCAATCCCTCGAAGGCGCTGCTCGATGCGATCGTGCCCGACCGGCCCGTCTACCTCTCGGCGTCCGACGGGCATTCGGTCTGGGTGAACTCGAAGGCGCTCGCGCTCGCCGGCGTGACGAAGGCGACGGCCGATCCGCCGTACGGGCGCATCGAACGCGATCCGAAGACCGGGCAGCCGAGCGGAACTCTGCGCGAGGACGCGGCCGACTTCGTCGCGAAGTTCCTTCCGAAGAGAAACTCGAAGGAGTACGTCGACGGCCTCGCGGAAGCCCTGCGAATCGCGAACAGCTTCGGACTGACGTCGCTGGTCGAGGCGAGCGCGTCCGAGGAGGACCTCGACTCGTACGCCGCCCTCGACGCACAGGGGAAGCTGACGGCCCGGGTGCTCGCGTCGTTGTACGTGAACACGGACAAGGGGACCTCCGAGGTTCCCCGGCTCGTCGCGCTCCGCAAGAAGTACGCGAAAGGCCGGGTGCGGACGAACGCCGTGAAGATCTTCGCCGACGGCGTTCTCGAGACACGCACGGCCTCGGTGCTCGAGCCCTACGTCGGATTCCCGAACGACCGGGGAAAGCCCAACCTCCAACCGGCGGCGTTCCAGTCCCTGGCCACGGCTCTCGACAAGGAGGGTTTCCAGATCCACGTCCACGCGATCGGCGACCGGGCGATCCGGGATACGTTCGACGCGCTCGAGGCCGCGCGCCGCGCGAACGGAGCGCGCGACTCCCGGCACCACATCGCGCACATCGAGCTGTTCGACCCGGCCGACATCCCGCGCTTCCGCAAGCTCGGGGTCATCGCGAACTTCCAGCCGCTGTGGGCAAACGGCGACCTGTACATCACCGAGCTGACCGAGCCCAAGCTCGGGCCGGAGCGTTCGCGCTGGCTCTATCCGATCGGCAGCGTCCTGGCCTCGGGAGGGGAGTTCGCGTTCGGCAGCGACTGGAGCGTCTCGTCGATGAACCCGCTCGAGGGGATGGAGGTCGCCGTCACGCGCCGCCAGCCCTCGCAGGGGCCCGGCCCGGCCTGGATCCCGGAGGAGCGGATCTCGCTTCCGGATGCCATCGCGGCCTACACGATCCGCGGCGCCTACCTCGATTTCTCGGAGAAGGACACGGGCTCGATCGAGGTCGGCAAGGCCGCCGACCTCATCGTCCTCGACAAGAACCTCTTCGAGATTCCGCCCTCACAGATTCACGACGCGAAGGTCCTGCTCACGCTGCTCGAGGGCAAAGAGGTCTTTCGCGCTGCCGAATTCACCTCACCCGCGAGTAAGTGAACGTGCCGACCTGGTCCTTGCCCTTCGCGCCCGTCCGCGAGGTCCAGGCCTGCTCGAATCGGTCGGGGCCGTCGAACGTCACGACGACCCCCTGCATGACCTCGCTGTCGGGCGTGACGTTGGTGGCGTCGACGAATCGGAACGCCAGCGTCTTCCCGTCGGGGGAGAGGCCCGCCGCCGCCATCCTCGACTGATTGCCGACCGCGCAGTAATGCGTGGCCAGGATGCGGCTTCCGTCGACGTGGTACATCGTGATCATGCTCGCGTCGTGGCCGCTGTCCATGGTCTCCATGAGCGTCGTTCCGTTGGAGACGAGGCGGTAGGAGATGCGGACCTCGCCCATGCCGTCCGCGCCTTCGCCTGCGCCTGCGTCCGCCCCGGCGTAGGCGCCCTTCCAGTCGCCGACCAGCGTCTTCAGCTTGTCCCAGGCGGCATTCGGAGGCGGCGGCGGGGAAGCCGGCAGGAGCGCTGCGAACGCCAGGATTCCCAGGACCGCGATCCATCTCTTCGACTTCGAGGTGCGCATCATCGTTCCTCCTTCTCGGATTTCTCCGCGATGGCGGCGAGCCGATCCAGGCAGCCGATCCAGCCCGCGTTGTGCTCGGCGCGAGCGCGTCTCCGTTGCGAAGCCTTCGTGCGTGACGACGACCTCGGTCTCCGGCCCGCGCTCGTGGAATTCGACGCGGACCACGGTGCCGCTGGCGAGGGGTTCGCCCAGCGCCGGGTCGTTCTCCCAGCTCCACGTGTAGACGAGCTTCGAAGGAGGGGTGACCTCCTGGTAGGTGCCCCAGACCGCCCAGGGCTTGTCGCCGATCGTGCCCTCGAGCCGATAGCGGCCGCCCGCGCGCAGATCCATCTGGACCACGCGCATGTCGCCGTCCGGCTCGATGAACCAGCGCATCAGGAGCTCCGGGTCCGTCCACGCCCGGTAGACCCGGTGGCGCGACGCCCGGATCGTGCGCGAGACGCGGACGGCTTGTCCTCAGGATGAGGACGCCGGCGCGGGCGGCGGCGGGGCGGGTGCTGTCGAGATTCGGCCATGGCTTCTCCTCCTTCGGGGGTTGCTCGAGAAAACGTTTCAGGGCGTCGAGCCGGTCCTCCCAGAACGCCTGGTAGTGGGCGATCCAGTCGGCGGCGGTGCGCATGGGCCCGGGAACGAAGCGGCAGTGATGCACGCGGCCCTCGCGACGGCGGGCGAGCAGGCCGGCGCTCTCGAGGACGCGGAGGTGCTTCGAGACCGCCGGCAGAGACATGCGGAACGGGCTCGCGAGCTCCGAAACCGAAGTGTCGGGCGCCGAGACCAGCCTCGCGAGGATCGCCCGGCGCGTCGGGTCGGCGAGCGCCTGGAACGTCGCATCGAGCGCCGCGCCACCCGAATAGTTAACCATATGGTTAACTATTACGCCGGACGGCCACGGCCTGTCATAGGGGAGTTCAGACGAGTTCGGGACTGTTCGCTTCGCTCAGGATGCGGCTAGAACCCGAACGCCTTGACCAGGAACACGGCCATCTGCCCGCGGGTATTGGCGGTTGAACGGGCAGTACAGCAGCGGCGAGGCCTGGCAGCCGCCGGTGACGCCTTCGGCGTAGAGCTGCTCCACCCAGGGAGCGAAGCCGTCTCCCTGAGGCACGTCTCCGAAGATCCCCGTCGCCGGCGGCGGCACGTAAGCTGCTGTCGTACTTCGTCTTGAGCAGGAAGGCCGCCATCTGGCGGCGGGTCACGGCGCTTTCCGGGCAGTAGTTCCCGTTGCCGCAGCCTCCCGTGATCTCGAGGCCGGCGAGCTCCTCGATCCACGCCGCGTACGGATGGCTCGCCGGCACGTCGGCGAACACGGCCCCGGTCGCCGGCGGCGGGACGTGGCCGGCGCCGAGCTTGCTCCGCAGCAGCAGCACCGCCATCTGCTTGCGCGGGAATGGCGAGGTCGCGGCAGAAGCTGCCGCCGTGGCAGCCGGCGGTGATGCCCGCGCGGAAGAGCGTCTCGATGAAGGGATGGAACGGATCCGGCTGGGGCACGTCGAGGAAGTCGGAGAACCACCCGTTCGCAAGCGTCGTCGAGCTCATGTCCGGGTTCGTGACGACGACGTCGTTGAGCGTGCCGGGGAGCAGGGCCGGCGTCGAGGCCGTCAGAAACGACGCCGTCGAGACCGATGCGCCCGTCGCCGCCGCGCCGCCGATCTCGACGGACGCGCCGTTCTGGAAGCCCGCGCCGGTGATCGCGACGCCCGTGCCGCCGGCCGACGGCCCGGACGTCGGAGCGATCGCGAGAGCGGAGGCCGCCCCGGCCTCGAAGGCGCCGAGGTCCGGCGAAGCGTCGCGCCGGCGGCCGAGGACGTCGTCCCCCGGCACGTGCGCCGTGTCCGCCTGTCCGGCCGCGGGGCTGCCTCCTCCGATCGCGCCGTACAGCGCGACGAGCCGTTCGAACTCCTCCCGGATCGTCGCGCTGCCGCTCTCGAACGCCGTGCCGTTCCAGCGCGGCAGGACGATCGCCGCCTGGCCCGGAAGCTGCGGGTCCGCGACGACGGCATTCGCGTCGTCCACGAGCGGGCTGACGAGATCGCCCGGCGGGATCGCGGCGCCTCCGTTCCAGTAGAGGTTGCGGTCGAGGGCCAGTCCGGTCGCCTCGGCCGGCGTGCCGTCGGAGAACTCGTTCGTCCCTCCCGCCGCTTCGGCGCCCATCGTGCCCGTCGGGTCGCTCCAGATGTTGCCGCGGAAAGATACGTTCTCGTTGACGGGATTGGAGCCCTCGCGGTTGACGCGGCAGGCGAAGGCCAGCGAGGGCAGATTGCCGACGACCGTATTGGAGCGGAAGACGATGTCCTTGCCGCCCTTCACGCCGAACGCCGCGCGCATGTCGTTGCCGGAGTTGCCGAGCATCAGGTTGTTCTCGACGAGGATGGACCGGCCCTCGAAGTAGGCCATGCCGTCCTCGCCGACGAGGGCGAAGTTGGAGCCGCTCGAGCCCTCCCAGTTCAGGAAGACGTTGCGGCGCACGGTGATCCGCTCGTCGCCGATCTGCCCGTCGTCTCCGGCGTTCGAGTCCTTCATCACGATGAAGGAGCTCGTGTCGTTGCCGTTGACGCGGCCGCTGCCGGCGAAGTCGTTGAAGAAGACGTTGTCCTGGACGAGGACGTCGGTGACGCTGTTGATGTCGATGTGCTCGTCGGAGCCCGACTGGTTGTAGAAGACGTTGTTCTCGACGGCGACGAACCGGGCTCCGTTGTTGATCTTGAGGAGGTCGTTGTTCCAGGAGTCGTGGAAGACGTTGTCGCGGATCGTGATGTTCTCGGCCCAGAACCCGTCGCCCTGCTGGACCTGCATCACCAGGCCGCCCGCCCCCGGCCCGGTGTGCCGGAGCTCGAAGCCCTGCAGGATCACGTTCCTCGCCCCGAAGAGCTTGACGGCCGTGCCGGCGTACTGGAGCACGGCGCGGTAGCGGTTCGCGGCTTGAAACGTCGTCGGCGTGTCGAACCGCTCGTAGAGGCTGTGCGTTCCGGTGTACACGCCGTCCTGGAAATACACGGTGCACGTGTCGTCGGGAACGGCCGCGGAGGCGTGGTCGAGCGTGGCCCAGGGCGCGGCGAGCGTTCCGGGATTCGTGTCGTCTCCCGCCGGAGCCGGCGCGACCCAGCGCTCACAGGGTTGGGCGAACGCGGGTGGCGTCGCGGCCGCGCATGCGACCACGAGCGCGACGGCGACGATCCAGAGCGGCCGGCGGCGACGCATCCGGGGATTCTGGCGCGTCCGGCGCGGCGCGGTCGGTGATCCCGCGCACGCCCTTGCTAGGGCGTGGTGACCGCCACCCCTTCGAACGTGGAGGTGTTCACCGTGCCGTCGACGTGGCTGGTGAGCGCGAGGCCGACCAGCGCGTTCGCCGGCAGGGTGACCGTGCCCGAGCCGACGAGCGTCCACTCGACGCCGTCCGGGGAAGCGGAGGCGGTAAACGTCGACCCGGAGCGCACGAGCTTGAGCCAGTAAGGCGCCGGTACGACCGGCCCCGCCGTCACGATCGGGACGGCCCCGGTCCCCGTGCGGCGATGGAATGCCAGCCCGTTCTGCGGCGTCAGCAGCACCGACACATGGCGGGAATTGGCCGC
Organism: uncultured Acidobacteriota bacterium; assembly: GCA_963749265.1. Classification (GTDB taxonomy): domain Bacteria; phylum Acidobacteriota; class Thermoanaerobaculia; order UBA5066; family Gp7-AA6; genus DAHUXD01. The sequence goes on along the minus strand of CAVVML010000008.1, from coordinate 57,115 downwards.
GAGGCTCTCGCGGATCATGATCCCCGCCCGCGCCGCGACGTGGGTGTTCTGGATCCCCGCGACGCGCGCGACGATCGTCGCGTTGCCCGAGAAGGGCTGATACGTGTAGTGAAACTCGTCGGCTGCGGTGGCGATGCCCGAGCCCGACCCGCGGAGCGCAAACGTCGGGCTTGCAAACGACGCGCTGCCGAGCGCGCCGACGGGGCCGATGTCGGCGTCGAGCCACGGCGGCGGCGGGGCGGAGGCCGAGACCGTCACCCCGATCGGCGGACTGATCGCGGTCGCGTTGAGGTTGTCGGTGGCGACCGCCGTGAAGACATAGGGTCCATCGGCCAGCCCCGAGACGTCGACGCCGTAAGGCGAGGTCGCGTCCGAGCCGATCAGCGCGCCGTTCTGGTAGAAGTCGACGCGGCTGACCGTTCCGTCGGCATCCGCGGCGGAGGCGGCGAGCGAGACCGCCCCCGGCGAGGGGTACACGGCGCCGGGCCCGGGCGAGGAGACGGTCAGTGTCGGCGACGCGTTCGCGGAGTCCGTCAGGACGAAGGCGCCGTCGAAAGTCGAAGTATTGAGGGTGCCGTCCTTGCGACTGGTCAATGCCAGGCCGACGAAGAGCGAGGAAGGCATCGTGAACGTCGCGGATCCGACGAACGTCCAGGCGGCGCCGTCGGGCGAGGCGTAGCCGGTGAACGTCGATCCCGAGCGCACGAGCTTGATCCAGTAGGGCGCAGCGACCACGGGACCCTGCGTGTACACGGGGATCGCTCCGGCGGCCATCCGTCTCTGGAGCATCACCCCGAGGCCGCGGGTCAGAATCATCGATGCGTGAGGGGAATTCGCAGCGAGGCTCTCCCGGAACATGACCCCGGCTTTGGCCAGTGAGTTGGTGCCCTGGCTCGCGACGCGCGCCACGATCGTGGCGTTGCCCGTCACCGGCAGGTACACGAAGTGGAACTCGTCGGCTGCGGCGGCGATGTCCGCCCCGGAGGCCAGAACCGTAAAGGTCCCGGCCGCGTAGCTCGCGTCGCCGGCCGCGCCGACGGCGCCGATGTCCTGGTGCGACCAGCCGGCGAACGCCTGGGCGCTCACGGGGATCGTCGTGGACGTCGTCGAGCCGAGCTGATTGTCGACGGCCACGGCGGTCAGGCTGTGTGCGCCCTCCGGAACGTCCGTCCAGGACAGTGTGTACGGCGGCGTCGTCGCCGAGCCCAGGAACGTCGCGCCGTCATAGAAATCGACGCGGCTGATCGTGCCGTCCGAATCGGACGCGGACGCGGCCAGGGCGATCGAGGCCGGCGACGTGTAGAGCGAGCCGCCCACCGGCGAGGTCAGAGAGACCGTCGGCGGCGTGTTGACTCCGGGCGTCGGCGTGAGCGTTGGTGTCGGCGTCGGCGTCTCCGATGGGGTCAGCGTCAGCGTCGCCGTTTGCGTGGCCGTCGGGGTGCGCGTCGAAGTCCGCGGTCCGCGTCGGCGTGCGGCGTGTTGCTCGGCGTGCGCGTGTTGCTGGCCGTGCGGGTGGGCGTGCGGGTGTTGGTCGGCGTGCGAGTGTTTGTTGGGGTGCGCGTCGGCGTGAACGTCACCGTCGGCGTCGGAGTCCCAGGCGCGGGGGTCGGAGTCACAGTCGGAGTCGCAGTCGGGGTCGGAGTCGGGGTCGGAGTCGGCGTCAGGGTCAGGAACGTGGCCGTGTACGTCTGGTCGTTGTTGGCGACGATGTTGTGCTCCTGAGCCCCTCCGTCGGACCACGACGTGAAAACGTTCAGTCCCTGCGGGGATGGCGCCTCGATGCCCAGGTTGGAGTCCTGGATCACCTGGCGCGTGAACGGCGTCGTTCCGGTGAAGGTTCCCACCGAGAGTTGCAGGCCCGACGGGACGCTCTGGAACGTGAGATTCACCGTCTTCGGCTGGAGCTGCACACTGACTGTGTTCTCGAGGCCGCCCGAATCGGTCGCGGTCAGCCGGAGCTCGAGGAAGCACGGGTACTCGTGGTCGGGCGCGTCGACGGTGCCGTGGTCGACGCCTTCGAAACTCTCGTAGGGGTGGGTGTGGCAGCCCGCGGGACAGTGGTGGATCAGCACCGTCCAGGAGAGCGCCGATCCGGGAAGGTTTCCGTCCTGCGGATCGGACGCGCCCCCCGTGAAGTTGATGCTCTGGTCGGGGCGCCATGTGAAAGTCGCGTTTGGCGAGTTGATGGTGGCCGTGGGAGGTTCGTTGCCAGCCGTCACCTTGAGCACGTCGGACACGTTGAACACGTTGTTGTTGTCGGTGACTTTGAGGCGCACGTTGTAGGTTCCCGGGTTCGTGTACGTCCGGGAAGGGTTCGTCAGAGTGGAGTCGTCGAACTGTCCGTCGCCGTCGAGATCCCAGGCGTACGTGATCGTGTCGCCTGTCTGGGCCGGTGCCGAACCGGCGCTCGAGAAGTCGACCGTGAGCGGCGTGAGCCCGAACAGCGGCGTGCCGGTGGCCACGGCGACGGGCCCGTACTCGACGCGGATTATGCGGCCACCCGCGATATCGACGTAATAGAGGTTCCCGTCCGGGCCGATCTGCAAGTCCGCGGGGAACTGCGCCGAGGCGGCGAACGGCGCCCGAGTCGCGGGATCCGGATTGCCGTCCGCGCCCGGGAACATGACCCACATGCACTGGCGCGAGTAGTCCGCGAAGAAGAGCGCGTTGTTGTAGCTCGCGGGGTAATTGCTGCCGCCCGTGTAGAACGCCATGCCGGAGATGGAAGACGCTTCCCGGGTCGCAGCCGTCGCCCGTGACGAGGGGAAAATTGTGATGGTAGGCGAAGACCGGCGGAGTCGTCTCGGCCAACGTCGGGCAGATGTTGAGGTTGCCGAACTGCGGGTGAGGATTGGAGGCCTCGAAGCAGGGCCAGCCGAAATTGCGCGCGCTCGTCAGATCGGGAATGCGATTGATCTCCTCCCAAACCCCCGAGCCGACGTCGCCGATCCAGACGTCGTTCGTTCCGGGCTTGATCGTGAAGCGGAAGGGATTGCGGAGGCCGAAGCCGATGATCCGACGCTCGTTGGCGTCGGACGAGGAGAAGAGGGGATTGCCCGGCACGGCCTCGCCGGTCACGGGGTCCACGCGAAGGATGGCGCCGTTAAGAAGACGCGGCTCGCCAGGCGCCCGCCTCGGGCTCTGGCTGCGCAGCGAGCCGCCCTCGGCCGTGGGCTTGCTGAGCGGGGTGCCGACTGGAGACGGGGGATCTCCGCAGGGATTCGCGGGCGTGTAGTACGTCCCGGGCTGTCCCGGTATCGAAACGGTACCGCCGAACTGTCCCCAGTCCCCGCTGCCGAAGCTCGCCCCTTCACCGGCGCTGACGTAGAGCTTCCCGTCGGCGCCGAAGGCGAGCGAGCCGGGCGCGTGGCTGCCGAACTGCTGGCACCAGCCTTCGAGCAGCATTTGCTCGGACCACGGGGACTCGGTCGTCAGAAGGCGCGAGAGCTGGCCCGTGACGACGCAGCCGTCCGTGCCGGCCCCCGGTCCGTTGGGAGGGGCGGGACAGGTATCGGACGTTCCGCCGACGACGCCCCACTTCGGCACCGCTCCTCCCGGCAGGGCGTCGCGGGTATAGAGGACGTAGATGTAGCGGCGCCACTCGTCCGGCGAGGCGGGGTCGAAGCCCGGCGGGACCGTGAGGCCGAGCATGCCGCGGTCGCCGCGGTTGAAAACCTGCGTCCGCAGGTCCGCGACGACTGCCGCTGTCGGGTCGTCGAAGCTGTCGAAGACCTTGATCAGGCCGCTCTTCTCCGACACCAGGATCCGCCCGTCCGGGAGGAAGCGGACAGCGACCGGCTCGACGAGCCCGCTGAAGACGACATTCTCGTGGAAGGACTCCTGTTTATAGGAGGTCTGCGCGGCGGCCGCGGCCGCGAAAAGGAGCGACACCGCGAACAGGCTGGACCGTCGGAGGAATTGAGGGGTCCCTGGCACCAAGCTCCCTTGCCGGCCGGAAAGTCTCCAATTAGGAACGGGAGGTCGAATAGTATCGCCGACGCTCGCCCGACAGGCAAGCAAAAACCCTGCCCGCAAGGACAGATAGGACAGATAGGCCGTACAGGGCTCCGGAACGGCCCTCGGCGCCGTAAACGGGGGCTACTCGAGCCCGAAGGTCCGTACCAGGAACACGGCCATCTGCCCGCGCGTCACGGGTGTCGACGGGCAGTAGAGGAGAGGAGAGGCCTGGCAGCCGCCGGTCACTCCCCGGTTGTAGAGGTCCTCGATCCACGCCGCAGCGAACGCGCCCTGCGGCACATCCCCCAAGAGTGTTCCCGTCGCCGCGGGCGGAACGTAGTCGAAGCCGAGCAGCGTCTTGAGGAGGAAGACGGCCATCTGGCCGCGCGTGACGGGCTGGCTCGGGCAGTACTTTCCGCCGCCGCAGCCGACGCTGATCTGGAGCGCGGCGACTTCCTCCACCCACGGGCGCGAACGGGCTCTCGGCGGGGACGTCCGAGAAGAGCCCCACCGCGGGCGGCGGGACGTGGTTCGCGCCGAACTTGCTCTTGAGCAGGAAGACGGCCATCTGCTCGCGCGTGTTCGAGGCGCCGACGCAGAAGTTGCCGGCGCCGCAGCCGGCCGTGATTCCGTCGCGAGCGATCGTGTTGACGTAGTCGTGGAAGAGGTGGGGCGGCGGCACGTCCAGAAAATCGACCTGCATCGGCGTACGTCCCTGCCGGCGAGCTGCAGGAGGCTGTTGGTCTCGACGACCGAGAGCGTCATCGTCGTGCCGGGAGGCGCCGCATCGAACGTGATCGTGCTCGAGCCCTGGCCCGCCGTGATGGCTCCGGCGGACAGCGTCCAGGCATAGGTCGAGCCCTCGTGACTCGCGACGCTCGCCGCGAGCCCGGTCGTGTCCACCGCCGCCGAGAGCGGCGCCGAGATTCGCCGGGGCGGCGACGGGCGTCCCGACGATGACTTCCGCGCCGCCGGATCCCGGCCCGGCGCAGTGCGCGTCCGCGATCGCCGTCACGGTGTAAGTGGTCGTCACATCGGGGCTGACGTTGCGAGTCGCGGGAGAGGTCCCGGCGGACTGCGCGAGCCCGTCGGACCAGGTCAGGTTCCAGGGACCGGTCCCGGTGAGCGCCGCGGAGACCTGCGCCGAATCGCCGGCACAGATCGCCGCGGTCCCCGTCACGAACGCGGTGGGCAGGGATCGAACGACGGCGCTGGTCGTGGACGCGGACGACGCGCAGCCCGCGACGGTCACGGCGACGCTGTAGACCCCGGTCGCCGCCGGCGTGGCGTTCGGAATCGTCGGATTCTGCAGCGTCGACGTGAAGCCGTTCGGGCCGGTCCACGAATAGCTCGCGCCGGCCACGGTCGAAGCGGTCAGCTGGAGGGTCTCGCCGACGCAGACGGCGCCGCCGTTGCCGGCCGACGGCGGCGCGGGAATCGGATTCGTCGTGACGGTGACGGCCGCCGCGTTGTTGGACACGCAGCCGCTCGCATCGGTGACGGTCAGGACGTAGGTCGTCGTCGCAGCCGGCGAGGCGGTCGGCGAGCAGCTCGCCGGCGTCCGAGAGGCCGGCGGCGGGCGCCCACAGGCAGGAGACGCCGCCCGAGCCCGACAGCGGCGTCGAGCCTCCTTCGCAGATCTCGGCGGTTCCCGACGCGACGGCCGTGGGCCTCGGGCTGACGGTGACGACGGCACTCCCGGAGGCCGTCCCGCCGCAGTTCGTGTCGCTGACGGACGCGATCGTGTAGGTCGTCGTTGCCGCGGGGCTCACGCTCCGCGTCGCGGGGGAAGCGCCGACGTTCGACTGCGTGAAGCCGTCGGACCAGACCAGGTTCCACGGCCCCGCTCCCGTGAGCGCCGCCTGGATCGTCGTCGAGCCGGCGGGACAGATCGCCGCGCCGCCCGAGACGACGGCCGTCGGGCGCGGCTCGACCGTCACGGTGACGGCCGCCGCGTTGTTGGACACGCATCCGCTCGCATCGGTGACGGTCAGGACGTAGGTCGTCGTCACGGCCGGCGAGGCCGTCGGCGCGCAGCTCGCCGGATTCGAGAGTCCGGAGGCGGGCGCCCACATGCAGGAGACGCCGCCGGAGCCCGAGAGCGGCGTCGACGTCCCGGCGCAGATCTCGGCCGAGCCCGCGGCCGCAGCGACCGGACGCGCGCTCATGGTGACGACGGCGCTGCCCGACGCGCGTACCGGCGCAGTGGGCGTCGTTGACGGACGCGACGGTATAGGTCGTCGTCGCGGCGGGGCTCACGCTCCGTGTCGCAGGGGACGCGGCGACGTTGGACTGGGTCACCCCGTCCGACCACACCACCGTCCACGGCCCGCTCCCCGTGAGCGCGGCCTGGATCGTCGTCGAGGAGCCCGCGCAGATCTGCGCCGTTCCCGAAACCGTCGCGGTCGGGCGGGGGTCGACCACCACGGTGACCGTCGGGCCGTTCGTGGACGCGCAGCCGCTCGCGTCGGTCACCGTCAGCGTGTACGTCGTCGTCGCCGCGGGAGAGGCCGTCGGCGCGCAGCTCGCCGGATTCGAGAGACCGGAGGCCGGCGCCCATATGCAGGACACGCCGCCGGAGCCCGAGAGCGGCGTTGACGCACCGGCGCAGATCTCGGCCGAGCCGGACGCGGCCCCGGTCGGTCCCGGGTTGACGGTGACGACGGCGCTGCCGGCCGCTGTCCCGGAGCAGTCGGCGTCGTTGACCGAAGCGACCGTGTAAGTCGTCGTGGCCGCCGGGGAGACGCTGCGCGTCGCGGGGGAAGCGGCGACGTTGGACTGAGTTAGGCCGTCCGACCACACGACGGTCCACGGCCCCGTCCCCGTGAGCACCGCCTGGATCGTGGTGGCGCCGCCCGCGCACACCTGGGCGGTTCCCGAAACCGTCGCGGTGGGGCGCGGCGCGACCGTCACGACGGCACTGCCGGAGGCGGTCCCGGCGCAGTGAGCATCGCTGATCGAGCTCACGCCGTAGATGGTCGTGGCGGCGGGCGACACGCTGCGCGTCGCCGGGGAGGCCGCGACGTTGGACTGCGTCAGGCCGTCGGACCAGACGAGCGTCCACGGTCCCGTGCCGGTGAGGACGGCCTGGATCTGCGTCGAGCTACCGGCGCAGATCGCGGCCGTGCCCGAGACCGAGGCCGTGGGCCGGGGGTTCACGGTGACGGTGACCGCCGGAGCGTTGTCGGAGACGCAGCCGTTCGCGTCCGTCACGGTGAGGGTATAGGTCGTGGTCGCGGCGGGGGAGGCCGTCGGCGCGCAGCTCGAGGCGTTCGAGAGGCCCGTGGCGGGGGCCCATGCGCAGGACACGCCGCCGGAGCCCGAGAGCGGCGTCGACGCGCCGGCGCAGATCTCGGCCGTGCCGCCGGCCACCGCCGTCGGCCGCGGCCGCACCGTGACCGTGGCGCTTCCCGTGTCCGTGCCGGCGCAGTTCGCGTCGTTCACGGACGTCAGGGTGTACGTGGTCGTCGCCGCCGGGCTCACGTTACGGGTCGCCGGCGATGCCGCGACGTTCGACTGCGTGACGCCGTCGGACCAGACGACCGTCCACGGCCCGGTGCCCGTCAGCGCGGCCTGGATCGTCGTCGAGCCGCCTGGACAGATCGCCCCGCCGCCCGAGACCGTCGCCGTCGGAAGCGCGCGGACGGTCGCGGTTGTCGTCCCCGCGGGCGACGTGCACGCGTCGACGGTCACGGTCACGCTGTAGACCCCGGAGGCGGCCGTCGTGGCGCCTGGAATGGTCGGATTCTGCGCAGGGGACGTGAAGCCGTTGGGCCCGGTCCAGGCATACGTCGCGCCGGCGACGGTTGCGGCGGTGAGCTGCAGGGTGTCGCCCGCGCACACTGCGCCGCCGTTGCCCGCCGCGGGAGCGGCGGGGATGGCATTCACGGTCGTCGACGCGGATGACGAGTTGTTCGCCGAGGCGGGATCGTTCGTCGAGGACGATACGGCGGCGGTGTTGACGGCGCTGCCCGCCGACGTCGGAGCGGTGATCGCGACGGTGATCGCCGGCGCCGCTCCGGAGGCGAGCGACGGACGCGTGCACGTCACGGTCGTCGTCCCGCTGCAAGACCATCCCGTGCCGGAGGCGGAGACGAGCGACGCGCCGGCCGGGAGCGTGTCGGTGACCGAAACGTCGGAAGCCGTCGAGGGGCCGGCGTTCGAGACTTGGAGCGTGTACGTGATCGGCTGCCCGGTGCAGATCGCCGCGGGGGCTCCGCTCTGCGTCACGGCGAGATCCGCGCGGGCGAAGACGTGGGACGTGGTCGACACGGAGTTGTTGGCCGTCGTCGCGTCGGCGGTGGCCGAAGACACGGACGAGCTCGCGACGATCGTTCCTGCATCCGGCGGCGCCGTGACGACGATCGAGATCGGCGTGGAGGACGCGACCCCCAGGGAAGCCAGGGTGCAGGTGACCGGACCGCTTCCCGAGCACACCCATCCCGGCCCCGTGGCGGACTGAAGGGTCGCGCCGGCGGGCAGGTTGTGCGTCACCGAGATCGACGTCGCCTGCGAGGGCCCGGCGTTTGCGACGCCGAGCGTGTAGGTCAGGTCCGCCGCGGCCCCCACGGGCTCGGGCGCAGCCGACGCGGAGATCGAAAGGTCCGCGTGCGTGGTGTACGTCGCGGTGTACGAGGCGGAGGCCGAGGCGGCCACGTTGTGCTGCTCGGCGCCTCCGTCGGACCAGGACGCGAAATCCCAGACGCTCGGGAACGTGCCCTGAGGCGCGAGGGCGTCCAGAGCGTTGTCGGAGCCGTGGATCACGGTCCGGGTGAAGGGCGCCGTGCCCGTGAACGTGCCGACGGAGAGCTGGAGCCCCGGCGGCACGGTCTGGAACTGGAGCGAGACGGTCTGAGGATGGATGCTCACGGTCGTCGTGTGCGACAGGCCCTGCGTGTCGGTGGCCGTGAGCTCGATGTCGAGATGCGCCGGGTACTCGTGGTCGGGCGCCGGAAAGCTGCCGCCGGCGACGCCGGAAAAAGTCTGGTACGTGTGCGCGTGGCAGTCCGATGGGCAGTGCTGGATCCGCACCACCCACTCGAGGTTCTCTTCCGGAACCGTTCCGTCTTCCTCCTGGGCGTCGTCGCCGTGCCCGCCGAAGGTGATCGTGTCGTTGACTTTCCAGGTCAGCGACGCGAGTGGCGTGTCGATGACCGCGGTCGGCGCCGTGTTTCCGGCCGAGATCGCGATCGGGTCGGAGACGTCGGTGGCGCCGCGCTGGTCCGTGACCTGCAGCCGCACGGTGAAGTTGCCCGGGGTCGTGTACGTGTGGGAGGGCGAGACCGCCGACGAGTCGTCGTATTCGCCGTCGCCGTCGAGATCCCATTCGTACGTCAGCGTGTCGCCGACCTGGGCCGGCGCGGTCGCGGAGCCGTCGAAGTCGACGAGCAGCGGCGCGTCCCCCGACAGGGGGCTGGCGCTCGCGGCCGCGTTCAAGCCGTACTTGATCCGCATGATCCGGCCGCCGTTGAAATCGACGTAGTAGAGGTTGCCGTCGGGCCCGGTCTGAAGGTCGACGGGGCCGGAGGACACGGTATTGGCGAAGGCCGCGGTCGAGGCCGGGTTGGGGTTGCCGCTGCCGTCGGCGAACATGACCCACATGCACTTGCGCGAGTAGTCCGAGAAGAAGAGGGCGTTCTCGTAGCTCGACGGGTAGTTGCTGCGCGCCCTGGTAGAACGCCATGCCGGCGATGGAGGAGCTTCCGGTCGAGCAGCCGTCTCCCGCGACGAGCGAGAGGCTGTGGTTGTACGTCAGAAACGGGGCGGTCGTCAGGGCCTGGGCCGGACAGATGTCGAGCCCCGTGTACTGAGTGCCGTTGCCCTCGAAGCAGGGCCATCCGAAGTTGCGCGCGACCGAGAGATCCGGAATGCGGTTGAGCTCCTCCCAGGTGCCCCAGCCGACGTCCGCGACGATCACCTCGTTCGTTCCGGGGCGCACGATCATGCGGAACGGGTTGCGCAGCCCGTACGCGATCATGCGCTGCTCGTTGGGGTCGGAGCTCGAGAAGAGCGGGTTGTCGGGAAGGGGATCGCCCGTCGCCGGGTCGACGCGCAGGATCGCGCCGTTGAGCAGGCGGGCCTCGCCGGGCGGGCGGCGCGGCGTCTGGCTGCGGAGCGCGCCGCCGCGAGCCGTGGGTTTCGTCTGCGGCGTGCCGAGCGGGAACGGCGGGTCGGCGCAGGGGTTGGCCGGCGTGTAGAACGTGCCGGGGCTGCCCTGCACCGGGATCGTGCCGCCGAACTGGCCCCAGTCGGTGGCGTTGAAGCTCGCGCCGTCGCCGCCCGAAACGTAGAGCTTCTCGTCCAGGCCGAAATCGAGCGCGCCGGTCGAGTGGCTGGGGTACTGCTGACACCAGTCCTCGAGCAGCACCTCTTCCTCGCCCGGTTCCGTCCAGTTGTTTCCGGCCGCCGGCAGCCGCGAGAGCCGGCCGCTGACCAGGCAGCCGTCCGTCGTCGCGCCCGGCCCGGTCGGCGGGCCCGGGCAGGTGTCCGAGAACCCGTCTGCCGAGGTGGGCCACCGGGGCGCCACGCCCCCGATCGCGGCGTTGTGCGCGTAGAGGACATAAACGTACCGGCGCCACTCGTCGGGCGAGGCGGGGTCGAAGCCCGGCGGCACGGCGAGCCCCAGCAGGCCGCGGTCCCAGAAGTTGTGCACGCCGACCCGGAGGTCGCCGACGATCGTGTACGTGTTGGTCGTCAGGTTGGGGAAAATCTTCAGCAGGCCGCTCTTCTCGGCCACGAGGACGCGTCCGTCGGGGAGAAAACGCACGACCGCGGGGTTGGTGAGTCCGGTGAAGACGACCGACTCCGAGAACCCCGCCTGCTTGAAGGTCGTGGCGGGAGCGAAGACGGCCGCGAAGAGTCCCGCGAGAAGGCAGAGCGCGAGCGTCGCGGCGCGGCGGCTGTGGGTCGGGACGGACGGCAACGGCGAAGCCCCCCTCGGGTCCACCTGGTCGAGTCTTTAAATTGAGTTGAAGACGAGAGTATCGCGCGGACCTGACCCTGGGGTCAAGGGAAACCTGTACCCGGGGTCAGTAATCGGAGCGAGTGTTTGCGGGAGCTTGCGGCGGTAAGAGCTAGAGCCCGAAGGTCTTGATGAGAAACACCGCCATCTGTCCGCGATTGTTGGGACTGCCCGGGCAATAGAGCAGCGGGCTGGTGCTGCAGCCGCCGGTGATGTTCCGGGTGTAGAGATCCTCGATCCACGGAGCGAAAAGGTCCGCTGCGGGCACGTCGCCGAAAACTCCGATCGGGTCCGGCGGCGCGTAGCCCGAACCGAGGAACGTCTTCAGCAGGAAGACCGCCATCTGCGCCCGCGTCACGGAGGTCGGTCGGACAGTAGTTGCCGCCGCCGCAGCCTCCGGTGATCCCGAGAGAGGCGAGCTCCTCGATCCAATCCGCGGCGAACGACCCCTGCGGGACGTCGGCGAAAACGGTCCCGGTCTCGGCCGGCGGCTCGTGCGCCGACCCGTACTTGGCCTTGAGAAGGAACACCGCCATCTGGGCCCGCGTCACGGACGTTGCGGGGCAGTAGTCGCCGCCGCCGCAGCCGGCGGTGACGCCGGCCCTCGCCACGTCGACGACGAAGTCGTGGAACGGATGCGCGCCGCCGACGTCCAGGAAATCCGCGAAGAATCCGCCGGACAGCGTGACGGGCGTGAGCCCCGCGATCGACACGACGACGTCGTTGGCGGTGCCGGGCTCGAGCGCCGGGGTCGTGGCGGTGATCTGTCCGGAATTCGGCACGCCGACTCCCGTCGCGGAGATGCCGCCGACCGTCAGCGCCGCTCCGGTCTCGAAGCTCTCCCCGGCGACCGTGACCGCGGCGCCGCTCGCCGGGCCCGAGGAGGGATCGATCGCCGACACGAGGAGCGTGTCGTCGTCCTGGATCGTGCCGGTCGCTTCGGCATCGGCGAGCGTGGCGTGGCTCGGAAGCGTGAGCTGGACGAGGAACGTCTCGTCCGATTCGTCGAGCTCGTCGCCGGTGACCGGGATCGCGACGATGGTGCTCGTGGCCCCCGGCAGGATCTCCACGGCGACGTTGGTGGAGGTGTAGTCGCCGGGCCCCGCGGTCCCGTCCGCCGTCGAGAGCATGGCGGACACGGTCTGGCCGCTCGCCTGCGAGATCGAGACGGTGAAGGACGCCGTGGCTCCGGGGCCGTCGCCTTCGGAGACGGACGCATCCGCGATGGAGATCGCCGGCACCCCGTCGTCGTTGAGGATCCGGCCCGTGCCGGAGGAATCGGCGATCCGGGCGTTGGAGGGAGTCGTCAGGTTCAAGCGGAACGTCTCGTCGGCCTCGCTCGACGTGTCGCCGTAGATGGTGACGTCCACGGTATGCGTCGTCTCGTCCGGGTCGAACGTCACGACGCCCGACGCCGCCTCGTAGTCGACGCCGGGCGAGGCGTTGCCGAGGCCCGTCAGGTAGCTGACCGTCACGGTGTCGGGGACCGCGCGGGTGAGGCGGACCTCGAAGGAGGCGATGGACTCGCCGCTGTCGCCTTCGTTGACGGTGACGTCGGAGACGACGATCGCGGTCGGATTGGGGTCGAGATTCGGGGTGACGACGAAGAGACCCTGCTCGATGCCCGAGAGGATCACGTTGCCGCTCGGAAAGAACGGGTAGTTGTTCCAGTTGGCGTTGAAGTTGGGCAGGTTGTCCTCGGGATAGAAATCGAAGAACCCCGCCTCGGCGAGGTACCCGGCCGAGACGCCGCTCGTGTCGATGATCCGCAGCCCGGCCCGGTAATGGGAGGCGTAGAGGTAGTCGCCGCGAACGTAGTGGTTGTGGTCGATGGCCGGGGTCGGGCTGACGTAGTGCCCCATGAGCACCGGCGCGTCGAGGTCGGCCATGTCCCAGATGTACGTCCAGCTGTTGTGGCCCATGTTGCACTCGTCGAGCTCGTCGTTGACCAGGAAGTAGCGCTGATCCTCGGTGAGCCAGCCCTGGTGCGTGTAGCCCGACCCCTCGTACGTGTTGCGCGAGATCTGCACCGGATTCGACTTGTCGGTGACGTCGACGATCGTCACCGAGTCGACGTTCGAGCTGAAGCAGATCTCGTGGCCGGCGTAGTCCGCGTCCGGACCGTTGTACATCGTGCACTGCGTCTCGTGCGTGTAGCCGTCCTGGGACACGCAGCCGGCGAAATTCCGGCGCGAGCGGGTCCTGGATGTTGACCATGTGGAGGCCGCCGTTGCACGTGTTCGTGCCCGCCAGGAACGCGAAGCCGGCCTCCTCGTCGATCGCGATCGTGTGCGTCGTCGAGATGCCCTCGTAGAGGGCGTCCTCGACGAACTGCTCCGGAGGAGAGGCCACCGAGCGCAGCCGGGTGAGGTCGAAGACCTGCATGTGGTGCTCGGGCTGCTCGCTGACGACGAAGGCGTGGTTCGCGTAGACGCGCACGTCGCGCCAGAGGGAGTCGCCCTCGTGCTCCGGGGAGTCGGCGACGTGCTCGTGCTCGAAGGTCGGAAGCCGGCCCAGGTAGACGGGCGCGTCGGGATCGCGTGACGTCCACGAAGGAGATGCCGTTGTCGCATCCCATCAGGGCGTACTCCTTGCCGTCGAGCGGATCCGTCCAGCCCCAGAGGCTGTTGCCGGACTCGCACTGCATCGTCTGCAGCGTCACGTGCGCGCGGAGGTCCACGTTGAGGCACGGGTACGGGCCCGCGAACCCGCCGATGCAGGGCGTGTTCGTCAGCGCGGGATGCGGAGGCGCCGCGTCGCCGATGGCGCAGGCGCCCATGTGCTGGTCCGCCCGCCCGGGCGTCGCCAATCCCAGGAACCCGGCGAGCAGTAACGCGGTGGCCCTGCGCATGGCGCCTCCTCGATTCGGTCTACTCCAGACTAAACGTCTTCACCAGAACACCGCCATCTGCCCGCGCGTGTTCGGGCCGTTGGGGCAGTAGAGCAAGCGGGCTCGCGCTGCAGCCGCCCGTGACGCCGCGGGCATAGAGATCCTCGATCCAGGCATCGGCGAACGAGCCCACGGGCACGTCGCCGAAGACGCCCGTGGCCGCCGGCGGCGTGTGGGCCGAACCGAGCAGTGTCTTCAGCAGGAAGATCGCCATCTGGGCCCGTGTCACGGTCGTGTCGGGGCAGTAGTTTCCACCGCCGCAGCCGCCGGTGATCTCGAGGGAGGCGAGCTCCTCGATCCAGGCTGCGGCGAAGGCGTCCTGCGGAACGTCGGCGAAGACCGTGCCCGTCGCCGCGGGAGGTTCGTGGTCGGCGCCGAACTTGGCCTTCAGAAGGAAGACGGCCATCTGCGCCCGCGTCACGGGACCGCCCGGGCAGAAGTTGCCACCGCCGCAGCCGCCGGTGATTCCGTTGCGGAGGGCGGCGTTGATGAACTCGCGGAAGATGTGGTCGAAAGGCACGTCCGCGAAGTTGACGGCGATCGTGACCGGCTCGGCCTCGACCTCGCACGTGCCGAGCGTGTCGAGGAGCTCGAGGAGCATCGTCGTTCCCGGGGCTCCCGACTCGAAGGTCAGCGAGGGTGTGCCCTGGCCGCCGGTGATGGTTCCGCCGGTGAGCGTCCATTCGAGGCCGTGCCCGGCGCCCGAGCTCGTCGACGCGGTCAGGCCGGCCGTCTCGGCCGGGACCGAGAGGGCCGTCCCGATCGTCGGCGCCGCGAAGGGACAGGCCTGCGACGGTCGTCTGCACCGGCGCGCTGTTGTTGGCCGCATTCGTGTCCAGCCCGGCCGTGACGACCGCGGCGTTGCTCGTGAGCGTGCCTTCCGCCGACGGCGTGCCGACGACGACGACCGTCGCCGAAGCGCCGTTCGCGATCGATCCGAGGTCGCAGCTCGCCCCGTGCGCGAGGAGCGTGCAGCCTCCCTGGCTCGGCGTCGCCGAGTCGACCGAGGCGGACAACGACAGGCCCTCCGAGGCCACGACGCCGAAGGCCGTGCCCGGGCCGTGGTTGGTGACCGTCAGCGTGTAGGTCACCGGAACGCCCACGAGCGTCGGGTCCGGAGCGTCGGTCTGGGTGATCTCGAGGTCCGAGCTCGCGATCATGATCGCAGCGAGAGCGTCGGCGCGTCCCCAGCCAAAGGTGTTGTTGGGAATCTCGCTGCCGGGAACGCCGCCGCAGGTCTCGCCGCTCGTGCGGGGAACCGCGGACGAGGTCAGGAGCGGCTCGATCGCATCGGGATCGCCGATGAGCTCGGGGTAGGCCGAGAGCAGGAGGGCCGTGATCCCGACCGCGTGGGGTCCCGCCATGCTCGTGCCGCTGAAGTTCGAGTAGCCGCCGCCCGGCACGCTCGAGCGGACGTCGACGCCCGGGGCGGACACGTCCGGCTTCATGCGGCCGCTGCCGTCGATCGTCACCGGCCCGCGGCTCGAGAAGCCCGCGATGTTGTCGGCGCTGTCGGTCGCGCCGATCGAGAAGGACGCCGCGTAGATCGCCGGCGGATCCGCCACGGTCTCGCACGAGGAGCCGGCGTTTCCGGCCGAGACGACGACCTCGATCCCCGCGGCCCGCGTGTTCTCGACGACGGCCTGGAGGATCGTGGGGTCCGTGCAGCCCTCGTCCGGCGGGCAGCCCCACGAGTTGTTGATGACGTGCGGCGCCTTGGAGGGGTCGGGGTTCTGGTTCTGCAGGTTCGTCGGGGCGATGAACCACTGGAAGCACTCCGAGTAGGTCTCGGGCGTGCCGACCCCCACGTTCATGTTGCGGCAGCCGATCCACTTCGCTCCCGGCGCCACGCCGATCTGGTTGGAGCCGCCGTCGTCGCCGACCATCGTGCCCATGGTGTGCGTGCCGTGGGAGTGGTCGTCGCACGGCTCGGGCGAGTCCGGGCCGCAGGAGCCGCCGCCCGAGTGGATCGAATCGTGCCAGTTGTAGTTGTGGTTGGAGCCGAGGCCCAGCCAGCCCCGGTACTTGTTCTTGATCGCGGGATGGTCCCACTCGTAGCCGGTGTCCTGGCCGCCGACGACGATGCCCTCGCCCGTGAATCCGAGCGCCCAGGCCTCCGGCGCGTGGACCTTGGCCACGCCCCATTCGATCGCGTCGGGGGACGACGGCACCGGGACCGGCCGGGCTCGAAGCCACCGGTCCGTCCAGGCGGACGCTCGGATTGGCGTAGATGTGGAACACGTCCTCGCGGGCCGCGAGCTCCTCGACGAGGCTGCGGTCGCCGCGGACCCAGATCATGTTGGCGACCCAGTAGGACCGGTGCGGGATGCCGCGGCTCGCCAGAAGATCCAGGAGCGGCTTCTGCGACTGCTCCGCGACCGAACGCAGCGCGTCCATCACGAAGGCGCCCCGTTCCGCCTTCGCGGACAGCGCGCTCGCGCCGCGCAGGTCGCCCTGCGTCCGGAGCATCACCAGGAACTCGGCCGTCCCGGCCGAGGATTTCTGGAGGACCCACGGGTCGACCTTTCGCGAGAAAGATTCGGCCTGGAGAGCGGAGGCGAATGCCAGGACCACCGGGATCACGCGGGCAGAGGTCATCCAGAAACGCATTGGGTTGTATCTCCTTGGCAACAGGATCGGCGGATTATGACCGAATTACCGGAAGGCGGGTACCGCGAGATTCGATCTTTAAAGACCGATCGCCGTACCACCGAGCGAAGACGCCGCCCGGGCAGGTAGCCTTTGCAATCGAAGCTCTGAAGCGGCGCGCTCCGGAGTCACTCACAGCGTTGAACGTCTTTTGCAGGAACACCGCCATCTGACTGCGCGCTTGTTCGCGTTGCCCGGGCAGTAGCGCAGCGGGTTCAGCGAGAGCAGCCGCCCGTGATCCCGCGGGCGTAGAGCTCTTCGATCCAGTGCCGCGACCGAAGGATCCGACAGCGGCACGTCGCCGAAGATCGTGCCGGTCGCCGGGGAGGGCACGTAGGTCGAGTCCTTCGACAGTCTTCAGAAGAAAGACCGCCATCTGCGCGCGCGTGACCGGGTTGGTCGGGGCAGTAGTTGCCGCCGGCGCATCCGGTGGTGATGCCTTCTGCCGCGAGCTGTTCGATCCACTTGCGTCGAAGGGCCCGCCGGTGCAGGGAACGTCATCGAAGACCGAGCCCGATGCAGTCCGGCGGCATGTGCGTCGCGCCGTACTTGCTCTTGAGGAGGAAGACGGCCATCTGCGCGCGCGTGACGCGGAGTCTGGCCGCAGTAGTTGCCGGAGCCGCATCCCGCCGTGATCCCGTCGCGCGCGATCGTCTCGACGTCGTCGTGGTAGATGTTGCCGGCGTCGACGTCGACAAAATCGGCGAACCAGCCTGCGGATAGGGTGGCTGACGCGCCGTTCGCGTTGACCACGCGAACATCGTTTAGCGTCCCGGTGGTCACCTCGGGCGCCGCAGCGGCGAGAAGGGTGTCGCTCACGAAAGTCACCGAGCGTGAATCGACTCCTCCCACCTGCACGGTCGCCTCGTCTGCCAGATCCGTACCGGCCACTGCGATCTCGGTGCCGCCTTAAGCCTTACCGGAGTCTGGCGTAATTCCCTCTACGCCGATCTGCGCCATCGTCATGACCCACACTCCCGCGCCGTCTACGCCCGCGTACAGAATTGACTGGTCTGCCGTGTCGACTGCGAACTACGAGACTGTGTGGTTGACGAGCCCCGTATTCATGGAGTTCCAGTGGATGCCGCCGTCTCCGCTGCGGACGATGCCGCCGCCGTAGAGACCCTGTGTTGCGTAGAGTACGGAAGGATCGTTCGGCTGGACGACGATGTGGTCGGGGGAAAAATGAGCGGGAGAACGCCGACGAGATCCCAGGAGGTCCCTCCGTTGGTGCTCCCGAAGAACCCTTCCTGTGTTGCGGTGTAGAGCACGGGCGAAGAGCCGTGACCCAGAGCCACCGCCGTGACGCCAAAACCCGAAAGACCGACATTGATCTGCGTCCAGTGGTCGCCACCGTCCACCGTTTTGAACATGCCGTATTTCTTCGCTCGCCCCGTAGATCGTTAACTGTCTGACTGATCGATGACCATCTGCCTCAAGACTGTCTGCACGACTTCTGTGGCGAGGCCGTCATTGATCGGTGTCCACATACCGCCGTCGTTCTCTGTCTTGAAGGTCTAACCGACGCCTGAATAAGCCGACGTGTACAGAGTCGAAGAGTCTACCGGATCAATCGCAAGACAATCGAACCGCAAATACCCCTGTGTTGCCTTCTTGAGCCAGGCGCCCCCGCCGTCGGTGGATTGATAGACGCCACCGAACACTGCGTACCAGATCAGGTCGGGATCGGTCTGCGCGAGCGCAAGATCGCTGAAGGTGGGTACGCGATCGAATCCCGCGATGCTTTGCTCCAGTTCTGGCCCAGGTTCGACGTCGCCAGGAACCCCAGACCGAGAGCGCCGCCGAAAATCCTTCCCTGCGCAGAGAATGCGTTTCCAGAACTTCTACCCTCGCTCCTTACAGCCCCGAATTGGCCGCATCCCACGTCGCTGCGCCATCGATGCTCCGGAAGACGCCTGCTCCTGTGGCGCCTGCCCACAGAATGGCGTTGTTCTGCTGTTCTATCGCCAGCGTAGAGATAAACTCGCTGATCGTTCCGCCGCTGGCCTTGTTCCACTGATCGCCGCCGTCGGTGGTCTTGAAGACGCCGCCTGCCTCTGTCTAAACGTACAGAGTCGCGGGCGTCTAAGTGTCGATGATGATGGCGGTGACGAACTGATCGTCGAGACCGACGTCGATGGTGTCCCAACTGTCGCCGCCGTCCACGCTTTTCTGTATCGCCACCTCGCTGCCCGTCGCTGCGTACACGATATTCGGCTGTGAAGGATCGATCGCCAGGCTCGAGGCGGCCACGAAGATGTGAACGAACTCGAGCCCGTCGTCCACGGACTTGATCAGGCCTCCCGAGTTACCGGCGTAGATGACGCCCCGGTCTGCGGGAGAGATGGCAATGGCCTCTACCTCGAAGAGGTAAGGGAAGGACAGCGGATAGAGCTTCTCTACGTCTCGCCGCCGTCCTCGCTGCGGTAGAGGCCGTAATACGTGCCCGCGTAAACGCGGGTGGGGGTCTCTGTGTCGACGACGAGCACGTTAGCGAAACTTAGCCCTAGCTTCTCTGTCCAGCTCGCTCCACCATCCGTCTACTTGAACAGAGCTCCGACACTGCCGACGTAAAGGTTTGTGGACTCGCCTTATCCAGAGCGAAGCCCCGGACATTCCAGAGGCGTTGCCGTTGTCGTAGCGAATCTCGAGCTGCGACCAGGAGGCTCCCTAATCGGTGGTCTTGAAAACTCCCGCGGCGATCGTTGCCGCGTAGGCAGTCGACTGTCGCTCTGTCGATCGCCAGCATGCGGACATGAGCGCCTTCTGTCCGATCGGTGTCCAGGTGTTGACACCCGCCACGAGGATTCCCGAACTCGCGACGAGCAGCGCGCAGAATGCCGTGAGCACGCGCGCGCCCACACGAACGCCGACGCGAACTGTAACGTCAGCCTCTTTTGTCGAACTCATGGACGTTCAGTAATTCTTTCGCAATTCGGATCGGAGGCGCAACTGTTTTCATCCGCCCTGCGAATGGTGGCGAGGCCTGGCGCCTTGCCGCAGTGTGCCGGAAACGAAACGCCGGCGATCGCTCGCCTGCGTTGGCCAGGAAGGGAAAGAGAAGCCCGTTATGGCAGGTTGAACGTCTTCTGGAGGAACACCGCCATCTGCCCGCGAGTGTTCTGGTTGGCGTGGCAGTACAGAAGCGGCGACGGGGAGCAGCCGCCGGTGATGCCGCGGCGTAGATCTCTTCGATCCAGAGCGCGAAGGTGTTGCCCGCCGGAACGTCGCCGAAGATGCCTGTCGCCGGAGGAGGCGCGTACGCGGTTTTCCCTCTTTCTTCTTCAGCATTTATACTTCCTTCTTTTCTCTTTTTATCTTCTTTTCTCTTTCATTATTTCCCTTTTTCTCTTCCCTTCTTTCTCTCCTTCATCCTTCTATCTTCTCTTCTCTCTCTTTTTTATATTCCTTTTTCTTTCTATCTTCTTTTTATTCTTCTTCTCTCTCTCCTTCTTATTTTCTTATTTTCTCTTTCCTTTCCTTTCCTTCTTTCATTTATATCTCCTTCTTTTCTCTCTTTTCTTTTTTCTTCTTTCATTATTTCTTTCTTCTTCTCATCCTTCCTTTTTTCTCCTTCTCTATCTTTTTTCTCTTTTTATTCTTTTTATTCTTTCTCTCTTTCTTTTCTTCTTTTTATTCTTCTTTCCATCTCTTCTTCATCTTCTTCTTCTTTTCTTTCTTTTTCTTTTCTTTCTCTTCTTTTATCTTTCCCTTTTCTTCCTCTTTCTCTTTCTCTTTCATCTACTTCTTCTCTTTTTTTTATTTTCTCTATCTCTTCTTCTTCTTTTTTCTCTTTCTCACCCTTTCTTTTTTTCTTACCCTTTCTCTATCTTCTCTTCTCTCTTCTCTCTCCCTTTATACTTCTCTTTTTCTTTTATCTATTTCTATATCTTCTCCTCTTCTTTTCTTTATATCTCTCCTTTACCTCTCTTTCCTCCTATCTTCTTCTTTTCTTATATCTCTTCTTTCTTTCCTTCTTCTACACCCCTCTCCTTCTTCTCTTCTTCTTCTTATTTTATCTCTTTATCTATCTCTTTCTTTCTCTTATCTTCTTTCCTTTACATCTTATCTTACTTTTTTTTTTCTCCCTATATCTTTTTTTCTTATATTCTTCTTCTCTCTCCTATTATATTCTCTTATATTTATTCTTTCTCTCCTTCTCTTTTATCTTTTATATCTTCTTCATCTTCCCTATCTTTTCTTTACTTTATATCTTTCTCTTATCTTATTTCTCTTCTCCATCTTTCTTCTTTTCTTATATCTCTTCTTCTTCTCCTATCTTCTTTTCTCCTATATTTCTTTATCCATCTTCTTTCCCCTCTATCTTATACATCTTCTTCATTTTTTCTCCCTATATCTTTTATATCTATCTCTCTTATTTTATTCTCTCTCCTTCTTTCTTCGTGTTCCTTAATAGATTCCCTTCTCCTCTTCTATACTTCCTTCCTTCATTTTATCTTTTTCCTTTTCTTATTCTTATACTTTTTTTTATTTTCTCTCTTCTTTATATTTCCTTTATATCTTTCCTATCTCTTTATCTTCTTCTCCTTTCTTCTTTTCTTATATTTACTCTTCTTTTTCCTTTTATTTTACCTATCTCTTTTCATCTTCTTCTTTCTTCTCTTTCTCTTTTATCTTTTTTATCTCTTCTTCTTTCTCCTTTCTTTATATCTTTTCTCTTTTCTTCTTTTCTTCTTCTCTATCTCTCTCTTACATATCTTCTTCCTCTCCTTTCTCCATCCTCTTCTTTTTTCTCATCTTCTTTTCCTTCTTATCTTTACATTACCTCTTATTCTTCTTTCTTTTTCTCCCTTTACATCTCTCCCCCTCTCATATCTCTCTTTTTCTCTTCCTCTTATATATCATCTCCTTCTTATATCATTTTCTCTTATTTTTTCTACTCTTCTCTTCTTCCTATCTTTCTTATCTTTTTTTTCTACTCTTTCTCTTCTTCTTCTTTTTCTTCTTCTTATTTCTCTTTCTCTTCTTCTCCTTCTTTCTCTTTTTACATCTCTTCTTTATCTTTTTTTATACTCTTTTATATCTATTTATCTCCATCTATCTCTTATCTTTATTATTTATCTTTTTTCTCTCCTTCTATATATTTCCTATATATCTTCTCTTTATCTTTTTCCTCTTCTTTCTCTTTCTTCTCTATCATCTCTCCTCCTTCTTTCTCTATCCCTTCTTATATATATCTTTCTTCTTTTCCTTCTTATTCTTTCATATTCTTTATCTCTCTCTCCTCTTCCTTTCTTTATACATTTCCTTTCTTTTTATCTTCTTCTCTCTTCTTCTTTTCTTATTATTCTCCTTCCTTCTCCTTTATCATCTTATCTTTTTTTCCCTATCCATCTCTTTTTTTTATACCTTTTATTATCTTCTACTCTCCCTTTTTATCCTTCCTTTATATATCTTCTTTCTCTTTCTCTCCACCTTTTATCTCATTTCTCTTATTATATTCCTTCTTTCTCTTCTTTTATCTTTTCTCTCTCTCTTTTCTCTTTCCTTCTATTTTATCTCCACTTTTCATCTCTTTTCTTCTCTTCTCATCTTTTCTTTTATTCTCTCCTTCTCCTTCTCTTCCCTCTTTCTTTTTCTCTTCTTATATCTACCCATCTCTTTCCTTCATCATATCTTCTTCTTTTTTATCTCCTTCTTTTCCTTCTTATCTTTTTATTATCTTTTCTCTTCCCTTTATTTCTTTACTTTACATCTCTCCCTCTTTTTTCTCTTCTTCTTTCTTCTTCTTTCTCTTATATTTCTCCTTTCTCTTCTTATACCTTTTTATTTTTTATCTCTCCTTCTTTCCTCTTTTATTTTTTCTTTTTTTTTTTCTTTTTATCTCCTATATCTTCTTTTTTCATCTCTTATATATTTCCCCCTTAACTCCTCTTCTCTCATCTTCTTTTCTTATATTCTTTCTTCTTTTTCTTTTTCTATTTTTCCTTTCTTTCTTTCTTTTTCTCTTTATTTTTTCTCTATCTCTTATCTTTTTTTCTTACCATTCTCTCATATATTTTCATCCCTATACATATCATAATCTACTCTTCTTTTACTTACCTATTTCTCTTCTCTTTCTCTCCTTTTCTTTTTTCTCACACTCTTTCTTTCTCTTCTCTCTCTAACTTTCTATTCCTAACTCTTCCCCTCTCTTCTCTTTACTTTCTTTCGGATATACAGGCGAACGTCCTCGTCAAAAAAACCGCCATCTGACCGCGGGTGTTGGCGGCGCTCGGGCAATAGATGCAGCGTGAAGCGGAGCATCCGCCCGTGATGGCCGAAAAGCGAAACGCCGCCGGAGGGCGGCGTTTGCATTCCGAGGAGGGAGGGAGTTGGGAGTTACTGCAGGTTGAACGTCTTTTGCAGGAGCCGACCACCGAAGGCAGACCCCCGGCAGTAGGCAACGCCGAGCTTGACGCCGTCCGCAGGACGGCGTCTGACTCGGCGGTAACTCGAATGGCGCTCGCGAGCGGCCGAGGTCATTGCAGGTTGAACGTCTTTTGCAGGAACACCGCCATCTGCTGGCGATTGTTCGAGATTGCCCGGGCAGTAGCGCAGCGGGTTCACGAGGCAGCCGCCGGTGATGGCGCGCGCATAGAGCTCTTCGATCCAGGGCGCGACCGGGTTGGAGAGCGGCACGTCCGCGAAGATCGTGCCGGTCGCCGGCAGGAGGCAGGTACGACGAGTCTTCGAGGGTCTTGAGGAGAAAGACGGCCATCTGCGCCCGCGTGACGGGGTTGTTCGGGCAGTAGTTGCCGCCGCCGCATCCGGTGGTCACGCCGAGGGCCGCGAGCTCCTCGATCCACTGCGGCGGCGAAGCCGTTGGCGGGCACGTCGAGGAAGACCGAGCCCGAAGCCATCGGCGGGATGTGGGTCGCGCCGTACTTGCTCTTCAGGAGGAAAACCGCCATCTGCGCGCGGGTGATCGGATTCTGGCCGCAGTAGTTGCCGCCGCCGCATCCGGCCGTGATGCCGTTGCGGGCGACCTTGACGATGTAGTCGTGGAAGGGGTTCGACGCCGGGATGTCGAGGAAGTCGACCTGGATGTTTTTCGAGGCCTCGGGCGAGAAGCACCCGCCCGCGCTCTCGATGACCGTGCAGACCATCGTCGTGCCCGGAGGGGCGGCGTCGAAAACGATCTGCCGCGAGCCCTGGCCGGCGGTGATGACGCCGCCCGAGAGGGTCCAGGTCCAGGTGGCGCCGATGTGGTTGGGAACGCTCGCCGACGCGCCCGAGGCGCCGACCGGAACGTAGATGGGCGCCGTGATGACCGGGAGCGAGGGCGTGATGTTGACGGTCACGGTCGTGGACGAGCTGTTGACCGAGGGGCAGCCGTTCGCCGCGGTGACGGTGAGGTTGTAGGTCGTGGTCGAGGCGGGCGAGGCCGTCGGCGTGCAGCTCGACGCATCGTCGAGGCCCGCGGTGGGCAGCCACGAGCACGCGACGCCGCCCGTGCCGTCGAGCTGCACCGAGTCGCCCGAGCAGAGCGTGACGCCGCCGCTGGCCACGGCCGTCGGCCGCGCGTTGACGGTCAGCGTGGCGTCGTCGGAATCGAGCGCCTGGCCGAAGCCGTCGGTCACGACGACGTCGTAGGTGCCGGCGTCGCCGACCACGGTCGGATTGATGGTGAGCGTGGGCGTCGTCACGCCGGAGATGGCGCCGCCGTTGGAGAGATTCCCCTGGTTCTTGCGCCACTGGTACGTCAGCGTGGGCTGGCCGGTCGCGGTCACGGTGAAGGAAGCCTGCGCCCCGGCGCAGACGATCACGTTCGTCGGATCCGTGACGGTGATCGGGATCCGCTCGTACGCGCCCATGTCGACGTAGGGCGGCGTGAGGCCGGCGCCCGTGTCGGGCACGTCCGGATCGTCGAAGAAGCGGGGCAGGCCCGCGATGTCGACCGTGACGCCGCCGGGCACCGCCGAGTTGTTGCCCGCGTCGACCGCGGGAGAGAGCGGACCGGGGCGAAGATCGCTCGGGCGGCGAGAGAAAGTTCGGATCGGCGTCGATGTTTCCGGCGCCGACGAACCCTCCGCCCTGGATGTCGGTGTACGTCACGGTCGCCGAGCCCGTGCAGGGCGCTCCGAGGCAGAGTTGTCCGGTCGAGTTGCCCCAGAGCACGGAGTTCGCGATGGAGTTGCTGTTGCTCGAGAAGAACGCCACGCCGTAGCCGCTATGGGCGGTGAAAGTGCGAGTTGACGATGACGCTTCCGTCGACCGAGCCGACCTGGAGGCCGTTCGGGCTGTTCTGCGCGAAGATGGAGTTGACGATCGTCAACGGGGCGCCCGAGGTTTCGATCCCGCCTCCGCCCGTCGACGCGCTCGAGATCGTGTTCGAGCGGAACACGCAGCGTTGAGCCGTCACGGAGCTGCCGCCGCCGGCGTAGATCGCGCCTCCGTGGCCGCCGAATCCGACGGAATTGCCCAGAAAGACGCTTTCGAGAATGATCGGCGCGCCGCTCGTGACGCGAATGGCGCCGCCCTCGGCCTGGGCGAAGTTGCCGGTGAAGATGAGGCGCGCGAGTGTCGGAGCGCCGCCGTTGTCCCAGAGGCCGGCTCCGCGGTCGTTCGAGGCCGCGGGAGCCCCGTCGGCCTGTCCGGCGGTGATCGTGAAGCCGTCGAGGACGCCGGTGCTCGTCACGGTGTTCGCCGCCGTGACGACGTGGTGGCTGTTGTCATTGGACACACCGGCCGTACCGATGTCGCCGGAGAGGGTCGTGACATGAAGGGCGGGGTTGCGCTGCGACCGAAGCGTCTCCGTGCCGACGAAGCCGCCGTAGACGCCGACCGCATTCTTCATGGCGAAGCTCACCGTCCGGTCGTCGACGGCGTGCGGCTTGTAGGTCGCCGCCGCCACCCAGATCTCGTCGCTCGCGTTGGCGGCGCCGAGCGCGGTCTGCAGACTCGTGTAGGCGTTGGCCCAACTCGATCCGTTGTTGGACCCCGTGGCGGCAGCGTTCACATAAATGACTGCCGCGAAGGTAGTTGCGGTCGCCGCCGCGCCGAGCAGGGCGGACGCGGCAAAGACCCGCGAAATGAATCGCATCGGTTGTCCTCCGTCGATTGTCGACACGTCTGAGCAATTGTCGCGCGAACTGGCCGTGAAGTCAGCCGGCCAACCGGACAGGAAAACGGGCAGCCGGCCCGGGCGCCGACTCAGACGCGCCGTGCGAGCAGCAGGCCGGCCGCGAGGGCGGCGCGGTCGGGAAGAGAAGAGAGGAGGACGTGCTCCGAGACCGCGTGGGCCCCGTCGCCGTCCGCGCCGAGGCCGTCGAGCGTCGGAACTCCCATCGCCGCCGCAAACGACGCTTCGGAGGCGCCTCCCGTCGCGACCTCCTCGAGGGGCGAAAGCCCCAGAGCGTTCGCGACGTCGCGCGCCGCCCGGTACACCGCCTCGACGTGCGGCCCGCGCTCGAGAGGCGGATAGAAGCCGGCGCCGTCGATCTCGAGCGTCACTCGCGGATCGTCCGGGCGCAAAGATTCGAGCGCGGCCCGAGCCGACTCGCCGTCCGCGAGCGTCCGGAACCGCACGTCGATCTCGGCCTCGGCGAGATCGGGGACCACGTTGGGACGCGTGCCGCCGTGGACGGTTCCGACGTTGACGGTGATCCCGCGCGCGAGGTCCGTCAATGCGGCGGCGTCGAGCACGCGCTTGGAGAGCTCGAGGATCGCATTCGCGCCGCGCGCGAAGTCCGCGCCGGCGTGGGCCGCGGCTCCGCGCGCCCGGAGCGTGAAGGAGGCGGAGCCTTTCCGCTGCGTCTTCACCGCGCCTCCGGGCCACGCGGGCTCGAAGTCGAAGACCGCGCTCGAGAGGCGCATGTCGGCTTCCATGATCGATCGGTAGGCTTCGCAGCCGACCTCTTCGAGCGGCGTCAGGAAGACAGTCACCGGCGGGATCTCGCCGCGCGCGCATGCCAGAGCCTTGAGCGCGAACACCATGACGACGATGCCGCCCTTCATGTCATAGGCGCCGGGCCCGTAGAAGCGATCGCCCTCGATGCGAATCGGACGCTTCGCCAGCGTGCCGAGATCCCAGACCGTGTCGAGGTGCCCGAGGAGCATGGGGCCGCCCGCCTCCGGAACGCGCTCGCAGGATCGGGCCCGCGCCCTCGACCGGAACGAGCTCGCCCGAGAGCCCCAGAGGCGAGAGCTCCGCGTCGATGCGCCGGGCCAGGGCCGCGACTCCCGCGGGATCCGTGGACGGCGACTCGATCGCGACGAGCTCCGAGAGAAACGCCGTCATGGCGCTCTGGCGCTCGCGGCACCAGGACAGGATCTCCTTCACGCGCCGCGGGCCTCCGCGGCCTTCCGCGCGATCCGGCGGAAGCCCCGACGGGCGGCCTCCTTTTCGACCTCGGAGAGAATCGCGCGCGCCTGCTCCTTCGCGCCGCTCGCGGCCAGGATTTCTCCCTGGAGCAGTCCCGCTTCGAGCGGCCACGCGATGAGACCTTTCTGCCGGGCGCGCTCGGCGCCTTCGTGGAGCGCCTTCGCCGCTCCGGTCGCGTCGCCCTGCGCCCCGCGCAGAGCCGCCGAAGCGAGCAGGACGTCCCGGCGCACGCCGTCGTTCTGGCTCTTCGCCGCGAGCGGGCGCGCCTTCGCGAGCGCCTTCTCGGCGTCCGCGCGGCGTCCCGCGGCGACGAGGCCGCGCGCCAGGACGGCGAGGGCGGAGGCCTGGTCGTCCGGCATCTTCTGCTTCTCGAACTCCTCGGCCGCGGCGCCGGCGAGGGCCTGCACCTGCGCGAGATCTCCCTCGGCCAGAGCGACGCGCGCGAGATCGACCCGGTTCTGCTCGGCGGCGGCCGTCTCTCCGATGGTCGCCCGGATCTTCCGGGACTCCTCGTAGAG
The DNA here is from genome assembly GCA_963749265.1 of uncultured Acidobacteriota bacterium. GTDB lineage: Bacteria > Acidobacteriota > Thermoanaerobaculia > UBA5066 > Gp7-AA6 > DAHUXD01. Next base: position 29,813 of record CAVVML010000008.1, on the reverse strand, counting down.
GTTCCGGGAGTCGGCGGGGCGGTCCTCGGCGAGCGCGACCGTGCCCTGTCCCGTCAGGGCGAACGCGGCCTCGTGCTTGTCGTCGACCTCGCGGCTCATCTGGAGACCCTCGCCGAGCATGGCCTTCGCCGCGGCGAGATCGCCGGTCTCGAACTTGACGCCGGCGAGGCCGACCAGCGGATAGACGGCCTTCGATTTCTGGCCGGAGTCGCGGAAGATCTGGAGCGCGCGCGAGAAGCTTTTCTCGGCCGACGCCGTGTTCGAGTCCTGCATCTCGAGCTCGCCGACGTTCGTGAGCGCGATCGCGAGCCCCCCGGTGTCGCCGAGCTCTTCGTGGATCGGCACGGCGCGCTCGAAGAGGGCGCGCGCGCCCTGGATGTCGCCCATCATGACGAGCGCTGCTCCGATGTTGTTGAGCTGCTCGGCCTCGCCGGCGCCGTCGCCGATCTCCTGGAAGAGGGCCAGGGCCTGCTCGGCCATGCGGACGCCGCCGGCGAGATCGCCCTGGTCGCCGATGACGTTGGCGATGTTGCCGAGCGCGCCGGCCTCGCCGCGCTTGTTGCCGACCTCGCGGTAGATCCGAAGGACTTCTTCGTACGACTGGCGGGCGCCCGCGAGATCGCCGAGGTCGTACTTGCAGTTGCCCATGCCGTTGATCGTCGAAGCGAGGCCGGCGGGATCCTTGCCCTCCGAATAGAGCTTGCGGGCCTGCTCGTAGATCGCGAGCGCGCCTTTCGGGTCTCCCAGGTTGCGCCGGGCGATGCCCTGGTTCAGCCGGGCGGAGCCCGCGAGCAAACGCGCCCCGTCCGCCTCGGCGAGCGTCGCGGCGCGGATCGCGGCCTTCTCGGCCCGGGTGAACTCCGAGATCGTGCGGGCCGTTTCGGCCTCCGCCAGCGCGATGCGGGCTCCGTCGTTGGGGAAGACTTTCTCCAGCGCCGAGATCGTCGCCAGCGCATCCGTCGGTTTGCCCGAGCGCGTCTGGGCGCGCGCGAGCTGCAGGCCGTAGTCCAGGTTGTCGGGGTAGAAGGTGAAGAGCGAACGGTAAATCTCGACGGCCTTCGCCCACTCGTTGTTCATCGCGCTGTAGCGGCCCTCGACCTGAAGGCGCGTCTCCCGGGAGAGGTCGGAGGAGAGGTCGTACGCCTTCTTCGCTTCCTCGATCGCCTTCGCGTCGTACCCGAGGCCCGACCAGGCCGCCGCGAGGGCGGAGTGCGCCAGCGCGTGGTTCGGCTCGGCGGCGACGGCCTTCTCGAGCAGGTCTCGCGCCGAGACCTCGTCGTAGAGCCGAAGCCGCGCGAGACCTTCGGCATAGAGCTTCGCGGCTTCGGGACTCGAAGGCAGGGACGCCTTGACGGCAGCCGCGTCCGCCGCCGAGACCGCTGGCAGCTTCAGCTTGTCGCGCAGCTGCGCGCCCGCGCGGGTCGCGAGCGCATCGAAATCGGACGCCGTGCCCTTCTCGGAGACGACGGCGATGGTCTCGCCGGCGGCGGTGTCCTGCAGTCGCAGGTCGAGTCGGATCGGGCCGCCGGGCTCGCCGGTCGCAAGGTACGAGCCGAGCAGGACGAGATCCGCTCCCGTGTTGCGGCGGACGCGCGCGAGCGTCTCTTTCCCGAGCGTGTCGGCGTCGCCGAGGCCGAAGTCGCTCTTCATGCGCGCGACGTCTTCGCTCGGGATCGCGCGGAGCTTCTCGCCCGCCGCGAGCTCGGTCGTCAGCATCTCGGCGAGCGCCGTCGAGACCCAGGCTTCCTCGGGCTTTCCGGCGAGATTCTTGAAGCCGAGCACGGCGATGGCGCGGCGCTGGGGAGCGGACGGGACCGCGGCGGGCCGAGGGCCGACGCGCACGAAACGGGTCGCCAGCCAGGCCGCGCCGAGCACGATCGCCACCGTGACCACGCCGACGGTGAGACGCCGGCGCCGGCGCCGGACCGTCGCCGGGCCCGCCGAAATGGCTTCGCCGCGGAGAGCCCGGACCACTTCCGCGGCGGAAGAGAAGCGGTCCGCCGGCGCGCGTTCGAGGCACCGCAGGATCGTCTTCTCCCAGATCGGGGGCAGATCGGGAACGTGCCGGCGCGGGGAAGGCGCGGCTTCCTTGAGTTTCTTGAGAGCCACCGAGAGCGGCGTGTCGCCCTCGAACGGCTGCTCGCCGGTGATCATCTCATAGATGACGACGCCGAGCGCGTAGATGTCGGTCGCGGGCGTGATGGCGCGGCCCTCGATCTGCTCCGGCGCCATGTAGTCGGGCGTCCCGATCACGGCCTCCGTCTCCGTCAGGGGAGCCGCGGATGCCGCCGCGCCGCCCCGCGGCCGGTCGCGACGCGCCAGGCCGAAATCCGTGACGACGGCGCGCACCCCTCCGGGCCGGCGCTCGTCCGGCTCGAGCATGACGTTGGCGCTCTTGAAGTCGCGGTGCACGACGCCGGCCTCGTGCGCCGCCGTCAGCGCCGCGGCCATCTGCTCGATGAGCGGCAGGGCATCCTCAGGCCGCAGTCGTCCATCTTTCGAAAGCCGCTCCGCGAGCGTGTGGCCCGTCAGGAGCTCCATCGTCAGGAAGGCCAGGGACTCGTGATGGAAAACGTCGAAGGTGCGCGCGACGTTGGGGTGCGTGACGCTCCTTGCGAGGTGGACCTCGCGAAGGAAGCGCTCCATCGCCCGGGGATCGTTCGCGACGTCGGGGCGGATCGTCTTCAGCGCGACCCGCTCGCGCAGGACCTGGTCCTCGGCCTCGTACACTTCGCCCATCCCGCCGCGGGCGATGAAACGGACGATGCGGAAGCGCCCGGCGAGGACGTCGCCTTCGGCGAGCCCCGGCGCCCGCCACATCTGCTTCCCCGAGCCGGACGGTTTGGACGGGACGGTCGGCGGATCAGTCGGCGAGTCAGTCATCGGCCGGGGGTCGGGACTCCTTCTGTCTCTCGAAGTCGACCTGTGCCGCGACCTTCGCGATGCGATCGGCGAACACCACGACGAGGTCGTCGCGCCGCGCGATGGAGAGGGCCCGCCGGACCGCGTCGGACTCGTTCTTCGCCTCCTCGATCGCGTCCGGGGACATGCCGTGGCGGATGAGGCCTTCGCGGAGACGGCCGACGACATCGCCGGGCTCGCGTCCGCGGAGGTCCTCGTCGTCGCGGAGGATCACCCGGTCGAAGTGCGGCGCGGCTTCCTTCGTGATCGCGTCGAAGTCCTCCTCGCGGCGGTCGCCCGGCGCGTTGAGGATCACGACGAGCCGCCCGCGCTTCATCGCCGCGAGGAAGGGCGCGACCTGGGCCATGCCGTGGGCGTTGTGGCAGTAATCGATCATCACGCGGAAGTCGCGGAATTCGTAGAGATTGCCACGGCCCGGCGCCTGGAACGGCGTGGGATGGAACGTCGTGAGCCCTCCCCGGATGTCGTCCATCTCGATGCCGGCCGCGAAAGCCGCGAGCGCGGCGGCGAGGGCGTTCGAGATGTTGAAGCGGGCTTTGCCGTCGAAAGTGATCGGGATCTGCCGCGCGTGCACCAGCGGAATGCGGAGCGTCGAGCGGTAGAGGCACAGCGTGTCGTGCCGGTCCATCACGGCGCCGAGCCCGCCCGAGGCGACGTGAGCCTTGAAGGTTTCGTTCAGCGGATCGAGCGAGAAGTAGGCGAGGCGCGCCTTGACGCGGTTCGCGATCCAGGGGGTCATGGGATCCTCGGCGTTCAGGACCGCCGTCCCGTCGGGGAACACGCGCTCGACAACGAGGGACTTCAGGCGTGCCAGATCTTCGAGCGTCTCGATGTCGCGCAGGCCGAGATGGTCCGCCGCGATGTTCGTGACGACGCCGACGTTGGCCCAGTCGTAGCCCAGGCCGAACCGGAGCAGCCCCCCGCGCGCCGTCTCGAGAGCCGCGAAGGTCACCGTCGGATCGCGGAGCACGGTCTGCGCCGAGGCCGGGCCGGTGCAGTCGCCCTTCATGATCTGCTCGCTGCTGATGTAGACGCCCTCGGTCGTCGTGAGGCCCACGTGGTGGCCGGCATAGCGGGCGATGTGGGCGAGCAGGCGCGTCGTCGTCGTCTTGCCGTTCGTGCCCGTGATCGAGACGATCGGAATGCGCGCAGTGGTCCCCGGCGGATAGAGCATGTCGATGACCGCTCCCGGCCGCGTCACGAGGAGTCCCTTCCGTCGGGTCGGTGTGCATGCGGAACCCGGGCGCCGCGTTGACCTCGACGATGCCGCCGCCGACCTCGGCGATCGGGTGCTCGACCGAGGGCGAGATGACGTCGATGCCGGCGATGTCGAGCCCCACGATGCGCGCGATTCGCTCCATGAGGTGGATGTTGGAGGGGTGGACGGAGTCCGTGACGTCGCGGGAGATGCCTCCGGTCGAGAGATTCGCCGTCGCCTTCAGGTCGACGGTTTCGCCGGCGTCGGGCACGGACTTCGGCGTCAGGTTCCGCCGCGACAGGAGCGCGAGCGAGAGGTCGTCGATCTCGATCTTGGTCAGGATCTTCTCGTGGCCGATGCCGCGCCGCGGATCGCGGTTGACCTCGGCGACGAGCTCCTCGATCGTGCGCTTTCCGTCGCCGACGACGAAGGCCGGCACGCGCTGCGCCGCGCAGATGAAGCGGCCCGCGATCACGAGGAAGCGGAAGTCGAAGCCCTCCAGGAACTGCTCCACGATGACGTCGTCCCGGAACTTCAGGGCGTCCTTGTAGGCTAGGCGGAGCTCGTCCTCGCTGCGGATGTTCGTCAGGACGCCGCGCCCGTGGGAAGCGTCGAGCGGCTTGACGACCACCGGCCAGCCGAGCCTCTCGGCGATCTCGACGGCTTCGTCCTCGTCGCCCGCGACCGAGCCCTTCGGCACCGGAACGCCGTTGTCGCCGAGGAGCGACTTGGTCAGGCTCTTGTCGCCGGCGATCTCGACACCGAGCTGGCCGGTCGTCGACGCGATCGTGGCCTGGATCCGTTTCTGGTGGACTCCGGTGCCGAGCATCACGAGCGAGCGGTCGTTGAGGCGCAGGTAGGGGATTCCGCGCGCGGCGGCGACGCCCACGATCGAGCGTGTCGAGGGCCCGAGCGCCCAGCGCTCCCGCGTCTTCTTCAGCTTCTCGATCGAAGCGTCGAGATCGAGGTCGAGGTCCAGGCCGGCGCAATGCTCGACGACGTCGAGCGCGAGCTTCCCGGCGCGGACGCCGACGCGCTCCTCCTCCATCTCGTAGACGAGGTTGTAGACCCCCGGAGTCTTCGTCTCGCGGGTGCGGCCGAAGGACACCGAGATGCCGACTTCCTGCTGGATCTCGATCGCCACGTGCTCGGCGACGTGGCCCAGCCACGTCCCCTCGGCGACGCGCTTCAGGAAGCCGCCGGCCGCCCCCTCCGAACAGTGGTGCTCCTGCAGGCCCGGAAGCAGCTTCCGGAGCTCGTCGCCGAAGCCTTTGATGTCGCTCGAGGGACGCTCGCGGAAGGGTCCGAGATCGATCCGCATCCACACGCATGGCCGGTAGGACCAGAAGTTCGGTCCGTTCAGAACGAGCGTCTCGAGAAGACGGATTCCTTCCGCCATTTGTGGGCGGAAGCCTACAGGAATCCCCTGACGGACAAGGGGGCCTCTCCGGTGCGACGCCGTGGATTCTCAGTTCTTCGTCAGCAGGAACCCCAGAAGGATGAAATCCTCGGAAAGGTAGTCCCCGACGATGTCCCCCTGCGCGTTGATGCCGAACGCACGGGTGAAGAGCGCGGAAGGGAACTCGAGGGATGCGAAATCCCCCTGCGGATCGAGCCGGAAGCCGTGGTCGACTTCGTCCGCGTCCAGGTACCCGCCGACAACATCACCTCGCGCGTTGATGCCCGTCGCCTGAGTGTGCAGGGAGCCGGGATAGTGGATCGAGGTGTACGTGCCCTTCCGGAGGATGAAGCCGTGGATCACTCCTCCGACCGTATGTCGGCCCACGATGTCGCCTCGAGAATTGATCCCGAAGGCGCGCGTGTCCGTCGAGCCCGGAAAGTCGAGAGTGCGAAAAGTCCCGACGCTGAGGAGAAACCCGTGCCTCGGACCGGAGCCGACGCGGTAGTAACCCACGATGTCACCCGAGTTGTTTGTTCCGTAGGCCTGGGTGAGGGTTGCCCCGGGGAAGTCGATGGTCGAATACTCGCCGCCGGTGAGCACGAATCCGTGCACGTTCCCGTCAGGATCGGCGTAGTAGCCGATCACATCTCCGGGCTCGTTGATCCCGAACGCCGCGGTATCCAGGGCGCCGGGATAGTCCACGGGCGTCGCGACCCCGTCGTGCAGGACATAACCATGCCCGCCGCTCGGGTCTCCAAAGTTGCCGAGGACGTCGCCCCGGCTGTTGATGGCCGTTGCGCCGTTCTCGGGCCCGAGGGAAAGGTTGATGGTTGTCCAGACACCGGGCGGACCCTGTTCGGAAAGAGCGATCCCGGGCACGAGAGCGAAGGCGACGAGGACCGGAACCCATGCACGAGTGTTTCGCGAGGCCGCAGAAAAGGCCGTTCCGAGGTTCATGGCTGTCCCCCTCGATCAGGTTGCTTGCGTTTCGCGCAACTTATCACCCCGGACAGCGGGCCGGCGGCGAAGGGTGGGTGTAACCCTACTGGGTCGGGAGCGGCTTCCGCTTCTCGACGTCGAACCGGTCGCCGGCCGTCAGCACGTGGAGGAGGGCGCCGGAGAGGCTGAAAGCGGCGGAGGGGTCGGACTCGGAAAGGCCCTGCGCCACGGCCCGGCTGCCGTCGACCACGAAGACCTGTCCGGAGCCGATGACCTCGATCTCGCCCGAGCCGTAGTAGACGATGGCCGTGTCCTCATCGATCCCGACGCCCAGCTTCGAGGGCTCGAGGGCGACGGCGGTCAGCAGCCGCCCGAGCCGCTTCCTCTGCGAGAAGTGCTGGTCGATGATCAGGCGCGTAATCACGCCGAGCCCGGGCGCCAGGTCGACGCCGTCCCGCCGCAGCTGGAGCCCGCCCTCGCCGCCCGTGATCATCGTGGCCGAAAACGCCGAAGCGCCGGCGGAGGTCCCGGCCAACGCGCCGCCGCCCACGAGGTTCTCGTGGATGGCCGCGAGCGCGGGGCTGCCGGCGAGGATCGCGACCAGCCGCGACTGGTCGCCGCCGGTCATGAAAACGCCCGTCGCCCGCTCGATGATGGCGAGGTTCGCGGGAAGCGCGGCATCCTCGCGGGTCACGATCGGCAGCGGGAACGCCTCCCCGGCCCCGATCTGGGTGAACACGCCCTGGTAGAAAGTCGACCGCTCGGCCGGGATCATCGAGGCCGTGGGCAGAATCGCGATGCGCGCGTCGGCCCCACCGGCTTCGGTGACGAAGCGCTGAAGGATGTCGGGCTTGTCGAACTTTTCTTCGCCGCCGCCGACGGCCACGATCGAGCCGTGCGGGCGATTCTTCCGCGGAGTTTTCATCCTCGGGAACGCAGAGTACGCGGCGCGCGCGGTTCCGTCAACCGCGCGCGCCGGGGAGTCACGGAAGGTTGAACGTCTTCACGAGGAACGCGGACATCTGCCCGCGAGTCACGCTCGACCCCGGACAGTAGAGCAAGGGATCCGCGTTACAGCCGCCCGAGATCCCGTACCAGTAGAGCGTGTCGATCCAGGCGGCGAACGGATCCGACATCGGAACGTCCCCGAACCAGCCGAACGGTCCTGGCGGCGGCCAGTCGGCGCCGTTGAGCGTCTTCAGAAGAAAGACGGCCATCTGGGCGCGGGTGACGGGTGAGGCCGGGCAATAGTTGTTTCCGCCGCAGCCGCTCGTGATGCCGAGGTCGTGAAGTTTTTCGATCCAGGGCGCGAACGGGTCCTCCGGCGGAACGTCCGCGAAGACGCCGACGGCCGGAGGCGGAGCGAAGGCGGCGCCGTACTTGCTGCGCAGGAGAAACACGGCCATCTGCGCCCGCGTGACCAGGGACGCGGGGCAGTAGTTGCCCCCGCCGCAGCCCGCCGTCACCCCGTTGCGCACGAGCCGGACGACGTCGTCGTGAAAAGGATTGCCGGAGCCGACGTCGAGGAAGTCGGCGAACCAGGCGTTCGGAAGCGCCGCGCTGCCCGTGTCGGGATTCGCCACGACGGCGGCGTAGAAAGCTCCGGGCGCGAGCGCGGGGCTCGTCGCCGTGATCTGTGTCGGGTCCGACGACGAGACTCCCGAAGCCTCCACCCCGCCGATCCAGACCTCGGCGCCAGGCTGGAAGTTGAGCCCGGTCAACGTCAGCGGCGTTCCGCCTCCGGCCGGACCGCTGATCGGCGACAGGCTCTCGACGAGCGGCGCGAGACAGTCGGGATCCTGAAGGGCGAGGGCTTGCACGGTGACGCTGTAGCGATAGTTGCAGCTCCCGTCGGACACGATGAGGCCGTAGACCGTCGTCTCGCCGGGAAGCACCGTGATCTCCGGCGTCGTCTCGCCTCCGGGCAGCCAGAGGTAGCTGGTTCCGACGTTCGGAGCGTGAAGCGTGTACGCGCAACTTTCGAACCCGGAGAAGTAGATCGCCCCGAAGGGATCGATCCCCGGACCGACGTGGAGCGTCATCGGCCGCTCGACGAACGCGGAGGCGCCGTCCTCGGCGCGGACCGTGAACGCGTAGTCCCCCTCCGCCGAGGGCACACCGGAAAGGATCCCCGTCGGTGAGAGCGTCACGCCGGGAGGAAGCGCGCCGGAGGAAATGCTCCACGGGTAAGGCAGGACTCCGTTCGCGGCGCCGAAAGCCTGCGTCATGAAGCCGCCGCACGAAGCCGGCGGCAGCTCGCCCTCGAGCGACGTCATGCCGAAGGACTCGTCGTAGCCGAGCGACAGGATCTCGCGGTAGTTCAGCAGTCCGATGGCCACGGAGTTTCCGAAGGCGCTGAAGCCGTACAGCTGGTCGTAACCGGGCCCGCCCGCGTAGACCGGACCCCACAGGGTGCTTCCCGTATCGGCCTCGTACTTCAGGAGGACGGCGTCTCCCGACGAGCCGCGATCCGAGGTCCCGCCCACCACCACGTTGCCGGTCGTGTCGATGCCCATTCCGAGGGTATAGACGTAGTCGCTTCCGTGGGCATCTCCGTCGAAGAGAACCGGGCCCCAGAGAACGGCGCCGTCGGATCCGCGGTACTTCACGGTGGCGATGTCGTACGACGTACCGAGGTTGTAGAGATAGCCGCCGACGAAGACGTTTCCATCGGGGTCCGCGACGAGAGCGGTGCCCGTATCGACGTAGTTGCCCGTGCCCTCGACGAGGACGGGACCCCAGAGGACGGCACCGTCTGCTCCGGCGAGCTTGAACGTCGTCATCTCCGAGCTCGGCAACGCGGCGCCGCCGGTCACGAAGAGGTCTCCGGCCGCATCGGTGGCGACGGCCAGGGGACTGCCCACGGGACCGCTCCAGGGACCCCACATCACGGACCCGTCGGCGGCCGCGTACTTCACAACGAACCAGGAGTCGAGGTAGTTGTTGTCGGTCGTATCGCCGACGAGGATCGCGTTGCCATCCCCATCGACGGCGAGCGCGCGGGCGATGTCCCCCTGTTGCCCCGTGTCGTAGGTGACGTCCCAGTCGATTGCGCCGTCGCTGCCGGAGATGCGCGCGGTCCGCGCCACGTAGGTGAACGATGCGCTGTAGGCCCAGCCCGTCACGAGCGCGTTGCCGGCCGCGTCGAGAACCATGCGGAGAGGCTGGACGTCCTGGAGGATCGTCGGGCCCCAGACGACGGCGCCGTTCGCCGACGCGTATTTGATGACGAAGGCGCCGCCCGGAAGCTCGTCCGTGGAGCCGACGACGAACACGTTGCCGGCTCCGTCGGCGAGGGTCTGGTACGGGAATGAGGACTCGGCGCCGGTGTAGGAGACCGGTCCCCAGATCGTGTTTCCCGTCGCCCGGTCGTACTTGAAAGTCAGCGTCGCAGAGTCGAAGGCGTCATAGCCGGTGGCGGCGACCGAGCCGTCGGATCCGCCGCCGAGGTCCACGAGGTAGCTGAGACCCTGGAAGGGCAGCGTGAGCGGCTGCGGGCCCCACACCATCGCCGCGGTCAGCCCGTCGACCTCGAAGGCGCGTGTGAACGGCGGGCCGTCCTGGAAGGAGGCGACCGCGAAGATCCGGCCGTTGGACGTGATGAAGAATGGCCGGCGGGTGAGATAGGTCGTCACCGATCCATCGCCGACCGGCGTCGGTCCGAACACGGGGTGCCCGTCGGCACGGCGATAGCGCGTGAACTGGAAGTAGGAGTTCAAGCCGGTCACACGGATCGTGGCCACGAGCGCGTCGCCGTTTCCGAAGACGTCGATCGCGGGGGCCTGGGGATTGCTTCCCGAGTCGGCGAGCGCCGGCCCCCAGAGGGCTCCTCCGGATTCGCCCGACAGCTTGTACGTCGCGTAGCGCGGACCGGCCAGGCCGGTCACGAGGACGTCGCCCGCCGCGTCGATCGCGAGCGAGGTCGCCTCTGACTCCCCGTTGCCGGGCAGCGGATCGAATCGCGAGGTCCAGAGAACGGCGCCGGTGTAATCGTAGCGGCGCACCATGAACAGATCGTCCGACTCGCCGGCGACGAGGAAGGTACCGCCGGGACCGGCCACGCAGACGGTCGGATACTCGGAGCCCTCTCCGTCGACCACCGAGGGACCGGTGAGGATCGCGCCGCTGGTCGTCGACAGGCGGTATGCGGCGATGCGAGATCGGTCTCCGGATCCCGAGGACGGCTTCGCGAAGGTGAGGAGGATCGAGCTGTAGTTCTCGGCGATCGCAGCTGCACCCGGAGCCTGGACCCCCGCGATCATCGTCGGTCCCCACACGGGCTCTCCCGTTTCGCCGCGGTATTTGAAAGTCAGGTGCGTGTAGAAGCCCGACTCCGAGAAACCCGTGACGTACACGTCGCCGCGGCCGTCGACAAATACGCCGGTCGGAAACTCGTCGCCATTCAGACCGACGGGATCCGTGATCGCCGGTTCTGCCCACAGGGGCCGTCCGGTCAACCCGTCGTACTTCATCGTCTCGATGTTGGAGCTCTGGTAGTAGAGGAGCCGGGACGGGCGCGAGAGGACAACGGCGCCGAAGGGGTCGATCGCGGCAAAGGCGCCCAGATCGTAGTTGCCCTCCGGGCGATCCGTCGCTGTCGCTCCGGGAGCCGCCGCGGGGCGGGGGCCGCGCTTCTCGCTCTTTTCGGCGTCCAGCGGCTTCGGGAGCTGGACCGATGCGAGCGGATTGCCGTTCGCGTCGAAGTGGAAGGCCACGAGCTGGTCCGACACGGCGAGCCGCGTTCCATCCACGAGCTCGCGCGCCGCGATGATGGTCGCATCGGTGGTCCCGACTCCCGAGGGCTGATACGGCTGCCGCCACCGCGGCACCGCCGTCTGCGCGCCGGCCGCTCCCGCAGCGAGCAACGCCAGAAACACCACACCCAGCAAGCCGGAGCCTGTCCTCGCCCTGGAGCACATGCCCACCCTCCGTCAGTTTTTTAGAAACCGGGGATCGCCGGAGCTACAGCACTCTAGTGTATTCGCTCTGGTCCTGTTTCCAGACGACGACGCCGCAGAAGCGCTCGCCTTCGGGACATACGGGCCGCGCCTCGGCGAGGTGGCGCAGCGTGCAGGGCGGGAGCAGCCACGGGCCGATGCGCGGATTGACCTCGCGGATCTGCAGCGCCTCGTCGAGCGAGGCGCGCCAGATTTCTTCCTGCGCGTTGTAGCAGAGGCGCATGGCGAACTTGTGGTGCAGGTTGAGCAGATCCGCCGACTCGGTGAAACGGATCGCGACGGCGTTGGGCAGGAGATACGCGGCGAACTCGTCGGCGACGCCGCGGGAGCGCAGCTCGCCGATCGCCTGCCAGGTCTCCTCCATCGTCTCCCGGTAGAGGTCCGCGGCTTCGGGCACGTCGCCGACGAGCATCGGGACGACGTAGTCGGGCTCGTCCGAAAGGTACGCGGGCAGCGCCGGCCGCGAGGCCGGCGTCATGCGGTGGCGCTGGTCCTGGCTGTCGGCCGTGTGCGAGAGCTTCTTGCGGAACGTGTAGCCGGGATGGAAGAGCGCACGCGAGAGCTTGTCGTGCGTCGTCAGCGTCAGCGTCTCGCCGAGGATGCGATTCTTCGACGGGTCGAGAACCATGCGGATGGCTTCGTCGTCCGAGAGCGCCGCGCGCGGGACGCCGAGAATCTCGCGCACCGACGAGGCCAGGATCTCCTCGTTGTTCGCCTTCCAGTCGACCAGGCGCGAGACGCGGCCGCCGAGCTCGGCGTCAAACTCACTCCGGAACTCGCGGGAGGACCCCGAGCCGCGGGGCAGCGCCCGGAATGCCGCGTACTCCGGCGTCTCTTCGAGCGGGAGCGGGTCCTGAAGGACCGTCGCGTAGAGCGGATCGTGGCGGAGGACCTCGGCGACCATCTGCCCGACGACCTCGCGCTGCTCGGCGGGCGCGTCCATCGTTTCGCAGAGGCGCCAGTACCGGAAGAGCGTGACGCCGGAGACCGTGTGGTACAGGTACGAGAAGGTCGCGACCGGCAGGACGTAGCGCGCGATCTCCTGGGCCCGCTTCTTGATCGACCCCGCGAAGCGCTCCCGGCCGTCCCCGCGCGTCCGGCCCGGAAAGAGGCCGAAATACCGCTCCGCCGCGATGGGCGTGAGCAGCTCGCCGAGCCGCGTGTACGCGTCCTGCTGGCGGCGCGCGATCCGCTCGTAGATCTCGCGCTCGGGCGCGCCCATCGGAGGCACGGCGTAGTTGCCCTTCTTCACCTCGACGTAGCGCTGGGAGACCTGCTCCGAGTTGTAGAAGGGATGCGAGTGCAGAAACGTCCACAGGAACTGCCGCGAGACGTTCTCGAGCGAGAACTGGAAGTGCGCGTGCTGGAACGTCGTGTGGTGGCCGGCTTCGTAGATCGACTTCGCGATGGCGTCGCGCCGGTCGGGCTTCGCCGAGGCCTGGTCCTCGGTGACGATGCCCTTCGCCGAGTAGCACGTGCGCGCCGTGGCCACGACGTTCTCGTACGGCCGGTCGAAGGCGTGGACGAGGCGGACCTTCGGCGGCGGTGAGGAGAAAGCGAATCGACTCAGGGGAACAGGAAGGCTCGACATCGAATCTCCCATTCTAGCCTTCGCGCCGGTTCCTCGCCGCGCCGCCGCGGAGACGACGTGCCAGGCCGCTGCCGAATATCGGAGCCGTTCGAGAATCTAGCCCCAGCGCGGCTGGGCGTCCGGGCTGATGCCGAAGACCGTCTTCGCGACGAGCTCGTGCGTCAGCGCCGGATTCGCGGGATGGAAACGGCCGGCGCGGGCGTCCCGGAAGAGCCGCTCGAGCTCGTTCTTCTTGAACATGCCGAACCCGCCCGAGAGCTCCATCGCGGTGTCGACCAGCTTCCAGACGCCGTCGGTGGTCCGATGCTTCGTCGTGACGATCTTCCTCGGCCACTGGGCGCCGTGGTCGACGCCGTCGGTCCAGTCGGCGGCCGTCTTCTCGATGAGCGGCTCGAGGGCCTCGAGCTCCATCGCCATCTCGGCCACGCCGTGCTGGGTCTCGGGGTGATGCGCCATCCCGCCGGGGACTCCGAGGGCGCTGCGCTTGCCGAGAGCGTCCACGCTCAGATCGAAGACGCGTCTGCCCAGCCCGTAATAGACGTTGGCGAATCCGACCAGGGCCCAGGCGAAGATCGACAGGACGAAGAGATCCAGGCCCGCGGCGCCCGGAGGAACGATGCGGCCGATCTGCGCGTCGGGGACGAAGGCGCCGTCGAGGATCGTGTCGTCGCTCTTCGTGGCCCGCATGCCGAGCACGTCCCAGGTGGGCTCGATCCGGTAGCCCTTCGCGTCCCGCGAGAGAAACGCCGTGCACGATCTTCGGCGCCTTCGGATCGCTCGTATCGATGCCGTGGAGGCCGAGCAGCGTCCAGACCGGCGAGAGGCTGCCGAAGGCCTTGCGTCCGGTGAACCGATACCCGCCGTCGACGCGCTCGGCCTTCGTGTTGGAGAGCAGCACGGGGAGGTCGTTGCCGGACTCGGCGTGGCCGGCGGCGAAGACCTCGCCCCGTCCGGCGGCCTCGAGCATCCAGTCGCAGGACTTGTCCCCCGCGCCGTGCAGCGTGTGCGCGACGCCGACCCAGTACGTGTGCATGTTCGTGCCGAGGGCGGTCGCGGGCGCCCAGTAGGCCAGCCGGCGCGTCTCGCGCATGCAGTCCGAGAACGAGAGGCCGAGCCCTCCGAACTCGCGCGGGACGGCCATCTTCAGGTACCCGGACTTGCGGAGGTCTTCGAAGTCCTCGGCGAAGAAGCGGTTCTCGCGGTCGTACGCGGGCGCCCGCTCGTGGAAGCGCTTCAGAAGATCGTCCGACAGAACCGGCGGCCGGGATTCGCCCATCGCGGACCTCCTCGATGTCGAGGCGACGGAGGTTATGCCGCCGCGGGCCTCGATTCAAGGCGGCCCGGCGACATTAGAATAGGCGCCCCATGCAGCTGCCCGTATACCTCGACTACCACGCCACCACGCCCGTCGACCCGCGGGTGCTGGAGGCCATGACGCCCTATTTCACGAAGGTCTTCGGCAACCCGGCCTCGCGCGGCCACGTGTTCGGCTGGGAGGCCGAGGCGGCGGTGGACGCCGCCCGCGAGCAGGTCGCGCGCGCCATGAACGCCTCGCCCAAGGAGATCGTCTTCACCTCCGGGGCGACGGAGTCGGACAACCTGGCGATCCTCGGCGTCGCTCGGCTCTTCGGCCAGAAGCAGAAGGGCTGCCACGTGATCACGGCGCCGACCGAGCACTCGGCCGTGCTCGACTGCTGCCGGCAGCTCGAGCGCGAGGGCTTCGAGGTGACCTACCTCGCTCCCGAGAAAACGGGCGAGGTCCCTCCCGAGCGGGTGCGCGCGGCGCTGACCGACAAGACGGTCCTCGTGACGCTCATGCTGGCGAACAACGAGATCGGCACGATCCAGCGGATCGCCGAGATCGGCGCGATCTGCCGCGAGAGGGGCGTCTTCTTCCACACCGACGCGGTGCAGGGCTTCGGCAAGATCCCCTTCGACGTCGAGGCGATGAACGTCGACCTCGCCTCGGTCTCGGCGCACAAGATCTACGGCCCCAAGGGCGTCGGCGCGCTGTACGCCCGCGCGCGGCACCCGCGGGTGCGTCTCGAGCCGATCGTCTTCGGCGGCGGGCACGAGCGCGGCATGCGCTCGGGCACGCTCAACGTCCCGGGGATCGTGGGCCTCGGCAAGGCCGCCGAGCTCGCGGTCGCCGAGATGCCCGAGGAGGCGCCGCGCATGCGCCGGCTGCGAAAGCGTCTGCACGACGGGATCGTCTCGAGGACGACGGACGTCGCGTTGAACGGCGCTCCGCTGCCCGAGATCGGTCCGGACGGGACGCTCGCGCCCGGGACGACGAGCCGAGCGCCGGCTGCCCGGCAACCTGAATCTCTCCTTCTCGGGCGTCGAGGGCGAGGCCCTCCTCGTCAGCATGAAGGACGTCGCGGTCTCGTCGGGCTCGGCCTGCACCTCGGCCTCGCTGGAGCCCTCCCACGTGCTGACGGCCATCGGCGTTCCGGCGGATCTCGCCCACGCTTCGATCCGTTTCGGCGTCGGGCGCTGGACCACGGAGGAGGAAGTCGACTTCGCCGCCGAGACCGCGGTCTCGGCCGTCGCGCGGCTGCGCGAGAAGTCGCCGCTGGCGCGCGCCTAGGGTCGAACCCCTCTTACGGAACCCCGGTTTTTCGAGTTGTTGCTCTCGGATCTCGTTCTCGGTCTTCCTTCGTACACGGACCTCCTCGAGCGGGTCCGGGGGGAGAGGACCGCCTCGTCGTCTCCGGGCGGGCGTGGGCGGCGTCTTGCCGGCCCTCCTCCTCGCCGCGCTCGCCCGCGAGCTCTCGCGCTCCCTCGCGGTCGTGGTCGCGAGCGAGAAGGACGCCGAGCGCTGGGTCGAGGACCTCCAGGCCGCCGGCCTGCCCCGCGTCTTCCACGCTCCGGCGCCGACGCTGACCCCCTACCAGCGGATCCCGGCCTCGCTGAAGGCGCGGCGCGACGAGTTCTCGCTCCTGACCGCGCTGTCCGACTCGACGGGGGCTCCTTCAAGGGGCTCCGATCGCCGCCGTGCTCCCGGCGCGCTCCCTCTTCACCCGGCTTCCCGATCCCTCGCGCTTCTCGCGAGCTCTTCGTCCGGATCCGGCGCGGCGACGAGGTCTCTCTCGCGCGTCTCACCGAGCGGCTGACGCGCCTGGGCTACCGGCGCGGGGACCTCGTCGTCGAGACCGGCGATCTCGCCGTGCGCGGCGGGCTCTTCGACGTCTTTCCGCCGGACCGCGACCTCGCCGTCCGCGTGGAGCTGGATGGCGATCGCGTCGAGTCGCTCCGCCTCTTCGACCCCGACACGCAGCGCTCCCAGGAGAGGATCGAGGAAGTCGCCCTCGCCCCGTTCGCGGCCTCCGAGGAATCCGAGGAGGCGCGGCGGCTGCTCACGGAGCGGATCGGCCGCCCGCCTTCGGAAGCGGAGCGCTCCGTCTTCGCGCCGGCGGTGTCGGCGATGCCGGCGGGCTGGCTCGAGCCATGCGGCGCCGCGGCGCCTGATCGTCCTCATCGAGCCGTCGGCCGTGAAGGACGAGGTCGCGGCGTTCGCCGAGCGCGTCGCCGCCGGATCGGGATCCGGATCGCGACGCGTTTCTGCCCGAAGAGCTGCGTGCACGGGGAGGACGCGATCCGCGAGCGCCTCTCGGGTGTCGGGCTCCGCTTCGACCGCCTCGGCGTCGACGCGGAGGACGCGGAACGAGAGCGTGCCCATGCGATCCGTCTGCCCGCGGAGGCCATCGCCGGGCACGGAGGCCGGGCGGCCGAGGCGGCCGCGGAGCTCTGCGCGCGCGATCGAGTCCGGCGAGGAGGTCTTCGTCGCCACGCGGCCGACGGGAGGCGCCGAGAAGCTGCGGCGGCTCGCCATCGAATACGAGTTCCACGTGTCCTCGGAGCGGCGAGCCGGGCGCCGTCATCTCGGTTCCCGCCGAGATCTCGGCGGGCTTCCGCCTCCGCGAACCGCGGCTCTCCCTCTACGCCGAAGAGGAGATCTTCGGCGAAGAGCGGCCGTCGGCGGCCGCGCGCCGCAAGCCCTCGCGAGGCGTTCCTCTCGGATCTGCGGGACCTGAAGCTCGGCGACGCGCGTCGTCCACACCGACTACGGGATCGGGCTGCTTCCGCGGCCTGAAGCGCGTTCCGGTCGAGGGCGAGGAGCGCGAGTTCATGGAGATCGAGTACGCCGACCAGAAGATGCTGCTTCTGCCGGTCGAGCGATTCGACCTCGTCCAGAAGTATTCGGGCGTCGAAGGCGTCGAGCCCGTGCTCGACAGGCTCGGCGGAGCGGGCTGGGGGCGGCGGAAGGCGTCCGTCCGCAAGGCCATGCGCGACATGACCGAGCAGCTCCTGAAGCTCTACGCCCGGCGGAGCATGGCCGACGGGTTCGCGTTCTCGAAGGACTCGCCCTGGCAGAAGGAGTTCGAGGACGCCTTCGAGTACGTCGAGACGCCCGACCAGGCCCAGGCCATCGCCGACGTCAAACGCGACATGCAGTCGTCGAAGCCGATGGACCGCCTGCTCTGCGGAGACGTCGGGTACGGCAAGACCGAAGTCGCCATGCGCGCGGCGATGAAAGCCGTCCTCGACGGCAAGCAGGTCGCCCTGCTCGCGCCGACCACGATCCTCGCCGACCAGCACTTCCGGACCTTCAAGCGCCGTTTCTCCGCGTTCCCCGTCGAGATCGAGCTCCTCTCCCGCTTCCGCTCGCGGCAGGAGCAGAAGGCGATCGTGGCGAAGGTGGCCGAGGGCACCGTCGACATCCTGATCGCCACGCACCGCATGCTCGGCAAGGACCTCGCCTTCCGCGACCTGGGCCTGCTCATCGTCGACGAGGAGCAGCGCTTCGGCGTGGCGCAGAAGGAGCGGATCAAGGAGTGGAAGGCCTCGATCGACGTGCTCGCCATGTCGGCCACGCCGATCCCGCGCTCGCTGCACCTGTCGCTCTCGGGGCTGCGCGACCTCTCGATCATCGAGACGCCGCCGCGGGACCGGCTGGCGATCGAGACGCAGGTCGTGCCGTCGCGGCCCGAGGTCATCCGCGAGGCCATCGAGGCCGAGCTCGAGCGCGGCGGCCAGGTCTTCTTCGTCCACAACCGGATCGAATCCATCGGCCGCGTGAAGCAGACGCTCGAGGAGCTCCTGCCCGGCCGTGCGGATCGCCGTCGCCCACGGCCAGATGCCCGAGGCCGAGCTCGAGAAGGCGATGCTCCGCTTCTTCTCGCGCGACGCCGACGTCCTCCTCGCGACCGCGATCGTCGAGAACGGCCTCGACATTCCCTCGGCGAACACGATCCTCATCGACCGCGCCGACACCTTCGGGCTCGCCCAGCTCTACCAGCTCCGCGGACGCGTCGGGCGGAGCGACAAGCCCGCCTACGCGTACCTCCTGATCGAGAAGAACGCCGCGCTCTCGGAAATCGCGCGGCGGCGGCTCGCCTCGATCCAGGAGTTCTGCGACCTCGGCGCGGGGTTCCGCATCGCCGCGAAGGACCTCGAGATCCGAGGCTCGGGCAACATCCTCGGCGGCGAGCAGTCCGGGCACATCGCCGCCGTCGGGTTCGAGACGTACCTGTCGCTGCTCGAGGAAGCGATCCGCGAGATGCGCGGGGAGGAGCCGATCCCGGAGCGGGCCGTCACCCTCTCGCTCGGCGTGGACCTCGCGATTCCGCCGGAGTACGTCGCCGACGAGAGCTGGCGGATGATGATCTACAAGAAGGTCGCTCGCGCCCAGGACGACGCGGCCCTCGAAGAGACCCGCCGCGAGATTGCCGACCGGTTCGGCGAGCCTCCGGCCGCCGTGCGGCCGCCTGATCGAGTACGCGCGCCTCCGCTCGCGCGCCGAGCGGCTCGGGGTCACCTCGATCACGCGCCAGGCCGGCCGCATCCACGTCCGCTTCGCCGAGGGCGCGCCCGTGGACGCCGAACGGCTGCTCGAATTCGTGCGCGAGCGCCGGGGCGCGAGCCTCTCGCCCGCCCGCGTGCTGGCGTTCCCGGCGCCCGAGGGCGAGGCGGTCCTTCCGGTCCTGATCGAGCTCCTGCCCTTGTTCGCCCGAGTCGCCGCCTGACGGCCTCACGGAAACCGGAAGTTTCGCCCGGGGGTCCTGTGTTATGAAGAACCGCATGAAACGGCCCCTTTTCGCCCTTTTTCTGGGTTTCGCGGCCTCGAGTCTGTCCGGCGCCGAGCTCGTCGAGCGCATCGTCGCCCGGGTCAACGATCGGCTGATCACGCAGTCCGAGTACGACAAGCGGCTTGCCGTCGCCATGCGGGCGCCGCGCGCGCCGGACGCGGAGACCCTGCGCGGGTCGGTTCTCGAGGACATGATCCGCGAGCGGCTCCTCGACGAGCGCGCCAAGGAGATGGCGGTGGCGGCGACCGACGAGGAGGTCGAGGCGGCCGTCTCGCGGGTCAAGGCCCAGTACAACCTGACCTCCGACGCCGAATTCGACGCGGCGCTCGCCGATTCGGGCATGACGCGGGACGACCTGCGCCGCCAGATGCGCGAGACGATCACGCTGCAGAAGGTCATCGGGAGAGACGTCGCGTCGCGCATCGACCTCTCGGACGACGGGCTCCGGATCGAGTACGAACGGCGGAAGGAAGGCCTCTACGCCGTGGCCGAATCGGCCAAGGTCTCCGAGATCGTTCTGAAGTTCACGCCGGGCGACGCCGAGTCGCAGGCCGCGGCGGCCGCGAAGGTCGAAGAGATCCGCGTCAAGATCAAGGGGGGGACGTCCTTCGCGGAGCTCGCCAAGGCCGAGTCCGAGGGGAAGACGAAGGACCGGGGCGGCGAGCTCGGCACCGTCGCGAAAGGAGAGCTCGTCGAGGCCCTCGACGTCGCGATTTTCTCGAGCAAGGACGAATACCCGGCGCCCGTGCTCATGAGCGGGTCGATCTCGCTGCTGCACGTGACCGTGCGCACGGCCGCGGGCTATCGGCCCTTCGGCGAGGTCAAGGACGATCTGAAAAAGCGCATCTCGGACGAGCTCTACGAGAAGCGTTTCACCGAGTACATGGAAAAGCTGCGCCGGGAGGCGTTCGTCAAGATCTACGATCCCGAGCTCGCGAAGCTGGATCAGCAGGTGAACGAGAAGCGATCGTCGAGTTGAGAGTGTTGAGTGTCGAGCGTTGAGTGTTGAAGCGTGGAAGGCTCCTCGTGATGCACCCTTCACGCTGAACGCTCAACGCTTAACTCTCAACGTTCCTCTTGCGCCTCCCTCTTCCTCCCAGCTTCTCCTTCGACGCGGTCGTGCGCTCGCACGGCTGGTACGACCTGCCTCCGTTCTCCTACGACGAGAACGCCCGCGCGCTGACCACGCGGCTGCCCTCGGGCGCGGTGACCTTTCGCGAGCGCGATGGCGCCCTGGAGCCGCGTCGGGCCGCCGCATTCCGCGGGCCGAGCTCGCTGCGCGCGGCGCGCCGTGTCTTCTCGCTCGATCTCGACCTCGCGGCGTGCTCCGGGGTCTTCGCGGGCGAGCCGGCGCTGATCCGCGGCCTGGCGCGCGGGGGAGGGCGCATGCTCCGCGCCCCGAGCCTCTTCGAGGACGCCGTCAAGATGCTCTTCACGACCAACTGCTCCTGGGCCGCGACGCGCGGGATGGTCGTGCGGCTGATCGACCTCGGGGGCGATGGGTCGGGCGCCTTCCCGACGCCGGCGGCGATCGCGCGCATCCCGCCTGCGCGACTGAAGAGCCGTGTCCGCTGCGGGTATCGGGCGGTGGCGCTCTCACGCTTCGCGAAGCGCGTGGACTCGGGCCGGCTCGATCTCTCGAGCTGGGAACGGCGGGAGGCGATCGTCGGCCGACGTGCGCGACGCGATCCTCGCCGAGCACGGCTTCGGACCGTACGCCGCGGAAGGCCTGCTCCGCGTCCTCGGCCGGCACGACTACCTGGCCATCGACTCGTGGGTTCGGAAGCGCTATCGCCAGATCTACCGCGGACGCTCGAAGACCCTGGATCGCGCCATCGCCAGGCGCTACGCGCGGTACGGGGAGTATCGAGGGCTGGCGCTCTGGCTGGAAATGACGCGGGATTGGCACGAGGGGGAAAGTCGAGAGTCGAGGGTCGAGGGTCAAGGGTTTTGAGAACGATCTTCCGAATGTCTACTCCTCGAACTCTGGACCCTCGCCACTAGACCCTCGACTCGCTTTCCGCCGATGCACAACCTGTTGTGCGAAATGGCTTCCGCGCCTCACACCTCCCTTACGCCTGTTTAACGCTCCGAATTTTTTAAGGCAAACAACTTTCCTTGACTAATAAACCTCGGCGCTCCTAACATCCGCGCAGTGGCCGAATCTGGCTAAAAGTGGGAGAAAGTGGTCCCGGACATCACACGGGACACCAAAGGAAGGATGGACCGCTTTCGAGGGAGCGCGCCGGCCCGTCTCGACGAGAAGGGGCGGCTCAAAGTGCCGAACCTGTTTCGGCAGCAGATCGAAGAGGCGTTCGGTCGCGATCTCTTCGTTACCTCGATCCACGGCCGCAACTTCCTCCTCTATCCGCTGCCGATCTGGCGCCAGCTCGAAGAGAAACTCGCCGAGCTCCCGGCGATCCACCGCGCGAAAAACAAGTTTCTCGAACGCGTCAACTACTTCGGCCAGGACGCCGTCATCGACGGGCAGGGGCGCGTGCTCATCCCGCAGATCCTGCGCGACGCCGCGAAGCTCGCGGCCGACGTGGTCGTCACCGGCAACATCGATCACCTCGTGGTCTCCGACCGCGGCGCGCTCGCGAAGCGCCTCTCGACGGAAGAGTTCGGACCCGAGGACTACGACGAGCTTTCGAAGCTCCTGCTCTGACGAGGAGACGAGACCATTGAAGCGCGGCCGCACACACCGGTTCTTCTCGACGAGGTCGCCGCGATGCTCGAGCCCGAGCGCGGCGGTCTCTTCGTCGACGCGACGGTCGGCGCCGGCGGCCACGCCGAGTCTCTCCTCGAACGCGGAACCGAGATCCGCCTCCTCGGGATCGACCGCGATCCCGATGCCCTCGCTCTCGCGGGTGAACGGCTGGCGCGTTTCGCGGAGCGCTTCGAGCTCGTCGCCGGCGACTTCGCGGACCTCGACGCCCTGCTTTCCGAGAAACCTCCGGCGGCCGGCATTCTCGCGGACCTCGGCGTCTCGTCCATGCAGCTCGACCGGGGCGAGCGCGGCTTTTCTTTCCGGCGGGACGGACCTCTCGACATGCGCATGGGACGAAGCGGCCGCACGGCGGCCGACATCGTCGCGACGGCTTCGGTCGATGAACTCTCACGGATCTTCCGTGATTATGGGGAGGAGCGAATGGCGGCGAAAATCGCGCGCGGAATCGTAGCGGAGCGGACGCGGG
This sequence comes from uncultured Acidobacteriota bacterium, assembly GCA_963749265.1. Classification (GTDB taxonomy): domain Bacteria; phylum Acidobacteriota; class Thermoanaerobaculia; order UBA5066; family Gp7-AA6; genus DAHUXD01. Next base: position 7,514 of record CAVVML010000008.1, on the reverse strand, counting down.
GCCCCATCCAGACGACTCGCCAGCTCGCCCGCATCGTGGCGGGGGAGAAGGGGAGTCGGGAGAAGATCGATCCGGCCACGCGCGTCTTCCAGGCGCTGCGGATCGAGGTCAACCAGGAGCTCGTCGCGCTCGGCCGGTTTCTCGCCGCGGCCGTCGCCCGGCTGAAGCCCGGCGGCCGGCTCGCCGTCATCTCGTATCACTCGCTCGAGGATCGCATCGTGAAGGACGCCTTCCGGCGCGATTCGGGCGTCTGCTCCTGCCCGCCGAAGCTGCCGACCTGCATCTGCGGCGCGCGGGCGGCCTTGAAGCTCCTGACGCGGCGGCCCATCCGACCGGGAGAGGCGGAGCTGCGGCGCAATCCCCGCTCCCGCAGCGCGCGCCTTCGTGTCGCGGAGAAGCTCGCCGATCCTTTCGCCGAGCCGTTCACCGAGCTGTCCCAAACGACGGAAGGCGCCGTCTGATCGAATGAGCACCGTCTACTCCCAGACGAAGCGGGTCGAGAACCTGCATCTGACGCGCGAGCGCGACCGCCGCCGCGGGCGGGAGCTCGCGACCTTCCTCCTCGTCGGATTGCCGGTGGCCTGCGCGTTTCTCGCGTATGCGGCGCTCCACATCGAAACCGTCCGCGTCGGCTACATGCGGGAGGCCCGGCAGCGCACGCTCGCCGGGCTGAACGAGGAGAGCCGGCGGCTGCGGGCCGAGCTCGGGCAGGCCTCCTCGCCGGAGCGCGTGGCCGAAGTCGCCCGCAGCCAGGGACTTCGCCCGCCGCGTCCGGGTCAGGTCCAGATCGTGGCCGGTCAAGACCCGGCCCGGATGGTCGACGGAAAGGACGCGGGCTCGAAGTGATCAAGAACGGCGTCCGCCGCGGCCGCACCCGCTTTTTCGCCCTGATCCTGGCGCTCTGGGGCGCCGTGGTCGTGGCGCGTCTGGTGCAGATTCAGATCGCGCAGGGCTCGCGCTACCGTGCGAAGGCCCAGCGCCAGCAGGAGCGGCGAGTCGAGATCCCCGGCCAGCGCGGCTCGATCCTGGACCGCGAGGGCCGCGAGCTGGCGGTCTCGATCGAGACGACTTCGATCTACGCGATCCCCGACGACGTGCGCGACTCCCGCCGCGCCGCCGAGGTGCTTGCTCCGGTGCTCGGGATGCCGGCTTCGGAGCTCGTGGAGAAACTCTCCAGCGATCGCGGTTTCGTCTGGCTGCGTCGCCAGCTCGACGTCGACGCGGCCGAGTCCGTGCGGGGGCTCAAGCTTCCCGGCATTCACTTCGTGACCGAGCCGAAGCGCTTCTATCCCAAGGGTCGCCTCGCCTCGGCCGTCCTCGGATTCGTCGGCACCGACGGCGCGGGCCTCGCGGGCCTCGAGCACTTCTACAACGGGGCCATCCGCGGCAAGCCGGGCGAGCTCGTCGCCCTCACCGACGCTCGGCGCAGCCGCTACGGCGAAGACGACGAGGCGGGCCGCCCCGCGCAGGAGGGCGCGGCGCTCGTCCTCTCTCTGGATTCCGGCGTGCAGTTCGCCGCGGAGCACGAGCTCGCCGAGGCGGTTCGCGTCCACCGCGCCCAGTCCGGCAGCATCGTGGTCATGGATCCGACCAACGGCGAGATCTTCGCGATGGCTTCGTTCCCGGACTACGACCCGAACGAGTTCAACCGGTATCCGGCCGAGGCCCGCCGGAACCGGGCCATCGCCGACGCGTACGAACCCGGCTCGACATTCAAGATCGTCACGGGAGCCCTGGCCATCGACAACGGGCTCATCCGCCTGGACGAGATCATCGACACGGGCGACGGCACGATCCGCGTGGCGAACACGACCATCCAGGAGGCGGACCACCATCGCTACGGCGCGCTGACGCTCGCCGGCATCTTCGAGCACTCCTCCAACATCGGCATCATCCGGGTGGGAATGCGCCTCGGCGCGGGTCGGCTGCACGACGGCGCCGAGAGGCTCGGAGTCGGGCGTCCGACCGGCGTGGACCTGCCAGGAGAGAACTCGGGCATCTTCCGGCCGCTGCCGAAGTGGTCCGGCCTCTCGACGGCCTCGATCTCGATGGGCCAGGAGGTGTCTCTCAACGCATTGCAGCTGGCGCGCATCACGGCGGTCGCGGCCAACGGGGGCTACCTGGTGGAGCCCCATCTCGTGACGCGCGTGGTGGAGCCTGGAGGGCGCGCGCGGGCCGTGCCCGTCGCCGAGCGCGTTCGCGTCCTCTCGCCGCAAACGGCCCGGGAGATCTCGAAGATCCTCGTGGGCGTCGTCGAGCACGGGACCGGCTCCAAGGCGGCCGTCCCGGGTTTCGCCGTCGCCGGAAAGACCGGCACGGCGCAGAAGGCCGGCGTCGGCGGATACCAGGCCGGACGCCACGTCCCCAACTTCGCCGGCTTCGCTCCTGCGGACAATCCGCGCTGCGTCGCGGTGGTCGTGATCGAGGAGCCGCAGGGCAAGTACTACGCGGCCGACGTCGCGGCTCCGCTCTTCTCGCGCGTCATGGCGCAGGCGCTGGGGATCCTCCGCGTCGCGCCCCAGGAACAGCGCGTGCCCGAATCCGTCCTCGCCGACGCGGCGCCGGCTCCGCCAGGCGCCCCGCGGTATCGCGCGGGCATCGAGCCCGCGGCGGCCCGGCTGTCCGGTCCCACGCTGCCGGCCGACCCGGAACGCACGCCGAGCGTGCTCGGCTTCTCGGCGCGCGAGGCCGTCGCCGTTTTCGCGCACGCCGGCGTCCTCGCCCGGCTGCAGGGAAGCGGATTCGTCGTCGCTCAGGACCCTCCCGCGGGCTCGCCACTTCGGGCGGGCGCCGTGCAGACTCTCTTTCTCGCCGACAGCGCGGATGCGCCGGCCCTGGCGGCCGGACGCCGCGCGGAGGAAGCGCCGCCGCCTCCGCCGGCTCCGTGAAGCTCATGGACCTCGTCGCCGTCCTTCCGGGTGCTGAAGTAACGCCCGGAGCACGGGCAGAGCTCGTCTCGAGGGTGCTCAGCGACTCCCGCCAGATCCGGCCGGGCGATCTCTTCGTGGCGCTCCGCGGCGTCAAGACGGACGGCCTCGAGTACGTGCCGGAGGCCCTCGCGCGCGGAGCCGTCGGCGTGGTCTCCGACCGCCCCGCGCCGGCGGGCGTGGCGGCTCCGTGGATCCAGGTGGACTCCGCCCGCCGCGCCCTCGCGCTTCTGGCGTCGGAGCTCCACGGCCATCCCGCCGAAAAGCTCGTCCTGGCGGCCGTCACCGGCACGAACGGCAAGACGTCGACGACCACCCTGGTCGAGGCGATCCTCGCGCGCCGCTACGGGGAGACCGGTCTCCTCGCGACGACGGTGTACCGCACGCCCCGCCGCTCGATCCCGGCCGGCCGCACGACTCCCGAGGCGCCGCTCATCCAGGAGCTCCTCGCCGAGCTCGTCGCCGACGGCGTCGCCGGCGGCCGCGATCGAGGTCTCCTCGCACGCGCTCGTGCTCGACCGCGTGACGGGCTGCCGCTTCGACGCCGCCGTCTTCACGAACCTGACGCGCGACCACCTCGACTTCCACGGCACGATGGAGGAGTACTACGAGGCGAAGAAGCTTCTCTTTTCGATGCGCAAGCCCGGGGGCGTCGCGGTCGTCAACGTCGACGACCTCTACGGCCGGCGCCTGCTCGCGGAGATTTCGCCGCCCTCTCGCGAGCTTCTCGCCGTCCGGCGCGGCGAACGCGGACTTTCGGGCCGAGGCAATCCGCGTGCGACCTGGACGGCACCCGCTTCGAGGTCGTGCATTCGGGCGGGCGTTTCGCCGTGGCCTCTCCGCTGCTCGGCCGCTTCCAGGTCGGCAACGTTCTCGGCGCGGCCGCGGCCGGGATCGGCCTCGGCGTCCCGGGGGACGAAGTCGCCGCGTGCGATCGCGGGCGTCGCCAACGTGCCGGGCCGGCTGGAGCGGGTCGAGGCCGGGCAGCCCTACACGATCCTGGTCGACTACGCGCACACGCCCGACGCTCTCGAGCGACTGCTCGCGTCGGTCCGGGAGCTGACGGACGAAGCGGATCATCCTCGTCTTCGGCTGCGGCGGCGACCGCGACCGCGGCAAGCGGGCCCCGATGGGCGAGATCGCGGGGCGCCGGGCCGACATCGCGATCGCGACCTCCGACAATCCTCGCTCCGAGGATCCGGAGGCGATCCTGCGCGAGGTCGAAGAAGGACTGGCGCGCTCCGGAGCGACCAAGTACCTCAAGATCGTCGAGCGGCGGGATGCCATCCGAGCCGCCATCGATTTCGCGAACCCGGGATCGGTCGTCGTGATCGCCGGCAAGGGCCACGAGACGACGCAGTCGATCGGGGGCCGGGAGCTGCCCTTCGACGACCGCAAGGTCGCGGCGGAGCTTGCGGGCGGGAGCGCGAATGCGAACGGCAGCCACGCTCGGGGGAAGCCGTGAAGTTCACGCTGGGCGAGCTCGCGGCGGCGGCGGACTCGCGGGCCGAGGGCGGGCAGACCGTGCTCACCGGCGTGGCCGTGGACTCGCGTCACGTCCGGCCGGGCGATCTCTTCGTCGCGATCCGCGGCGCAGCGCGTCGACGGCCACGCGTTCGCCCGAGAGGCGGCGAAGCGCGGCGCGGCCGCGCTCCTCGGCGAGCGGCGACCCGTGGACCTGCCGCCAGGATTTTCCCGCGATCCTCGTGCCCGACCCGGTGCGGGCGCTCCAGCAGCTCGCGGCGGCCATGAAGCGCCAGATGGGATTCCGGCTCGCGGCGATCACGGGCTCGGCCGGAAAGACGACGACGAAGGACTTCACCGCCGCGATCCTGGCGCGCCGGGTTTCCGTCGAGAAGACGCCGGGCAACCAGAACAGTCAGATCGGGTTCGCGATGTCGATCGTGAACCTGCCGCGCCGGCCCGACTGGATGGTCGGCGAGATGGGGCTCTCCGCGCCCGGCGATCTGTCGCGGCTCTCGCGCACGTTCGAGCCCGACGTCGCCGCGCTGCTCCTCGTCGCGCCGGCGCACCTGGAGTTCTTCCCTTCGGTCGACGCGATCGCCGACGCGAAGGCCGAGATCCTGGAAGGCCTGCGGCCGGACGGGACTCTCGTCGCGAACGCCGACGATCCGCGGATCGAGGCCATCGCCGCTCGCCGGGCCTCCCGCGCGCGGGTCCTCCGCTTCGGGTCGGCGCCCTCCGCCGAGGTGACGGCGCGAGACGTCGTCGCGGACGCGGCCGGAAGCCGTTTCCGGTTGAAGACCCCCTCCGGCGAGGCGGACGTCCGCCTGCCTCTGCCCGGGCCGCACCAGGTGACGAACTTTCTCGCGGCGGCGGCGATCGCTTTCGTCGTGGGCCTTTCGCCGTCGGACTGCGCCGAGGCGGCGGGAGAGCTCCGTCCGGCGGCGCACCGCGGGGAGTGGCGCCCCCACGTCTCCGGCGCGCGCATCTACGACGACAGCTACAACGCCAACCCCGCGTCGATGCGCGCGGCTCTCGAGACGCTGGCGGCCGTGCCGGCGGCCCGGCGCATCGCGGTCCTGGGCGACATGCTGGAGCTCGGCCCGCAAGAGGAGCCCGCTCCATCGCGAGACCGGCCGGGAAGCCGCGGGACGCGTGGATCTGCTCATCGCCGTCGGAGAGAGGGCGCGCTGGATTGCCCAGGGCGCCATGGCGGCGGGGCTGCCCGCAGCCGCGGTGATCCGCGCCGACTCGGCCGAGCAAGCCGCGGAGCTGCTCGGCCGCCGTCTCGCTGCGGGCGACGTCGTCCTCTTCAAGGCGTCCCGAGGGATCGGCCTCGACCGGGCGGTCGAGGCGCTGGCAAGCGGGGACGCCGGCGACCCTGAGGCGTCGAGAGGCTGACGTGCTGTACTGGCTGCTGTATCCCCTCGCCGACAGGATCCCGGCGTTCAACGTCTTCCGCTACATCACGTTCCGCACCGCGATGGCGGCCGTGACGGCCCTGATCCTCTCGCTGGCGCTGGGACCGGCGATGATCCGGATGCTCAAGAAGTTCCAGGTCGCCCAGTCCATCCGCGCCGAGGGCCCGAAGACGCACCTCGCCAAGGCCGGCACGCCCACGATGGGAGGCCTGCTCATCCTCTTCTCGGTGATCCTCGCGACCCTGCTCTGGATGGACATCCCCAACCGGTTCGTCTGGATCGCCCTGGGCACGCTCGCGGGCGTCGGCGCCGTCGGGTTCGCCGACGACTTCGTGAAGGTCACCCGGCGGCGGAGCCTGGGCCTGACGGGCCGCGGCAAGCTCGTGCCTCAGTTCCTCATGGCTTTCGCCGTGGCCTGGGCGATCGAGCACTGGGCCGGCCACGCCACGTTCTCGACGGTCGTGACGTTCCCATTCTTGAAGAAGCTCCTCGTCGACCTCGGCATCTTCTATATTCCATTCGTGGCGGTAGTCGTGGTGGGCTCATCGAACGCCGTGAACCTGACCGACGGTCTGGACGGGCTGGCGATCGGAGCGGTGGGCATCGCGGCGGGGACGTACGGCATCCTCGCGTACGTCACGGGCAACGCCGTGACGGCGCGGTATCTCCAGATTCCGTTCATCCCGCAGTCCGGAGAGCTCGCCGTCTTCTGCGGGGCGCTCGTGGGCGCTTCGCTGGGGTTCCTCTGGTTCAACTGTCACCCCGCCGAGATGATCATGGGCGACGTCGGCTCGCTCTCGCTCGGGGCCGCGATCGCCGCGGTCGCCGTGATGACGAAGCAGGAATTCCTGCTCGCGATCGTCGGAGGCCTGTTCGTCCTGGAGGCGCTTTCGGTGATCCTCCAGGTGGGCTCCTTCAAGCTCACCGGCAAGCGCATCTTCAGGATGGCCCCGCTCCACCACCACTTCGAGCTCGCTCGGGTGGGCGGAGTCGCGCGTCATCATCCGGTTCTGGATTCTGGCGATCCTCTTCGCGGTCGTGGGCCTCTCGACCCTGAAGCTGCGATGAGCGCGCTGCCGATGAGCCGGGTGACTCCTTCGACCGCGTCTTCCGCGATCCTTCCGCGCCGCGTCGCCATGCTCGGTTTCGCCCGGAGCGGCCGGGCGCTCGCCGATGCGCTGCTCGCGCGCGGCGTCGAAGTCTCGGTCGGCGACGCGCGGGCGGCCGAGGAGCTCGGGAGCCCCGACGATCGCCGACATGACCGCCCGCGGCGTGCGGTTCCACTTCCATGGGCGGCTCGCCGTCCGAGCTGCTCGCGGGAGCGGACTGGCTCGCGATCTCGCCGGGCGTGCCCTCTCGACTCGCCGGTGGTCGCCGCCGCGCGATCGCGGGGAATTCCGGTCCTCGCCGAGATCGAGATCGCGTAGCGGATCGCCGAAGCGGAAGCGCCGGGCGAGAACCGCTGGATCGCGGTCACCGGCACCAACGGCAAATCGACGACGACGACCTGGATCGCCGAGATGCTCCGGCCGGTCCGGCCACGAGCCGTCCGGTCGCACTGGCCGGGAACATCGGCGAGCCCCTCTCGGGCTTCCTCGGAACGGGCGGCCGCGACTTCGTCTGCGAAGTCTCCTCGTTCCAGCTCGAGGCGATCGACCGCTTCCGCGCGCACGTCGCCGTGCTGACGAACGTGTCCCATGTC
>CAVVML010000007.1:0-178690 GCA_963749265.1 uncultured Acidobacteriota bacterium | reverse complement strand
GTCCGAATTCGGGGCAGGCCGGCGCGCTCCGCGAATCGCGAACGCCGCAGGAATCGTGGTCAGTGCGCCGATCGCCACGAGCGTCGCGCCGACGGCTTTCCGGCTCCGGCGGGGGAGCCGCTGGGAGACGAGCAGCCCGATCCCGGCGCCGAGGGCGGCCCGCGTCGCAACGATGAAACCGAACTCCGGGAACGAAAGGTCGAGTCTTTTCATGGGCGCCTCCGCTTGTTTTTCGCTTCGTCCGGGGTCCCTTCGGACTCGTCGGGACCGCCTCAGGCGAGGACAAGCAAATCGCCCGCCAAGCTCCTTTCCGCCGCGGGAGGGGGCTACCGGGTCATTTGGTCATTTCGTCGCGGGAGCGCCGGTCTTCTGGATCGTCTTGAGCTGGATCCCCTTGACCCCGCCGCGCACGACGGGCGTTCCCGTGGCCTTCGCCGGCACGTCGGCGATGTCCTTGCACGGTCTCCTTGACCGAGAACGGCTTCTCGCCGAAGAGCACGTAGAGCTTCCCGTCCTCGGCCAGGAACCCCGCCGGCACGCCGCGCGCGATGCACGCGTTGGAGCACCCGGTGTGCTCCGCGTCGCGGATGCCGTGCGTCACGTAGCAGTGCATGTCGACCACGGTGCCCTTCAGCTTCACGTCGGGCCGCCGCCTTTTCCTCCTGCCCGGCTTCGGACGCCGGCCTGCCGGCGACGAGCGCCGCCAGGACCAGAGCAGAGCGATCAGCGACCGGAACGAGCTTCTTTTCATGACGGGTCCCCTTTCATGAGGCGAGGCTATGGACGGCGGCGGGCGGCCGCGCATGTGCCGGAGGTCATGACGGCGCGTCCCTCATCCATGACTTCCGGCAGAGGCCGCCGCCGCGGCGCCGCGCCTATACTCGGCCGCCGATGCTCTTCCGCGACGATTACCGGCGCCTTCTGCGGACCGGGGGCTTCGCGGTCTGGCTCGCCGTCGGTCTTCCCGTCCTCTTCTTCCAGGTCCTGGCTCCGCCGAAGGCGGGCGACGGATTCGCCCTCGCCGTCTGGCTCGCGGTCCTGCTCCTCTTCGGCGCGGCCTTCGGACGCGCCACCGCGCGCCGCGCCGCCGCGGACCGCCCGGGCGCCCTGCTGCTCCTCGCGGGCAAGCCGCCGCGGTGCTCGCGCTCGTCGCGCTGCCTCCCTGCTTCGGCCTCGAGGGCGCGCTGCTCGTCCTCGTCGCGTTCCAGCTGGGAGGCCTCCTGCCGCGCGCGGCCGCCACGGCGTGGATCGCCGTGCAGAGCGCGGGCCGCTCATGGCTCATGTGGCTCCACTGGGGACTGGCACTGGGGCGTCGTGCTCGCCTTCGCCTACCTGCCGTTCCAGCTCATCGCCGTCGCAGACGACCCGCCTCCTCGCCGAAGAGACCGCCGCCCGCGAGCGCTCGCGGCCGCGAACGCCGAGCTCGAGGCGACCCGGGAGCTGCTGGCGCGGAGCGCGCGCCTGGCCGAGCGCGCCCGCATCGCGCGGGACCTGCACGACCTGCTCGGCCACCACCTGACGGCGCTCTCCCTCAACCTCGAGATCGCGAGCCACGGCCGACGGGGAGGCGCGCGGGCCCGCGTCGAGACGGCGCAGTCCGTGACCAAGCTCCTCCTGGGCGACGTGCGCGCGTCGTGGGCGCGCTTCGGCAGACGGACGGCCTCGACCTGCCGGCCGCGCTCCGCAGGCTCGCCGACGGCATTCCGCGGCCGCGCATCCACGTCGAGCTTCGCCGGGCTCTCGCGATCGACGATCCGGCCGGTCGGCGAGGTCGTCCTGCGCTGCGCGCAGGAGATCGTGACGAACGCGGTGCGTCACGCGCGGGCCGAGAACCTCTGGCTCGAAGTCGAGCGGACCGACGGCGGCATCCGAGATCCGCGCCCGCGACGACGGGTGCGGGGCGACCGATTTGCCGAGGCGTCGCTCGCGGCCACGGCCTCGCCGGGCTGCGCGAGCGCTTCGAGCAGAGAGGCGGCGCGCTCTCCTTCGACACGGCGCCGGGCCGGGGTTTCGCGTCGACGCCATGCTGCCGCTGCCGGCGGCGAGCGCGTCGTCGTGATCCGCGTCTTCCTCGTCGAGGACCAGACCCTCGTCCGCGAGGGCATCCGGAGCCTCCTCGCGCTCGATCCGCGAAATCGCGGTCGTCGGGCGAAGCCGCCGACGGAGCGGCGGCGGCTGGCCGCGATCCCGAGCTCGCGGAGCCGACGTCGTGCTGCTCGACATGCGGCTGCCGCGGCTGTCGGGCCTCGAGGTGCTCCGGCGCGCTCGCCGCCGCGGCGCGCCTGCCGCCGACGATCATCCTGACGACCTTCGACGACGACGAGCTCCTCCTGGAGGGCCTGCGCGCCGGCGCGAAGGGCTACCTCCTGAAGGACGTGTCGCTGGCCGAGCTCGTCCGCGCCATCCGCGACCGTCGCCGCCGGCGGCACCGCGGTGCAGCCGATCGCTTCGGACGCGATCGTGCGCGGGCCTCGAGGCGGGCCCGGACCCGGCGTTTCCGCGCCTCGAGCCCCCGGATCCGCTGACCGAGCGCGAGATGGAGGTCCTGCGGCTGATGACCGGGGGCTACAGCAACCGCGAGATCGCGAGGCCCTCCAGGTCGCCGAGGGCACCGTGAAGAACCACGTGTCGAGCATCCTCTCCAAGCTCGGCGTGCGCGACCGCACGCGCGCGGTGCTCCAGGCCGTCCGGGCCGGATATCTCAGCTAGGCCGGTGCGCCCGAGGGCGCAGATCCCTGACGAGCACGATCTGCGGCATAGGATTACGCCACAAAGAGGAGGGGATCCATGCCGCAGTCCCGCCGCCGCTTCCTTGCCCGGACGACCGCCGGCCTCGTGGGCGCCGCCGCGGTGGCCCGCCGCGTCGCTGCCGCCCCCGATCCCAAAGTCACGCCGCCTCCGGCGGGTATGCCGACGGTGTACGGCACGGCGCCGCCGGTCGGCCGGAGATCACCCCCGCGACCATCGTCGAAGCGCAGAAGCTCGTGCGCATCGAGTTCACGGGCGCGATCAGTCTCAGATCGCGGAGAGCTGGGCCAGGATGATGGCCGGCGTCGATGGAACGGCGGACTGGCCCGCGCAAGCTCGCGCTCGAGGACACGCTTCCGCCGGCGACGCTCTGGAATCCGATGATCCCCGGGTCGCGCCGGCTCCGACGCGGGACCGCTTCGTCGGCAGTGGGACGAATCCGGGGCCGCTCCCGAAGAAGGACGAGGACATCGCGTTCGCGACGGTCGTCGCCCAGTCCTCCTGGATCAAGTCGCGCGCGCTGACGTCAGAAAGGTTGACGCGCATCTACATCGAACGCTGCGAACGGCTGGATCCGAAGCTCCGAAGCATCATCACGCTGACGAAGGATGTCGCGCTCGCGCAGGCGAAGCAGGCCGACGCGGAGATCGCCGCCGGCAAGTATCGGGGCCCGCTGCACGGCATTCCCTTCGGTGTGAAGGATCTCCTCGACACGAAGGGCATCCTGACGACCTACGGTGCGGAGTTCTACCGGAACCGCGTCCCGCAGGAGGACTCGGCCGTCGTCGACCGGCTGCAGAAAGCCGGCGCCGTTCTGCTGGCGAAGCTGTCGCTCGGCGCGCTCGCCCTCAATGACGTCTGGTTCGGCGGACAGACGATGAATCCGTGGCTGCTCGAGGAAGGTTCGGGGGGATCGAGCGCCGGCCCCGGATCGGCCACGGCCGCCGCGCTGGTGTCGTTCTCGGTCGGCAGCGAGACCGGTGGATCGATCATCGATCCCACGATGCGGTGCGGCCTTACGGGTCTTCGTCCGACGTTCGGCCGGGTCCCGCGCACGGGCGCGATGACGCTGTCCTGGACGTGCGACAAACTCGGTCCCATGACCCGCGGCGTCGAAGACGCGATGCTCGTGGTGCAGGCGATCTCGGGTCCGGACCCGGGAGATCTCTACAGCGTGCCGAGCCATCTCGATTTCGACGCGACCGGTTCGATTCGCGGGATGAAGCTCGGCTACATCCCGAAGTGGATGAAAGAAGAGCCCGCGACGGCGTTGGAGCCCGCGGCGCTCGAGGCGCTCACGAAGCTCGGGATGACGCCCGTCGAAGTGGAGCTTCCGGACTGGCCGTACGACTCTCTCGGAACCGTCGTATCTGCGGAAGGCGCCGCGGCGTTCGAAGAGCAGACACTCTCGGGAAAAATGAACGAGCTCAAGATGCAGGTCCCGGACGCCTGGCCCAACATCTTCCGCCAGGCGCGTTTCCTGTCGGCCGTCGACTTCGTCCAGGCCGACCGGCTGCGCCGGAAGGTTGGCCATCGAGATGGAGAAGGTCTTCCGAAAGGTGGACGTGCTCCTGACGCCGCCGATGCGCGGCGAAATCCTGACGATCACGAACTTCACCGGGCATCCCGCGCTGGCTCTGCGGACGGGTTTCGTGGAGGTCACGGTGGCGCGCAACGACTGGGCCCCGGATCCCAAGAATCCGCGTGCCCACCTTCAAGACGCCGCGGCGGGTTCCGCACGGCGTCCGTTGATCGGCCGGCTCTTCGACGAAGGAACGATCGGGACTGTGGGAATCGCTCTCGAAAAGGCCTCGGGCGTGGCGGCAGAGAGGCCGCCGGGGTTCTAGCTTCTAACCCTTTGGTTCAATGCGCCGAGGGCGTGGGAGCGCGATAGAGTTCGGGGATCTTTTTTAAGGAGCATTCGATGAAGACTAGGTTCCACATCCTCGGATCCTCGGAGTCGTTCTCCTGGCGGCGGCGGCCTCGGTCCAGGCGCAGGTCGGCGGCCAGCGGCCGGAGTCGGGAAACAAGGCGATCGAGACCTTCACGGCGCGTGCCTTCAGCGTGCAGACCGGCGGCACAGGCATCGTCGAGATCGTCATCAACCGCTGGTCCACCGATGGCGAGAGAGAGGTCCTGAAGTCGGTCCTCGCGGCGGCCGGGTCGCAGGCGATGGTCCAGGAGATGCAGAACATGCCCCAGGTCGGCTACATCAAGACGGCCGAGTCGGGGATGGGCGACGCCCTCATGTACGCCCGCTCCACCGTGTTGCCGGACGGAGGTCGTCAGGTCGTCGTCGCGACCAACCGGCCCATCTCGATGGCCGGTTCGATCGCGCCGGGCACCGCGCAGAAGTACGACCTGTCGGTCGTCGAAATGCGGTGGAAGAAAGGCGAATCGAAAGGCGAGGGCAAGATGGTGCTCGCCGCCGAAGCGTCGATCAAGGACGGAAAGGTGGGCATCACGAATTACATGGGCCAGCCGCCCATCCTCCGGGACGTCGTCGCGAAGACCCCGTAGCCCTCGGTTTCGGTTTTTCTCGGCCGGGCTCCTCGCGGGGGAGTCCGGCCGTTTTCATTCCGCGGAACCTCGGCTCGTCTTCTGCGTAGCTTGAAGGCGAGGTTCCATACATGTCGATCGTCCACGCCTTCGGGCTCATCCTCGCCGCGATCGTCAGTCTTACGGGCGGCGGTTCCGACGTCACAGCGTTCGTGCACGCCAACGTGGTGCCCATGGACTCCGACCGGGTGCTGCGCGATCAAACCGTGGTCGTATCCGGCGGGCGGATCGCCGCCATCGGACCGACCGGGACGAATCCGGCGCCCAGGGGCGCCAGGGTCATCGACGCCCGCGGCGGCTATCTCACGCCGGGCCTCGCCGACATGCACGTCCACGTCTACACGCCGGAGGAGCTCACGCTCTACGTCGTCAACGGCGTGACGACCGTCTTCAATCTGAACGGACGCCCGCAGTATCTGGAGTGGCGCCGGCGGATCTCGGACGGGAAGCTCCTCGGGCCGGCGATCTACTCGACGGGTCCGACCTTCGACCGGCCGCGCAGTCCCGAGGCGGCTGTCGAGGACGTCGACAAGATCGCGGCGGCGGGCTACGACGGAATCAAGATCTACAACCAGGTCGGAGCAGCCGAGTACCCGGCGCTCACCGCCGAGGCAAAGAAGAAAGGCCTCGTCCTCGTCGGGCACGTCGCACGCGAGCCCGGCTTCGCCGCCACGCTCGCCGCGGGCCAGTCGATCGCCCACGCCGAGGAGTACGTCTACACCTTCTTCCACGAAGACCCCAGCCGCAAGGAGGTCGTTCATCCCCTCGACACGGCCAGGATCCCGAAGGCCGTCGCGATGACGCGGGAGGCCGGCATCTCGGTGATTCCAACGCTCATCGCGTTCCGCAACATCGTGCGGCAGGCCACCGACGTCGGGAAGTATTTGAAAGATCCGAACCTCATCTACATGGCGCCGTCGATGCGGGAGAAGCTCGAGCCGGCGCGCAACACGTACGCCACCCGGTTCGACCCGGAGCTCGTCCCCGGGCTCGCCGTGAGCTACGAATTCCAGCGACAGCTCGTCAAGGCGCTGCACGATGGCGGTGTGCCCATCCTCGCCGGAACCGACGCCTCGTGGCTGGGCGTGCCGGGGTTCTGCCTGCTCGATGAGATCGAGATCTTCCAGGAGCTCGGCTTCACTCCGTACGCCGCGATCAAGACCGCGACGCTCGACCCGGCCCGTCTCTTGAGGAAGGAAAGCGAGTTCGGGACGATCTCCGCCGGCAAGCGGGCCGACCTGATCCTGAGCCGCGAGAACCCGCTCGAAGACGTGCGGCGGCTCCGCGAGCCCGAGGGCGTGATGGTCGCGGGGCGATGGATCCCGAAGGAGGAGCGGTGGCGCCTGCTCCAGGGAATCCCGGAGCAGTACCGCCGGACGCTGGCCGACCTCGGAAAAGACGCGGAGTCAAATCCGCAGGCACTCGACGCGTACCTTCGGGCCAACGATCCGCTCGGCGAGGTCGGAGGCGCCGTGCTGAGCGAGGTTGAGTCGAGGCGCGGACCGCAGGCGCTGACCGCGATGTTCGAGGGCATCCGGAAGAGCGATCCGCAGTCGCCGCTGGTCCGGGAAGAGGCGCTCAACGAGTTCGGGTATGCCTTTCTCGGGCGCAAGCAGACCGACGCGGCGATCGCGGTGTTCCGCCTGAACACGGAGCTCTATCCGAAATCGGGCAACACGTGGGACAGCCTCGCCGAGACATATCTCTCGAGCGGACAGAAGGAGCTCGGCCGGCAGTTCTACGCCAAGGCGCTCGAAGTCGAACCGGGTTATCCGAACGCGAAGGCGGCGCGCGGGATCGTGGAAGGCCGGACGACGCCGGGGAACTAGCCGGTCGCTCCTTTCTTTCGCCGGCGGCGGAAGAACTCCATCCCCAGCAGCAGCACGAAGGAGAACAGCGCCAGCACGAGCGCGACCGCGTGCGCGTCGACCGGGTGGCGCTCGTCCAGCGCGCGGTAGACGTAGAGCGTGGCCGTTTCCGTGAGCCCGGCGATGCTGCCGCTGACGACCAGGACCGCGCCGAACTCGCCGATGGCTCGGGCGAACGTCAGCGAGACTCCGTAGAGAAGGCCCCAGCGAGCGGCCGGGAGCGTGATCCTCCAGAACGCCGTCCACGCGCTCGCTCCCATCGTGTAGGCCGCGGACTCCGACTCCGTGCCGATCTGCTCGAGCACGGGCACGAGCTCGCGCGTGACGAACGGCAGCGAGACGAACGTCGTGGCGAGGAGCATCCCCGGGATCGAGAACACCATCGAGATCCCGAGCGCCGATGCCGCCGGCGTGAGCCATCCGCCGCGCCCGAAGAGCAGGATGATCATGAACCCGGCGATGACGGGCGAAGTGGCGAGGGGCAGGTCCACGAGCCCGTTGAGCATGCGCTTCCCGCGGAAGTCGTGGCGCACGAGCACCAGCGCCGTGCACGTGCCCAGGACGGCGTTGATCGCCGTCGCGGCGAGCCCGAGCAGGAGCGTGAGCTTGAGGGCGTGCAGGGCTTCCGGATTCGTCAGAGCCTCCCAGAAAGGCCCGGCGCCCGCGCGGACCGCGCCCCACAGCAGCCCGACAAAGGGGCCGACGAGGAGGATCCCGGCATAGCGCGAGACCGCCGCCACGAGCGACGAGTTCGATGCCGCGGGGTCGCGTTCGGCCCTCGCGGGATCGGCGGCTTCGAGCCCGGCAGCGTCAGCCACGGGCCGCCCTCTGGCGCCTGCTGTAGGCGTCCACGAGAAGAGCATCGCGAACGAGATGGTCAGGAGCACGATCGAGACGGCGCTCGCGGCGCGGGAATTCTGGGATTCGATCTCTCCGTAGATGTAGACCGGCGCGGTGAGCGTCTTCCCGGGAATGTTGCCGGCCACGATGACGATCGATCCGAACTCGCCCGAGGGCGCGGGCGAAGCAGAGCAGCGCCCCGGTCAGGACGGCGGGGAGGATCTCGGGCAGGGTGATCTGCCAGAAGGTTCGCCATCGCGACGCCCCCAGCGTCCAGGCGGCTTCCTCCTCGGATCGCTCCGCTCCCAGCAGCACCGGCTGGACCGTGCGCACGACGAACGGGTAGCAGACGAAGAGGAGCGCCAGGAGAATGCCCGGCTGGGCGAAGATGACCTTCATGCCGTGCCCCTCGAGCCACCTTCCGAGAAGCCCGCCGGGCCGTAGAGGACCACGAGCATCAGCCCGGTGACGAGCGTCGGGATCGCGAACGGCAGATCGACCAACCCGTTCAAGAGGCCGCGACCCGGGAATCTCGTAGCGCGCCAGGACGTACGCGGTCGCGACGCCGAACACGACGTTGACCGCCGTCATCACGGCGGCCATCCACAGCGTGAGCTCCAGAGCCTCGAGCCGCCGCCGGCGCCGTCACGTAGCGCCAGAACTCGCTCAGCCCCGCGGAGAACCCGCGCTCGATCACCGCCGCGAGCGGGAGCGCGACTCCGAGCCCCAGATAGGCGATGGCGGTCGCCCGCAGTCCCCAGCGCCCCCAGGGACGCGGCCGCGCAGGCTCGGAGGCAGGCGAGACCGGCATCCGGGCCGCGGGCGCCGTGCCCGATGCCCTCGCCGGACTCACTTCGAAGCGCTCTTTTCGGCGAAGACCTTCGTCCAGACGCCTTTAGGACCGTAGACGTCCTCCAGGACTTTTGGCCAGCCGCCGAGATCGTCGATCGTCCAGAGATCCTCGACCTTCGGAAACTTGGCCTCGGCCTCCTTTGCGACGTCGGGATCCACGGGACGAAAACCAAACTTGGCGAAGGCCCGCTGGGCGTCGGGAGTCACCAGGTAATCGAGGAACGCGGCGGCGGCATCCCGCGTGCCGTGTTTGTCGACGTAAGCGTCCACGACGGCGGCCGGGTTCTGGATCAGGATCGTCGATTTGGGGACGATGTACTCGAGGGCTCGCCGGCGGCCTGCGCCGTCAGGACCTCGTTCTCGTACGTGATCGCGACGTCTCCGACGCCCTTCTCGAAGGTGGTGATCGACTCGCGCGCTCCCTTGTCCATGATCGAGACGTTCTTGAAAACGCTCGCGAGGAATGCGGCCGCCGCGGCCGGGTCGTTGGCCGGGCACGCCGGCGTGGCCCCGGAGCGCCGCGCCGTAGATGGCATTGATGTTCCACATGGCGCCGCCGGAGGTCTTCGGGTCCGGAGTCAAAACGTTCAAGCCGCTGCGCGTGAGGTCCGCCCAGTCCTTGATCCCCTTGGGATTTCCCTTGCGGACCGCGATGACGACGACGGAGTTGCTGACCATGCCGCCGTGCGCGCGCGCTTTCCAGTCCTGGGTGATGAGCTTCTCCGTGACGATCTTATCGATGTCCGGAGCCAGCGCGAGAGCTGCGATGTCGGCCTCGAAACCGCCGATGATCGCCCGAGCCTGCGCGCCGCTGCCCTGGTAAGACGTTCGGAACTCGACCGTCCCGCCGGTCTTCTGCTTCCACGCGGCCTCGAATCCGGGCAGGAGGGCGTCCCGGTAGGCCTCGCGCGGAGTGGTGTATGCCGCGAGCAGAAGCGTCGTGGTCTTCGAGGCGGCCGGACCGGACGTCTCGGCACGCCTACAGCTTCCCAGGAAAGGTACGAGGAGGGAGATCGTTCCGAGCCAGACCCCGAATCGTCGTGTGCGGATCATTCCTGCTGCCTCCTTCGCCGCGAAGCGTCACCGGGGCCGTCGATGCGGCGCCCACGGATGCTACAACGCCGAAACGCGGTCGGCGGGAAGCCAGCGAGGATTCTTTCGGGCCCGGTTGTCATAGACTTTCTGTCCTGTTCCGGGAGGCCCTATGCGACGCATCGTCCGGGTTCTCGGATTCCTTCTGCTCTTCGCCGGCGCCGCCGCCGGGGCGGCCGCCGCCACGTACACCGTGACGGCCCAGGGCGAAAGTGGCCCCGGCTCGATCGGCGCGGCGATCCAGAGCTCCAACGCCAGCGTCGGGGTTCTGGACACGATCGAGTTCGACATCCCGGGCACGCCTCCGTTCCTCGTGATGCTTTTCATGGGCATTCCGACGATCACGGATCCCGTGATCCTCGATGCGACAACGCAGCCCGGCTACACGGGAACGCCGCTCTTCCAGATCCGCCAGGGCCTGGGCAACGGTGCGGGGCTGACACTCGCGTCGACCGCCAGCGGCTCCACGATTCGAGGGCTGTCGTTCTCCGATTTGGTCGAAGGGCTCCGGATCGAGGGCGACGGCAACACCATCGAGGGTTGTTTTTTCGGGACCGATGTGACCGGCACGACAGCCGACGGCAACGGAGTCGGAATCGACATCGTCGGAGGCAACGACAACGTGATCGGAGGCACGACGGCGCCGGCACGAAATCTCATCTCGGGAAACACCGGCTACGGCGTACGGGTCCTCGAGGGCAGCGGCAACCAGATCCGCGGGAACCTCATCGGCACGAAGGTCAACGGCAGCGAGGCCCTCGGCAACCTGATCGGCATCTCCATCACGGGCGGCGGTGACGGCAACGTGATCGGAGGAACAGTTGCCGGCGCCGGCAACGTGATCGCGGGGAACACCTGGGGCATCGAGCTCACGGATGGGAGCAACGAACTCATCGCCGGAAACCGCATCGGGACCGATGCGAGCGGGTCCTCCCGATCGGCAACGGCAATGGGATTCAGGCGAGCAGCGTCACCAGCCTCACCATCGGCGGAACGGCGGTCGCCGCTCGCAACGTGATCTCGGGCAATGGGAACGGGATCCTTCTGGGGCCCGGTGACGAGGGGTCGATCCTCGGAAACTTCATCGGCACGGACGACACCGGAACCGCGCCGCTCGGAAACGACTCCGGCATCACCGTCAACTCGGCCGCCGTGACCGACACCCGCATCGGAGGTGTCGCTGCCGGCGAGGCGAACGTGATCGCATTCAACGGAATCGGGATCACGAATCTCGGTCTCCGGACGACGATTCGAGCGAATTCGATCCACGACAACGGCGCCCTCGGCATCGACCACGGAAACCCGGGTCCCACGCCCAACGACGGCGACTTCGACGCGTACCAGAACTTTCCGATCCTCGACTCGGTGGAGATCACCGTGTCGACCGTCGTCGCCGGCGGCAGCGTGCGGATCGTCGGATCGCTCGAATCGCAGAACGGCGACTTCACTCTCGACTTCTTCGCGAACCCGCCTTGCGCCGAGAACCCTCAGGACTTCCTCGAAGGCGAGACGTACCTCGGTTCGGCGCCGCTGACCGTCGCCGCCGGCGTTGGGCCCTTCGACGTGACGCTCCCGGTGGCGGTGGCTCCGGGTGCGCGCATCTCGGCGACCGCGACAAACGCGGCCGGGAGCACGTCGGAGTTCTCCCAGCGGCTTCCCTTCGCCGTCACGCCGACGACCGGGCCCGGCGCCGGCGGCACCATGATCACCGTTGACGGAACGAACTTCGAAAGCGGACTGACCGCCGCGATCGGCGGCGTCCCCGTCACGAACCTCGGGCCCATCTTCACCGTGTTCTTCACGGGAAACGCGCCCGCCCTTCCCGGCGGGATCTGGGACCTGACCGTCACGCTTCCCTCCGGTCGCACGGGGACGCTGCCCCGGGCGTGGACGGTGGACTTCGCCGATGTGCCTCCGTCGCACCCCTTCTATTCCTTCATCCAGATCCTGGTGCGGCACGGCATCACGGCGGGGATGGGCGGCGGCTCGTACGGCGCGACGCTCGCGACGCTGCGCCAGCAGATGGCCGTCTTCCTCATGAAGGCGATCCACGGCATCTGTTACATCCCGCCGCCCTGCACCGGAATCTTCGACGACGTTCCCTGCCCCTCGCCGTTCGCCGACTGGATCGAGGCGTTCGCGGCGGCCGGCATCACCGGCGGCTGCGGCGGAGATCTGTACTGCCCGACGAATCCTGTCCGTCGCGACCAGATGGCGGTTTTCCTCCTGAAGGCCAGGTACGGATCGGCCTACGATCCGCCGGACTGCACGGGCGTCTTCGACGACGTCGACTGTCCCTCGCCGTTCGCCGACTGGATCGAGCAGCTCGCCGCCGAGAGCATCACGGGCGGCTGCGGCGGCGACAATTACTGCCCGCTGACGGCGACGACCCGCGGCCAGATGGCGGTGTTTATAGTCAAGACGTTCGAATTCGAATAGCGCCTGTGCGCGCCGCGGACCACCTCCCGGATCGCTTCAACGCCGCGCACTGGTTCGTGGGGAGGCATGTGGCGGAGGGGCGAGGCGAGAGCGTGGCCATCGTCACGGATGCGGGGGAGATGCGCTACGCCGAGCTCGACGACCGCGTGCGGCGTTTTGCCTCGGCCCTCCGGCGCGAGGGCGTCCATCCCGGGGACCGAGTCGTCCTCCTTCTTCCGGATGGGCCCGTGTTCTCCGTCGTCTTCTGGGGTGCGATCGCCGCGGGCGCCGTCGCCGTCCCCATCAACACGCAGCTGACGCCCGCGCACCTGGAAAAGATCCTCGACGACTGCGAGCCGCGGCTCTTCGTCTTCGACCCGGCGTGCGCTTCCGAGCCGCGCCTGCCCGAGGACACGGAGGCCTGGACCGTCTCCGAGGCTTCCCATCGCCTGCATGCGGCGGACCCACACGAAGAGCCCGGCTACGCCCGCACCCACCGCGACGGGCCGGCATTCATGCTGTACTCGAGCGGGACGACGGGGGAGCCTAAGGGCGTCGTCCACCTCCAGCACGACGCCTGGATCTGCTGTCGCACCTACGCCGAGGACGTCCTCCGCATCCGTCCGACCGATCGTTGTCTCTCGATCGCTCGGCTCTTTTTCGCCTACGGGCTCGGCAACGCGCAATATTTTCCGTACGACGTCGGGAGCGGCGGCGGTGCTCCTTGCCGGGCGGCCGACGCCGGAGGCGGTCTTCGACCAGGTCCGCCGGCACCGTCCGACGCTCTTTTTCGGCGTGCCGACGGCGTACGCCCGAATGCTCGCCGCGATGGAGAGCGGCGCCGAGGCCGACTTTTCCAGCGTACGCTCCTGCGCGAGCGCCGGCGAGGCTCTGCCGGCGAGCGTCTGGGAGCGCTGGCGGGAGCGGACGGGTCTCGAGATCCTCGACGGCATCGGGTCGAGCGAGACGTGCCACTGTTTCATCTCGAACCATCCGGGCGACGTGCGGCCGGGCTCCAGCGGGCGCCCCGTCCGGGGTTACGACGTGCGGCTCGTCGACGAGAGCGTCACCGACGTCCGCCGCGGAGAGATCGGCGACCTCCTCGTGCGCGGGGATTCCACGATGGCTTTCTAC
Organism: uncultured Acidobacteriota bacterium; assembly: GCA_963749265.1. Classification (GTDB taxonomy): domain Bacteria; phylum Acidobacteriota; class Thermoanaerobaculia; order UBA5066; family Gp7-AA6; genus DAHUXD01. The sequence goes on along the minus strand of CAVVML010000007.1, from coordinate 165,179 downwards.
TGGAACAAGCACGAAGCCACCAAGCGCACGCTCGCCGGCGACTGGATCCGCACCGGCGACAAGTACCGCGAAGACGCCGACGGCTACTTCTGGCACTCCGGCCGGAGCGACGACATGCTGAAGATCGGCGGCATCTGGGTTTCGCCCGTCGAAGTCGAGGCTGTGCTCGCGGCGCATGCGGCCGTGCTGGAGTGCGCGGTCGTCGCCCGGCAGGATGGCGATGGCCTCGTGAAGGCACACGCCTTCGTGGCGCTGCGCGACGGCGCCGGACCAGCGGGTCTCTTCGACGCCGAGGCGCTGCGGGCATTCGCGCGCGAACGCCTCGAGGCCTACAAGTGCCCGCGCTGGGTCACCGTCGTTCCGGAGCTCCCGAAGACCGCGACCGGAAAGATCCAGCGATACCGGCTGCGCGAGGCGGAAGAAGGGGCCCCGGACTGAGCCCGGAGCGCCCGCTCGCCATTTGGCGAACGTCTCCAGGAGCGTCTTCAGGTCGTCGGCGTGCTCCTCCTCGACGGCGAGGATGCTTTCCATCAAGCGCCGGGTCGTCGGGTCGTCGTTGCCGAGATAGCGGACGATCTCCCCGTAGGACTCGATCGCGATGCGCTCGGCGACCAGGTCCTCCTTGAGCATGTCGATGAGAGTCGTGCCCTCGACGTACTCGGAGTGGCTCCGCGACGAGAGGCCGTCGGGGGAGAAGTTCGGCTCGCCGTCGAGCTGCGTGATGCGCTCGGCGATCTGGTCGGCGTGCTGCTGCTCCTCGTTGGCGTGCTCGAGGAACTCCTGCGCGACCGCCTGCGCGTGGATGCCCGCGGCCATGAAGTAGTGCCGCTTGTAGCGGAGCACGCAGACGATCTCCGTCGCCAGCGCCTCGTTCAGGATCTTGATGACCGTCTCGCGGTCGGCGCGGTAGCCCTCGGTCACCGCCCCCTTCTCCATATGCTGCCGCGCTCGTTCCCGAAGCGTCTGGATGTCCGAAAGGAAGGGCCTCTTCGCGGGAAGGGCCGCCTTGGCTGCCAATTGCGGTCTGGGTCTGTTCTTCATGCAGAGTTGTCCTTTCGGGGGGATTTTCCTGCAAGAGGCAGGCCGAGGGAAGGGCCGTTGTAGGCTTCCTCCGGAAGCGCACGGGGTCCGGTGACCCTCGCGGACTTCAAATCCGTCGGCGTCGCGGCCTCGAGCCGGGACGGGTGGGTTCGACTCCCACACGCTTCCGCCAAGTCCTACCGAAAGGAAATCCCGCTTCTCTCTATTGAGCATTCTTCCGGTTGTTCCTTCGAAAAACGATCCACCGGCGTGGTCCGCCGGTGGATCGTCGAGATACTCAAACGCCTTCTTGAGCTTGACGCTGCCTTAGCGGGTTGCGCTGGCGGCGGTGTGCGTGGTGCGAATCGTGTTCTCTTCGCGACGCCTCAGGCCCATGAGACCGACGAGGCCAAGCAGCCCGAGCAGTCCCCAATTTCTCCCGTTGTCCTCATGTTCCACGACTCTGGTCGCAGGCGCGGGCGCGGGATCGCCCGCCGGCTGCGCCTGTCCCATCGCCACCGAGCCGAAGCTCGCCAGCATCAGCAACGCGAGTCCAACAGCACCGAGTTTCCGCATTATCTTGTCTCCTCCTGGGTCGCTTCCACCGAAGCGACGTAAATGAGTTAAGGACGTGGTGGCGCGTCCGCCATTTACAGACTGCAATGCGCGCGCCATCGAGGGCCGTCGACGGTGTTTACCGCTGTGCGTGGCAACGTTCTTGCTCAACTCGAGTCGTGCCCACCAAAAAGAAGCCGATACCCGCGCCCGCGGAGGCACTTTCCCGGGTGCGGGAGGTTCGTGACTACGCGCTCCGACTCCCGGCAACCACCATCCTGAAGGTGTGCGCCGCGCTCGCACTGATCTGGATCGTCCTGCGGCTGATCCCGACTCTATTGCTGTTGATGGTGTCGCTCCTCCTCGCGGTCACGCTCGCACCGATCGTCGTGCGGTTCGAAAAACGAGGGCTATCCCGCGGCCTGGCGGTCCTGCTGATCGCAGTGCTGATGCTGCTGGTCATCGGATCGATCGTCGCCTTCGCCGTTCCCCCTCTGGTGTCGCAAACGGTTGAGGTCGCGTCGAACCTGCACTCCTACCGGCAAAGCGTGCAACAGCGACTGAGTCCGCAATACCCGGTTGTCGCGGCGATCGTGGACCAGATCTTTCAACTCCCCTCGTCGCCCGAGGTCGCCCGGTCCCTGAAGCAGCCCCTGGCATGGGGACGCGCGGCCGTCGAAGCCAGCATCGCGATCGTTCTCGTCATGGCCATCAGTTTCTACCTGCTGATCGACGGGAAGCGCGTGTACGCCTGGTTGCTTGCCTACGTACCGCGTCGGTACCGCCGCAACATGGCCCTGACCCTGCCGGCGATGTCCGACGTGATCGTCGCGTACGTGCAAGGGCAACTCATCACTTCGGTGCTCGCGGGAATCTATGCCCTGGCAGTCTTGTCGGCCCTGCGCGTCCCCGCAGCGATACCCCTTGCCGTTTTGGCGGCGGTTTGTGACGTTCTTCCCGTCGTCGGAGCGTTTGCATCGGGGATTCCTGCGGTGCTCTTCGCCCTGACAGTCTCACCGCTTGCAGCCGCCGCTGTTCTCGCGCTCTACATCCTTTACCACGCCCTCGAGAACTACTTCTTCATTCCGAAGGTCTACGGGAATCGTTTGCGGATCCCGACTCTCGTGGTTTTCGTCGCGTTGCTCGTCGGTGGAGCCCTGTACGGCGTGCTCGGGGCGGTTCTCATCCTGCCCGTCTTCGCGGCTTATCCGATCATCGAGAAGATCTGGCTGCACGAATACTTGAGCGACGAACTGGTCGCAGACCACAAAGAGCTCGAGAGGACGGCCGAATCGGGCAGCGATCGGGCCGTCGACGCAGTGCTGCGCGGCGCCCGGCACCGGGCGGAAATTAGCGATTCGGGGAACGGCTAGCGAAAGCAAGCCGGGAGTCCTGACACCCGACACGTCGCTGCGAGACCGGGGAGCGCAACTTCGACCGGGCCTCCAAAGGCGAGGATCGACTCCCACACGCTTTCGCCAATCAGGACCGGCGCACCGTCCGCGGCCGAGTCTCTACACGGGTCGGGCCTCCGCCTGGGGGAGCGGCGCCCGGCCGCGCGTCTCGTCGCCTCCCGCATACGCCCCGCCGACACGGTTCCTTCGAGACCGGTCCCAGAACCGATGGCGGCCGAGATCGGCGATGAACGCCCGGGCAAACTCCTTGTCGGCCGCGCCCGAGGTCACCCGCACGCCTTCGGCCGCGGCATCGCCGCCGTTTCCGTTGCCGTTCCCTGCCGAATCCGGAAGAACGCCCGGGCTCGCCTCGAGGAGCCGGGCGCCGTCGGAAGAGGCCGCGATGGGCTTGCAGTGGCGGTACGCCTCGGCCACGAACTCGAGGGCGTCCCGGTCGGTCAGCAGAGCCGCGACGCTGTCGGCGCCTCCCGGCACGTACACCGCGTCGAAGAGCACGGACGAGGTGGTCAAAAGGCTGAAGTCGATCAGCAGATCGTCGCCGTCGTCGGTGTCGAGCGTGCCCAGGCGCGGAGCGATCACGAAGCCCCGCGCGCGCTCCGCGAGCAGCGCCTCCTGCATGCCCCTGAGCGACGCGCCGTCGACGCCGTCGGCCGCGAGGATCGCGACCTTTCGCGTCGCGACGACTCCTTGACCGTGTTGGCCATCGAAAGCGCCGGAGACTCCGCGGCGGGCGAGCCGAAGGACCGCGGCTGAACTCGGCCGGGTCGCCGTCCCCGGGAATGCTGTGATTGACGGGCTGCTCGAGCGCGGGGATCTCGCGCGAAGCCCAGGCCTTCGGCGACGCGCCCGGCCAGCTCCTGGTCGACCCGCTCGAGCAGCGCGACCATGCGCTGGCGGATCGGAAGGCGCTCGACCTTGCCGAGCTCGAAGCGCAGCGCCTCCACGATGTGGTCCTTCTCCGGCTCCGACTGGCTGTGGAAGAACAGCGTCGCCTGGCTGAAGTGATCGAAGAACTTTTCGGAGCGCGCGCGCACCTTCGTGCCTTCGATCGGCTCGGGGAACGTGACGAAGCCGCCGGCCGCCGAGCGCGCCTGCATCGGGCAGCCGCCGCCGATGGAGTTGGGCTCGTAGGAGGCCTTGCCGCGGTTGATGGTCTGGCGCATGTGGCCGTCGCGCTGGTTGTTGTGGACCGGCGCGATCGGGCGGTTGATCGGGATCTCGTGGAAGTTCGGTCCGCCCGAGCCGCTTCAGCTGGGTGTCGGTGTAGGAGAAGAGCCGCCCCTGCAGGAGCGGATCGTTGGTGAAGTCGATGCCCGGCACGACGTGGCCGGGATGGAAAGCGACCTGCTCGGTCTCGGCGAAGAAGTTGTCCGGGTTCCGGTTCAGCGACGAGCCGCCCGACGCGCTCGACCGGCACGAGCTCCTCGGGAATGAGCTTGGTCGGGTCGAGCAGGTCGAAGTCGAAGTCGTGCTCGCGCGACTCCTCGACGATCTGGACGCCGAGCTCCCACTCGGCCGGGTGGCCCTGCTCGATCGCCTCCCAGAGGTCGCGCCGCAGGAAGTCCGGATCCTTGCCGGAGATCTTCTGCGCCTCGTCCCAGGCCACCGAGTGCATGCCGAGCAGCGGCTTCCAGTGGAACTTCACGAAGCGCGACGCGCCGGCGGCGTCGATGAAGCGGAACGTGTGGACGCCGAAGCCTTCCATCATCCGGAAGCTGCGCGGGATCGCGCGATCCGACATGACCCACATGATCATGTGCATCGACTCGGGCATCAGCGAGATGAAGTCCCAGAACGTGTCGTGCGCCGAGGCCGCCTGCGGCATCTCGTTGTCCGGCTCCGGCTTGACCGCGTGGATGAGGTCGGGGAACTTGATGGCGTCCTGGATGAAGAAGACGGGGATGTTGTTGCCGACGAGGTCGAAGACGCCCTCCTCCGTGTAGAACTTGACCGCGAAGCCGCGGACGTCGCGCGCCATGTCGGTCGAGCCGCGGGAGCCGGCGACGGTCGAGAAGCGCACGAAGACCGGCGTTCGGACCGACGGGTCCTGCAGGAACGCCGCCTTCGTGTAGCGGGACAGGTTCTCGTAGACCTGGAAGTAACCGTGGGCCGCGCTGCCGCGCGCGTGCACGATGCGCTCGGGGATCCGCTCGTGGTCGAAGTGCGTGATCTTCTCGCGGAAGTGGAAGTCCTCCAGCAGCGACGGTCCCCGCTCGCCGGCCTTCAGCGTGTTCTGGTTGTCGTTGACGCGCGTGCCCTGATTCGTCGTCAGGACCTGGCCGGCGCGGTCCTCTCGATGCATCGCGAGGTCGGCGGCTTTGGGATTGCTCGGGCGCGCCGGACCGGAGGATTGACCGGCGGCGAGATGGGGATTGGACGGGCGGCTCGCGGCGCGGTTCGAGGGCACGGCGGGCGCCGGGTCCCGAACCAGGACGGTCGGCGGCTCGATCGGTCGAGAAGAGTTCTTCGAGCGGCGGTGGCCGCGCTTGCGCGATTTCATCTGAGGGCTCCTGTTCGAACGTGGATTCACGTTCGATCGTCCTGCAAGAAGCGAGCCTCCGCGGTACGTTCCTTGCAACGCGTCGCGCGGAGGCTCTCTATGAAAACCCGGGATATCGCGGTGAAGGAGCAAGCGAAGGAACTTCTCTATCAAGCGCTCGAGACCGAGCTGGGAGGCGTCGAGGTCTATCGCATGGCGCTCTTGTGCGCACGAAACGCGGATCTGAAGAAAGAGTGGACGAAGTACCTCGAGCAGACCGAGAGGCACGTCGAGATCGTTCGCGGAGTATTCGAAAAGCTCGGCCTCGACGCCGAGGCGACGACGCCCGGCCGTCACATCGTGCGCGACAAGGGCAAGGCTCTCGTCTCCGCGATGCAGAAGGCGTTGAAGGACGCTCCGAAGGCGGCCCAGATCGTGGCCTGCGAGTGCGTCGTCGACGCGGAGACGAAGGACCACGCGAACTGGTCGCTCATCGGAGCATTCGCCGAGAAGGCGACGGGAGCCGTGAAGACCGCGCTGACCGAGGCTTACGAAGAGGTCGAGGACGAGGAAGACGAGCACCTGTACCACACGCGGGGATGGTGCCGGGAGCTGTGGCTCGAGGCCCTCGGACTGGAGGCTCAGCTTCCTCCTCTCGAAGAGGTCCGGGACGTCAAGAGCGCGTCCGAGGCGGCGCGCGCAGAAAAGGATCGCAAGATCCGGCTCGTGAAGAAGAGCCGCGCGCGTTGAGTGTCGCGGGCTCGTAGAGCGGCGGACGGGCTCCGGCGCCCGTCCGTCTGTGAAGGCGCCTGGCACATCTCGTGCAAATCTCGATTTCGCTTCGCTCGGTACTTTCCCAACCCAGAATCACGAACTAGAAAGAAAGGCAGTCTCCCTATGTCCACGATGACTCTTCGGTCCGCGACAACCGACGCACAGCCCGTCGAAGCGACGAGCTCGGGCGTTTCCTGGGCCGCCGTCGTGGCGGGCGCGTTCGTCGCCGCGGCACTCTCGTTCAGCCTGATGGCCCTCGGCGCCGGCATGGGCCTGTCCTCAGTGTCGCCGTGGCCGAGCTCCGGCTCGACCGTTTCGCGCATCGCCCCCGCCGCGGTCGTCTGGATCATCCTGGTCCAGGCCTTGTCCTGCGCGCTCGGCGGCTACCTCGCCGGTCGCCTTCGGACGAAGTGGGTGGCCATTCACACACACGAGGTCTACTTTCGAGACACGGCGCACGGGTTTCTGGTCTGGGCCGTCGGACTCGTGATTTCCGCGATCTTCCTGTCCTCCATGGCGACCTCGATCGCCAAGGAAGGTCTGAGCAATCCTGCTTCCGGTCCCCACGACTACTACGTCGACTCGCTGTTTCGGAGCGCTCAGCCCAGCGCCGGAGGCGGCGATGCCGAAGCCCGTCGGGAGGCGGCGACGATCCTGGCGGCCGCTCTGGCCCTCCCCGACATCGCTTCGGACGACCGCGGTCGTCTCGTCGAGCTCGTCGTCGCGAGGACCGGCCTGGATCGGTCTCAGGCGGAGTCGCGCGTGACCGACGTCGTCAACCGTGATCGGCGGGCGATCGACGAGCTCAGAAAAACCGCAGCAAACTCGCTCTACTGGCTCTTCGCCGCTCTCCTCGTGGGCGCTTTCTGCGGCAGCTTCGCCGCCACCCTCGGCGGGAAGCAGAGGGATCGGGACATGGACGCGGCGCCTCGGCCCGCAGGAAGGATCTGACGATGCGCTCGATACTGTTGTGGCTGATCGGCATCCCGATTCCCATCATCATCATCATCGGCCTCATGAGCCACTGCTGATCTCTCGAGTCTTCGTAGCCGCCGCGGACCGCCCGGCGCGGTCCGCGATGGCGCGGAGCATGCCGGCAAAAACGAAGCGGTGGAGCGGGTGCAGCGGGTACCAGTAGGCGAGACCGCAGCGGAGGAGAGAAGAGCCCCGAGGCGTCGAACGAGGCGGTTTGTCGAATCTCGGTGCCGCCCGGAACAGGCGTCGTCTCGAACTGGAGCCACGCACGGCCCGGCACCTTTATCTCGGCGCGCAGCCGGAGCAGACGATCGGGCTCGTAGGACTCGACCCGCCAGAAGGCGAGGGCATCGCCCGGGCTGAGCTCGTCGTGGCGGCGGGCGCGGCACAGGCCGACGCCCCCGAAGAGCAGGTCCAGGAACCCGCGAGTTCTCCAGAGAAAATTTCCGTAGTACCAGCCGCCGCCGCCGCCGATCTGCCGGATCGGCGCAAACGCGGAGGCCGGCGCCACCGGAACGAACGTCGTGCGGCTGTCGACCAGGCGCGTGCCGACGCGATCGCCACCATAGCGGTCGGTCAGACCCGACGAGGATACGGCGTCCGACCAGCGCGTTCTCGCAAAGGCCTCGTCTTCGTTGCGGAACGCCCGCGCATCCGCCAGCAGCCGGCCCCCGACGTATCCCGAAGCGCCGGTCAGCAGGATGCCGGGAGCGGTCACGGCCCGGTCAAGAAGAGGGCCGAGCAGCGCTTGCCGCCGATTCCCCGATATCAGGCCTCGCCGCGGAGGGTCTCCTTGCGCTCTTCCATCTCATCGCCGAGCTGCTCCAGGCGCGCTTTGTCGAAACGCTTCTTGACCAAGGGGAACATCTCGCCTTCTTCTTCCTTTACGTGATGCTCGATGTTCTCCTTGAGAACGGTGACCTTAGCGTCGTACTGTTCGTCCTCGGGTTTCATCGCCGAGATCTCCGTCATGAGCAACTTGACCACGTGGTGCTCTTCGTCGGCCTCTCGCACGTCGTCCTTGAGCTCTTCGGACGGAGTCGCCTTCACGGTCGGGTAGAAGATCGTCTCTTCGATGTCCATGTGGACCAGGAGCTCGCTCTTGATGGTCTCGAAGAGCGCCTGCTTGGTGCGGAAGGCGTCGTCGCCGGCCGCGTCGTACTTCTCGAACAAATCCTGGACGATTTTGTGGTCGGCCTCGAGGAGGCGGGTGGCTTCCATTGGTCGGGTCCTTTCGAAAGGAAGAAAAGGGCCGGGCCCGTTGAGGCCCGGCCCGGCGAAAGTGCTTATTCCTTCTCGTCGGTGTTGGCGTCGTCGCCCGAGACGTTGGTCGCCCGCTTGTCCTTGGACTGGTCGGCCCGGCGCTTGCCCGACGACCCTTCGCGGCCGCCCTCGAACTGCTTGCCTTTGGAGGGCTCGCCCTGCGCCTGCTTGCGCTCTCCGGAGGGGTTGGGCTCGCCGACGGGGGTATTCTTCGAGCTGTTGTTGCCAGCCTCGTCCGGATCCTTCTTGCGATCGTTGTTCACGGAAACCTCGAAAAAGTGGGAAAGGGATTTCTCGCCCGCCTCTCCCTACTCAAGAAGCGTGCCGAAGGCCTCAATCCGAGCCCGTCTTCGCGTGGGGCTCCCAGACTTCCTTGGACTGGGGAGATCCTTCCTGGCGAAGAAAGATGCTGAGGACGATCAACACTCCGACCGAGAGAAACTCGCTCTGCCAGTTCTGGAACGACTCGAACCAGAAACGCGAGCTTCCGACGTACTCGACGACGCCGACGACGGGCTCGCCGTGAAAGCGCCGCTCGCGGCTCGCCTCCGCGGACCCGGCGAGGGCATGGCCTACGAAGGAGCCGAGAAAGAGCAGACCGAGGGCGATGGTCAAAGAGTTGCGGTAGAGCGAGAGGACCCAGCCTCCGCGCCGCACGGGCCAGGGCGCGCTCTTGGGGAGGCGTCCCGGGGGCCGCGAGGCGCTCGCGCTCGGCTCCGCCAGGGGCTTGGACTCCGACGAGCCCTTCTGCCGCAAGGCGATCGTCATGAGGACGAACGCTCCCATTTGGAAAAACTCGCTCTCCCAATTCTCGAAGACCGCTTCGAAGAAATGGCCGCTCGTCAGGTAGGTCCCGAGCGTGGCCGGCGGCGCCCCGTGGTTTCTCTGGTCGTCGTTATACGAGGCGAGGCCAGAGACCACCTGGCCGCCCAAGAAGATGACGAAGCAGACGAAGAAGGCGATCGATAGCGCGTTCTCGCGGAGAAACCCCCGCGAGAGCGAGCGCGGATGCTTTTTCATGCGGAGATCGGCGCGCGTGACGTTGGGGTGGCCATTTGGAGCTTCTTTGCGGTAGAGAAGCTGCGAACTGCACGCGGCGTGCCAGGAACTACGTTGGGGTGAGAGCGCTCTGTCTCGCTGGTAACTCCGGGTCGCGGCTCGCCCCTACGGACGTCAACGGTACGCGCGACTCGCTGGGGAGATCATGGCTCTCGAGGTCGACGATTAGAAATCGCGTGGTCCGCGGTCCGCCGCTTCGAGGTCAAGGACTGACGCTCAGGCCGCGTTTTCCGGAGGGCAGTACCGCCCGATCGCGCGAAGCAGCTCCCGCGGTGCCAGGGGCTTCTGAAAGAAGACGTCGCTTCCGATCTGTTTCGCCTTTTCGCGTGCCCGCCCGTCGGCCGTGACTACGATGACCGGAATCGACGCGAGCTTCGGATCCTTCAGCTGCTCCTCCCGGAACTCGTAGCCGTTCATGACCGGCATCATGATGTCGAGCAGGATGACGCCGTAGCCGTTTCCCTCGCGCAGGCGCGAGAGCGCTTCCTGGCCGTTTCCCGCGCAGTCGACGCGATGTCCCGCCGACTCGAGCATGACCCGGAGCGCGTCCACCGAGGGAAAATCGTCGTCGACCACCAGGACTCTCAAGTTTTCCTCCCTAGATCGTCGGCAGCCAGAAAAAGAATTCGGCTCCCGGTTCGTCCGGAATGTCGACTCCGATGCGGCCCCTGTGAGCGGAGACGATCTGTCGCGCGATCCACAGGCCCAGTCCCAGGCCTGCGAACGATCGGTCCGAGACCCCGCGTTCGAAGCGCTCGAAGATCCGCTCGCGATCCCCCGGGGCAACGCCAATTCCCCGATCTCGCACACGCACCCCGGCGAGGTCCAAGCCGGTCTCGACGATCACATCGATCGGATGTCCCCGGCCGAACTTGATGGCATTCGACAGCAGGTTCGTCACGACCTGGTCCAACCCGTCGCGGTCCCATGTGCCGACGACGGCGACGGGCGCGGAGATGCGGATCGGAGAGCCCGCGGTCGCGGCATCCTCCTGCATCCGCGCGGCGACTTCCCGGACGAGCTCGACGAGATCCATGCTCGCGGGAGCCATCGAGAAGCCGCCCGCCGCCATCCGCGCCACGTCCAGGAGCCGGTTCGTCAGGGATGCCAGCCGATCGACTTCCCTCTGAGCCTTCTCCACCATGCCGCGTTCCGGGAGGGCGATCAGGCGCTGCTCGAGGTTGTAGAGCTGGAGCTTCAGCGCATTCAGCGGCGTGCGGAGCTCGTGGCCCGCGACCGAAAGGAAAATGTCGCGCATCTGGACCCCCTGCTGGGCTTCCCGCAGCAACCGCTCCCGCTCCGCTTCGGCCTCCTTCCGGCCGCTGATGTCGCGCGCGATCTTGGCGGCGCCCACGATCCGGCCGGACGCGTCTTTGACCGGCGACACCGACAGGGAAACGGCGATTTTCCGTCCCGCTTTCGAGAGCCGGACCGTTTCGTAGTGTTCGACGCGCTCGCCGCGCCGAATGCGGCCGAGGATGGATTCCATGTCGTCGTGGCGTTCCGCGGGCATGAGCACCGAGATGGGCTTCCCGACGATTTCGTCGGCCGTGTATCCGAAGAGCTGCTCGGCCGCACGGTTCCACGACGTGATGGTGCCGTCGAGCGTCTTCGAGATGATCGCGTCGTCGGACGACTCCACAATCGCCTCGAATCGCCGGGCGTCGGTGTCGAGCGTGGGTACGTGAATGGGAGACGCGACCGGTGGCGAAACGAGAGGCCGCCCATGGTCCGGGCCCTCGAGCTCGCCCGTCTCCTGGCCCGGGTCGTCCATCCTCATGCGGGCTCCCTCCAGCCTTTTCTCCTCGCGAGCGTCTCGAAGATTCAAAGACTCAGGCGAGCCTGCTTGGGCGGCGTTGCCGGAGCGCCGGTCTCGCGCTCACCGCTTTGCGTGGCTCCGCAGTGGGGACATTTCACGTTCCAACCTCTCGTCCCATATCGCGTCGCCGTCTCCATGCGGATCCCCGTCGAGAATCGCTTTGCGCAAGTCCGGCAATGGGCCATGAGCCAGGCGCGAGGGTTGTACACACTACCTCCTTGGAACGACGGCCTTATCCATGCAAAGAAAAAGCCAGCCCCCGGCTGGCGTCAGCCGCGAGTGGCGTGCTCGGATGATCTCCGGCGGCGCAGGGAAGACTTGGGAGGCGTCCCCTTCTGCGCGATCGGCTGCGCGGCCGGCGGCTTCAGGGCGTCATCGGCGCCGCAGTGCTCGCACCGATAGGCGGTCACGGTGACACGCGCGCGCCCGTGGATGTAGCCCACCTCAGCGACCTTGCCACACTGGCGGCAGGTGGCCGTCAGCAGCACCATCTCATCGCCCACGTTCACCCCGTTGGCTGGAGCCGGTCCCGATGTATTCGGTTCGCGAAACATAACACAAGGAGTGACCGGGAGTTCCGGGCGCGTCAGGCCTCGGCTCGGCCGGCCCGAAGGGACCGGCGACGGGGGCCTTTCCTCGGCTTCGACCTCGCGGCAGGGGCAGGGGAGAGGCGATCCGCGGCCACGACTGTCTTCCGGGCGGGCTCCACGATCATCTCGTCCTGAGGACTCCGGGCGAGCGCGATGAGAGCCGCGACCACTTTTGTGTCGCCTGCGAGCGGTGTCGTCATCGCACGGCCGCTCTGTTGGGGGGCGCCCGGGAAGCCCGTCGTGTCGCGCGTGCCTGGCCAGAGGGTGCAGACGCGGATCTCCCGGTCCTCACCGGTCTCGGCAAGCTCGAGACGCAGCGCCGCACTCAGTCCCGCGACGCCGTGCCGGGCGGCTGCGTAGGATGCGTTGGAGAGAGGCGTGCCCTTGCCGATGACGGAGGCCACGTTGATGAGAGTGCCCTGTCGCTGCCTGCGGAATTGGCGGAGGGCCAGGTAGCAGCCGTAGAGCGTGCCCAGGAGTGTCCTTTCGATGATCTGCGCATGGTCGTCGAGCGGAATCGCATCGAACCTCCCGACCGCCGCGGCTCCCGCGTTGTTGATCCAGACGTCGATCCGGCCGTAGCGGGTCGTCGCTTCGCGAGCGAGCTGGGCGACGTCCACCGGATCCGACACGTCCGTTTCCACCGCGATGGCTCTGGCGCCCTCGGCGATGCACGAGCGGGTCACCTCGTCGAGATCTTCGCTCCGTCGCGATGCCAGTACGGGGACGGCGCCGGCGCGCGTGAACGCCATCGCCGCACCCCGGCCGAGCTCGCTCGTGGCGCCGGTGATGACAATGACCTTCCCGTTCAGGGAATCGCTGGCCGGAACAGTACGGCTCATGCGGGCTCCTGTCACGCCGCCGGCCGACGGCGGCGGCCACGCGTCCGCGTTTCACGCGCGGACGCGATCTGTCCTGCAAGAGGCGTTCCCGCGAAATACCGCAAAAATGAAATGCGCCCCGAGCTTTCGGGGCGCCTTTCCGGACGAGAGCAGAACGCCGACGGGTCAGGCGTTGCTGCGCGTACGAGACTTTTCGGAACCCGGGGTGGTTCCGGACGACGAGCCGGAAGTCGTTCCGGCCGGGGTGCCCGAAGTCGTTTCCGACGACGAACCGAACGAAGCGCTCTTGTCCCGCGACGACGAGGACCCCGACGTTTCGGAACCGTGGCCCTGCTCGATGCGAACGCGATTGTGCACCTGCTTGACCCCGGCGGTGTCTTCGGCGACGTCTTCGGCCAACCGCTTCATCCAGCGGTCGGGGACGGTGCCTTCGAGCGTGACTTCGCCGACGGCGACCATGACCGTGATCTCGGAGGCGTCGATATCGCCGTGCTCCTCGAGCCGATCGCTGATCTCTTCCTTGATGCGCTCGTCGGAACGTTGATAGCCCTTCGGGCCCTTCCCGAAGAAGCGGCCCAGCCTCGAGTCGAAAGACTCGCCCTGCGAGCCGAAAGACTCGCGCTGCTCTTCACCCCGCTGCCCGCCGCGGCCGAGACCGTAGCTTCCGGCATAGCGCTGCTGTCTGTAGTCGGCGCCCTCTGCGCGGCCCCGGCGGCCGAGGCCCTGCGAGCTCGGTCCGCCGCTGAATCCGCCGCGATCGCTCTGGCCGAATCCGCCCTGGGACCTCTGGGCATATCGACCCTCAGAACCCTGGCCGTATCCGCCGCGAGACTGGCGGGGCTGGTCCCACTCGGATTCGCCGCGATACCGCCCGTCTTCCATTCGCATTCCCATTCGGCCAGCGTCCTGCTGTCCGCGCCGGCGCTGCCACGGCTCGCCCCAGCCTCCACCCTCGTATCCGGAGTAGCGGCCGCCGCCGATGCCGGAACCGCTGGAACCTTCGCCCGGCCTCCAGGGGCCCTGCTCCCCGCGGTCGAACGAGTAGCCCGGCCCGCCCCTCTGAGACTCGAAGCCCTGCGACCGGCCCTCGGTGCCGCCCTCGGACTCGGGGTAATCACTCTCTTCGTAGCCGCTGCCCTGGCCGTACGATCCCTGCCCGTAACGTCCCTGGCTCTGGCCGTACTGCGAGCCCTGCCCGCGCTGCCCCTGTCCGTAGGAGCCGCGTCCTTCGCTCGATTGTCCGTATCGGCGATCGCCGCTGCTCTCGAATCCCTCGTCGGAGCGGCTGTACCTTCCCTCGTCCTCTCTTCCACGATCAAAACGACGCTCGGCCATGTCGAGACCTCCTGAGTGGTTGAATTGAGAATCGATCTGTTTGTCGCGGCCGAATCCTCGACCGCCGGGTTGGGCGATTTGCCCCTGATTCGGGAATGCAAGAGACGTTCCGGGAGCGCGCGGCGTCGCGCGACTCCATGACGTGTCCGGGCGCTCCCGGGAAGATGGCGTCGGCTTTGCTGCAAAGACTTCCATGAAGACGTCGGACTTCCTGATCGTGGGTGGAGGAGCGGCCGGCCTGTCCGCGGCCGCCGAGCTGTGCGAAGCGGGAGCACGCGTGCTCGTCCTGGAAGCCCGTCGGAGGATCGGCGGCCGGGTCTGGACGCGGAGACCGAATGGATGGCCGGTGCCGGTCGAGCTCGGCGCCGAATTCGTCCACGGCCGCAGCCCGGAGCTCTTCGAGATCGTCCGCGACGCCGGGCTCATGGCCGTCCGGCTGCCGGCGGAGCATCGGGAGTGGCGGCGCGGGTCTTTCCGCGAGATGGGCGACGTCTGGCGGCGTTTCGAGTCGTTGACGAAGAAGATGTCGTCGAAGGGTTCGGCTTCGGCTTCGGCTGGCTCGGATCGTTCGGTCGCGGAGTTCCTCGCCTCTCGCCGCAAGCTCGGCGCACCGGACCGTCGCCTCCTCGCGTCGACGGTGCAGGGCTACGACGCCGCGCCGATCGAGCGCGCCAGCGTGCGGGCGCTCTCGACCGCTGGAGAGGGACCGTCAAGCCCGGACGAGCGCGCCCAGTTCCGGATCCTCTCGGGCTACGACGCCGTGGTGCGATCGCTCGCGGAGCGGGTCGAACGCGCGGGGGGCGCGATCCGCCGTTCCACGGTCGTGCGGGAAATCCGATGGCGTCCGAAACAGGTCGACGTGCTCACCGCCTCCGGCGAAACCTTTCGCGCCCGGGCGGCGGTAGTCACGCTTCCGGTCGGCGTTCTGAAAGCGGCGCCGAGCTCCCGCGGCGCGGTCGCGTTCGATCCCGAGCCGGCCGCGATCCGACGCACGCTCGAGGGCGTCGACATGGGCGACGTCGTGCGGCTCGTCCTGCGCTTCCGAGAATCTTTCTGGAGAGACGCCCTGGGGGAAGCCGCGTTCGTGCACGCGGCCGGGGCCTTCCAGACGCTCTGGACGGCCTGCGCCAGTGGACCTTCCGATGGTGACCCTCTGGGCGGGAGGTCCGCCGGCGACGCGGCTCCGAGAACGAGGCCGGCCGGCGATTCTCGACGCGGGCCTGCGCCAGCTCGGGAGCCTGTTCGGAATCTCCACGGCCCGCGCGCGGCGCCTTCTCGTGGCTGCCGACAGCCACGACTGGACTGCCGATCCGTTCTCGCGCGGCGCCTACAGCTATCAAGCGGTCGGTGGCGCCGAAGCGCCGGATCGCCTTTCCCGGCCGGTGCGCGACACGCTCTTCTTCGCAGGGGAAGCCACGTCTGCGGACGCGAGCGGCACGGTTCCGGGCGCAATCGCCAGCGGCCGGCGCGCGGCGCGCCAGGCGATCCGACGGAGGTGAGTCAGCTCGACGGGAGCTCGCTCGATCGGGCCGCGGATGGAGAGAGACGAACGACCAGGATCAGGAGCGATACGGCGACCAGGACCACGGCCAGAATCGAGGTCAGGAGCACGCGATGCGATGCCCGCGCCGCCCGGGTCGTACGCTCCGCGAGCTCGGCCCGCTCGTGCCGCTGAATCTCCGCGACGGTCTTTCGGATCTCGTCCATCCGGCTCTTGCCGAGATCGGTGTCTACCGTCGCGAGAGCGCCGTCGCGATTCCCGGCGTCCATCATCTCGATCGTGACCCGCATCTCGGACATCTTCTGGCCGGCGAGAGTTTGCAGCGTCCGCGCCCGGGTCCTCTGGTTGGGTCGTTCTGCACCCGGACCTGAAGTTGTTCGATGGCCGGGAACACCCGGTCCACGGCGTTCGAGTACGGCACGAGATACGAACGCCGGCCGACCAGGAGATAGCCTCGCTGGCCGATTTCGGCATCGCGGAGCAGAGACAGAGTTTCCTCGGCCGTCTGAATCGCATCCCAGGAAGCGTTGACCTCGCGCGCCGTGGCCGCGGCGGCCCGGCTGTTCGCGAAGTTCGCCGCGACGAGGATGATCGCGCAGCACACGCCGAGGGCCGCGGCGGCCGCCACTCCGAGGGAACTGCGGGTCATTCTCCGCCGATTCTGTTGGTCCGGAGCTCGAAAAGCAACGACGAGAGCCCGGGGGCCCTCTCAACTCCCGTTGGAGAGCAGCCGCGCCAGACGCTTTTCGACCTGGGCGAGAAGGCGGGGAGAAGCGCGCATGAGCTGCTCGAGCGAGGGAGGCTCGGTGAGCACGTGTCCGCGCTCGAACGCTTCCAGGATGCCGGGACTCACGTACGAGGCCCGGCAGACCGCGGGCGTGTTGCCGAGGAGCTCCGCCGTCTCGCGCATGGCCTCCGCGACGCTCCGCCGGATTGCCCGCGCCGACGGCGGATCCGGGAAACCCCCACGAGCGAGCGCGCAGGCGCCAAAAAGCGTTCCGGCCCAGGTCCGAAAGTCCTTGGCGGTGATGCGGCCTCCGGTGATGTCGCTGAGATACGTGTTGAGGTTCCTGCGCCGCACGTTCACCCATTCGTCCCCGCCGTTGCGATAGCGGAACACTTCGGGACCCGGATCTGCGAGGAGCGCGCGCACGACGCGCGCGGCGGCCGCGTCTTCGATCTCCCGGAACTGGTGCTTGCCGCCTTTTCCCGGGTAGTCGAGCGTGACTCGCGAGCCTCGGACGCGCACGTGCCTGGGGCGGAGCGTCGCGAGGCCGTAAGAGCCGTTTTCCCGCGCGTAGACCTGGCTTCCCGGCCGGAGAAATCCGCGCAGGAGGAGCCGGGCCATCGCCGCGAGGACGCGCTCGCGCGCCAGTCCTTCCCGCCGCAGGTCCTGGGCGAGACGCGCTCGGAGCGCGGGCAGCGCACGGAGAAACGCGAGCAGGCGGGCGCGCTTGCGCGCCTCGCGGAGGCGCGTCTGCCTTTCGGAGTAGACGTACTGCCACCGGCCCGCGCGATCGCGGCCGATCGCCTGGACGGCGGACGATGGTGACGGGCTGACGTACACGTCCGTCCAAGCCGGAGGCAATACCAGCGCGTCGATACGCGCTCGCTCCTCGCGCGAGACGCGACGGCCGTCGGAGCGTCGGTATCGGAAGCCGCGCTTCGACGCGCCGAGACGGCGGATCCCCGACGACTGCAGTCGTTCGACGACGGTCATCGGAGATCCTGTGATGTCGAAGGTTCCGCTCGACTCAGTGCTCGGCCTGGGGGGCGCGGCCCTTCTTGCGCGGGGTCATCTCTTTCCGAGACTGCTTCGCGCGCGCGGCGCCGATCGCCGTCTTGACGTCCTTCTTCTCTTCGGGCGGAGGCAGCACCGCGGCCATCCCGAGGTGATCGAGCCACAGCTCGCGACTCCATCCCTGCGTGTGGTACAGGTGCTCGTCCTCTTCGTCCTCGACCTCGTCGTGCGCCTCGGAGATCGCCTTCTTCTCCTCGCCCGTGAGTTTCTTGGCGATCTCCCCGAGAAGCTCCCAGTTCTGGTGGTCCTTCGTCTCCGCGAGGACGACGCATTCCGCGGCCACGATCTGCGCGGCTTCGGGCTCGCCTTCCTCGCGCGCCATCACCATGGCCTGCACGAGCGACTCGCCGATGTGGCGGACGACCTTGCGGCCCGGCGTCTCTTTCTCGGCATCCATGCCGAGCGTCTCCATCACCTCGCGCAGGATCTGCTCGTGGCGCATCGTCTGCTCGAGATACTTCTCCCACTCTTCCTTCAGCTCGTCGTTCTCCGCGCAGCGCACCGCGTTCGTGTAGATCTGCACGCCGCCGATCTCGGTTTCGAGCGCTTCGTACAGAAGATTTTCCGTTTCCTGGTTCATTTGGGCTGGTCCTCCTCGTGTTCGCGAAGGCAAGTGTCGTGCCACGGAGGCGAGTGGGTTGGGCGGCACGCTTCTTGAAGCTCGGTTCCGCGGGGACGTTCCCCAACAAGGAGGATTCCATGGTGGATCGAGACAATCGGTCGGGCAAGGATCAGCAGGGGAGCCAGAAGCCGCAGGGCGGCCAGAGCCAGAGCGACAAGAGCAATCCGACCCGCAACGAGCGGGGCGAGTTCGAGAGCAATCGAGGCGCGAGCGGCCGTCAGGAACAGGGCTCGGAAAAGGGCTCGCCGGGCCAGCCCTCCAAGAAGAAGAAGGGCTCGGAAGTCTCGGAGGACATCACGGAAGACCAGGAGTAGCTTCGGCCGACAGACTTCGGGAGGGGTCGGCGGGCGTATGCCCGCCGGCCTTTCAAATCCGGCCGTGGTTTTTGCGGCACGTTTCTTGAACAATCGCGTATCGGGAGGCACGTTGCCGCTCGACCAATACCGCCGCAAGCGCCGTTTCGGTGTAACGCCGGAGCCCCGGGGAAAGGCTCGGCCCGCTCGAGGGAAAGCCTCCCGCGCGAAGAAGCTCGCGTTCGTCATCCAGAAGCACCGCGCGACCGCGCTCCACTACGACTTCCGGCTCGAATGGAAAGGCGTGATGCTCTCCTGGGCCGTGCCGCGCGGGCCGTCGCTCGATCCGGCGGACAAGCGCATGGCGATGCCCACGGAAGACCACCCGATCGAATACAACCGCTTCGAGGGCGTCATCCCGGAAGAAGAATACGGCGGCGGAACGGTCATGATCTGGGACCGTGGGACGTGGACTCCCGTCGATCCGGACGTCGACTCGGCCCTCGCGAAGGGCGAGCTGAAGTTCCGGCTCGACGGAGAAAAGCTCCGGGGAGAATGGGTGCTCGTCCGCATGGGGAAGCGCCGCGGCGAAACGCGGAATCCGTGGCTGCTCATCAAGCACCGCGACGAGACCGCCAGCAAGCGGAACATCGCCGACGAGGAGCCGCGTTCCGTCGTTACGGATCGGCTGCTCGTCGAGATCGCCCGCGACGAGGGCGGCAACATGGAGAAAGCGGCCGACGGCGATCCGCCGGCGCTCCTCCGGAAGATGCTCGCGAACCCGAGGCTCGTGAAACCTCCGAAAAAATCGGGGAAGAAGGCGGTCTGGCACTCGAATCGGGAGCCGCGTCGACGCGCAGGGTCCTGACGAAAGCCTGGTTGTTCCCTGCTCCTCTTCGCCTGCAATAGACTCGACGAGCCGTAATCTCGTCTCCTTGTCCCGAAAGCTGCGGAGAGCGATGGCCGACGCGAAGCGTGTTCTCGTGGGAAAGCCAGGCCGAAAGCCACTGAAGGCTAAAGATCGTAGTATCGGAAAGCGGCTTCGGCGTTCCAAGGCTTCGTCGTCCCGGGCGACCAACGGCCAGAAGATCCTCATCGGGACGAGCCTTGCCGAGGCCCTCGTGGAGACCGTCCGCGAAGCCCTCGTCGTTCTCGATGAAGCGCACCGCGTCCGGAGCGCCAACGAGGCTTTTTACCGCATGTTCCAGACCTCGGTGAAGAAGGCCGAGGGCAGGTTGTTTCCGGAGCTGCTGGGCCCCGAGGCCTCCCGGGACGCGCCGCACGAGCTCCTCGTGCGGGCGGTCCGCGAGAATGCTCCGATTCAGGACCACGAGATCTCCGTCCACATCGACCGGGTCGGCGAGAAGATCCTCCGCGTCAACGCCCGGCGGGTGAAGCTGCCGGGCGAGCCGAAGCCGCTGCTCCTCCTCGCTTTCGAAGACATCACCGAGCGCAAGCGAGCCGAGACGGCCGTGCGCGCCTCCGAGGCCCGGTACCGCCGCATTTTCGAAACCGCGCGCGAGGGCATCTGGCTGATGGACGCGGCGACCGGCCACCTCCTGGACGTGAACCCGTTTCTCGAGGAGCTCCTGGGTTTTCCCGCGCGGAGATGCTCGGCAAGAGGCCCTGGGAGCTCGGGCTTCTACGACGACCCCGCGGCCGCCCGGAGCCGGTTCGAGGCCAACCTCGCGGGGGGCTTCGGGTTCGAACAGGAAGTCATGCTCCGGACGAAGTCGGGCCAGCGTGTGTTCGTCGAGGCCATCACAAATACCTACGACCTCGGCGGCCGCCGGGTGACGCAGGCCAACCTCCGCGACGTCACCGAGCGCGCCCGGCTCCAGGAGCAGGTCCGGCAGATGCAGAAGCTCGACTCGATCGGCCGGCTCGCGGGAGGAGTCGCGCACGACTTCAACAATCTGCTCAACATCATTTCGGCCCACGTCGAGCGTGCTCGGCCGCGAGAAGCTCGAGGCGGCGAAGCGCGCGGAGAGCACGTCCTCGATCCAGAAAGCGGTCGAGCGGGGAACGGCCGTCGTCCGCCAGCTGCTGACCTTCGCGCGCAAGACCGACATCGCCTTCGAGGCGACCGACGTCAACGCCGTGGTCAAGGAGCTGGCCTCGATGCTGCGCGAGACCTTGCCCAAGCAGATCCAGGTCTCGACGAAGCTCGCGGAGGAAGTGCCCCGCGTGCACGCCGACCCGAACCAGCTCCATCAGGCGATCCTGAACCTGGCCGTCAACGCGCGCGACGCGATGCCCCAGGGCGGCGTCCTGACGCTGGGCACCGACGTCGTTTCGGCCGAGACGCTGCGCGCCAAGTTTCCCGAGGCCCCGGATGGGACTTACGTCGAGCTCTGCGTTTCCGACACCGGCGCGGGCATGGACGCCGAAACCCGCCGCCGGATCTTCGAGCCCTTCTTCACGACGAAGGGGTCGAAGGGCCAGGGCCTGGGCCTGGCGGTCGTCTACGGCATCGTCAATTCCCATCGCGGCTACGTGGACGTGGAGAGCGAGGTCGGCAAGGGAGCCACGTTTCGGATCTACATCGAAGTCCCCGAGTTGCAGCCGGGCGAGGGAGACATTGCGAGCCGCGCGCGGCGGAAATCCTCGCGGCGTCCGACGGCCGCGGTCAAGCCGGTCACGGGCGAGCGGCCGACGATTCTCCTCGTCGAGGACGAAGAGACGCTGCTCGCCCCCATCCGCGAATTCCTCGAGGAGGAAGGCTTCGAGGTCCTCACGGCGCTCGACGGCGTCGCGGCGGTCCGGGTCCATGCGGCGAACGCCGACCGGATCCAGGCGGTATTGCTGGATCTGGGGCTTCCGCGCCTCGGAGGCTGGGAAGCGTTTTTGAAGATGCGGGAGCGCGATCCGGCCCTGCGCTGCATCGTTGCCAGCGGAAACATCGAGCCGGATCAGCGTACGGCGATGGAAGATGCCGGCGTACAGGCTTCGGTCCGCAAGCCTTACGGCACTTCCGAGATCCTCCGGGTCGTCCGCGCCGTCCTCGAAGCTGACGCGGACGCGCGGACGGACTCCGTTCAGAGCAGAGACTCCAGGCGGAAGCGGCCCTTCGCGGCCAGGACGGGTTTCCAGAGATCGCCGACCTCGCGGATCCGCTCGGCCATGTTGTCGATGCGGAAATCCTCGATGGCGAAGCCCTTCTCGACCTCCGTCCAGGTCACGGGCGCGGAGACCGAGGCCGTCTTCGTTGGCCGGACCGAGTACACCGAAGCGAGCGTGCGGCCCCAGGCGTTCTGGTTGTAGTCCACGAGGACCCGTCCCTCCGGACGCCGGTCTTTCCGGTATTCCGCCGTGATCGTCTTCGGACGGGCGGCTTCCATCTGCCGCGCGAACGCCTTCGCGAACGTCCACACCTGCTTCTGTGTCGGCCCGCGGCGGATCGGCACGTAGACGTGGATGCCCCGGGAGCCGGTGCTCTTGGCGTAGGCCGGCATCTTCAAGACGTCCAGGCCCTCCTTCACGGCGCGCGCGGTCTCGAGGACGCGCTCGAAATCGGCCCCGGGAACCGGATCCAGATCGAAGTGGAGAAAGTCCGGGCGGTCCGTGTCGTCGCAGCGCGAGTACCAGGGATTGAGGTCGATGCAGCCGAGATTGATCACCCAGAGCAGGGCCGCGAGATCATCGATCACCGGGAAGTCGATGACGCTTCCCGAGCCGTGCTCGATCGGGCACGTGCGGAGCCAGTCCGGACGGGGCGAAGGCGTGCGCTTCATGAAGAAGAACTCGCCCTCCGCGCCGTTCGGATAGCGCTTCATGACCATCGCCCGGTCCCGGATGTGCGGCAGGAGCACGGGCGCGACTTCCGTGTAGTAGGCGAGCAGGTGGCGTTTCGTCAGGCCGAGCTTCGGCCAGAACAACTTCGAGAGGTTCGTGAGCGTCAGCGTCTTGCCACCGACGCGGACTTCGGCGTCCTCGGGCGCCGCGGGGACTTTCATTCCGGGTCGGCCGAACGCATTCGCACGCGCACGCGGGTCGCCGGATCCAGCTTCGCCGGACGGGGTCCGTGTCGGACGGCATTTGCGACCGGCACGTACTCGAGCTCGTGTCCGTCGCGCGCGGCCCGCAGAAGAAGGCCGCCCCGGCTCATGTCTCCCCGCCCCACGAACGCGGATGGAAAGAGGAGGCGCTCGCCGAACACCTCGAGAAGGATGCCGCAGTACTTGTCGGTGGCGATCGAGCCGAGGAGCACGACAGAGGCGTCGGCTGGCATTTCGCGAAGGAGGCGCCGAGCGTCGCGGACGAAGGGCCTCCGGTAGGCGGGCTCCGCCAGCGAGATGGGCACCTGCGCATAGCGCCGGAGGTCTTCGCGACGCACCGGCGTCTCGGGGTGGAGGAGGCCGGCGCAGGAAGTGATCACGAACGAGGTGTCCGGCGCGAAGCGGCGCGCATAAGCCAGCTTGCCGCGGAAGTAGAGGCCCGAGAGGAACGAGAACGCCTCCCCGAGTGTGGCGCCTGTGCGGGAACGAAGTCGAAGAGCGAGATCGAACCGCGCGGCATCCCGGAGAAGGATCTCGGCCCGCCGGCCCGAAGTGCCGGCGGGCGAGATCAGAAAAATGCGCGACCCGCCCGAGACTACAGGCGTCCGGTGAGAAGCAGCACGACCACGACGATGAGGATTACGCCGAGGATCCCGCTCGGACCGTACCCCCAGTTCCGACTGTAGCCCCAGCTCGGAATGGCGCCCACGAGGAGAAGGACGAGGACGATCAGTAGAACCAGGCCCATAGTCACCTCCCGCCCCGGGAGGATGCACGGCGCTTGCCAGCGCCGCGGCGGCACGATCTGTCGTGGCACCCATCCTGCAACTCACGAGAGGCGGAGGTCTATCATGGCGCGCCTCACTCGCATCGCCCTCTGCATGGCACTCGGATTCTCGGCCGCGGGTCTCGCGGCGGCCGCAAGCGCGAAATACCGGATCGAGATGTCCGACGGACGCCAGATCCTCGCTACGGATTTGCCGGTGGCTCGGGGATCGGTCCTGACTTTTCATCCTTACCCCGCCGGGCCGCTCACGGGTGTGCCGACGGAGATGATCGTTCGTGTCGTCTCCGACGGGCGAGCGGCGACCAGGTCGAGCACGCCGACAATGACGGTGCGCGCAACCCGTCTGTCCGGCGGCCCGACCGATCGCGCGCGCCGCGCTGCGACGGTGGGACTCGAGCCCGGAGAGATCCTCGTGCTCGGGCCGACGGGCGACGGCATCGCCCCCTCGGCGTCCGGCGCGACCGCCGCGGCGTCCGCCGGGCTTCCAAATGCAAATGCCAATGCCAATGCCGGTTCCGGCAACGGTTACGCGGCCGGTGCGTACGGCGGCGGGGTCAATCCGAATGGGGTGAATGCGAACGTTCCGATCGACCCGAACAACACGCTCGTGGGTACGGACGGCCTGCCTCGAGTGCCTTCCTCGACGGACCTGTCGCGCGCGCAGGCGGCGCAGAACCCCATCGGCCCCAACGGCTTCCCGGTCACCGGCACGGGAGCCCCGACGGTCATCGGACCGGACGGCACGCCGACGCTGGCGCCGGGCGTGGCCGGCTCCGGGACTCCGGTGACAGGCCCGAACGGAACGCCGGTGATGAATACCGGAGCGCCGCCGGTACAGATCGGTCCGAACGGTACCCCCGTGCAGGCGCAGCCGGGTCAGGGCGGGGCGCAGCCCGTGATCGGTCCCAACGGAACCCCCGTTCTGGCGCAGCCGGGTCAGCCCGGGTCCGCACCGCCCAACATCGGCCCCAACGGCACGCCCGTCCTCGCGCAGCCCGGCCAGCCGGGCTCGGCGCCCCCGAGCACCGCGCCCAACGGTACGCCGGGCTCCGCGGCGCCGGGAGCGGCCCCTCCGGGCCGGGGAGCGCCGTCGGGGAGCGGTTCGCCTTCGGGAAGCGGGCCGGGAAACAGGTCATAAGCCCGCGGCACGAGTCTTGTATTGGCGGTTTCCGTTCGTTTCCGAAACGAGATCGGAGGAGGTGGGTGATGAAGAGGGTGTGGGGCCTCGCCCTTGCGGCCGCGACGATGTTGGCGGCCGCGGCGTTCCAGGCCGCTCAGGTCGCGCCGAAGAACGATCCGGTCGCGCCGAACGACGAGCTCAGCCGCCGGTTCATCCGGACGGCCACCGGAACGGTCAAGAGCTACGCGAAGAATTCGCAGATCGTGATCGTCGCGGAGGACGGCGCCGAGATCGCCCTGCCGGTCGACCCCGGGACTCGCGTCGAGGACTCCCTGGCGCAAGGGCAGATGGTCACCGTCGCATGGCTGGAGGACAGCATTGGCCAGCAGCGCGTCACCTCGATCGCTCCATACAGTCCGGGCGCCGAAACCGCCCAGGGAGGCTCGGCCTCCAGCGCGCCGCCTTCCAAAGCCTACGCGTCCACGCAGGATGGCGCGGCGATGTCCTCGACCCCGGCCGGGCCGGCGGCGTCGGCCCCCCGGCCGACCGTGACCGGAGGCGCGGAGTACATGATGACGCCGGGCAGGGGGGTCCCGACCCCGACTCCGGGCTCCCCGCTGGAGGGCACGCCTGCTCGGCCCGCGCGGACGCCGGCAAGCGGCTCGCGCTAGACGCGAATTGCTAGACTCCATCCCGCGAAAAATATCGGCGTGGAACGACGCGTCGCGATCACCGGCATCGGTTGCCTGGCGCCCAACGGCAACGGCAGGGAAGCGTACGCCCGCTCGCTCCAGGCCGGGCGCAGCGGCATCGATCGCATTTCGCTGTTCGATCCCGAAGGGCTCGCAGCGACGATCGCCGGCGAGGTCAAAGGCTTCGACCTCGCGGCGCACGTGGACGCCAAGTCCGTTCGCCACGTCTCGCGGGCGGTTCCCCTCGCCATCGCCGCCTCCGAGGAAGCGCTGGACGACGCCGGCATCGATCCCGACCGGCTCTCGCTCGAAGAACGGCAGGCCCTGGGAGTTCTGCTCGGAACCGGCGGCGGTCCGATCGAGTTCGCCGAGCGCATGTATCACCTGTACTACACGAACCAGGTCAAGAAGGCCTCCGTCTATGCCATCGCTTCGGGAACGATCGGGACGCTTTCGTCCGAGATCTCGATGAGGTTCGGCCTGCGCGGGCCCTCGCACGTGATTTCGACCGGGTGCACGTCGTCGACGGACGCGCTCGGCCACGCGTTCCACGCGGTGAAGTTCGGGACCGCCGACGTCGTGCTCGCGGGCGGCGTGGACGCGACGGTCGTGCGCGGCATCATGGAGGGCTTCCTCATGATGCGAGTCGTGTCGACGGAGCGCGAGCGTGAGCCCGAGCGGGCGAGCCGCCCGTTCTCGGCCGATCGCGACGGCTTCGTGCTGGGCGAGGGCGCCTGGATGTTCGTGCTCGAGGACCGGGACCGCGCGCAGGCCCGGGGGGCGCAGGTCTATGCGGAGATCCGCGGCTACGGTTCCACCTGCGACGCGCACCACCGCGTCCGGATGGACGAATCGGGAGACGAGCCGGCCCGCGCCATGAGCCTGGCGCTGCGCGAGGCCGGGATCCCGCCGGCGGAGGTCGGCTACGTGGCCTACCACGGCACCGGCACGGAACTGAATGACCGTGTCGAGACCCGGGCGGCGCGAAAGGTGTTCGGCCGCTCCGCGGACCGCGTTCCGGGCTCCTCCATCAAGTCGATGATCGGCCATGCGCAGGGGGCCTGCGGCGCGGCGGGCGTCGCGGCGACGGTGCTCGGAATGCGCGACGGCTTTCTGCCGCCCACGATCAACCTCGAGACCGCGGATCCCGAGTGCGATCTCGACTACGTCGCGAACGCGTCGCGCGCCGCCTCGGTCGAGCACGCCCTCTGCAACACCATCGGCTTCGGCTCGAAAAACAGCGCCCTGGTCATCCGCACCGGGGAGGCCGCCTGATGAGCCCGTTTATCCCGCCGCGGCGACCCAGCCGCGAACGTCTCGACGACCCCGACCTGCCGGTCGAGGAGATGCGGCGGTCGCTCGAGGACCTCGACCTCGTGAACCGCCGATGGGGCGCGTCGCGGGCGCTCGAGCGGCATCTCATCGAACGGGCGAGAGCCCTCGGCCGCAGCCACATCTCGATCCTCGACGTGGGCGCCGGCACCGGAGCCGTGGCATGGAGACTGGCGAGGCGCCTGCGAGAGGCGGGGTTCGTGGTCCGCATCGTGGCGATGGATCTGCAGTGGAGACATCTCGCGATCGGCCGTTCCACGGGAGCGGCGTACGCCGTCCATCCCGTCGCGGCCGACGGCCTGCGTCTCCCGTTTCGCGACGAGGCGTTCGACTTCGTCGTGTCGACGTTCTTCCTGCATCACTTCTCGCCCGCGCAGAACCGCGACTTTTTCGCCGAGGTCCGGCGGGTCGCGCGCCTGGGCTTCGCGATGCTCGACGTCCGGCGTCATCGTCTCGCCGAGCTCTTCGTGGCGCTCGCCGGCCGGGCGATCTTTCGCACGCGCGTCTCGGTCGAGGACGGCATGGCGTCCGTCCGCCAGGGTTACACGGCCGAGGAGGCGCTCGCCGTCGCCCGCGAGGTCGAGCCCCGCAGCCTGGCGCAACGCATCTTCCCTTTTCGCCTCCTCCTGGCTGGTGGGAGGGCATGCCGCCCTTCGACGTCGTCGTAATCGGCGCGGGGCCCGCAGGCTCCGCCGCCGCCGGGCTCCTCGCCCGTCACGGCCGCCGCGTCCTGATCCTCGAGAAGGATCGCTTCCCGAGGCGGAAGGTGTGCGGCGATTTCCTCTCGGCGTCGGCCGCGGAGGCGCTGGAGGTTCTCGGCCTCCGCGACGAGGTCGCGGCGGAGGCGGAGCACATTCGCCGGGGGGCTCTGGCGGTGGCGGGCGGACCGGAGATTCCCTTCCGCCTTCCCGAAGCCGCTCTCAGCTTCTCGCGCGAGCGGCTCGATGCCCGACTCGCATCGTGGGCGCAGACGCAGGGCGCCCAGTCGCGCTTCGGCGCTCTCGTCCGCGGTCTTGAGCGTTCGCCCGAGGGCTTTCGCGTGCGCTTTTCGGAGGGTCCGAGCGAAAGCCGGGTCGAAACGCGCCGCGTCGTCGCGGCCTGGGGCCGCTGGGACGCGATGGACCGCGAGCGGAAGCAGCATGACCGCCAGGCTCGCGGCCGCCGATTCCTGGCATGGTGCCGTGAGTTCGCTCCCGATGAGGACGGCGCCTTCGCCGGCCGGGTGGGGCTGTACCTGTTTCCCGGCGGCTACTGCGGGCTCTCGCGCGTCGAAGGGGGAGGCGTCCATCTCGCGGGGATGGTGGAGGATTCGACGCGGAGGCGGCTCGGTGTGGGATGGGACGCGGTCGTCGCACACGCCCGCGAGTCGAATCGGGCCCTCGACCGCGCGCTCGATCGGCTGAAGCCATCGACGGACTTCATGGGTGCTGGTCCGGTGTACCTCGCGGCCAAGCCTCCGACGGAAGGCGAAGCGCTTGATGGTAGGAGACGCGGCGGGCGTCGTGGACCCGTTCTCGGGGCAGGGGCTGGCCTGCGCGCTCGCGTCCGGAATCCTCGCGGCGACGACGCTCGAACGGGGATTCTCGGGCGCGTTGGCCTGGGACGACGTTCCCCGCGCCTATGCGGCGGCCTGGAAGGATCGTTTTCGGCAGCGCTTCGGTTGGAGCGCGGCGTTTCGGCATCTCGTGAGTCGGCCGAGAGTCGCTCGCGCGGCGGCGCGATGGGCCGGCGGCCGGCTCGTCCGGAGCGCCATTCGGCGGCTCGAGAACCGGCGGCGAAGCCGCCCGCGTCAGCTCGTGAGAGAAACTCCCTCCGGTCTTGCCACGCCCGGCCCGCGGGGATTCTCGGGATCCTCGCCGGGCTCCCGAATCGTGCGTGGCTGGCCGGGCAGTCGAGGATCGATGGCCGGGATTTCGCGTCCGGGCTCGTCGATGACCGGTTCCGGAGCGGCCGGCGGCTCGTTCACCGGCGGCGGAGAAGGCGCTTTTGTGTTCATGCGCGCGAGTGGTTCAAGAAGCGTGCCGCGCGCCGGGGAGCCGAGCGGGTGCGCATGACCTCCGACCCCGGCCGGCGTGACGCCGGCGCGAGGGAGCGGATCGAACCCGAGCGCCTCGAGGTGCGCCGCGGGGCCTTTGCGATCGTGGGTGATCTCCAGCCGACGTCGGGCCTGGAGATCTGGAGAGAGTCGAATCCGCGCGAACGCCGGGCGATCCTCCGCGAGGTTGCCGAGGAGAATCCCGATTTCGTCGCGTTTCTCGGCGATCTCGTCTTCTGTGGCTCGTCATCGGCGGCCTGGGACGAGTTCGACCGCCTCTGCTCGCCGCTGAAGGCTGCCGGGATCTCCGCCTACCCGGTGCTGGGCAACCACGAATACTGGCTTTCGCGCAGGCCCGCGCTCGCGAACTACTTCGCGCGGTTTCCGCACCTGCGCGAGCGGCACTGGTACGCGGCCACCTACGGGAGTCTGGGCCTCGTGTTTCTCGACTCGAACCTGCGCTGGCTGCCGCCCGCGGCATGGCGAGAGCAGCTCGCCTGGTACCGGCGGCTGCTCGAGCAGTGGGACGCGGACGATGCGATTTCAGGCACGCTCGTGCTCCTGCATCATCCGCCGTTCACCAACAGCCGCGTCACGTCCGACACGATCCACGTGCAGCGCGACTTCGTGCCGCCGTTCACTCAGTCGGCGAAGACGCTCGCCATGGTTTCGGGCCACGTCCACAACTACGAGCGCTTCGTGCGCGACGGCAAGACGCTTCCTCGTCGCGGGAGGAGGGGGCGGACCCCGCGCAGCCTTGCGGGAAGGCGCCCGCCGGCGGCACGCCGATGATCTTTTCGAGGGAGGCCGGATCCGCGCGTTCCATTACCTGCGCTTGCGGCCCGGAACGGACGCTCTCGAGGTCGAAGTCCGCGGCCTCGAGAAGGACGGGACCGGGTTCGACACGATGGAGCGTTTCGAGCTTCGCCGGACGGCTCCCACTGTCCCGACCGTCGCCGGCCGCGCCTCCGGCGCCGCGATGAGCTGCCTCGGCCGCGGGGATCTCTGGCATCGCGCCGCCGCGGCCCTGGGAGGGATCCGGCGGCCGGGAATTCCGCCCGGGGACGCGCGCCGGCCGTGCCTGGTGATCGGCCATCGCGGCGCCGCGAAGCTCGAAGTCGAGAACACCGTGGCATCGTTTCGCCGTGCTCTCGAGCTCGGGGCCGACACGATTGAGACCGACTTGTCGGCGACCGCCGACGGGCGCTTCGCGCTCTGGCACGACGCCGATCCGGACGAGAGCATCGCGCTCGCGAGGCAGCTCGGCGCCGAGGGCCTCGCGTACCGGCCCCGGGTTCCGGAGGTCGGGTTCGCGCTGGAGGAGACCCGTCCGCGAGCTCCGCGCGGTCGAGCTCGCCCAGCACTACGGTTACGAGTCGGAGGGGGACGGAGAGCCGAAAAGCGTTCGCCGGAATCGAATGGCTCGAGGACCTTCTCGACTGGGTGCGGCAAGCGCGCCTGGCGCACGTGTTCCTCGACATCAAGCTCTCGGACGCAGAGACGGGTGCGGCCGAGGCTCTGGTCGCCCGCCTGCGCCGGGAATCTCCGAGCGCGACGCTTTTCCACCTCCTGTGCCCGCGCGGTCCGATCGTGCGCGCCCTCGCCGCGGCCTGCGCCGGCGGCGGCTCCGAGCATCTCCGCGTCAGCGCGGACCTCGAGCTTCCGGCCCCGCCGGTCTCGGAGCTGACCGCGACGGGCGCGCGGGAAGTGAGCCTGGGCCTCGGCGGCCGCGTGTGGCCCGGCTACCGGTACGACGTCGGCCGGATGCTTGGGGCCCGGGACTCCGGGGCCTTCGAGCGAGTCGTGGGCTGGACGATCAACGACCGGCGCCGGCTCGAGATGCTCGTCGGCGCCGGGGTGGACGGCCTGCTCACGGACGAGCCGGCTCTTCTCCGGGCGATCGTGGAGGCTGCGGGTCGCGGGTCCGGCCGAGGCTGAGCGCGTCCCGCCCGACGGTCTCGACCGTTCCGAACTTGGGTCTCTCCCGGCGCGCGAGCGCACTCACGTACTCGAAGAGAACCACCGGAGCCGGCTTGTCGACCTTCATGAAGTGCGCCGAGCGGGCCTCGACGCCGATCAGGAGGATGCGCGGATCGTCGGGTCCGCCGTTCTTGGCTCCGCCCTGGTCGGGGAACCACACCTTCCACGAAGGCTCATAGAGCTCGCGGATCTTGGAGCGGTCGCGCAGGATGCGGGCCGACCCGGAAACCGAGACCCACTCCTTCGTCCGGGCCTTGTAGTAGGAGAGATTGACGTTGGGATCCAGGACGATCTCCTCGATCTTCGGGGACCCCTCCTCCGTGACGAACCAGAGGTGCGCGCCTTCCGCGCGGCGCTGCGTCGCCATCGGCCGCGAAACGAGCGAGCCGTCCCGGCGGCGGGTCGTGAGCATCGCCACTTCGATGTCCTCGATCAGCTGGTACAGCCGGTCGAGCTTTTCCTCGGGTTCCGTCCAGCGGACCGCCATGGTCGCGTTTTTCATCGGATCTCCTTCCGGCGAATCGAATGCTTTCCCGCGGTGCGGATCGTGCACGCGGCGTGCCAGCTTCCCGTCGGATTTGTCCAGACTTCCGACGAAGCCCGAGGGCCGAGCCCGTGGCACGCGGCCTGCACTCACGGAAAGCGCGCCGGTCCACGTGTCCGGCGACATCCGAAACCATTGGAGGCTATTCATGGAAACCCGTGTCAAGAACGCAGCGGAAAGCTTCGTCGAAGGAGCCGAGAACTTCGTCGAGGGAGCGATGAACGAGACCCCGAAGGAGGGGCCGATCGCCCGAAAACTCGAATCGGTTACGGCGAATCTGCCTTCCGACGTCTGGCTGTGGGCATCGGTCGGTTCGATGGTGCTGTCTCTGGGGTTGCAGCTTTCGGGAAACAAGAAGACCAAGAGCGTCTCGAACTTCATCGGCCAGTGGGCCCCGACGCTTCTGATCCTGGGGCTGTACAACAAGGTCGTGAAGGTGGCGGGACACGACCGAAACGACTGAAGGACGGCGACGGGCCATTCCCGACGGGGAACGGACGGGCCGGCTGGCATTCGGCTTGCGAAAGCGTGATCCCATGAGCTCGACCGCGGCTCGAAAGCCGCAAGCCGAGATTCCGCCTCCGCGGCGCCAACGGCGTGGCAGGCGGATGCGGCCGTGGACGAAAGCCGGAATCGCGCTGGCCGGCCTGGTCGTTTTCCTGGCGGCCGTGGGCTTCGTGCCCAACGAGCCTCTCCGGCGCTCCATCGAAGGCCGGATGAACGCCAGCCTCAAGGGCTACTCCGCGCGCATCGGGCAGGCGCGGCTTCAGCCGTTCGGGCTTTCTCTCACGCTGAACGATGTCGTGATCCGCCAGACGGCGCACCCCGAGCCCGCGATCCTCCTCGTTCCGCGATTGCACGCGAGCGTGCACTGGAAAGAGCTTCTGTCCCTGAAGCTCGTCGCCGACTTCGCGATCGACCGGCCGGTCGCGTACGTGAACCTGCCCCAGCTGCGGAGCGAGCTCTCCGACGAGGTGCCGGTGAATCGCAAGGGCTGGCAGGGAGCCGTCGAGGCGATCTATCCCCTGAAGATCAACGAGCTCCGCGTCCGAGAGGGCGCCCTGACCTATGTCGACGAGGACCCCGAGCGTCCTCTCGAGCTCGCGCACCTCGACGCGCGGGCCACGAACATCCGCAACATCCACTCCAAGGATCACACGTACCCCTCGCCGGTCGAGGCGAAGCGCCGTCCTCGCGCGCACGGGGAAGGTGGACTTCCACGGCCACGCGGATTTCCTGGCCGAGCCGTATACCGGAGTGAAGGGCGAATTCCGGCTGGTCTCGGTTCCCCTGGATTCCTTCCGGCCCGCGGCCAGTCACTGGAACGTCCTCGTCTCGGGGGGAACGATCTCGGCTTCAGGAGAAGTCGAGTACGCCTCGAAGGTGCGCAACCTCTCGATGCCCGAGATCGTCATCGAGCGCGTCAAGCTCGGCTACCTCAAGAAGGCGCAGGGAGCTGCGGCGCCGGGCATCGCTCCCGCCGCGAAGACAACGGAGGACAAGGAAGCCCGAAAGACCGAGGAGCTTCCGTGGAATCTCCGTCTCGACCGCTTTCGCCTGGTGGATTCGACGCTCGAGCTCGTCGACCGGACCCGGAAACCCGCCTATCGCCTCTTCATCGAGCATACGAACGTCGCGGTCGAGGGCCTCTCCAACACGCCGGGCTCCGGCACGGCCCGAGCCGACGTCCGCGGAAAGTTCATGGGCAAGGGCGATCTCGCGTCGAACGCCTCGTTCCGCCCCGGCCGCGGGAAGGTGGACTTCGACGTCAAGGTCGAGGTCGGCCCGACGCCGCTTCCGGACCTCAACGATCTCTTCCGGGCCTACGGCAAGTTCGATGTGTACGCCGGGACGCTCGAGGTCTATTCCGAGATCGGCGTGCACGACAACTACATGAAGGGCTACGTCAAGCCGCTCTTCAAGGACGTCGAGATCTACGACTCGCGCCAGGAAGCCGGCAAGAGCATCTTCAAGAAAGTCTACGAGAGCGCCGTCGAAGTCGCGGCGACGATCCTGACCAACCAGAAGAAGGACCAGGTTGCGACGAATGCTCCGATCGAGGGGCCGGTCGGCGACGCGGGGACGAACTTCTTCGGGGTGCTCGGAGGATTGATCGAGAACGCGTTCATCAAGGCCATCCTGCCGGGGTTCGACCGCCAGGTCGGCGTCCACAAGATCGACAAGACCGACAAGACCAAGTAACCGGCAGCGCGCCGCGCCCGGGCGCTTCAGCGTCTCGCGAACAACCGCAGCATCCGGTCGGCGACGCTTTCGATCACCTTGAGACTCCGGTCGGCCGCCGCCTTCCTCAGCCTCTCGCCGCCGTAAGCGCGCGCCTTGCGGGCCGCGTTGCGGAAACGCGGGGCCGAGCCCCGGCGCGACTCGCCGCGGCGCGCGAGGGCCGCCTGGATCAGCTTCGACGCGCCGCGCGAAGCCACGACGACCTGCAGAAGCTCGCGATAGAGCGTCTCCCAGTCCTGAAATCCAAAGGGCGTGTCGGCGAGCTCGCGGGCGACGGCCTGCACGTCCGCGTCGAGGCGCGGAGTCTTCTCGTTCCTCCGGCCCCAGAGCACCTTGATTCGTTCTTCCAGCTTCTGTCCCTCGGGCGACATGCAGAGAAGCGCCGGCGTCGTCATCGCGGATTCGGCGATCAGAGCGTGCGCCCGGGCCATGATCGCCTCGCTCCCGTAGAGGCGGACGCCGTTCGGGTAGAACGTCGTCTCGATCTCGTCGGTGCAGAGGTACGCGAGGTTCTCGGGCTGGTAGGCCTGCAGCACGGCGCCCGCGAACACGTGGAGGATGCGGCCGAGCAGGCGCGTGCCCCAGGGCGCTTCCCGCGGCTCCAACGGGATGCCTCCGCGCACGAGCGCCTCGCGGAGCCGGGCGACGGTTTCCTCGTAGGCCTCGGGAGGGATCGCGAGCGGGACGTGTTCCTCCTTCCGGCCCGCGGCCAGCGCCGACACCTTGCGGATGGGGACCGCCACGCACACGAAGAGAAACCCCAGGCCGAGACCCAGGGTCGTGGGAAAACCCAGGAGCAGGCTCTTCCACCACTTCCGGCCTGCTCGACCCTCGTTTCGCCGCGACAGCGCCCAGCCCACGCCCAGAGGAATCAGGATCGTCAGGCCGATCCAGAGAGCGCGCACGATCTCTTCCGGGGCGCCTTCCGGGACCGGTGTGATGGCCAGCAGGAGCGCCGCGGGTCTGGGGAAGATGGTGCCCACGAGGAGGAACGGCCAGACCGCGGCCGCCGCGACCACGACCGTCAGGAGGGGACGCTCCTTCTCGCGGACCTCCCCGAAAAGCGCGAGCGTCGCCCATCCGAACATGGCCCGCAGGACGCTTCCGAGCGAGCGTCGCAGGAACGCGAAAATCGCCTCGAGGATCAGCACACCCTACGGAATGTGCAAGAACGCCGGCCCGGTACGAGATTCAGCGGGGCGCGGGCGCTCCGTAGAGCCGTCGGACGCAGGCGAGCAGCCGCTCGGCGTCCACGGGCTTGGAGAGGAAGTCCGCCACGCCGGGAGCGTCGCGGATGTAGGACATACCCGAGAGGAGCACGACCGGGCACCGCGCGGCCGGCCTTCGGGCCGCGCCAGGCGTCCAGGAATTGCCAGCCGTCCATCACGGGCATGCGCAGGTCGAGAAGGATGAGGCCGGGCGCCGTGTCCGGATCGGATGCGATCTCGAGGGCTTCCCGCCCGTCGGCGGCTCCGAGCGCCCGATAGCCCTCTTCTTCGAGCAGCCCCCGCAGGCCCTCGCGCACGGCGAGGTCGTCCTCGACCACGAGGATGGGGGAGCGCTCCGGTTCGGGCTGCTCGTCTCCGGGGGGAAGCGCGTCGCGCATCTCGGCGGCGGAGGAGAATCGCTTCGAGGGGTCCTTCTCCATGGCGCGCGCGATCACGGCCGCGACGTCGGGCGGCACGTCGGCGACCTCCGTGAGAGGGTCGGGATCCTCCTTGACGATCATCTCGAGGAGACGAAAGAGATTGTCGTTGCGGAACGGCGGCCGGAAGCTCAGGAGCTCGTAGGCCAGCACGCCGAGACCGAAGATGTCGCTGCGTTCGTCGACCGGGTCCCCGGAGACCTGCTCGGGCGACATGTACCCGATGGATCCGACGCCGATTCCGCTCTTCGTCAGGTTGTTGGAGGATCCCATCAGCTTCGCGATGCCGAAGTCCATGAGCTTGACCTTGCCGTCCGGAAGGACGCGCACGTTGGCCGGCTTGATGTCCCGATGGATCACGCCCGCGCGGTGCGAGTAGTCGAGCGCGTCGGCCACGCCCCGGATGATCGTGATCTTCGAGGACAGGCGCGCCGGCTCCCGGCGGGCGATCAATGCCGAGAGGTCTTCTCCGGCGAGCAGCTCCTGGACGATGAAGGGCGTGTCTCCCTCGATGCCGCTCTCGTAGACCTCGGTGATGTTGGGATGCCGCAGCGCTCCGGCGAGCTCGGCCTCGCGGAGGAAACGCGGATGCATTTCTTCTCCGAGAGTGCAGGCCTTGATCGCGACCGCGCGGTTCGCCTGCGCGTCCCAGGCCTTGTAGACGGCGCCGAACCCTCCGGCGCCGATGCGCTCCATGAGCGCGTAGCGGCCCAGATGGCCGAGCGGCTGCGTCGGGGTGTTCGCGCTTCTCGGGCCGCCCGGTCCGGATGCCGACCCCACGATGGGCAGGCTCAGAGCTCGTCCCCTCGAAATTCAGTGTGGTTGATCGGGTTCCTCCGCTCGGAGAGTTTGCAAGTCATGTGCCGCGGAACAGAGGGCACGTCATCCTATGGCACAGCGGCTGCATCCTCGAAGAGTCATGGCCGAATCCGGTCGGAGCCTAAAAACGAGCCGGTCTGGTGGGACGGCTTCGAGCCGCCCAAACTCCCGTCGATGCGGACCAACGTCCGCGCCGACGTGTGCGTGGTCGGGGCCGGCATCGCCGGGCTTGACCACCGCCTACCTGCTGGCCGCCGAGGGCCGCTCCGTCGTGGTCGTCGACGACGGCCCGCTGGGCGGCGGAATGACCGGCGCGACCAGCGCCCACCTCGTCACGGCGCTCGATCGCCGATACACCGAGATCGAGCGGCTGCGCGGCGCGGAGGGCGCGAGGCTCGCGGCCGCGAGCCATGCCGCCGCGATCGATCGGATCGAGGAGATCGCCCGGAGCGAGAAGATCGCCTGCGAGTTCCAGCGAGTGGACGGATTTCTCTTCGCGCGGACGGGACCACCGTCCCGAAGAGCTCGAGAAGGAGCTCGCGGCGGCCGGGCGAGCCGGAGCCGACGTCGCGATGGTGCCGCGGGCGGAGCTTCCGTTCGACACGGGGCCCTGCGTGCGCTTTCGCCGCCAGGCTCAATTTCACCCCCTGCGTTATCTCGGCGGACTCGCCCGCGCCGTCCGCCGGCGGGGAGGACGCGTCTTCAGCGGATTCCACGCCGAACGCATCGAGGCCGGAGCGCCGGCCCGCGTCACCAGCGGGGACCGCAAGATCACGGCCCGGGCCGTCGTCGTGGCGACGAACAGCCCGGTCAACGACCGCGTCGCGATCCACACGAAGCAGGCGCCGTACATGACGTACGTCGTCGGCGCCGTCGTGCCCGAAGGCTCCGTGCCGCGCGCGCTCTACTGGGACATCGAGGACCCGTTTCACTACGTGCGACTCCAGGCGCTGGGGAAGGGCCGCGAGTGCCTCCTCGTCGGCGGCGAAGATCACAAGACCGGACAGGCCGACGACATCGCGGAGCGCCACGGCCGGCTCGAGGCCTGGGCGCGGGAGCGCTTTCCGATGATCGAGTCCTTCGCCTACCGGTGGGGCGGCCAGGTCCTGGAAACTCTCGACGGCCTGGCGTTCATCGGCCGCAATCCGGGCGACGACAACGTCTTCATCGCGACCGGCGACTCCGGCATCGGCCTCACGCACGGCACGATCGCGGGCATGCTGCTGACGGACCTGATCCTCGGCCGCGAGAACCCCTGGACCGAGCTCTACGACCCGTCCCGCAAGGTGCCGCTCGGCCGCGGGCACGTTCCTCAAGGAGAACGTCAACGTGGCCGCGCAGTACGCGGACTGGGTGACGCCGGGGGACGCGGATTCCGACGCGCGAGATCCCGCTCGATTCGGGGGCGGTGATCCGCCGCGGCGCGTCCAAGGTCGCCGTCTACCGCGACGACGACGGAAAGCTGCACGCGCTCTCGGCCGTCTGCCCGCACCTGGGCTGCATCGTCCACTGGAACGACGCCGAGAAGACGTGGGACTGCCCCTGTCACGGCTCCCGATTCGACAAGCGGGGCAAGGTCGTGAACGGCCCGGCGAACGCCGACCTCGCTCCCGCACCCGTCGAATGAGCGGCATCGCAGAAGACGTCGCTAGAACACCACGCCCAGATTCGCGGTCACGACCTCGAACCGATTGTTCGTTTCGACGAACGCGTCGCGATCGAGGTCGATGCTGTGGTACCGGCCTTCGAGGAAGATATGGACGTCGCTCTGGTCGGAGACGCGGAAAGCGAAGCCGGTGCCGGCGTTCCATCCGAAACGCGTGTCCGACACCTTGAACTCGAGCCCGCCGTTGACGACGTCCTGGCCCGAGAAGCGGACGTCGTAGATTCCGACGCCCCCGAGGAGGTAAGGCTGGAACCACCCTCCGATGTGCGGCCCGAAGACGAAATCGAACGTTCCATCGAGGAGGCGGGCCTTCCCGTCGAGGAAGAGCGGCTCGAGCTCGCTTTTCACCTGCAGCTCCTGGTACGAGCCGTCGAGTCGGATCCCGAAAGGCGAGGTGCCGAACATCCAGCTGAACATGAGCGTTCCGTTCCAACCCACGTCATAGATGTTTTCCTGGTCTCCGACGGGGAAGTCGGCGCCTCCGGAGAGCCCGATGTGGAAGCCGGGCGCCCCCTGCGCCGTGGCGAACGATGTGACCGCGAACAGGACGACTCCGAACATGAAGGCGCCGAGGATCGTTCTGCGGGGACGCGGGTGGACCATGGGATCTCCTCCGGGGCAAGGTGGTCGTTCAGGCGAGCGGGATGCTCCTTGTGTTCCCGTTTGCCACGCCGGGAACATCGCGACTCGGCCATCGAGGCGCAGAGCGGCAAGTGTGCAAGCTCTGTGCCCCGAGGTCGCCTCGCCGGAGTCCGGGACCTCGACAATCGGCTCCGCATTTCGCTGCTGAACCCCCGCGGACGGTGGGAACCTCCGCGATGGCAAGAGCCTTGCTCCCTGGAATCGGGAGAGCGCGTCATGCGCTCCGGGAGGCCCCATGAATTCGAAGGCCGCGACGGCGCCGATCGACGTGGCGCCGGATCCGGTCCTGGCGTCCGACGCATTGTTCGTCGTGGGAATCACGTCCGAGGGCGGAGTTCCGCTGCTCGTGGATTCGCGCCCGGACGACGACGCCGACCGATTTGCGGAAGGCCTGAAGGCCGGAAGGCCTCAAGGCGTCGTCCATCAGGCGTCGTGCAAGGCGTCGTGCGGTTGCCCGGGCTCATCGGGTCCCGACCACTCGATCCGCTTTCCACGCTGCATCGCCGCCTGCAAGGCGAGACGGGCATCGACGCCCCGGAGCTCGTCGTCATGTCCCGCTACGGCATTCCGACGGGTGCGCGAGGGCGCGCGACGATCCTGCTGGCCCCCCACGCCCGAGTGCCGCCGCCCGCCTCGCGGAACGCCGCCCTGCGAGTCGTCCCGCTCCCGGAGCTTTCGCGCTGGCTCTCCCGACCGCCGCGCCGAAGGGCTCCGCATCGATCCCCGAGTGTGGATCGGTCTGCTGCTCGCAGAGCGGCACTTCCCGCGATGGGCCGAGGCCCGACTGCGGGCCGCCGTCGAGGAGCTGCATCGCCGCCGCCCCGTTCCCGCCGGCGAGGCGCAAGCATGAGCGCGGAAGCTCGGCCGGCCGTCGGCATCGTTGCCGGATACCCCTCGCGAGGATTTCCTGCGAGCCATCGCCCACGAGCTCCGCACGCCTCTGCAGGCCCTGAGGATGCTGGTCGAAGTCCAGCGGCGCACGGCCGAGACCGGGCAGGCCTCGGATCCCGGCCTCCGCAGCCGCATCGAATCCCAGTTCGAGCGTCTCGCCGAGATGATCGATCAGATCTCCGAGGCCGGCGGCCGCCGCGATTCCGAGCTCCGCTCCGAGCCGCTCGACCTCGCGCTCCTGCTGCGCCGCCTGACGGAAGGGCGCATCGAGATGCTGCGGGTTCCCACGGCGCGGACTCGCCACATCACTCCGCTACCGCGGACCGGAGCATGCGACGGCGGTCGGCGACCGGCGACGGTTGAAGCAGGCCTTCGGCAACATCCTCGACAACGCCGTCAAGTTCTCTCCGCGCGGAGGCGTCGTCGAGCTCCGGCTGGAGGTCGACCCCGAGGAGATCTGCGTCCAGGTGCGCGACCAGGGCATCGGGATTCCGTCCGGAGAGATTCCCTTCGCCGCGCGCCGGTTCTTTCGCGGAAGCAACGCTCCCCGCGAGAATTTTCCTGGCCCCGGTCTCGGGCTCGCCTCCGCACGCGCCATCGTGGAGAAGCACGGGGGCTCGCTCGAGATCCAGAGCGAAGTGAACCGCGGAACGTGCGTGACCGCGAGGCTCCCGGCCGAGGCGCGGACGCATTGAAGCGGATTCTCATCGCCGACGACGACCCTTCGATCCTCGACGGCCTTTCGACACTGCTGTCCCGAAGCTACGAGGTCATCGCGGCGCGGAACGGCGAGGACCTCCTGGCCGAGCTCGAGGGGCGGCCGTTCGACCTGGTGCTCCTGGATCTGCGCATGCCTCTCGTCCACGGTGAGCACGCCATCACCGCGATCCTCGCGGCGGGCCGTGCCCTTCCGGTCATCGTCATGTCCGGAAACCGGGGCCGGATCGAGGAAGCCCTGCGGCGCGGCGCGAGCGACAGTCTGGCCAAGCCATTCGGTTTTCGCGAGCTCGAGGAGAAGATCGTCCGTCTCCTCGGCGCGCCGGGCAAGCCCTCCCCGCCTCCGCCCCCCGCGGCCTGAGGCCGCGCGTCGTCAGTTCCCCGACGGGCTCGCGGCGTGGATGAGTCGCGGCCGCTGGACGGGCGGCCGTCTCGTCTCCAGGGCCATCGTCGGCCGGCGGTGGCGCTCGAACTCGTCGAGCTTGACGACGCGGCCGGTCCGCGCCGACTCCAGCAGCGCGCGGATGACGCGCACGTCGGCCAGCCCTTCGCGTCCCGAGGGCTCCGGCTCGCGGCCCGCGAGAACGCAGTCCGAGAAGTAGAGGAGCTCGGGCGCGAACTGGTCGCGCTTCGCGAACCGGGTTTCGCGGGTCTTGCCGTCGATCGTGCACGGCGCTGCACGATGCGGCTCCGCGTACTCGTAGGCCGGCTCGAGCCGCAGGTCGCCGCGTGGTCCCGACGATCTCGTACCATCCGGCGTCGGCCGCGCCGAAGCTGCAGGTGAAGGTCGCCAGCCGCTCGACCGGGGAAGCGCAGGATGCCGCTCATCATCTCCGGGCATCGCGCGAAGCGCTTCCCGCCGATCGTTGGCGCTCGTGGCGAAGACCTCCGACGGGCTCGGCGCGGAACAGATACCGCGCGGCGTTGATGCAGTAGATCCCGATGTCGTAGAGCGGGCCCGCCGCCCTGCTCGGTCGGGCCGAGGCGGATGTTGCCCTCCTCGACCTGCATGCTGAAGACCGACTGGAAGATCCGCGGCTCGCCGAGCTTGCCCGACCGGACGATCTCGACGGCCTTCAGGTTGGCCGCCTCGAAGTGCAGCCGGTAGGCGGTCATGAGGCGGACGCCGGCCTCCGCGGCGGCCTCGATCATCTCCTCGCATTCGCCGGTCGGTCACGGCCAGCGGCTTCTCGCACAGGACGTGTTTGCCGGCCCGGGCCGCCGCCACGGCGTAGTCGCGGTGCATGTGGTTGGGCAAGCGCGATGTAGACGGCGTCGACCTCGGGGTTCGCCAGGCACTCGGCGTACTCCTCGTAGCCGTAGACGTGCGTCGGACCGCCATAACGGCGCGGCGAGCGTCTCGCTTCTTGACCCGGTCGCCGGAGACGAAGGCGACGAGCCGCGAGTTGCGTTTGGCGTGCGCGAACGCGGGCAGCACGGCGACCTGGGAGATGTAGCCGAGCCCGACGACGGCGTAGCCGACCTTCCCCGGCGGAGCGCCGCTCCGCGCGGCCTTCGGCTTCTGTCTCGAACGCGATCTGGATCTGCGCGCCATGAAACGCCTCCGTGGGACACGATCGCCCGCGCCTCGCGCCTCATCGAATGCAATGGCTGTTCCAGAGCTGGCGCGAAACTCGCAATGCCGAGCGCCGTGGAGAAGCGACCCACGGGCAACCTTCCCCGGCCGCGTCGGCGGCGTTCGACCGCGATCGGGATCGCGCGCTCGCTTCTTCGGGCCGTCTCGGCCGTCTCCCAGAACGCCGGAGGGATTTGCGCCGAGATGGCGTTCCGCCGGCCGCCGCGCTACGGCATGACACGCCGCGAGCGCAAACTGCTGGAGCGTGCCGACCGCTCCTTCGTCCGCGGGCCGCTGGGCGAGATCGCGATCTGGCAATGGGGCCGCGGGCCCCGCGTTCTTCTGGCGCACGGCTGGGGTTCCAACGCCGGCCGGCTGACTCCGTTCGTCGAGGCCCTGGTCGGCTCGGGATTCGGCGGTCGCGGCGTTCGACGCTCCCGGCCATGGCGTGTCGACCGGACGATTCGCCTCGCTGCCGGAGTTCGTGGATGCCCTCGGCCGCGTCGCGCGCTGGGTATCGCCGGCGGCCTTCATCGGCCACTCGCTCGGAGCG
This sequence comes from uncultured Acidobacteriota bacterium, assembly GCA_963749265.1. Taxonomy (GTDB): domain Bacteria; phylum Acidobacteriota; class Thermoanaerobaculia; order UBA5066; family Gp7-AA6; genus DAHUXD01. The sequence goes on along the minus strand of CAVVML010000007.1, from coordinate 123,598 downwards.
GCGGCCTGCGCGCTCGCGCTCCGCGAGGGCGTCGGCGGGAGGGCGGCGGTTCTCCTCTCGCCGCCGGCCGATCCCTCCACGTTCGCGCGGCGCTATGCGCGCTGGATGCGGCTGCCGCGCGAGGCGGCGGCCGTGATGTGCCGCCGCCTCGAATGCCGCTACGGAGCGCCCCTGGCCACGTACCGCCTGCTCGAGCGCGGCCCGGGCGTTCCGACGTTGATCATTCACGACCGCGGGGACGTTCGGATTTCCATCGGCGACGGTCGGGCGCTCGCCCGGTCCTGGCCCGATACGGTTCTCCTCGAAACGCGCGGCCTCGGGCACCACCGCATCCTCAAAGACCCGGCGGTCGTGCAGCGGGCGGTTCGGTTCCTCGCAGAGAGGATCCTCGGCGAGTCTCTCGTGGGCGCTCCGCCTCGCTCCTGGCAGCGGCCGGCCCGTCGGCAGCCGGCGCCCCGCGGTGCTGGTGGCGCGACCGGTTTCCTGACGGCCGGCGCCCCGGGTGTGCTCCCGCGGCACGCTTCTTGAAACAGAGCCACCCGAGGCCCACTTACGGGCCGCAGGAGGTCAGGAAAATGAAGAAGCAGATTCCCGGTATTTCGGCCGTCGCGCTGGGACTGCTGCTTGGTGCGGGCGGCGTGGCGCCGGCCCAGGACAAGCAGCACACCGAAACGACGACCAAGCAGACAGGTCCGGGTCCGGACGCCAAGACCAAGTCCGAATGGGTCATCGGGACGGTCAAGGACTACGAGGCCGGGCAAGAAGATCAAGATCGAGGGCCCCGGCGGGAAGGACTACTCGTTCGACCTGGATGAGGTCGCGCGTGTGCAGGGCACGATCGTGGTCGGGCAAAAGGCCCGCGTCGGCTACAGCAAGTCGGCCGACGGCGTCGAGCGCGTCACGGTCCTCTCCGCGGCCAGCGCCGACGCGCAGGCTGCGACCTCGGCTCCCCGAGCGCACACCGAGATGGTGACGAAGGAGTCCGGTCCCGGACCGGATGCCAAGACGAAGTCCGAAGTCGTCGTCGGCACGGTCAAGGATTACGAGCCCGGTAAGAAGATCAAGGTCACGGGCCCGGGCGACAAGGACTTCTCGTTCGACCTCGACGAGGGTGTCACCGTGAATAGCAACGTCGCCGTCGGCGAGCGCGTCAAGGTCACGTACACCAAGCTGCCCAACGGCAACAAGGTGACGACGATCGAGCCCGATCACGGAATGAAGTGAGCCTCGGACACAAGATCGATTGAGCCTCGTGGCGAGGAGCGGGCCCACGGGTCCGCTCCTCGTTCCATATCCCGGGCGTCATCGGAGGTGTGAGATGTGGATGCTCCGCGTATCGCTCACGTCGCTCGTGCTCGGGCTCATGCTTCTGCTCTTCGTGCCCTTCGCGGCCGCTCAGGCTGCGGCGGGGGTGCTGGGGCTGGCCTTCGTCGTCTTCCTCGTCCTGGGTCTCGCGACCGTCGACAACCTCGCCACCTGAGCCGCGGACAGCCTTTTCCGTCGCTTACGACGGCTTGTTGTCCGTCGCCTACGACGGCTTATTTGAGATGAGCGTCTCTCTCAAGACCAGGAGCAGCTGGGTCACGTTGACCGGCTTCGTGAGCACCTGCCGGACCCCCGAGGCGCGGATGCGCCGGATGTCCTCGTCGGCCGTCACCCCCGTGAGAGCAAGGACCGGCGGCGTGTCGAGCTGGCGCTCTTTGCGGCGGGCGAGCCATGTCGCCCCGTCGCCGTCCGGCAAGGTGACATCGAGGATGACCGCATCGATGGAGGAGTCCGCAAGAACCGCGTCGGCCTCCTTGAGGCTCCCGGCGGTTTCCAGCGCGTAGCTCTCGGACTCGAGGAGCGCGGCGAGTCCGTATCGTGAGGCCTCGTCGTCTTCGACCACCAGGATGCGCGCGGCCACCCGCGGGCGCAGCTTCACGCCGCCGGTCGGGCGGGCCGGCGTCGGTGTCTCGGCCCCCGGATCCGAGCCGGCGTGGGGCAGCTCGGGGACGGTGAACGTTACCGTCGTCCCGACGCCTTCGCGGCTCTGAAGGATGAGGTCGCCCCCCATGACTTCCACGAGCTGCTTCGAGATGGAGAGCCCGAGACCCGTGCCGCGAGGCGCCTCGCCCGAGCGGGGCCGGATCTGCTGGAAGGGCTCGAACGCCTTGGCGATGAGATCGGCCGGGATGCCGGCTCCGGTATCGCGCACCTCGAAGGTCACCGAGCCCTGCCACGGCCGCGCCGCCGCGACGACTCGGCCGGAGGCGGTGTACTTGACGGCGTTCGCGAGCAGGTTGACGAGCACCCGCGAAATCTTGCCCCGATCCAGGAAGACGGTCGGCGGCAGGTCGGGGTGGGCCTCGACGGCCACCTCGAGGTTCTTCTCGAACGCCTGCGGCTCGAGGAGATTCGCGCTCTCCTGCAGAAGCGCCGCGACGTCGACCTCCTGGGGGTGCAGGTCGCGCTGGCCGGCGTCGAGCTTGGCGAGATCGAGGATGTTGTTGATCATCTGCCGGAGTGCTTCGGCAGCCTCGCGCAGAAACCGAACGTCGCGCGCCTGCCGTTCGGAATCCTCGGCGTTCGCCGGCACCTTCTCGAGGCGGTGGGCGAGCAGGATGATCGTGTTGAGCGGCGTCCGGAGCTCGTGCGACACCGTCGAGAGGAAGCCGGACTTGAGCCGGTCGAGCTCCTCGAGCTTGCGGTAAGCCTCCGACCGCTCGCGCCCCACGCGGTGCTGCTCGCGGATCGCCCGTCCGATGCGGATGAGAGAACGCGCGCGGGCGCGCAGCTCCACGGATTCGATCGGCTTCCCGATGAAATCGTCGGCGCCGGCATGGAACCCGCGCTCGCGATCGATGGTCCCTCCGGTCACGAGGAGTACGGGCAGGTAGTCCGCGCTGATGCTCGTGAGCGACGCCGTCAGCGAGTATCCGGAATCCGCGCCGAGCATGACGTCGATGATCGCGAGCTCGAACGGCTCGTCGTCGACGAGCTTCTCGGCGGCGGCCGCGGTCGTGGCGACGACGACCTCGTGCCCGTCCGCCGACAGATCCTCCCGGAGCAGCGCCGCCACGTCCGGCTGGTCGTCGACGACCAGAATCCGGCCGGGCTCGCTCGCCTTGGGATCGAAGCGGGACGACGGCCCGGTGCGCAGAGACGGACGCTCGTTCAAGAAGCCCGAGACGTCCGACGCGAAGGTTTCCTCGTTGATCGGCTTGGCAATGAAGCCGTTGCAGCCCGCGGCGAGGGCCCGCTCCCGATCCCCGTGCATCGCGTGGGCGGTGACCGCGAGGATCGGGATCTCCGCCGTGGCCGGGTCCGCGCGGATCTGCCGCGCCGCCTCCCAGCCCGAGAGCAGCGGCAGCGAGAGGTCCATGAGCACGAGGTCGGGCCGCGTGCGCCGGGTGGCCTCGACGGCGGCCCGTCCGTCGGTCACCGAAGAGATCTGGTGCCCTTCCGCCTCGAGCAGGAGCTCGACGAGTGCCCGGATGTCGGGCGAGTCTTCGGCGATCAGGATGCGGGCCATCGCGTGTCGCGGATCTCCCGGGCGCTACGCCGCCGGAGCCGATTCCCCCAGGCTCGCGAGCACGTCGCGGACGAGTCTTCCCATGTCGGCGCCCTTCCGCAGGATGCGCTGGGCCGACCCGTTCAGGCGGGCGTAGTCCGCCGGCGTCAGGTCCTTGCCGGTGAGCACGACGACGGGCAGGGAGCGCAGGGCCGCGTCGTCGCGAATGCGATAGAGCACCTCGAACCCGTCGGGCTCGGGCATGAGCAGATCGAGGACGACGGCCGCGGGCCTCTGCCGGGACAGCGCGTCGAGCGCCTCGGCCCCGTCGCGCGCCGTCCGGACCCGGAATCCGGCGGAGGCGAGCTCTCTCTCGAGGAGAGTCCGGATGTCGGGGTCGTCGTCCGCCACGAGGACGTCGGCCCCGCCGCCGAAGAGGCCCGCGCGGCGCAGAGCGTCGACGATGGCCTGACCCGACACCGGTTTGACCAGGTGCTCGAAGGCGCCGAGGGCGAAACCGAACGCGCGATTCTCCACGACCGAATGGACGAGCACGGGGATGTCGCGCGTGGCCTCGGCGCTTTTGAGGGCCCGCAGGGTCGACCATCCATCCACGCGGGGCATGACCACGTCCAGAATGATGGCGTCGATCCTCTGCGCGCGGGCGATGGCGAGGGCCCGGGGCCCGTCCGCCGCCTCCAGGACCTCCAGGCCGTAGGGCTCGAGCTCGAAGCGCAGCAGCCGGCGAGTGCTTTCGTCGTCCTCGACGACGAGGACCCGGCGGCCGACCGCGGAACGGCCCGCCGCCGCCGCCGCCGCCAGCGCGGTGTGGCCGGCGCTTCGATCGAGAGCTCCCGCGGAAGATTGACGGAGAACGTGGCGCCCTCGCCCGCCGAGCTCTGGACCGTGACCGTGCCCCCGAGCAGCGTCACGAGCTTGCGGACGATGGCGAGACCCAGTCCGGTTCCGCCGTGACCCTGATGACTCTGAGACTCTCCCTGGCGGAACTCCTCGAAGATCGCGTCGTGCTCGTCGTTCGGGATCCCGATGCCCGAATCGGTGACGACCAGCGCCCACCGGTTCCGGCCGCGCGGCTCCGCGCGCACCTCGACGAAGCCCTTGTCGGTGAACTTCAGAGCGTTGCCCACGAGGTTGGCCAGGATCTGCGTGAGCTTCGAGCCGTCGGTGACGATCGTGTCGAGCTCGCCCGAGACCGCGGTCTTCAGGGAGAGACCCTTGCGCCGGGCCGTATCCGCGAAATCCGTTTCGACCTGCTTGCAGCAGCGTCGCCACGGAGACGACCTCCCGCTGGATTTCGGCCTTTCCCGACTCGATCTTCGAGATGTCGAGGACGTCGTTGATCAGCCCCAGCAGCAGACGGGCGTTGCGCTGCACTCTCTCGAGGCTTTCCCGCTGGGCGTCGGTCAGCGGCCCCTGCGTGCCGCGCAGGAGCGTGCCCGTGAAGCCGAGGATGACCGTCATGGGCGTCCGGAGCTCGTGCGACACGGCGGCCAGGAAACGGTCTTTGAGAGCCGAGGCGCGCTGGAGCTCGCCCGCGGTCCGGGCGATGCGGCTCCGCTGCTCCTCGAGAAGCTCGTTCTGCTCGCCGAGGCGTCGCGACTGTTCGGCGAGACGCTCGTTGGCCGAGGCATTCGCGAGAGCGACCGCGAGGCTGGGCGCGATCGCCGTCAGGGTGTTGCGCGCCCGGTCCGTGAAGGGCGACACCGCGCCGAGGCCGAGGACGCCGACGACTTCTCCGAAGTAGAGGAGGGGCACGTGGAGGCTCTCCCGCGGGAGGATGCGGCCGTCGAAGAGATCGACGGTGGGCGTCTGCGCGTCGACCGAGACGAGGAACGGCTTCTGCTCGCGCATGGCCCTGCGGGCCTCGTCCCGTCCGGCGCCGCTCGAGGCTTCGGCCCCGCCGACGGAGACGGCGGGCTGCAGGTCGCCCTGGCCGTCGGCGAGATAGAGCACCGCGCTCGAGGCGCCGGTGACCTCGATGACCCGCCCCAGGACTTTCGTTCCGAAGCCCGCGAGGTCGTTGACGGTCGCCGCGGCGACGAGCACCGCGTTCACCGACGACTCGATGTCGCGGGCTTCCAGCGCCCGGCCGCGCTCGAAGTACACGCGGGAGGCCGCGTTGAAGTTGCTGCCGAGCGCGCCGATCTCGTCGTTGGAAGATTCGGAGAGCCGCGGGGGCGCGCGGCCGGCGACGAGATCCTGGAGCGCGCGCGCCGCGTCCGCGCAGGGCGTGAGGATGCGCCGGTTCACGTCGGCGAGCAGCAGGACGAGTCCGGCGAGGATGAGGCCGGCGAGGATGACGAGCGCGGCCGTCGCGGCGTTGCGGCTGCTCTTGAGCTGCCAGCTCGCCGAAGTCCTGCCGCCGCGCGAACTCCCGCTCGAGCTGAGCCAGTATCTCGCGAAGATTCCTGGCGGCCGGCAGGGCCTGGTTGTCCCGGATCTCGAGCCTCCGCCCGGGTTCGAGCGCGGATCGCGTGGACACCGCGCGTTCCGAGGCGGTGTCGTAGACCTCGGCGGCGGCCTCGGCGCGGCGAAAGGTTCCGCCGGTCACGACCGGGAGCGGCTGGCGCCGGATCGCGCCGAGGGAGCCCTTCAGCTCCGTGCGGCTCGCGTAATGCTGCGACAGGTCGTAGCCCTGTCCCTCGCGCAGGTAGCGATCCAGGCTGTCGGAAGCCTCCTGGACCTGGGACATCGCGTCCGTGACCCTCTGGCGGAGGTCGGTGTACAGCGTCGTCTGGAGGGTCGCGTCGTAGAGACCGAGGACCGCCTGGATCGTGTAGTAGAGCCAGCCGCCGACGACGAGCAGACCGACCACCGCGTAAAAGCGGATCCGCGTGCGCAGCGAGCTCCGCACGGTTCGGCCGGTCGCCCGCGTCCGGATCGGTGGAGGGGGAGTGCCTGCTGGCGACACGGGATCTGTCATACGATCGCGGCTGGAGTCACGGCTGATTGTATGCACAAAGAGTGCCCGGAGTGAGTAACCCTGTGAAGTCCGAATCGCCCGATTCCGCGTTCGATCTGCGCCGCTTTTTCCACGATCTGGCGACGCCGCTCTCGGGCGCATCGCTCCACCTCGAACGCGCTTCGCGCCTCGCGGCGCGCGGCGAGGATCCCGAAGAAGCCCTCGCGACGGCCCGGCGCGAGCTCCATCGGGCGTTCGAGCTCTTCGAGCAGGGCCGCGCGGAGTTGCTGAAGCCGTGAGGGTGCTCGTCGTCGAGGACGACGTCGCGATCCGCCGGGGGCTCGAGAGCGCGCTCCGCGACCTGGGCGCGACGCCCAAGGCGGTGGGCACGGCGGGCGAGGCCGCGCGGGTCCTGGAGGAGTTCGACCCGCAGGTCCTGATCGTCGACCTGAACCTGCCGGACGGCGACGGGCTCGAGGTGTTCCGCGCGGCGCGCGAAGCGAAACCGGATCGCGACGGCATCGTGCTCACGGGCCAGGCTTCGCTCGACAGCGCGGTGGAGGCCTTGCGCGCCGGAGTATCGGACTATCTGCTGAAACCTCTGCGGCCGGCGCAGCTGGAGGTCGTTTTCCAGAGACTCTCGGCTCGGCGCTCGCTCGAGTCCGAGGTGGACACGCTGCGGGCCGAGCTCCAGGAGACCGGGAAGCTGGGCGAGCTCATCGGCAAGTCGCCTTCGATGGTCAAGGTCTTCGAGGCCATCCGTCGCGTCGCCGTCTCGAACGCCCCGGTCCTCGTCACGGGCCAGAGCGGAACCGGCAAGGAGGTCGTGGCGAGGACGATCCATCGCCTCTCCCGGCGGGCGTCCGCACCCTTCGTCGCGTTCAACTGCGCGGCGATCTCGCCGACGCTCATCGAGAGCGAGCTCTTCGGTCACGAGCGCGGCTCGTTCACCGGAGCGGACAAGCGCCGCGTCGGCTACTTCGAAGAGGCCAACGGCGGCTCGCTGCTGCTCGATGAGATCACCGAGATGGGACCCGAGCTCCAGGTCAAGCTCCTCCGCGTGCTCGAGGCCAAGACGCTCCGCCGCGTCGGCGGAGCGCAGGATCTGCGGGTCGACGTGCGGCTCATTTCCGCCACCAACCGCGATCCTCTCGACGCGATCAAGGAGAACAAGCTTCGCGAAGATCTCTACTACCGGCTGAACGTGTTCCCGATCGCCTTGCCCCCGCTGGCGGAGCGGCGCGAGGACATCGCGGTCCTCGCCGAGCACTTCCGCAAGCAGATCGAGGACCAGGAGCGCTCCGGCGTGCAGGCCTGGGACCCCGCGGCGCTGCGCGCGCTCGAGGCCTATCCGTGGCCCGGCAACGTGCGGGAGCTGCGCAACGTCGTGCACCGCGCCCACGTCATGACGGAGGGCGACACGATCCGTCCCGAGGTGCTCGAGGAGCTGCTTCCCGACGTCCCCCGGCCGGCCGCGGCCGCGGGCACGCGGGGTACTCCGGCGACGCGCACGCCGTCTGCGTCGACGGCGAAGCGCACCCGCAAGCGCTGAACGCCACGAGGCGTCCGGCAGCCCCGGAACTCTGGCACGAGATTCGCTCTACGGCTGCCAGGGGCCCGAGCATGCCCCGGAAAGGGACAGCCATGTTGTGGACCATCTTCGTCATCCTTCTCGTTCTCTGGCTCCTCGGTCTCGTGTCCGGGTACACGCTTTCGGGATTCATCCACATCCTTCTCGTCATCGCGGTCGTCGTCCTGATCATCAACTTGATCCAGGGGCGCAAAGTCGTCTGAAGGGCGTCCTGACAGAGCGCTTTGGAGCGCTTCAGGGCCAGCGCTAGAGCGGTCGAGGGGAGGCGGGCCCGCTTCGAGGCGGGCCCGCCTTCCTATTCAAGCCCACCGATAGAGCCCGCCAGTCGACCTGGCAGAAGCCGGGTTGATCCACTTGAGGGGGAGCACGCCGTCGGGGCTCGGGTCTGAGTCACCGATGCCCTGAATGTCGGCGCGATCAAAACAAGAAAGCCGCCCGGGTGGGCGGCTGCGAATCCGATCCCGGCGCGGGTTCCCCCGCCGGCGCGCGATGCGGAACGTCGGCGGGGGAGCCGCGCCGAGATACTCACATGCTTAACTGCGCCGGCGAATCGCCAGCCCGGTGAGAATCAATCCGATGCCCGCGGCCCCGAGCAGCGGGGTCGAGCTCGCGGTCTCAGGGAGTGTCGTCTGCAGCCGGGCGGAGCTCGTCGTGGTCGTCGCGGTCGTGTCCCGCGGCATCGACACTGCCGGTGCAGGCGCCGGCGGCGGGGGAGGCGCGGCCTCGACGCGCGCCGGAGGCTCGGGCGCCCGCGGCGGTGGAACCGAAGCCTGGGTGTCGGTGGCGGCCGGCGCGCGGTGCGTCTCGACGCTGGACTCCGCCACGGTGGTGCGCGGCTCGGCTGTGAAGTTGATCTCCTTGCGGTCGATCACTTCGCCGCTCTGGTTCTTCGCGAGAATGACCAGCTTGTGGGCGCCGGCGGTGACGGCGTCGACCGTCATGACGTTCTGACCTTCCAGGAGCGAGCCCTTGTTATCGTTGTCGAGGAAGATGTCCACGCGCGGACGCGGCATCGAGTTGACGTCCCGGCGCTCGCCGCCGACCTCGGGGAACGGACGGAAATCGACGACGACCTGGATCGAGTCTCCCTTGAGCATGGCGCCTTCCGCCGGCTCGACGACGCGCAGGCGGTAGTCGTTCTTCGTCGGACCCGCGGAATTGGGATCCGCGTTCTGACCAAGAGCGAGGCCCGCGAGAGCGAGTCCCGCAGCGACCAGGGTGACCGTGAAGATTCGAGATCGAGTTCGACGCATAAGTTCCTCCTTTTTCTTCGGCGCAGGCGCCGGCCACATGCCGGACGCGGTTTGGGAATGTGCAAGGAAAGTGCCGCGGGTGCGGGCGGTCCACCCGCACCGGCACGGATCCTGCTAACGAGACCTCTGTGGAATCTCCGTGTGCCTCCCGCTCGCCGGATGGTCTGCCCGCGGAGAAAGGTCTGCCCGCGGAAGCGCGGCGCGGCGACCGACCGCTTCGGATCGCCCAGGTCGCGCCTCTCTACGAGCCGGTCCCGCCGCGGCTCTACGGCGGGACCGAGCGCGTCGTCTCATACCTGACCGAGGAGCTCGTGGCGCAGGGCCACGACGTCACGCTCTTCGCCAGCGGAGACTCCGTGACCTCCGCGCGTCTGGTGCCGGGCTCGCCGCGGGCCCTGCGCCTCGATCGCTCCTGCATGGACCCTCTGGCGCACCACGTGCTGCTCCTCGAGAAAGTCCTTCAGCGGGCGGCCGAGTTCGACGTCATTCACTTCCACGTCGACTACCTGCACTTTCCGCTCTCCCGCCGGGCCGGAATCCCGCACGTCACGACGCTCCACGGGCGCCTGGATCTGCCGGACCTCACGGCCGTGTACCGTGAGTTCCGCGACGTGCCCGTCGTATCGATCTCGGATTCGCAGCAGTCGTTCCTGGAGGCGGCGTGGGTGCGTACCGTCCACCATGGGCTTCCGCCTCAGCTCGTTCGAGAGGGCGCGGGAGACGGGGGCTACCTCGCGTTTCTCGGGCGCATCTCTCCGGAGAAGCGGGTCGACCGGGCGATCGAGATCGCCCGCCGGGCCGGCAAGAGGCTGCGCATCGCCGCCAAGGTGGATCGCGCGGACATCGAATACTTCGAGCGCCAGATCCGGCCCGCTCCTGACTCTCCCGCACGTCGAGTTCATCGGCGAGATCACGGAGGACGAGAAGAGCGACTTTCTCGGAGGAGCCACGGCTTTGCTCTTTCCGATCGACTGGCCGGAGCCCTTCGGCCTCGTCCTGATCGAGTCCCTCGCCGCCGGTACGCCGATCGTCGCCTACGACGAGGGCTCGGTGCGTGAGATCCTCGAGGACGGAGTGACGGGATTCCTGGTCCAGAGCGTGACCGAGGCCGTCGCGGCGGTCGGCCGCCTTTCGTCGATCGACCGGGCCGCGTGCCGGCGGGCATTCGAGGAGCGCTTTACCGTCGGCCGGATGGCCACCGACTACGTCGCGATCTACGAGGACCTCATCTCGCGCTCGCACGACCTGGTCCTCGCCGGAGGATCCGCCGCCTGAGCATGGAAGCCGACCAACCGCGCGACGCCGCCGAAGAGGCCGAGAGTCCGTTCTCGATTCGCGCGGCCTCCTCACGGATCGACGTCGGCAGCCGAATCCTCAAGGCCGACGAAACGTTCGTCGTCCTGGATCGTTCCGGCGACATCTCCCCCGGAGGCGCGAACGAGCTGGGCCTCTACCATGCCGGAACCCGCTTCCTGTCTCGCTTCGCGCTTCACCTGGAGGGCGGCCGGCCGTTTCTGCTCTCGTCCGAAGTCCACGAGGACAACGCCGCCTTCGTGGCGAACCTGACGAACCCGGACCTCCTTCGGAACGGGGCATCGCTGACGCGCGGCAGCGTGCACCTCGTGCGCGAATGCCGCCTCGGCCCCTCGACACTCGATGTCCGGGTCCGGCTGCGGAGTTACGCCGCCGAGCCCCTCCGCCTGCGGCTGACGCTCGAGATCGAGTCCGACTTCGCCGACATTTTCGAGGTGCGCGGGACGCCGCGCCCGGCCCGCGGACGGCTGTTCCCTCCGCGGTGGCGGAACGGCGTCGTTCCTGCTCACCTATGGGGGGCTCGATGGGATCGTCCGCCGTCTGCGCGTGGATGCGACGCCGGAGGCGACTCGCGTTTCCGGCGGCAAGCTCGAGTTCGACGTCGCGCTCTCGGCGGGGGAAGAGCAGACGCTGAGCTGGCAGGCGGTCTGTCGCGTCGGGAAATCCGCGACCGCCCGCACGGGCGCCCGGAACGGGGCCCTCCGCGATTCGCCGCGGGTGCGCGCCTCCAGCGAGAGGTTCGATGCCTGGCTCCGCCGGTCCGCCGCGGATCTCCGGATGATGATGACGCGCACCGCCTGGGGCACCTACCCCTTCGCCGGCGTGCCCTGGTTCAGCGCTCCCTTCGGCCGCGACGGCATCCTGACCGCCCTCGAGCTGCTGTGGCTGGATCCGGCTCCGGCCCGCGGCGTCCTGCGCTTTCTGGCGGCGCACCAGGCCCGCGCGGTCGATCCGTTCCGGGACGCCGAGCCCGGCAAGATTCTTCACGAGGCTCGCCGCGGCGAGATGGCCAACCTCGGCGAGGTGCCCTTCGGCCGGTACTACGGGAGCGTCGACGCCACACCGCTCTTCGTCATCCTCGCCGGAGCCCACTTCGATCGGACGGGAGATCTCGCGTTCGCCCGGGAGATGTGGCCGCACGTCGAGAGGGCGCTCGAGTGGATGAATCGATGGGGCGATCCCGATGGGGACGGCTTCCTCGAGTATTCCGGTCAGTCCCCGCGGGGCCTCGTCCATCAGGGCTGGAAGGACTCGCATGACTCCGTCTTCCACGCCGACGGCTCGCCCGTGGAAGGCCCCGTGGCGCTCTGTGAAGTCCAGGGATACGCCTTCGCCGCGAAAATCGCCGCCGCAGGCCTCGCAGCGGCCCTGGGCCACGACGACCTCGGCCGCCGGCTCGAAGACCGATGCCGCGCGCCTGCAGGAAGCCTTCGAAACGAGTTTCTGGGACGAGGAACTGGGAACGTATGCGCTCGCTCTCGACGGCGCCAAGAAGCCCTGCCGCGTGAAGACCTCGAACGCCGGCCAGGCTCTCTGGACGGGTATCGTGCCGTTGAAGAGAGTCAACCGGCTCACGCGCACGCTTCTCGCCGCCGATTCTTTTGCCGGCTGGGGCGTGCGGACGCTGGCTTCGGGCCAGGCGCGCTTCAACCCCATGTCGTACCACAACGGGTCCGTCTGGCCGCACGACAACGCCGTGATCGCGGGCGGGCTCGGCCGTTACGGCCTCCGGCAGGAGGCCGCTCGCGTCCTGCACGCGTTCTTCGACCTCTCGCGGGCCGTCGAGTTCGCCCGGCTGCCGGAGCTGATCTGCGGATTCGAAAGGCGCGCGGGAGAAGGTCCGACGCTCTATCCGCTGGCCTGCGCGCCGCAGGCCTGGGCCGCCGGATCCGTCTACATGATGCTCCAGGCCAGCCTCGGGATCTCGATCCGGGCTTCGGAGCGGCGCATCGTCTTCGACCGGCCGGTTCTTCCGCCCATTCTCGAATCGCTCGCGATCGAGGACTTGCGCGTCGGCCCGACCGTCGTGGATCTCCGCCTCACACGGAAGGGGACCGAGGTCGACGTCGAGGTGACGCGCCGCCGCGGCCGCGTGGAGATCGAAACGATTCGCTGACCGCGAGGCCGGCCGCGGACGCTAGGCCGCGCCCCGGCGGCGGCTCGCCGTAGCGGTCCGGCGCGGCTGGCCGAGGCTCTTCTTCAGAGCCTCCATGAGGTCGACCACGTTCTCGCCCGCGCGCTCCTTGCCCTTGCCCTCCGCTTTCTCCTCCAGCGCAAACCGCTTCTTGGAGGCGAGCAGTTTCTTGAGCGACTTGCGGTATTCGTTCGGATGCTCGGCCGGATCCCATCCGTCGCCCGACATCTGGTCGATCAACATCCTGGCCATCTTGACCTCGGCCGACTTCTTGGTGTGGGCGGGCACGCCGACGCGCGAAGGGTCCCGCAGCTCTTCGAACGGCCGCAGGCTCTCCAGGGCGATCGCCTTGGGGCCCGGCAGGAGCGCGCCGAGGGTCGGCCTCTTGCGAAGGCGGAACCGGATGATGCCGACCTGCTTCGCATCGAGCAGAGCGTCGCGGAGCACGCCGTAGGCCTTCTCGCCGCCCTTGCGCGGCGAGATGTAATACGGGTGATCGAACGTGAGGGGATTCACGGCCCCGAAGTCGACGAACTGGAGCACCTCCATGTCGTCGCTTCCCCCGGCCTCCTTCTCGGCCTTCTCGATGTCTTCCTTCTCGACCAGTGCGTACTCGTCCTCGTCGAGCTCGTAGCCCTTCACGATCTCGTCGTTCGGGACTTCCTTGTCTTCCTTGCTGCAGAACTTCTTGTAGACGATGGGCGCCCGATCCTTGCGGTGGAGCATTCGGAACGACACCCGCTCCGATGCCTCGACCGCCGAATGCAAGCGCGACCGGAATCGAGATGAGGCCGAACGTGATGTGTCCGTTCCAGATGGGTCGCATGAATTCGCCTCCGAGCCGCTCGGGTCTAGACCGCCGCGCAGTCGGGATGCCCGCAGGGGCAACCCTTCGCGGAGGCCGGGCCCTGCAGAGTCGCGTCCGCGCAGCGCTCGCTGCAGTAGTTCTTGCCGTCGCGCTCGATCGTCGCGTCGTTGCAGCGGCAGCCGTTGTGAGAACAGTTCATGACTTCACCTCTGAAACACGGTCGAGCAATTTGCCTGCCACGCCGAAGTTCATCGCCGACGACGGCACGCATCATGCAAGATCCTGAGACGCGGGCAATTGGGCCCGTAATCAAGGCGTATCCAGGGAGGAAACTATGTCGAGTGAATACGACAAGAAGAACGAGCCCGGTCAGGGCCAGCGCGACGACAAGTCGACGGGCGGCCGGCAGGGTCAGAACCCGCAGGGCGGCCAGGGTGGACGCGAGGGGACCGACAAGGAGAACCCGCGCGAAGGCCAGGGCGGCACTCAGAACCCGGGCGGCTCGCAGCGCAAGCCGGGCCAGTCGGGCGAGTCCGAGACGGAATAAGCATCGGCAGCCCCGGCGGGTTTCCCGCCGGGGCTTTTCTTCATTTCACGACGACGCACATTCGATTGGCCGAAACGCATGAGCCGGGGCTGCTCCGACCCGGGCCCGAGCTCGCCTCCTTCTTCTCGAAGGTGGCGGCGGCCCGTCGGCGAGCGATCCTGATCGACTACGACGGCACGCTCGCTCCTTACGCGGCGGACCGGCGCCAGGCTGAGCCCTATCCGGGGATGCGCTCTGCTCTGGTCGCGCTCGCGCTCGCGGCGAATCCCACCGTGATCTGGATTGTGAGCGGACGGGGCGTGAGCGATCTCGCGCGCCTCGCGCGTCTCGGGCATGTCGCGGACCTCTGGGGCTCCCACGGCCTCGAGCGTCAAACGCGCCAGGGCTGCTGGGTCGGTCCCGCTCCCGAGCGAGAAGCCTCGAGCTTCCTCGACGAAGTCAGCGGTGCGCTCTGCCGCGAAGGCGCCGGGGCCCTGCTGGAGCGCAAACTCTACGGGCTCGCGATCCACTGGCGCGGCGCGGATCCCGGCCTCTATGCGGTGGCAAGCGAGATACTCGCGAGCCGCTTCGCTCCGGCGGCCGCGGACCATGGCCTCGAGCTTCTGGCGTTCGACGGAGGTCTCGAGCTGCGTCCGAAGGCGTTCCACAAGGGTCAGGTCGTCGACCGCGCGTTCGCCGAACTCGGCAGCGACGCGGCGATCGCGTATCTCGGAGACGATCGGACCGACGAGGATGCGTTCGAGGCGCTGCGCGGCCGCGGCCTGCCCGTGCTCGTGCGCCCCGAGCCTCGTCCCACTCGTGCCGTGGCCTGGCTTCAGCCTCCCGGGGAAGTCCTCGCCTTCCTCGGGGAGTGGAACGCCGCTTGCTCGCCGTCTTCGTCATGAGCCTGGTCGTCGTCTCCAATCGGCTTCCGTTCACCGCGGTCCGCGGAGAGAACGGAGAGTGGCAGGTCGAGCCCGGCTCGGGCGGACTCGTCACGGCGCTGCGGCCGGTGCTCGGCAACCGCGGGGGGCGGTGGATCGGCTGGTCGGGAGCCACCGAGGAGGAGCTCCCGGACGCCCGCGCGCTCTTCGAGGACTCGCAGCACCGCTTCGGCTACGAGCTTCTCCCGGTGCCGCTCACGGCGGCGGAGCGGGACGGCTTCTACGCCGGCTTCTCGAACGAGATCGTGTGGCCCCTGTTCCACGACCTGATTTCCCTGGCGAACTTCGACCCGTCTTACTGGGCGGCGTACGAGACCGTGAACGAGCGGTTCGCCGACACGATCATGAACGTCGCCGCGCCGGACGATCTCGTCTGGGTCCACGACTACCACCTCATGCGGGTGGCCACGGCGCTCGCGGCGCGAAAAGCGTCCCTGCGGACGGCGTTCTTCCTCCACATCCCGTTTCCTCCCCTGGACGTGTTCGTCAAGCTGCCCTGGCGCTTCCAGGTGCTGCATTCGCTCCTCGACTTCGACCTCGTGGGGTTTCAGACCGTGCGGGACCGCCGGAACTTCGTCCAGTGCGTCCGACTGCTCCTTCCCGAGGTGAAAGTCTCCGGGCGGGGCGCCGTCTGGACGCTGCGGCTCGGGGAGCGCGAGCTGCGGGTGGGCGCCTTCGCGATCTCGGTGGACTCCGCCGAGTTCGAGCGGCGGGCGGGGCGAGCCGAGGTCGCCGAGATCGCGCAGGAGATTCGGGAGCGCGAGCCGGGCCGCAAGCTCGTCCTCGGGATCGACCGGTTGGACTACACGAAGGGCGTGCCCCAGAAGCTTCGCGGCGTTCCGCACGCTCCTGCGCCGGCATCCCGAGATGCAGGGCCAGGTGACCCTCATCCAGGTCGTCGTTCCGAGCCGCGAGGAGATCCCGCGGTACCAGGAGCACAAGACCCTCGTCGACAGTCTCGTCGGCGAGATCAACGGCGAGTTCACGCGCGGGAGCTGGGCTCCGATCCGATACGTGCATCGGAGCCTGGAGGGCGAGCGGCTCTCCGCGTACTATCGGGCCGCCGACGTGGCACTCGTCACCCCGCTGAAGGACGGCATGAACCTGGTGTCCAAGGAGTACTGCGCCTCCCACATCGAAGGCGACGGCGTCCTCGTCCTCTCCGAGTTCGCGGGGGCCGCGGCCGAGCTGCAGGGAGGCGCGCTGCTCGTCAACCCGTTCGACGTCGAGGGGATGGCCGAGACGCTGCGCACGGCGCTGACCATGCCCGAAGGCACGCGCCGCTCTCGCTTCCGCCGCCTCCGGCGCACGGTGCGCGAGCGCGACATCTACCGGTGGCTCGACACGTTCCTCCGGGCCGCGGCCGACCACAAGCTCGAGGACTATCCCCTCGTGGCGGACTATCAGCCGGCGGCCGCCGCGAGATGAGCGGGATGACCTATCCGCCCATCGAGCACCACGGCGTCATCGGCGACCTCCACACGGTCGCGCTGGTGGCGCTGGACGGGACGATCGACTGGCTCTGCCTCCCGCATTTCGACTCGCCCAGCATCTTCGGCTCGATCCTCGACGACAACCGCGGAGGATCCTTCCGGATCACCGCCACCTCCGACGCTCTCCGCCGCCGCCAGATGTACCTGCCCGACTCGAACGTCCTGGTCACCCGGTTCCTCACGCCCGAAGGCGTCGGCGAGGTCGTGGACTTCATGCCCATCCATCTGGAGCCGCGGCCCAAGCGGAAGGAGGAGCACCAGATCGTGCGAATCGTCCGGGGGATCCGTGGCGAGCTCCCGTTCCGCCTGGATTGCGATCCGGCGTTCGATTACGGCCGGGAGCGCGGGAAGCCGGAGCCGACCGGGTCGGGGTGCCGCTTCGTCGCCGGCCTTTCTGCGTGGACCTCGCCACACCCCTGGCTCTGACGCTCGGCGAGCATTCCGCGTCCGCGGAGTTCGTCCTGCGCGAAGGCGAGGAGATCCCGGTCGTGCTCGCCCAGTCCTCCGAGGCCCCTCCCGCGCTGGACGGCCTGGCCGAGCGCTGCCACCGGGATTTTCGCCGGACTCTGGCTTACTGGCAGGACTGGATCTCGCGGAGCCACTACCAGGGCCGGTGGCGCGAGATGGTCAAGCGCTCCTGCCTGGCTCTGAAGCTCATGACGTTCCACCCCACGGGGGCCATCATCGCGGCGCCCACGATGAGCCTGCCCGAAAAGATCGGAGGCCCGCGTAACTGGGACTACCGCTACACCTGGGTGCGGGACGCGGCCTTCACCGTCTACGCCTTCCTGCGCGTGGGATTCACGGACGAAGCCCGCCATTACATCGAGTTTCTGGAGCGGCGCTTCCGCGACCTCGGCGGCGACGCGAGCCTGCAGGTGCTCTACGGCGTGGACGGGCGCACGGAGCTGCCCGAGACGATCCTCGAGCATCTCGAGGGATACAAGGGCTCCGGCCCCGTGCGCGCCGGCAACGACGCCTCCCGCCAGTTCCAGCTGGACATCGTGGGCGACCTCATGGACGCGGTCTACCTGTACAACAAGTACTGCGAGCCCGCCTCGCACGAGCTCTGGATGACGATGCGCCGGCTGGCGGACTGGGTGTGCGAGAAATGGCGCGAGCCCGACGAGGGCATCTGGGAAGTCCGCGGCGGCCGTCAGCAGTTCACGTTTTCGAAGCTGATGTGCTGGGTCGCCCTGGACCGGGCGCTGCGACTGGCCGCGCAGCGGAGCTTTCCGGCGGACGTGCCGCGCTGGACGGCGGCCCGCGACGAGATCTACGTCGACGATCATGGAGCGGGGATTTTCCCGAAAGAAGAATTCCTTCGTGCAGAGGCTCGATGGAGAAGTCCTGGACGCCTCCATGCTGCTCGCGCCGCTCGTGCACTTCGTCGCGCCCACGGATCCGCGGATGCTCGGGACCCTCGACGCGATCCAGCGCGAGCTCGAGAGCGATCACCTCGTTCGCCGCTATGACCCCCGCGTCGCTCCCGACGGTCTCGACGGAGAGGAGGGCACGTTCTCCACGTGCACGTTCTGGCTGGCCGAGGCCCTGGCCCGCGCGGGCCGCCTCGAGGAAGCCCGCCTGACCTTCGAGAAGATGCTGGGCTACGCCAATCATCTCGGCCTCTATTCCGAGGAGATCGACCTCACCGGCGAGGCCCTGGGGAATTTTCCGCAGGCCCTGACGCATCTGGCGCTGATCTCGGCGGCCGTGAACATCAGCCATGCTCTCGACGGCCGTCCCACTCCCCGGCAGGGCATCTCGGCCGATGACTAGGGGAGGGGGCCAGGCCGGCACGGGGGTTGCAGCGAGTAGCCGCGGGCCCGGCGACGGGTCCCTTCAGGAGGAAAGCGCAATGAAGAGGACGCTCACCATGGTTGGTTTTCTGATCGCGGGGACCGCTGCGCTCGCGCTGGGGTGCCAAAAACGCGAAACGACGACGACGACGACGGAGACTTCCACGACCAGCGAGGCTCCCTCGTCCACGGGCACCCCCCAGCCCGTGACCGAAACGACGACGACCACCTCGACGGTCGACTCTCCGACGCCCGTACCGTAACTTTCGGCCCGGCGCGCCGCGCCGAGGTCGACCGTCCCGTTTTCCGCCGAGCGGTGCGCGCGTCCACAGGCGCGTCCCGCCCGGCTTCGCATCGCCCTGGAGCAGGCGGGGATCAGGTGCCCGTCTTCGCGTGGGTTCCTCGGGCTCCTTGGATTGGGGCGAGCCTCTCGGAGGAAGATCGAGAGCACGATGAGGACGCCGACGGCGAGGAACTCGCTCTGCCAGTTCTGGAAGGACTCGAACCAGAATTGCGCCGTTCCCACGTACTCGAGCCTCCCGACGGCCCTCTCGCCGTGCCGGGCTCGTTCGCGATTTTCTTGACCCGCGCCGCCGAGCGCATGGAGTCCGAAGGAGAGAACGAAGAGAAAGGCGAGGGCGATGGTCAGGGAATTCTCGTAGAGTTTTCGGATCCAACCGCCTCGTCGGACCGGCCAGGGCGAAGTTTTCGCGGGCTTCGGTTTCGGACGCTCGGACTTCTCCTCGAGTGGCTTGGATTCCGACGACCCCTTCTGCTTCAGCGCGATCGTCAGCAGGACGAACGCCGCCATCTGGAGGAACTCGCTCTCCCAGTTTTCGAAGACCGCCTCGACGAAGTGCGCGGATCCCAGGTACGCCACGTAGCCGATCGGGTCTCTCCGTGGGTGACGGCGTCGTTGTTGTAGACGCGCAGCCCCGTCAGGCTCTGCGCCGCGAGGAAAGCGAGGAAGAGGCCGAAGAGGGCGAGCGAGAGACTGTTCTCGCGCAGGAAACGACGCATGGCCCGGCGCGGTGCGAAAGACGTGCCTGAGGCGACGAGTTCGGGATCCCTCGGGCCTTTGGCCCTCGGGTCGGCGATACGGTCGGGATCTCGGCCTTGGCCCTCGGTCGGCGATGCTGGTCGGGATCCCTCGGGCCTTCGGCCCTCGGATCGGCGATGCTGGTCGGGATCCCTCGGGCCTTCGGCCCTCGGGATGAGCGCTACGCGATCACGGAGTGACCGCTACGCGGTCACTTGGCGCCGGCGAGGGAGACGTCGAGCGAACGCACCGCGGCGAACCTCTCGGCCACGTCCTCCCAGTTCCAGACCTTCCAGACCGCTTCGAAGAAGTCGGTCTTCCGGTTCTGGTACTGGAGGTAGTAGGCGTGCTCCCAGGCGTCGAGCACCAGGATCGGCACGCCGCCCTGGGCGAGGTTCGACTGGTGGTCGTAGATCTGCGTGGTCAGCAGCTTGCCGGCCAGCGGCTCCCAGACGAGCGCGCCCCAGCCCGAGCCCATGATCGTCGAGGCCGCCTCGGTCAGCTGCGCTTCATGCTTCGCGAAGCTGCCGAAGTCGTTGGCGATCGCCTCGGCGAGCTCGCCCTCGGGCTCGCCCGCCGCCCTTGGGCGTGAGGTTCTGCCAGAAGAGCGAGTGGAGCACGTGGCCCGAGAGGTTGAAGGCGAGCGCCTTCTCGAGCGCGGCCGAGGCGCGTGAAGTCTTCCTTGTCGCGCGCCTCGTCGAGCTTCTCGAGCGCCTGGTTGGCGCCCTTGACGTAGGCCGCGTGGTGCTTGTCGTGGTGGAGCTCCATGATCTTGCCCGAGATGTGCGGCTCGAGCGCGCCGAAGTCGTAACGGAGATCGGGAAGGGTGTACGTGGACATGAGTCCTCCTCGGTCCTCGGAGTCTAGCGAATTCCGTGCCGCGCCCGCGCCGCAGGCAGTTGCTCCCGCGCCTCGCCGGCACTCCTCTTGCAGTCTCGCCGACACGGGAGGTATTCGAATAATGCTGAAGCTCGCCCTGACGTTTCTCGTGATCGGATTGGTGGCGGCGCTGCTCGGCTTCACGAGCGTGGCCGGCGCGTCCTTCGCGATCGCGAAAGTCTTCGCGGCCATCTTCGCGGTCCTGTTCCTGGTGTTCCTGCTCCTCGGCCTGGCTGGCGCGAAAAAGCTCGCCCGAAGCTGAGTCGGCATCGAGGCAAGGAAAGGGGGCCGCGAGGCCCCCTTTTGTGTACGCTTGTCGATGCTGAGCGCTTCAAAAAAGACGCCGCGAGCGCCCCTCATCGGGAGCTCGCGGCGGGAGAGAAGGGCGTGAGGTAGCGCCCGGCTCGTCAGCTAGCAACTCGCTTGCCACGCTCCCGCGACTTGGACTCGCTGCGGTCCCGCGCTTCCTCGATGGAGTGGGACTCGAGGACGTTGCTCGTCTTCGCCGCGAGCCGCGCCAGCTCGCCGTAGTGCTTGTGCAGCGCTTCGATCTCCTCGCTCGGAGAGGTCCTCGACGTCGATCAGGTGGTTGCTCGCCCCCTGGATCGCGGCGACGATTTCGTTCAGCTTGAGCTGGATGGCCTTGGACTCCTTGTTCTGCGCCCGCTGGATGAGGAACACCATCAGGAACGTGACGATGGTCGTGCCCGTGTTGATGACGAGCTGCCAGGTGTCCGAAAAGCCGAAGATCGGGTCCGGTGAGCCCCCAGACGAGGATGACCAGGACGGCCATCCCGAAGGCCCACGACCCGCCGGCCCATTCGATGGCGGCGCGGGCGAGCTTTTCGAAGAATGCCCCGGCGCCGCGACTCTTTCGGGCGCGCTTCATGGTCGTGCGTCGTCAGTGCGTTTCATGTGTGCGTCGCGCGCTCCATGTCGCCTCAGGAGGCCGCGCGCGCGGATCTCTCGCGCGCCGCGGGAGCGGGCGGCTCTTCGAGCACTCCGATGCGATGCTCGTAGGCGAGCTTGCCCCCGATCCAGCCGGAGACGCCGAGGAGCCCGAACCCGGCCAGGGCGAAACCGAAGGCCGGCGGCCAGTGCCCCGGCTGGAGCGCCGCATTGTGGCGGCGCAGGAGGAAGCTCGCGGCGTAGCACGACGCCATGCGCATGTTCAGGACCGCGTGCCAGGTCGCGAGGCGGAAGGCCCGCGAGCTCATCTTCAGGCTGAGGTAGTCGATCGCTCCGAAGACGGCGGCCACCAGGGCGAAGAGCAGCCCGATCCCGATGCACGTGAACGACAGGTCGTACCAGAACGGGTCTTCGGGGCGGGCGATGTGGAGGATGTCCCCGATCAGGGCGATGAAGAACGCGCCGATCGGAATCGGCACGAGCATCGGGTGGATCGGGTGGCTGCCGATGGCGGCCCTGCTCTTCATCTAATCCCTCCGATCTCCGACGATGCAACGGGGGTGCCACGGCGCAGATCTTGCTTTGGCGTCAGGAGTTCGGCGAAAAGAGGAGGACTCGTGGCGAGAAAGTACGGAGCCAAGGCCCAGAAGAAGGTCGAGCGCGCGATGCACGAGAGGAAGAGGGGCAAGCTTCGCTCCGGCCGCTCGGGAAAGAAGGTCACGAGCCGCAAGCAGGCGATCGCGATCGGCCTCTCGGAGGCCCGGAAGGCGGGCGCGAAGGTCCCCGCAAGAAGCGGGGCGGAAGCAAGAAAAAGTAGCCGTCGGGAGGCCTCGATGGCATCCCGTTTGCTTATGGAAGGAGGCAAGGTTCTGTGGAAACTCGAACCGCTCCTTCCAACAGCACCCGCCCGAGAAGGACCCGCCCCCAAGGGGGCGGTAGTCCCCTGTCCGCCGTCCGGCGGACGCTCCGGACGCGAGCGCACCAGCCATCGCCGCCGGCTGATCTGGGGGATCGCCGGCGCGATCCTCGCCACCCTCGCCCTGACGATCCTCGCTCTCAACCTCTCCTCGGGCGAGAGGAGCATCGACCACCGCGTCGCGCACCTCTACGCCGTCGGCGACCCCGCAGTTCGTCCGGTCGATGGGCAATCTTCTGGGCCCGCCGCTGCTCGCCGGGCAACGCGGTCGTCGAGCTCCTCAACGGCGACCAGATCTTCCCGTCGATGCTCGAGGCCATCCGCGGAGCGAAACGGACCATCACGTTCGAGACCTACATCTACTGGTCGGGAAAGATCGGCGAGGAGTTCACCGAGGCCCTCAGCGAACGGGCCCGCGCCGGCGTGAAGGTCCACGTCCTGCTCGACTGGGCGGGGAGCGGCACGGATCGACGACGAGTACCTGGAGCGCATGGAGCAGGCGGGCGCGCAGGTCGAGCGCTACCACCCGCTCGCGTGGTACACGCTCGCCCGGCTCAACCACCGCACGCATCGCCGGCTGCTCGTCGTCGACGGCCGCATCGGCTTCACCGGCGGCGTCGGCATCGGGGACGAGTGGCTGGGCAACGCCCAGGACCAGGACCACTGGCGCGAGTCCCACTTCCGCCTCGAGGGCCCCGCCGTCGCCCAGATGCAGGCGGCCTTCCTCGACAACTGGCTGAAGACGCACTCCGAGGTCCTCCACGGCGACGACTACTTCCCGGCAGCTGCGTCCCGCCGGCGACATGGCGGCCCAGGTCTTCAAGAGCTCCTCCCGCGAAGGCAGCGAGAGCGCCCGCATGATGTACCTGCTCTCGATCGCGGCGGCGAGGGAGAGCATCCTGATCTCGGCGTCCTACTTCGTGCCGGACGATCTCACGGTCGAGACGCTCGTCGAGGCCCGACGCAGCGGCGTCCTGCGGTCCGGATCATCCTCCCGGGCCCGGTCATGGACGTCGAGGTCTCGCGCAAGGCCTCGCGCGGCCGCTGGGGCGCTCTGCTCTCGGCCGGAGTCGAGATCTACGAGTACCAGCCGACGATGTACCACTGCAAGGTGATGATCGTCGACGGGATCTGGGTCTCGGCGGGCTCGACGAACTTCGACAACCGGTCCTTTCGCCTGAACGACGAGGCCAACCTCAACGTCCTCGACCGTGGCTTCGCCCGGCAGCTGACCGAGACCTTCGAGCGCGACCGTGCGCAGGTCCCGGAGGATCACCCTCCAGGAATGGCTGCGCCGCCCGTGGAAGGAGCGGGTGCTCGAGAAGGGCGCGGCCCTCTTCCGCTCCCAGATCTGACTGGCACGGGCGATGCATCGGGGGCGCTCGTATGATCGCTGCCGCGCCCGCCCGCAACACGCTGTCCGCATCCACCCTGATCGGGAACGCCGTTCGGAACCGCGAGGGCGAAGACCTCGGCAAGGTCGAGGACTTCATGCTGGACCTCGAGACCGGGCGGGTCGCCTACGCGGTCCTGTCGTTCGGCGGATTCCTGGGCGTCGGAAACAAGCTCTTCGCGGTGCCCTGGAACGCGTTCACGATCGACTCGATCCACCACGCGTTCGTCCTGGACGTCTCGAAGGAGCGCCTGAAGGAGGCGCCGGGCTTCGACAAGGATCACTGGCCGGACGTCGCCGACGCCGAGGCGCGGACGCGGATCTTCGGCTTCTACGGCGTGACTCCCGACTGGGAGTACGCTCGCGATGCGCCTCAGAACTTGTACGCGAGCGAGTAGATGATCGCCCAGGAATTCACGGAGATGTCGGAGTCCAGGACGTCGGCGAGCGGCACGTTGCTCGCGTCGCCGAACTGGTAGTTGACGCCGACGGCCGCCGTGAAGCCCTCGACCGTGCCGCTGATGCCGGCGGTCAGGCCGTAGAGATCCACGCGGCTGAAGTACTCGTCGGCGTCGCCGACCGGCGAAAAGTCGGTGTTGAAGCCGAAGTGGAGCGTCCAGACCTTGTTCTTCGTCAGGGCGTAGCTGCCGCCGACGGCGACGTTGACGACGGCCTCGTTCTCGCTGACGACGTCCTGGAAGGGGACCTGGCTCACGATGGGCGGGTTTCCGCTGCCGTCGTCCACGATGAAAGTCGCCGTCCGCTCGCTCGAGAAGAGATCGTAGGGCGAGCTGCCGCTCGCGAACAGTGACGTCGACCTCGAGCTGGAAGCGCTCCAACTCCATGGCGGCTCCGACCGCGGCCTGAAAGGGCAGCTTGTAGTCGAATCGCGGGTCCGGATCGAAGAACGCGAGACTCGCGGTCCCGGCGCCGCGGTGCTGAAGGGCGTCGAAGCTGAATTCCCCGCTCCGGAACAGGTCGAGGCCGGGCGTGCGGACGACCGCTCCGAGCAGGATCTCCGGGGTCAGCTGGTACTGGGCGCCCGCCGCAAGGCGAAGCTGCGTGATCGAGCCGCTCGCCCTCCGCGCGAGCAACGTCGGCGTCGAGCCCGCCGGGCTCGATCTGCTGGTCGAAAACCGATCCGACGGCGCGCAGGCTCGTGTTCGCAACGGCGAGCGTCGCATCCGAAACGCCAGGCGCCCGCACGAGTAGCCGAGGCCCAGGCTGTATTCGTTGCGGCGGTACTGGGAGTCCGCCGAGTAGTCCAGGATCGCCGCGGGCGCTGGAGAGGAGATCCGATCTCTGGGCGTCCGTTTCCTGCTCGAAGGAGTTCGTCCGGACGGCGGCGAACCCGGCGGTCCACCGCTTCGTCGCCGAAGAGATTCTTGACGACGACGCCGACGAGCGCCGGGACCGTCTGCGAGGACCCTCCCGAGTCGTCGCTCGGCAGGTCTTCGGGGATGAGGCTGAAGACTGATAGGTGCCGGCGCTGCTGCTGACCGACGATTTCTCGGCGAGGGCGAGGCCGGCCGGGTTGTACCAGTTGGAGGAGGCGTCGTTGGCGCGCGCCACGAACGCGCCGCCCTCGAGGCCCGCCGTCTGCCCGATCGGGGTCATCCCGTAGTTCGGCAGCGTGAGCGTGAAGGCCGGAGGTTCGAGGATTCCTGAGCCGCGAGGCTCACGGCGAAAGCGGCGGCGACTGTGGCGATGCCGAAGACTCGGGTCGCTCTCGCGTGTCATTGTGTGGCCCCTCTTTTGTGGAGCGGAGCCTACCAGCATCGCGCCGGGGGCGGAAAGGCTAGACTCCCGGTGCCCATGCGCACCGACTCCGCCGGGCCGCTCGTCGAGGCCGACGGCGTCTCCCGCTCCTACGCCCTCGGCGCCGCCCGCGTCGCGGCCGTGCGGGACGTCTCTCTCGCGATCCGGCCGGGGGAGTTCGTCGCCCTCCAGGGGCCGAGCGGCTCGGGAAAGTCGACGCTGCTGAATCTGCTGGGCCTTCTCGACCGTCCGGACGCCGGGAGAGGTCCGCGTCGAGGGCCGCGACGGCGAGGCCCTGTCCGAGAACGAAAGGTCCGACCTGCGGCGCGATCGGTTCGGGTTCATTTTTCAGACGTTCAACCTCATCCCGGTCCTCACCGCCGAGGAGAACGTGGCGTATCCGCAGGTCCTGGCCGGCGCCGACGCGGCGGCCCGGCGGGAGCGGGCGAAGGAGCTGCTGGCTTCGGTCGGGCTCGACGCCAAGGCGGACGTCCGGCCGGACCTCCTTTCGGGAGGCGAGCGCCAGCGCGTCGCCATCGCCCGGGCCCTCGCGAACCGGCCGGCCGTCGTCTTCGCCGACGAGCCGACGGCCAACCTGGACAGCCGCACGGCCGACGAGATCCTGAACCTCATGCGCGAGTTCAACGAGTCGTACTCCGTGGCGTTTCTCTTCGCGACGCATGATCCGCGCGTCGTCGAGCGGGCCCGCCGGATCGTCAAGCTCCACGACGGGGCCATCGAGTCGGACGTGACGTACATGAGCGCGCCCCTGGCGGTCGCGACATGAGCGCCTTCGCCCTGGCCTGGAGGAGCCTGTTCCGCCAGAAGCGGCGGAGCCTGCTCATGATCGCCGTCGTGACTTTCGGCTTCGCCTCCTTCGCGCTGGCCGGAGGTTTCATCGCCCAGTCGTTCGAGGCGCTGAGGAGGGCACGATCCGCAGCGTCGGCCAGCTCCAGATCGTCGACCGCCGCGCGGTCGGCCGGGCGGAAGAGGCGACCCTCGAGTTCGGCATCCCGGACGCGCCTCGCGCGCGCGCCGTCGCCGCGGCGCAGCCCGGCGTGGCCGCCGTGCTGCCGCGGATCGACTTCGTCGGCCTCGCGACGGTCGGGCGCCCGCTCCATCCCGTTCCTCGGCATCGGCGTGGATCCCGGGCCCGAGGCCGCGGCGACGCTGGCGTCGGGGCTCGTCGTTTCGGGCAAGTACCTCTCCGGCGACGGCGGGGAGGGAATCGTGCTCGGGACCGGCCTCGCGAAGGCGCTCGAGGTGAAGGTCGGCGACCGCGTGACGCTGCTGGCCACGACGCCCGACGGGTCTCTCAACGCGGCCGACGGCGTCGTCGAGGGCCTCGTCGACGTCAAGATCAAGGAGCTCAACGACCGTTACCTCGCCGCCGGCCAGAAGCTCGTCGAGAACCTGCTCCAGAGCGAGGGCGACCGTATCGAAGCTCGTCGTGTTCCTCCGGCCGGATGCGGACGAAGCGAAGACCGCGGCGGCCCTCGAGAAGGCCATGGCGGCCGCGGGCTTCCCGGTGACCGTGCTGCGCTGGGAGGAGCTCGCCGTCTTCTACGGCCAGGTCAAGCTCCTCTACATCGGCATCTTCGGCTTCGTCGGCGCGGTGCTCGTCACCATCGTGATCCTCGCGGCGGCGATCGTCATGACCATGGCGGTCACCGAGCGCACGCGCGAGATCGGGACGCTGCGCGCCCTGGGGACGCGTCCGGCCGGCATCCTCCGGATGTTCCTGGCCGAGGGCGTCATGATCGCGCTCGCGGGCTGCGTCGCCGGCACCCTCCTCGCTCTGGTCATCCGGGCGGTGCTCAACGCTTCCGGCATCATGCTGCCTCCGCCTCCCGGCGCGTCCAGCGGCACGCCCCTGCACGTCAACTTCTACCCGCTCGCGTACGTGGCCGGGCTGGTCGCCATGCTCGCGACGATGACCTTCGCCGCGTTCTTCCCGGCGCGCCGGGCCTCGCGGATGGCGATCGTCGACGCGCTCACTCATGTCTAGAGAGGTTCGCCTTCGCCGCCGGTGGGTCCTGCTCCTCTGGCTCGCAGCGAGTCTCGGCGAGCCTCGCAGTCGCCCAGACTCCGGAGGAAGTCCAGGGGTGGCTGAAAGCCGTCGACGCGGCCCGCAGCGCCTTCGGCGAAGCGAAGCTCCGGGCGCGCGCGACCCAGGTCGAGAACGGGAAGGTTCTCGGCACGGCCGACTTCGACATCTACGTGAAGGGCCGCGACCGGGCGCTGATCATCTTCCGCGGAGGCAAGAACGACGGGCGCAAGGCCCTGACGGTCGGCCAGAAGATGTGGCTCATCGTGCCGGGCGCCGAGCATCCCGTTCCGATCACGCAGAACCAGCGGCTCATGGGCGGCGCGTCGTTCGCCGACGTGGCGAGCCTGCGGTTCGCCGAGGACTTCGACGCCGCGCTGCGCCCCGGCACCGAGACGGTCGGCGAGCGTGTCTGCCGCGTCATCGACCTGACGGCGAAGGCCCCCGGCGCCGCCTATCCCCGGGCGACGCTCTGGCTGGACGCCGAGGAGCCGCGGCTTCCGCGCAAGATCGTCTTCGCCTTCTCCTCGGGAAAGCCGGCGCGGGAGGTCACGTTCACGAAGTTCCGCACCGTCCACGACCGCACCGTCGTCTCCGAGATGGAGATCCGGGAGCTCTTCGGCCCGAAGACGAGCACCATCACCCGGCTCGAGTACCTCGAGATCCAGCCGGCCAAGATCGACGACACGATCTTCACGCCGGACGGCGCGAAGGCGATGTAGAGAAGGTTGAGAGTTGAGCGTTGAGAGTTGAGCGTTCGTTGGGCTCTCGACACGCTCAACACTCAACACTCAACGCTTAACTCTCACGGCGGCGCGTTCTCCTCGAACCACCGATCCAGGATGCGCAACAGCCGCAGGGGGACGAACTTCACCAGGCCGTCGGCATGCAGGGAGCCCGGAAGGTCGATGTGGACGTGCTCCACGGGATCGGCGGCCAGGCGCGCGAGGTCGCGGCCGTGCGAGGGATCGACGAGCCAGTCGCCGGCCGACGTCACGATCAGCTTGGGCATGGACAGCGTCGCGATCGCGTCCGAGGCCCGGGGCTTCCCTCGCGCGAGGCTTCGGCCCGCGACGCGGGGAACGCGCAGGGCGTGGCGCAGCCGGACCTGTTTGAGCGCGCCCGCCTTCCAGGGCTTCGGGCGCAGGCTCGCGAAGTCCGCGGGGGAGGAGATCATCGCGAGCGCCCGGCAGGGCAGGTCGGGATGACGCGCGAGCGTCTGGGCTGCGATCGAGCCGCCCATCGATAGTCCGAGCACCGCGAAACGCTCGTAGAGGCGTCCCGCGCCCACCAGCTCCTCGATGACGGCCGCGAAGTCGTAGTGCTCCGAGGCTCCGAAGGCGTAGCGGCCGTCGCTGTCTCCGTGGCCCCGGAAGTCGAGGGCCGCGACGTCGTAGCCCCGGCGCAGAAAGTGGTGGGCGAGGAAGAGGTTCTCGCGCGCGAGCCGGATCCGCCAGAATCCCGGAGCGAGGACGACGAGCTCGGGCGAAGGCTGGCGCCACAGCGTGTACGCGATGGAGACGCCGTCGCCGGCCGGGGCCCGGCGATGCGACACCTCGGGCGAGACCGTCTGCTTCGGCCGCTTGCGAGTCATCGCTCGAGCCAGAGGCAGTCGACGAGGTCCCCGGCGGAGAGGTTCCCGGCGTCGGCCGGGATGCGGATCAGCGCGTTGGCCCGGGAGTGCGCGGCGAAGTCGTGGCTGCCCAGGCTTCGCAGCGGCTCGACGCGGGCTTCGCCTTCGACGAACTCGAGGAGCGCGTCGCGATAGGTCTCGCGGCGGCCGTGCGCCGGGATGTCGCGGCCGAGTCGCGCGCGGCGCACGACGGGCCCGGGCTCCGCCGCTCCCTCCAGGCAGTCGAGGGCGAACCGCACGAAGAGGTGGAAGCCCACGCTCGCCGAGACCGGATTGCCGGGAAGACCGAACCAGAGCGTCGCGCCGCGGAGCCCGACCGCGATGGGCTTGCCCGGGCGCATGGCGACTCCATGAAAGAGGAGCTGGAATCCGGAGCGCTCGGCCTCGGCGGGCAGCAGGTCGAGGTCGCCCGCCGACACGCCGCCGCTCGTGATGAGGACGTCCTCCTCCCGTCCGGCCTCCCGGAACAGGCGCGCCACCGCGCCGTCCTCGTCGGGCACCGCGGAGCGCAGGGAGGCCTGCCGGCCGGAGGCTCGGCAGAGCGCGGCCAGCATCGGGCCGTTGGAGTCGCGAAGCTGGCCCGGGCCCGGAGTCTGCGAGACGGGAACGAGCTCGTTGCCCGTGACCGCGATCGCGACGCGCGGCCGGCGGTATGCCGGTAGCGGATCGGCCCCCGCGAACGCGGCGAGGGCGATGCGCGCGGCGGTCAGGCGCTGGCCGCGCTCGAGAAGGACCGTTCCCGCGGTGACGCTCTCGCCGCGGCGCCGCACGTGAGTCGCCGACCCGCGGGGCGGAGCTCGCGAACACGCGGCCGCCCTCGCGGCGCGCGTCCTCGACGGGGACGACGGCCTCCGTGCCGTCGGGGATGGGCGCGCCGGTCATGACGCGGACGGCCTCGCCCGACTCGAGCGCGCGCGGCGGCCGGTCGCCGGCCGCGACGAGGCCCGGCCGCTCCGCCAGCCCCTGCACCGGGCGCCGCGGCGTCG
Source organism: uncultured Acidobacteriota bacterium (assembly GCA_963749265.1). GTDB lineage: Bacteria > Acidobacteriota > Thermoanaerobaculia > UBA5066 > Gp7-AA6 > DAHUXD01. The sequence continues at coordinate 93,760 of CAVVML010000007.1, read as the reverse complement.
GCCGCGCGCACGGCGTAGCCGTCCATGGCGGAAGTGTCGAACGGAGGCCAGTCGACGTCCGCCACGATCTCCCGAGCCAGATAGCGCCCCCAGGCTTCGGCGATCGGGACCGTCTCCGAGGGCCCCGGCGCGCAGGTCTTTCGGAGGATCTCGAGGGCGTCGGCAACGCGGATCACGGCGACGATTCTAAGGGGGCCCGTCTAGCGGGCGCCCGAGACCCTCCTTCGGAGGGAAGCGGATTCGCGTCCTGCTACCATGCGCCGCCATGCCGATCTACGAATACGTCTGCGGAAAGTGCGGCAAGAAGACCGAGGTCATCCAGCGCGTCAACGAGGCGAAGCTGAAAGTCTGTCCGCACTGCGGCGGCCCGCTGAAGAAGGCGTTCTCGGCGCCCGCGATCCAGTTCAAAGGGAGCGGCTGGTACGTCAACGACTACGCGCGGGCCAAGCAGGAGAGCGGGAAGAGCGCGAAGGCGGAAGATGGCGGCGGCGAAAAAGGCGAAAAAACCGAGGAGAAGGCGGATACCAAGTCGGACTCCGATAAAGCGGCAAAAAGAGGCGACTCGGAGAAACCCGCGAAGAGCGAAAAATCGGCCGGAAAAACAGACAAGAAAAAGACGTAAAAGCCACTGTCCTCTGCCGGGGAATCCGGGCATCCCTCGCGGCACGGAACTTGCGATTTCCCTTCTGCGAGGCGGGCCAATCGGGGCTCGCCCGAGAGGAAGGAGGACGACAGTGCTGCTCGCTACGATCGCACTCGCGGCGCAAGTCGCCACGAACACGCCCGCGCGCAGTGAACCGGCTCGACCGTGCGCGGATCCGTCAATGCTCTGTCGCATCAGTCCCTATTTCTGTCCCGGCACCTATCCGGCTGGGCTGGAGCCGTGTTGGCCGGCCGATACGCGGCCCACGCGGAACCTGCCGAACCGGCCTGCGGCCGGCGTCCGGGGAGGCGCCGCGACGAAGGTGGCGCCCGCGGAACGATCGCACACGCCGCCGTCGGTGAACCGGAAAATCGCGAGGGACCTCGAGCGCTGAAAATGAAACGGGGCGGACCCTCGGAGATCCGAGGGTCCACCCCGTCGCGTTACTGCGCGAGGGTGAAGCTCTCGCTGGCGACGAGCTCTCCGCTGGAAATTCCGTCCGCCACCATCGAGGCCTGAGCAGTCAGGCTCTGGTTGGCGCTTCCCGCCGGCAGCGACTCCCATCGAATGAATCGTGAGAGTGGAGCTGGTGTTCGAGTCGAGCGTGTTGAGCGTCCAGGTGACCGCCCCGCCGTTGAACGTCGCGGACGTGCCCGCTTCCGCATCGACCGCAGTCACCTGAATCGGAGCCGGCAATGTCACCGTGACCACGCCGTTCTGCGACGTTCGTCACCCCGATGGCCGTCGCCGTCAGGCCGACGTCGAACGCGACACCGGAATTGACGGTTTCAGGCATGTCCAGGTTGAGTGAGGCGAGCGCCCCTCCCGAACCGGTCACGTCGTTGTCGTCGTTGCAAGCGACGGCGCCGAACATGACCAGAGGGAGAGCAACGAGAAGCGAGATTCGAGTCCACCGGGTCAACCGCATTGAGACCTCCTAAAAATAAGTCCGCACCGGCACCACAGCCGGCCGGACTTCAAGGAGCAATCTCGATGCCACCGCGCGCGCGAAGATCGCGAGACCGAAGCTCAGCGATTCCTAGACGCCTCACGGAGCCAGCACGAAGCTGTCGTTCGCGACCAGCTCTCCCAGGGAAATGCCGTCGGCGATCATCGCGGCCTGAGCCGTCAGAAGCTGCTCGCCGGCGCCCGGCGGAAGCGTGCCCGTCGCGTAGATCGTGATGGTGGAACGGGTGTTCGAGTCGAGGGTGCGGAGCGTCCACGTCACCGTCGCGAGACCGACGTTGGAGAAAGTCGCCGACGTGCCGGGACTCGCGGTGACGTCCGTGATGCGCAGCGGCGCCGGCAGCGTGACCGTGACGACGCCGTCATGCACGTTCTCGACGCCGACGGCCGCGGCCGAGGCGCCGGCGTCGAAAGGGACGCCGGAGCGGACGGTGTCGGGCATGTCCATCTCGAGCCGCGCCAGGGCCCCTCCCGTTCCGCTCACGTCGTCGTTGTTGCAGGCGGCGAAGCCGGCGACGATCAGAGGGAAAGAGCGCCATCCGAAACCAGCGGGATGCTCGCATGGAACCTCCTGGGTCCGCGGGTCGCCGGGACGGGAGTGCTCGGCGGAGCAGGGCCGAGGCCGCGGCGCCCTGAGAGTTAGAGTTTGAGCCCTTTCAAATACTCCTTGAACGGTCCGCCGAGGTCCTCGCGCTGGAGCGCGAACTCGACGGTGGCCTTCAGGAAACCGAGCTTGTCGCCGGCGTCGTAGCGGCGGCCCTCGAAGAGATAGCCGTCGATCGGACGGCGGCCGAGCAGCGTCTTCAGGGCGCTCGTGAGCTGGATCTCGCCGCCGACGTCCGAGCGGGTCTCGTCGAGGATGTCGAAGATCTCGGGAGGCAGCAGGTACCGGCCGATGATCGCGAGGTTCGAGGGCGCCTTGTCGGGCGGCGGCTTCTCGACCATGTCGGAGATCTCGACGATGCGATCGCTCGCCCGCTTTCCGGCGACGATGCCGTACTGCCGCGTCTCGGCTTTCGGGACTTCCTGCAGGGCGATCACGGGATTTCCGCGCTCTTCGTAGAGCCGGATCATCTGGCCGATGCACGGCTCGTCGGCGTCGACGATGTCGTCGCCGAGCATGACCGCGAAGCTCTCGCGTCCGACGAGGTCGCGGGCCTGCAGCACGGCGTGGCCGAGCCCCAGCGCCTGCTTCTGCCGGACGTAGGCGATCGGCATCAGCTCGGAGACCTCCCGGATCTCGCCGAGCAGCTCCTTCTTGCCGCGCTCCTCCAGCATCGCCTCGAGCTCGGGCGCCGTATCGAAGTGGTCCTCGATCGCGTTCTTGCCCCGCCCCGTGACGATCACGATCCGCTCGATGCCGGCGTCGCGCGCCTCCTCGACGACGTACTGGATGAGAGGCCGGTCGACGAGCGGCAGCATTTCCTTGGGCTGCGCCTTGGTGGCCGGCAGAAACCGCGTCCCCAGGCCCGCGGCGGGAAAGACGGCGACGCGTATCGATCGCCATGTTCGAAGTGTAGCCGAAGGCTTTCGCCGGCGGACGGACGCGCACTTACACGGGTCCGAAGCCGGACCCCTTACAATAGACGCGCCGTGAACAAGAGACGGCACATCCGGGCCCGGGTGACCGGCCTCGCGGCGGCCGCGTTCGTTCTCGCGTGCGCCGGACTGGAGGCGGCCGCGTGGTGGCGTCTCCCGCTCTGGGGCGCCGAGGTCCGCGTCTTCGCCGTCGATCCGTTCGAGTCCGGCATCGTCTACTGCGGCACCTCGCGCGGGAACTTCTACGGCTCGCGCGACGACGGAGCGACGTGGGAGCCGCTCGCGTCGGGCCCGGCTTTTCCCGGGTCCTACGTCACCGCGCTCATCGCGGATCCCGCCGTGCCCGGCCGGCTGTGGGCCGCGGTCGCGGGAGAGCTCTCGGGCGGGCGCGTCGTCGTCAGCGACGACCGCGGCGCGACGTGGAGGACGCTCCTGCAGTCCTCCGGACGCCGTGACGACGCGCGCGCTCGCGCTGGCTCCCGGCGAGCCGCGCATGCTCGCCGCGGGCGGCGACGACGGAGTGCGTCTCTCTCCGGACGGCGGGAAGACCTGGCATCGGACGGGCCAGGGCGTGCCCGGCCTCGTTCAGGTCGAGTCGCTCGCGTTCGATCCGGCGGATCGCGGCACGCTCTACGCCGGCACGTGGAGACAGGCGTTCCGCACGCGGGACGGCGGGGCGAGCTGGAGCCGCATCGCCGAGGGCATGGTCCTCGACGCGACGGTGTATGCGTGGGATTTCGACGCCGCGGAGCCCCGCGACATCTGGGTCTCGACCTGCGGCTGGGTCTACCGCACGAGGGACGGCGGGGACCGCTGGACCCGGTTCACCGCCGGGTTCACGAATCGGCGCTCCCACGCCGTCCGGCGCGATCCCCTCCGCCCCGGCGTCGTCTACGCGGCCACGGTCGGCGGCCTGCATCGCTCGAGCGATTCCGGAGCGACCTGGACGCGCGTCTCCCGCGAGACGCTCGTCGTCACGGCCCTCGAGATCGACCGGCGGTCCGGACGGCTCTACGTGGGCACCGAGGGGGAGGGCGTCTTCTATTCCGACGACGGCGGCGTGACGCTCTCGTCGGGCTCGCGAGGGCTCGCCGAGAGCCGCGTCGCCGAGCTCGTCGTCGATCCGGCGGACCCGTCGCGCGTCTACTTCTTCCGCGCGTTCGCGGGAGAGGAGAGCGGCGTCTGGGAGGCGCGGGGGCGCGAGGTCCGCAAGGTCTCCGTCGATCTGCTTCCGGCTTCGGCGTCGCTCGCGGCGTTCCGCGGCCGCGACGGCCGGACCGTGCTGCTGCTCGCGAGCTCGGCCGGCGTGCGCGTCTCGCGCGACGGCGGCGCGCACTGGGCGGCGGTCGAGAAAGCCCCGCGCGGGGCTCCGATCGCGCTCTTCGGATCGCCGTTCGCGAGCCCGGTCGTCGTCACGACCGAAGGCGTCTTTCAGACGGCCGACGGCGGCGGCCGGCGTTTCGAGCCTGTGGCCGGCGGCTTGCGAACGATCGCGTCCGCCGAGCTGCTCGCGGACAAGAACGGGGAGCCGCTGCTCGAGGTGCGCTCGAACGAGGCGCTCGCCTACTGGGACGGCGCGAGCTGGTCGACGAAGAAGAAGGCGGCGCTGGGGGGCGGCATCTTCATGCAGAACGCTCGCCGCTTCGAAGCCGGTCGCCGGATGGTCGAACCTCCAGGACGTGGACGGCACGCTCTGGTGGCAGGAGGGCGCGCAGCCGCCGCGCCTTCACGAGCCCGCGTCCCGCGCTCGTCCTCGCCGGTGCGGCGGCGGCGGGCGAGGGGCGGGTCTACCTGGGAACGATGGGCGACGGGTTGTTTCTCTTCGAACCCTGAGCGAGACCTCCGGTCCCTCGACAGTTCGCCGCGCGAGCTTCGTGAGGTCCGACCGAAAGACTCGGCTCGCGGCGGGAGCCGGATCCGTCCTCGGATTCGCGATCGCCGTGGCCATCGCGGCCAGCCTGCCCTCGAAGCCCGCCGCCGGCCAGGTGCTCGGTTTCGCGGCCGAGCACGGCTTCGATCCGTCGACGGACGTCCTCCGCCTGGGGATCCTGGCGGTCCTTCCCCTCGCCGGCGGCGCCGCGGGAACCCTTCTGGCCTCGAGACGGCGCAGAAGCGGCGCCGCGCCCTCCGGGCGAAGCACTCGGCGGGGCGGCGGTCCGCACATGGCCCGCGGGCACGGGCCTTCGGCTTTCCGCCATCGCGGCGCATGCCATCTCGGTCTGGACGTTTCTCGTGGTCCCGCTCACCGAGCGCGGCGTTCCGCCGATCCTTTCGTTCGCCGCGCTCGCAGCGGTCTCCTACGCGCTGTCCGCGCTCTCCGGACGGAAAGACCCGAGGCACGGCGCCGAATTCCTGGCGGCGGCCTGTCCGATCCTGCCTTTCGCGTTGCTCGGCCCGAGGCCGTCGATGCACTGGCTCGCAGTGGGGATCGCGGGGCTGATTCTTCCGATCCTGGCGCGCGCGGCCGCCGCTCTCTGGCCCGGCGTCCGGCGCCCGCTGCGGATCCTTCTTCTCTGGGTCCTCCTGCCGGGCAGCGTGACGGGGCTCGTCGGGGCGGCCATTCTCCGTGCGCCGACGGTCGGGGACGTCTTCGAGGACGGGCACGCGCTGCTTCCCGCGTCCGAGTACCTGAGAGGCGAGCGGCCGTACCGGGACATCGTGCCGGGTCACGGTCTGCTCAGCGACGGCCTGCTCCAGACGGCGCAGCTCGAGATCTTCGGCGATGACTATCGCGGTCTCAAGAGGGGCACGAAAATCCTCGGCGCCTTCTTTCTGCCCGGCGCCTACGCGCTCGGCTGGGCGGCGAGCGGCAGTCCGGCCGTCGGGTTCGCCGGGCTGCTCCTCACCCTGCTGATTCTCCCGAACTACCTGTTCGTCCGGGCGCTCCTCTCCATCTGGACGCTGGCCGTGGCGATCTACGCCTCGCGCACGAAGAAGCCCGGTGCGTGGCTGGCCTGCGGCGCCGCCTTGCCGATCGGCCTGTGCGTCGCGGTCGACTTCACGGCGTACGCGGCCGCGGGCGTCGCGGTCGCGCTGTACGTGGCGCGCGGGAACCGGTTCGCGCATCTCCGCAGGCTGCTCATCGGCGCCGGCGTGTCGGCGGGAGCGATCGCGCTCGCCCTGGTCGCCTACGGCATCCTCGACGAATTCGCGCAAACGACGTTCGTCTTCGTGCCGTCGCTCCTGCCGGTCTACGCCCTCGGGTTTCCGCCGCTCGAGGTCGACAAGAACGATCCGGGCCCGTACGCCTGGCTACGGAACCAGACGGCGATGGCCTATGTCTTCCTGGCGATCTCGGCCGTGGTCTCGGGAGCGCTGCTTCCCCGCGCCCCGCGCGTGGGCGCGCGGGCGCGCGGCCTGTTGCCGGTGCTCGCATGGTTCGGGTGCGGGATGCTCTCGGTGATCGAGCGCCATCACGTCACCTACCCTCTGCTCGTCGCGCCGGTGGGCCTGCTCCTGTTTCACCGCTGGGCCCGCGGAGGGAAGCCCTGGACGAGCGTCGGCGCCCTCGCGTCGGCGCTCCTGCTCACGGCCGTGATCGTGGGCCGGCGGCCGGTCGGCTTCGTCTCCGCCGCGGCGGGCGCGATCACCCGGCCGTGGACGCCGCCCGGGGCCCGGCCGGTTGAAGGTGTCGGCGAGGGTCTGTCCCGCGCCCGGGGCGCGGTGTTCCCGGCGCCGGACGCCGCGCTGATCGACGCGACCTCCGAGATGATCCGGCGGGCGGATCTTCGGGACGGCGAGACCTGGCTCGATTTCGCGAACGCCCCCGGTCTCTACTACCTCTTCGACCGCGATTGTCCGATTCGCTACTACGAGGTCCCCTTCTACGAGACCGACGAGGCCCAGCGCGAGGTCATCGCGGCGCTGGCCGCAAATCCGCGCGTGCGGGTGGTGCTCGTGTCGTCGGGGCTGCTGGCGCAGGAGATCGACCACATCTCGAACGACGAGCGCGCCCCGCGGGTCGCCGCCTTTCTTCGGGAGCACTTCCGGCCGTTCTGGAGCGAAACGGCCCGGTCGAGTTCTGGATCCGGAAGGACGATCCGCGCGTCAGTCCGGAACGTCCGTGAGCCGGAGGACGGCGCCCACCGCGACGCCTTCCTCGGCCGCCTTGCCTCCGGCGATCTCCAGGACGCGGCGCACCGGCACGTCCGGGCCGTAGGTCGGGCAGGGATCCGCTTTGCACGGCGGCGTCTGGGCGGAGACGAAGAGGACCTTGCCGGAGTCGTCGATCCACACGATGTCCAGAGGGATCATCGTGTTCTTCATCCAGAAGTGGTGCGGGGCGGGCTGGTCGAAGACGAAGAGCATGCCGGTCTTGTCCGGGAAGGCTTCTCGCGGTACATCAGGCCCTGCGCCTGGTCCTCGGGCACGGTCGCGAGCTCCAGCCGATAGACGGCGCCCGACGGCAGGATCGGCGCGCGGCCCGGTCAGCGCCGCCGCCGGAACGGGCGTCGGCGCGCCCGCGGTGCCGGGAGCGGCGCCGCAGGCTCCACAGGCGGCCACCAGCACGCCGCGGCGAGGCCGTCGCGGCGCGCCGCCGGAAATCTCAACGTTCACCGGCTCACGCCGGGGAGTCCGAAGCCTCGCTCCCGCTTTCCTCGCCGTACATCTCCTCCTTGTGCACGAGGTTGTACTTCTTGGCGTAATAGCGGAAGGACCGGAAGGACATGTGCAGGAGCTCCGCGGCCTTCGTCTGGACGCCGCCGCAGCGATCCAGCGCCTCGCGCATCAGGCGCTTGCCGACGGTCTCGAGATACGCCTCGAGATTGATGCCCTCCTCGGGAAGGCTCTCGAAGTCGGGCACGCGCGTCCGCACGCCCAGGGCCACGGTCTCGGGCAGGCTCGAAGCGTTGATCACCGGCCCGGCCTCGAGCGCGACCGTGCGCTCGAGGGTGTTCTCGAGCTCCCGCACGTTCCCCGGCCAGGGATAGGCCTCGAGGAGCCGCATGGCCTCGATCGAGATCTTCTTCTCCGGGATCTTCTGCTCCTTGCAGATCTTGGTGATGAAGTACGTCGTCAGCGGCGCCACGTCCTCGGTCCGCGAACGGAGCGGCGGCAGCGTGATCGGAATGACGTTGATCCGGTAGAAGAGGTCCTCCCGGAAACGGCCCTCCGCGACCAGGTCGTTCAGGTCCTTGTTGGTCGCGGCGATGATGCGGACGTCGACCGGGACCTCCTCGTTGCCGCCGACGCGGCGGACCACCTTCTCCTGGATGGCGCGGAGCAGCTTGACCTGCATCGTGGGCGTCGTCTCGGAGATCTCGTCGAGGAAGAGCGTGCCGCCGTCGGCCTCCTGGAAGAGGCCGCGCTTCTCCCGCACGGCGCCGGTGAAGGCGCCCCGCTCGTGGCCGAAGAGCTCGGACTCGAGGAGCGTCTCGGGCAGCGCGCCGCAGTTGATCGAGACGAACTTCTTGTCCTTGCGGATCGAGGAGAAATGGATCTGCCGCGCGATGACTTCCTTGCCGGTGCCGCTCTCGCCCGTCACCAGCACGGTCGTGGAGACCTTGCCGATCCGCTCGATCGTGCGAAAGATCTCCTGCATCCGGCTCCCGCGGCCGATGATGTTGGCGAAGTTGTACTTGCCGGCGAGCTCCTGGCGCAGGTAGAGGTTCTCGTCCTGGAGCTGCTTCTCCCCGAGCGCCCGACGGACGATCATCACGAGCTCGTCGTTGTTGAACGGCTTCGGGATGTAATCGGTGGCGCCGCGCTTGAGGGCCTGGATCGCGTCCTCGGTCGAGGTGTGGGCCGTGATCATGATGACGGGCGTCGGGAGGCCCTCGGCGCGGACGCGGGACAGCAGGTCCAGGCCGTTCCCGTCGGGCATCTTGATGTCGCAGAGGATGACGTCGGGGCTGAGCCGGATCGCGGCCGCCACGCCTTCGGTGTAGTTGGCCGCGGTCGTGGCTTCGAAGCCCTGCTTGTGGAAGAGCAGCTGCAGCATGTCGCGCAGCGACTTCTCGTCGTCGACGATCAGCATCCGGGGGCCGCTCACTGAATGGCTCCGGGCGCGACCGCCGTGCGGTGGGCCGCCGGCGGGCTCGGTGCGTTGCGCGGCATGAGAATCGTCACGGTTGTCCCCTCTCCCGGCTTGGATTCGACGTCGATCGCGCCCCCGTGGTCTTCGACGATGCGCCGGACGATGGCCATGCCGAGCCCGGTGCCGCCGTCGAAGGCCGTGGAGAAGGGCGTGAAGACGCGGGCGATCTCTTCCTCGCTCATCCCCCGGCCGGTGTCGCGGAATCGGATGCTATACCAGGCGCCGTCCTCGCGGCCCTCGACGGTCAGCGTCCCGCCGTCGGGCATCGCGCGCACCGCGTTCTTCGCGACGTTGTAGACGATCTGCCGGATCTGGTCCCGGTCCGCCGCGAGCAGCGATCCCGGCGGGTCGACGTCGAGCGAGATCGTGTGCGCGTCCGAGACCTCGTCGGAGAGGCGGAACAGCTCGAGCACCTCCCGGATGCTCGCGGCCACGTCGAAGACGGCGACGCGCCGCTCCTGCGGACGCACGAAGCGCAGGAACTCCTCCAGGATCTTCGAGAGCCGGTTGGACTCCGAAACGATGATCTCCATCAGGCGCCTCTCGGCGGAGCCCACGGAGAGCTCGTTGGAGAGGACCTGGACCGAGCCCGAGATCGACGCGAGCGGGTTGCGGATCTCGTGGGCGATGCCGGCGGCGAGCTCGCCGACGGCCGCGAGCTGCTCGTTGAAGCGCGCCTGGCGCTCGAGCTTCTTGACCTCGGTGAGGTCCTGGAAAACCATGAGCACCCCGTCCTCGCCGGAGGCCGGATCCTTCAGGGCGCGCACGGAGTAGCCGATGACGCGCCTCGACTCTCCGTACGGGATCTCGATCTCGGCGCGGTAGCCGTCGCGGCCCCGCGTGCGGTGGCGGATCTCGTCCCACTCGCTCGGCAGGTCCAGGCCGATCTCCTGCAGCAGCCGGCCGGTGGCGCGCGCCGGGACGAGGCCGAGGATCTCTCCGCCGGCCTGGTTGAGGAACGTGACGCGCTGGCGCGAGTCCGTGGTGACGAGCCCCGACGACATCGAGGCGATGACGTTGGCGTAGAGGGTCTGGATCCGCGACAGCGCCTTCTGGCGGCTCTCGAGCTCCTCGCGCGTGCCCCGCAGCTTCTCCGAGAGGTACGAGACCATGAAGGCCACGCCGTAGAAGCCGATGATCGTGATCGCGAGGTTGTAGCCGATGCGCTCGGGCCCCCAGACGACCACCGAGGCCATGCGGGGGCGGGGCAGGATCTCGTAGGCGGTCAGCTCGACCATGAGCCCGTGGGCGAGGGCCGCGACCGAGGCGATGACGACCGCTCCGGTCCGGTAGAGCAGGAACGCCGCGGACCCGATGACGACGAGGTAGAGGAACGTGAAGACCGACGTCGGCCCGCCCGAGGAGTAAACGAGCATGCACACCAGGCCGAGGTCCCCGAGGATCTGGAGGTAGGCCTCCAGCCGCGGCGGCAGGAACCGCCCGATCGCCCAGTGGAAGAGGGACAGGACGAAGGCCGCCGCGCACAGCCCGTAGAGGTAGGAGATGTCGACGTCCTCGGTCCGCGAGTCGGGGAGCAGCGAGGCCGGCGCCGAGCCCGCCTGCACGAGGATCGCGGACAGCAGAATCAGGAAGAAGACCGCGACCCGGATCGCGGTCAGCCAGCGGAGCGAGCGGCGGAGGGATTCGTCCAAGGCGACGTCGAGGGTCGAGGGTTAAGGGTCGAGGGTCCGGCGGCGAGCGTCCTCGACCGGGTCGGCCGGCGATCTCGCTGCCTTCAACTCTCAACTCCCGACTCTCGACCCTCGACTCGGCCTTATCCGATCTTGTTGATCAGCGTGAACATCGGCAGGTACATCGCGATGACGATGCCGCCGATGACGACGCCGAGGATGAAGATCATGACGGGCTCGAGCAGCTTGACGAGCCCGGCCACGGCGATGTCGACCTCGTCCTCGTAGAACTCGGCGATCTTGTTGAGCATCGCGTCCAGGGCGCCCGTCTGCTCGCCGACGCCGATCATCTGGACGACCATGTTGGGGAAGACCTCCGAGTCCCGGAGGGGCTCGACGAGGGTCTTGCCGTTCTCGACGCTCTTGCGCGTCTCGATGATGGCGTCCTCGACGATGGCGTTGCCGGCGGTCCGCGCCGTGATGTCGAGGCTCTCGAGGATCGGCACGCCCGAGGAGGTCAGCGTCGCGAGCGTCCGGCAGAACCGGGCCACGGCGATCTTGCGCAGGATGATGCCGATGATCGGCGCCTTCAGCATCGCCCCGTCGATGACCCGGCGGCCCGCGGTACGTCCTGTAGTAGCGCCGGAAGAAGAAGACGCCCGCGGCGATGAACGACGACGACGAAGATGAAGTAGCGGGCGAGCTAGTTCGAGCACCAGATCACGACGCGCGTCGGGAACGGGAGCTCGGCCCCGAGGCTCGTGAACAGGGCGGCGAACGTCGGGATGACCTTCAGGAGGATGACCGCCACGACGATGGCCGCGATGCAGATGACCGCGATGGGGTAGATGAGCGCCGCCCGCACCTGCGCGCGCAGCTTGACGGCCTTCTCGATGTAGGTCGAGAGGCGCTGGAGGATCGTGTCGAGAATACCGCCGGCCTCTCCGGCCGCGACCATGTTCACGTAGAGATCGTCGAAGGCCTTCGGGTGGCGCCGCATGGCGTCGGCGAGCGTCGAGCCGGCCTCGACGTCCTGGCGCACCTGCAGCAGGATCTTGGCGAAATTCTTGTGCTCCTGCTGGTTCGCGAGGATCTCGAGACACTGCACGAGCGGGAGACCCGCGTCGATCATGACCGAGAACTGACGGGTGAAGACCGCCAGGACCTTGGCCGGGACCTTGCGGCCCATCTTCGTGAGCGAGATCTCCTTGCCGCGCTCCCGGATCCCGGTGACGACGATGTTCTGGCGCCGCAGGGTTGTCAGCGCGACTTCCTTGGTGTCCGCGGCGAGAACGCCCTCCTGGACGATCCCGGTGCGGTTTCTTCCCTTCCAGACGTAATTGGGCATGGGTTACCTCTTCCCGGCCGACGCGGCCGAGGCCGGTACGTTGACACCGACGCCGCGGTTGATGAGCTCCTGCAGCTCGTCGGGCATCGACGAGCGGGAGAGCGCCGCCTCGAGGCTGATCTGCTTCTTCAGGTACAGGGTCGCGAGCGACTGGTTGAACGTCTGCATGCCGAACTTGGACTGTCCGGACTGCATCGTCGAGTAGATCTGGTGGATCTTGTCCTCGCGGATCAGGTTGCGGATGGCGGCGTTGGGCACCAGGATCTCGAGAGCCATGACGCGCCCCTTGCCGCTCGAGCGCTCGATGCAGCGTCTGACACATGATGCCTTCGAGCACGAAGGAGAGCTGCGTGCGGATCTGGCTCTGCTGGCCCGCCGGGAAGACGTCGATGATGCGGTTGATCGACGTCGTCGCCGAGTTCGTGTGCAGCGTCGCGAGCGTGAGGTGGCCCGTCTCGGCGATGCGGAGCGCGGCCTCGATCGTCTCGAGGTCGCGCATTTCGCCGATGAGCACGACGTCGGGGTCTTCGCGCAGGACGGCGCGGAGGGCGTTCGAGAACGAGTGGGTATCGGCGTGCAGCTCGCGCTGATTGACGAGGCACTTCTTGTGGCCGTGAAGGAACTCGATCGGGTCCTCGATCGTGACGATGTGGAGCTGCTTCTCGCGGTTGATCTTGTCGATCATCGCGGCCTGCGTCGTCGTCTTGCCCGAGCCCGTCGGCCCGCAGACGAGGATCAGGCCGCGCGGCTTGTCGCAGAGGAGCTCGATGACCGGCGGCAGACCCAGCTCCTTGAATCCGCAGGATCTCGTACGGGATCTGACGGTAGACGCCGCCGACGGCGCCGCGCTGCATGAAGTTGTTCGCGCGGAAGCGGGCCAGGCTCTTGACGCCGAACGAGAAGTCGAGCTCGAGGTTTTCCTCGAAGCGGTGCTTCTGGGCGTCGGTCAGAACCGAGTAGGCGAGCTGCTTGGTCTCGGGGACCGTCAGCGCCGGATAGGGCAGGGGGATGAGCTTGCCGTCCAGGCGCACCATCGGCGGAGATTGCGTCGTGAGGTGGAGGTCGGAAGCCCCCATCTCGACCATTTGCTTCAAAAGCCCATGGAGCGTGGCATCGGTCGCCATACACGTTCCCCCGATTGTTGTGTTGCAGGAGTTTACGCCCGAAATGACGGGAAATAAAGGCCATGACCGTGTGGCCGGGGCGCAGGGACAGGCCTAGAGGACTGTCTCCCGGAGGACTTCCTCGAGCGTCGTGGCCCCCTCCCGGATCTTCTGGAGGCCGGACATCCGGAGGCTGACCATGCCTTCCTCGATGGCCTTGCGCTTGAGCTCGATCGAGGAGGCGCCGGAGAGGATCATGTCGCGGATCTCGTCGCGAGAACTGGAGCACCTCGAAGAGGCCGACCCGGCCCTTGTAGCCGGTCTGGTTGCAGCGCTCGCAGCCCCGGCCCCGCTTGATCTTGACCGTCTTGACCTCGTCCGGAGCGAAGCCGACCTGGATGAGCATCTGGGGCGGCGTCTCGACCTCCTCGGGACACTGCGGTGCAGATGCGCCGCACCAGCCGCTGGGCGCAGATGCAGTTGACCGAGGTGGCCACGAGGAAGGGCTCGATCCCCATGTTCATGAGGCGGTTGATCGTCGAGGGCGCGTCGTTCGTGTGCAGCGTGGAGAGGACGAGGTGGCCGGTGAGCGCGGCCTTGACCGCGATCTCGGCCGTCTCGAAGTCGCGGACCTCGCCGACGAGGATGATGTCGGGATCCTGGCGGAGGAACGAACGGAGCGCCGACGCGAACGTCAGCCCGATCTGCTCCTTCATCTGGACCTGGTTGATGCCGGCGAGGTTGAACTCGATCGGGTCCTCGGCGGTCATGATGTTCACCGTCGGATCGTTGAGCGCCGCGATCGCCGAGTAGAGGGTATTCGTCTTGCCGGATCCCGTGGGCCCGGTGACGAGGACGATTCCGTACGGCCGGTCGATCGCGTCCTTGAACCGCCGCAGGGGCTCCTGGTCGAATCCCAGCGCCGTCATGTCGAGCTGCAGCTTCGACTTGTCGAGCAGCCGCATGACGACTTTTTCGCCGAAGTGCGTCGGCACGGAGGAGACGCGCAGATCCAGGTCGCGCGACCGTTCCTCGACGCGGAGGCGGATCTTGATGCGGCCGTCCTGGGGAAGCCGCTTTTCCGAGATGTCGAGCTTGGCCATGATCTTGAGGCGCGAGATGAGCGGGTCCCGGGTTCGCATCGGCAGGGCCATGATGTTGTGGAGGATGCCGTCGACGCGGAAGCGGACGCGGAACTCCTTCTCGTAGGGCTCGACGTGGATGTCCGAGGCGCCGGCCTTGAGCGCCTCGATGAGGATCAGGTTCGAGACCTTGATGATCGGCGCGGACTCCGACGACTTCGTCATGTCCGCGAGGTCGATCTCCTGGCCCTCCTCGCCCTTGACGACGTCGACGTCGGCGCCGGTGTCCAGCCCGGTGATCTCGTCCATGTTGAGCTCGCCGAGGCCGACGCTCGCCATGTCGTCCATCGTCAGCGCGGAGGAGGCCATGACGTCCTCGAGGCTCGCCTCCATCGAGAAGGGCTGGCCCCCGACGACTGCTTCGTGCGTTCCTTGAGGACGACCGACCGCGGCGTCCCGTAGTGCTTGTCGATCGCCTTGCGCAGCGCGATCTCCGAGGCCACGACCGGTTCGACGTTGTAGCCGGTCATGAACTTGATGTCGTCCATGGCGAACACGTTGGTCGGATCGCCCATCGCGATGGTCAGCGTCGCTCCCGTCTTGTTGACGGGGAGGACACCGTACTTGCGGGCGACCTCGCCGGGCACGACCTTGATGACGGCGGGATCGATCTCGAAGTGCGCGAGGTCGATCGAAGGGACCCCGAACTGCTGCGAGAGGGTCTCGGTGATGTCGCCCTCGGACACCGCGCCGACCCGCACGAGGGCCTCGCCGATCTTGCCGCCCTCCTCCCGCTGGAGCTTCAGGGCGGTATCCAGCTGATCCTGCGTAATCAGCTTCTGCTTGAGGAGGAGATCTCCCAGTTTGACGGCCATGGAGTGGGGAAGATGGTAGGGGTTTTGAGAGGGAAGTCGAGGGTCGAGGGTCGAGAGTCAAGCGTGAGCGTGGCGTGACGTCGCCGGGATGCCCTCACACAACTCTCCACCCTCGACCCTTACCCTAGACCTCAACAGCTCCAGTGCCCTCGCGAGCATGGTGTCGTCCGACACTTCGTGCATGCGCGTGACGACGCCGCGGCGGTCTCGGTAGGGCCCGTTGCGCGCGGGATCGGTGGGGCCGAAGAGCGCGAGCGTCGGCACACCGAGAGCGTCGGCGAGATGGAGCGGTCCGGTGTCGCCCGCGACGAAGAGCGCCGAAGCGCGGATCACGCGCGCGAGCCCCGCGTAGCCGAGGAGCGGCATTGGCGAACGCTTGGGCAGAAGCGCGCGGAGGCGCTCGGCGCGCCGCTCGTCTCCGGGCCCCCACGAGACGATCGGGACGATGCCGCGCTCGCGGATCAGGCCGCGCGCGAGGTGCGCGAAGCGCTCCTCTCCCCACGCCTTGTCGGCGCGGCCGGCGCCCGGGTGCACGAGCACGAAGGGCCGCGGCACCGATGCGAGGAACGCGTCGGCCTCGGGAGCCGGAACCGCCGCGAGATACGCGGCGTCCGGAGCGCGCGTTCGCACCTCGACCGCCGTCGGCTCGAGGAGCGCGAGATTCTCGTTCCACGACGTGCGCGTGCTCGGCCGCGGGCACGACCGGGATCGTGCAGAGGACGGCGGACGCGGGCTCGCGGCGCGCGGAGCGCGCGAAACCGATCACCGGAGAGCCCGCCGCCTTCGCGACGAGCGCCGACTTCCAGAGTCCCTGGACGTCGATCGCGAATTGCGGAGCGAACTCCCGGATCTCCCGGCGCAGGCGGCCGGCGTCCCGGCGCGTGTCGGGGTGCAGCGGCCGCCGCCTCCACTCTCGCGTGTCGGCCACGAAGACGCGATCGACGTTGGGATTGCCCTCGAGCAGCCCCGAGAACCGGCGCTCCACGACCCAGCCGACCGTGGCTCCGGAGCCGCGCGCGTTCTCCGCCATCGGCAGCGCGTGGATCACGTCGCCCATGGAAGAGAGCCGAACGATCAGGAGGCGCACACCCGCCTGCTTACGACAGCAGCGTCCGGTCGGCCTCGACCGCGGCCGAGAGCTCCGCGGGCGTGACGACGGCCGTGCCCATCTTCATCACGACGACGCTGCCCGCGAAGTTGGCGAGGAGCGCCGCCTCGAGGGGCGTGGCGCCCGCGGCGAGGGCCAGGGCGAACGTCGCGAGAACGGTATCGCCGGCCCCGGTGACGTCGGCGACCTGATCTCCGCCGTGGACCGGGATGAGGGCCGGCTGCGCGGATGCCGAGTCGGAGAAGAGCGCCATCCCGCGCGAGCCGCGGGTCACGAGCAGGCTCGGGCAGCGCATGCGGGCGCGCAGCGCCGAGGCCGCCTCGCAGAGGGCGTCGTCGGATTCGTCGAGGGGCCGGCCGGTGCACTCCTCGAGCTCCTCTTCGTTGGGCGTCGCGGCGTCGACGCCGGAGAACTCCGGAAGCCGGTGCCGCGAGTCGACGCTGATGCGCGCGCCCTTCGGGAGAGCCTCGCGCAGGCGCCGCGACGCTCGACGGCGAGACGGCGCCGTAGCCGTAGTCGGAGAGCACCGCGCCTTCGGCGCCGCTGCGCCGCGGCGCGGAGACGTTCGGCCAGGGCCGAGGCGAGGCCGTCGCCCGCGGGCAGAGCGTCCTCGACGTCGTAGCGGACGATCTGCTGCTTGATGGAGTGCGGGGCCCCGGCGAGGATGCGCGTCTTCGTCGGCGTGCGATATCCGGGCGCCTCGAGAAGTCCCGTCCGTCGCGATGCCGCGCGCGGCGAGCGACTCGCGCAGCGCGCGTCCGTCCTCGTCGCTGCCGGCGACGCCCACGGGGAGCGGGATCCCCGCCGAGCGCGCGGACGTTGGCGGCCGTGTTTCCCGCGCCGCCCGGCAGCCGTTCCTCCCCGCGAAAGCGGAGGATGAGCACCGGCGCTTCCCGGCTGATGCGCTTGGGGTGGCCGTAGACGAAGCGGTCGAGGACGTAGTCGCCGGCGACGACGATCCGGCGGCCGGCGAGGCTCGGAACGAGCGCCTGCAGGCGGCGGCGCGCGACGTCGAAGGGCACTGTCGCGGATTATAATGAGCGGCCTAGAAGCCCATGCTCGATACGCAGGTTCTCGTCCTCAATCGCGTCTTCCAGGCCGTGCAGGTGACCTCGGTCCGCAAGGCCTTCTCGCTCTTCTACAAGGGCCACGTGAAGGCGGTCCTGCCGGACTACTCGACCTACGAGTTCGAGAACTGGTGCGACATCCCCGTGCGCCCCAGGACGAAGTCGTCCTGACGCCGTCGATGGCGATTCGCATCCCCCGGGTGGTCGCTCTCAAGGACTTCGACCGCCTGCCGCGGCAGGACGTCAAGTTCTCGCGCCACAACATCTACCTGCGCGACGGCAACCGCTGCCAGTACTGCGGCCACCGCTTCTCCTCCTCGGAGCTGTCGCTCGACCACGTCATCCCGCTCTCGCGCGGCGGAACCTCGACCTGGGAGAACGTCGTCTGCGCGTGCCTCTCCTGCAACGTCAAGAAGGGCAACCGCACGCCGCAGGAGGCCCACATGAAGCTGGTCGCCGTGCCGAAGAAGCCTCGCTGGCATCCCGGTCGGCCAGTTCGGCTCCAGCAAGTTCCACCCCGCGTGGCGGAACTTCGTGGACGTGGCGTACTGGAATACGGAGCTGAAGTAGAGTCGAAATGTTGAAGGTTGAATTGTCGAAGCGGCTGAGGCGCCAGTCCTTCAACACTTCAACGTTTCAACGCTTCAACTCTCTCGGCCCAGCATCCCCTCGCACGCCGCCAGCGCCATCTCCACCGTAATCTCCTTCATGCACTCGTGCCCGTACGGGCACTTCGAGCGGAAACAGGGGGAGCAGAAGACGTAGCGGTCGAGCACGGCGGCGGGCGCGCCCGTGGGGGCCGTGCGGCCGGGATCCGTCGGCCCGAAGAAGGCCACGACCGGCGTGCCGACGGCCGCGGCCAGGTGCATCGGGCCGGAGTCGTTCGAGACGAGCAGGCGCCCGCGCTCCAGCAGCGCGGCGAGCCCGACGGGATCCAGGTCGGACCCGAGGACGGGAAGCGGCGCCTTCGCGCGCGCTCGAGACGGCGACGCCGAGGGCCGCCTCGTTCGGGCCCGAGACGATCGCGCACGTATACCGCCGCTGGGCGAGCTGGTCGCCGAGGGCCGCGAATCGCCCGGCCCGCCAACGCTTGGTCGGGTCCTGGGCGCTTCCGGGCGACAGCAGGACGAGCCGATCGACGGCGTGCGTCAGGCCCGGCCGCGCGGAGGGCCCTGTCCGCCAGCCGCCGCGCCTCCTCGGGCAGCGGAAGCCGGGGCGGTTCGGGGTCCGGCGGGATCGCCGTGCGCCGACAGGAGCGCGTCGTAATCCCGAAGCTGATGCCCGGCGCCCTCCGGCGCCGGCATGGGATCGGTCAGCAGCGCGGCCCGCCCGTCGGTCGCGTAGCCGATCCTCCGCGGAGCGCGCGATGCCCGGCCATAGAGAGCCGCCCGGAACGAGTTGGGCAGCAGCCAGGCCTCGTCGAACCTTCCCGACGCCAGGACCGCGGCGTCGCGGAGGAAGAACGAGCGGACCAGGACCTCGTCCGCGCTCCCCGACGCGCGGTAGATGGACGCGGGGCCTCGCGGGCGCGAAGACGCTCAGCGAATCGCCGGGATGCGCCGCGCGGATGCGCTCGCAGAAACGGAAGCGACATCACCGCGTCGCCGATCCAGTTGGTGCCGACGACCAGCCGCTTCACGCTTCCCGCCTCCGTCGCGCCCCTGCCTCCTGCCTCCCGCCTCCCGCCTCCTGCGTCGGCTGTCTGTCGGCTGTGTTCTCCAGCGGTCGTGCATCCAGAGCCAGACCTCCGGAGCCTTGCGGACCGCCGCCTCGGTCACCTGCATGTAGCGCGCCGTGGCGGCGCGGATCGCGTCTTCGCGGGGCAGATGCCGGAACTCCTCGGCGAGGATCGGAGTCTCGAACTCCAGCCGGTAGCGCCCGGCGCCCTCGGGCCAGGTGAAGACCGGCACGACGGCCGCGTCGGTCTTGAGCTGGAAGAGCGCGAGGGCCGGAGTCGTCGCGGCCGGCCGCCCGAAGAACGGAACGAACACGGCCTCGCGCGCCAGGACGTTCTGGTCCACGAGGATCGCCACGGTCTCGGCGCGACGCCATGGCCTTCAGGATGTCGCGCGCCGCGTCGCGCTTGGCGATGATCCGATTGCCGAGGCGCGTCCGCCGCTCGGCCAGCTCCCGCTCGAGCCGGACGTTGTCGAGCGGCCGCACGACCGGAGCGATCGGATCGGCGATGAGCCCGGCCCGGATCGCGCCGAGCTCCCAGCCGCCGATGTGGGCCGACAGGAGGAAGACGCCCTTGCCGCGGGCCCGCGCCCGCGCGAGGTTGTCTTCCCCGGCCAGGCGGATGCGGTCCCGGACGGCATCGGCGGAGAGCCTCGTGACGTCGAGGAAGTCGACGAACGCCGCGCCGACCCACTCGGCGGAAGCCCGGCCGATCGCCGCGATCTCCTCCGGCGACTTTTCCGGAAACGCGCGCGCGAGGTTCGCGAGGAGGATGCGCCGCCGGGCCGGAACGAGGCTCAGGTAGAGCCTGCCGAGCCGGCGCCCGAGCGCCTGGCGCGCGGCCGGCGGGGAGCGCCCGCAGCGCCGCTTCGCCGGCGCGAAACAGCGCATGCTCGGCGCGGTCACGCGCCGCGGATCGGGCGCTCACGACTTGGGCGCGTACGCCGTGCGGGCCGATGGCCAGGCGCGCGGCGAGGAAGGGGAAGAAGCCGGTCTCCAGGATCTCGACCGAGAGGCGCACCGTGAGCAGGGGCAAGTTCGTCTTGCCCGCGAGCTTGACGGCGTCCTTCTCCGTCGTCACGAGGAAGCTTGCTCCCGTGCGCTCGGCCGCCCGGATGATCCGTGCGATGTGGCGCTCGCGATATCGCTGATGGTCCCGCAGCTCGATCCGCTCCTCCGGCGCGAGCGACATCTCGGCGAGTGTCGCCGCGAACTGCCGGGGTTCCGCGACGCCGCAGACCGAGACGAATCGGCGCCCGGCGATGGCCTCGGCGTCGACGGGGGAGCCCGATTCGTCGCGCAAGCCCGCGCCGCGGAAGCGCGCGTGGAAGATCGGCGCGGCCGGATGCGTCCGGGCGATGGCCGCGAGCGTCTCGGGGTCCGGCGCCCCGCGCTCGACGCGCGTGAAGAGGATGGCGTCCGCGCGGCGCATCGCATCCAGCGGCTCGCGAAGGCGTCCCCGCGGGGGGGTGCTTCCGCCGCCGAAGGGATCGCGGGCGTCGAAGAGGAGGAGGTTGACGTCGCGGGCCACGGCCAGATGCTGGAACCCGTCGTCGAGCACGAAGAGATCCGCGCCGAGGTCGGCCGCCCGCCGGGCGGCCTCGACGCGCCGCTCGCCGACGACCACGACGATTCCCGAGGTCGCGCGCGCCAGCGCGACGGGCTCGTCGCCGCCGCGCTCGGCGGTGACCAGAGGGCCCTCGCCCGCCGAGACGACGACGACCCCGCGCGAGGCGCGGCCGTAGCCGCGGGAGAGGATCGCGGGCCGCCAGCCTTCGAAACGGAGCCGCCGCGCGAGGAACTCGACGAGGGGAGTCTTGCCGGTGCCCCCGAACGTCAGGTTGCCGACCGAGATCGACGGCCGCGGCAGGGCGTGCGAAACGATGCGGCCGGAGGCGTACCAGCCCGCCCGCAGCTCCAGCGCTTTGCCATACAGCCGGGAGAGGGGGGAGAGCGTCACGATGCGGATCCTCGATGCCGGTCCTCGCCCGGCCGCGAGCGCCGGCGCAAGGGCAGCCAGCGCGTCGGCAGTCGCCGCGGCCGCGCCCCGGTTCTCGGCGACGAAGCGGGCGGCCCCGGCGCCGCGCCGCGCCGTCTCGTCCGGAAGGGCGAGGGATTCGGCGAAGACGGCGGCCGAGCTCTGCAGACATTCGCGGCCCGAACCAGGATGCCGAGGGTCTCCCCCTGCGCCGCGGCTTCGCGGAAGTTCTCCATGTGCGGTCCCGCCACGACCGCGACGCCCGCCGCCCAGGCCTCGATCGGGCTCTGGCCCCCGGAGGGGACGAGGCTGCCGCCGGCGAAGGCGAGCGCGGCGCCGCGGTAGACCGAGGCGAGCTCGCCGATCGAGTCGAGGAGGTAGACGTCGGGGAGAGCGTCGAGGGTTGAGCGGTCGAGGGTCGAGCGTGGAGCGGCGGAGAAGGCGCAGGCCGCGCGACTCGACCAGACGGGCGACCTCGTCGAAGCGCTCGGGGCGCCGGGGCGCGATGACGAGAAGCGGCCGCGGCGAGAGGCCGTGCCAGGCGTCGAGGACGAGCGACTCTTCGCCTTCGCCGGTCGAGCCGGCGACGAGAATGGCCCGGCCGGCGGCGGCCGCGGAGAGCCGGTCCGCGTCGGCGAAGGCCGGCGGCGGCGGGAGGTCGTACTTCAGGTTGCCGAAGCACTTCACCCGTTCCGGCGGCGCGCCGAGAGCCTCGAGGCGGCGCGCGTCCTCCTTCGACTGCATCGCGGCCATCGAGAGCCGGGCGAGCGTCTTCGCCAGGAACCTGCCGACGATGCGGTAGCGCCCGAAGGAGCGCTCCGAGATCCGGCCGTTGATGAGCGCCACCGGGATCCCGCGGCGGGCCGCGCGCTCGAGGAAGAGCGGCCAGATCTCCGTCTCGGTCAGGACGATCAGGCCCGGGCGCGTCGCGGAGAGGGCCTTCTCGACGGGTCCCGCGAGGTCGAGAGGGAAGGCGTAGACCGAGGCCTCGCGGCCGAGCGCGCGCTCGGCGAGCTCGCGGCCCGCCGCCGTCGAGACCGAGACGCCGATTCGGGCGCCCGGCATGCGCCTCCGAAGCTCCGGCAGCAGGTTGCGCGCCACGCCGATCTCGCCGACCGAGACCGCGTGGATCCAGACGCCTCCGGCCGAGGTCCGGCCACTCGGAGAGGCCGAGCCGGCCCCGAACGTCGCCGAGCCGGCGCCGGCCCGTGAGGGAGCGCAGGAAGGCATAGGGTGCGTAGGCGGTTAGAGCCAGGGCGGCGAGCGCCCGGTACAGCAGCAAGACGCCGACATTATCGCGTAGCGGGGGCGAGTTCGACCTTGCCGGGAGGCCGGCAAAGATTTAAGATTCAAAGGCTTAGGGAGGGGTTTCGGACCCCCCAACGGATGGCCGGTGAGTTCCGTATACCGGCTCAGAAGGAGACCTTTCGGAGATGGAGCTCGTGTACAGCCAGAGCCGGGACCGCCAGGCATCGGCCGATCTGCCGGACCGGGACCTCGCCATCCGCGCCCGGGGCGGCGAGATGGTCGCCTTCGAGACGCTCGTGACCCGCAAGACCTCGGCCGTGGTTTCCCTCGCCCGGCGCATCGTCGGCAACTCCGAGGACGCCCGGGACGTCGCCCAGATGGTCTTCCTCCGCGTGTGGAACGAGATCCACCGCTACGACGAGAAGTACTCGTTCAATACCTGGCTCTACCGCATCGCCACCAACCTCTCGATCGACTTTCCTCCGCAGCTCCCGCAGCCGCGAGCGCGCCCACGGGGCGACGCTCCACATCGTGCGGGAGCGCGAGGAGTCCACGGCTTCCGACGCCACCCGCAACGCCGAGGACGCCGAGCTCGCCCGCCTCTTCGAGACCGTCTCGGGCCGCCTCTCCGAGAAGCAGAAGGCGGCGTTCGTCCTCCGCGAGATGCAGGACTGCGAGACGAAGGAGATCGCCGAGATCCTGGGATGCGGCGAGTCGACGGTCCGCAACCACCTCTTCAACGCCCGCCGGATCCTCCGCAAGGAGATCGGCCGTCTCTTTCCCGAGTTCCTGCGCGGGAGGCCGCTCGCATGAGCGGGCTCTTTCTGATCCTCCGAGGCGACTTCGAGGACAGCCCGTCATGAGCGCGCTTTGCCCGATCCTTCGAGGCAGCTTCGAGGACTACCGCCGCGACGCGCTGCCCGCGCCCCAGCGCCGGATCCTCCGCGAGCACCTGGCGGCCTGCCCGGAATGCCGGAATCTCGCGGCGGCCCAGGATCCGACGATGCTCTTCGCGCGTCCGTTCGCGGCGGAGGAGGTTCCGGCAGCCGACGCGACGCGCATCCTCGCGAACGTGCGGACGGCCGTGGCCTTTGCCGAGACCGAGCGCCGGATCCGCAAGAGCTCGCGCCGCAAGTTCGCCAGCGCCGCGGCGGCGACGGCCGCGCCGCCGCGTTCGGAGCGCTCCTGCTCGATGGCGCCGCGCGACGGCGACCGCGGCGTCGAAACGGCCGCGGTCCTCCAACGCCGGCGGCGGCCAATGGCGCCACGGCGACCGCGCTCCAGCCGGTAGCGCTCGCGACGGGGACCGCCGAAGGCGACGGAGTTTCGACGGACGCGACGGTTTACGAGTGGAGTCCCGGCGCCGGCCGGGAAGAACCTCGGGTGGTCTGGATCGTGGATCGGGGGCTGGACATCTGACCCTGACTCGCAGGACCCCCCGCCGGCCTCTTGAGACGCCCGGGTTTTCGTACAAGTGAAAAAGACGCTCTTCCTCCTCGCCGCTTTCGTTTTCTCCGCCTCCGTTCTGACGGCGGCGGACGAAGCGGCCGTCCGCGTCTACGTGCTCAAGCACAAGCGGGTCGAAGAGGCGGCGATGCTGATCCGGCCCCACCTCTCGGACTCGGCCTCGATCACGCTGACCCAGCGATTGAACGCGATGACCGTCACCGACCGGCCCGAGAAGCTGGACCAGATCAGCAAGGTGCTCGCGGCCTTCGACACGCCGCCGCGGGGTTTCACCTTCGCGGTCAAGCTCGTCCGCGCGCGCGCCGACGTCCCCGAGGGATCGATCGCCCGCGAGATCGGCGGCATGGGCGCGAAGCTCAAGTCGATGTTCCAGTTCAACGACTATGCCCTCATCGACTCCGTCGTCCTGCGGGCCGCGGAAGGCGGGCGGGTCGACACGCAGTTCGGCGAGGAGTACACGCTCTCCTTCACCGTCCGCAATGCCGGCGCCGGCAACGAGCTTCTGCTTTCGCCCTTCAGCCTCTCCAAGATCTACAAGTCCGGCGAGCGGAGCGCCGTGTTCCTCCGGCCCCTCTACCGCTCCTCGATGCCCGTGACCCTCTCGCAGACACTGGTCGTGGGCGCCTCCAAGGAGGAGAAGTCGAAGAGCGCCCTGATCCTGATCCTCCATGCCCAGGAGCTGCCGCGCGGCGATGCCGAGACCGGAGCCGATGGGCCGAAGGCGGCCTCCAAGACCGACGGCTCGAAGTCGGCCAAGCCCGACATGCCGAAGCCGAAGCCGAAGCCGGAGCCGAAGCCGTGAGCGAGTTCCGGGTCAAGGCCGGCTGGCCGGACGGCTCGGTCGCCGAGCAGTCCGTGATGGCCGCGGACATCGGGACGGCGCGCCTCGAGGTCGAGCGCCGCGGCGGACACGTCTTCGAGATCAAGCGCCGCGGCTTCTCGCTCGCGGGCGGATCCACCAAGCGCCGCGGCCGCGTGAAGATGGCCGAGTTCCTGATCTTCAACCAGGAGCTCATCGCGCTGCTCAAGGCGGGCCTTCCGGTCGTCCGCTCCTTCGAGATCCTGCTCGAGCGCCAGAAGAGCCCGGTTCTGCGCCGGGTGCTCACGGACGTGCGCGAGCGCGTCAATTCGGGCTCCTCGATCTCCGAGGCCTTCGCCGAGGAGGGCGACCTCTTCCCGCGTCTCTACTGGACCTCGCTCAAGGCGGGCGAGAAGTCGGGAGAGATCGAGGCCGTCCTGCGCCGGTACCTCAAGTACCAGAAGACCGTCATCGCGCTGACCCGCAAGGTCGTGTCGACGCTCGTCTATCCGGTCATCCTGATCGCCCTCTCGGCCGTCCTGATCACGATCCTGATGACCTACGTCATCCCGCGGTTCACCGAGTTCTTCGCCGACTTCGACGCCGATCTTCCGCTGCTGACCGTCGTGGTCCTCGGCATCGCCACCTTTCTGCGCCACAACATCCTCATCATCGCCGGCGCCCTCGGCGTCGCGGGCTTCCTGCTCTACCGGTGGTTCCAGACGCCGTCGGGCCGGGTGTGGCTCGACGCCTTCATGCTGAAGCTGCCGATCGTCGGCGGCATCTTCCGGAGGTTCGCGATCACGCAGTTCACGCGCAGCCTCGGAACGCTCCTCGGCGGCGGGACGCCGCTCGTGCCCGCCCTCGAGAACGCGGCCGACGCCATCGGCAACCGCTCCGTGTCGCAGAAGGTCGCGTCCGTCGTGCCGAAGGTTCGCGAGGGACGCGAGCTCTGGAAGGCCCTCGAGGCCACGGGCATCTTCACCGACCTGACGATCGAGATGATCAAGGTCGGCGAGTCCTCGGGCGCGCTCGAGGAGATGCTGGCCGCGGTGTCGGAGTTCTACGACGAGGAGATCGACCTGTTGCTCGCCCGCGTCATCTCGTTCGTGGAGCCGGCCATCCTGGTGATCATGGGAGGCGTCATCGTGACGATCCTCCTGTCGGTCTATCTCCCGATGTTCCGCCTGATGTCGGCGATCAAGTCGTGAGCGGAAGGAACGCGCCATGGCCAAACAGCTGAACGGCGAAGTCCGGTTCTCCTCGCGCGGCGAGGAAGAGGCGCAGGCGATCGCGCTCGCCGAGCGCCTGGGGCTGCCCTACGTCGACCTCGCCTCGTTCCGCGTCGACGCCGACCTCTTCCGCTCGATCCCCGTGGAGTGGATGCTCCGCTACAACTTCGTGCCCGAGAGCAAGAGCGACCGCTGGATGACGATCATCTGCGCCGACCCCACGGACGTCGTGCGCCTCGACGAGCTCGAGCTCCACATGGGCCTGCCCCTCCGGGTCAAGGTCGGCAGCCGCGCGTTGATCGCCGACCTCCTCCAGAAGAGCGAGTCTTCGCAGCGGGTCCTGGACGAGGCCACCGAGGATTTCCGGATGCAGCTCGTCTCCGAGGACGAGGAAGGCGAAGAGACCCTGACGATCGGCTCGATCACCCAGGACGCCTCGCCGATCATCAAGCTGGTCGACTCGGTCGTGTTCAACGCGATCCAGCGCCGCGCCTCGGACATCCACATCGAGACGCAGGAGAACGTCGTCATCATCAAGTACCGCATTGACGGCGTCCTGTACCAGGCGATGGATCCGATCGACAAGCGGCACCACGGCACCATCATTTCGCGCATCAAGGTCATGTCCGAGCTGGACATCGCCGAGAAGCGCGTGCCGCAGGACGGCCGCTTCAAGCTGCGCGTGCGCGGCCGAACGATCGACTTCCGCGTGTCGATCATGCCGACCGTGCACGGCGAAGACTCGGTCATCCGCATCCTGGACAAGGAGTCGGCCAACGCCGAGTTCAAGAGCCTGAACCTCGAGGTCGTGGGCTTCGACGGCGAGACCAAGAAGAAGCTCCGCAAGTTCATCCGCGAGCCCTACGGCATGGTGCTCGTCACCGGGCCCGACGGGCTCGGGCAAGACGACGACGCTCTACGCCTGCCTCTCCGAGATCCAGTCGGTCGAGGACAAGATCGTCACGATCGAGGACCCCGTCGAGTACCAGCTCCGCGGGATCACCCAGATCCCGGTCAACGAGAAGAAGGGCCTGACCTTCGCGCGGGGACTCCGGTCGATCCTCCGCCACGACCCCGACAAGATCATGGTCGGCGAGATCCGCGACGAGGAGACGGCGCAGATCGCGGTGCAGTCGGCCCTCACGGGCCACCTCGTCTTCACGACGGTCCACGCCAACAACGTCGTCGACGTGCTGGGCCGGTTCCTCAACATGAAGGTTGAGCTCTACAACTTCGTCTCGGCCCTCAACTGCGTGCTCGCCCAGCGGCTGGTCCGCAAGATCTGCCCCCACTGCAAGGAGTCGGTGACGATTCCCCCGGAGGTGCTCCGCGAGGCGGGGCTCGACCCGGAGGCCATGACGTCGAAGACGTTCTACGAGGGCAAGGGCTGCCTCGAGTGCGACGGCACCGGCTTCCACGGCCGGATGGCGATCGCCGAGATCCTCGACCTCTCCGACCGGATCCGCGGCCTGATCCTCGAGCGCCGCCCGGCGGCCGAGATCAAGCGCGCCGCCAAGGAGGAGGGCATGATCTTCCTCCGCGACGCGGCCCTCGCCAAGGTCTTCGAAGGCACGACGACCCTCAAGGAAATCAACAAGGTGACCTTCGTTGATTAAGCTCCCGTTCCTCAAGCCCGCGGTGCCGAAGCACGTCTTCGTTCTCCTCCCCGAGGGAGTGACGTACGCCCGGGTGAGCCGCGACGAGCCGGCCGGCTTCGAGGAGACGCGCCACTTCCGTTATCCCGGCGGGGCATTGACCGGAGCAACGCCCGTCCTGACCCGCGAAGCCGTCGCCGAGGCGGTCAAGGCAGCGCGCGCTCTCGCCGGAGGGCGACTCTCGCGCGCCTCGGTGGTTTTTCCCGACGCCTGGGCGCGCATCATGCCGGTCGAGCTCGAGACGATGCCCGACCAGTCCGACGCCGGCCGGGACGTCGTCCTCTGGAAGCTCAAGAAGCTCCTGCCGGGGCATCCGACGGACCTGTCGATCGTCTACGAGCCGATGCCGGAGCTGACCGACGAGAAGCGGGTCCTCGTCGCGGCGATGCCGAAGGAGACAGTCGAGGGAATCGAGCGGGCCTTCGAGGAGTCCGGCGTGCGGGTCGGGTATCTCGCGCCGGCGAGCCTCGCGCTCTTCGAGGGACTGTCGCGCGCGCTCGCGGACGCAGCGGCCGGCGACTTTGCCCTGCTGCACCGGACGTCGGGCGCAATGTCTTTCTTCATCGGGCGCGGCACGACGCCGATCTTCTATCGCCAGCGGCCCCCGCAGAGCGACGACGCAGAGGTCCACCAGCGCGAGGCGAGGCTGTCGCTTTCCTACTATGCCGAAAAGCTCAAGGGCCCGGGCCTCGCGGCGGTCTACGTCCACGACGAGCTGCCGGACGGCGGCCTCGCGACGATCGACGCGTTTCCCGTGCCGGCGGTGCCCCTCTCGGGCCGCCTCTTCGAAGCCGATGCGGCCTTCGACCAGCGCGTGGCGTCGCGGCCGGAGCTCCTCGCGGGGTTCGCCGCGGTTTGGGGGGCGCGATGAGCGGCCGCTGGAACTTCGCGCGGCGCCCGTTCCAGGACGACCGCCCCGTCTACGTGGCGACCGTCGTGCTCCTCGGCATCGGTCTGGCCCTGCTCATCGCCAATCTCCGGCTCTTCACCGAGTACCGGCGCCAGGTCGCGGACACCCGCGCCGAGATCGAAGCGCTCGAGGAGCGCCAGCGGCGCGCCGACCGCAAGGCGCAAGCCGCGAAGTCCGCCGTGTCGGCATACAAGCTGTCGACCCTGGCGGAAGAGAGCCGCGGCCTCGCCAAGATCGTCGCCGAGCGGCGCTTCTCCTGGACGACGCTGCTCGCGCGCCTCGAGAAGACGCTGCCGCCCGAAGTCGGCCTCGCCCACCTGCAGCCCCGCTTCGATTCCGTGGGCGAGGTCTGGCTGGACATGCAGTTCTACGCCAGCAACCGCGAGGCGGTCGTCAAGACGATCGCCGCGCTCGCCAAGGACCCGGCGCTCGAGGGCGTCGAGCTGAGGAGCGAGACCGCGGCGACCGACCCGGGAAGCCCGGAGCCGTTTCAGTTCTCCCTCGGCGCGCGCTACGAGCCGCCGGGCCGGGCGCCGGAGACGGACAAGGGCAGCGGCAGCAGCGGAACTGGTACTAAGGGAACCAGGGGAACGCGGCAATGAAGCTCGTGCCCGCGGGCTGGAACCGCCGCATGCCCCTCGCCCTGGCCGCGCTCGTGCTCGCGGCCGGAAACCTGGTGCTTTTTCTGGCCTACCGTTCGAGCACAAACGAGCGGCGCGCGGCGCTCGAGGCAAAGCGCGACGACCTCGCGCGCACGGTGGCGTCCCGGGAAGCGGAGGCCGAGAAGCTCTCGACCCAGAACCAGCGGCTCTCCGGCGTGTCCGAGGCGATGGAAGAGTTCTACGGACACCGCATCGGCACGCAGGAGGAGACGCTCGCCGGCCTCGTCGCCGACCTGCACGCGGCCCTGAAAGAAGCGGGCATCGAGACCAGCCAGATCTCGTACGCGACGGCGCCCGTGCTGAAGCTGCCGCTGACCCGGATGCGGGTCACGTTCGGCGTGAAGAGCGATTACGGTCGCTTCAAGAAGTTCCTGAAGATTCTGGAGACCGGCAAGCGCTGGATCGCGGTCGAGAGCGTCGCGATCCGCCGCGACGCCGAGCAGCCCGGCTCCGTGTACGTGCAGATGGAGCTCGCGACGTACTTCGCGGACCGCGAGCCTTCGCCTTCGGCTCCGTCCACCAAATCGCCCGCGCCTCCCGTCGCGGCTCCCGTCCGGGGCGCGGTTCCGGCCGCGAGGAGCGCGTCGTGAAGATGAAGCTCGCGCTGGGCTCGAAGCGCCAGGCCATGCTTTTCGGAGCGCTGGCTCTCGTACTGGTCCTCGCGGTCGTCCGGTGGAGGCCCGGGAGCGCCCAGTCCGCGCCCGTGTCGAGCGCCTCCGCTTCGAAGCCCGCGACGGCCCCCCGGGGCGCCGCCGCGGCGGAGGACGAGCCGGCGCCGGCCGCGCCGCGAGGCGGCCGCCGGGCCTCGACGAAAGAAGTGACCGCGGACGAGGTCCCGGTGATCAACAAAGAGGACTTCAACCCGCCGCGGGGCGCGGGCTCGGCCGACGGCGGCCGCGATCTCTTCGATCTGCGCGACCCGACGCGGCCTCCGCCGCCCACGCCGACGCCCCGGCCGCCCGCGCCGGGCGAAGGCGCCTTCGTGGGGCCGCTGCCGCCGCCTCCGCCGACGCCGACCCCGAAGCCGCCGGACGTCAGCTTCAAGTTCCTCGGCAGCTTCGGTCCGAAGGACAACCCGATCGCGGTCATCCAGCAGGGCGACGAGATCTTCAACGCCCGGGCGGGCGACACTCTCTTCGGCAAGTTCGTACTCCGGAAGGTGGGCTACGAGTCGATCGACGTGGGTTTCGTGGGGTTTGCGCAGACGGAATCCAAGCGGCTGCCGATTTCGCAGTGAGGCCGACACACGACATGAAAAGAGGACACGCCGGATGAAGCTGTGGAAGAAGGCCCTCGCGCTGATGCTCGCGGTGCTGATGACCGGCTGCGCCGGGTCGACGGCCTACCAGAACGCCAAGGATGCCGAGGCGGTCGGCCACTGGGACCGGGCCGTCATGAACTACGCGAAGGCCCTCGAGCTCAACCCCATGAACGCCGGCTACAAGGCGGCTCTGGCGCGGTCCAAGCTCAAGGCCTCGCAGGTCCACTTCGAGAGAGGCAAGATGTACCGCGCCTCCGGGCGTCCCGACCTCGCGATCGTCGAGCTGTCGCAGACCATCCTGCTCGATCCGACCAACGACTTCGCGGAGACCGAGCTCCACAAGGCCGAAGCCGACTGGGCCAAGCAGCAGGAGGAGCGCAGCGCCGAGACGCGGATCGAGGGCCTCAAGAAAAAGACCCGGGGCGTGCGGGCGGCGCTGCCCATGCTCGAGCCCTCGAGCGACCGTCCGATCAACCTGAACTTCCCCCAGCCCAAGCCCATCAAGCAGATCTACCGGGCGCTCGCCGACGCCGCCGGGATCAACGTCGTCTTCGATCCGCAGCTCAAGGACGACAACGTTTCGATCGTCCTGGCCCAGATCGCCTTCCAGAAGGCGCTCGAGACGCTCCTGCGCCAGGAGAACCACTTCTACAAGATCATCGACGAGCACACCATCCTGATCGCGGCCGACACGCCGCAGAACCGCAAGACCTACGAGGACCTGGTCATCAAGACGTTCTTCCTGTCGAACGCCGACGTCACCGAGGTGGCGAATGCCCTGCGCGCGCTGCTGCAGACGACGCGCATCTCGGTGAACAAGGCCGAGAACTCGATCACCCTCCGGGATACCTCCGACAAGGTCGCGGTCGCCGAGCGCATCGTCGAGCAGAACGACAAGCAGGTGGCGGAAGTGGTCGTGGACGTCGAGCTCCTCCAGATCAATGCGACCAAGGCGCAGAATCTCGGCATCCAGCTCGTGCCGCGCGCGGCCGGGGCGACGATCCCTTCGCCGGGAACCGGCGTGACGAACCTCGGCGCCACGATCTCCAACGGGTTCACGTGGGATCAGCTCAAGCAGATCGGCATCAACTCGTTCGGGTTCACGATCCCGTCGGTCGTTCTGACGTTCATCAAGGACAACACGGATGCGGAGCTCCTCGCCAAGCCGCAGCTCCGGATCGCCGAAGGGCAGAAGGCGCAGCTGCTGATCGGCGATCGCGTGCCGATCCCGGTCTCGAGCTTCAACACCTCCAACGTGTCGGGCTCGAACATCGTGCCGATCACGTCCTACCAGTACCAGGACATCGGCATCAAGATCGAGGTCGAGCCGCGCGTGCACCACAACCGCGAGGTCACCCTCAAGCTCATGACCGAAGTGTCGAACATCGCCGGCTACGCCCTGGGCAGCGGACAGAGCGGCTCGCAGCCGCAGCCGATCATCGGGACGCGCACGATCTCCTCGAACATCCGCCTGCGCGACGGGGAGACCAACTTCCTCGCCGGTCTCTACCGAACCGACAAATCGAACGCGACGGAGACGATCCCGTTCCTCGGAGACATTCCCGTGATCGGGCGCATCTTCTCGAAGGTCAAGACGGACTCCCAGACGACGGACCTCGTCCTGACGCTGACGCCCCACATCATCCGCATCCCCGACGTGACCGAAGAGGACCTGATGCCCGTCTTCGTCGGGACCGACGCCAACATCTCCTATCAGGGCGGCCCGCGCGTCGAGAACCCGCAACGCGACCAGGGCCCGTTCGAGGGACAGCCCGGACGGGTCCAGCCTCCCCTCCAGCGCACGCCGCCGCCGTCCTCGCAGGCGCCGACGCCGCCTCCGGGCGTGAACCTCGCGCCCGGAAGCGCTCCGACGGACATCTTCCGCCCGACGCCGCCTCCGAGTGCGCCGAACCCGTCGCCGAAGGAGCAGGTCCCGCAGAGCAAGAACTCCCTCGCGCCCTCGGACGGTCAGGCGGCATCGGCGTCGAGCGCCGGCCTCGTGGCCGTCGACGACGGGACGCCGATCCTTCTCGACTTCGACCCGTCGTACATGACGCTCGCCGTCGGCCAGCAGCAGACGATCCGCCTCCGCGCGACCTCTCCGGGAGGCTTCCCGGGCGGCACGCTGCGCGTGCGCTTCGATCCGTCCGTCGCCGCGGCTGTCTCGGTGAGGCCCGTGCTCGTGGGGGACACCGGGCTGACCACGGCCCGCATCGAGGGCAACGCCATCGTTCTCGACCTTCCCGACTCCGCGGACCTCTCGGGAACCCGGGCCATCGCCGAAGTGACGCTGCGCGGCATCGCTCCGGGCCTCGCCACGATGGGATTCGAGCCGGTCGAGATGCCCGGCGCGACGGTGACGTTCTCCACGGCGGTGGCGTCCGTCCGATGAATCTTTCCGGAGCGGGACGCCGCCGGCTCGAGGCGGGCTTCACCATGGTCGAATTGGCCGTCGTCGCGACCATGATCGCGGTCCTCGCGGCCATGGCGGTGCCGGTCGCGCGCTACTCCCTCCGCCGCCAGCGCGAGCTCGAGCTCCGCCACCAGCTCCGCACGATGCGCGAGGCCATCGACAAGTACAAACAGCTCTCCGACGCCGGCCTGATCCCTCTCGAGATCGGTGGCGAGGGTTACCCCCCGGAGCTCGAGAAGCTCGTCGAGGGCGTCGACCTCGTCGGCCAGGTCAAGAAGAAGCAGCGCTTTCTCCGCCGCATCCCCGTGGATCCCACGACCGGCAAGGCCGAGTGGGGCCTGCGCTCCTATCAGGACGAGCCCGACTCCTTCTCCTGGGGCGGGCAGAACGTCTACGACGTGTACTCGCTGTCGGAGCAGAAGGGGCTCGACGGCAGTTACTACAAGGACTGGTGATGGGGAGAGCGTTGAGAGTTGAGTGTTCAGAGTTGAGCGTGGGTGTGCGTCGAAGGCACGCTCAACGCTCAACCCTCAACTCTCGACCCGACTCCGGCTTCACCCTCCTCGAGCTGCTCGTCGTGATGACGATCATCGGCATCCTGGCCGCGATCGCGGTGCCCGCGCTGCGGGATTCGCCGAAGCGCGCTCGGGAGGCGACGCTCCGCGCCGACCTCTTCACGTTCCGCACGGTCCTCGATCAGTACAAGGGCGACAAGGGCAACTATCCGCCGGACCTCGAGACGCTCATCCGCGACGGCTACATCCGCAAGATCCCCCTCGACCCGATGACCAAGGCCGCCGACTGGGTCCTCACGATGGAAGAAGAGCCCACCCCGTCCGACGACCTGAACCAGGTCGAGCCCGCGGTGCCCGGGATCATCGACGTCCACAG
The DNA here is from genome assembly GCA_963749265.1 of uncultured Acidobacteriota bacterium. Classification (GTDB taxonomy): domain Bacteria; phylum Acidobacteriota; class Thermoanaerobaculia; order UBA5066; family Gp7-AA6; genus DAHUXD01. The sequence goes on along the minus strand of CAVVML010000007.1, from coordinate 60,168 downwards.
CGCTTCGAAGGAAAAGGCGCTGGACGGGACGAACTACAGTGACTGGTGAAGGAAGGTTGAGAGTTGAGCGTTTAGCGTTGAGCGTGTTCCGGCGGCGTGCTCCCGATCGCCTCAACCCTCAACCCTCAACACTCAACTTTCTTCCGGCTTCACCCTCGTCGGCGTCGTCGTCGCGATCGCGGTCCTGACGATCCTGATCGCGGCGGTCGCTCCGTCGATCGCGACCATCGTCCAGCGCGACAAGGAAATCGAGCTCATCTTCCGCGGCAAGCAGTACGCGCGCGCGATCCTGGCGTTTCAGCGGCGCTTCGGCCGGTATCCCAACAAGCTCGAGGAGCTCGAAAAGATCAAGCCGCGCTCGATCCGCCAGCTCTGGAAGGAGCCCATGTGCAACTGCGACGACGGGTGGACCGTCATCATCGCGGGCACGCCGGATGCGATGCCGATGGGCTCCGGACAATTGCCTCCCGGAGGCGGGATGCCGGGGAGACCTGGCAGCGTCCCCCGAACATCGCCTGGCCCTTCGACGGGCAACCAGCCTCCGTCGACCTACACCGGGGGTCGGAGGCCAGAATCCTCCGGGCGGAGGCGGCCCGGCCGGCGGCCCGACGCCCACGCCGGCGCCTTTTTCGACCGGCATCTTCGGCGAGAAGCCGCGAGATCGTCGGCCCCATCGTCGGCGTCAAGCTCGACAAGCACACGAAGGCGCTTCGAAAGTGGCGCGACAAGGAGTACTACGACGAGTGGCGCTTCGTGGCCGGCGACGCCGACAACGACGTGATGCAGGATCCGGCCAACAAGCCGCCCGTCTTCATCCCGACGCCCCGCAAGTAGGAGCCTTCCGCCGCGACAAGGCGGCCAGGCGCCAGGCGGCCAGGCGGATAGAATGGCGCCCTTTTCCGAGCGCCAGCGCCATGATCCGCACGCACGTTCTCGACAACGGCACGACTCTCCTCATCGACGAGATGCGGGACGTCCGCTCCTTCGCGCTGGGCGTCTATGTCCGGGCGGGCTCGGGAGACGAGCCGCCGTCGCGGCGGGGCATGTCCCACTTCCTCGAGCACCTCCTCTTCAAGCGGACGCGGCGGCGGACGAACGCCGAGATCTCGCGCGTGATCGACCGCCTCGGCGGCGAGGTCGACGCGTTCACGACCAAGGAGTACACCGGCTTCTACGTCCACACGCTCGAAGCCCACTTCGAGGAAGCCCTCGATCTGATCGCCGACGTCGTGCTCGCCCCGGCCTTCCAGGCGGGGGACATCGAGACGGAGCGCGGCGTCATCCTCGAGGAGATCGGCGAGGCCAACGACAACCCCGACGATCTCGTCCACGAGATGTTCGTCGGCTCCTTCTGGAAGTCGCATCCCCTCGGCGCGCCCATCCTCGGCACGGCGGCGACGGTGGGCGCCATCTCGCGCCGGGACCTCTACGGCTACTACGCCTCCCGGTACGTGCCGGGCAATCTCATCGTCGCCGCTGGCGGGCTGCGTCGAGCCGGCCCGGGCGCTCGATGCGATCGCGAAGGCGTTCTCGCGCCGGGGACGGCAGGGGAGTCCGCGATCCAAGTCTCGCAAGGACGGCGCGGCAGGCCCGAAGCCGCATTCTCACGTCGAGCTCCGCCGCCGCGAGGGCCTCGACCAGGTCCACGTCTGCCTCGGCGTCGCGGCGCCCTCCCAGACGAGCCGCCGGCGTTACGCCGCGCGCGCTCCTCGACATCGTCCTGGGCGGCGGCATGTCCTCGCGGCTCTTCCAGGAAGTGCGCGAGAAGCGCGGCCTCGCGTATTCGATCGGCTCCTCGCTCAACGCGTATCGCGCTCGGCGGCTACGAGACGGTCTCGGCGGCGTGCGCGCCGCGCAACCTTCCGCGCCTGATCGACGTGACTCTCCGCGAGCTCCGAAAGCTCAAACGCGGCGGCGTCTCCGACAGCGAGCTCCGCCGCGCGAAAGAGAACCTCAAGGGCGGACTGATCCTTTCGCTCGAGTCGACGGTCTCGCGCATGTCCGCGGCGGCGCGGCAGCACTTCTACCTCGGCCGGGTCGAGCGGCCCGAGGAGCTCATCGCGAAGATCGAGGCCGTCCATCGCGACGAGGTCGGGGCCGAGGCCGACCGCCTGCTCGACGGCCGCGCCCTCTCCCTCGCCGTCGTCGGGAACGTCGAGCGCCTCCCCCTCGCCCGCCGCGACCTGTCGCAGGCGCTTTAGGCTGCCGCGTGTCGAGAGGGAGCGAGCCCCCGCCTCCGTTCGACCCGTGCGCGTCGCCGGAGGTCGAGGAATACGTGCGCGCCCTCGCCGGCCGGGCCCCTCCGGGTGGAGCCCTCGAGACCCGGATCCACCCGCGCGACGAGATGTACCGGTTCGAGCTCGCTGCCCCGCATCGCACCGCCGACGTCGCGGCGATCCGGTATTTCGCGGTTGGAAATTCCGTCGCGCGCACGGTGGGGGAGCTGTCCGACTGGCGCTTCGGCGGCTGCTCGCGGGTCGGCGGCCTCCTCGATTTCGCGGCCGGCTACGGGCGCACGACGCGCTTCCTCGTCCGGATGCTCGACGCGGCCCGGATCACCGCGGTCGAGATCGATGCGGACGCCGTGCGGTTTCAGGCGGAGACCTTCGGCGTGCGCGGCGTCGTGTCGTCGCACGATCCGGAAGCGCTCTCGCTCGCCGGCCCGTTCGATCTCGTGCTCGCCGTCTCCCTCTTCAGCCATCTGCCCGAGGGGCGCTTCGAGGCCTGGCTCGGCCGCCTCTGGGGTCTCGTCGGGCCGCGCGGGCTCCTCGCCTTCTCGACGAACGGCGAACGCGTCATGCCGGGGTCGGTCCGGATGCCTTCGTCGGGCCTCGCCTACGCGCCGCAGAGCGAGACGACGCGCCTGTCGGCGCGACGAGTACGGAACGACGTGGGTCACGCCGGAGTTCGTCCGGCGCGCGGCCGCCGCCGCGGCTCCCGAGGCCGGGCTCGCGTTCCGCGCGGACGGGTTGTGCGGCGCGCAGGACCTCTACGTCCTCGCTCGCGCCGCTGCCCGCGGGAGATCCTGCCGCTCGCGCGCGACCCCATGGGAGTGCTCGAGTGGGCGGCCGTGGAAGGCGGCGCCGTCACGGCGCGGGGCTGGGCCGCAGGGCGACGCGGACGAGCGGCCGCCGGACGTGAAGCTCTACGTCGGCCCCCGTCTCGCGGACGTCTCCCCCGGGAAGGGGCCGCCGGGCTCTCGCCGCGAGTGGGCTTCGTGTTTCCGACGGCGGGGATCCCGCCGGACCGCGTCATCCGCATCGAGGCCGAGAGCGAGCGCGGCGCCTCCCGGTTGCTGGTCGCGGAGACGCTCGGGCCATATTTGCCGAGGCCTTGAGGACGAATCCATGAATCGGAAGTCCGAAACCGAAATCCTGTGATTGCATACGCGGCGATGACGGAGCTGCGCGTCCTCGTCCAGGTCCTCCCGCACGGCGAGGGTCTGGAGCTCCCCGCCTATGCCACTCCGGGCTCGGCGGGCTGCGACCTCCGCGCCGCTCTGACGGAGCCGCTGACGCTCGCCCCGGGCGCGCGCGCCCTCGTGCCGACGGGCCTCGCCCTCGCGATCCCCGAGGGATTCGAGGGCCAGGTGCGCATGCGCAGCGGCCTCGCGATCTCGAGCGGTCTCGCGCTCCTGAACGCGCCGGGGACGATCGACAGCGACTACCGCGGGGAAGTGAAGGTGATCCTGGCGAATCTCGGCGACGCGCCGGTCACGCTTTCGCGCGGCGAGCGGATCGCCCAGCTCGTGTTCGCCCCGGTGACGCGCGCCAAACTGACGCGCGCGGAAGAGCTTACGCGGACGGCGCGCGAGGAAGGGGGGTTCGGCTCGACCGGTCGGACCTAGACTGAGCCGCCGCGCGCGTCATCCCGAGCGCAGCGAGGGATCCCGAACTCGACGAGCCGTCCCGCCGCTCGGACATCGTTTGTCTGTCTCTTCTGATAGATTTTCTCTCGTGCGGGTCATCGTTCTCGCTTCCGGCTCCGGCGGCAACGCGTGTGTCGTCGAGTCGGGCCGGACGCGAGTGCTGGTGGACGCCGGACTCTCCGCGCGCGAGATCGAACGGCGGCTCGAGGCCCGGTGCGATCGCTCCGGAGTCCATCTCGGCGGTCTTCCTGACGCACGAGCACAACGACCACTCCAGCGGCGCGCCCGTCTTCACGGCCCGCTGGGACTGTCCCCTCTACGCGACGTGCGGCACGGCCGAGGCCATCGGCCTCGAAGGGGACCTCTTCACGCCGTTCGTCCGGATCCTCCCGGGACGCGAGGGACGGCTGGGAGACCTCGGCTTCCGGGCGTTTGCGACGCCCCACGACGCGGCGGAATCCGTGGCCTATGCTTTCGAAGCGGGCGACGCGCGGCTCGTGATCGCCTCGGATCTGGGGCGGGCCGAGGCCGCCTTCGTCGATTTCCTCCGCGAGGCCACGACGCTCATGCTGGAGATGAACCACGACGAGGACATGCTGAGGGACGGCCCGTACACCTGGCCGCTCAAGCGTCGCATCTCCGGGGGGCTCGGCCACCTGTCCAACGTGCAGTCGGCGGAGGCGATCCTCCGCTCGGCCGGCCCGAAGCGCCGCCGCATCGTCGCCACGCACCTCTCCCGGACCAACAACACGCCGGAGCTCGTCCGCGCGGTCCTCGGCCGGGCCATCGAGCGCTCCGGCTGGGACGTCCCGTTCGAGATCGCCGAGCAGATCACGGGCCTGGAGGCCTTCGACGCATGAACGGCAGGAAAGAGTCCTCATGAAAGTGGAAGTCCGGGTCTATCCCCGCGAGGGCGTGCTGGATCCGCAGGGCAAGGCCATCGCCGCCGCCCTCGGGCGTCTCGGCCACCGCTCCGTCCAGGACGTCCGCGCCGGCAAGGTCTTCTTCATCGACGTCGCGGGCAGCGATCCGCGAGCCGTCGAGGCCGACGCCCGGAAGATGGCCGAGGAGCTCCTCGCGAACACCGTGATCGAGGGGTACGACATCCGAGTGCTGTCATGAAATTCGGGATCGTCGTCTTCCCGGGCTCGAACTGCGACGAGGACTGCCACCACGTCGCCAAGGACCTCCTGGGCTGCGAAGCCGACTACATCTGGCACCACGACACGGACCTGAAGGGCGCGGACGTCGTCATCCTGCCGGGGGGCTTCGCCTACGGCGACTACCTTCGGGCGGGCGCGCTCGCGCGCTTCTCGCCCGTCATGGAGAGCGTCGCGAAGTTCGCCGCGCAGGGCGGCCCGGTCCTCGGCATCTGCAACGGTTTTCAGGTTCTCCTCGAGGCGGGACTCCTGCCCGGAGCGATGCAGATCAACCGCGGCCTCCGCTACGTTTGCCGCGATGTCCACATGCGCGTCGAGAACGACGCGACGCCGTTCACATCCCTCTATCCGAAGGGCAGCGTCGTGAAGATGCCGATCGGCCACATGGAGGGGAACTACACGGCGCCTCCCGAGGTGCTCGACAGGCTCGAACGCGAGGGCCGCGTCGTGTTCCGCTACTGCGACCCCGAGGGGCGCGTCACCGACGAGGCCAACCCCAACGGCGCGGCGCGCGGCATCGCCGGCATCGCGAACGAGGCGGGCAACGTCGTCGGCCTCATGCCGCACCCCGACCGCTGCTCCGAAGCGCTCCTCGGCAACGATCAGGGCATCAAGATGTTCCAGTCCGCGGTCGCGGCCCTCGCAACGCGATGAGAACCCTCGACCCTCGACTCTCGACCCTCGACTTTTCATGATCACCGAAGAGCTCGTCCGCGAGCACAACCTCTCGGACGAGGAGTACAAGCGGATCCTGGAGATCCTCGGCCGCGAGCCCAACCTCGTCGAGCTCGGGATCTTCTCGGCGATGTGGAGCGAGCACTGCTCCTACAAGTCCTCGCGCGTGCACCTGAAGAAGTTCCCGACGACGGGCCCGCGCGTCATCCAGGGGCCGGGCGAGAACGCCGGCGTCGTCGACATCGGCGACGGGCTCGCGGTCGCGTTCAAGATGGAGTCGCACAACCACCCCTCGTTCATCGAGCCCTACCAGGGCGCCGCCACCGGCGTCGGCGGCATCCTCCGGGACGTCTTCACGATGGGCGCGCGGCCCATGGCCTCGCTCAACTCCCTGCGCTTCGGCCGCCTCGACGCTCCGCGCATGAAGCATCTCGTCGACGGCGTCGTGCGCGGGATCGCCGGATACGGAAACTGCATCGGGATTCCGACGCTCGGCGGCGAGACCACGTTCCACAAGGGCTACGACGGCAACATCCTCGTCAACGTCATGAACCTCGGGATCGTGCGGACCGACCGCATTTTCCTGGGCCGCGCCGAGGGCGCGGGCAACCCCGTCGTCTACGTCGGCTCCAAGACCGGGCGCGACGGCATCCACGGCGCGACCATGGCCTCCGAGGAATTCGCCGCCGACGAGGCGAAACAGAAGCGGCCGACGGTCCAGGTCGGCGATCCCTTCACCGAGAAGCTCCTGATGGAGGCGTGCCTCGAGCTCTTCCAGACGAAGACCGACGCCATCACCGGCATCCAGGACATGGGCGCGGCCGGGCTGACGTCGTCCTCTTTCGAGATGGCGGGGCGGGCGGGCAGCGGCGTCGAGCTCGACCTCTCGAAGGTCCCGGTCCGCGAGACCGGCATGACGCCCTACGAGATCATGCTCTCCGAGTCGCAGGAGCGGATGCTTCTCGTCGCGCGGCGCGACCGGCTCGACGAAGTCCTCGCGATCTTTCACAAGTGGGAGCTCGACGCCGTCGAGATCGGCCGCGTCACCGACTCCGGCCGCGTCGTCCTCTTCTTCGAGGGCCGCATCGTGGCGGACCTGCCGGCGGCGCCGCTCTCGGATCGCGCTCCCGTCTACGACCGGCCGCGCGCCCCGCTCGCTTCTCCCGAAGGCCCCTTCCTCTGGCAGACCGAGCCGGAGCCCACGGAGTTCGGCGACTGTCTGCGCCAGATCCTCGCCTCGCCCAACGTCGCCGAGAAGTCCTGGATCTGGGGCCAGTACGACCACATGGTCCAGACCAACACGGTCGAGCGGCCGGGCGGCGACGCCGCCGTCATCCGGGTCAAGGGCACGAAGAAGGGCATCGCCATGAAGAGCGACGTGAATCCCTTCTTCTGCATGGCGGACCCCTATCGCGGGGGCGCGATCGCGGTCGCCGAAGCCGCGCGGTCGGTGGCCTGCACGGGAGCGCGGCCTCTCGCGATCACCGACTGCCTCAATTTCGGAAATCCCGAGAAGCCCGAGGTCATGGCGCAGTTCGAGGCGGCCGTCCGCGGCATCGCCGACGCTTGCCGCGTGCTCGGAGCTCCGGTCGTCTCGGGGAACGTCTCGCTCTACAACGAGACCGACGGCCGGGCGATCCCGCCGACGCCCACGGTCGGAATGGTCGGTCTCCTCGAGGACGTCGACAAGCACGTGCGCATGCCATTCCGCGCGAACGGGGATCTGATCGCCGTCCTCGGAGAGACCCGCGACGAGCTGGGAGCCTCCGAGTTTCTGCGGGTCGTCCGCGGGCGAGACGAGGGCCCCTGCCCGGACGTCGACCTCGAGGCCGAGAAGCGCCTGGTCGATCTGCTGGCCACGCTCGCCGAGAAGGGTCTCCTCGCTTCGGCCCACGACGTCTCGGACGGCGGGCTCGCCGTGGCCCTCGCCGAGAGCGCGATGCAGGGAGGAATCGGCGCCACGGTCGCCCTCGACGGCGCCGCGCGCTCGACCGCGCTCCTCTTCGGCGAATCCACCGGCCGGGCCGTCGTCTCGTTCAAGCCCGAGAACGAGGCTGCCGTGCGCGATCTCGCGAAGGAGAAGGGCGTTCCCTTCTCCGCCGCCGGCTGGGTCGGGGGAGACCGCCTCCGCATCGACGGCCGCGGCAAGCCTCTCGTGGACGAGCCCGTCGCCGCCCTCGCCGAGCTCTGGCGCGGCGCCTTCCGCAAGGCGATCGAAGCGGCCGACCTTCTCTAGCCGTCTTTCCGGCCGGCGGGGAGCGGTATTTGAGCCATAATTCGTTCTCGCTTCCCCGGGGGGGCGGCAATGCGAGTTCGTTTTGGGAAGTGTCTGCTCGATTCGGACACGCGCGAGCTGTATGTCCGCGGCGAGACCGTGCACGTGAAGCCCAAGGTCCTTCCAGTTCCTCGAGCTCCTTCTCCAGAATCGGACCAGGGCTGTATCCAAGGGCGAGATTCACGAGAGGCTCTGGCCCGGAACCTTCGTCTCGGACGGTACGCTGACGAGTCTGCTCGTCGAGGTCCGCGACGCGATCGGCGACGAGGCGCGGCATCCCCAATTCGTGCGGACCGTTCACCGTTTCGGCTACGCGTTCTGCGGAAGCGCTGAGGAAACGCACGATCGGAGCTCATCCGTCCCCGCCTGCACGAGAGCCTGCTGGATTTTGCGCGGCCGCACGCGAATACCCCTCGATACGGGCGAAACCCTCATCGGCCGAGATCCCGGCGCCGGCCTCTTCATCGACGACCCCAGTGTTTCCCGCCGCCACGCGCGGATCGTCGTGTCGGAGGACGGTGCCACGCTCGAGGATCTCGGCAGCAAGAACGGCACACTCCTGGGAGACGGGAGGATCGAATCGCCCGTGTCGCTGGACGACGAAGTCCGGATCCGGATCGGCTCCGTCGCGCTGACTTTCCGGATGTTCCCCCTGCCCGACTCGACGCAGACGGCCGTCGACCTGTAGGTCGTCGACGCGCCGGCCCCCGCTTACGTCAGGTTCGCTGTCTCCCGTCCGGTTGGCTGTCTCCGTGTCGGGCCGTCCGACGATCCCTCCAGCGTCAATCGTCTCCATCCTCTTCATCGTCGCCCTCGAGCGCCCGGAGTGCGTGCGTGAACACGAAGCGGCCGATGCTCTCACCCTGTTTGATCCCGTCCTCGACGGCGGTGCGAAAGTGAATGCCCGCATAAATGCGTGACTCGCCGTTCTCCGTAGCCGCCTGGGAGAAGCTCGTGAACGACCGCGTCAGACCCGCAAACGGGACACCGCTCGTGACCGTAAACGCGACATCGTCGTCGTGGAAGAACCGTCCCAGCACCTTGGCAGCGGCGCCGCCGAGGACGCTATGGGTCGACGTGTAGTCCGGAATCGCCGGAGTGTTCAGTAACGTCGACCACGTCGGATCCTCGACAGTCTCGTCGTTTCCATCCGTGTCGCCGGCGCGGATCGCAGTCACGGGCCGCCAGAAGTTGAAGTGGTACTTGGTCTCGAATCCCGAGATGAATCCATCGGCCATGGCGAGGTTGACGAGCGCCAGCAGCCGCGCCGTGCCCCACGTGTCGAGACCCTGAGACTCCGCGACCACACGCGCAATGCGACTCCACCCCGCCGGCGAGCCTTCGTACCAGAAGCGGGCGATGGATGTCTGCTCGGCCGTCCGGGTCAGACTGTTCTTCTCGCCGATCGCCTTCACTTCGTTGTAATCGCGCGCGTACCGTTTTTTGGACAGGCGCGGCGGCCCATCCGGCCCGTATTGGTCGCTTCGATGCAACACGAATGGAGTGACCTGTCCCCAACCGGGAACCCCGGCAGGCAAGAGGTCCGCCGGTGCCGGCGGATCGAAGGGCACGGGGTTCGGCGTGGGCTGCCAGTCACCCGGCTCGGTCCCCGGGGTGTAGGGCACCAGCGTCGTGGCGTGGTCGGTGCTCCTGAGCGCGAGAATCGCAGCTGCGGCGGCCTGGCCGATGACGATGCCGTCGCTTTTCGGGGCGCCGTCCGCAATGCCGGCCAACGCCGCGGCATAAGTCGCATCGACCTGCGCCACGGCGAGCGCCTGATTCGCCGGAGTTCCGAAGCCGGGAAACGCTCCGACCGCGACCGCGCCAACGATGGCATCCCGTGCGGCAGCGGCGATCGCGGCGTCCACGGATGTTCCGATCGGTGCATCGCCCGTGAACGCATATCGCTCGTAACGTGAGTCGATCGCGTTCAGAGCGTCGTGAATCGCCACCTGTACGATCGCGAGCGTCCGCGACGAAACAGGGCCGTTCTCACCCGCCGTCACGACGGCCTGGACGGCCGCCGAGTTCCAGCCGCTGGCCGGATCCACGACGGCGGCCGCAGACACCGACCAGAAGAGCGCGACGCTCGCAATCAGCGTGATCCATACCCATCGGACTGTGGGCCTGCGATCCATACCCTGCTCCTTTCGGATTGAGCTCTTGCCTCACGGCCCACGCTACGGTCTTCGAAGGGACCGAGTCGTTGTCAGAATCCTTGCAAGACGCTGCTTTTGCGCTGGGCCGGTGGGGTAGCATCGTGCCAGCAAGGCTGCGATGACTCTCCCGGCCGGAACGCGGCTCGGCCCCTATCAAGTCGTTTCGACACTCGGTGCCGGCGGCATGGGGGAGGTCTACCGGGCGCGGGACAGCCGGCTTTCGCGCGATGTGGCGCTCAAGGTCCTGCCGGCCGAGCTGGCGAGCGATCCGTCGCGCCTGCAGCGGTTCGAGAGGGAGGCACGGTCCGCGTCCGCGCTGAACGACGCCCACATCGTCACGGTCCACGACATCGGCACTGCGGGCTCGGTGCCGTACATCGCGATGGAGCTCGTCACGGGCGAGACGCTCCGCAAGCATCTGGTGGGGGGTGCGCTTCCCATCCGAAAACTGCTCCAGATCGCGACCCAGATCAGCGAGGGCCTGGCCAAGGCCCACGAGGCCGGGATCGTGCACAGGGACCTGAAACCGGAGAACGTCATGGTGACCCGGGACGGAACCGTCAAGATCCTGGACTTCGGACTGGCGAAGCTGGCGCATGGGGAATCGCCGAGCGACGAGGGCTCTCCCTTGCCCGCGGAGACGGCGACGAGGCCGGGCGTCGTGCTGGGCACGGCCGGCTACATGTCGCCCGAGCAGGCGAGCGGCGAGGCGGTGGATTTCCGGTCGGACCAGTTCACGTTCGGCTCGATCCTCTACGAGATGGCGACGGGCAAGCGTGCGTTCCAGGGGAAGACCGACGTGGATACGCTTTCGGCGATCCTCAACCAAGAGCCCGAGCCGATCGCGTCCGTCAACCCTCAAGCACCGGCGCCGTTGCGCTGGATCATCGAACGATGTCTCGCGAAAGAGCCGAACGATCGGTACGGCACGACCAGAGATCTGGCCCGAGACCTCTGCGCGATCCGGGACCATCTCTCCGAGGCGACGAGCATCTCCGGATCCACGGCCTTTCGCGATCGACGTCGGCGGCGGAGCATGCTGGCAGCGGCGGCGATGGTCGCTGCCCTGGCCATTCTTGCTGCCGGGGTGCAGGTGGGGCACCGAATGGCGAAGACCGCGCCGCCCTCCTTCCGGCGGTTGACGTTTCAGCGAGGCAATGTCGTGACGGCCCGTTTTACGAGTGACGGCCAGACCATCGTCTATGGGGCCTCGTGGAACGGTCAACCCTGGCGCGTATTCTCGAAGCGGCGGGATGGCGCGGAAACGACGCCTCTCCTCGTTCCCGACGCGTTCCTCCAGTCGATCTCCCGATCCGGCGAGTTGGCCATCACTCTCGTCAACAACACGCGGCCCTGGGCCATGGCGAGCGGCGGCACGCTCGCCCGTGCTCCTTTGTCCGGCGGACCTCCCCGTGAGGTTCTCGAAGACGTCCAACTGGCGGACTGGGCGGCCGACGGATCCAGCCTCCTCGTCGTTCGCAGCGTCGGGGGAAAGACTCGGCTCGAGTACCCCATCGGCAGCGTCATCTACGAGACGGCGGGAGAAATCCGCTCCCCGAGGGTTTGCCCACGAGGCGAGCTGACGGCGTTCCTGGACAACCCAAATCCCGGTGACGACGGCGGATCGGTTGCGGTAGTGGATCGGAAAGGCAGGAAAGAGACGCTCGCCTCGGGGTTTACCAGCATGAGCGGCCTGGCCTGGTCGAGAGACGGACGAGAAGTCTGGTTCACGGCGTCGAAGGAAGGAATCGCGGCTTCGCTCTACGCCGTATCCCTGTCGGGCAGAGAGCGGCTTCTGTTCCGTAGTCCGTTGCCGATGGCGATCCTCGACGTTGCCGCCGACGGGAGCGTCCTCGTACGCGAGCACACGACGGCGATGCAGGTCGCCGGACTCGCACCCGGCGAGAGCCGGGAAAGAGACCTGTCGTGGCTCGACTACTCATTTGCGTGCGACCTCTCATCGGACGGAAAAAGCTTCACGTTCGACGAGTCCGGCGCGGGTGCCGACGGGAGCTATCGTCTCTACCTGGGACGAACCGACGGCTCGCCGCCGATTCGGCTCTTCGATGGGGGCTGCGGCGCCCTGTCTCCTGACGGGCTCTGGGTCCTTTCCGGAGCAATCACCCCACCCGGTCAACTGGTTCTCGTGCCCACGAAGTCGGGGCAGCACAAGCCCCTCGCGTTCGACGAGCTCACCCCCCGCGATGCCTGGTTTTTCCGCGACGGCAGACGCCTGCTCGTGGCCGGAGTCGAGCCTGGGCACGGCCTGCGCCTCTACGTGACGGACCTTGCCGGTGATCGGCCTCGGCCGATCACCCCTGAGGGAATCCGCTCGGTCAGGGCGTCGAAACCGATCTCCCCGGACGGCCAGTGGGCCTTCGCCTACGGACCGGATGGAAGGCTCTCCGTGTACCCGGTCGAGAACGGCGAGACGAAGCTTCTGCCGGGCACCCATCCGAATGATCGGCCGTTTCAGTGGAGTGCGGACAGCCGCGGTATCTATGTCATGGAGAGGCGGGGAACGACGTTCCGTATCTCTCGTGTCGACACGGTCACGGGGCACAGGGACCTCTGGAAAGAGATCGTGCCGCCGGATCCGGCCGGCTTCTGGGGCATCACGAGCTTCTTCATCGCCAACGACGACCGGTCCTACGTCTACTCGTATCAGCGCAATCTGGCCGAGCTCTACCTCGTCAGCGGATTGAAGTGATTTGGGGAGTCTCGGGCCCTTCAAGAAGGTGGATGTTGGCCACGTCGGGGTCCGAGCCTCAGCCGCCCGCCGCCGTTCCTGGCGGCGGGCGGCCGATCCCTAACGCCCCGTTTTACGAAGCTCAATCCTCATCTTCCTCATCCTCATCGTCTTCCCCGCTCTCGTCGCCTCCGCCGACCGGCCTCAGGAAGTGCTCGAATGCCCACTTGGCCACGTCGCGGCCCTGCTTCCGCGCCGCCGTGTCCGCGAAGCGGAAGTGGATCCCCTGATAGACGCGGGCGTCCACCACATCCTAGGCCGCGTCCGAGAATCGTGTATAGGTACGAGTTGGTGGAATGGCCAGGGGATTGTTGCTCGTCATCAGGAAGGTGAAGTGGTCCGTCCCGAAAAAGAGCCGGAGTGTTTTGGTCACGGCGCCGGTGAGGTTGTTGGCGCCCGAGGTGTAGTCGGGATAGTTCGGAGTGACGATCAGCGGGAGCCACCCCGTGTCGCCGTCCGTCTTCGAATTGCCGTCGTGATCGCCCTCCTGGATGGCTGTGATGGGCCGCCAGAAGTTGTAATGACTCTTGCTGTCCCAGGCGGTGATGGCCGCGTCGGCTGCCGCCAGGCTGGCCAGGGCAAAGAGCCGGGAGCTATCGCTGATGTTGTCGACATGCGCCGTGGAGATCTGTTGAAGGGCCAGGTACCACTGGTTGATGAAGCCGAGTGCCCAGAAATACGCGATTTGGGTCTGCTCGGGGGTGCGTTCGCTATCGACATCCCTGCCCAGGCGTTTGACCTCCTTGTAGTCCTTGGTGTAACCGCCCGTGTTCAAAGCGGGGTGCGGCTTCGCGCGGAACTGTTCCGGGCTCGTCAGCGTGAAAGGGGTGACGGAGCCGAGCCACGGGATGAGCATTGGCGCGAAAGCCGGGGGCGTCGGACGCCATTCGCCGGGGTCGGTGCCGCCGAAGAAGTCCAGTGGCGGCGGGTTCGGGTAACTCCCGTCATTGGCTCGCAAGGCGATGATACCGGCGGCGGCTTGCTGTCCGACGGCCACCCCGGGATCGTCCTCGTCCAGGCCATGGCTCGCCAGATAGTCGTGGTAAGTCATGTCGAGTGCAGCGGCCTGCGAGGGGATCCGGTTGACGAGAACGTCGTGCGCGGCCTTGGCCGCCGCCGCCTCCGCTGAGCCGGAGGCTCCCGGAATCTCGACGGCATACGGTTCGAACTCTCCTTCGATGGCCTGCACGGCGTCGTAAATGGCAGCGTGGACCACCGCAAAGTCGAGGATGGCGGCCGCGCCCGGACGCGGAGGTACAGCGGCGGCCACCGTTTGCACGGTGATCGCGTCCCAATCCACGACGGCATCGGCGCTGGCAAGTGCTGTCCAGCCCAAGTACCCGCAAGCGGTCAGGACCATGAGGCTTCTCAGTCTTTTCACAGTGACTCCTCCATTTGGTTTGACTGGCGATTTGGCATCAGACGGCGGAGAGACTCCCGGTACCTCCTTCTTTGATTGAGGCCGCGATCGGCGCTCTGAGTCGGCCGAGGCTTGTTTCACCGCGGACGCTACGTCTACGACCGCGCCGAGTCGTTACGAGAATCCTTGTAAAAGACTGGTTTTGCGCTGGTACCCGGCGGCTACCATCGTTCAGGTGATCGACTCTGTCGAAGTCCTCTAGAGTGGGACCTTCAGGCGCGCGGCCACTTCTGGCCGAACCCGAGCACGTAGCCGTCGGGATCCCGCACCGCGAACTCCTTCATGTCGTAGTCGGTCTGGACGACCGGCCCGTAGACGACGTCGGCGCCGCGGCCGCGCAGTTCGGCAGCAGAGCGCTTCGACGTCGTCGACCCAGAAGAACGCGTCCCATGTTCCGCCCTGCTCCTCGTTCGGAATCGCGCGGCTCGGATCCTCCACGAGGCGCAGCATGAGTGGGAAGCGCGGCACGATCGCGAAGATCGGGCGGCGCGCCGGCGGGGGCCGCCGGTGTAGTCGATGTGGAACCCGAACGTCTTCTCGTAGTCGCCGGCGAGCTTCGCGACGTCGGCGACCGGGAAGTAGGGCGCGCTCCGAGAAGGCGACGGGGCATGGTCCACCTCCGCGTCGCCGTGCAGCCTACGACGTCCGCGGACGCCGCGCCCACGCGAGGATGCGGCGGTACGTGAAGAAGAACGGCCGCTCGTCCGGGACCTTCGCGAACAGCGCCTCCCGATAGTCGACCAGGAATCGCGCGAACGCGTCGGCGGAAAGCCTCCGCCGGTACTCCGACAGCAGGGAGCCTTCGACCCAGGCGACGATGTCGGCGCGCGACGGAAGCCTCTGGCCGTAGATCTGGAGCCGGACGTTCTGCTCGGCGAAGCCCAGGCGATCCAGGATCGCGGCGTAGGCCTCGGGCGCGAGGACGTGGCGGGAGTGCTTCGGTGCCGCGAGCAGCGAGCGATACGGCTCGCGCTCCGCGATTTCTTCGGCGGAGCGGTGCGACGGGTGGTCGAAGTTGTCGGGCACCTGGAAGGCGAGCTGCCCTCCGGGGGCGACCGCGCGGGCCAGCCTCTCGAGCAGCGCGGGGTGGTCGGGGACCCAGTGCAGCGCGGCGTTCGAGAACACGAGGTCGTAGGGCTCTGCGGGAGCGAACTCGCCGATGTCGCCGCGCTCGAAGGCGACGCCGCCGCCCGCGTGCGCCGCCGCCTTTTCGAGCATCGCGGCGGAGGAATCGATGCCGAGCGTGGAGGCGGCGCCGACGCGCTCGTGCAGGACGCGCGTCAGCGGGCCCGGGCCGCAGCCGAGGTCCACGGCGCGCCCGCCCGGGATCGGCGCGACGAGGGCGAGCAGGTCCTCGAACGGCCGGCGGCGCTCGGCCGCGAATCGCGAGTAGAGCTCGGGATCCCAGCCGTCGGTACTCATCGGCTCATCGGTACGTGACGCGCTCGAGAAAGAGGCCCGACGGCGGGGCGGTCCATTTGGCCGGCGCCGCCGATCGCTCGGCGAGGAGGCGGGAGACGCCGGCGGCGTCGAGGTTCCCGCGCCCGACCTCGACGAGCGTCCCGGCCAGGCGCCGCACCATCTTCCAGAGAAAGTGCGAGGCCGTGATGCGGAAGCGGATCTCTCCCGGCGTTTCCTCGATCTCGCTCGCCCCGACGACGACGATCGTCGACTCCTGGCCCTCGGGATTCTCACAGAACGACGCGAAGTCGTGCCGCCCTTCGAAGAGCTTCGCCGCCTTCCGCATGGCCTCCGCGTCCAGACGGTCCTTGACCCACCAGACGAGCCGCTTGTCGAAGGCCGTGCGCCGGCGGGAGATGCGGTACAGGTACGTCCGCGCCACCGCGTCGTGGCGGGCGTGGAACTTCGGAGGCGCCGGCTCGACCGAGAGCACGTTGACGTCGAAGGGAAGGCGGTCGTTCAGGCCCTCCAGGATCTGGCGCGGCGCCAGCGTCTTCCGGGCCTTCAGGTGGGCGATCTGGGCGAGGGCGTGCACGCCGGCGTCCGTGCGGCCGGCCCCGCCGACCGCCGCGTCCTCGCCGAAGAGGTCCCGCGCCGCGTGCGCGAGCGCCGCCTGCACGGTCTTGTCGGCGTTCTTCTGCGTCTGCCAGCCGTGATAACGGGTGCCCTCGTACTCGAGCGTCAACTTCCAGGTCGGCACGCGCGGAGTCTACCGGGACGGGACTTCTGCCCGAACCCTCTTCCCCGGGCGCCATCGGCGGGATAGCGTCCTCCGCCGAGGAGGTTTCGATGCGCAGAGCGATCCGGGGAGCGGCGCTGCTCCTGATCCCGGCCCTTTCCCTGGCCCAGGCCAGTCCGACTCCCACACCGGGCCATCACGACCGCAAGCCCGACGAGATCTTCCGACGGCAGGAGCTTTCGCGCGGCGTCTACGTTCTCTACGGCGGAGGCGGCAACGTCGGCTTCCTCGTCGGGCCGGACGCGGTCCTGGTCGTGGACTCGCAGGTCCGTCAGCTGGGGCCCGGCGTCGTCAAGCAGATCCAGGGCGCGACGGACAAGCCGATCAAGTACCTCCTCAATACCCACCACCACGGCGATCACACCGGCGGCAACGACGCGTTCAAGCAGTTCGCCGTGATCATCGCCCACGACAACGTCCGCAAGCGGATGCTGGAGTCCCCGCAGACGATCCTCAGGGAATGGCCGGCCGAGCTCGAGGAGGCGAAGAAGAAAGGCGACGCCGAGTCGGTCGCGTACATCGAGGACGCCATCGCATGGGCGAAGAAGATCAAGATCGAGGAGATCGCGGCGCCGGTGATCACGTTCGAGTCCGAGGTCCGGATCCACGTCGGCGACGAGACGATCGCGGTCTGGCACACGCCGCCCGCCCACACCGACGGCGACAGCGTCGTTTATTTCGAGAAGGCGAACGTCCTCCACATGGGTGACCTCTTCTTCTACAAGGTCATCCCGTTCATCGACGTGAAGGCCGGGGGCTCGGCGCGCGGCTACATCGACGCGATCGACAAGGTCATCGCCCGCGTCCCGCCGGACGTGAAGATCATCCCGGGTCACGGCGAGGTCACCGACCTCGCGGGCCTGAAGACCTTCCGCCAGTACGTCGCGGACATCCTGGACGCGGCGCGCAAGGCGAAGGCGGCGGGGAAGAGCAAGGAGGAGTTTCTGAAGACGGTCGACCTGCCCGCCTACAAGACCTGGGACGGCTACGGCGAGCGCTTCAAGGAGAGCGCCGCGGCGGCCTGGGACGACGCATCCTGACCGGTCCCTCTTGAAGATTCCTCCGCCCGGACCCGGTGAGCGCGACACCGTCGTCGACGGCGTGCGCTGGCGGTCCCGCGAGACGCCGGGGAGCGGAAACCCCGTCGTGTACGTCCACGGCCACCTGGCCTCGTCGGCGAGCTGGAAGGAGATCCTGACCGCCGCCTCCGCCGGCCGGCCCGCCATCGCGGTGGACCTTCCGGGGTTCGGATTCTCGGACCGGCCCGTGGCCGTACGACTACACGGCCGGAGGCGAAGCGCGCGGCCTCGTGCGGTACCTCGAGGCGCGCGGCATCGACCGGGCCGTGCTCGTCGGCAACTCTCTCGGCGGCGCCGGAGACGATGCTCGTGGCGGCCGAGCACCCCGGCCTCGTCGAGGGCCTGGTGCTCGTCGCGCCGGCGACGCCGACCGGGACGATCCCTTGGCCCGTCCGGATCCTCCGCGTGCCCGGGCTCGGCGATCTGGTGCTCGCCCTCGCGGCGCGCCCCTTCGTCGCCTTCGGCCTGCGCCACAAGATGTACGCCCGCGCCTCGCGTGTCACCGACGCCGCCGTCGACGATGCGTGGCGCCCTCTCGGCGTGCCCGGGACCCGGCGCGCGGCGCTCCAGGCCATCCGGACGAATCCCGAGGCGTATCTCGGCCTCGAAGAACGCGTCCGCGTTCCGACGCTCGTCCTCTGGGGCGAGGGCGACAAGATGCTGCCGCCGGCCGAAGCGCGCCGGCTCGCCGCGAAAATCGCGGGCGCGCGGCTCGTGATCCTTCCCGACGCCGGCCATCTCCCGCAGCGCGAGCGTCCCGAGGCGTTCGCCGCCACCGTGGCGGATTTCGTCTCGCAGCTGCCGGGTGTCGGCTAAGTTCGCGGCGCGACCCGACCACCGAAGGCTGACCCCCAGCAGTAGGGAACGCCGTGCGAAGCACGGCGGTCATAGTCTCCCGACCGGAGGGAGGGAGGAGGTTCGCGCCGCGGGAGCCGGAGCGCAGCGAGGGAGTCAGGCGAGCGGTCGAGCCGGCATCCCGGCGAGCCGCTCGCCGGTGCGCCCGGAGGGCGCAGACTCCCGCGCAAGCGAAGGCGACGGAGGCGACGGCTACTGTCCGCAGCGATCCGCGACGCGCGTCGTGATCACGCGAGGATCCGGCGGCGTCTCGCCGAGGCCGAGCGTGTGGAGCATCTCGTGGATGAGGGTGTTCGCGGTGTAGCCCACGTTCCAGCGCTGCTGGGCGAGAAACTGGTTCGAGCAGACGTGCACGGCGCGGCTGCCGGTGTTCGTCCAGGCGAGCGTGCTCTTGAAGCCGCACTCGGCGTCGGCCGGCCGTCGTAGAAGAGGACCATAGGAGAGATACGCGGCCGCGGTGTGATGGAGGTCCGCGACCTTGAGGTCGAGGCGGCGGCCGCCGACGTCTTCGAAATCGGTGAGGACGTCGGCGCAGCGGCTGTCCGACAGCCGGCGACGCGCCTCCTCGACGGAAGGACGGAACTCGGCAGGAAGGCGGCGGTCGATGAAGAACGAGACGGGCGCGGCCGACAGGCCGACGGGAGAGACGCCGCCGCTCTCCTCGGCGGACGCGACGCTCGTGAACGCGGCCGCCACGAAGAGCAGCGCGCGGCGCAGCGGGAACCCTCGTCCCCTGGCTCCGGCCGGCTGCTGCATCGCGCCTCGACCGCGTCGGAGAAAGCGATCGCGGGGATTCGCGCCGCCTCTCTTTCGCTGTGCGAGACGATCGCGCAGCAAAACCTTTCGGGTCTTGAGTACGTCCTTTGAATGTATTGACTTTTTCCTGAGGGACGCTCATGACCATCGAAATCGGAGAGTGCCGTTTTGACTCGCTCCGCCGCGAAGTGCGGCGGGGCACGGAGCGCGTCCATCTCTCGCCGAAGGCCTTCGAGCTGCTCGGCCTCCTGCTCGAGAGGCGGCCGCGCGCGGTCTCCAAGGACGAGCTCTTCACGCTGCTCTGGCCGAAGACGTTCGTGACGGAAGCGAGCCTCGCGGGTCTCGTCGCCGAAATCCGGCGCGAGATCCGGGACGACGCGCGCGTGCCTCGCTACCTCCGCACCGTGCACGGGTTCGGGTACGCGTTTTCCGCGGACGGAGTCGCGAACGCCGAGGACGAGGCCTCGCGTCTTCCGTCTGATCTGGGGCATCCGCGAGGTCGCGCTCGCGGCCGGAGAGAACGTCCTCGGCCGCGAGCCCGCCGCCGCCGTGTTCATCGACGACGCCACCGTCTCCCGGCATCACGCCCGCATCCTCGTGGCGGGCGGCCGGGCGTGCCTCGAGGACCTGGGCAGCAAGAACGGCACGTGGCTTCGCGGAAACCGGATCGCCGGGCAGCGAGCCCCTCGCCGACGGCGACGACCTCCGGATCGGGTCCGTCCCGATGACTTTCCGATGTTTCGGCGCGGAGCTCGCCACGGAGACCCGCCGGGACTAGACGCGTCGGCCTGGCTTCCGAGGGTGCCCGGAGTGGCGATGGCGGAGTCCTCGCCGATGGCCATTGCCCGGAACCCGATTCTTCGCCAGACTCGCGCGCGTGAGATGCCCCCGAGCGAGCCCCGGCGCTGGCGATCCTCATCGCGGCTGCGTGCCGCCGCGGCCGTCGCGGCCGCCGATCCGGGCGCCGCGCCTTCGTTCCGCGCGGAACCGCCGGTCGAGATCGTCGCCCCGGGCGTCATCTCGACACCGGCGAGCGAGATCCGGATCGCGATCAGCCCCGACGGCCGGCGAGCCCTCTGGGGCGCCATCGACCGGGCGGGCGGACCGGGAGGATGGGACATCTTCGAAAGTACGCGGAACGATTCCGCGCCGACGATCGTCTTCCACATGGGGGCCGGCGAAGGCCGTGTCTTTCGATTCGAAGGAAAACGATTTCGACCCGGCGTTCGCGCCGGACGGTCTCGGCGTCTACTTCTTCTCCAACCGGAAGGGCGGGCTGGGCGGCGACGACATCTACTTCGTCTCGTTCGATCCGAAGACCGCGAGCTACGGCGCCGCCGTCAACCTCGGTCCCGAAATCAATTCGCCGAAGGACGAATGGGCGCCGGCCGTTTCGCCCGACGGCGCGACGCTGCTCTTCGCGACCGACGGCCGCGGCGGCCGCGGCAAGCACGACCTGTTCGTGGCCGAGCGCGAAGGGAAGCGGTGGGTCCGGGCACGCAACCTCGCGGAGCTCAACACGGAGAAAGAGGACCTCGACGCGACATTCCTGCCCGAGGGTCACTCGATCGTTCTGACCTCGGGCGATCTCGAGGGAACGGTCGCTCTTTACTTCGTTCCCTGGGTGACGGCCGGTACGGCTCGAGGCAGGCGCTCGGCGAGACCGTGAACCTGCGCGACGCGTCGTCCTTCGGGCCCTCCGTGTCCGCCACGGAACTCGGAGTTCTCTACTTCAACAGCCGACGCCCGGGCGGTCCCGGACGGCAGGACATCTACCGAGTTCGATACACGATCGCGCCCTGAATGGTCCGCGGCGGACCACTGCCAATGACTTTCCGGTAGTTCGGCGGCGAAATCCCGATTCTCGTCCTCTCGAAGCGGGCGCCCATCCGTCCTCGGGCGCCCTTCGTCACATAAGCGGAACCTTGCCGAAGCCCATGCGTAGTCTTGGTGACGGCTCTGTCCCATTGGAGCCCCATGCAACTCGCCTCCGGAACTCGGCTCGGGCCATACGAGATCGTTGACCGCCTCGGAGCGGGCGGGATGGGAGAGGTGTACCGCGCGCGCGACACGCGCCTCGGGCGCGACGTCGCCCTCAAGGCCCTCTCGGGCGAGATGTCGGGAGATCCCCAGCGCCTGGCCCGCTTCGAGGCGGAGGCGCGGGCCGCATCCGCTCTCAGCCATCCCAGCATCGTCACGATCCACGAGGTCGGCCGCGAGGACGAGACGCCGTTCATCGTCATGGAGCTCGTCGACGGCCGGACCCTGCGAGACGTGCTCTACACGGGCCCGCTGCCGCCGCAGCGCGCCGTCGCGCTCGCGGCCCAGCTCGCCGACGCTCTCGCGCGGGCGCACGAGGCGGGCATCGTGCACCGCGACCTCAAGCCCGAGAACGTGATGGTCACCCGCGACGGCCTGCCCAAGATCCTGGACTTCGGCCTCGCCAAGATCGACCAGCGGGAGGAGAACGGCGCCGACCGCCGCGACCGGACCGTCACGCAGGAGGAGACTCGCGAGGGCGCGGTCGTGGGGACCTCCGGCTACATGTCGCCGGAGCAGGCGAGCGGCCAGCCGGTGGATTTCCGCTCGGACCAGTTCTCGTTCGGCGTCGTCTTCTACGAGATGCTCACCGGCAAGCGCGCCTTCCACGGGCCGTCGCGGGCCGAGACGCTCGCGGCCATCATTCGGGACGAGCCCGAGCCCCTCGCCGCGGCCGCGCCGCGGGTCCCCGTGCCGCTCCGCTGGATCGTCGAGCGGTGCCTCGCGAAGCTGCCCGAGGAGCGTTACGCGTCCACGCGGGATCTCGCCCGGGATCTCCAGGGCGCGCGCGACCACTTCTCGCAGATCGAGGGAGATCCTTCGCCGCTCGCGCCGTCGTCGCGCGGGCGGCGGCGTCTCTGGCTCTCGTGGGGAGTCGCGCTCGCCGCGGCGGCGCATCGTGGCGTCGGCGTATCTCTTCGGCTCCGGCGCGCGGGACCGGGACCTGCCGTCCTTCCGGCGGCTGACGTTTCGGGACGGCACCGTGTGGACGGCGCGCATGGCGGCCGACGGCCAGACGATCGTCTACGGCGCCGCGTGGAACGGGACCCCGATCCAGATCTATTCGACGCGCCCCGAGATCCCCGAGTCCGTGCCGCTGTCGCTCCCGCCCGCGAACGTGCTCGCGATCTCGCCGGCCGGCGAGATGGCGATCTCGCTGGGCGCGCGGCCGGCGGGCCCGTTTCTGACGGTCGGCACGCTCGCGCGCTCGACGCTCGCCGGCGGCGGCGCCCGCGAGATCCTGGAATCCGTGCAGGCGGCGGACTGGGCGGCCGACGGCGCGAGCCTCGTCGTGCTGCGGACCGTCGACGGCCGCAGCCGGATCGAGTTTCCGATGGGCAAGACCGTCGTCGAGGTTCCCTCCGGCTACCTCTCCCATCCGCGCGTGTCTCCCGACGGCAATCTCGTGGCCTACCTCGAGCATCCGATGCGGGGCGACGACGGCGGGTCCGTGGTCGTGGTCGACCGCGAGGGAAAGCGCCAGCGTCCTCTCCGCGGGCTGGATCACGGTGCGCGGGCTCGCCTGGTCGCCGGACGGCCGCGAAGTCTGGTTCACGGCGGCGGCCGGAGGCGGCAGCCGCGCGCTCCATGCCGTGAACCTCTCGGGACGGAGGCGCCTGGTTCTGCGGGCGCCGGGCGCGCTCACGCTCCACGACATCTCTCGGGAGGGCCGCGTCCTCCTCGCCCGCGAAAGCTCGAAGGAAGGGATCGTGGGGTTGCCTCCGGGAGCCGAGCGCGAGCGGGACCTCTCGTGGCACGACTGGTCCCGGCCGGTCGACCTCACGGCGGACGGCACCGCGGTGCTCTTCGACGAGACGGGCGAGGGAGGCGGCTCGGCCTACGCCGTGTATCTCCGCACGACCGACGGCGCGCCCGCCGTGCGGCTCGGCGACGGCCATGCGCTCGCCCTCTCGCCCGACGGCAAGTGGGCGCTCTCGACGCCGCACCGCACGCCGGCGGAGCTCGTGCTGCTGCCGACCGGGGCGGGCGAGCCGCGGCGGATCCCGACCGGCAACTTCGCCAACATCCTCCGGGCCGCGTGGTCGCCGGGCGGCGAGAGTCTTCTCGTCGGAGCGAACGAGCCCGGACGCGGCGCGCGGCTGTACGTGCAGTCCGCGCGCGGAGGCGACGTCCGGCCCGTCACGCCCGAAGGCACCGGCGCGGCGTGGGCCGTCTCGCCCGACGGGACGCATGTGGCGGCCTCCGACGCGGACCGGCGGCTGATGCTCTACGACTTCGAGGGCGGCGAGCCGCGCGCGATTCCCGGAACGGAGCCCGGCGACGTCCCGGTCCGTTTTACGCCCGACGGGCGCTCGCTCTACGTGCTCGTCCGCGGCGAGGGCGCGAGCGGCGAGATCCACAGCGTCGACGTGACGACGGGGGATCGGGAGCTCTGGAAGGACGTCGCGCCCGCCGATCCGATCGGGGTCTTCGGCGTGCCGCGCGTCTTTCTCTCCGCCGACGGCCGCTCGTACGTCTACTCGTTCGTGCGGATGCTCGACGAGCTCTACCTCGTCGACGGGCTGCGCTGAGCGGCGAAGACGCCGCGAGCGCGGCGCCGCGCGACGGGACGCCTCGGGAAGAAGCGGGTTCGCCCGATGTTAAACTCGTCCTCCAATGTCGTACCGGGCCGGATTCTCGGACGAATGCGGCGTCTTCGGTGTCAGCGACTCGGATGACGCCGCCAATCTCGCGTACCTCGGTCTGTACGCCCTGCAGCATCGCGGCCAGGAGTCGGCCGGGATCGCGTCTCTCGACGAGGGCAAGATCCACGTCGAGAGGGAGATGGGCTACGTCGCCGACGTCTTCGACGAGGCCCGGCTTTCCCGGCTCGTGGGCCGCACGGCCATCGGCCACGTCCGGTACTCGACGGCCGGCGCCTCGCTGCTGCTGAACGCCCAGCCCATCGTTTTCGACTCCGGGCGCGGCCCGCTCGCCCTCGCCCACAACGGCAACCTCGTGAACGCCCGGGAGATCCGGGCCTCCCTCGAATCGAAGGGCGCCCTGTTCACGACGACCTCCGACTCCGAGATGATCCTGCACCTCGTGGCCCGCTCGCAGGCGCCGACGCTCGCGGCCGCGATCGCCGAGGCTCTCTCCGAGGTCCGCGGGCGCCTATTCGCTGGTCATCATGTCCCGGGACGGCATCTTCGCCGTGCGGGACCCGCACGGGATCCGTCCCCTGTCGCTGGGGATCCGCGAGGGCTCGCCCGTCGTGGCTTCGGAGACCTGCGCGTTCGACCTGATCGGCGCCAAGTACGAGCGGGACGTCGAGCCCGGCGAGATCGTCCGCCTCTCGCGGGACGGCTTCTCCTCGCATCGCTTCGCGTTCCCGGTCTCGACGCCCTGCGTCTTCGAGCACGTCTACTTCGCCCGGCCCGATTCCAAGGTCTTCGGCCGGAGCGTCGCCACCTCGCGGCAGGGGTTCGGACGGCGCCTCGCGCGGGAGCATCCCGCGCAGGCCGACGTCGTCGTGGCCGGTTCCGGACTCCGGGCATGTATCCCGCCCTCGGATACGCCGAGGAGTCGGGCATCCCGTTCGCCCTCGGCCTCGTCCGCAACCACTACGTCGGCCGGACCTTCATCGAGCCGAAGCAGTCGATCCGCCACTTCGGCGTCAAGGTCAAGCTGAACCCCGTGCGCGAGGTCGTCGAGGGCAAGCGCGTGGTGCTCGTCGACGATTCCATCGTCCGGGGCACGACGTCGCGCAAGATCGTCCGCATGCTGCGCGAGGCCGGCGCGAAAGAGGTCCACGTCCGGGTCTCCTCGCCGCCGACCATCAAGAGCTGCCACTACGGGATCGACACGCCGACGAGCGACGAGCTGATCGCGGCCAACCAGTCCGTCGACGAGATCCGCAAGTTCATCGAGGCCGACAGCCTCGGCTATCTCTCGGTCGAGGGCATGCTCGAGGTCTTCGGCCGGCCGCAGCAGGCGACCTGCACGGCGTGCTTCACGGGCATCTATCCGGTCGAGATCGAGGAAGAGGAGCGCGAGAAAGAGCACGCGCTCGAGACCAAGTAGGTCCGGTCTTCCGGGCGTGAGCGGGTCCATTCTGCTCGCCACCACGATCGCCATCCGCGGGGCCACGCTCGTCGACGGGACGGGAGCGCCGCCGCTTCGGAACGCCCTCCTCGTCGTCTCCGAGGGCCGGGTCGTGTCCGTGGGCGTCGCGACGCCGGACGCGATCACGGCTTCTCCCGGCCGGAACGGAAGTCGTGGACGCCGCGGGGGAGTGGATCGTCCCCGGGTTGGTCGACGCCCACGTGCACGCGGAGTCCGATGAGGACCTCCGAGACGATGCTCCGCTGGGGCGTCACGACGGTCCGCCTCATGGCCGAAGACGTGGCGATCGCGCAGGCCCTCGCGAGCCTCGTCGCGAGACCGTTCGGACGTGCCCGACGTGCTTCCCGCCGCTCCCATCTTCACGACGAAGGGCGGCTGGTGGGACCAGGGCGAGCCTCCCGACAGCCATCTGAATCGCTTTCCCGCGACGGCGGAGGAGGCCCGCCGGTCGGTGCGCGAAGCGAAGGCGCTCGGCGCCGCCGAGATCAAGCTGATGCTCGACGACATGGCGCTGGTGCCGCGCGCCGAAGGCCCCGTTGCCGAAGGTGCCGCCGGCGATCGTCGAGGCCCTCATCGGCGAGGCCCGCGCGGCGGGAATGCGGGCGTCGGTGCACGCGCCCAACCTTTCGGACGCGAAGACCGCGATCTCCGCCGGCGCGACCGCGCTGGCGCACGGCGTTCTGGACCCCTTCGATGACGCGACGATCGCGACGATGAAGTCGCGGCCGGTCTTCTACATTCCGACGATGGACATCTTCGAGTTTCTGGCGGACACGCGGAGCTTCCTGGACGCGGTGCTGTCGGATCCGGCGGCGGCGGACGGCCTCCCGCGCGAAGACTCTGGCCCGGTACCGCGCGCCGGAGTACGCCCGCGGCTATGCGGAGAGGTACCCCAACTTCGAGAGCCTGCGCGGCAGACTTCCCACGCTCCGGGAGAACCTCCGCAAGCTCCATGCGGCCGGAATCCCGGTCGCGCTGGGCACCGACATGTGGGCCTTCCCGGGCCTCGGGGTCTCGATCGAGCTCGATCTCTACGTGAAGGCCGGTCTCGCCCCGCTCGAGGCGATCCGCGCCGGCGACGCAGACGGCGGCGCGATCGCTCGGCGTCGAGGGCGAGCGGGGCACGCTCGCGGCCGGGATGCGCGCGGACTTCGTGCGCCTGGGCGCGGACCCGCTCGCCGACGTCCGGAACACGCGGCGGATCCGCGAGGTCTGGAAGCGGGGCCGGCCCGCCTGGACGGCGCCGGCGCTCCGACGCAACTGAGCCGACGGAACGACGGCGCTCAGCGGCCCACGGCCTGGCGCATCTTTGCGAGATGGTGCCAGGCGTGGCGCAGGGCATGGTCCTCGATGACGAACTGCGCCGTCATCGGCGCGCCGTAGCTCAGCGAGAACGGCGCGGCGCTGTCGAGCTGTTCGTCGGTGAATGCGCGGATCGCTTCGGCCGCCGCTCGGCTGTTGCCCCGCAGGAGCTCGACAGCCTCCGCCCGGGTCACGCTCCCGTGCTCGGTGGAGTGCTTGGCGTTGATGCCGGCGACGACCTCCCAGGTCACGTCGTCGACCGACTTTCCGCTCGCGATCGCCTTCGCGGCTTCCACTTCGATCGGGTACATCGTGCCCACGTGATGCACCAGAACGCCGAGCGTGCGGCGGTCCCGGTCGTTGCAGGCCTTTCGCCACTCGGACTCCGAGAGCCCTTCGGCGAAGGCCGCCAGCTCGGACGCCCCCTGCTCGATGCGTGATGCGAGGGCTTCGGCCCTCGAGTTCTTCTTGGTCATGTCGGCAACCTCCGTACTGAATTAATCGCGGCGCGGCCTTCCGGATTCCGCGTTTGGACGGCGTGGAGCCGGAACATAACTTAGGAACGTCTGAAAACGGTACCGTCCGGCGGGAAACTGATGCTTGAGGTCGCGCCGGCGACAGGCTAGCCTCTGATGAGATGCCCGCGGAGAAGGACCCGCTCGCCGTGTGTCGCGGCGAGTTCCCGATCCTCGAAACCCCCACGTATCTGATTTCCCCGGTCGTCGTCACGTGAAGAGGCGAACCGCCGTCGGACTCGCGATGGCCGTCGCCGTGGCGACGGCGATCCTCTTCCTCGTCTCCCGCGGCAAGTGGTCGGACGCTCTGATCGACTCGGGCCGCGAGTGGATCGTTCCCGATGCGCTCTCGCGCGGAGAGCTTCTCTATCGCGACGTCGTGTACTGGTTCGGTCCGTTCACGCCGTACTGGCACGCGCTGTTCTTCCGTCTCGCGGGCTCGAGCTTCGGAACCCTCGTTCTGGCCGGGATCGTCTCGTCGGCCGCGATCCTCGCGTGTCTGCGGCTGGCTCTGCTCCGCATCACGGATGCGAGGCAGGCGAACGCCTGGACCGCCGTCGCGATCCCGTGGCTGATCTTCATGCCGGACGCCGGAGGCGCCATCCTCGGCATGGGATTCCGCATGTGGCACGCCGCGGGCTTCGGCCTGCTCGCCCTGACGCTTCTGATTCTCCGGCCCGGCTCGGCGGCGCTGGATTTCGGCGGCGGGATTGGCGGCCGGCGCCGCGGGTCTTTGTCGGACCGAGTGGGGAGTGGCGGTGCTCGTCGCGGCCGCTCGTCGGCGTCGCGCTGCGGTCTCCGAAGCCGACGATGTTCATGGCTCCGCTTGCCCGGGTGGTGGCCGGCTTCGCGCTCGCTTTGGCGGCGGACTCGGGCTCTTTGCGTGGCTTGCGGGACCTTCCGCGCTGCTCCGGGATGCTCCGGTTCTCCTGTTCAACCTGCCCGCGGAGACGCGCGCCCACGTGGCGGCGCCCCGTCCGGGCATCTGGGCGGCCGGCTTCGTGCAGATGCTCTACTGCGCCGCCGCCTGGCTGGGCATGCTGATCGTGCTCGAGATCCTGGTCCGTTCCAGACGCGAGCCGGCCTTCGCGCGCAAGCGCCTCGGCATCCTGGCCGCGCTGGTCGCGCTGGCTGCCGTCTGCGCCGCCATCGCGGGCTTCCCGCAACGACGTGCTGCTGGCCGGCACGCCCCTTCTCTGCGCCGCGTCGGTCTGGCTCGCGCCTGCGGACCCCGAGAGGCACCCTGGCGGCCGCCCTCGGCGCGTTCGGAACGGCCGGGCGTCCTGACGTGCGTGCGCCGCCCCTTCTTTCTCTCGGACGCGCCGTACGTGGCGCCGCCCGTGCTGTTCGCGATCGTGTGTGCGGCGGCGGCCCTGGCGCGGGCGCTCGAGGCCCGTGAGCCGGAAGTGCGGTCGGCGCTTTCCCTCTGGCTTTCGAGAGCGGTCGCGACCCTGGCGGCGGGACTCTTCCTTCTGCGCGGGTTCCAGTACGTTCGCGACGAGCGGACGCCGATCTCCGGAACGCACGGAATGCTCTCCGCGAGGGCCGAGACCGCGCGCCGCATCGAGGAAGTCGCGGCGCGGCTGCGCGAGAACACGGCTCCCGGAGACGGCGTCGTCGTCTTTCCCGAGGGCGAGCTGCTCAACTACCTCTCCGGACGGCCGAATCCGATCCGGCACAAGCTCTATCTGCCGGGGTATCTGAATCGCGAGAACGAGCCGGAGATTCTGGCGGAGCTGATGAAGGCGCGGCCCGCCGCCGTCGTGATCTGGCCGAGACCTCTCGGTGAGTACGGCCGCGGGGAATTCGGGGTCGACTACGGCGCACGGATTCGCAACTGGATCCGGGACGACTACGTCGAGATCCCGGCCGAGCCCGGCCGCGAGCGCGCACCGGTCGTGGCGGTGCGGAGAGGCCGCTGAGCTCGTCCGCCGCGCTCCCGGCCGGCTCGCGCAGGCTTGCGGTCGCCGCGGCGCGCGCTCGTCGTGGCTTCCGCCGTGCTGTTTCTGGTTTCGCTGGGGAAGTGGTCCGATCCCATCATCGATTCGGGATCCGAGTGGATGTACGCGGACTCGCTGGCTCGCGGGCAGCTTCTCTACCGCGACGTCGTGTACTGGTTCGGCCCGTTCACGCCGTACTTCCAGTCGATCTTCCTCCGGGTCTTCGGGTCGAGCTTCGTGTCCCTCGTGATCTCCGGCATCGTCGGGTCTCTCGGCACGCTCGCCGCGCTTTACTGGGCGTTGCGCCGGGTCAGCGGCCGCCGCGAGGCCTTCCTGTGGACCGCGCTCGCCATTCCGGTGCTCATCTTCATGCCCAACTCCGGAGGCGCCATCCTCGGGATGGGATACCGAAGCTGGCATCCGGCCTCCTTTTCGCTGCTGGCCGTCGCCTGCGCCTCTCGGATCGATCGGCGCTCGGCCGTGCCGCGCGCCGTGCTCGTCGGGACCCTCTGCGCCTTCGCCGGGCTCTCGCGGACGGAGTGGGGGCTCATGGCGCTGGCCGGAGTCGGTCGTCGCGTTCGCCTTCTCTCGCGATGGCCGCTCGCTGTGGCTTCGCAGCGCGGGGCTTGCCGCCGCCGTCGCCGTCCTCGAGTTCTCGGCGGTGGTGGCGCTGTTCGTCGGGCTCGCGGGGAAGCAAGCCGTCCTGGACGACGGGAACATCCTCTTGACGGCCGTTTCGCCGGAGACCCGCCGGTTCCTCGTGGCGTTCTCCCACATCCGGGAATGGCCTCGCGGGTTGGCCGAGCTCGCGTACTCGGCGGCGGTCTGGAGCGCGGCGATTCTGCTGTGTGTCTGGATCGCGCTGCGCCCTCGGGTCCGAAAGGTCGAGCGGGTTCCGGGTCGCGCTCGCCGTGACCGCCGGCGTGGCGGGCGCTCGCCGCTCTCGCGGGCGGCGCCGGCAACGCCGTGTTCTTCAGCGCGGCTCCGCTGGCCTGTTTCCTCGCCCTGGGCGTCGGAGCTCTGCGCCGGGGACGGCCGCGCGCCGCCGCCCTCGGCGGTTTCGGTCTTCTGGGGCTCCTTGCGGCCCACCGCCGGCCGTTTCACATCGGCGACACCCCGTACGTCGCGCCGCAGCTGCTCTTCGCGTTCGCCTGCCTCGCCGGGTTGCTGCACGTTCTGACTCTGACCGTCGCGCGGAAGGCACCGGACGAGCGTCGGCGCCTCATGCGCGTCGCGCGGACGGCACTGTCGCTGCTCCTCGTCGCCGCCTTTGCGGCCCGGATGTCCCAGTACGCCTCGGCGGAGCGGACATGGATTCCGGGAACGGGCCGGATGCTGAGCGCGAGCGAGCAGACCGCGAGAGACATCGCCGCGACGGCCGAGGCGGTGCGCGCCGCCGGGCCGCGCGTCTCGACGCTCGTCGTCTTTCCGGAGGGGCAGGTCCTGAACTTCCTGGCGGAGAAGCCCAACCCTCTCCGTCAGAAGCTGTACATCCCGGGCTATCTCCAGGCGTCGAACGAACCGCAGCTGCTCGACGATCTGCGACGGACGCGTCCCGACGCGATCGTCCTGTGGCCGCGTCCGACAGACGAGTACGGCGCCGCCGAGTTCGGCATCGACTACGGCCGCGACGTCCTCGCCTGGATCGAGCAGAACTATGCGGTCTCGCCGATCCCTTCGAGCCGTGGACGGGCACGCCTCTATCTTCGAAGCCCGGGTCCGCGGAGTCCGGATGTCCCGGGTGCTTTACACTGAGTCGATGACGTCCACGCCGGTTTTCTCGCGAGAGGTCTGCGTGATCGGGGGAGGCGGCCACGTCGGTCTCCCGCTCGCGCTGACCTTCGCGGCCTCGGGGCTGAAGACCCTGATCTACGACACCAACGCCGCGACGGTCGAGGCGATCCGCCGCGGCGTCATGCCGTTCTCCGAAGACGGGGCGCCGGAGCTGCTCCGGAAGGTTCTCGACCAGGGTCTTCTCGACGTCCGCGAGACGCCCGAACAGATGAGCGAGTGCCGTTTCCTCGTGCTCGTCATCGGCACGCCGGTCGATGAGCACCTGACGCCGAGCTTCACGGGCATGAATCGGGCGATCGACGCCTGCGCGGACCACCTTCGCGACGGCCAGATCCTGATCCTCCGCAGCACGATCTTTCCGGGCATCAGCGAGCACATCCAGAAGAACCTCAAGGCCCGGGGCCTCGACATCCACGTGGCGTTCTGTCCGGAAAGGGTGGCCCAGGGCCACAGCCTCCGGGAGATCCGGCAGCTGCCGCAGATCCTGAGCGCCTTCGATCCCGACACTCTCCTGGCGGTGCGCGAGCTGTTCGGCCGGTTCGCCGACGAGTTCATCGAGATGACTCCGATGGAAGCCGAGCTCTGCAAGCTGATGACGAACGCCAGCCGCTACATCCAGTTCGCCGTCGTGAACCAGTTCTACATGATCGCCCGCGAGAACGGCCTGGACTTCGATCGCATCCTGCACGGCTGCCGGCACAACTATCCGCGCATGCAGGGCATGCCCGGCCCCGGGTTCGCGGCGGGGCCGTGTCTGCTCAAGGACACGATGCAGCTCGCCGCCTTCAGCCGCAACTCGTTCCCGCTCGGGCACGCCGCGATGCTGGTCAACGAAGGATTGCCGGCGCGCCTCGTCGAGCTCGCGAAGCGCGATCTCGATCTCTCGGACCGGGTCGTCGGCGTTCTCGGCATGGCCTTCAAGGCCGAGAGCGACGACCCGCGCGATTCGCTGAGCTACAAGCTGCGCAACCTCCTCGCCCTGGAGGCGCGGAAGGTGCTGTGCACCGATCCGTACGTGCCCGATCCGGCGCTCGTAGCCGCTCGAGACCGTGCTCGCGGATGCCGACGTGCTCTTTCTCGCGACACCGCACCGCGCGTACCGGGAGCTGCGGATCCCCCCGGGCAAAGTCCTGTACGACGTGTGGAACTGCGATCCCGGGCGCGGCGCGTTGAGGATCCTCGTCACCGGCTCGGCCGGGTTCATCGCCGGGTATCTCGTTCAGGAGCTGCTCGAGCGGGGCCACGAGGTCGTGGGCGTCGACAACTACTCCAAGTACGGCCGCGTCGAGAAGAGCTACCAGCGCCACCCCGGCTACAGCTTCGTCGAAGGCGACGCCAAGGATGCCGCGCTGCTCGCGGAGCTCGCGGGATCGTGCGATCACTTCGTGGCCGCGGCCGCCCGCATCGGCGGCATCTCGTACTTCCACGAGTATGCCTACGACCTGCTGGCGGAGAACGAGCGGATCGTCGCCGCCACGTTCGACGCCGCGCTGGCGGCGTTTCGCCAGGGCCGCCTCGTCAAGATCACGGTGCTCTCGAGCAGCATGGTCTACGAGAATGCCACCGTCTTTCCCACGCCGGAGGGCCACCTCCGCGAGAGCCCGCCCCCGACCAGCACCTACGGCTTTCAGAAGCTCGCCTGCGAGTACTTCGCGCGCGGCGCGTGGGAGCAGTACGAGCTTCCCTACACGATCTGCCGGCCCTTCAACTGCGTCGGCATCGGCGAGAGCCGCGCGCTGGGAGGCAAGGAGGTTCCGAGCGGGAACGTCCGGCTCGCCATGAGCCACGTCGTGCCGGACCTCGTCCAGAAGGTCCTCAAGGGCCAGGACCCGCTCCGGATCCTGGGCTCCGGCGAGCAGATCCGCTGCTACACGTACGGCGGAGACCTCGCCCGGGGAATCGCGGACGCCATGTTCCATCCGGCCGCGGCGAACGAGGACTTCAACCTGTCGACCCCGACGGCGACGAGCGTCCGCGAGCTGGCCGAGGCGATCTGGGAGAAGGTGCACGGCAGCGGTCCGTCCGCGAAGCCGTTCCGCTTCGAGAGCGACCCGGCGTATCCCCACGACGTCGCCCGCCGCGTTCCGGACACGCAGAAGGCCCGCGCCGTTCTCGGGTTCGAGGCGACGACGGGTCTTTCCGAGATGCTCGACGAGGTCGTGCCGTGGATTCGACGGGAGATCGCGGAGGGGCGCATCTGACGGACGTCGCGCGCGATCGCGTCTCGGAGGTCGAGGCCCGTTACTTCGACGATCTCCTCCGGGAAAAGGGCGAGTTCGATCCGTTTGCTCCCAGCGGCTGGAAGGCGATCGCGGCGCGATTCTCGGAGATGGTGCCCGGAGCGACGCTGACGCGCCTCCTCGACATCGGTTGCGGGACGGGGCAGTCCCGGCAGGTCTACGCCGAGCGCACCCGCGGTTACGTCGGGATCGACCTGTCGTTCGAAGCGCTCGTGCTGGCGCGCCGGAAAGCCCCGTCGGTGGGCTGGAGCCGGGCCGACGCCGTTCGGCTGCCGTTCGCGGACGGCTCTCTCGACGCGGTGGCCTTCAGCAGCGTCCTGCATCACATTCCGGATTTCGGGCCGGCGCTTCGCGAAGCGCGCGCGTGTCTCTGAAGGCGGGAGGCCGCGCGTTCGCGTTCGACCCGAACCTCCTGCATCCCGCCATGGCCCTCTTTCGATGGCCGAAGAGCCCGTTCTACATCGCCGAGGGCGTGAGCCCCAACGAGTCGCCGCTGCTTCCGGGGAACCTCCGGCGCGCGTTCGAGGCCGCCGGTTTCGCCGAGATCCGACAGCGCTGCCTGTCCGGCATCGCGTATCGGGAGGTCGCTCCCCGGGGGATCAACGCCTTGCTCTCGCTCTACAACGCCGCCGACCGTGTCTTCGAGGCGGTGGGCCTGGGCCGCTGGTTCGGGACCTTCGTCCTGACGTGCGGCCGCAAGCCGCCGCGGAGAAGGCATGAGCGCGTCGCCCCGGTACTCGCTCGTCGTGCCGGTCTTCAACGAAGGCGAGAACATCGCCGCCTTCTGCCGGGCGCTGCAGCAGGCGCCGCCGGGATACGAGCTCCTGATCTGCCACGATTTTCCGGGCGACGACACGCTCCCCGCGCTCGACCGCCTGCCGGCGGCGGAGAGGCCCGCATCGCTGCGCCCCGTTCTCAACACGCTCGGCCCCGGCGTCCGGTATGCGATCGAGGCCGGGATGCGCGCCGCGGCGGCGCCGGTCGATCGTCGTGTCCATGGCCGACGTCTCCGACGACTTCTCGCGGCTCGGCGAGATGGTCGCGCGGGCCGAGGCCGGCGCCGACGTCGTCTGCGCCAGCCGCTACATGGAGGGCGGCCGCCAGATCGGAGGTCCCCGGTTCAAGGCGTTCCTGAGCCGGGCGGCGGGAGTCACGCTCCACCATCTTTCCGGTCTGCCGACGCATGATCCGACCAACAGCTTCAAGGCCTACCGCCGGGACTTTCTGCAGCGCACGCCGATCGAGAGCCGCGCGGGATTCGCTCTGGCGCTCGAGTTGACCGTCAAGGCGCACTTTCTCGGCGGCCGCGTCGAGGAGGTGCCCGCCACCTGGAACGGGCGCACCAAGGGCGAGAGCCGGTTCCGACTGTTCTCCTGGATGCCGCACTACCTGCGCTGGTACTTCTGGGCGCTCGCGAGGCGTCTCCGGAGACGCCCCGCGCGATGACCGCGGCGCCTTCCGAGGATCCTGCAAGGGCGAGCGCGAGCGAGGGCGAGCGCGAAGACGACGGCGAGCAAGCGGCGGCGCGCGGCGGTGATCGCGTCGGCGGTCTGGTTTTCGGCGCTCGCGATTTTCGCCGTCGCCTCGCGGCGGCCGATGATTCGCGAAGGTCTGTGGCGGGACGAAGCGATCTCGGTGTCGATCGCCACGGCGCCGAACGTGTCCCAGCTTCTCGAGCGGAATCGCGTCTCCGACTACAATCCGCCGCTCTTCAACCTTCTCCTGGCCGGCTACACGCGGATCTTCGGTTCCGGAGAGCTGCCGCTCAAGATCTTCGCTCTGGCCCTGGGCCTGCTCGCCGTGGCCGGAGCGACGGCGCTCGCATGGGAGCTCGGCGGTCCCGTGGCCGCGGCGCTGACGGCGGCCTTCGTCGTTCACAATCCCTTGCTGATCGAGATGTCCACGGAGATTCGCGCGTACTCGCTCTCCGCGTTTCTGACCGCGATCTGTTTGTTCACGGTCTTCCGCATCCGGCGGTCGGCCCGCGGCGCCGGGCGCGCGGCCTTCGTCGTTCTGTGGGCGCTGTTGACGCTGCTCGTCTACTCGCACGTGGCCGGCGGAGTCGTGACCGCGGTTCTCTTTGCGTGGGGAGTATTCGAGTGGCGGCGGGAGCCGGCGCTGCCGTTCGGGAGGCGCCTGGCGCTGACCGCGTTCGCGGCCGGCGGAACGTATCTCTTCTGGATTCGGCACGACGTGGCGGCAGTTCCGCGCCGGAATCCCCTGGGAGACGCCGCTCACCCCGGCGGAGAGGACTGGAGTCGCTCCTGCGGCGCTCGGTCGACATCCTTCCGATCCCGCAGGCCTTCGGGCAGCCCTGGTTTCTGATCGGCATGGCGGCCCTCCTCGGAGTCGTCGTGCTCCTGGCGCCGGCGGTGTTCGCGCGCTTCCGGGGACGTTGGGAGGCGCTCGTCGTGCCCGGCCTCGCGGCCGCGGCGGTCTGGCTCCCGCTCGGACTGTTTTCGCAGCATTCCCGCTACCTGATCATTCCGGCGACGCTCGTGGCGGTGGTCTTCTCGGTGGCGGTCAGTCGCGTGGCGGAAGCGGCGGGGATGCCTCGCGTCCGTTTCGGGTCGCCGACCGGGGTCGCGCTGGCGGCTCTGATCGTCGCGTCGTTCTCGGCTCGGAGGGACTTCTACGAGGCGCGCTGGTCCCTGGCCGACCGGCCGAAGTCGGGGATCCGGACCCTGTGCCGGGCGCGCTCCTTCGGGCCCGACGAGCTCGTCGTCATCGTTCCGGACTATCTGGCGCCGACGGCCTGGTACTACTGCGGGCGCTCCGACGACCCTGCACGGCTTCGCGCGCTGGAATCGCCCCGATCTCTTCGATCCCGTGCGACCATGGCGCGCAGTGGAGAGATCCCGCCGCGCCGGGTCGAGTCGTCTCGGAAATCGAGGCGCGGCTCCGGGACGGGAATCTGTCGCGATTCACGCTCCTTCGCGAGCTGGCGCCCGCGGGATTCCTGCCTTTCTACGAGTCGCAGGCCGCTCGCGCCGAAGGCGAGATCTCGCGCCGGTTCGAGAGACGCTCCGTGGGCCGCTTTCCCGGCCGCATCGAGCCCGTCGAGGCCCTCGTCCTGGAAGCGCGCTGAGCCGACTCCGGTCGCGCACGCCCCCCGCTTGGCTATAATTCGCTGCCCTTGAAAGACTCCCGCTACGCCGAAGCCGGCGTCGACATCGACGCGAAAGCGTCCGCCCTGGCTCGCGCCAGGGCCGCCATCCGCTCGACCTTCACGCCGGGCGTCCTCGGCGACGTCGGGGGCTTCGGCGGCCTCTTTCGCCCCGACTTCTCGAACTACCGCGAGCCGGTGCTCGTGGCCTCCACCGACGGCGTCGGGACCAAGCTCAAGGTGGCGATCGAGATGGCCCGCCACGACTCGTGCGGGGCCGATCTCGTGAACCACTGCGTGAACGACATCCTGGTGCAGGGCGCGCGGCCGCTCTTCTTCCTGGACTACGTCGCCACGGGAAAGGTCGAGCCGGGCCTGATCGAGAGCGTCATCGAGGGCATCGCGCGGGCGTGCCGCGAGAACGGCACGGCGCTTCTCGGCGGAGAGACGGCCGAGATGCCGGGCTTCTACGCTGCCGGCGATTACGACGTCGCCGGCACGATCGTCGGGGTGGTCGAGCGCGACAAGATCCTCGACGGGTCGCGCATCGTTCCCGGCGACATCGCGGTCGGCCTCGCGTCGGTCGGACTCCAGACCAACGGATACACCCTCGCGCGCAAGGTGTTCTTCGAGACCATGGGGAAGAAACCCTCGGACCGTCTGCCGGAGCTGGACGGCCGGGCGATCGGCGACGTCCTCCTCGATCCCCACCTGTCGTATCTGAAACCTCTGGAGCCTCTGCTCGCGGAGAATCTCGTCCATGGCCTCGCGCACCTGACGGGCGGAGGTTTCTACGACAACATTCCGCGCGTGCTGCCCGAGGGGGTCGACGTGCACGTGAAATCCGGCGCCTGGCCCGTGCCGCCGGTCTTCGAGGTCATCGCGCGCGAGGGCGACGTCTCGTTCGAAGAGATGCACCGCGTCTTCAACATGGGGATCGGCATGGTCGTCTTCCTCGCGCCTTCGGATCTTGCGCGGGCCGCCGAGCTCTGGAAGGCCGCGGGGCAGCGCTGGTTCGCGATCGGCAACGTCCGGGGCGGCGGCGAGCGTCGAGTCGTGGTGGACCCCGCCCCGCGAGCGTGAGCTCGAGGCGCGCGCTACCGGGCGCGCTCCCGAACCTCGAGGTCGCCATAGCCGACGGTCGCGCGCGGATATAGCTCTCGGAGGCGGCGATCGAGCGCCGTCCGCGGAGGATCCGCCGGCCGGAAGCCCGCGGAAGACCTCGCTCCTCCAGGTCACCGCCGTCTCGCTGCCGGAGCGTTCGAGCTCCTCGATCATCTGCGCCTGGACGAACGGAGCGCTCTGGACTCCCGGATCGTACTGGTACCAGCGCGTGTACGGCAGACGATCGGAGATGAGGAACAGGGCGATCGCGCTGCTGTCGGTCCGGCCATGGTCGGTCGCGAGCGCGACGAAGCGACTGCCCGGCGCCGCAAGACGGTCCGCTTCGGCGACCGCCCGGACGGCCGGTTCGGGAAAGGCCGACGCCGGAAATCGCGCCCAGAAGCCGCGCGCCGTCGAGATCTGGGGAATCGGCGGACGGAAGCCGATCCAGTATGCGGGAAAGGGCGGACTGGCGAGAAGCAGCGGCAGCCAGACGAAGGCCAGCAGCCCGGCGATGGCTCCGCGCCACGCGAGCGTCCGTCGCTCGAGACTCGCGACGCCCGCGACACCGCGCTGCGAAAGCGAGCGCCGCGGTGAAGTGGGACTGGTCGCCGCGGGTCAGCGAGTAGTGGAGAAACGCGACCGCGGCGAGGCCCGAGAGGGCGGAAATCCGCGCGGTCGCGCTGCCGGCGAGGTGGCGGGCCGCGAAGGCGAATACGGCGAGGGCGACGGCGAACAACAGCAGGGCGGCGAATCTTGCGGTGCGTCCGGGCTCGGCGGCGGAGCGAAGGACCGAGGGAGTGCCCGCCGCCACGGCGGCCCCCACGAGCGCGGCCGCGCGCGCGCGTCGATCGGGGGCGCGCAAGCGCCGTGGCCGTGGCGAGGAGGAAGAATCCGGCGAGATGGAGCGCGTCGAACAGAGGTGCGCGCGGCGCCGGTCAGAGGAACCGGAAGCAGTGACGGGGGCAGAAACCGCGCTTTCCCCGCCGTGAGCTTTCGCGGGGACGACGAACATCGCGAACCAGGCGTCGGCGAGAGGGATCTCTCGATAGAGAACGGCCCAGACCGCGGCGGCCATGCCGGCCGCGGCTCCGAGAAACCGGGCCAGCCGCGGCCCGCGCGCCATCGCCCGCGTCGCGACGGCGTAGCCCACGACCGCGAGCGACGGTGTACACGCCGAACGCGGGCCGGACGAGGCCGGCGAGCCCGGCGGCGGCGCCGGCGCCGAGCCACAGGGGATTGGCCGACGGCGATGCGGGGTCGATCTCGGCGAGGGCGATGAGCTCGATCGCGAGGAGCGCGAACGTGTAGGCGAGGAAGTGAGGAAACGCGAGGGCCGCCGAGAAGTTGAGGAGGAGAAGCGCGGCGAGAGCCGCGGACGCCGCTCCGCTCGAGGCCAGACGGCGCGCCAGCGGGACCAGAGGCACGGCCACCACGAGCAGAGCGAGCGCTTGCGCCAGACGGCAGGCGATCCCGGGATTCCCGACGCCGAGAAAGACGGCGATCAGGCTGTAACCGAGCGGCCCGTAGTGCGTGTAGAAGTCGAGGTACGGCAGCCCGCCGGCCCGCACGATGCGTCCTCCGAGCGCCAGCGTCGGCTCGTCGTACAGGTCCATCGAGATGAAGAGAAGTCCCGACGCACGAGGCGAGCCATGCGGCCGCGAGCCCGGCCGTCGGCACGGCCCAGGGCGTGACCCGCCTCGAAGCGAGCGATTCCATTTCTGTGTATTCTGCCTCGGGAACGCCGTCGCACCATGAAACACCGCCTCGCGATCCTTCTCTCCGGGCGCGGCTCCAACTTCGAGGCGATCGCCGACGCGGTCGAGAGCGGAACGATTCCGAACACCGAGATCGTGGCCGTGATCTCGGATGTCCCGGACGCGCGCGGTCTCGCGCGCGCGAAGGAGCGCGGGCTTCCCGCATTCGCCGTCGATCGGCGCGCGCTATGCGTCGCGGCGCGCGCACGAGGACGCGATGCTCGCGATCCTGGAGCAGGCGAAGCCCGAGCTCATCTGCCTCGCGGGCTACATGCGGCTCCTCTCGAGCGAGTTCGTGAGGCGATACCGGGCGCGGATCCTCAACATCCATCCGGCCCTGCTGCCGAAGTACCCGGGTCTCGACGCCCAGCGCCGGGCGCTGGAGGCCGGGGAGTCCGAATCCGGCTGCACGGTCCACTACGTGGACGAGGGCACCGACACCGGCCCGATCCTCCTGCAGCGAAAAGTGCCTATCCTTCAAGGAGATACGGAGGAGACCCTCTCGGCGCGCATCCTGGCGGAGGAGCATCGGGCCTATCCGGAGGCCATTGCCCGGGTGCTTTCGGAGCTCGAAAAGGGGGCCTGAAGCTGCACCGGATTCTGTGCAGGGCGACCCCGAGAAAAGGCCTGTCGCTATTGGCTTTTTCGCATTTCTTCGAAATCCCTTGACAGGGCCTTCTCGCGGCCCCTATATTCCCTTTCCCCCGCAAGGGTAGGTTCTTTCCAAAGGGTCCTTCTGTGCGTGAGCCGTCGCATGTCGACGGAGCGCGCCAGCCGCTCGGCCGTTTGACTGGGCGGAGGGAAGGCGAATAAGCTGAAAGGTCCGCCGCAAGGCGGCGGATTTTCGGATGTCGCGCCGGTGGAACGGCGCGGCTTTCGGGCTCGAAAGGCCCGGGGGCGCGGTTCCTTGAAAACTGAGTAGAGCGTGCCAGACGTCTTTTTCCTGGTTTTTTTGAAAAACCAGAGTTTTCAGAACACATACAGGGTTTGACTCGCATCAATCGGTGAGGACGCAAGTCCGAGCCGTGCGAAACACTTTAAGTGGAGAGTTTGATCCTGGCTCAGAATGAACGCTGGCGGCGTGCTTAACACATGCAAGTCGAACGAGGCGGAAGGGGGCAACTCCTTCCGTCGAGTGGCGGACGGGTGAGTAACACGTGGGTAACCTGCCCGGAAGTGGGGAATACCTCGGGGAAACTCGAGCTAATTCCGCATGACATCTTCGGGACGAAAGTCCTGACGATCAAAGCGGGGTCGCAAGACCTCGCGCTACCGGATGGGCCCGCGCCCGATTAGCTAGTTGGTGAGGTAACGGCTCACCAAGGCTTCGATCGGTAACCGGCCTGAGAGGGCGATCGGTCACACCGGAACTGAGACACGGTCCGGACTCCTACGGGAGGCAGCAGTGGGGAATCTTGCGCAATGGGCGAAAGCCTGACGCAGCAACGCCGCGTGGAGGATGAAGGCCCTTGGGTTGTAAACTCCTGTCGGCTGGGAAGAAATCATACGGTGTTAATACCACCGTGTGTTGACTGTACCAGCAAAGGAAGCCCCGGCTAACTCTGTGCCAGCAGCCGCGGTAATACAGAGGGGGCCAGCGTTATTCGGAATTATTGGGCGTAAAGGGCGCGTAGGCGGCCATGCGTGTCTTCCGTGAAATCCCTCGGCTTAACTGAGGACGTGCGGAAGAAACTGCAAGGCTCGAGTCCGGGAGAGGGGGGTGGAATTCCCAGTGTAGCGGTGAAATGCGTAGATATTGGGAGGAACACCGGTGGCGAAGGCGGCCCCCTGGACCGGTACTGACGCTGAGGCGCGAAAGCGTGGGTAGCAAACGGGATTAGATACCCCGGTAGTCCACGCCGTAAACGATGGGCACTTGGTGTCGCGGGTATCGACCCCTGCGGTGCCGAAGCTAACGCATTAAGTGCCCCGCCTGGGGAGTACGGTCGCAAGGCTGAAACTCAAAGGAATTGACGGGGGCCCGCACAAGCGGTGGAGCATGTGGTTCAATTCGAAGCAACGCGAAGAACCTTACCTGGGTTTGAAGATCAGTTGATCGGGGGCGAAATCCCCCTTTCCCGCAAGGGACAATTGGTTAGGTGCTGCATGGCTGTCGTCAGCTCGTGTCGTGAGATGTTGGGTTAAGTCCCGCAACGAGCGCAACCCCTGCTGCTAGTTGCCAACGGTTCGGCCGGGCACTCTAGTGGGACTGCCGGTGATAAACCGGAGGAAGGTGGGGATGACGTCAAGTCCTCATGGCCTTTATGTCCAGGGCTACACACGTGCTACAATGGCCGGTACAAACCGTCGCGAAAGCGCAAGCTGGAGCCAATCGGAAAAAGCCGGTCTCAGTTCGGATTGGGGTCTGCAACTCGACCCCATGAAGCTGGAATCGCTAGTAATCGCGGATCAGCACGCCGCGGTGAATACGTTCCCGGGCCTTGTACACACCGCCCGTCACATCACGAAAGTCGGCTGTACCAGAAGTCGGTGTTCCAACCCGCAAGGGACGAAGCCGCCTAAGGTATGGTCGGTAATTGGGGTGAAGTCGTAACAAGGTAGCTGTAGGAGAACCTGTGGCTGGATCACCTCCTTTCTAGAGTTCTTCTCGCTGCCCTTCTCTCATGGAGGAGCGGACGAGACACTCGAAGGTCGATCGTCTGGTGCCCGCAAGGGCAAACGCCTCTACTCAGTTTTGAAGGTATCGGCTCTCGGAGTCCGTATGACGGGCCCGGAAGACGTGATCTTTGAAGTCATTGAGTCCCACCTGGGCCTATAGCTCAGTTGGTTTAGAGCACACGCCTGATAAGCGTGAGGTCGGTAGTTCGAATCTACCTAGGCCCACCATTCAGACCGTCCTTACGTGGGGCTGTAGCTCAGCTGGGAGAGCGGCGGCTTTGCAAGCCGTAGGTCGCCGGTTCGATTCCGGTCAGCTCCACCAATTTCCGGAGCGCCGGAATTTCAATGACTGATCAGGTTGGCGCGGATGAGAAAGCTCCTTGCGACGAGGCGAGGGGCTTTTTGATCCGCGGTGATCACGATCTTTGACAAGAGAGTCGGGTAAACGAAAACGATTCGCGTCTTAGGTATTTTATGGTCAAGCTACTAAGGGTGGACGGTGGATGCCTTGGCGCAGAGAAGCGATGAAGGACGTGGCAAGCTGCGATAAGCCTCGGGGAGCCGCAAACAGGCTTCGATCCGGGGATTTCCGAATGGGGCAACCCCTCTGAAGGCAAGTTCAGAGATCCCCTGCTGAATTCATAGGCAGGGAGAAGCAAACCCGGGGAAGTGAACCATCTCAGTACCCGGAGGAAAAGAAAGCAAATCAGCGATTCCGTCAGTAGCGGCGAGCGAACGCGGAACAGCCCAAACCTCGAGGGCTTCGGTTCTCGGGGGGTTGTGGGGCGGAGTACGGCGCAAGCCAGGAAGTCAACAAGAACCCGTCTAGTCGAAGGTCACTGGAAAGTGCCGCCAAAGAGGGTGACAGCCCCGTAGGCGAAAGACGAGGTTCCTTCCCGCTCCGTTCCCGAGTACCACGGGGCACGAGAAACCTTGTGGGAATCCGGGTGGACCATCACCCAAGGCTAAACATTACTCTGCGACCGATAGTGAACCAGTACCGTGAGGGAAAGGTGAAAAGAACCCCTGTGAGGGGAGTGAAATAGTACCTGAACCCGTCCATCTACAAGCAGTGGGACCACCATGTCGCAAGACGGTGGAACCGCGTGCCTTTTGCATAATGAGCCGGCTAGTTAATTTCAGCGGCAAGGCGAAGCGAACGTGCTGAGCCGTAGCGAAAGCGAGTCTGAATAGGGCGATTCAGTCGCTGGGATTACACGCGAAGCGGGATGATCTAACCATGGCCAGGGTGAAGCTGCGGTAACACGCAGTGAAGGCCCGAACTGGTGTTGGTTGAAAACAACTCGGATGAGCTGTGGTTAGGGGTGAAAGGCTAATCAAATTCCGTTATAGCTCGTTCTCTCCGAAATAGCTTTAGGGCTAGCCTCGCATGATTGACGACGGTGGTAGAGCTCTGGATGGACTAGGGGTGTTTCCACATTACCAAATCCAACCAAACTCCGAATGCCGTCGATCACAGTGCGGGAGTCAGACAGTGGGGGATAAGCTTCATTGTCGAGAGGGAAAGAACCCAGACCGCCCGCTAAGGTCCCCAAATCGTTGCTAAGTGGAAAAGGATGTGGAGACGCCCAGACAGCCAGGAGGTTGGCTTAGAAGCAGCCATCCTTTAAAGAAAGCGTAACAGCTCACTGGTCAAGCGGCTCTGTGCCGACAATTCAACGGGGCTAAAGCAACGTACCGAAGCGGCGGATGTCTCGAGGCTTCGGCTTTGAGACGTGGTAGGAGAGCATTCTTAGCGCAGCGAAGTCGGACCGCGAGGACCGATGGAGCGCTAGGAAGAGACCCTGCCGGCACAAGTAGCGATAAAGCAGTTGAGAGCACTGCTCGCCGTAAATCTAAGGATTCCTGAGCAAGGTTAATCCGCTCAGGGTCAGTCGGTCCCTAAGGCGAGGCCGAAAGGCGTAGCCGATGGAAATCCGGTTAATATTCCGGAACCGCTCGTTTGTCGTTATCACGAAGGGGGGACGCAGGAGGCTAGGTGTACCGGGTGTTGGATGTCCCGGGCCAAGCTCGTAGGCGGGAGAGGTAGGTAAATCCGCTTCTTCATTCAACGCCGAGAAGCGACGGGGAGGCCGTCAGGCCGCAAACTCGCCGATGCCACGCTGCCGAGAAAATCCCCTAAGGAGATGAACGGGTGACCGTACCGCAAACCGACACAGGTAGATGAGGAGAAAATCCTAAGGCGCTCGAGTGAAGCGTTGCGAAGGAACTCGGCAAATTAACACCGTAACTTCGGGAGAAGGTGTGCCCTGGATCGTGTAAGAGGTTTACCCTCGAAGCGTCCCGGGGTCTCAGTAAAATGGGCCAAGCGACTGTTTACTAAA
This sequence comes from uncultured Acidobacteriota bacterium, assembly GCA_963749265.1. Taxonomy (GTDB): domain Bacteria; phylum Acidobacteriota; class Thermoanaerobaculia; order UBA5066; family Gp7-AA6; genus DAHUXD01. The sequence continues at coordinate 16,145 of CAVVML010000007.1, read as the reverse complement.
AACACAGGACTCTGCAAAGTCGTAAAACGACGTATAGGGTCTGACGCCTGCCCGGTGCTGGAAGGTTAAGGGGAGAGGTTAGCCGCAAGGCGAAGCTTTGAACCGAAGCCCCAGTAAACGGCGGCCGTAACTATAACGGTCCTAAGGTAGCGAAATTCCTTGTCGGGTAAGTTCCGACCTGCACGAATGGCGTAACGATTTGGTCACTGTCTCCGCAACGCGCTCGGCGAATCTGTAGCACCGGTGAAGATGCCGGTTACCCGCACGTAGACGGAAAGACCCTGTGCACCTTTACTATACCCAGGCATTGAATTTTGGCGTTGTCTGCGCAGGATAGGTGGGACACTTTGAACCTGGGGTTTCGGCCTCGGGGGAGTGGACGGTGAGATACCACCCTGATGGCGCCGGAGTTCTAACTGAGACCCGTAATCCGGGTCCAGGACCATGCCTGGCGGGTAGTTTGACTGGGGCGGTCGCCTCCTAAACTGTAACGGAGGCGCCCAAAGGTTCTCTCAGGCTGATTGGAAACCAGCCGTAGAGTGCAAAGGCAGAAGAGAGCTTGACTGCGAGACCTACAAGTCGAGCAGGGACGAAAGTCGGGCTTAGTGATCCGGTGGTTCTGCATGGAAGGGCCATCGCTCAACGGATAAAAGGTACGCCGGGGATAACAGGCTGATCTTGCCCAAGAGTTCACATCGACGGCAAGGTTTGGCACCTCGATGTCGGCTCATCGCATCCTGGGGCTGAAGCAGGTCCCAAGGGTCCGGCTGTTCGCCGGTTAAAGCGGTACGTGAGCTGGGTTTAGAACGTCGTGAGACAGTTCGGTCCCTATCTCGTGTGGGCGCAGGAAATTTGTGAGGATCCGTCCTTAGTACGAGAGGACCGGGACGGGCGAACCTCTTGTGCACCGGTTGTCGCGCCAGCGGCACGGCCGGGTAGCGAAGTTCGAAAGGATAACCGCTGAAAGCATATAAGCGGGAAGCCTTCCTCGAGATGAGATTTCCCGGGAGCAATCCCCTTAAGGCCCGTGGGAGACGACCACGTTGATAGGCGGGGTGTGGAAGCGCTGTGAGGCGTGAAGCTGACCCGTACTAATCGGCCGTGCGGCTTGACCATAAAATATTTAAGACGCGAATCGAAAAACCGTTTACATACGACTCTCTTGCATCGAGCCGCGGGCAGACCGTCGCGCTCGGAATGACAGGGAAACTCTTGTAAACAGAGTTTCCCGGTGACCTTAGCGAAGGGGCCACACCCGTTCCCATTCCGAACACGGCCGTTAAGCCCTTCAGCCCCGATGGTACTTCGCGGGAAACCGCGTGGGAGAGTAGGACGTTGCCGGGGATTAATTTTCGAAGCTCAGGACTCGTTCCTGAGCTTTTTTTTTTTCCGGGTCTTGTCTTCCATCGTCCCGACCGCCCTCTTTTGTCGGGAAACACCCGATCGGTGCCCGACGATTGCCGACCGGCCGCCCGCGACTCGTCCGAGCGTCTCCGCCTCGCGACCCAACTCACTCTCCACACGCCGCTTGCGGGCAGAACCGGGCCATCCGGCACGCCCGCGGCCGCCGGGCACATCGGTTGCGGGTCCAGTCAGAGCCGCCACCACGGAATTCGCCGACTCCCGGCGAGGGTCTGCCTGAGAAGAGTCAGCGGCAGCCGGCACGGGTCCGGGGAGGATCGATGGAAGCAGTCCCGTGCACTGATCGGACTCGAGTCTCGAGCGACCTCCGGGCGGGGACGTCCGGCGGATTCGGCGACGCCTTCCGGCGGAGGCCACATCCTCGTCGTGGATGACGACCCGAGCGTTCGCCGGCTCCTCCGCCGCTGCCTCGAGCTCTCGGGCTATACGGTCGACGAGTCGGGTTCCGCCGAGGAGGGGCTCGACCGGATGCGCGGCGACGCCTACGACCTCGTGTTCCTGGACCTGAACCTGCCGGACCGCAGCGGTCACGAAGTCCTGGAAGCGATCCGCGCGGACCCGGAGACCCGACTCCTCCCGGTCGTGATGCTGACCGGCATGGGCAACGACGGAGGAGAGGATCCGCGCCTACCGGGAGGGTGCGACCGACTTTCTGCCGAAGCCGTTCGCGCCGGAGGAGCTGATCCCCCGGGTTCGCTCGCTCGTGCTACTCAAGCAGTTCGCGGACGAGCACGAGCACGTCGAAAACGTGTTCCTGTCCCTGTCCATCACGATCGACGCGCGGGATGCTTACACCGCGGGTCACAGCGGACGTGTCGCGAACTATGCCGATGGAATCGCGGCGCGCATGAAGCTCGATCACGCCTCCCGCCTCGAAATCCGGCGGGGCGCGCTCTTTCACGATCTCGGCAAGATCGTCATTCCCGACTCCGTTCTGGGCAAGCCCGGGATCCTCACGCCGGAGGAGCGCCGGATCATCGAGCGCCACCCGGTCGCGGGTTACGAGGTTCTCGCGCCGATGCGGACGATGCGCCGGATCCTGCCGATCGTCTACCACCACCACGAGCGGCTGGACGGGTCCGGCTACCCGGACGGCATCTCGGGCGACGCGATAACTCCGGCAATCCGGATCGTCACCGTGTCGGACATCTTCGACGCGCTCACCTCGACGCGGGCCTATCGCGAGGCGCACACGACCGCCTCGGCCTTCGAGACACTGAATGAGGGGGTTCGCAAGGGATGGTGGGACGGCGACGTCGTCGATGAACTGCGCGGGTCCCTGGGCGCATCCCGCTCTCGGATCACCGTGCCGGTGCCGATTCCCCGGGTCCAGTAGGCCAACTCGCCGGATCCCCGGATCCGAACACCTCGAGAGTGGCGGGAAATCGACCGGGTCGGGAACGTCAGCCTGATGGAGACTCGGACGTCCGCGCCCCGATGAAGATGCGGAAGTCCGGTTCGATGACCCCTGCGTCGGTCAAGCGCTGCTCCGAGGAACAGAGGCGCGCCATCACCATCTCGTCCCAGGCGTCACCCGGCCGGAAGTTCGTCACGATTCCGAAGAGGAGCGGGTTCAGAAGACCGCCGCCGTAGAGGTACTCCTTTTCGGGGCGGAAGAAGCGTCGGGCGAGCGGCATCACGTCCTCGCTGCGCACGGCTTCGGTGGGGTCGTCCGTGATCGAGCTGCCTCTCATCGACGCGCTCCCGCCGCCAGAGGATGTGCCCGCCGAGCGGGTCCCAGCGGAGCCGGTCGGGGAGCAGCCGCAGGTACCGGTTCACGACGTCCATCCGCGCGTCGGAGTACTGAAACCGGTTCGGACCCACGTACTCGTTGAAGATGAGCCGACCCTCCGGCGCCAGCGCCTCCTGGATCCGGGCGTACAGCGGCTCGAGACCCGTGATGTGGTGGAGGACGTCGTTTGCGAAGATGGCGTCGAACGGACCCTCCGGGAAGTTTCTCGTTCTCGAGGTCGAGCACGCCGTAGTCGATCATCCGGATGCCCTCGTCCTCCGCGGTCTGGCGCGCCCGCGCCACGGTCTCCGCGGCGAAGTCGCACGCCACGATGGCGCGGAACCGGCCGCGAAGCGCGAGCGCGCGCTCCAGCCAGCCCGAGCCGCAGCCGAGGACCAGCGCCCGGTCGAGCCCGGGCGCGAGGTGCACGTGTTCGACCCACGTCAGCCAGTCGCATCCGGGGTCGCCGCTCACGAGGGAGTGGAGGTACCTCCGAACGACCGGGGACGCGGTCCACACGAGCGACTCCAGGTGGGCCGTGAACGTCCCGTCGTCCCACCGAGTTTCGCCCGCCACGCGGGCGCAGATATCACAGGTCGGGGGAGCGAGCGGGACCGGCGGACCCGTACTGCGACGGCCGCGGCCAGGAGCGCGGCGGCGGTCCCGAACGTGACGGCGGCTCCGGCTCTCGAACCGGGGGGCGCGTATCGCAGGCGGATCCGATGATCGCCCTCCGGGATCGCGACCGCCAGGAACGGCCCGTTGGCTCTTCCGGTCGGGAGCATCCGACCGGTTTCGTCGCGTGCGGTCCAGCCGCCGTCCTGGACGAGGCTCGCGACCACGACCGTTCCGCCGGGCGCCGCGTCCGTCCGGAAGAGGGCGGCATTCGTCGACTCCCGGTAGTCCGAGATGCGCGCCGGACCGTTCGCCTCCGGATCTTCAGCGCGGGTCGCGGGGCGGAGATCCTCGGCCACGACGGCCTCGGTCCGCCACGACAGCGTGTCCACGACGTCGCGCAGCCGCGCCCCGGGCGGGAGCGCCCGCAGCCGCTCCGGGGCGAAGACGCGCGGCAGGACGTCCACGTTCTCGAACACCGTTCCGTCCTCCGCCGCGTAAACCCGGTGCCATCGCGGCCCCGGCTCGCCGCGGCCCGGCCCGGCCACGAGGTATCTCACGTTCAGGAAGTCGAGAGCGGGGCAGTTGACGTTCGCCACGTGCTTGAAGTACGCGCCGGGGCCGTAGCCGCACGCCGCGTCGAGGAACTCGACGTAGTCCCGCCTCTCGACCGGGTCGTGGCTCCGCACGTCCTCGATACCCGCGAAGACGTGCGTGCTCGGATAGAGAACGGGACCCTCTCCCAGCGTCCGGAACGGGCGCGGCGCCTTCGCGAGGAACTGCACCAGCGGCGTCGGGGGATAGAACTGCTCGGGCGGGCCGAAGCGGTAGAGCCGGCGTCCCTGCCAGAAGAGCTCGCCCGCGGCGACGACGACGAGGAGGGCCGGGACCGCCGCCTGCCGGCCGCGACCTCCGAGTAAGCGCGGGGCGAAGCCGGCGCCCGCGACGGCCAGGAGCGCCAGGGCTGCGCCCGCGAGCGCGCGCCGTTGCGGGACCAGGGCACCGGAGGCCGCGTGGAGCGGCGCCACCCGGGCGAAGGCGACAGCCGCAAGGAGGAGCACCGCGCCGGCGGCGAGAGCGAGCGGTCCGGCGATCGGGCGCCCCGCCTCCGCGTCCTTCCGCAGCCGGTCGATCTCGAAGGCCGCGAGCGCGCTCCCCGCGAACGCGACCCAGGTGAAGAACCTCAGGGGCAGCATCAGCTTCACGACCGGCGTCACGTAAAAGATCTCGAAGACCGGCCAGAGCGCGACCGCAGTCGCGAAGCCCGCGAGAAGGGGAACGAGAAGAGCGAGCTCCGATCTCCTCCGGCGCGAACCCCGCCTGAAGAAGAGCAACGTACACGCCCAGCCCGCGACCCCGAAGTGGCCCAGAGCCATCTCCGGGAAGGACCCCGCGGCGACCGGGAGCATCGGAGAGGAGATCGCGTCGCCGAGCGCCCTCGGCAGAAGGGCGTTGCCGCTCCCCACGGCCACGCGGGCCCGTGGGGCCGGACGGACAGCGGAAGCCGGTTCGCGAACTGGAGCGCGGTCACGGCGCGGTTGGACGCGCGGATGGCCAGGAGCTGCGGCAGCAGGACAAACGCGGTGAGCCCGACCGCGACCGCCGCGGCGAGAAGGATCCGACCGAACATTTGCACCGGCCGCTGGATCTCGCCGGACAGCGCCCGGCAGCCCAGCCACAGCGCCGTGAAAATCGCGCCGAGCGCGACGCTCTCGGGGTGGCCGGCCAGCAGCTCGAGCGAGAAAACGAGGGCGAGAGCGCCGGTCGCGCGGCGTTGCGTCGCCGGCTCGCGCATCCGTTCGATCACGAAGAGTGCCCAGGGCCACAGCGGAATGACCGACGTGTGGGGAAAGAGCAGCCACGGGACCATCGTCAGGGAGAAGGCGAAGGCCACGGCCCCGAAGAGCGCGGCGGTCCGCGAGACCCCGAGCTCCGCCAGCCACAGCCACGTTCCCGCGAGCGCCACGAAGAGCTTCAGGACCGCGGCGAGGTTGAATGCGTTCGCGAGCGGGAGCGCCATCATCAGGAAGGTCAGCGGAAAGAACGCCCCGGACTGTCCGTTGGCCGCGAGCGCTGAGCCGCAAGCGTTCCACCGGTTCCGCCAGGGGAGCGAGCCCTCCTTCCAGGCCATCCGAACGGCCTTCGCCCACGGCGCCGTTTGGGTCGACACGTCGTTCAGGTTCGGGTTCGCGGCGGTCGCGTGCGGGAGCGAGTTCCACGGCGGAAGGCTCATCGCGTGGTCGACCGGGAAGATCGTCCGGGTTCCCGTGAACGCCGGCAGGAGAAAGAGCGCGGGCAGGAGCACGTGAACCAGAAAAACCTTCAGCGGGATGCGGCGTCCGAGGAAGCCGGCCGCCTGGCGGATGCCGAATGCCGCGGTCGCGTAGAGGAGAGCGAGCGGGATCGCGGTCGGCATCGACGGGCTCGACCATCTTACGGTTACCGGAACGCCCGCGTTGGAAGGCACGCGCGGCGCGTTCTGTCCTATCCTCTTTCCGTGGGCGGCGCCTCTCGCCTCGTTTCGAAGGGATGACGTCGCTCCTCCTCTTTTTTCTCTACTCGCTCGGCGTGGCGGGCGTCGCGGCACTCGCCGCCTGGGTCCGGCGCCCCCTGGGCCGCGCGCCGCTTCTCGTCAGCGCGCTCCTGCCCGTCCTCTTCCTCCTCCCCGGCTTCGTGCGCGACAGACGCCCATCCCGGTGGACCACGTCCGGTCGCTGATGCCGTGGCGCGCGCTCGGCCCGGTCGTCGTGCGAAACCCCAACCTGATCGACGTCGCGCTGCAGATCGCGCCGTGGCAGGAGGCGGTCCGCGCGGCGTATGCGGGGGCGAGTGGCCTCACCGCAACCGATGGAACGGCTGCGGCGGTCCCCTCGCCGCGAACGGGCAGTCGGCTCCGTACTCCCCCTTCACGCTCCTGTCCCTGGCGCTGCCGCTCGCGCGGGCCTTTACGCTGCAGGGGGCCCGAAGCTCCTGCTGGCAGTCTCGGGGACGTGGCTCTGGCTGACGGAGCTGCGCGTATCCCGCGGGGCGGCGCTCCTCGCGGGCATCGCCTTCGCCTTCTCGTTCTCGATGACGCCGTGGCTCTTCTTTCCGCTGACGTCGGTGGTCTGCCTGTGGCCCTGGGCGCTCTTCGCGTGCGAGCGGCTCGCCCGAACGGATGTGGATCGTCGTTCGTTCGCGCTCCTCGTGACGGTGTTCACCGCGTGGGCGCTCGGCGGCCACGTGGAAAGCGCCGTCTCCGGCGCGGCCCTCCTCCTCACGTGGTTCCTCGCCCGGCGCGTCGCCGGAGCCCTGCCCGAAGCGCGGCGGCTCTCCGGCCGGGTCGCTGCGGCATCGCTCCTGGCCGTCGGCCTGTCGGCGTTCGCGCTCCTGCCGCACGCTGTCGCGATCTTCTCGTCCGAGCGGTTCGCGCTGGCTACCCGCGCTTCCCGCGGGCCGCTGTGGCCGACCGGGCTTTTCACGATCCTCTTCCCTCGATCGCTCGGAGACTCGATCGAGTCCCCGATGATCCCGGGCCGGATCGGTCCCTTTCCGGAGATGGCGGGGGGCTACTTCGGGATCGTCGCGTGGGCCTGCGTGCTCCTGATCCTGCGTCCCGGCTCGCCGCGCGGACGCGTCGAGTTCGCCCTGCTGGCGCCGGGCGTAATCGGTCTCGCCGTGGCGATCGGTCTCTGGCCGTTCGCGGACCTCGCCGGCCACGTGCCGCTCCTGAAGCTGATGTCGCCGCTCCGGTTCCTGTCGTGGCTCGCTCTCTTCGGCGCCGCCGTGGCCGCTTTCGAGCTCGACCGGTTGCGCGCGGACCTCGGTCGCGTCCGGTTCGCGCGGTTCTGGCCGGCGCTCGTCGCGCTGGCGCTCGGGGGGCTCGCGCTCTTCGCCTATCGGGTCTTCCGGGACCGCCACGCCGCGGTGGGTGGGCTCCCGTTCCAGCGGGAGGCGCTCACCCTCGTGCTCGCTACGCTCGCCGCGTTCGCGCTCGCCGGGGCTTTGCGGCCCGGGAGCACGGGCCGTGCGCTGGTCGTGGCTGTGCTCGTCGTCGCCGGGGTCGAGCTCTTCCTCCAGGGAGAGCCGCTGAACACGTTCGGTTCCGCGCGGGATCTCGCTCCGGAGACCCCGCTGCTGCGATTCCTGCGGGCGCAGCCGGGGACGTTCCGCGTCGTGGGGGAGGGGACGTCTCTCTTTCCGAACTCCAACGTGTTCGCGGGCCTCGAGGACGTCCGGACGCACGACCCCGTGGAGCCGCGCGAGTACGTCGAGTTCCTGGACCGGACCGCCGGCTATCGCCCGACCGACTACTTCAAGAAGTCGAAAACCTGGATGCGCCGGTGCTCGACTTCCTGAACGTGAAGTTCCTGGTTTCGGCGCCGGGACGGCCGGCGCCCGGCGCGAAGTGGCGGCCGGTCTTCTCGGGTCCGGACGGAACCGTCTTCGAGAATTCGTCCGTGATGCCCCGCGTCTACTCTGCCGGAAACGAAAAGGGGCCTGCCGCGATATCGGCGTATGCCGAGACCGTCAACACGGTCGCCTTCCGCGCGTCCGTTCCCGCGGGCTCTTCCGCGCTCGTGGCCACCAGCCTGACCGACGACGGGGGCTGGACGGCGAGCGATGAGAGCGGCCGGCGCGTCGAGACGCGCCGGATCTTCGGAGACGCCCCCTTTCTCGCCCTCTCTCTGCCGCCGGGAGAGCACGGGATCCTCCTCCGGTACTCGCCGCGCGGCTTTCGCGCCGGAGCCCTCCTCTCGGTGGCGACACTCGTCGCGGCCGCAATCGCCCTCGCTGTCCGCGGCGGCGGCCCCCGCTTGAGAGACGTCCCCTTTTCGCGGTCGCTCCTCTCGCGGCTGTGGCGCCGCCGGGACGCGATGCGCGAGGACTGGGACCTGCGGGCGCGCGCGAACGCGCCGTTCTACGTGTGCACCACGGCCGCGGACTCTCCCGCGGCGTTCGACGCCTCGGGAGAGCGCGACCTCGAGGAGCACGTCGCTCGACGGCCTCGACGTCTCGCCCCGGTGGCGCGTGCTCGAGATCGGGTGCGGCGTCGGAAGGCTCCTCCGGCCGCTGGCCGGCCGCGTCGCGCGCGTCGTGGGGGTGGACCTTTCCGCGGCGATGATCGCCCGCGCGCGCGACTCCTGCGAGGCTCTTCCGAACGTCGAGCTGCGCGCTGACCGACGGCGGCCTGGACTTCCTCCCGGACGCCGGGTTCGACTTCGTGTTCTCGCACATCGTCTTCCAGCACCTTCCCCGCAAGGCATATGCGGAGCGCTACTTCCGGGAGGCCTTCCGCGTTCTGGCGCCGGGAGGCATCTTCCGGGTCCAGGTCGACGGCCGCTCGCGTCAGTTCTTTCGCCGCTGGATCGCGGACTCCTGGTCGGGCGTCGTGTTCTCGGCGCGCGGAGCTGACGCACCGTCTCGAACGCGCGGGGTTCCGGGTCGTTGAAATCCGCGGGAGGGGACTCAGTATCTGCGCGCGACCGCGATCAAGCCGACTGACAGCTACTTCGCTTCCAGTGCCTGCCGGTACTCCTCGAGCAGCTCGCGCGACATCGGAACCCGGCCGGCGCGCCCACTCGCCTGGGCGATGATCACGTGGGGCAGGCGGGGGTGTCGCCCGATTTCTCGTGCTGTTCGAGCCCCGCGAGCTCCGGCACGTCGCTTTCGCCGTAGCGATGGAACGTGATCTTCGAAAAGCCCGCAGCGCGAGCGCGCCGGCGAGGGTCTGTCGGTTGTAGAGGAACTGGTGGCCCCAGCCGTGAAACGCGCGGTTGATCTGCAGGCAGTCCACGACCGCCTCGTCGTCCGCGGCCCAGTCGCGGTACCGGTAGTGGGTCGCATCACCCAGTCGAGGTTCGGCGTCGAGATCCGCAGGATGCCGGCGGGCGCCAGGACACGGCGGCATCCGACGAGGAACGCCATCCCCTCCTGCAGGGCGAGGTGCTCCAGGAAGTGCTCGGCGTAGATCGAGGCGACGTTCTCGAAAGGCAGGCCCCGCCGACGTCCAGCACGCGGTCGACGCCCGGAAGCGGCTGGACGTCGACGTTCACCCAGCCCGGAATCGGGACTCCCCGCAGCCGATGTGGAGGCGCTGCGGCGCGTTGGATCCGACCGTACGGGCATCCCTCTCGAAAGAGTCCATGCGGCCGCGGGTCTTACCACAATCTCCCGGGACTCGGCTAGGATCGCGACAGATCTCCAGGAGGCATTCATGCGAAAGTCTCCCCGCGTTCGTCCTCCTCGGATTCCTCGGGATCCATCCGTCTCTCTCGCGCAGACCACCGGCACGATCGTCGGACATCGCACGACGAGCAGGGCGGCCCGCTTCCCGGCGTCACCGTCGAGGCGCGCAGCGCCGCCCTCCAGGGGGTCCGCTCCGCCGGTGACCGACGCGTCGGGCGCCTACCGCCTGGTACTGCTTCCTCCCGGCACCTATCGGTGACGGCGACGCTGCCCGCGGCTTCGCCCGCGTCGAGCAACGACCTTCCGGTCGCGCTCGCCAAAACCTCGACCGTCGACTTCCGCCTCCGGCGGCGGCCGCCAGGAGGTCGTCGTTTCGGGACAAGCACCCGTGATCGACACGACCTCGACCACGCCGGCGCGAACTTCGACCAGCGGGCGATCCAGACCCTGCCCACCGGCCGCAACTATTCGCTCGATCGTGCAGGTCTTCCCGGGCGTCGACCAGGACGCCAACCCGTCGAGCCGGCCAGGCGACTCGATCGCCGTCTACGGCTCCTCCGGCGTCGAGAACGGATTCATCATCGACGGCGTCAACACGACCGGAGTCGAGTACGGCTCGCAGGGCAAGGAGCTCAACTTCGAGTTCATCCAGGAGATCGACGTCAAGACCGGCGGCTATGAGGCCGAGTACGGCCGCTCGACGGGCGGCATCATCAACGTCATCACGAAGTCCGGCGGCAACGAGTTCCACGGCGACGTCTTCGGCTACTACGACGCCGACTCGCTCCAGGCGGACAACAAGCACCCCGACGAAACCTGGACGGCACGGCTCTCGGGTTCACGCGGTACGACTTCGGCGTCGACCTGGGGGGATACTTCCTGCAAGGACAGGCTCTGGTTCTTCGGCGCCTACGACCGCGTCAACGAACACCGACCAACGAGCTGACCGCGGGCCCCGAGGCGGGCGAGCGTCGAGTCGCGAGAGCGACCGCAACCTGGCGTCGGCGAAGCTGACCTGGAGGCTTCACGCCCAGCAACACGTTCGTCGGCTCGTTCTTCCAGGATCCGCGCGACGATACGGGCGCCATCAACGACGGCGCCACACGCTGAACGGCGAGCTCTCGACGTTCCTGGGCCGCCAGGACTTCGGCGGCCGGGACTACGCGCGCCGTTACAGCGGACTCTTCGGCTCGTCGTTCGTGGTCTCCGGCGCAGTTTCACTCCACCAGGAGCAGAACTCGTCGCCCGGCGACCGCGCGGGCGACGGAATCCAGTACATCGACGCGCGCGCGGACAACGTCCAGATCGGCGGTTTCGGCCTCATCCAGGACAAGACGTTCAAGCGCTACCTCTACGGCGGCTCGCTCGACGCGTTTCTTCAGCACCCACGAGATCAAGGTCGGCGTCGAGTACGAGCACCAGACAGCGCTCGGTGACCAAGGGGATGTCCGGCGGACAACAGGTCACGATCCTCGAGAACCCGAGCCGACCCGACTCGTCCGATCTTCCGGCACTTCTACTGGACGATCCCCGACGCGTCCGTGCCGACAACGTGCCGATCTCGCAACTGAACGCGACGCCGAAGCACAAGACCCTGACCATCTACCTGCAGGACCGCTGGGCCGTTCTCCCGAACCTGACGCTCAATCTCGGCGTGCGCTGGGACAACCAGCAGATCATCGACGACTCGGGCGTCCAGCAGATCAACCTCGACAACGATTTCGCGCCGCGCATCGGCGTCATCTGGGACCCCGAGGACCACAAGACCAAGGTCTTCGGCTCCTTCGGTTACTTCTACGAGCAGATCCCGATGGATCTGGTCATCCGCTCGTTCAGCTTCGAGCAGCAGCCGGTCATCTACAACTTCGACCCGGTCCGAGCATCGACGCCGGATCACGCCGCCGAGGCGGACTTCGGCAGGGACCGGCGATGCTCGGCGGCTTCACCGAGCCGTCGGATCCGAACATCAAGGGTCAGTACTCGGGAGTTTCTCTTCGGCGTCGAGAGGGAGATCTTCCCGAACTTCGCGGTCGGGGCCAAGTTCATCTACCGCGACTACGGCCGCGTGATCGAGGATTTCCTCTGCAGCGACGACGGGACGTACTGCATCGGAAACCCGGGCGGGGAATCACGGAGCAACGTCTTCACCCTCGACTACGCGCACCAGTTCCTGGCGCCCGAGGCCGCAGCGGATCTACCGCGGCGTTCAGCTCGACGTGACGAAGCGTTTCTCGGACAACTGGTCGATGCTCGCTTCCTACCTCTGGTCGAAGATGGACGGCAACTACGACGGCGACTTCGCCCCGTTCACGCAGCGCCGGCACCGGACCCGAACATCTCCGCGGCCTACGACTACTACGACTTTTTCACGCACGGCCAGCGACCCCGAGCGACGATCACGAACCGAGGGCCCGCTCACAACGACCGCCGCACCAGTTCAAGTTCTCGGGCATCTACGTCACGCCGTTCCAGCTCTCGCTCGGACTGGTCGCCTACTACCGCACCGGGACGCCGGTCACCCGCTCGGCTTCTCGGTCGCGTACGATCGGTCGGAGTTCTTCCTGATCCGCGCGGCAGCGATGGCCGGCTGCCCGCCGACTACGAGACCGATGTGCACCTCGGATATCCCCTCGCGCTCGGTCCCGTGACGGTCAACTTCCTCGCTCGACTCTTCCACCTCCTGAACGCGCAGAGAGCGACCTTCTCGACCAGGCCTACAACATTCCGGGAGTTCGAAGACGCGCTACATCTGCGGATCGGGCCGGCCAACGGACGACGGGAGTGCAACCCCGTTCTACAAGACGGCGTTCCGCGGCCCGCGCCGCGGTCGCTCCGGCTGGGAGCGAGAATCTCGTTCTGATACGGGCTAGGCCGCTAGGCGGGGACCTTGCGGTCCGCCGAGGCCCCTAGAGAGCGCGGCTGCGAAGAAGTCGCCGAGCGCCGCGGAGACGGCGCCCGGCCGCTCCATGGGCGTCAGGTGCCCCGCGCCGGGGACCGTGACGAGCCGCGCTCCCGGAATCGCCGCGGCCATGGCCTCCGAGTCCGCGGGCGGCGTCAGGACGTCGTGCTCGCCGACGAGGACGAGCGTCGGGATCCCGATCTCGGGCAGAGACCGGTCGAATCCGGCCGGTCCCGCATGGCGGCGAGGTCCGCCTCCACGGTCTCCGGCCTCTGACGCGAGATGATCCGCCGCACGCGGTCGACGAGGTCGCGTTCGGACGCGACAGCTCGGGAGAGCAGCTTGCCCGGCATCCCTTCGGCGATCTTCGCGACGCCTCCTGCGCGCACGGCCGCGATGGCCTCGTCGCGTTTCGCTCTTCCCTCCTCGTCGTCCGCCTCGGCGCGCGTGTCGACGAGCGCGAGCGCGCGAACCCGGTTCCGGCCGGCGCTCGCAGGAGCCGAAAGAGACGTAGCCTCCCATCGAGAACCCGGCCAGCCCGACCGGAGCCGGGAGCGCTCCCACGAGCGTCTCGACGAAGTCGGCGTAGCCCTCGATCCTTCCGGCGCCGGCGCCGGGTGTCTCGCCGCGGCCGGGCAGGTCCGGCTTCAAGACCCGGAATCGCGCCGCGAGCGCCCGCGCGACGCCGGACCACATCGCGCCGTCCAGCGGGTAGCCGTGAAGGAGGATCACCGCCGGACCCTTACCGATTTCCCGCACGTCGGCCGGACGGCCGGCCCACTCCATCCGCATCGCTCGCTCCGTCCCGGAAATCTTATCCCCGGAGGGCTGCCGCCGCGATCTTGCGCGTCAAGGTCGGAACGGCCGCGCTATCGAGCTCGCCCGGAAGGAACCACCGCGCGAGGTCCGCCGGGGGCCCCGTTCCCGCGGCCGAACGGCCCCGTGCCGGGAAGACCGTGATCTCGATTCTCCGGTTGACGACGGCGTGGCGGGCCCGGCCGATGGGAGCCGATCCCTCGAGCTCCAGGTCGAGCTCTGCGACGCGCCGCGCCAGCGCCCGCCGAGCCCCCGGAGGCGAGGACGCCTCGCCGGAGGGAAACTCCCACAGCCCGTCGAGCCAGCTCGAGCGGCGTCGGACCAGCAGCAGCCGGCCGTTACGCCGGACGACCGCGGCGGCCAGCGATACCCGCACCGGCGCCGGCCGGGGACGGCGGCCCGGAAAGCGCTCGGGCTGTCCGCTCGCTCGGGCGATGCAGTCGTCCCGGAGGGGGCAGACGCCGCAGGCCGGGCGCCGGGGGGTGCAGACGAGCTGCCCCAGGTCCATCAGGGCGGCGGTCAAGTCGCCCGGCCGCGAACGGGGAAGGAGCTCCTCCAGGCGGACCGCCACCGCTTTCCGGAGATCCGGAGACCCGGCGTCCCCGGGGATCGCGAAGAGGCGGGCCACGACCCGCTCCACGTTCGCCTCGATCGCGGGGAGGCGAGCTCCGTACGCGAGCGACGCGACCGCCGCCGACATGTAACTCCCGAAGCCCGGCAGGCGGCGGAGGTCGACCGGGTCGCGGGGAAGCCGGCCGCCGTGGTCGCTCACGATCGCGAGCGCGGCGCGGCGCAGGTTACGGGCGCGCCCGTAGTAGCCGAGGCCGGACCACGCCGCCAGCACCTCGTCCTCCGTCGCGGCAGCCAGCGAGCCGACGTCCGGAAATCGATGGAGGAAGGGAGCGAAGCGCGGGGAGACTACGGAGAACGTGGTCTGCTGAAGCATGACCTCCGAGACCCAGATGCGATACGGGTCGCGGGTTCCCCGCCAGGGCAGGGTGCGCTTCTCGCGGTCGAACCAGGCGAGGAGCGCGCGCCGGAGAACCGGTGCTACGTCGTGGACGTCAGCGACTCGCGCGGGGCGATCCAGTCCGGCTCGTGCATCAGGTCCGCGACGAACTTCTGCTCCTCCGGAGTCGGGAGCGTCTCGGCCAGGTGCTTTTCGAACTCGGCCGCGGTGAGCAGCTCGCCCGTCACCGAGTGCTCCGCCGGCGAACTCGCCGATCCCCCGGTGATACTTCATGTCGGGGGCGACGATCGGCGGCGCGCCCGCCGGCATGTACCGGTTGATCTGCTCGATCAGCTTGTCGACTTCCTGCTTGTACATGTCGCGCGAGAGCTCGTTCAGGCGCTCCCGGTCCGCGTCGACGCCGTGCCGGTGCTCGTCGTACCGACCCTTCAGGCCCCACACGTAGAACCATTCTGCGGAAGAGGAGTGATCCTTGCCGAAGAGGTCGTACGCTGTCGAGAGCCACTTGTTGATGTACTTCTGGAAGAGCGGTCCCGGCACGCGGCCCGCTTTCGCGATCCGCTGCAACCCCATGCGTCCGGTACCCATGTGGAAGCCTTCTCCTTGAGCATGGGCCCCATGGAGCGGGCGAGCGGCGCGAACGCCGACGTCGAGAGCATGTTCAGCTGGAATTTCCCGTCGCGGTCGACGAACTCGGTGTACGTGAAGAAATCGACCCAGTTGTCGACGTCCACGTTGAAGGATCCGAGCAACCGGTTGTTGTCGAACGACCGCCGCTCGAGGAGCTTCCGCGCCTCGATCTTGCCGGTCTCGCCGAAGTTGTTCACGAGCAGGCGGCACATCTGCCATCCGTGCCGCATTTCCTCGACCATGATCCGGCACACGCTGTCGGGTCGTACTCGGAGGGCGACGTCTTGAGCAGGTTTCTCTGCTGCTCGACGGAGGCAACTCGGTGTCCCCCTGGTAGACGATCAGGTTCAAGAGCGCGTCGCGGATGGGCTGGTGGGGGATCTGCGTGACGCGGTCCCACTTGTTCCGGCCCTTGAAGTCGCCGAACTCGATCTCGTTGGTCTTCAGGTCGCCGTACTTCGCATCGAACTGGTAGTCCGAGTACTTCGGGGAGGGTCAGGCCGATGTCCTTCTGCCACTCCCGGAAGGCGTCGATCCAGTCGTCGAAAGTCGCGATTTTCTTCACCTTGACCTTACCTCTTATCATAGCGATTTATGCCCCTTCCGAGAGGTGCCTCTGAGGAATGGGAGGGCCTCGTCGTCGGCTTCGAGAGCCGCTCGAAGCAGATCACGCACTTCTTCGACCGGCAGACCGGCGAGGTCGTCCAGGTTCTCGACAGGGACGCCGCAAGGCACGCGGCGCTGACTGCGGACGCCCGTTACCTCGCGCTGCCCCGCGACCGGGGAGAGCGGTCGCGCGGGGATCTGGAAGAGTTCGCCGCGCTCTGCGAGGACGCCGCGGCTCGGCGCGACCTCGAGGCGGCTCTCTCGACCGAAGACTTCGCGTCCGCCTA
>CAVVML010000006.1:0-30740 GCA_963749265.1 uncultured Acidobacteriota bacterium | reverse complement strand
GTCTCCCGGACGCGGGAGATGGTGTCCAGCGTCGTGGCCCGGCCGTTCTTCAGGATCGTCAGGAGCCCGCCGCGCTTGCCGTCGACGTGCACCATGTTGGTCTGCGGCGCGTAGCCGTCGCGGACCTACGCGACGTCGCGCACGTACACCGCGCGCCGCCCGACGGTCTTGACCGGGAGGTCGTTCAGTTCCGCGATCGTCGTCGGGCTGCGAGTTGAGCGTCGACCGGTATTCGTTGGCTCCGATCTTGGCGGTGCCCGCGGCAGGATCAGGTTCTGGACGCCGATCGCGTTGACGACGTCGCGACGGCGAGAGCCCCTGCGCGTAGAGGCCGCGGGATCGATGTCGACCATGACCTGGCGCTGCTTGCCGCCGTACGGACACGGGATCTGCGCGCCCCGGACGGTCGCGAGCCCGTGCGGATGACGTTGTCGCCGAGGTCGAAGAGCTGCTGCTCGGACAGCCCGTCGCTCGAGAGCGCGACTGCACGATGGGCACGTTCGACGCGCTGTAGCGTGATGATGAACGGGGGGCGTGCCCGGGGGCATCTGCCGCGACGCGTCTGGGCGATCGCCGTGATCTGCGCGACGGCCGCTTCGACCTTGGCGCCCGGCTGAAAGAAGACCTTATGACGCGACGCCGAGAGCGTCTGGCTCTCGATGTGCTCGATGTCGTTGACGGTCGTGTCAGGGCCCGCTCGAAATCGCAGACGATCCGCTTCTCATCTCCTCGGCGGGACGCCCGCCGTAGCTCAAGATGACCGGCACCACCGGGATGTCGATGTCTGGGAAGATGTCGGTCGGCGTCCGCGGATCGACGCGTCACAGGACAATCACGATCGCCATCACGACGAACGTGTAGGGGCGGCGCAGCGCGAGCCGGACGATCCACATGGCTTGTCCGACTGGGAATCTATTGCCGAGGAGGGGCGCGGCGCGAGGGGCTCACGCTCCCGGAAAGCAGCAAGGAGGATGCCGGGGCCGCCTCGACCCGCCGAAGGCGCGCACCCGTCCGTACCGGCGCGGCCCCCGAACTTGTGGAGAACGCGGGGGTTCGCCCGCGCGCCCGCGAGCGAGTTCCGGATTCCTGCGGTTTTCTTGGGCACCCGGGGGCGGAAGAGCCGCTCGAATATCCTGCGTTTGACAGGTTCGACTTGCATACGCTAGATGGAGTCGGATGCACCGAGCTCGAGCCGCGCGGAACGGCGGATCTACCTCGCCGCCGCGTTCTTTGTCGTCTCCTCGGATCGTGATCCGCGGCCACGCCCTCGGGCGGTTCTCACTCGGCGACGACGAGATTCATGAGGTCCGCTGGGCACGGCTTCCGTGGGGCGAGGTGCTCGATGCGGTGAACGCGAGGGCGTGCATCCGCCCCTCGACTACTTCGCACAGACACTTCTGGACCGTTCGGAGCTCAGGAATGGGCCCGGCGGCTTCCGAGCGTTCTTGCCGGCGTCGCGACGATCGGCCTCACGATCTTTCTCGCTGGCCGTTGGTTCGGGCCGATCGCCGGCATCGCCGCGGACTGCTCTCGCGTTCTCGCCGATTCACGTCCGGTATTCCCAGGAGGTTCGGCCTTACGCGCTCGGACTGATGTTCCTTATGGGAGAGCCTCGCGGCCCTCGAGGCGTTTCGCGGGAAACCGCGAACGTCTTCATGGTGTCGCCTGGTTTCTGAGCGTCCTCGCGGCCGCTACACGCTCTACTTCAGCCGGACTCATTGCGGCGCTCGCCGGCACCGCTTTCCTCTTCGACGTTTCGTCGCACGAGCCTGCGCCCCCTCTGGAAACCCCTGCCCTTTCGCCGTCCTCGGCTGGGTCCTGCTGTATCTTCCGTGGCTTCCCGTTATCCTCGCCGCCGCCGAGGAGACGCCCCGCCGGGCGTTTCGCCCGAGCCGCTGGACCGCGCGTGGGCGGCCTCGCGTCTTCAGGTTTTCGGGACCGGCGACTGGAAGGTCGAACCGGTGTCGATCGGCTCATGGGCGTTCTGGACGCTCGTCGCTGCCGGCCTTTTCTGGCGCGCGGCGTCGCACTTCGCGCCGTCGCGGCCTTCTGGCTGCTCGGCGGCGCGGCGATCCAGCTGGCGATCCTGCAGTTGCGGCCCCACTATCCCGCGGCCCGCTATCTGCTGCCGTCGCTGGATGGCGGCGGTCCTGCTCGCAGCGGCCGGCGTCGCCTTCGCGCGGGCGCGCCGGACGACATGGCCGTGGCTGGCCGCGCTCGTCGCCGTCACTCTGGTTCTGGTGTTCGACGCGCGCACGCTGCGTTCCTACTTCTCGGAGGGCCGGCCTCAGTGGAGAGAGGTCGCGGCGTTTCTGCGAGAGCGCGCGACAGCCGGGGCAGCGTCTCGTCGCCGCGAACTCCTGGGCGTTTCGCAACCTCGGCTACTACTGGAGCGAGCCCGGGGGACCGCCCCCGCGTCGCGCTCGAGCACAGCCGGATCGAGTCGCGGGACCGCCTGGCTGGTCCTCGCGGTCTGCCCGACGAACGCCGAAGTCGCGCGCGGAGCTCGACGCGCTGCCTCTCGCCGCGGAGTTTCCGCAGACGAACCACTGCCGAGATCCGATTCCTGCCCGAGGGACGGACGCTTCGCGTGGAGGGAATCTGCGGAGCGATCGTGGAAGATTTTGGCGAAAGTGGCGGAGACGGCGGGAGTTGAACCCACGGAATTCTTGCGAATTCCGATTTCTCTCTGGGGTCATTCTCGTCGTCCGCGCGCGACGGTTCATGCCGGCTGGTAGACGGCTGCCACGGCGCCAGAGCTGAAGGGGGTCGTGCTGATCTGGCGCAGATCAACTGGGCTGCGCAGTCCGGAGAACAGCGGTTGGCCTTGGCCCAGTACAACCGGATGAATGCCCAGTCGATATTCGTCGATGAGGCCGGAGGCAACGAGGCTTTGGGCGAACCGAGCGCCTCCATGCGCAAGGATGAAATTGCCCGGCTGTTCCTTCAGTCGGAGAATTTCCTCCGCGAGATCGCCGCGCGCCACCGTGGGTTCGGCCCAGGCACTGCAGGACCGCCTCTGTCGGCGTGACGCCAAGCCGCTCCGCATTGCGTGCTCTTGCTTCGGCGAGCGCCCGCGTCGTCCGATCCGCCTGTGCGCCGTCCTTGATCCCTTTCCTCGAAAAAATGATCTTGGGGATGTCGTTCATCGGCGGTGCGATCGGCATGTCCGAAAAGGGCCAGAACGCCGCCATGTCGTAATAACTTCGGCTCCCCATTATGTGCACGCCGGCTCCGCGAAGCGTATTGAGTACCCACTCCGTGGAATCGCCACCCCCCGATGTCCGAAATATCCAGTCAACCTCGCCGTTTGGTCCGGCGACAAAGCCGTCCAGGGAGACGGACATCTTCAACACGAGCTTTCTTTTTGTTGCCGTTGCGGTGGCCATGATTTCTCCTGAGTCTTGCGATGGTTCGTCAGTCTCCCGCCCTCATCGCGAGGCGTCCTTTCGCCGTCGCCGCTCGCTCTCCCTCATCATTTCGTTCAAGTCCGCCGCTGGACGTATCTCGACCGTTCCACACTTCCACTTCACTCCCGGATGTTGGGAAATGAGCTGAATTGCGTGATTCAGATCTCGCGCTTCGAGCACCTGAATTCCACCCAGATGCTCCTTCGTTTCCGCGTACGGACCGTCCGTCACTGCAACCTTTCCGTTCGTCCAGGACACGGTCACCGCCGTGTTGGCGGGCTGAAGAGATTCCTCAGCGACCAAATGTCCGTTCTTCCGCAGTTCGTCGTTGTAGCCAAAACACTCGTCCAGCATGGTGTTGCGCTCGCTCTCCGACATGTTTTCGAACGTGCCGGGCTCGACATAGCCCAAGCAGATGTATTTCATCCATTCCTCCACGACGCGACTTTGTCCGTTCTGCACAAAACCCGTTGTGTGACGCCAGCGAGATCAAGAACCTGGGTCACCCGCCTTGCGTTGGGTCCTCAGTCCTGACCGATCCCGGGGATCTGCTGGTTGTCTTCCTGGGTTCGCGGGAGGAACGGGCGCACCTCGATCGGCGTCCGACAGGCGAGGGCAAACTTGCGCCCCCACGCCAGTGCCTCATCCAGGTTCGCGGCTTTCAGAATGATGAAGCCGCCGATGTGCTCCTTGGTCTCCAGGTACGGCCCGTCGGTGACGACCACCTTGCCATCGGGCTGCGCCCGCAGGGACTTCGTCTCGCTGGCCGGGGAGAGGCCGGCACCGAAAATCCTGGCACCGGCAGCGACCAACTCTTCGTTCATCACGTCGATATCGCGGATCATCGCTTCGGTCACGGTGGATGGGTCGAAATTGTCGGGGAGGTAACTCGTAGCCAGATATAGCGGCATGATTTCTCCTTTTCGTGTAACGGTCTTCTTCCTGTAACGGTCTTCGGCCGGTTGCCCTGCCTTCACGGGATAGTCGAACGGCCGGGCCGGAATTCGACAACGCGTACGAGAAATGTTTCCTTTTTATTTCAACTGCCGGATCCGCTCTTGCAGGAATTGCCGCTCTGGTTCCTGTTGGGTCAGCGCCAGCGCTTTCTCATACGAGGACCGAGCCTCCGCTGTCCTGCCGAGCCTGCGGTACATATCTGCACGGGCGGAATGCGCCAGGTAGTAATTTGCCAATTCGCCATGTTCCAGCACCGCGTCGATGTGCTTCAGACCGGCCTCTGGACCATCGCACATGGCCACGGCCACGGCACGATTGAGCTGGACCACTGGCGAAGGCTGAATTCGTAGCAATCGGTCGTAAAGCGCAACGATCTGCCGCCAGTCGGTCACGGCGACCGATTCCGCCTCCGCATGAACGGCCGCAATCGCGGCCTGGAGTGTGTAAGAGCCGAAGCGGCGGGACTTCAGGGCTTTCTCCAGCAATGCCACTCCCTCCGCAATCTGCTCCCGGTTCCAGAGCGAGCGATCCTGGTTCTCCAGCAAGATCAGCTCTCCGGCCGGCGATGTTCTCGCGGCGTGGCGGGATTCCTGCAGCAACATCAGGGATAGCAGCCCGATGACTTCCGGCTCTGGCCGGAGTTCGGTCAGCAACCGGCCCAGTCGAATCGCCTCGCCGGTCAGCTCGGCCCGCGTGACCTCCGCTCCCGCCGCAGCAGAGTAGCCCTCGTTGAAGACCAGATAGATGACGTGAAGCACCGCGCCCAGTCGCTCCGGCAATTCCTCGGGCGTCGGCACCTCGTACGGAATCGGTGTCTCTCGAATCTTTGCCTTTGCGCGCACGATGCGCTGCGCCAGCGTACGCGGAGTGGTGAGGAAGGCCTTTGCGATCTCCTCGGTCGTCAGCCCGCACACCTCACGCAAGGTGAGCGCAATGCGCGCTTCCGGCGCGAGAGATGGATGACAGCACGTAAAAATCAGGCGCAGCCGATCATCCTCGAGGCTGTCCTCTTCATTGGACTGTTCCGCCGAACTCCATTGCGCTTCGAGATGGCGCACGAGCTCGTCCTGAGACGCATCGAATCTTGCCCGTCGACGCAAGGTATCGATGGCTTTGAATCGGGCCGTCGAAATCAACCATGGTCGCGGGTTGCCGGGGACTCCACTGCTCGGCCACAGGCTCAGCGCGGCCGCAAAGGCTTCGTGCATCGCCTCCTCGGCAAGATCAAAATCACCGAGCAAGCGGATCAGCGTGGCCAGGATTCGTCCCGAATCCACGCGATACAGGGAGTCGAGCAATTCGCGTATCTGCTCGGGGGAACGCTCGGACATGACGACGAACTTAGCAAACCAGCTACCCCAGGAGCGGCGGGAGCGGCGGCAGGGAGCCAAACGCCTGAAAGGAAAAGGGCCGAGAATCTCGGCCCTGACCTCGATGAACCTAAGTTGGTGGAGGCGGCGGGAGTTGAACCCGCGTCCGGAAGCGCGACGGGAGAGGCCACTCCATGCTCAGCCTCTTCTTAATTCTCGCCCCGCCGCCTCGAGAAGAGGCAAAACGGCGTCAGAGCAACCCCGAATTTGTTTCGCCGCTCCGTCCGGGGATCCGGAGCGGCTACACCCGAATTTCGCGACGTCGGCCGAAGCGCGTCGGGTGCGCTATCCGTCCAACGAGGCTACTTAATTAAGCAGCCAGAGCGAAGTTGCTGTTGTTCGCAGCTACTATTTTTCACCCTGCTTTTACGAGGAGGGGTGAGACCTCGGCATGCAACCTCTCGCGCCATCGTCCCCGTCGAAGCCGTTTCGCCCCCACGTGGTCTCGATGCGCGATACGACTCAAAGATCGAGGAAGGAAGTCTAACACCCGCCCTCCGGCATTTCTTCCCGCTTGCGCTTGACTCTGCTGCCCGCTCGGGATCCAATCTTCGCGGTGGCTGTTGACAACTCCCTGATGGTCGTCGTCACCTCCGTCGGAACGGAGGAGCAGGCGCTCGACGTCGCGCACGCCCTCGTCCGCGCCAAACGCGCGGCCTGCGTCAACATCATCCCCAACGTCCGCTCGGTCTATCGCTGGAAGGGGAACGTGTGCGACGACGGCGAGATGCTGCTCATCATCAAGACGCGCGCCGCGAACTTCGAGGCCGTCCGCGAGACGATCCACCGTGTCAACACGTACGAGCTTCCGGAGGTCCTGGCCTACCGCGTCGACTGGGCCTCGCCCGGCTTCGCGGAGTGGGTCCAGAAGTTGACCGCGTCCCCGCGTCCGCTGACCATCCGGAAGACCCCACGATCGACAGCCGCTCCGGTCCGAAAGCTTCGACGCAAGCCAGCGTGAGGGCCCGCCCACGGCCGCGTCGGTCGCGTTCCTCTCGCTCTTTCTCGGGCTGACCTCCGGGGATCAGCAGGTCCGGCTCGCCGTCCAGGGCCGCGTCGCCGAAGTCCAGCTCCTCCTCGACGGCGAAGAAGTCGCGCGGCTCGACACGCCACCCTGGATCGCGCCGATCGATCTCGGCCCGCAGCTCGTGCCGCACGAGCTCGTCGCGCGCGCGCTCGACCCGCAGGGAGGCGAAGTCTCGCGGGCGAGGCAATGGATCAACATGCCCCGGCCGCCGGCGGAGGCGGGGATCCTGCTCGAGCGCGACGCCGAGGGCCGCGCGGTCGCGGCCCGGATCACCTGGCAGAACGTGATGGGCGAAGAGCCGCAGCAGGTGACGGTCAGCTTCGACGGGCGGCCGATCGCGATGGACGCGCTGCGGCGGGTCCAGATCCCGCCGCACTCGCCCGAAGTCGTCCACGTGGTGACCGTCGAGCTCGACTTCGCGAGCGGCCTTCGGTCCCGCGACGACGTCGCCTTCGGAGGCGGCGCCGGCGGCGAGGCGCAGAGCGAGCTGACGGCCGTTCCGATCCGCATGACGAAGAAGCGCAAGCTCGTGCCCGACGGCTTTCCAGGGCGTCCTGCGCGCGGGCGAGAAGCCGCTCCGCGTCGCCACGGCCGAGGAGGGCCCGGCGAGCCTCTGGATCGTCCGCGACGAGAGCGCGACGGAGGCCTACGGCAAGCTCTCGGGGCTCGGCGACGGGTCCGCGCGCGCCGGCCGCGCTGCCTCTCGAGAAGGCCGACGAGGTCAGCTTCCTCTGGCCGCGCCCGAGAGTCCTTTCGCGGACGTCCGGCGCTCTTTCCTTCCGCCGGCGGTATGACCCGCTCGGACGGCGGCCTGACGTTCCTTCTCTCCCACGTCTCCAATCCGACACCGGAAGGGCTGTTCCCGATGTATGCCGACGCCGTCGCGGTGGCCGGGCTCAACGCATTCGAGAGCTTCGGCCGACGAGCGGTCCTTCTCGTGCTCGGCCGCGTCGCCGAGGACGCCAGCACCTATCAGGCCGGCGGTCGTCCGGCGCTACCTCGATCTGCTCCGCGTTCCCCTCTTCGTCTGGTCGCTCGAAGACGACGCCGCCGGGAGCTCCCCCTGGGGCGAGGTCGCGGCCGTCGGGACGCGCGGCGGGCTTGCGCGCGGCTTACGCCCGAATCCGCGAAACGCCTCGACTCCCAGAGAGTTCTTTGGGTCGAAGGCCGCTACCTCCCTCAGGAGATTGAGCTTGCCGGCGGGGCGAACGGAGTCGAGCTGGTCCACTGACCAGTGTCGACTGGCCATTTGGCCGGGTCTGGCCTTAAAGTTGCACCTCCCAACGTTCAAATTTGCCAGGAGGAGGGCTCCGATGCGAGTCGTGCAGGAAGGGTCGGCACTGTCCGTGGAAGCTGGAGCTTCGGCTGGCGATGTGGCGCTTCTCACGAACAGCATTCGTGAAGAGGAGACGGCTCTCTGTCTGGATTGCTGCGTGGCGTTCAACGTCCGCAACCGCGCCTGCCCCAAGTGCGGCGGCGAGCAGTTCTGGCTCACCGCGAAGTGGCGGCGCGGGCTCGAGAAACCGGCCGCCGCTCCGGCGGCGTTCCGGGTTCCGCCGCAGCAGGTGAACCGCGCAGGTCTGCGCCTCCTCCGCACGGCCTGAATCGCTCGATCCGCGCATCAGCGACTTCCGGAGCCCGGGCGCAGAGCCCGGGCATCCGTCTTGCTCTGCAAAGACGGCGGAGGTAACACTGAATGGTGGACGAAAAGTTCGACAAGAATCCCGCGAATCGAGATCCGATCACCGATGAGCCGGGCTCCCATCCCGTCGGAACGGGAGTCGGCGCGGCCGGCGGCGCGGCCGCGGGTGCGGCGGCCGGAGCGAGTCGTGGGAGGCCCGATCGGGGCCGCCGTCGGCGGAGTGGTGGGAGCGGTGGCGGGCGGAGCCGCGGGGCATGCCGCCGGCGAAGCCGTCAACCCGACCGAGGAAGCCGCGTTCTGGCGGGACAACTACAACAAGCGCCCCTACTACGTGACGGGCAAGCCGTACTCCGAGTACGAGCCCGCCTATCGTTACGGCTGGGAGAGCGCGGCGCGTCCCGAGTACCGGGGTCGGAAGTTCAATGAGGTCGAGGGCGATCTCGAGAAGGGCTGGGACAAGGCGAAGGGCACGACCGGACGAGCGTGGCATGACGTCAAGGACGCCACCGCGAGACGCCTGGGATCGGATTCGAAACTAGGCCGCTCGAGAAGTTTTCGTTTCTAGCGAACCGCCTCCAGCGCCTGGTCCAGGTCCGCCAACAGATCCTCGGCATCCTCGATGCCGACGGAGATGCGGACCAGACCGGGAGTGACGCCGAGGCGGTTTCGCTCCTCCTCCGGAATCGAGCCGTGCGTCATCGACGCCGGATGCGAGATGAGCGTCTCGACTCCGCCGAGGCTCTCGCCCAGGGAGCACAGCCGGACCTTTTCCAGAAACGCGCCGGCGTTCTCGAGCGATCCCAGATCGAACGAGATCATCGCGCCGAACCCCGACATCTGTTTCTTCGCGAGCGCGTGCTGGGGATGCGTCGGGAGGCCGGGATAGTTGACCTAGCCGGACCTTCGGATGCTTCGCGAGGTGCTCGGCGACCTTTCGGCCGTTGGCCTCGTGCCGCTCCATGCGGACGACGAGCGTCTTGATGCCGCGCAGGACGAGAAAGGAATCCATCGGCGAGAGGATCGCGCCCGAGCTGTTCTGGACGAAGCCCAGCCACTCGACGTGCTCCTTGGCCTTCGCGATCGCGATTCCGCCGACCGTGTCGGAGTGGCCGCCCAGGAACTTCGTCGTCGAGTGCATGACGATGTCCGCCCCGAGAGACAACGGCTTCTGGAGGTAAGGCGAGCAGAAGGTGTTGTCGACGACGACGATGGCGCCGACACGGTGAGCGAGCTCCGAGAGGAGCGTGATGTCCGCGAGGCGCATCGTCGGGTTCGTCGGGGACTCGAGATGCAGCATGCGCGTCTCGGGCCGGATCGCCCGCTCGACCGCCGCCGGATCCGCCGTGTCGACGAAGTCGAACGTCACGCCGTAGTTCGCGCAGGATCTTCGTGTAGTAGCGGTAGGTCCCGCCGTAGGTCATGTTCGAGCAGACGACGTGGTCGCCCTGCTTGACGAACGTGGAGATCGCCGTGATCGCCGCCATGCCCGAGGCAAAGGCGCTGCGCGCCGGCGCCGCCTTCGAGAACCGTCAGGTTCTCTTCGAGGCGCGAGCGCGTCGGGTTCTGCGTCCGGCCGTACTCGAAGCCCTTGTGCTGCCCCAGCCCCTGCTGGACGTACGTCGAAGTCTGGTAGATCGGAAACGAAACCGAGCCCGTCGCGGGCTCGGGCTCGTTGCCGGCGTGGATGCAGTCGGTGCTAGAAGCCCATGAGTTCCTTTCTGGCGCGTGACAGTTGAGAGTTGAATTGTCGAAGGTGGCGTCTGATCGACGTTGAACCTTCGACACTTCAACCTCGACTCTCGAAGATCCCCTGATCCGGATACCGCTCCGCGCCGTCCGGAAACAGCGTGACGACCGTCTTGCCGGGGCCGAGACGCCGCGCGATCTGGAGCGCGGCCGCGGCCGCCGAGCCGGAGGAGCCGCCGACGAACAGGCCCTCTTCGCGCGCGAGGTCGCGGCAGGTCGCGAAGGACGGCGCGTCGCGCGACCGTGACGACCTCGTCGATCAGGCTCCGGTCGAGAATCGGCCAGATCTGCGAGAGGCCGATGCCCTCGACCTCGTGCGGGCCGGGGCAGCCCGCCGCCGAGGATCGAGCCCTGCGGGCTCGACGGCGACGCGGAGGATCCCGGGATGCCGCTCGGTCAGGTACCGCGCGACGCCGATGAACGTCCCGGTCGTCCCGACGCCGGCGACCCAGGCGTCGATGCGGCCGCCGATCTGCTCGGCGATCTCGGGGCCGGTCGTCTCGTAGTGGGTTCGCGGATTGACGGGATTGGTGAACTGGCTGAGGGAACCCAGGCGCCCGGAGTGGAGGCGGCGATCTCGGTCGGCGCGCGCGACCGCGCCGGCCATTCGGTCGTCGGCGGGCGTGCGGACGACCTCGGCGCCGGCCGCCGCCATGAGCTTCGCCTTGACCGCGCCCGTAGCCCTCGGGCATCACGACCACGCAGCGATAACCCCGCGACGCCGCGATCATGGCGAGGGCGACGCCGGTGTTGCCGGAAGTCGCCTCGACGATCGTGCCGCCCGGCGCGAGCAGCCCGCGCGCCTCGGCGTCGTCGATCATCGCCCGGGCGATCCGGTCCTTGACGCTGCCGCCGGGGTTGAACCACTCGAGCTTGGCGAAGAGCCGCGCCGCGCCGCGGGCGAAGCGGGGAAGCTCGACGAGGGGCGTGGCGCCGATCGCTCGACGAGTCGGAGCCGGCGGGGCAGCGATGCGGTTTCGGGGGGGAGAGCTTGACGGCCACAGTTGGGACTCCGCTCGACGATAACAAAAAAAGCCCCGGCGAATGCCGGGGCTTATCGGACGGGGAAAGACGCGGCTCAGTAGGCCTGCTGCGAGCGGCGAGCCGAGTAGCACTCGCGGCAGTAGACCGGCTTGCCGTTGGTCGGGTTGAAGGGCACCTGCGTCTGCTTGCCGCAGCCGTCGCAGGTCACGTCGTAGAAGGTGCGCTCGCGGCCCTCGCCCGAGGACGTCTTGCGCTTGTCGCGGCAAGGCTTGCAGCGCTTGGGCTCGTTGGTGAAACCCTTGCGCGCGTAGAACTCCTGGTCGTCGGCCGAGAACAGAAAGGTCCCCCCACAGTCGACGCACGTGAGGTTCTTGTCCGTGTATTGCTGCATCATGGAAGTTACCGATCTCCTGGGTTTAATCCCCTGCCCGGAGGCGCGTTAGTCCGCACCGGTGAAAAAAATGGCGAAACGGATACACAACTCGGTAGAAACTCCGGCGCTCGGCGCCGGGATCAAGCTCTCTCTAGGACCGACCCCCTTTCGAACGCGCGCACGCCTCCCCGCAAAAGGGCGTACGGATGGGGGATGGAAAACATAAAAGGCGCGATTGGGGTGTGCGGGGTTTTCGTAAAAGCTGGCGGAACGTAGCACGGGCTTTGAAAGTCTTTGCAAGGAGAATCTGTACGGAAGGACAGGGGTTCCGCAAGCCCCGTGGATGCTAGTGGTCGGGAGGCAGGGCAGGCGGCCGGAGGCAGGAACGAGCCCGCTCCTGCCAGGCCGTCTTCGCTACGAGCCGATCACGCCCGTCATCGGCGAAGAGGCCGTGGCGTAGCGCTTCCGCGGAATGCGTCCGGCGAGGAATGCGTCGCGCCCCGCGCGGACCGCGTCGCGCATCGCGCGCGCCATCCGCGACCGGATCGCTGCGCGCCGGCGATCCCGGTGTTCATCAGCACGCCGGCGGCGCCGAGCTCCATGGCGACGCAGGCATCCGACGCCGTGCCGACGCCCGCGTCGACGATGA
Organism: uncultured Acidobacteriota bacterium; assembly: GCA_963749265.1. GTDB lineage: Bacteria > Acidobacteriota > Thermoanaerobaculia > UBA5066 > Gp7-AA6 > DAHUXD01. Next base: position 18,582 of record CAVVML010000006.1, on the reverse strand, counting down.
CCGGCACCTTCGCGCGCTCGAGGATGATCGCGATGTTGTTGGGATTCTGGATCCCGAGGCCCGAACCGATCGGCGCGCCGAGCGGCATGACCGCCGCGGCGCCCGCATCCTCGAGCTTGCGGCAGACGATCGGATCGTCCGAGGTGTACGGGAAAACGACGAACCCTTCCGCGACGAGCGTCTTCGTCGCCGCCAGCAGCGCCTCGTTGTCGGGCCAGAGCGTCTGCTCGTCGCCCAGGACTTCGAGCTTGACCCAGTTCGAGAGGCCGACCTCGCGGCCCAGGCGCGCCGCGCGCACCGCGTCCTCGGCGTTGTAGCAGCCGGCCGTGTTCGGGAGGAGCGTCATCCCCTTCGGGACGTAGTCGAGGAGCGATTCCTTCGAGCGGTCGGTGAGATTGACCCGGCGCACCGCGACCGTGACGATCTCGGCCCCCGAGGCGACGAGCGCCTCCCGCATCAGCGGGAAACGTCGCGTACTTGCCGGTGCCGACGATCAGGCGCGAGACGAACGTGCGCCCGCCGAAGACGAAAGGATCGGCGGCCGCGGAAGGGGCGGCAGCGTCTCGAGGGTTTCGGTTTCGGTCGCCATGGATCTGTCTGTCTAGTCCTATGCTCCGGCCGCTCCGGGTCAAGAAGGAAAACGTTGTCGATCAGGCGCGTCTTCCCCAACCGGACGGCGGCGGCGAGCGCCACGCCCGGGCCGGACCTCGGAGGCGCGGGTCATCGTCCCGGCGTCCACCGCCTCGACGTAGTCGACCTCGAGCCCGGCGGCCTCGAGCTGCCGCGAGGACGTCCACCTCGAGGATCCGCGCGTCGCGCTCGCCGTGCGCCGGCGCGGCGCCCGCGCGGCGAAGAGCGTCCGCGAGAGATCGGCGGCGCGCCGGCGCTCCTCCGGCGAGAGGTAGGCGTTGCGCGACGAGAGCGCGAGGCCGTCGCGGCTCGCGCACGGTCTCTCCGACGACGAGCCGGATCGGAAAGTCGAGGTCGCGGATCAGCCGCCGCACGACCGCGACCTGCTGGAGGTCCTTGCGTCCGAAGACCGCGACGTCGGGCAGGACCTGCATGAAGAGCTTGCGCGACGACCGTCGCGACGCCGCGGAAGTGGCCCGGGCCGCCGCGCGCCCTCGCCGCCCTCCGAGACGCCGCGCGACCTCGACGCGCGTCGAGAAGTCCGGCGGGTAGAAGCGCGCGCGGATCCGGAAGGTAGAGGACGTCCACGCCCTCCCGCGCGAGCAGCGGCGCGTCGTCCGCTTCGCGCCGGGGATAGCGGGCGAGGTCCTCGTTCGGCGCCGAACTGGAGCGGGTTGACGAAGATCGAGACGACGACGAACGGCGCGTGGCGCTTCGCGCAGGCGCGACGAGCGACAGGTGCCCCTCGTGCAGCGCTCCCATCGTCGGGACGAAGCGCGACCGGCTCGCCGGCGGCGCGCGCCCTTCCCACGGCGGAGCGCAGCGGGCCGAGCGCGGAGACGGTGATCACCGGCTCAGTGGACCCGGCGCAACCCCGGGGGCCGGCCGCCCGTGAAGGACTCTTCCTGCGACGGGAAGGACCCGCTCTTGACGTCCTTGACGAAAGCGCGCGCGGCGTCCCCGATCACGGTGGTCAGGTCGGCGTAGCGCCGCACGAACTTGGGCCGCAGGTCGCGCGTCAGGCCGACGACGTCGTGGAAGACGAGGACCTGACCGTCGCAGTGGAGGCCGGCGCCGATCCCGAGCGTCGGCACGGCGATCTCGCGCGTGATCTCGGCCGCCAGGGTTTCCGGAACGCACTCGAGCACGATGGCGAAACAGCCGGCGTCGGCCAGCGCCTTGGCGTCCTCGCGGATCTCGCGCGCCGAGTCGGCCTCGCGGCCCTGGACCTTGAAGCCGCCGAACTTGCGGTACGACTGCGGCGTCAGGCCGACGTGGCCCATGACCGGGATGTCCGCCGCGAGGATGGCCTCGACCGCCGGGAGGATGCGCCGCCCGCCCTCGACCTTGACGGCCGCGGCGCCGCCCTCGGCCAGGAAACGTCCCGCGTTCGCGACCGCGTTCGCCGGATCGGTCTGGTACGAGAGGAAGGGCATGTCGCCGACGACGACGGCGCGCTCGCACGGAGCGCGAGACGGCGCGCGTGTGGCGGATCATCGTGTCCATGGTCGCCGAAAGCGTGTTCGGCTCGCCGTAGACGGTCATCTCGACCGAGTCGCCGACGAGCAGGATCTCGATCCCCGCCTCGTCGAGCAGCCGCGCCGAGGGCGCGTCGTAGACGGTGAGCATCGCGAGCTTCTCGCGGCCCTTGGCCGAGACGATCTGCGGGATCGTGAGGGGATCTTTCTCCGGAAGGTCCGTCATCGTTCGCTCCTTGCCTTTCGGTCGACGTCCCGAAGCCTGGGATCGCCGCCGAGAAGGGCGAGGCGAGGATTATACCGGCCGACGGTACTTTAGTCGCTGCGAAGCGTCGCGGAGATGCTCTGGCGGAGGGCCCGCCGCAGGGGTCCGCGGGCCGACCAGACCCCGACGGCGAGCAGCCCCATGGCGACGGCGGCGAGAGTCGTCAGGTCGGCAGTGGAAACCCCGAAGAGATGGGCCGAGACGAGTTTTCCGAACATCAGCGCGCCGGGAATCCCGACGGCAAGCCCGGCAGCAACGAGGCCGATGGCGCCGTACCGGATCAGCCGCCGCAGATCCGCCGGCCGCGCCCCGAGGGCCGCCCGGATGGCGATCTCGCGAACGCGGGAGGCCGTGTCCTGCGAGACCAGCGCGGAAAGGCCCGTCGCCGCGATGACGAGCACGAGGAGGCCGAGGCAGGACAAGAGCAGAGCGAGGAAACGCGCTTGCGCGAACGAGAAGGACAGCGCCTGACGCATGGGTTTGACGTCGACGAAGAGAGTCGGGTCGATTCTCGCGATGGCCGCTCGCACGTCGGCGACAGCCGCCCGCGGCTCGACGCGTGTCGAGACGATGAACACATTCCGGCGCTGCCATTTGTATACATCGTGGAATTGCTCGAAGGGAACATAGAGGGCGGGTTCCGGGAGGTGCCAGCGGGCCCAAGACCCTCGTGTTCTCGGCGATTCCGACGACCTCGAGCGGGAGCTCCGCCGGACCAACGTCCCGAAGCTGTTTTCCGAGCGGATCCTGGCCGGGCCAGAAGGTGTCTGCGAACGAGCGGTTGACGATGCCGACGCCGGGCGCGCCCTTTCGGTCGGCGGGTCCGAAGTCGCGGCCGCGCAGCAGGGGAATTCGAAGGGCGTCGAAATAGCCGGGACCCACGATGCCGAGCCCGATCGCGCGGTCGTCGTCTCCAATGCGCACGTTCGTCGGGAAGTAGACGTGGGGCGGCAGATCGCATGACACCGCGGCGACTCGCGTGAGCCCGAGATGCTGGACTCCTTCGAGGATTCGCATTCCGAGGGCGGCGCCCTCGGTCTTTCCATAGCCTGCTCGAGCGGGATCGACGATGGCGACGACGACCCGCTCCAGGTCGACGCCGGGATCCGCCGCGTACATGTGGCGAAGGGTTCGGAGGAAGAGACCCGCGCCCACGAGCAGAACGGCCGAGGTCGCCACCTGCAACACGACGAAGAGGCGCCGGAGCGGGAGCCGCCGGCGAACGACGCCGCCGGACGCGGTGAGGCCCTTCAGGATGAGAATCGGGTCTTCGCGGAAGACGCTCCGCAGCGGGGCCAGGCTGGCCAGCAGTGTCGCGATCAGGGCCGCCAAAATCGTTGCGCCCAGCACCCGAGGCGAGAGAACACTCGGACCCGTCAGGGGAAGCGGCAACTGTTCTGGCGCCAGATGGGCCAGCGCCCTGGCGACCGCAAGAGCGACCAGAAGCCCCGCCGCCGTTCCGCAGAAGGCGTAGATCCCCGTCTCGAGGAGGAGGATGCGGAGGAGCCGGCGACGGGGCGCCCCGAGCGCCAGGTGAAGGGCGGTCAGCCGCCGATCACGCTCGGCTCGCGCCACGAGGAGGCCCGCCACGTTCAGGCAAGCCGTCAACAGGACGAGCGCCACGGCGATGACGAGCAACCGGGAGAGCTGGATCGGTTCGCGCCAACTCGAAAAGTGGATCGGCAGAACTCGCGGCCAGGGTTCCTCCCATGTGCCGCCGGCCTCGTCGGGAGAGGGGACGGAGCGTCCGGCTCCGAGTCGAGACGCGATGCCTTCCAATTCGGCCTGCGCGCTCTCGAGGGTGAACCCGCTCTCGAGCCGCCCGACCGCGTTGAAGTATGCGCTCGAGCGATCGGACAGCCAGCCCCGCGCCGGAGGGTAAATTTCAACGAACCGCGAGAGGGGAACCCAGAGCGACGAGGAGTACCCCGAGATCGAGGCCGGAGAACGCGCGCGGCGCGACACCGACGATCGTGAAGACCGTTCCATTGATCTTCACGCGCTTGCCCGTCAGGTCGGTCGAGGCGCCGAAGCGGGTCCTCCAGAGGTCGTACCCGATGACGGCCACGGGACTGGCACCCGGGCGGTCGTCGTCGGGGAAGATCAGGCGCCCGGAAGCGGGCTGGATTCCGAGGACACCGAAGTAGTCCCCGCCGGCGACCGCGACTTTCATGAGCTCGGCGGCCTGGCCCTCGAACGAGACGTGGCACGGTAACCCTTCTCATAGTTCGCGAGTCGTCGAAACGCCCTGCTCTGTTCGGCATAGTCACGAAAGAGCGGGAGGGAGAGCTCCCAGAAGTCGTCTCCCCCGCGATGGCTGACGGCGAAGACCCGGGCGAGGGACTCGGGCTGCGCCACCGGGATCGAAGGAAAGAGCACCGAGTCGACGAGGCTGTAGATCGCGCTGTTCGCGCCGATCCCGAGCGCCATGACCAGGACGATGGCGAGGGAGACGCCCGGGCTGCGCTTGATGGCGCGCCATGCCGCTCGCAAGTCCTGTCGAATGGAGAGCCTCTCCGGGCGAGTTTACGCTACGCGCGGGAGTCCGGGATCCTCCGCCTGCGGGATGACCCGCGGCGGCGCTGCGCGCGCGGGTCACTTGGGCGCGCTGGCCGCCGGGACGTAGTACTGGACGCCCTTCTTCGCCTTCTGGATCTGTCCGACGAGGTCCTCGAAGTCCCCGGGCCGGTTGACGAAGTCGATCTCGTTGGTGTCCACGACGAGCAGGGGAGTCTCGTCGTAGTGGTAGAAGTAGTAGTTGTAGGCCTCGATGAGCTGGGCCAGGTATTCCGGCGTCACGGCCTTCTCGAGCGTCCGCGTCTTCTTCTTGATCCGCTTCAGGCACGTCTCGATCGAGCCCTGCAGAAAGATCACGAGATCGGGCTTGCGCACCGACTCCGACAGAAGCGTATAGAGCCGGTCGTAGATCAGAAGCTCTGAGTCGTCCAGGTTGATGCAGGCGAAGATCTTGTCCTTCGGGAAGTGATAGTCGGCGACGACGAGGTTCGTGAACAGGTCGATCTGGGCGATCTCCTGCTGCTGCTGGTAGCGGGACAGGAGGAAGAAGAGCTGCGTCTGGAACGCGGCGCCCTTCTTCTTCTTGTAGAAGTCGCCGAGAAACGGGTTGTCGACATCCTCGAGGATCTTGGTGCCGCGGAAACGCCGCGCGAGCAGCTCGACGAGCGAAGTCTTACCGACGCCGATGGGACCCTCGATCGCCAGGTGGCGCAGCGGAACGTCCCCTTCAGTCGGAATCATCGGGCGGATTCTAATGCGAACGCGCGAACACGTCCGCGATGCCGCAGGCGGCGAGGACGACCGAGACGAAGCCGTTCGCCGTGAAGAACGCCGCGTCCACGCGGGAGAGGTCCCCCGGCCGGACGATCGCGTGCTGGTAGACGAGCGCCGCGATCGTCGCGACGACGCCGGCGAAGAAGAGCCACCCGCCTCCCGCGAGACGCCAGACCGGCCAGCAGAAGAACGGCCATGACGGCGTGGAAGAGCCCCGAGATCCAGAGAGCGCGCCGCGCCCCGACGCGCGCCGGAATGGAGCGGAGGCCGACGCGGAGGTCGTGCGCCTCGTCCTGGAGGGAGTAAATGACGTCGAACCCGGCCGTCCAGAAGAGGACCGCGAGCCCGAGCAGAATTGGCAGGAGCGCGAATTCGCCCCGCACGCCGATCCACGCGCCCACCGGCGCGATCCCGAGGCAGACGCCGAGGACGAGGTGGGAGAGCGACGTGAAGCGCTTGGTGTAGGCGTAGAGAAGCAGGAGCCCGAGGGCCAGCGGCGAGAGCAGGAGCGTCAGTCGGTTGAGGCTCGCCGCCGCCGCAAGAAAGACGACGATTGACGCGGCGAGGAAGATTCGGACGAATGCGGGCGAGAGCGCGCCCGACGGCAGCGCGCGAGTCGCCGTGCGGGGGTTCTCCGCGTCGAACCGGCGGTCGACGAGCCGGTTGTGGGCCATGGCCGCGCTCCGCGCGCCGACCATGGCCAGGAGGATCTTGAGGAGCGTCGATCCGCGCGGCCAGCCGCCTGCCGCGAGGACCGCGGCGAGCAGGGCGAAGGGCAGCGCGAAGAGCGTGTGGGAGAACTTGATCATCTCGAGGGTCGTCCGGACGGACCGGAGAGCGCCCATGCCCGCGCCGGATGCCGGAGCGCTCACCGCGTCGGCCGTCGGCGGGGCCGTGCCTGACCTTGCGCTTGCGTCCGCCGACCCGATCCGGAGTCGCCGCCTTCCCAGCGGAAGCCCTCGTCGCGGGGCTTCAAGCCGAGGAGCCGCGCGGCGCGGAGGCAATAGGCGTCGAGCATCCTCTCGACCGTCGGAGAGTCGACGTAGAACGCGGGCGTGGGCGGCGCGACGATGGCGCCGGCCAGGGTCGCCGCGCGCATGTTTTCGACGTGGACGAGCGAGTACGGCGACTCGCGGAACGCGAGCACGAGGGGTCGCCGTTCCTTCAGGCAGACGTCGGCGGCGCGCTGGAGCAGGTCGCGTCCGACGCCGTGGGCGATCGAGCCGAGGGTCCCGCCGCTGCAGGGAATCACGATCATTCCGGACGCCGGATAGGAGCCCGAGGCGATCGACGCCCCCACGTTGCCGTTGTCGTGGAGGACGATGCGGGCGCGCTGCGGGTTCGGAACGCCGAGGGTTGCGATCCAGTCCTGCGGGCTCGCGATGCTCGCGCGCATCTCGCGGCGCGCGACGTCGAGCGCGGGATCCGAGAGGACGAGGTGGAGCTTCGCGAGGCCGCCGGAGCCGAGCGCGACTTCCACGAAGCGGCGGGCGAGCTGCGCGCCGGAGCCGCCCGACACGCCGACGATGATCTCCCGTCCGGCGGCCAGTCCCGCGCCGATCCTCCCGGCGACGGCTTTTTTGAGGACCACGGCGGGCAGTCTACACGCGGGTCCGACAAGAAATTGGACAGGTGTCCTGCCGCTCTGGCAGTCGCGCGCCGCTCATTCGATTCAACGACTTGAGGTCGAGCCGCCCCGACGCCGTGGCCAAGTTGTTGTCGGCGGCGGCCGGTCTCCGCATTCCCGCCGCCTCCGCTAAACAGCGTCGCTCGTTCGACTTCTCTCTCCGCCCGGGCCTCGGCACGGATCTCGCCATTCCGACGCTCCCGAAAGGAGGTGCCGATGGAGAACGCCTGATCGTGACGGCTCGATGAGGACAAGACCCATCCCGCTTCGACCCATCCGTCTCTTCGTGTTTCGCAGCCAGTTCCAAGGCTCGCTGATCCGAAAGGAGTCTCGATGCTCGCATCCAGGATTCGTGTGTCCGCGATCGCCCTGCTCGTGACGCTGGGCGCGGCGGCTCTGGCGTTCGGCGAGGGAGCCGACGCGTCCGCGCCGTCGAAGAAGGTCAACATCAACACCGCTTCGGCGGTCGAGCTCGCCTACCTGCCGCGCATCGGAGCCCGCGTCGCCGAGCGCATCGTCGAGCGCCGCAAGGAGAAGCCCTTCGCTCGCCCCGAGGAGCTCATGGAAGTCAAAGGCATCGGCGAAAAACTCTTCTTGAGCCTCAAGCCCTACCTCTCCGTCACGGGACCCACCACCCTCGACTCCAAGGTTCGTCTCTCGTCGTCTCCTTCGGCGGGCCGCGCTTCCTCCCCGGCGCCGGCCGCGAAGGAGAAACCCGCCAACGCCGTCCCCGCGGGCAAGGGACGGTGACCTCCGCGCCCGCCCGGGGCCCTCAGGGCCCCGGGCCCCTCTCGCCGAGCTCCGGACTGACGGCTTACGAGCTGATCGTGAGCCTGATGGTCGTGGCGTTCCTGGTCTTGCTCGCCGCTCCCGGAACGCTGTCGCTGCGAGAGTCGGTGTCGATTCGCAACGCGGTCCACGAGACGACCGTGGCGTTCTATCTCGCGCGCGCGTACGCGGTCTCCCGGGATCGCAACGTCGGGCTGAAGTTCCGCAGGAACGGCGACCGCTACGAATGGGCGCTCTACGGCGACGGCAACGGGAATGGCATCCGCACGGCGGAGATCGCGAGCGGCGTCGACCGCTTCCTGGGGATCGCCTATCCCTGGTCCCGCAACGACGTGCGGCCCGCCATCATGACCGGGATCCGCGTGCCCGATCCGGGCAGCCCGGGCCGCTACCTGGATCGGATCGACGATCCGATCCGATTCAACAATTCCGACATCTGCTCCTTCACTCCGGTCGGCGACGCGACGCCGGGCTCCGTCTACCTCTGGAACGCGCACGATCGGATGGCCGTCGTGCGCGTGTTCGGCGCGACGGCGAAGATCCGGACGCTCTACTACCGGCGGGGGGCGAGAGGCTGGACTCAATGATCATTCCGATCGAGCCCTTGAAAGAGAACGAGGAAGAGAAGGCGGCCGCCGGATCGGCTCGCGCGCGAACCGAGAAAGGATTCGCGATCGTCGGAAGCGATCCGGGCTCCCCGCGCGCGCGCTTCGAGCGGCGGGCCGAGGAGATTGCCCGGGCGGCGGAGAGCCACGTGCGGACGATGGTCGAACAGGAAGCCGCGGCTTCTGGCGACTCCGGCGCCGCACGAGCTCGAGCCCGGGGCCCACGCCGTAGACCGGGACACCGTGCCGTTCGGCCTGAAAAGGCGGATCGTCCTTCGAGTGCCGGTTTTCCGCAGAGAACCCCCTAAGACGGCCGCTGAGCATGCCGCGGACGCCGAGGAGATCCTGCTGCCGGAAAATCTCGGCCGCGTTTCGGAGCCGACCCGCGGCGCTTCGTGTTCCGCGCGCGCGGAGGCCGAGCTTCGCCATGTGCGCTCACTCATGGCTCAGGTGGCGCTGGACCTGATCGCGCGAGTGATCGAGATCAACCGCTACTTCGCCGCCGCCGGCCTCGTGAAGTCGCCGGAGGTGTCGCCGCCCGGGGCAGAGGTTCAGGAGCCCGAGGCGTCTTCCGGGAAAACCATGTCCGGCGGCAGCGCGGGATCCTCCTTGCGCCGGCGCGCGTAGAGCTCGGCGTAGGAGTAGGGGATCGATTCGGCGGCGTCGAGGCCGAGCGCCGCCACGACCCGTCGGATGCTCGTCGGATCGCCTTCGACCTCGACGAAGAAGCCGATCGGCGTCTCGTCGAGGGCGACCACGCTTCCGTCGCAGTCCCATTCCTCCCGCCGCTTGTCGTAACGGAAGCGCGGCTGGAGCCCGATCCCCGAAAGGATGGCCTGGGCTTCCTCCGGGTCGGAGACTTCGGTCTCGCGCTCTTCGCGCACTTTGGCTCCGGCCTGGAACCGCGCCGTTCCCTTGTAAGTCAGGATCGCGCGTCCGGCCGCGCGCCGCAGCCGGATCGTGCGTCCGCTCCCGGAGAGGCGCCGTTCGGGGTCGTCGAAGAGGACGTTCGATTCCTCGTGGACCTCGGCGCGGAGCGACGCGCCCGCGGCGCGAAGTCTCTCTCGGACTTCCGAGAGCCCACGGACGGGGATCTTGACCTCGATCTCCTCGCGGATGCCGCCCGCCGCCTTCGCGGTCACGGCAGCAGGCGGCGGGCGATTTCCTGGGCTTTCTTTCCGTCCGCGCGGCCCTTGTGGGCCGACATGAGCTCCTTCATCGCCAGGCCGACGTCCTTGGAGGTCGAGAAGCCCTTGTCCCGGATGATGTTGCGGAGCGCGTCCTCGATTTCGGCATCCGACATGCCCTTCGGCAGGTATTCCTCGATGATCGTGAGCTCGCGGCTTTCGGCGTCGACCAGGTCCTGCCGCCCTCCGCGAGCGTACTGTTCGATCGAGTCCCGGCGCTGCTTGACGGCGCGTCGGAGGACCGCCTCGAACTCGTCCGCCGTCAGCGCGCGCCCGGCCTGGATCTTCTCGTTTTTGAGCGCCGCGAGGAGAAGCCGGAGGGTCGCGACCCGGGGCTTGTCGCCGGCCTTCATCGCCGACTTCAGCTCCGCCTCGATCCTCTCCTGCATGGGGTCTTGAGGCTATCACCCGCGAAAGCGCGCGGAGGAGTTACCCTTCGTCCGTGAAACGGTTCCTCGTCGGGACGGCGGGCCACATCGATCACGGCAAGACCGCGCTCGTGAAGGCGCTCACGGGCATCGATGCCGACCGCCTTCCCGAGGAGAAGCGCCGCGGGATCACCATCGACCTCGGGTTCGCCCATGCCGAGTGGGACGGAGTCCGGATGTCCTTCGTGGACGTTCCCGGCCACGAGCGTTTCGTGCGCAACATGCTCGCCGGCGCCGGCGGCATCCAGGCGGTGCTCATGGTCGTCGCCGCCGACGAATCCGTGATGCCCCAGACGCGGGAGCATTTCGAGATCGTGCGCCTGCTCGGCCTGTCGGCCGGCGTGATCGCGGTGACCAAATGCGATCGCGTTCCGGCGGAGCTCGTCGAGGTCACCGCCGCGGACGTGCGCGAGCTCGCGAGCGGCTCCTTCCTCGAGAACGCGCCGATCGTGCCCGTCTCGGCGAAGACGGGCGAGGGTCTCGAGGCCTTGAAGGCGGCCCTCGTCGGTCTGGCGTCGCGCCGCGCGGCGCTCGACGAGGAATCCCCGCGCGGCGAGGCGATCGCGCGGCTTCCCGTCGACCGCGCCTTCCTCATCGCGGGCTTCGGGCCCGTCGTGACCGGGAGCCTCGTCTCCGGCGGCATTCGCAAGGATGACCGGCTCGAAGTGCTGCCGGATCGGCGGCCCGTGCGCGTGCGCCGCCTGGAGGTGCACGGGCGCGAGGTCGATGAGGCGCGCGCGGGAGAGAGGGTGAGCGCGAACCTGGTGGGCGCCGAGCTCTCGGATTTGCGGCGCGGACTCGTGCTCGCGACACCGTCCGCATTCGCGACATCCAGCCGTGTCGTCGCCCGCGTCGAGCTTCTGCCGGGCTCCCCGCGCGTTCGGAGCGGGAACCGGCTGTCGTTCCACCACTTCGCTTCGGAAGCCACCGCCTCGGTGCGGATTCTGGAGGCCCGCGAGATCCCGCCCGGGGGATCGGCGCGCGTCGAGCTCCGGTTCGCGAGACCGATCGCGGCCGCGCCCGGGGACCGCTTCGTGCTCCGCCGGCTCTCGCCAGTGACGACGATCGGGGGCGGAGTCGTTCTGGATCCCCGTCCGACGGCCTTTCCCGGACGCGACGAGGAGGGGCGGCGGCGGATGCTCGACCAGCTGGAGAGCGGCGCGCTCGCCGACCGCCTCGTGCTCTGGATCGAGGAATCGCGCGAGCACGGCGTCGACGAGGAGGAGCTCGCTCGTCGGGCCGGCACGGCCCCCGGGGCGGTGCGCGCGGCCCTCGCCCCGCCTCTCGCGGAGCGCCGGGTCCACGCGCTCCGGCGCTCGCCGGATCGCTACGTCTCGGAGTCGGCGCTCGTCCGCCTGGCCGCGCTCGCCGCGTCGGAGCTCGAGCGGTTCGTGGCCGAGGGCTCGGGATCGGTCGGCGTGTCCCGCCAGACCCTCCTGAAGCGAATCCTTCCCCGCGCCGATCCGCGGTGGGCCGAAGCGATCGAGACGGCCCTTGCCGCCCGCGGCGCCCTCGCCATCGTCGGCGACGAAGCGCGGCCGCCGGGACGAAGCGATCTCGCGGGCGCGGATCTGGAGTTGTCGGAGCGCATCACGGCGTTCTTCCGGCGACGCGGCCTGGATCCGCCCTCTCCTACCGAGACCGCGGAGGCCGTCCGGCATCGCCAGAAGGTGGTGGAGGGTCTGATCGGGCATCTCGTGAAGACGGGAGCCCTCGTGCGGCTGCCGGGCGGCTGGATCATCGCCCGGGATTCGGTGGACTCGGTCGTCGAGCGCGTGCGCGCCCGCGGGAAGAAATCTCTGGACGTCGCCGAGTTCAAGGAGATGTTCGGCTTGACGCGCCGGCTCGCCATTCCACTGCTCGAGTACCTCGACGGCGCCAAGGTCACACGGCGGGTCGGCGACCGGCGGGAGATCGTCTAGGCCGCGAACGAAGTGGGTGTAGCTGTAGCCGTCCGGGTGCCGCCGATAGGCCAACCATGGTCTATCCCAGCCGTGATGTTCCCCTGAATTCGCGGCGCGCGAAGTCTCCCGACTAACCGAGGGAGGCAGGCGCCGCCGCCAGTAGGGAGCGCCGTGCGGAGGGTCACGGCCTGCGGTCTAGCCCGCAGCCGACCGAGCCGCAGGACAGCGTGAGCGACGTGGGCGTCAGGGGCCGATTGCGCGGCGCAGCGCCTGGATCTGCTTGATCTCGTCGTCGAAGGAAATCGTCCCGGACATGGCCAGCTCGTTCCAGGACTCGACCGGCGCTCCCTTGACCTGCGCGGGGCGAAGCACCCAGCTGCTCATGGCGCGCCGGAAGTAGGCGAGAAAGACGGGATCGGTGACCTCGAGCGGGATCGCGCGCTCGATGCGTCCGTTCTTGTCGACCTTGATCCACCACCGGCCGGAGAAGGGCCCCTTGAAGGTGTCCGCGGACCACGGCGTCTTCGTCGGCACCGGCGCCGTGTCAACCTCGAGCAGAGAGACGGTGCCTTCGGGCGTCGGGCCCGGCTTCCGGCTCTCCAGCCACTCGGGATCGGGCGGCCATGGGAATGGCGCGGGAAGCGGAGTCTGCGGCGTCACCGGCGTCAGCGTCGCCTGCGTCACTTTCGGCGAGTCGATCTCGACGGTCAGCTCGAGGCGATAGGCGCCCCACGTCTCGACGGCCTGCCCCGACCGGCGGGCGGGGGTGATCGTCCAGCGCTGGATCGACCGCATGCTTTCGGCGGCGAGGGACGGAATCGGATCGCGGTCTCGGCGCACCGATATGGCCTTGCCGGTCGGATCGACGCGCACCGAAACGAAAAACCCGGTCGAGAGGACCGCGTCCGTGAACGGAAGCTTGGGCGGGAGCGCGGCCGGAACGTCGAGCACGCTCCCATAGGGGTTTTCGGTCGGAAGCTTCGAGATCGCGACGGTCGCCGAGTCATGGAGTCGGGCCGCGGGAATCGGAGGGAGCGCGGGCGCCGTCAGGGGAGCCCCGGCCGGCGCCGTTTCGGTGACCGGAGGCGGAGTCTCGACGGGCGATTCCGCGGGCGGCGGCGTCGGCGCGGGGGCCGGCTCCTGCCCGTGCAGGGCGCGGCTGGCCGCGGCGCCGAGAAGGATCGCAATCGAAAAAGCGCGAACGACGAAACGCATCGGTTTTTCAGAAAGTATATGGGAAGCGGGATGATCCGCGCAGGCGGCGGCTAGAGTTCGGGATCCCTCGTCGCTGCGCTCCTCGGGATGACCCGCGCAGCCGCTTCGCGCGCCGCCCTCGCCGTCATCCCGAGCGAAAGCGAGCCGACCACCGAAGGCAGACCCCCGGCAGTAGGCAACGCCGGCCGGAACGGCCGGCGGTATCGATCCCGCAGTCGGCAGGCTTACGAGCCCTGCGGCGAGTCGAGTCCGGGATCCCTCGGCGCTTTGCGCCTCGGGATGACCCGCGGCGCGCGAAGCGCGGCCGCGGGTCACTTTGCCTCGAGCCAGTTCCGGCCCGAGCCGACGTCCACGGCGAGGTGAACCTTGAGCTCCGCCGCGCGCTCCATGACTTCCCGCACCAGCCGCTCGACGGCCGGGACCTCGCTCTCGGGCGCTTCGAGAATCAGCTCGTCGTGGACCTGGAGCACGAGGCGGGCCGCCAGGGCTTCCCGCGCCAGGGCCGCATCCAAACGGATCATGGCGATCTTGATGATGTCGGCGGCCGTGCCCTGGAATGGAGCGTTCAGGGCCATGCGCTCGGCGTTCGCCCGGACGGCGCCGTTGGACGCCGCGATGTCGGGGATCGGGCGCACGCGGCCAAAGAGCGTCCGGACCTCCTTCGTGCGACGCGCTTCGGCGAGGATGCCGTCGAGGCAGGCGCGCACGCTCGGGAACTGGTTGAAGTACGAGTCGACGTAGCTCTTCGCCTCCGATGTCGAGACTCCGAGCTCCTTGCCCAGCGTGAAGGCGGCCATCCCGTAGAGCAGGGCGAAGTTGATCCGCTTGGCGGCAAAACGCATCTCCTGGCTGACCAGGTCGGGCGCCACGCCGAAGATCCGCGCTGCCGTGGCGCGGTGGATGTCCTGCTTTTCTTCGAAGGCCTGGATGAGGGCGGCGTCCCCCGATAGATGCGCCAGGATCCGCAGCTCGATCTGGGAGTAGTCCGCGACGACGAGACGGGAGCCGGGCGGCGCGACGAAGGCCTTGCGGATCTCGCGCCCCGTCGTCGTACGAATCGGGATGTTCTGCAGGTTGGGATCCGACGACGAGAGCCCTCCCGGTGGCCGCGACGTTCTGCCGGAACGAGGAGTGGATGCGCCCGGCCGCGTCGGCCAGGAGAGGAAGCGCGTCCACGTAGGTGCCCTTGAGCTTCGAGATCTCTCGAAACTCCAAGACGAGCTTCGGAAGGCTCAGGCCCTTCTCCGCGAGCTCGGTCAGGACCTCGAACCCGGTCGAAGAGGATCGCGTCTTGGCCGTCTTCTTGAGGACGGGGTACTTGAGCTTTTCGAACAGGATCTGGCCGAGCTTGACGGGGGAATTCACGTTGAATTCCTCGCCGGCCTCGGCCCAGATCCTCTGCTCGAGAGACCGCAGCTCGCCCTCCATCCGCTTCGAGATCTCGGCGAGAAGCCGGCTGTCGATCGCCACCCCGGCCCGCTCCATGCGGGCGAGCACGGGAGTGAGCGGCCGTTCGATGTCGCGGTAGAGACGATCGAGCTCCGGCCGCGCGGCGAGCTCGGCCGAAAGGACCGGGGCCAGCGCGGCGGCGGCGGAGGCGCGCTCGGCCAGCCACCGGTCGGCATGCGCGATCTCGTAGGACCCGGGCAGGGCGCAGGCGGACACTCCGGCTTCCTTGTCGGGCACCAGCCGCTGGCCGAGGCGCTGGAACGCCATCGGCTCGAGCTCGGCGCTGGCGACCCCCGGGGCCAGGACGTACTGCGCCAGGCACACGTCGAACAGGTCGGCCCGCACCTCTTCGCCGGCTCCGGCGAGCAGGGCGTCGAGCGGCTTCGCGTCGCCCATCGCGAAGGCGGCGCCGCTCGCCTCCAGGGCCTTCCATCGGCGCACGATGGCCGGGGCGTCTTCTTCGGCGATGAACGTCTTCTCGCCGGAGCGGATCGCGAGCAGGGCGTGGCCGTTGCGCGTCAGAAGGGAGACGCCCGCCGGACCTTCCATCGCCGGAAATGGGCTACCCGGGGCCAACCGCTCGAAGGTCAGCTCGGGCGGCACCGCGGCGTCTCCGTGAATCTCGGCCGCGAGCGAATGGAACTCGAGTCGGACGAAGAGCTCTTTCAGCCTCCCGAAGTCGGGCTCGGAGCGGCGGAGGGCCGTCGGATCGAATGGCACCGGCAGGTCCACCGGGATCTCGACGAGGCGGCGCGAGAGCAGGGCGTCCTCGCGATGCGCGCGCAGGCTCTCTCCGACTTTGCCCTTGATCTCGTCGGCGTGCTCGAGCAGCGCCGTCAGGCTCCCGTACTCGGTGATCCATTTCTTGGCCGTGACCTGCCCGACGTTGGGCACGCCGGGGATGTTGTCGACGCTGTCGCCCATGAGTGCCAGCACGTCGCCGACCTGGCCGGGGGGAACGCCGAAGAACGCGGTCACGCCGGCGTCGTCCAGGAAGATCTCTTTGCCCGTGTGGAAGACGCGGATCCTCTCCCCGGAGACCAGCTGCAGCAGGTCTTTGTCGGCCGTCACGATGACCACGTCGTAGCCCTGGGATTCGGCCTTCTTGGCGAGCGAGCCGATGACGTCGTCGGCCTCGTAGCCGGGCAGCTCGATGACCGGGATCCGATAGGCCGCCAGGGCCTCGCGGATCTCGGGAAGCTGCGTGGCGAGATCGTCCGCCATCGCCACGCGGTTGGCCTTGTACTCGGCGTATGCCTCGTGCCGCAGGGTCCGTTGCGGCCCGTCCCACGCGGCGGCCAGAAGGTCGGGGCTGTGCTCCCGGACCATCTTGCGGAGCATCGTGACGAAACCGTAGACGGCGTTGGTCGGCCGGCCGGCGGATGTCGAAAGGCGCTGGATCGCGTGGTAGGCCCGATGGATGTTCGACATCGAGTCGACCAGATAGAGCGTCGGGCGGGCCGAAGACATGGAAGCCGGATTCTATGCGGGGCTCTTTCCGTCGTAGGGAAAGTACGTCAAAACCCTCGTATTGGTGCGCCTTCGGCGAGATTCGCGCCTTCCCGCCGTTCGGCATCGGACGATCCGACGACGCGTCGAACTGGAAAGCGGTCAGGAGTTTGCGCGGAAGGAAAGGGGGGGAGAAAACAAAAACGCGCGACCCGTCACCGGTGTCGCGCGATTCAATAGTCCTACTCTAGGGAATTGGCACGACGCTGTCAAGGAAATTCTTTCGCGCATGCGCGCGCGGGGAAACTCTTTCCGTTCAGCGGGATGGCTTGACCGGGAAAGCGATCAGAAGCGCTTGCGGACGAGCGCGAGGACCTGAGAGCGCAGCCGCCGCGACTCTTCCTGGAGGATCGCGGTCTCGCGCTGCATTTCGGCCACGAAGGCGGCGTCGTCGATGGAGGACAGGTTGATGCCGACGTTCAGCAGGGCCCCCTCGACGCAGGCGTCGAGGAGCAGCGAAGCGGCGCCGACGTCCGAGACGGCATTGGGGTTCCCCTTCTCGGCGAGCTCGGGCAGCGCGGCGAGCAGCCGCACGGCGGCGCGCGCCGTGCGCATGGGCACCTCCGCGGCCCGGCGGTTCGCGAGGGCGATCCGGTGGGCGCGCGAGGCTTTCTGCTCTTCGGTGTCCTTGGGCGCGCGGCGGGCCGCGACGACCTCGTCGTAGGCCGCGGAATCCTCCCCGGCCAGTTCGAGGAATTCCGCCCGCGCGAGCTCGCCCGCCTCGGCGATCGGCCGGACGGCGTCGTGCGAGGCGGCGTATTTCTCCTTGGAGAGCGTGAGGGCCGCGACCATCTGCGTGAGCGAGGCGCCCATGGCGCCTCCGATGGCGGCGGCAGTCCCTCCTCCGGGCGTCGGCGCGTCGGAGGCGAGGGCATCGAGGAATCCCTGAAGCGAGAGCTGTGAGAAGTTCGTCACGTCCGGCCCTTCACGACGCGGCCGCGCAAGACGACGGCGTCGACCAGGTTGATGCCCCAATGATAGATGAGGTGGCGATCGTCCGGGGCGTCCAGGACCAGCAGATCGGCGGACTTTCCCACCTCGAGGGACCCGACGTCGCCCGCCAGGCCCAGGGAGGCGGCGGCGTTCAGCGTCATGCCGGTCAGCGTTTCCTCGACGGTCAGCCCCGAGTCGAGGCACGCGTGGGCGGCCACCGCCGCGAGCGATTCGGTGCAGCAGGTGCCCGGGTTGGCGTCGGAGGCCACCGCCACGGGAACCCCGGCCTCGACGAGCGCCCGGGCCGGCGCCCGGCGGGAGCGCATCCACCAGGCCGTCCCGGGAAGGACGACGGCGACCGTCCCGGAGCGCGCGAGGGCCGTGATCTCCTCGGCCTCGATGAAGAGGAGGTGGTCGGCCGAGGCCGCCGAGAGCTCCGCCGCGAGCATGGCCCCGCCCGAGCGGGCGAGCTCGTCGGCGTGGACGCGGAGCCCCATGCCCTCTCTCCGCGCCGCCGTGAGAATGGTTCGGGATTCCTCGACGGTGAAGACGCCCTTTTCGCAGAAGACGTCGCAGAACGCGGCGAGTTTCGCCCGCGCCGTGCGGGGAACGATCTTCTCGGCCACGATCCGGACCCACTCGGCGCGATCCGCGGAGAACTCGGGAGGGACTTCGTGCGCCGCGAGAAGGGTCGGCACGAGGCGGGGGAGGCTCGGCTCGGCCGAGAGCGTCCGGAGAAGCTCCAGGGCGCGGATCTCGTCGGTCTCCGTCAGCCCGTACCCGGACTTGGCCTCGGCCGTCGTCGTTCCGTGCGCGAGCATCGTCTCGAGGCGTTTCCGAACGGCGGAGGCGAGCTGCTCGCCGGAGCCCGCGCGCGTCGCCCGGACCGTGGCGTTGATCCCACCGCCCTCCGCGGCGATCGTGGCGTAGCTCTCGCCGGCGAGGCGGCGGGCGATCTCGGCGGCGCAGTAGCCCAGCCAGACCGGATGCGTGTGCGCGTCCACGAGACCCGGAACGACCGCGCGCCCCCGCGCGTCGAGAACGACATCGGCCGAGCGGCCCGCGAACTGCCGCGCGTAGTCGCTCTCGCTTCCGACGAACACGAGCCGGCCGTCTTCGGCGCGGACCGCCGCGTCCTTCAGTCGGAGGATCTCGCCCTGCGCCTTTCCGCGCCGCGCCTCGTCGCCCAGCGGCGTCGCGAGGCAGCCGATGTTGCGGATCTCGAGAGAGGGAGGACAGGGCGGCTCCTCGTGTCAGTCTGCCGGTGCCGGC
>CAVVML010000005.1:0-64287 GCA_963749265.1 uncultured Acidobacteriota bacterium | reverse complement strand
GATGCGGGGGGCGCTGTGCGCCCACCGACTCAGACGCAGGGTGCGGGAGGAGCCGTGAGCCCCCCGACTCGGACTCGCGCCCGCCTGCTCCGACGCCGGCCGGACGCCGTCGAGTCGGCTCCGCCGCCCGACGTGCGCGCCGCGATCGAGAAGATCGTCGCGCTCCTCTCCGGCGAGCGACTCGATCTCGCGGACGTCGAGCTCGATCTCGAGGCCGTCCCCGACTTCCACCGGCGCGTGTACGCGGTCGCGAGGACGATCCCGCCGGGCCGGACACTCACCTACGGCGAGGTCGCGTCGAAGCTCGGAGATCCGCGGCGGGCGCGCGAAGTGGGTCAAGCGCTCGCCCGGAATCCGTTTCCGATCGTCGTGCCCTGCCATCGCGTGCTCGCGGCGCACGGACGGAGCGGCGGATTCTCCGCACCGGGCGGCGTTTCGACGAAGCTGCGGCTTCTCGAGATCGAGGGCGCGCGCTCTCCGGCGATCCCGACCCTGTTCTGACCGGCTGGTCCGCGCCGCTGCGCTAGAATGGCGCGTGCACGCGCCTGTTACTTCGCCACGCGAGATCGGTCTGCTCAAGATCGTCGTTTTCCTGGCCGGCGCGGTCCTCATGGCCCTGGAAATCCTGGGCTCCCGCGTGCTTGCGCCGAACTTCGGGTCGTCCGTGTACGTCTGGGGCAGCCTGATCTCGACGTTCCTCGTGGCCCTCTCGGCCGGCTACGCCCTCGGCGGCCGGTTCGCGGACCGAAAGCCGACGATCGCCGCGCTATCGCTCATCCTCGCGCTCGCGGCGGCGCTGATGCTCCCGAGCATCGTCTGGCCGCAACGCATCCTCGACGGAATCGCGAAGTTCGAGTGGGACGTGCGCTGGTCGGCGCTCGCGGCGGCGGTCATCCTCTTTCTCCCGGCGTCCCTGGCGATGGGAATGGTGACTCCGTTCGCCGTGCGGATCGGCATCCGGAAAATGGAAGCGGCCGGGACCGTCTCGGGCGGTTACTCGGCGCTGTCGACCGCGGGTTCGATCGCCGGCACGCTCGCCGCGACGTTTCTCCTCATTCCGTTGTTTCCGGTCGGGACGCTGCTGGTCGGACTCGCCGTCACGCTGCTGGCGTGCGCGGTCGTTCTGGCACGAGACCGGCCGAGCGCGGTCGTCGTCGTGCTCTCCGCGGCCGCCGTTGCGGCAGCCATCGCGGGGCGCTTCACGCCGGCGCCCGTCGGAGGCGAAAAGGTCCTGTTCCGCCAGGACACGCCGTACCACCACCTCGTCGTGACCCAGCTCGACTCGTCCCGCTGGCTGCGCTTCGACACCCTGGTGCAGAGCGGCGTGGACATCTCCCGTCCGAATCGGTCGATCACGGGCTACGACGAGGCGCTGCTCGCGGCGCTCGCGTTTCGGCCCGGCATCCGCCGCGTCTGCGTGATCGGTCTGGGCGGGGGCTCTTTCCCCCGGGCGTTCGCGCGCCTGCGGCCCGATGCCGAGATCGACACGGTCGAGATCGATCCGGTCGTTCGGGACGTGGCGCGCAACTACTTCCTCTACCAGGAGTCCGATCGTGTCCGGACCGTCATCGCGGACGGGCGCGTGTTCCTGCGGCGTCCGGGACCGGCCTACGATCTGATCATCCTCGACGCGTTCAACTCCACCGGAGTGCCCTTCCACCTCACCACGCGGGAGTTTTTCGAGATCGTCCGCAGCCGTCTGACTCCCAACGGCATCTTTGCCGCCAATTTCGTGGGACAGCTCATGGGCGGAGAAGGCCGGCTCTTCTGGGCGACGTACAAGACCATTCGACGCCAGTTCGGGCAGGTCTGGGTCGCGAGCACCTACATCGCCGAGGGACGGCCCCCGATCGCCGGCAACATCCTGGTCTTCGCGACGATCTCGGGAGATCCGCTGGACGTCGAGACGCTGCGCCAGGGCGCGGCCGCGCTCGCCAAGCGGTGGGATCTCCGCAATACCGACCACTACCTC
The DNA here is from genome assembly GCA_963749265.1 of uncultured Acidobacteriota bacterium. Taxonomy (GTDB): domain Bacteria; phylum Acidobacteriota; class Thermoanaerobaculia; order UBA5066; family Gp7-AA6; genus DAHUXD01. Next base: position 62,315 of record CAVVML010000005.1, on the reverse strand, counting down.
GGCGCTCTCGTCCACTCACCGGAGGCCCCGGAAGGGATTCCCGAGCTGACGGACGCCTACGCGCCGGTCGAGGCCCTGCAGAATTTCTGAGGGCCGGGCCGACCGACTCGCTTCGCCTACGGGTTCGTTTCGCGGCGCCGGTACTCTTCCAGACGCTTCTTGTCGGTGACGTCCCGGCAGACGGCAAGCGCCGCGAGCGTGCGGCCGAAGTCGTCGTAGAGCGGCACGACCACGGTGTCGACGATGCCGGAGATTCCGTCCTTGCGCACGAACCGCATCTCGCCGCTCCACCGGCCCGTGCGGCGCATCTCCGCCAGCAGCTCGACCGCGGTCTTCTTGGCGCCCGCCGGCCGCAGCACGTCCGGCGTCTTTCCGAGCATCTCCGCCTGGCTGTAGCCGAACATCCTCTCGGCGCCCGGATTCCAATCGACGATGCGCGCCTCGAGATCCATCGTGATGACCGCGTCGGAGATGTGGTCGAAGGCCCGCGCGTGCCGGCGGATCGTGTCCTCCATCAGGCGCAGGCGCGTGACGTCGTGGAAGCTCCAGACCCGTCCGACGGTCACGCCGCCGATCTTCTGCGGCGAGGAATAGCGCTCGAACATCCGGCCGTCCTTGAACTCCAGCCAGTCGTAGCTCTTGGCCTCGGGCTCGTCGTAGAGATCGCGAACCTTCTTCACGAACCGCTCGGGGTCGCGGAGCTGGTCGAGCACGAAGCCGATCGCCCGCTCGTCGTCGCGGGAGAGGATGACGTCGTCCGGGATCCGCCACATCTCGACGAACTTCTTGTTGAAGCTGACGATCTTGCCGTCGCGGTCGACGACGAGGATGCCGTCCGCCGTAGCCTCGAGCGTGGCCTTGAGCAGGGACAGCGTTTCCTCGGTGCCCTCTTCGGCCTGCCGCCGCACGGTCACGTCGCGGAAGCTCCACACGCGGCCGACGGTTTTCCCGTCGACTTCCTGCGGCAGCGAATCGCGCTCGATCAGCCGCCCGTCGGAGAGCTCCACGACGTCGTGGCTCACGGCTCCGGGCTGCGCATACACGGTCATGACCTTCTTCACGAACGCCGCGGGGTCCTTGAGCTGGCCGAGGACGAAGGCGAGGGCGCGGTTCTCATCCCGGCTCTCGACGATCTCGGGCGGGATCTTCCACATGTCGACGAAGCGGCGGTTGAAGTGGACCATCTTCCCGGCGGCGTCGACGACGAGGATGCCGTCGGCGGTCGAGTCGATGGTGGCCTGGAGCAGGGCGACCGAGCGCTCGAGCTCGGCCAGCGCGCGCTTCCGCTCCGTGATGTCGAAAGCGACGCCCACGACACCCCGGATGCTTTCGTCGGCGTCGCAGAGGGGCTCGACGTGGGCCTGGAACGTGCGCGTCTTCCACTCCACCTCGTAGGTCACGGACTCGCCTTCGAGCGCCCGCCGGTGCGCCGCGATCGGCGGGAACTCGGGATCCGTGGTCTTGAAGTACGCGAAGAGGCTGACGCCCCGCACGTCGTCGGTCTCCCCCATCGCCGCCCGACCCGCGCCGGTGCCCTCGGTAAAGCGCAGCTCGCGATCGGTCGTCCAGAGGATGGCCGGCAGCTGGGAGACGAGGATGCGGAGGCGCTCCTCTTGCCCGTGCACGGCTTCGGCCGCGAGTCGTTGGGACTCGTTCTCCGGCCGCGGAGGCGGTGCCGTCTCGCTCATGCGCCTGGGAAGGGAGCGCCGATCATACTCCCGTCAGGCTTCCATGCGGCGCTCGTCCCAGGACTCGGCGGCTTCCGGCGATGGGTACGCGCGGACGAGGATCGGCGTCGTGATGACGGTGGTGAAAAGGGCCATCGTCACCAGCCAGAAAAACGCGGCGGGCGAGATGACGCCCATGTCGGCGCCGATGTTGATGACGACCAGGGCCATGAGCGCCCGGGTGTTCATCAGCAGGCCGATCGAGGCGGACTCCTTCCACGGCAATCCGGCCGCCCGGGCGGCCAGAGTCGTGGCGCCGAACTTCGACGCGCACGAGACGACGATCACGGCGGCGAGAGCGAGCCAGAGCCGCCCGTCCGAGCCGAGCGACCCGATGTCGGTGCGAAGCCCCGAGAAAACGAAGAAGATCGGCAGGAAGAGCACCGAGACGAGGTCCCCGATCGATGCCTTGATCCCCTCGGCCAGATCCCTGTTAAACGAGCCCGCGATCCCGCAGAGGAAGCCGCCGAAGATCGAGAAGACGCCGAGGGCGTTCGTCGCGGTGGCCGAGGCGAAGACGATTACGAGAATGGCTGCGAGCCATCCGGCGGGAAGCCCGCCGCCCGGGGAGCGGGGGACGCGCAGCCGCGTGAGGCCGTAGCGGCCGATCGCCCAGAACGCGACCCCCAGGATCGTCACGCCGGCGAACGAGATCGCGAGCGTGCGGAAATCCGCGCGGCCGTGCGTCACCATCGAGACCACGGCCCCGAGCAGGATCCAGCCGAGGACGTCGTCGATCGCCGCCGCCGTGATCGAGGTCAGCCCCATGCGCGTGCGCGTCAACCGCGTGTGCATCAGGATCCGGCCCATGATCGGGATCGCCGTAATCGAAACGGCCGTCGCGAAGAACAGCTTGAAGGCCAGCTCGGGCGCCGCGACGGGCGTGATCCGGTACAACCATCCCGCCAGGGCGTAGCTCGAGGCGAAGGGAATCACGATCCCGGCCACCGCAACGAAGGTCGATGCGCGCGCGGCCTGGCCCAGGCGATCGAAAGGAAACTCGAGACCGATCAGGAGCATCAGGAGGATGAGGCCGACCTGGGCCATCGCCGACAGGACGCCTGTCGTCTGCGGCGTCAGCATCGTGGCGATCGCTCCGGGATAGAGCCGGCCCAGCAGCGACGGCCCGAGGATCACGCCCGCGAGAATCTCGCCGACGACGGGAGGCTGGCCCATCTTGCCGAACAGCCATCCGAAGAACCGCGCCGCGCCGATGATGATGGCGAGGTCCGCGCAGAGGAGCAGCAGCATCTTCTCGAGGGCGAGATACGAGTCCATCGGCAGATCCTCGCTTCGGATTCTACGGTTGCGGCGTTCCGGCGAGCCGGTCCTGGATTGCCTTGCTCAGGGGGATGAGCGCCTTGCCCTGCTGGTCCGCCGCCCGGTCGTACGCGTCGAAGAACGCCCGCGGGCCCTCCGAAAGGGTCTTGCGGAACGCATCCACGCCGAAGCTCTGGACGATGCCGTCCGCGAGAAACGCTCCGGCGGGGCCGGCGACGGTCGAGACGAACTCCGGCTTCTTGATCTCGCGCGCCATCGCCATGCGTTCATCGAGCTCGGCCTCCGCCGAGGCGAGCTTGTCGGCGACCCGGTTGAGCTCGTCGATCGACGTCTTCATCGGACCCTTCAGCCAGACGGAGAGCGGAAAGAAGTTCTCGTCCACGTTGTAGAGCGCGACCGGCCCCGCTTCGGCCACGATCCGCACGAGCGGCTCGAGCTGGCCGAGCGACGGGTCCGGCTTCTGCCACGCGGGGCTGCCCGCGCGGTACTCGGCCCAGGCGCGCTGGTAGGCCTCGGCGGCCACCAGCCGCGAGAGACTCTTGATCTGGTCGGCCGGGGCCGACGCTTCGCTGTCCGCGAGCGCCCGCGAGAGATCGATCACGACGCCCCATTGCGCGCCGCCGGCTCCCGGCAACGCGATGTGATCCGCACGGCTCGCGAGGCCGAACGTCAGGTAGATCGGCAGCGTCACCGAGATCGGGCGGTCGGGCGGAATGAGCGCCCGGGCTCGATCCGACGCCATGCGGGTCAGATCCGCTTCGCGCGCAGAAATCATGGCGAGCAAGTCCTGCCAGCGCGAGCGGTCATCGCGGATCCGTCGGAAGTCGAAGACGGACGGTCGCGTCTGCTCGTCGAACGCGGCGGCGAGATCCCGTTCGAAGGTCTCGGGCGGCCGGTTGGAGTCCGTGATCGCCAGCGCGACCGCCGGAAGCGTCTCGAGCTGCTTCGCCGCGGCCGATGAAAACTGCGCCTCCCCGAGAAGGGCCAGGATCTCGCGCGCCGCCCGCATGTCGATCGTGATGGCGATCTTCGCGCTCGCGACGGGCGGAGCGTCGTAGGGGGCCGCCGACGCGCTTCCCGCCCGCGGCGCGAATGGCGGAGGCTCGGGCGCGGTCGAAGGGGTCGCGCAGCCCGCGACGAGGATCACCGCGGGGGCGACGAGGAACAGACGCCTCATCCGAGAATCGCCCCCAGAGCCTGTTCCGTGTCCGCGAAGTCCGCGAGCATCGCGTCGGGCGACTCCGCCCCGAGGCGCTCGAGGCTCGTGATCCCGGTCGCGACCGCGACGGCGCGAACGCCGAGCGTGCGGCCGCAGGCCACGTCATGGACCGAATCGCCGACGATCACGATGGACTTGCCCTCGAACCGGCGGCCGGTGTGCGCGAGGGCGCGGTCCACCGCGACCCTCGGGAGCTCATAACGGTCGGCGGAATCGCTCCCGAAGGCTCCGAACGGGAAGTAGCGGTTGAAATCCGGTGGGGCCAGCTTCAGGCGCGCGCCGGGCTCGAGATTGCCGGTCAGCAGCCCGAGCGTCACGCTCGGGGTCGCGCCGAGACGCGCGAGCAGCGCCGTGATGCCGGGCTTCGGAACGACGGTCCCGGGGGCCAGCCCGCGTTCGAGCTCCTCGAGGTAGAGCCGCAGCGCCGAGGCGATCCCGGCGTCGAACCGCTCGCGGCCGATGTCGTCGAGCACGAGCTCCCGGACGATCTGGGGATCGGTCTTGCCCGAGAAGTCGTACTTCTCGCGGTTCTGGTGCTCGGAGGTGGCCCGCCAGCCGAAGGCCGTCTCGAGGGCCGTCAGGATCGAGTCGCGGGCCACCCGTCCCGCGGACAGGAGCGTGCCGTCGATGTCGAAGAGCACGAGCCGGTGGCCGTTTGTGGGTGCGTCGCGGCGGGGGGACGCCGCGCGAATCAGAGCGTCACTCATTTAACGACGATCATATTCAAAGCGCGCCGCGTGCCAGGCCAGGATGTCGATCATGGCCGTTCGCCAGTACCGCCAGTCATGCGTTCCCGGCTCGACCACCACCGTCGTGGGTACGCCGTGCTCGTTCAGGAGCATCCCGTACTGGACCGCGACCCCCTCGAGCCCGTAGAAGTCCTCGGTGCCGCCCCGCATGTGCACGACGAAGGGCGGCTTCTCGAAGCAGAGCTTCCAGAGCACGTTCCACGGGTCGTTCTCGTCCAGAGAATTGTTCCGCTCGTCCGTCCCGAAGACGCGTTTCAGGGTGTATCGCGTGATCCAGTTGTAGCGCTCGAGATCCTTCCAGCCGATCGGGATGAGCGCGCCCGCGAGGGCCGACACCGTGCCGTAGAGATCCGGATGGCGCAACGCCGTCTTGACCGAGCCGTATCCCCCCATGGAGATCCCTGTGATTCCCCGCGCGGACGGCGTGGGGATCCCTCGGTGACGAGACTCGACCCACTTCGGAAGATCTTCGACGAGGAACTGCTCGAAGCGGCGGACGCCGTCGTGAGAGTCCGAGAACCAGCTGCCCGGCGCGTCGGGGGCGACGATGAGGAACTCGGGCAGCCGTCCGTCGGCCATGCGCTGACGGGCGTCCTTCGCGACGCCGCGCTGCTCGAGAGTCCGTCCGTTGCCCCAGCCGTCATGCAGGAAATAGAGGACCGGGTAGTGCCGCTCGGGCGAAGTCGCGTAAGAGGGCGGCAGCACGACGAGGCATCGCACCGGGGACGGCATCGACAGGGTCGCGACGCGTTCCCAGAGAACGCCGGGAGTCGCGGCGACGGCGACTGCGGGGAGAGCGAGCGCAACGAGGCTGACCGAGAAGAGAAAGGACGCTCGCCCGGAATTCCGCCGGCCGCGAGCCGCCGGGCTCAGGGAGCAGCCGGCGGGGCGAAGAGAGTGTCGTCGCGCGCCGGCGCCACCGCGACGTTCTCGAACCGGATCTCGAAGGGCTGGCCGACCATCGGCTTGTCGAGCGACAGCATCAGCCCGCCCATCTTCCGCCAGTCCTTCCACTCCGCCGTCGTCGGCGGGTCGGGCGCGCCGCCGAGCACGTACTGCCATTGCAGCATGCGGCGGCCGTCGCGGGTGACCCACATCCAGTAGACATCCTTGGGGGTGAGGCCGACGTTCTCGAACGAGAGCTTGAGGACGTCGCACACCCCGCCGCCGGGACACGGCTTCTCGCCGTCGTAAGCCAGCTGGACTCCGGGATCGAACAGCTTCCACGGAGCGAGCAGCCAGTACGTGTCGTTGATGAAGCGGCCGTACGCCGCCTCGAGCTGCTTGTCCTTCTGCGGGCCTTCGACCGCCACGCCGTTGACCCAGGCGCGCCCCTGCTTCGTGTTCACGTTGAAGAGAACGAGGTAGGGAGCGCCGGTCTTGTCGACGCCCTTGACGCGGTAGTCGCCGGTGTAGCGATCCCAGACGTGGGCGAACCGGGCGACTTCCTTGCCTTCCCGGATGACGACGAAGTCGAACTGGAACTGCCGCGCCTTCTCCCACGCGGGCATTCCGCCCATCGAGGCGATGAGCTCCTTGCCGACGGCGTCGGCTTTGGCGTCGCGCTCGGCCACGGACGCGGCCGCGGATCGGGTCCCGAGCGCCAGTCCGAACGCCGCCAGCAGCGCCGCGAGGACCGCCCGAGCTTTCATGGCGGGATGATATGCCCGGCACCGTTGCACATACACTAGGAAGCGTGGCGGAGCTCGAGCGGATGGCGCGGGACCTTCACGCGGCCCTCGCCGGGGATGGATTCCGGAAGCGCCGCCGGATGGTCCTGCCCCTCCTCACGACCGATCCCGAAGGCTTCCCGCGCGTCGCCCTCCTGACGATGGGCGAGGTCCGCGCGAACTCGGCTTCGGAGCTCGCGGTCGCCGTCCGGGCCGACAGCCGCACGGCCTTCAACCTGGTGCGGCGCGGAACCGCGACCCTGCTGTATCTGAACCGCCGGACTACAGCTTCCGTCCAGGCGCGCGCCGGCCGGGGCCGCGCCAGCGACGCCGACCCGGCGAGAGTTCTCTTCCCGCTCAAAGTCGAGCACGTCCGCGTCGATCACCCGGCGGCTGAAGAGGGCGAGGTCGCCCTCCTGACCGGGCCGACCTTCGGAGGCGCGGGAGCGGCGGGTCTCTTTTCCGACGAGCTCTTCGATGAGCTCGGAAAGGTGAGGCCCGAGTGAGGTTAGAAGAGTGAGGTTCGACAATCGGACCGTTCTCGTCACCGGAGCGGGCCGGGGCATCGGAAAATCCATCGCCTTGCGCTTCGCCGAGGAAGGCGCGAGGGTCGCCCTGGTCGCCCGCACGCGGACCGAGGTCGAGGACACCGGCCGGCGGATCGCGGCCGGGGGCGGCCGCGCGCTCGCAATCACCGCCGACGTCTCGGTCCGCGGCTCCGCGGAGGAAAGCGTCGCGCTCACGGAGAGCGAGCTCGGCCCGATCGACATCCTCGTGAACAACGCCGGCATCTTCATCTGGCGGCCGTTCCTCAAGCTGGCGCCGGAGGATTGGGACCGCGTCATCGCCACGAATCTCACCGGCGCGGCCGATTTCTGCCGGGCGGTGCTTCCGGGCATGGTCGAGCGCCGCCGCGGCCGGATCGTCAACGTCGCGTCGATCCACGGCATGCGCGGCGACGCCAACGTCGCAGCCCAGGCGGCGGCCAAGTTCGGCCTGATCGGCCTGACCCAGAGCCTCGCCCGCGAGTTCCGGCAGCACAACATCGCGATCAACGCCGTCAGCCCGGGCACCGTCGAGAACAAGAAAGACGAGGGCGACGCGCTGCACCAGGAGCCCCTCGCCGAGAAGCTCTGGCCCCGCGACGTCGCCCGCGCCGTGCTCTTCCTCGCCTCCGACGACGCCGCCGCCATCACCGGCACGGCCCTCGAGGTGTTCGGCGGGACGCACGTGACGATCGCGCCGTAAGGGCAAGACCCCGGCCTGAACCATTCGATCGGGTCGACGTACTACTCTCTATCGTTTTCGTGCGAGGAGGACCCATGCGGAGGATCGGACTGTTTCTGGGCGGAATCGCGCTTTTGGTCGCCTCCAGCGCGGCAGCGGCCACCCAAAGCGCCGCGGCGCCCAGTCGAAGAGCGCCGCGGCGCCCCCGCAAAAAAGCGCCGCGGCGAGCCCGTTAAAGAGCGCCGACGAGATCATCGCCGCCTACGTCAAGACCATCGGAGGCATGGAGAAGCTCGAGGCGATCAAGACCATCCGCTGGAGCGGCCGCTACACGAGCGGGAGCGGCCAGGAAGCGAAGGTCGTCGAGGAGCGCAAGCGCCCGGACATGATCCGGCAGGAGTTCGTCCTCCAGGGCATGATCGGCGTGACCGCCTGGGACGGCAAGACCGGCTGGAAGATCGAGCCCTGGCAGGGCAAGAAGGACGTCGAGCCGCTCGGCGAGGACGAGCTGAAGCTGATCGTCGAGGAAGCGGACTTCGACGGGCCGCTGATCCACTCCAAGGAAAAGGGCAACACGGTGGAGCTCGTGGGAACCGAGCCGGTCGAGGGCACCGACGCTTACAAGCTCAAGGTGACGCTGAAGACCGGCGACGTCCAGTACTTCTTCATGGACACGGACTACTTCGTCCCGATCAAGATCGAGACGACCCGCATGATCCGAGGCGCGCCGCGCGAATCGGAGACGTCGATCGGCGACTACAAGGAGGTCGCCGGCGTCTACTTCCCGCACTCCTTCGAGTCCGGGCAGAAGGGAAGCGCGAACCGCGGAAAGGTGGTCTACGACAAAGTCGAGGCGAACGTGCCGCTCGACGACAGTCGGTTTCACCCGCCGGCAGCGCCAGCCACCGCCACTCCGGCCGGGCCGGCGAAGTGAGGAACACCATGAAAAGACGTACGACGCTGGCCGCCGCCCTCCTCCTCGGGCTCACCCTCACCGCCTCGGGACAGGCTCCCGTTTCCGTCAAGTTCGACTCCGAAACGATCTCGGGCCTCGGCGCGCGCAACATCGGCTCCGCCGCGATGAGCGGCCGCGTGGCTGCTCTCGATGCAGTGCGGGAAGGCGACCGCCTGACGGTGTTCATCGGCGCGGCCTCCGGCGGCGTTTGGAAGTCCGTCAACGGCGGCACCAACTACAAGCCCGTCTTCGACAAGCAGCCCGTGCAGTCGATCGGCGCCGTGACGATCGATCCCAAGAATCCGAAGATCGTGTGGGTCGGAACCGGCGAGAGCTGGACGCGCAACAGCGTCTCGATCGGCGACGGCATCTACAAGTCCATCGACGGCGGAGAGAACTGGACGAACGTGGGTCTGGGCGGAACGGAGCGGATCGTCAAGATCCTCGTCGACCCGACCTCCTCCGACACGGTTTACGCGTGCGCTCCGGGCAGGCTCTGGTCGGATTCCGACGAGCGCGGCGTCTACAAGACGACCGACGGCGGCAAGACGTGGACGAAGATCCTCAAGGGCGGCAACCTCTCGACCGGCTGCTCGATGATCTCCATGGACCGCCAGAATCCGAAGACGCTTTATGCCGGAATGTGGGACTTCAGGCGCAAGGGCTGGACGTTCCGCTCCGGCGGCGACGGGCCGCAGGCGCCCAGCGGCAGCGGCTTCTTCAAGTCGACGGACGGCGGCGCCACCTGGACCGACCTGAGCGCGACGTCGAAGGGCCTCCCGTCGAAGCCCTGGGGGCGCGTCGCGGTGACCGTCGCTCCGTCCAAGCCGAGCGTCGTGTATGCGTTCATCGAAGCGACACCGCCCAAGAACGGCCTCTACCGCTCCGACGACGCCGGCGCAACCTGGCAGCCGATGGACCGCAGCCAGAACATGGTCTGGCGGCCGTTCTACTTTGCGCACCTCATCGTGGACCCGAAGGACCCGATGAAGCTCTACAAGCCGGACCTGTCCCTCATCGCCTCCACCGACGGCGGGAAGAGCTTCACGGACATCGGCGGCGGCTGCCACGGCGACTTCCATGACCTCTGGATCGACCCGACGAACTCCGACCGCATCATCGCGGGCGACGACGGGGGCGTCTGGTACTCCTACGACGGCGGGAACAAGTGGTGGAAGGGCGACAACCTGCCGATCTCGCAGTTCTACCACGTGAGCGTCGACATGGACCGGCCGTTCAACGTCTACGGCGGCCTCCAGGACAACAGCTCCTGGGTCGGCATGACCGCGTATCCCGGCGGCATCTCCAACGCGCAGTGGCAGAACTACTACGGCGGCGACGGTTTCTGGATGTTCGCCGACACGGCCGACGAGACCTACATCTACGCCGAGGCGCAGGGCGGCGAAATCGGGCGTATCAACCGCAAGACGTTTGAGAACCGAAGCATCAAGCCGCTGCCGGGCTTCGGCGATCCCAAGCTCCGCTACAACTGGAACACGCCGATCCACATGAGCCCCACGCAGAAGGGCGTCGTCTATATCGGCGCGCAGTACCTCTTCCGCACGAAGGACCACGGCCAGACGTGGGATCGCATCTCGTCAGACCTGACCACGAACGACCCCCAGAAGCAGAAACAGGAGCAGTCGGGCGGCGTCACAGTCGACAACTCCGCGGCCGAGATGCACTGCACGGTCTACGCGATCGCCGAATCTCCGAAAGACCCCAACGTCATCTGGGTCGGGACCGACGACGGGAACCTCCAGCTCACGCGCGACGGTGGAAAGACCTGGACGAACGTCGTCGCCAATGTCACGGGGCTGCCGAAGAGCGCCTGGGTCTCCTTCGTCGAGGCCGGCCACTTCGACGCGGGCACCGCGTACGCCACCTTCGACCTTCACACCTTCGGCGACATGAAGCCCTACGTCTACAAGACGGCGGACTTCGGTAAGACCTGGACGGCCCTGGCTCCCGCCGATGGCTCCATGAAGGGATTTGCCCACGTGGTCCGCGAGGACCCCGTCGAAGCCCGGATTCTTTACGTCGGCACCGAGCTCGGCGTCTGGATCTCGCTCGACGGCGGACGTCAGTGGGCGCAGTACAAGGGAGGAGACTTCCCCAACGTCGCGGTGCGCGACCTCGTGGTGCATCCCCGCGATGGGTCCCTCGTGCTCGGCACGCACGGCCGCGGCATCTGGATCGTGGACGACATGACGCCGCTGCGGGCTCTCAGCGAGGAGATCCTGGCGCGGGACGCGGCGTTCGTGCCCGGGCAGCCGGCTGTCCAGCGCCTCCTCACGACCGGAGGCTGGGGATGGGGCGACGCCATGTTCGAGGCCCCGAATCCACCCGGCGCCGCTCAGATCGCCTACTACCAGAAGAAACGCCACATCTTCGGCGACTTCAAGATCGAGGTGCTCGGCTCGGACGGCCAGCTCCTCACGACGCTCCCCACGAGCAAGCGCCGCGGCCTCTCGCGAGCCGCCTGGTCCATGCGTGTGAAGCCCCCGCGCGTGCCGCCCGCCGCCACGCTCGCCTACGGCGCCAACAACGGCCCCCGCGTTCTGCCCGGGACCTACACCGTCAAGATGACGAAGGACAAGGCCGTCCTCGAGACCAAGCTCGAGATCGTCGCCGACCCGCGTTCCAAGCACACGCCCGAGGATCGCAAGGCGCAGTTCGACCTCGCGATGAAGCTCTACGGAATGCTCGGCGACATGACCTTCGCCGTCGAGCGCATCAACGCCCTGCGCGCCGAGCTCGACGCCCGCGCCGCGAAACTGCCGGCCGGCGATGCCCTGGCCGCGCGCCTGCGCAAGGCCTCGGCCGACCTCGACGTCCTGCGCCAGAAGATCGTCGCCACCAAGGAAGGCGGCATGATCACCGGCGAGGAACGCCTCCGCGAATTCCTCACCGACCTCTACGGCAACGTCGTGAGCTACGAAGGCCGCCCGTCCGCCACCCAGGTCCAGCGCACCGACTCCCTCGGCCGCGAGCTCGCAACCGTCGTCCAGGAGTTCGACGCCTGGACCGCGAAGGAGCTGCCCGGGATCAACCAGGCCCTCGCGGCGAAGGGACAGCCGAAGATCGAGCCGCTGACGCGCGAGGAGTGGGAGAAGGCGGGCGAAGAGTCCGGAAGGCTAGGCGTCAGCCCTCAGGGCCGCGGGAACGAGTCCGGCGGCGGCGAGCCGTTGGGAGCGTTCCGCCCCGACCTCGAGGGTTTGGTGGGAGCCGTCGAGCCGCGGGGTGACGACGCCGTCGCCGCGGCTGGCGGCGGCGGCGCGTTCGGATCCGGAGCGAGGCGCAGCGGCGACCACTTCTGGCCCGCGTCCACGCTCTTCAGGACGCCGAGGTGCGTTCCGGCATACACCACCGACGGCGCGACGCGGATCGAGAGAAAGCGCGCTGACGTAGAGGTCCGGGTTCTGCATCGTCCAGTTCCTGCCGGTGTCGACCGACTTGTAGATCCCGATGGCGGTCGCGGCGTACAGGGTCTTCGGATCCTTGGTGTCGATCGCGAGGGCGAGCACGTTCCAGCTCTTCAGGCTCTTGTGGAGCCCCTTCCACGTCACGCCGGAATCTTCGCTCCGGAAGAGGCCGGCGTGCGCCGTGGCGTAACGGTCGTGCTCTTCGTCGGATCGATCGCGAGGGACCAGATGGTCCCCTTGCTCAGCTGTCCGGCGGTGTGTATCCAGGTCGCTCCGCCGTCCGTGCTCCGGAAGATCCCCTCGCTGTTCGTGCCGGCGAGGAGGACTTCGGGATCCTGAGGATCGACGGCGATGGCCGTGACGGCGACTCGCGTGTCAGAGGCGTGAGCTCGGTCCACGTCGCGGCCGAGTCGGTGCTCCGGAAAATCCGACCGGCTTCTGTGCCGGCGTAGACCGCCCCGCCCTGCACGGCGACGACGCCGATGTAGCGGGAGGTCAGCCCGACATTGGCCGCCGCCCACACGCCGCCTCCGTCGGGGCTCCTGTAGACGCCTCCGGTGTCCGTCGTGGCGTACAGCATGTGCGAAGCGGGATCCACGGCGAGGGCGAGAACGGAATGGCCTTCGAGGCCCCGGTTGCTGGCCTCCCAGTTCGCGCCCGAATCGATCGAGCGATAGAGGCCTCTCGCCGTCGCCGCGTAGAGCGTGGAGGGCGTGGCCGGATCGAGGAGGAGAGCCGTGACCAGGCCGCCCTCCCCCTGGAGGACGAAGCCGGGGCCCGACTCCGGTTCCTGGGCCTGCAGGCGCGGGGAGACGGCCACGACCGCGATCAGCGCGATCGCCGCAGCCCACCACCGAGTCGCATGGATCGATTCTGCATCTCAGTTTGCCGCGAGATTGATGTCCGCTCGCCCGCAGAACGCTCCCGGGCTTTCGAACGTGCGGACGGCGCCCGTCACTATATCCGTCAACGTCAACGTGTAATCCAGGCCGGTCAGGCCGGCGTGGAAGAACCAGAAGTGCCCGTTGATCCCCCGGCCGTCGACCATCTTGATGACGACTTCGGGAAACTGCGGATCTCCCGTGACGCCGGCGATTCCGAAGTAGCCCGATCGGTCCGTCAGAGCCGTCGCCTGACCGGCCACAGTTTGCCCGGTACGCGGGTGATGCGCCTCGAGCGTCACGGAGAAGCGGCCGCCGAGCAATTCGAGCGCGGACGCGGTCTTGGCGAGGGCTGCCGGCGACCGGCTCCATGGGTACAATTCGGGCTCCTCCTCGAATGCTCGATCCGCGCCCCCGCAGAACGGCGATTCGCGGTTGCTCGCGTAGACCTGCTGCTCCCCGGTCATCGTGTCGGTGACGGTCAGCCCGTAAGGCAGCGTCGTCAGGCTGGTGTAGAAGACGGCCGCCCCGGGTTGGCCGAACGCTCCCTCGCCGAGCAGCTTGACGATGATCTCCGGCAGATCGGCGTCGCCGGTCGCGCTCGGAAGCCCGAAATAACCGGCCCGGTCGCCCAGGGAGTGCGCCGCGCCCGGTTGATATCGCGCCTCGCCCTTGCGGGCGGCCACGAGATCCAGGGCGTATCGATTGCCGACGAGGCACAAGCGCGTGGCGCTCGGAACACATGGGAACGCGGGAGCCTCTCGGAGCTCGACGTCGTAGATGCCCCCGCCGACCGTCCCGGCATGCAGACGAGTTCCGTCCGGCGAGATCGCGAGCGTCGAGACGTTCGCCGGCGCCAGGCCAGCGGAGAACGGCTCCCAGCTGTGCGCTCCATCGACCGTGCGGAAGACTCCCAGTTGGGTCGCGGCATAAAGGTGCCCGGGCCTCGCCGGATCGGCCACCAGGGCCGACACGTAAGTGCTCAGCAGTCCGGAGCTCGCCTGTTGCCAGTGCGTCCCACCGTCCGCGCTGCTGGAGACGCCGGCGCCGGTCCCCACGTACAGGACATCTTCGTGGAACGGGTCCTGGACGATCGAATACACAGTGCTTCCGATGTCCTCGCTCTTCGTGAAGGTCGCGCCGCGATCGACGCTGACGAATATCGAGCCGCCCTGCGGGTAGGCGTAATAGCCGTAGTAGCTGTACGAGTAGTCGTAGTACGAGCCCGCATAGACCTTTCCGGGGTGTCTCTGGTCGAAGAGGAGGCTGTACACGCTCTGAGCGACAGTCCGGGTCGTGCCCCAGGTGAGGCCGCCGTTCTCGCTGTGCACCAGGCCTTGCGCAGTCCCGGCCCAGATCTGTCCGGGCGATTCCGGGTCGACCGCCAGAGCGTACGTCGGGGAATCCTGGATTCTCGACGAGAGCCAGGTCGCGCCGCCATCGTCCGACCGATAGAGCCAGGAGGCGTCTGCGGCAAAGATCCTGGAGGAGTTCGAGGGGTCGATGGCGAGCGCTTCGACCGTTGCCGGAACGGTTGCTCCGACCGGCGACCATGAGAATCCGGAGTCGGTCGAGTGGAACAGGCCGGGCCCCTGTCCGATGTTGTAGGACATGGCGCCCGCAAACAGATTCGACGGGTGACTCGGATCCAGAGCCAGGGCGCGAATCCAGGTCGACTGCAAGCCGGCATTCGCCGGCGCCCAGGATCTGCCGTGGTCCGGACTGCGGAACATCCGCCGGTCGTTGCCGGCCACGATCAGACCCGAGGCCGCGTCTGCGGCGAGGCCCTGGATGTTGACTGTGGTTCCAAGTTCGCCGCCGAGAGGCGTCCACGTCGCGCCGGAATCTCCGCTCACGAGCAGCCCGCGATCCGAGGACGCCAGCAGCCGCAGGGCCGCACCCGGAACGCTGGGTGGGATCTCGACGATGCGGATGAAATTGGTGGGGGCGTTGCCGCAGGTCCACGTCTGAGCCGAGTCGGAGGTGCGGCAGAAGTTTGCGCCGGTAATCGCGTACAACGCTTCCGCCCCGCCGAAGACCGCGCCGGCGCCCGGCCGGGCGAGAGTCCAGGACGACCCCGTCGTCCTCACTTCGGAAAAACCCCTCGTACGTGAGCACGTAGAGCGCCCGCGTGTCGAACGCCATTCCATAGATGTAGCGAGCGGCGAACTGCCTCGAGACGATCTCCCAGCTCGCCCCCGAGTCCGCCGATTTGACGATCACTCCGTCGACCAGTCCCGCATACACGGTCGACGCTTCGACCGGGTGGACGGCCGCGAAGTTCACCTTGGACAGGACGGCCGCCCACGTCTCTCCGCCGTCCTCCGTCGCGTAGAGATCGGTCTCATAGCCGAAATCGGCGCCCGCGCGAGCGTACACGGCACTCGCCCCCGAGCGCCCGAGGATCTGGCTGATCCACAGGCCCTTCAGGCCGGAGGACTGCCAGGTCGATGCCCCATCGACCGAGCGGAAGACGCCGTTCAATGTCCCGGCGTAAGCCGTCCCGTCGGCGATCGCCGCGTCCGTCACCCATGCGACGTCGGCGGGCCCGCGCGAGGTCCAGAGGTGCTCCTCGGCGAAGGCGCCGGCCGCCAGGGCGGCCCAGACGAACGAAGGCGGCGGCGCCGCGACGCATCGGGCAGGGAAGGGCGACTCGCATGGTGTCTCCTCGCTGTTCGTTCACGCTGGCTGAACCCTCCGGTTTCAGAATCGGAGGAACTCCATCCGCTCAGTTCCCCCGGGAGGGCGGGCGTTACGGAGATTTCTCCGCACGGTAGCCGGAACCGGCCTGTTTCCCGGTTTCGATAACATGGGTTCGAATTGGGGAACGAAACAGGCCGAGGTCTATCCCCCCCGGCCGAGGGCGCCGCCGGCCGAACGGCTCAGGACGTCGAGTCATTTCGCGAGCGCCTTCTGTACTTTGCCGCCCGCCGCGTCCGGAACTTCGCCGATGCCGAAGACGTCGCCCAGGAGACGATCCGGCGCGGGATCGAAGCTCTGCAGGCCGGCCGCATCGAGAAGCTCGAATCGCTGCCGTCGTTTCTTTTCCAGACCGCCGTCCACGTCTGCCAGCGGCGGTACCGCTCGGCGGGCCGGGAGTCCAAGGCGCTGCGCCGCTTCGGCGCCACGTCGCCGGAAGGCCCGGATGACCCCCTGGGCTCCCTGATTTCGGAGGAGCGGCGCGACCTGGTCCGGCAGGCGCTGGAACGCCTCGACCCGGAGGATCGCGAGGTCCTCACCCTGACGTATGCCGACGCCCTCCGCGGCTCGGAGATTGCAGGGAGGCTCGGAATCTCGGAGGGCAACGTACGGGTCCGCCGGCATCGGGCTCTGGCCCGCCTGGCCGGACTTCTTGGTGTAACGCGAGGAACCGGTCGGGAACCCTAATGGCGATGAGAGAGAAGGACTGTACGCGAACGGATGGGGTCGAACTGGCCCCCCTGTATCTGGCCGGGAAACTGACGGAGAGCGAGGCGGAACGGTTCGAGGCGCACTACCTGGGGTGCGAATCCTGCGCCGCGGCGCTCCGGGAGGCCGGAGAGATCCGGGCGGCCCTCGGAAGGCCGGTCCTGGTCCCGCGGTCCGAGGTATCCCGAGGTTCGTACCGGGACGCCGCCACCCTTCTCGCGGCGGCCGCGACGGTCGCGATGTTCTTCTTCGGCCTACGCCAGCTCGCGGAGCGTCAGGCTCCGGTTTCGGATTCGGTCGTCTATCGCAGCGCGAGCGCGGATGGCGTTGCCCTGACCATCACGAGCGGCTCGAGCGGCCAGAGTGTGCTCGCCTGGACCGCGCATCCCGACGCGCAGACCTACCGGCTCGAGATCGTGCGCTCCGACGGAGTCCCGGTGCTCGAGACCGAAACGGCGGACCGGCAGGTCGTTGTCGCGATCGACGATCTTCCGCCGCGTCCCGAAGGCGTGCAGCTCCTCGCGCGGGTCGACGCGCTGGATGCGCTACACCAGGTCGTGGCGCGGAGCGAGCGGACGCTTCTTCCGGTTCGATAAAACCCGCGCCCGACAAGGCCCCCGCCCCAGCCCCCAGCGCCGTCGCCGCTCAAGGCGGCGCCCGCGAGCTCTTCTCTACCGCCCCCGCCCCCGCCCCCGAGGGCCGGCCTGTGCTTTCGCCGCGCGGATCGCATGGCGGCTCGCCGTGCTCGGCTGCAGCACGTTCTTGCCGGCTCCCCTCTTCGTCACGTAGTGCACGTCGACGCGCGGGTAGGGAACGTCGCGGGGCAGCTGCTCGAGGCCGTACTGCCAGACCTCGAGGAATTCGTCGTCCGTGGAGATCGCCCGATGCTCCGGGCCCTGGTAAGTCGCCCAGAGCGAGACCTTGCCCCCCGTCCCCGACGACGGGGCCTGCGCCGAGCCCTTCATCGCGAGTTTCGCCTCCTGGGTCTCGACGCGAGACATTCCCGAAGGCTCGCTCGGATCGTCGCTCCGAAGAGGCCGGCGCGAAGCGGTCCTGGGCGGGCCCAGCAGAATGAAGACCATGCCGCGGTCGGTCAGACTGCCTCGCTGCTCGGCGTCGTGCGCGAGATAGGCATCCGCGAAGGAGACGCGACGCTCGAATTCCTGACGATAGCTGCGGCCAGCCGCGCCGGGAAGCGCGGCGCGCGCGGCCCAGAAGCGCTCCACGAACGCGACCCGCAGGTTGGCGTCCGACAGGCTGGCCCATTCCTTCTTTTCTGCATCCGAGAGGATCCACCGCACCGGGCCATCCGACCAGAACTTGTCGGCCGGATCGATTTCGATCGCGTCCCCCGGCAGCGCGAACGCCGCGTACGCTTCCACCAACGACGGAGGCCGATCCGCGGCCTCTTTGCGCGCCCGGTCGAACGCAGCCACGGCCTGCCTGGAATGCACGGTCGAATCGATCGTGGCGTTCGGTTGCAACTTCAGGAACGTCGTGAAGCTCTCGACCGCTTCGTCCGTCTGCCCCAGATTCGCCTCGCAGAGACCGCGGTAGAAAACGATCGGCCCTTCGAGCTTCTCGCGTGTGGCTTCGTTGCCGGGTTTCGCCGCTTCCGTTTGCAGCGTTCCGAGCGTGCGCAATGCCGCTTCCCAGGAACGCGCGTTCACTTCGGATTTCATCTGCTGGAACAGATCGGGGAGTGATTGCGCCGCCGCGGAGGTTGCGGAAAGGCGCAGGCTGACCAGCAGCGACATCACGATCGCGAGCTTCGCCATGGGACGGTGCATCCCTGACATCGCCTTTTCCCGAAGCAGCTTACATCCACCCGCGGATCAGGGTACGCAAGGAAATCCTTGTTTTTCAGCGTTGTAACGAGTGTCGCCGAGCGGGAACTATGTGCGGGGCGGCATCTGCGCGGCCGCGGGACTATGATGCGGAGGAGCCAGTGACGAACAGCCGCACGATCGCGTTTTCGTGCTGCCTCGCGGCGGTCGTCGTCCACGCTCCCTTCCCACCGGCGGCGCGGGACACGGCCGCGGCCGGAGCCGGCATCGTCGTCGAACGCGTCGAGACCGGCGGAGCCGCTGCGCTCACCGGCATCCGGCGGGGCGACGTCCTGCTGTCCTGGCAGGGTCCGGCCATCGCGGCGACGCCGGCGAATGCGTCCCGAGGCGAGCTGGGATCTCCCTTCGACCTCTCGCGCGTCGAAATCGAGCAGGGCCCTCGGGGAATCGTTCTTCTCGCCGGGCTCCGCGAGGGTCGCGCGATGCGGTTCGAGGTTCCGCCACGGGC
The DNA here is from genome assembly GCA_963749265.1 of uncultured Acidobacteriota bacterium. Classification (GTDB taxonomy): domain Bacteria; phylum Acidobacteriota; class Thermoanaerobaculia; order UBA5066; family Gp7-AA6; genus DAHUXD01. Next base: position 43,478 of record CAVVML010000005.1, on the reverse strand, counting down.
CTGGGGACTGAAGACGCGGCCTCGGCTTCCCGACCAGCCTCTGGCGGCTTACGTCCGGGGAGAACGCGAGATTCGCGAAGGTCGAGTGCCGCAGGGAATCGCCGTCTGGCGGAGCACGGCCGAGCGGCTGCCGAACGGACGAATGGCGGATGGAGCCTGGTGGGAATCCCGAATCGCCGAAGTCTCTTTCCGCGCCGGAAACCAGCGGAACGCCGGAGACGCGTGGGAAGCCGCGATCCGCAAGGCGCCGAACGCCGACTGGTGGACGCGCGCGAGCCTTCGCGCTTCCTATGCGGACGCGCTTCTGCGGATCGGCCTGCCCGCACGCGCGGAGGCCCAGTATCGAGAAGGCCTCGACGTCGCCACGGCCGCGGCGCCCGAGGGCCTCGTCGTCGCGTTTCTGATCGAGAGACTGGGAGAGGTCGAGGAGTCGGTCGAGAACCTGACCCAGGCTCGCGATCTGTACGCGCGCGCTCTCGCGATCCGGCAGCGGCTGGCGCCGGACAGCGTGGCCGTGGCCGCGAGCCTGAACGCTCTCGGACGGGTCGCGGCGGAAAGGGAGTTGGCCGAAGAGCTCTGCAGCCGGTCGTTGACTCTCTGGGAAAGCCTCGCGCCCGACAGCCCGGAAGCGGCGCGCGCACTCAATGATCTGGGAGCGCTCTACTTTCAAAGGGGCGACGTGGTCGCCGCTCAGCGCCTCCACGAACGCGCGCTGGCAATCTGCAGGCGCAACGAGCCCGACGGGCTCGATTTCGCGACGAGCCTCTATCGCCTCGGCAACGTCGCCTGGAGACGCGGGGACCTCGCCTCGGCCGAAGACCTGCATCGCCGCGCGCTCGCCATTCGGAAAACCCTGGCTCCCGGAAGCGCGGCCGTCGAATCGAGCCTGAACTCGCTCGGCAACGTCGCGGGGACTCGCAAGGATCTCGCCGCCGCCGAACGCTTCCATCGCGAAGCGCTCGTGATCGGGGAAAAGCGCGCCCCTCAGACCGTCGACGCCATGATCCACAACCTCGGGGAGGACGCCCGACTGCTCGGCAACTACGCGGCCGCCGAAGTGCTCTTCCGGCGAGCGCTCGGGATGTACGACCGGCTTCCCCCGGGCAGCGCTCGCGACGCGGCGGTCGCGAACACGCTGATCAGTCTGGCGGCCGTTGCTCGCGACCGCGGCGATCTCGCCGAAGCCGAACGCCTCGCTCGCCGGGCGCTCGCGATCCGGGAGAGCCACGAGCCCGAGAGTCTTCATCTCGCCGAGGATCGGGAGGTTCTCGCCGACATTCTTCGCGCGAGCGGCCGAAACGCCGAAGCGAGGCAGGCCTATGACCAGATTCTGCGAGTCGCTTCCCGCACGGTTCCGGGAAGCGAGCTCGAGGCGCGCGCGCTGCACTCTCTCGGGGTGCTCGATCGGAGGGAGGGCCGCGCCGACCAGGCGGCGGAGATGTTCGGCCGCGCGGTCGACGCGCTGGACTCTCAGAAGGGCCGGATCGGCGGACCGATGGAGGCCCGGGAAGTGTTCTCGGCCGTCTATGCCGACTACTACCGCGACCTCATCGAGGCTCTCGTCGATCGCCGGCGACAAGCCGAGGCTTTCGCGGTTCTGGAACGCTCGCACGCGAGGCTGCTCCTCACGATGATCGCGGAGCGCGACCTGTCGCTTCCCTCCGGCCTTCCCCCCGGGCTCGAGGAGACGCGGGATCGCGAGGACGCCGAATACGACCAGACGCTCCGGGAGCTCCGAGACCTCGATTCGAAACAGCACAAGCGCAGACAGGAGCTGTTGGAACGGCGCGCGGCTCTCCGCGATCGGCGCGCGGAGACCCTCGAGAAGATCAAGAAGGCGTCGCCGCAGTGGGCGTCGCTCCGCTATCCGCAGCCGCTCAGCCTCGATGGCACGCGCGCGGCCCTCGACCCGGGTACGCTTCTTCTCGCCTACTCGGTCGGCAAGGAGCGCTCGTTTCTTTTCGCGGTGGAGCCGGCGGGAGCGAAGGGGGCCGGGCTGACGGTCTACGCTCTTCCCGCCAACGACCGATCCCTCCGTGAGGCCGTCGCGGCGCAGCGCAACCTTCTCGGCTTTCGCGCTCCTGCGGGAGCGGATGCCGCACGCCGGCTGTCCGCCCGCTCGGGGGAGCTCTACGAAAAGCTCCTGCGGCCGGCCGACTCTCTGATCGCCGGCTACGAGCGTCTTCTGATTCTCCCCGACGGTCCGCTGCACACGTTGCCGTGGGCCGCTCTCGCCCTCGGCGCGGCGAAGGAGCGGCCCCGCTTTCTCGTCGAGTGGAAGCCCATCCACACCGCGATCTCGGCCACCGTCTACGCCGAGCGGAGAAAGAGCCGGCCCCAACGACCCCGGGAAACGGCGGTCACGGTCGTGGCGTTCGGAGACCCGAAGTATCCGAAGCTCCCCGAGAAGAAAGTCGCCGCGCGACTCGACGCCGCCGCCGCAGAAACGTGGATCGACATGTCCGGAGACGTCATCCTCGAGGGCGAGGCTTCGCCGCGGCCCTCCGCGCGGGGCGGGCTCCGTTTCGAACCGCTTCCGGAAACCCGCCGGGAAGTCCGCGAGATCGCGGCTCTCTTCGCGCCGAAGTCCGAGGCTTATCTCGGCCTCGACGCGACCGAAGAGCGGGCCAAGGCGATCGGCAAGGACGTGCCCCTGATCCACTACGCCTGCCATGCCGTCGTGAACGAGCGGTTCCCGCTCGACTCCGCCCTGGCGTTCACGATCCCGGACAAGCCCCGGGAAGGCCAGGACAACGGACTGCTCCAGGCGTGGGAGATCTTCGAGAAGGTGCGCATCGACGCGGATCTCGTGACGCTTTCGGCGTGCGAGTCCGGGCTGGGCCGGGAAATGGGCGGCGAGGGGTTGATCGGGCTGACCCGCGCGTTTCAGTTCGCCGGCGCGCGATCGGTCCTGGCCTCTCTCTGGAAAGTCGAGGACAAGTCGACGGCCGAGCTGATGAAGCGGTTCTACGGATACGTGAAGGCCGGACGTCCGAAGGACGAGGCGCTGCGCCTCGCCCAGATCGATCTGATCCGCTCCGCCGACTTCTCGCAGCCCCGGGACTGGGCCGCGTTCCAGCTCAACGGGGACTGGAAGTAGCGGAAGCCGCGCGCACCGACGCCTGCGGCAGCCTCTCAGGAGGCATGGGGTCTCCGTCCGAGGGGACCGAATCCGGGGCGAGGCGCAGAGGAGACCAGGTCGCTCCCGCGTCGACGCTCTTCAAAACGCCCAGGTGCGTGCCGGCGTAGAGGACCGAAGGCGCGCTCGGATCCAGAGAGATCGCGCTGACGAAGAGACCGGTGTTCAGCGTCGCCCAGGAGCTTCCGGCGTCCAGAGACTTGCAGATCCCGATGGCCGTTCCGGCATAGAGCGTCTTCGGGTCCGCCGGATCGATCGCGAGGGCGAGCACGTTCCCGCTCTTCAAGCTCTTGTGCAGCCCCGTCCACGTCGCGCCCGCATCGTCGCTGCGAAAGAGCCCGTCGTACGTCGCCGCGTACAGCGTCGAGGACCTCGTCGGATCGATGACCAGGTCCCAGACCGTCCCCCGGCTGAGCGGGGTCGCCGCGTGGACCCAGGTCGACCCGCCGTCCGAGCTCCGGAAGACACCCTCGCCGTTGGTGCCGGCGTAAATGACCGCCTCGGAGGGATCGACGGCGATCGCCGTCACGGCGACTCGCGTCGTGGGCGATGTCAGCTCCGCCCACGTCGCGGCCGCGTCCACGCTCCGGAAGATCCGGCCGCCTTCCGTTCCCGCGTAGAGCGCGCGGCCCTGCGCAGCGACAACGCCGACGTAACGCGAGGCCAGCCCCTGGTTCGCCGAAGTCCAGCGATTGCCTCCGTCCGGGCTCTTGTACACACCTCCCGTGTCCGTCGTTGCGTAGAGCGTGCCGTGCGACGCCGGATCCACGGCCAGAGCCAGAACGGAGTGGTCTTCGAGGCCCCGATTGCGCGGCTCCCAGTGCGCTCCCGAATCCGCCGAGCGGTAGATCCCGCGCGCCGTGGACGCGAAGACCGTGGACGGCGACGACGGATCGAGCACGAGCACCGTCACCAGGCCGCCCTCACCCTGGAGCACGAACCCGGGACCGGGGTCCTGGGCCCGGGCGAGGCGCGCGCAGAGCGCCAGCGCGAACCCAGCCAGGATCACGGCGTTGCGAAGGGAAGCCGCGCCACGTCAGCCTCCGTACGCATCGAATTCTGTCATCACTCCGGCGCGGACAAGACGTGGCGGTCGTGGAGCGTGTTGTCGGGGTTCAGCCGCAGCAGCTCGCCCTGGGGCCGTCGCCGCTGCTGAAGAGCAGGCGAGTCTGGCCGTCCGCACCCGCGGCGATCCGCCGCGGAGTGAATCCCGGAACGCTGTAGCGCTGGTCCGCCGTCATCCGTCCATCGGCATCGATCGTCGCCACGGACGCCAGCCCCCCGGGACTGGTCCGCAGGAGCCGCGGGCGACCGTCCGTGCGCCACGGCCACGTCCTCGGCGGCCCAACCCGGACTGCGCGAAATACTTGTACGAAGTCACCATCGCGCCGTCGCGATGAACCGAGAGGGCCGATCGCCCATCGGTCGAGCGCCAGAGCACCCACGTGTCGCCGCCGGAACCATCCGCGATCGCGACGGCGGACCAGCCCGGCGCTGGTCCGTACTCGGGACCTCCGGTCGTGCCGCCGTGGGTGTCCACGCTCGCGATCGACATCCGTCCGTCGGCGCCAGACCACAGGACGTTGGTCGTTCCGTCGGACCGCACCGATAGATCGCTCGCGATCCAACCTGGGCGTTTTTCGAACACAGTCGCCGACTGCCTGCCGGACGGCCCGACGATCTCGAGCGCCGAGCGGCCATCGCCGCTCTGCCACAGAACATGCGTGCGTCCGCCGCCGCCCTCCGCGAGAGCCACGGCCGTCCAGGTCGCCGAAGCCTGTCCCGGAGAACCGCTCGTCCAGCCGCCGGACGCATCAAGCGTTCCGATCGAGTGGCGCTCTCCATCCCAAACGAGCAGGCGGCTTCCCCCCGCGGGTCCGGCGGCCACATCCAACGGGCCGCGCGCGATCTCGAGTTCGTAAACGCCGTTCGACGTGCCTGCGAGAAGCCGGCGACCCCCGCCGTCGATCGAGAGAGCCCGGATCGGGACGCCGCCGAGCTTCTGGCCGAACGGAGTCCAGCTGCGGCCGCCGTCGCGCGTCCGGAAGACGCCCGCCGAGGTGCCGGCATAGAGAGTTCCCGAGACGTGCGGATCCGCCGCCAGGCTTCGGACGGTGAGTCCGGAGAGACCCTCCTCGGCCGCGGTCCACGTCTCGCCGCCGTCTTCCGAGCGGAGGAGGCTCGACGGTACCTCGTACTCATCGCCCCACCAGGAGAGACCGGTTGCGACGAAGAGGGTTCCATTTGCGGCGGAGTCGACAGCGACGGCGGAAATGCCGTCGGCCTCGGGCGCCATTTTCCGCCAGCTGCTCCCGCCATCGGTCGTCTTGAACAGACCGCCGGGGTAGACACCCCAGTACTCGTAACCCTCGACGCCGGCGTAAGCCGTCCTGGGCTCCCGCGGATCGAATACGAGGCTGGCCATCTCATGGGACACAGAATCGACCCCGACCACTGACCACGTCACGCCGGCGTCCGTGGTCTTGTAGATCCCTTGGCCCGCGCCTGCCAAGGCAACGGACGCATCGGTCGGGCTTCCCGCAAGGACCGTCACCCGGCTATCCCGAACACGGCTCCACGTCGCACCGGCGTCCTCGCTCTTATAGACGCCAGAGTGGTACTCCTCGGCGACGAATTCAGTCGCTCCGATGTAGATCGTCGACGGCGAAGCGGGATGGACGAGAAGAGCTGTAATTTCTTCGAACGACCGTAAGCGGCTCCAGGATCGCCCGCCGTCGCCGCTGCGATAGAGGCCACTGCGAAAGCCGTCGACCCCGAAGGCTCCGTAGACGACGTCGGGGTCGTCCGGATGGGCGGCCACGAGACTTCGGGCCCCGGCGACGGTCTCGGCCGGGCGGCCGCCGGTCCACGTGTTCACGCCAGCGCCCAGCACAGCGGAGACCATCAAGAGAACGGCGAGGATCGCGAGGCGACGAAGGCTTTCCGTAGTCATCTGCTTCCTCCGTAGAGCGCAATGGAAGGTCTGGGTCAGGATCGCGTGACGCGCGCCCTCATCGCTCCGCCGTAAAGAACTCCGCCGGGGGGATCGGGTCGAAGCCGTCGTTCGTCTGAACGAATGCATTCGCATTGCCGACGACCTCGAGGCGGTTTCCAACGCCGAGGTCCATGAAGCTGTCCGCGTACGCGTTTGCCCGCGGGCCGCTGCCGGTCGACTTCCTGACGAGCACGCGCAAAGTGTTCCCGTCGCCCGGCGAAACGCCGCCGACGAGCGACTGAGCCCCGAACAGCACCAGGTCCGCCGTCGCCGTCTGCAGACGCAGGCCGTGGAGGTTCAGATCGATGCGATTCGAGGAACTCGGCTCGGGAAGTGCGCCTGTCCGCACTCCCCCGGTTGCGGATATGCCCCTCGCGAAAGCGTCGATGGCATCATCGTTGGAGTGAATCCGAAGCGAGTTGAAAGTCGAGGCTCCCGAAACGAGGCCGGGGATGGGGGCAGTTGTTCCACCGATCAGACTCCAGCCGTTCGTCGTCGGAACGACACTGTCGGACCGATAGAGGTTCCCCCTGGACTGGATGCTCACGCTGGCTCCGGTCACGGCGTCGGGTCGGCTGACGCCGCCGCTCGCGTTCACTCCGCCGCCAATGACACTGTGCTCGAGGTCAAGGTGGATCTCGGTGTGAGATGCAAAGTTGATCGCGAACACCCCGTATCCCGCTCCCGGCGAGCGAAGGATCGACTGCGTCATCCGGACCCAAATGACGGCGCCCTCATGCGGCGGCGGATCCAGACCCAGGTTCGGGTTGCGCGTGACGGCCACGAGCGCTCGGCCGATGCCCCCGGCCGGCACGATCGCCGCCGGATTCGGGTTGATGATTTCGCACTCGAGGATCTCCGCGGAGACGAAGTCGCCTGGGGCTCTCGACGACACGACGACCGGGTTTCCTTGCCGACCGAGGACGTCCTCGATGGCGAGGCCTCGCAGCGTTGCTCCATCGCCGAGGGTCAGCATGTCGCCCGCGAGTGCGAGCGTGCTGCGGAGGAGCGTCCGGCCCGACGGCGCGAACCCCGTGGGAAGTCCGGATTCGTCGAACTGCATTTCGCCTTCGCCGACGAGAGTCACGCCATCCGGTACGGTCAGCGCCTGGCCGAGGTCGTACGTGCCGGCCGTTACGAGAATCTGTGCTCCCGCATTGGCGGGCGTGAGAGCCGCCTCGAGCTCGGCCGTCGTCGTGACGACGATCTCGGCGAGGCCCGCGGCGCAACAGACGAAGGCTGTAAGCGCCAGTATTCCGATCTGAAAAAGACCCTTTGGAGCCGTCTTGCTTGTGAACACGTCCACCTCCGTTGCTGTAGGATCTGTGCCCAATGAAGGACTCGCGTGACGCGAGTACTCCCGAAATTCCCGACCTTGTGGCCGACAGGCTGGAGGAGTTCCGGGAGCCTCTGAGGATCTTCGCGGCGCGCCGTCTCCGGGACTGGACCGCGGCCGAAGACGTGGCTCAGGAGACGCTGACGTTCGGGTTCGAAGCGCTGCAGGCAGGGCGCCTCGAGAATCCCGAGGCTCTTCCCGGGTACCTCTTCCAGACCGCGACGCACTTGTGCCTTCGCCGGTTTCGGTCCGCCGAACGCGAAAGACGGGCGTTCGCGCGCTTCGATGCGGGGAATCCGTCCGACGAGGGCGGCCCCCTCGGCAAACTCGTTTCGGCCGAACGCGCCGCAGAGCTCCGGAAAGCCCTCGACGGCCTCGAGCCCGATCAGCGTCGGCTGCTCGAGCTGACCTATCGCGACGAGCTCGACTCCGAGACCATCGGGCGGGAGCTCGGCGTCAGCGCAGACGCGGTGCGTGCCCGACGCCATCGGGTCATTCGGCGCCTGGCAGAAGCCCTGGGCGTCACACGCGGCCCCCAGGGGGCACTGGATGAGTGACGTGAAGAATCGAATGGAGTGTCCCGGCACCACCGAGGGCCAGCGGGACCTGGCTCCCCTCTATCTGGCCGGCAAGCTGACCGCGAAAGAGGCGGAAGCCTTCGAGATGCACTATCTCGGCTGCGAGAAGTGCCGCGAAGACGTCACGACGGGCGCCGCGCTGCGGGAGCTCTACGGCAGGCCGGCAGTCGCCGCGTCTGCCTCCGCATCCATCGATTCGGCTTCGACACGCCGGATGTGGCTCCCCCTGGCTGCCGCCGCCGCGATCGCCTTCGTCGCGGTCGGTGTCTGGCAGGTCTCGCGGCGAAGCATCGAGCAACCCGGCCAGCCGCCTTCGCGGATCCGCGCGCCGGAGTGCTCGTCCTCGAAGTCAAAACCGGAACGGAGGAGCCTCGAACTGAGTGGCCTGACCTCCCATCCCGGCGCCGCCGCCTACGAGGTGCAGGTCTTCGCCTCGGATGGCACGCGCGTGTGGAGCGCGGAATCGGACGAGCCCCGGCTGAGTATCGGACCCGCCGTCCTCCCGTCTCCAGAACCGGCGCAAGTCCCTGGAATTCGAGGTCCACGCGCTCGACTCGATGCGACGAGTCGTCGCATCGAGCGAACCGATTTCCCTCCCCGTCGACCGCGACGATGCGCACTCGGGTCGCCGGGCTCTGCCTGCTCCTCGCGCGCGACCGCCCTCGAGGCCACTCCGAGACCCCGCCGGCATCGTCGTCGAGAACGTCGCTCCGGGTGAAGAGGCGGAGAGGGCAGGCCTCCAGCCGGGCGACGTGCTCGTGTCGTGGAAACGAAAACCCAATCCGCCGGCGAATCCGGCCGGAGCGAGCGGGACTCTTCCGGACGCCGTTCGACGTCCTGGAAACGCAGATCGATCAGTCTCCGCGCGCGAGAACGATCTCGCTCGAGTACCGGCGCCGCGGAAAGCTCGCGACCGCAACGCTTCCCTGCCGTACTTCGTGGGTGGTCGAAACGCGGCCCTCGCTTCTCGGACAGTCGCCTGAAGACCTACGAAGCGGCCGGACGCCTGATCGAAGCCGGCGAGATCGAGAAGGGTTACGGGACGTGGCGCACACTCGCGGTCGAGCTCGCCGCTGTCGGGCGACCATCTCGGCGCCGCCTGGATCTGGCTGCGCACGGCCAGGAAGCAGGCCGCGGGCGATCGCATCGATGCGGCGGTCGAGTCGTTTGACATCGCCATTGCTCAGGCGCGCGCCGCGGATCGCGCCGACGTCGAGTCCCAGCTCTGGGGATACCAGGGGGAGACCCTGGCGGCTGCGAGACGATTCGCCGAGGGAGAGGCCGCACTCCGACGGGCGATCGCGATCCGCGAGCAGAGCGCCCCCGATAGCCTCGCCGTCGCGTACTGTCTGGAGGACCTGATCAAGGTCACCGAGCCACGCGGCGCGGCCTACGAGGCCGCACAAACGCGAGCGCTGCGCATTCGGGAGACGCTCGCTCCCGGCAGCGCCGTCGAGGCCACGAGCCTCGCGGACATCGCGTTCAGCACCTTCTTCCGAGGCGATTTGCGGACCGCCGTGGAACTTCAACGACAGGCTCCTGGCGATTCATCGCCGGATCGATGAGACGGGGTCCAGGGTCGCGTATGCCATCAACAATGTTTGTGCGATGGAGATCGAACGCGGCGATCTCGCCGCAGCCGAGCAACACTGCGAGCAGTCACTCGCCCTTTCGAGCCGGTACCCCGGAGAGGTCGGACTCGATCTCGCCTCCGGATCTCTCGTGAACCTGGGCGAAATCGCGCTTCGGCGGGGGGACTTCGAGCGCGCGAAGCAGCTGCATCTTCGTGCCCTCGCCCTCCGGGAGAAGTCTGCCGGCAGCGATGGCATCGGCTGGAATCTCGCGGAGCTGGGAAACGTCGAGCTGCGCCGCGGTAACTACGCGGAAGCCGAGGAGCTGTTCATCCGGGCCCAGAAGCTTCTGAGCAAGAGACCGGCGCCCCAACTCCGGCTACGAGGCCGGGTACTCGATGGAGCTCGCCCAGACCGCCTATGGCCGCGGTGACCTGCCGAAAGCGCTCGCGCTGCTGAGGGAGGCGGCGGCCGCCCTGGGTCCGCTGGACCCCGACGGTATGCAGGCGGCTACCCTGTACGACGACCTCGGGCAGGTCCTCGCCGAGCTCGGCGAAACCGCCGAAGCCGAAGCCCAGTTGCGCCGAGCCCTCGCCCTGCGGCGCACGCATTCGCCCGCCAGCAGCAAGACCGCAGAGTCGAGCCACAACCTCGGAATGCTCCTCTGGAAGACCCGGCGCCTGAGCGAGGCCGAAGCGGAGCTGCGTCGCGCGATCGAGGACCTCGAAGCCCAGCAGACCCGGCTGGGTGGCACCGAGGAGGCGCGCTCCCTGTTCGCGGCCGAGTTTGCGGACTACTACCGGGACTATCTGCGCCTTCTCATGGAGCTCGGGCGCGAAGAGGACGCTTTTCTCATTCTCGAACGGTATCGCGCGGGAAGCTTCCTGCGAACGCTCGCCCAACGGGACCTCGGGGCTCCGGGAGAGGTTCCCGCGAACCTGGAGCGCGAACGGCGATCCACCAACGCCGAATACGATCGGACGCAGCGGGAGCTCGGCGAGCTCAAACCCGCGACGCAGTCGAAGGAGATCGACGAGGTCCTGGGACGGCTGAGCGACCTGCGCCGAAAGCAGACGGAGATCGCCGGGGCGATCGGGAAAGCCTCGCCGCGCTACGGCGCGCTCCGATACCCGCAGGCCGGCGACGTGGCCGCCGCGAAGGCCGCCCTCGACCCGGGAACGCTCCTGCTTTCCTATTCCGTCGGCCGAGACAGGACCTACCTCTTCGCACTGGAATCCACCGGCCCGCGGGGCGCGCCTGGCCTCTCGGTGTATGCGTTGCCGGTCGGCGAGAAGGCGCTCCGCGAATCCGTCGATGCGTTTCGACGCCTGATTCTCCGGGGGGCGCCGAGCCCGGACCTGTCCGGCCGCAGCCGGTCGCTCTATGACGCGTTGCTCAAGCCCGCCGAGGCGCTCATCGCCCGCAACGACCGAATTCTCATCCTTCCCGACGGCCCGCTGCACAAGCTTCCCTGGGCGGCGCTGTCGCGGGCGCCGGCCCGTGGGAATCCCCAGTACCTCGTCGAGTGGAAGCCGCTCTACGCCGCCGTCTCCGCCACGGTCTATTCGGAGCTGAAGCGGGGCCGGAAGAGCTCGCAGCCAGACCTCCCGCTCGCCATCGCCGCATTCGGCGACCCGCGGTATCCCGCCCTGCGAGAGCGCGCCGTTGTCGCCGTGCGCGGGGAGCCCGACGAGGACGCCGAGATCGATACGTCCATGGATGAGCTCGACCAGATCGCCGACGCGCAACTTCGCGACGCCGCGCGCGGCGGCCTGCGGTTCGTGCCGCTTCCGGAAAGCCGGGCGGAGGTCAACGAGATCGGCTCTCTCTATTCGCCGCGCGCCTCCATTTACCTCGGCGCCGACGCTACGGAAGAGAGAGCAACGGCCATCGGCAGGGACGTGCCCCTCATCCACTACGCTTGCCACGCGTACGTCAATCCTCGTTTCCCGCTCGACTCGGCGCTCGTGTTCACGATCCCCGACCAGCCCAAGGAGGGACAGGACAACGGGTTGCTGCAGGCCTGGGAGATCTTCGAGAAGGTGCGCATCGACGCCGATCTCGTGACTCTGTCCGCCTGCGAGTCGGGCCTCGGCAAGGAAATGGGCGGCGAGGGATTGATTGGTCTGACCCGCGCGTTTCAGTTCGCCGGCGCGCGATCGGTTCTCGCGTCATTGTGGAAGGTGGAGGACAAGTCCACGGCCGCAGCTGATGAAACGGTTCTATACGTACCTGAAGTCGGGCCGGACGAAGGACGAGGCCCTCCGCCTCGCCCAGATCGACCTCATCCGCTCCGCCGAGTTCTCGCGGCCCAGGGACTGGGCCGCGTTCCAGCTCAACGGGGACTGGAAGTAGCGGGAGCCGCACGCACCGACGCATGCGGCTCCTCTCTCGCGGGGAATTCGGCCTCACTCCGACACTGGCAGCGAGTGCTTTTCGCGGAGCGTGTTGTCGGGGTTCAGCCTCAGGAGCTCGCCCTGGCCGTCGCTGCTGCTGAAGAGAAGGCGAGTCTGGCCGTCCGCACCCGCGGCGATCCGCCGCGGAGTGAATCCCGGAACGGTGTAGCGCTGGTCCGCCACCATCCGTCCATCGGCACCGATCGTCGCCACGGACGCGAGGCCGGCAGGATTGGTCCGGAGGATGCGCGGGTGTCCGTCCGTCGCCACAGCCACGTCCTCGACGGCCCAGTTCGACTGCGCGAAGTACTTGTACGACGACACCATCGCGCCTTCGCGATGAACCGAGAGGGCCGATCGCCTATCGGTCGAGCGCCAGAGCACCCACGTGTCGCTGCCGGCGCCATTCGCAATCGCGACGGCGGACCAGCCCGCCGCCGGTCCATACGTGGGACCTTCCGTCGACTTGCCGTCCGGACCGATGCTCGCGATCGACATCCGTCCGTCGGCGCCCGACCAGAGAACGTCGGTTGTCCCGTCGGACCTCGCCGTCAGATCGCTCGCGATCCATCCCGAACGCTTTTCGAACACGGCGACCGATTGCCTGCCGGAGGCTCCGACGTTCTCGAGCGCGGTGTGGCCGTCGCCGTTCTGCCAGAGGATGTGTGTTAGCCCGCCCCCGTTGGTTGCGATCGCGATGGCCGTCCAGGTCGCAGAGACGCTGCCCGGAGGCGCGCTCGTCCAGTGTCCCGCTCCGTCGAGCGTGCCGACGGCGAGATGATCCGCGTCCCACACGAGCACGCGGCTTTCGCCGGCTGGTCCCGCGGCCACGTCCATGGGCCCGCGGGTGATTTCCAGGTCGTAAACGCCGTTCGATGTCCCCACGTGCAGACGACGCCCCTCGTCGGCGATCGCCAGCGACTTGATCGACTCCCCCGCCAAACCTGGCTGAAAGGAGTCCAGCTCCGGCCGCTGTCGCGGCTCCGATAGACGCCCGTTTCGGTTCCGGCGTAGAGCGTTCCCGAGACATGGGGATCGACGGCCAGGCTACGGACGCCGTCGGAGGGAAGGCCCATGTTGGCGGACGTCCACGTCGCCCCGCCGTCGTCCGAGCGCAACACTTCCGGAGCCGTGCCGGACCCCGCGCCCCACCCGCCCCACCCCGCCATGTATTCGCCGGTGGCGATGTAGACGGTCGAGATCGCGACGGGATCAACGGCCACGGCAAGAACACTCTCAAAAGGCTCCGGGCTCGTTTTCTGCCAGCTCACCCCACTGTTGGTCGTCTTGCCCAGCGAACCGGGGTAGTCGCCCCAGTACTCGTAGCCCTCCGCGGCGGCGTAAGAAATCGTCGGGTCGCGCGGATCGATCACGAGGCTGGCGATCGCGCCTGTGTACTGCGCCGAAAACCACGTGGCACCCGCGTCCGTCGTCTTAAGGATCCTGTCCCAGCCCCCGACGTATACGGTGGACGCATCGGTCGGGCTTCCGGCGAGCGAGGAGGTGCCCGAGTCGAGGGCGGTTCTTGTCCAGGTCTTACCGGCATCGGTGCTCCGGAAGAGTCCTTAGAAGTAATCCTCGTCCGCGCCGCCGACGTAGATCGTCGACGGCGACGCGGGGTGAACGAGCAGCGTCCGGACGTCTTTGAACGACCGGAGCCAGCTCCAGGTCCTGCCACCGTCGCCGCTGCGATAGAGCGTGTTACCGAACGCCGCGTACACGGCGTAAGGATCGCCAGGATGAGCAGATACGATCGCTTCGCCTCCCAGTCGGGAACCCCGATCGCTCGGCCTCCCGTCCAGGTGTTCGGATCCGCACCCAGAATCCTGGTCGCCGCCAGGACACCGACCACCGCGATGCATCGAAGCGCATTCCGGATCATGTTGCCTCCCTCTCGCTGGCAGCCCACAGGTGACGTTGTGTTCGTCGCGTTCATCGCTACTTCCCGAAGAACTCGGCCGGAGGAATCGGATCGAATGCGTCGTTGCTCTTGACGAAAGACTTCTCGGTGCCGACGATCTCGAGTTGGTTTCCGACACCGGGAGTCCCGGAGTTGTCGGCGTACACGTTGGCCCGCGGGCCGCTGCCGGTCGCCTTCTTCAGGTTCACGCGCAGCGTGTTGTCATCACCGGGCGAAACGCCGTCGACGAATGAGCGGGCTCCGAAGAGCATCAGGTCCGCGACCGCCGACTGCACCTGCAAGCCATGAAGATTCAGCTCGAGGCGGTTCGAGGAGCTCGGCGCCGCGTCGGAAGGAACCGTTGGCCCGCGGTAGCGGCAACGCCGACGTCGAATCCTCGAACCGTGTCGTCGTGCGAGGACATCTCGAGCCGATTCGAAGTCGAGGCCTCCGACGGAAAGGCAGGAGACCCTGAACCCCCGAGAAGGTTCCAGCCGAGGGTGTCGGGGAAACCACTCTGATCCTCATAGAATTTCGCTGGGATTCGACGCGGATGCTGGCTCCCGTGACGGCATCCGGCCGGCTGACTCCGCCGTTCAGGATCAGCTGGCCCCCGATGAGATTGCGCTGGAGGACGAGTCCGATCTCGCCGTGCGCCGCAAAGTTGATGGCGAAGACTCCGGTCCCGCCACCGGGACAACGGACGATCGAACGCCTCATCTCCACGCGAACGACGGCGCCCTCATGGGCCGGAGGATCCGCTCCGAAGTTCAAGTTGCGCGTCAGAGCCACCAGGCCCGCCCCGGTGGGCCCTGCGGGCACGATGCCCGCCGGATTCGGATTGATGATTTCGCATTCGGTGACCGCCGCAGAGATGAAGTCGCCCGCGGCTCTCGAGTAAGCAGCGACGAGGTTTCCGCCGGTCCGGCCCTCGACGTCTTCGATGACGAGGCCCCGCAGCGACGAGCCGTCCCCGAGGGTCAGCACATCACCGACGAGCGCGGCGGTGCTCCGGATGACCGTTCTGCCGGCCGGTTCGAATCCGGTCGGAAGGCCCGAGCCGTCGAAGTTCATTTCGCCCTCGCCAACGAGAGCGGCGTCGTCCGGCACGGTCAGCGCCTGGCTGACCACATACTCTCCGGCGCGGACGAGAATCCGTTTTCCCGCGTTCGCGGGTGTGAGCGCGGCTTCGAGCTCGGCCGTCGTCGTCACGACGATCTCGGCGAGAAGAGGAGTTGATCCCAGAACCAAGAGTGCAAACAACGCGTTGACGAGTCGTCGAGTCATGGCGGTTCCTCCTTGTTTTGCGTTTGTATTCATGGGCACGGAAACGTACCGGTGTCCTGGATTGGGACGAACGGTGTTCCCGCCGGGTTCGTGTAGGTCCTGGAAATTCCCGAATAGGTGTCGGTCACGGTCATCGTGACTTCGACGTTGGTAAGTCCGGCGGCGAAAAACCAGTAGGTTCCGCCGACCGAGCATCCGTCGAGCACTTTCACCACGAGCTCGACGTTCGCGGGCTCGAAGAACCAGAAGTAGCCCGAGTTCGAGGTGAGCCCGACTCCTCCGGCCTGGCCAGCGGAGCCGTCGCGGCTCGTCCAGTCGGCCGCGACGCGGAAGCGGCCGTCGTTGAGGCAGAGAGTCGTGCCGTCAGCGATGCAGGAGGTCGCCTCCAGCGCGAACCGCACGATCTGGCCGTTGTCGTAGTCCGCAATCCAGATCGATCCGTCCGGGGCGGCCGCAATCGACGAGGGGTGCTCCGGAATCCACCCGGAGTATCCCGCGGTGGGTATCGCGAACTGGGTAATCGAACCGCCCGGAGTGATGCGGCTCAGCGTCCCGTGCCCTGCCGCCCAAAGGTTTCCGTCCGCACCGGCGACAATCGCGAAGGCGGCGCTGGAGGTCGGGAACTCGGTGATCTCGCCCGCCGGGCTGATCCGTCCGATCCGACGAACACCGTGCTCCACGAACCAGAGATTGCCGTCGGGACCAGCGGCAATGTCGTAGGGCTGACCCCCGCCGGCAACCCGAAACTCCGTGATGTGTCCCGAGAGCGTGATCCGCCCGATCCTGTTCGCGCTCGGCCTGGTGAACCAGAGGTTTCCATCCGGGCCGGTGGTGATGGCGGTAGCCCTGCCCGGCGTGGGCAGGTCGAACTCGGTCAACGTGCCGGAGGGCGTTATCCGGCCAATCCGCGAACTCGATACTTCGCTGAACCAAATGTTCCCGTCGGGACCTGCCGTGACAAAACCCGCGTCCGGTACCGAAAACTCGGTCGGCACGCCGGAGGGTGACACTCGACCGATCCATGCCTCGACGATTGCACCCGATGGCCCTCCACCGACGCCTCCGCAATACCAAAGGCTCCCATCGGAAGCGAACGTAATGTCACCGGCCCAATTGCCCAGGGGCAGGTCGGTGATCGTCCCGCTCGCGTCAATGCGACCGAGGGCACTGCCCTTCGAAAACCACATGTCTCCATCGGGTCCCGCGGCCAGGGCCAGACGCCAGGCCTCCTCCGGGACCGGGAAGCGGTCGACCCTTTGAGCACGGCCCTCGGTACTGCATAGGAGAGCCGCCAGCACCAGCGTCGCCACGGACAAGAATCTCGATGATGCACGGATCAACGACATGATTGGTCCTCTCTACGGAATTGCGGCCATCGACAACGAGAGCCCTCGCCGGCACGGCACGGAGCCCGGGACGCCGCAGGGGAGGGGCGCGGGCGCGCACCGCTTCCAGGTCGGGCAGGGCACCGGCTTGGGGTTGGGCTGCGGCCTGGGCTGAGGAGTCGGGACGCCCACACCGCTGACTTCCGTGGCCACTGCCAGGGCCAGAGCCGCAATCAGAGTTCCAAGGCGCTTGTTCCAGATCCGATGAGTCGTTGGGTTCATGGCTACCTCCGAAACGGACGCTACGGTTTCGCGCACGCGGAGTCGTTGGGAGAACCCTTGAAAGATCCTGTCTTTGGACTGGTTGCGGGATAATCGCGATCTCGACTCCGGGAGCCCGATGCAAATTCGTTTCGGCGAGTGCGTGCTCGATTCCGCGACGCGGGAGCTGTTCGTCCGCGGCGAGCCGGTCCATGTGCAGCCCAAGGCGTTCCAGTTCCTGGAGCTTCTTCTGGAGAAGCGTCCGAGAGCTGTTTCGAAGACCGAGATCCACGAGAGGCTGTGGCCGGGAACATTCGTTTCGGATGGCACGCTGACGAGCCTGCTGGTCGAAGTCCGGGACGTGATCGGCGACGAGGCCAAAAAGCCTCGCTACGTGCGGACCGTCCACCGCTTCGGCTACGCGTTCTGCGGAAACGCCGAGGAGGAGCGCAAAACGGTCACGGCGGGCCTGGTCCGCAGGAGAGCCTGCTGGATCCTGCATGGCGGCAAGCGGATGCCCCTGGACCCCGGCGAGACTGTGATCGGCAGAGACCCGGGCGCCGGTGTCTTCATCGACGACCCGAGCGTCTCCCGGCGCCACGCGAGGATCGTCGTGACGGAGGACGGCGCCATGCTCGAGGATCTCGGCAGCAAGAACGGGACTCATCTGGCGGACCGGAAAGTCGAAGGTCAGGCGGCGCTGGACGACGGCGCAAGGATCCGCGTCGGCACCGTCGGGCTGACGTTTCGGATGTTCTTGCTGCCCGACTCGACACAGTCGGCCGTCGATCCGTAACGTCTCGCCTCGTCCGCGAACTTGACACCACGGACGACCGGGCCCATGATCCGCGCATCTCTCCGCCCATGACTCGTTCGCGGCTCGCCCTTTTGTGTCTAGCGGTCACTTTCGCGGCCGCAAGGCCCGCCTCCGGCCAGGGCTGACAGCCGATCCGCTTTACGGCGCCCAGTCTGGGCGTTCAGAACGAGCCGTTCCTGCCGGCGAATCAATGGCAGGCCCAGCTTTCGTATCAATACGGCGACGCGAACGACTTCTACGTCGGCGATCAGCGGGACGACACGCAGGCAGGTTTCGGCATCCCTCCCCAACGCACCGTGAACCTCATCAACTTCGACGTCATCTACGGCCTCAGCAACCGTTTGAGTCTGGACTTGACCGTGCCATTCGCCGTCGGCTCGGCCGCCGTTGAGCTGCCTTCATCCTCCGGGCCAACATCCCACCAACTCTTCCAGTTCGACGCGTCGGGGCTCGGCGACATGTCGCTCCAGGCCGAGTACTGGCTCTCGAATCCCGCTATCCCTTCCCGCGTCACGGGATCCGTGGGCATGGGGATCAAGGCGCCGACCGGTGCGGACGACGTGAGCACGACCTTCCCTAGTGGCGACCACGGGACCACTCGATGAGTCCGCCCAACTGGGCACCGGAGGCTGGGAGCTTCTCCTTCGCGCGCAGGGCTACGCGCAGATCCATGGCCCATCTGTTCGCCTACGGATCCGGGCTACTACGGCTTGAGCCTCAGCGAACACACCGATGTCTTCAACCTGGACGCGCTTCGATCGAACCCCGACACCTATTCGGGGCGTCTGGGAGCCGCCTACCTTCTTCCGTTCCTCCTTGTGGGCGCCCGGGACGACGCCCTCGCGCATGATGAGGGTCTCGTCGTCAGCTTGGGCGGCCGCATCAACGGGGTCACCATCAAGGATGTGATTGGCGCGGGCGATCGCTACTGGCGCAGGCCCGGGTACGTGATCTATGTCGAACCGGGCCTGACCTGGACCCTCGGCCCGAACATGGCCTCAGTGAGCGTTCCGGTCCGGACGTACGCCAACAAACTGGACAGCGTCGACGATCGAGCCACGGGCGAGACGATCGGCGCTTCGTTCGCGTCCTACCTCTTTCTCGCCAGCTTCGCCCGCCGGTTCTAGCCCACCGGACGATGCCCTCTTCCGCCGACGGTAGGATCAGCTCGTCGCATGCCTCTCCAGTCGGGCGCCCGTATCGGCCCTTACGAGGTTCTGTCTCCGCTCGGCGCAGGCGGAATGGGAGAGGTGTACCGGGCGCGGGACCACCGTCTCAGCCGGGATGTGGCGATCAAAGTGCTGCCGGGCTCGCTCGCCGACGTTCCACAAAGGGTGGCCCGATTCGAGCGCGAGGCCCGCTCCGCGTCGGCGCTGAACCATCCCAACATCGTGACGATCTACGAGATCGGCTCCGGCGGCTCCGTCCCCTACATCGCCATGGAGCTGGTCCACGGAGAGTCGTTGAGATCCTCGCTTCTCGATGGTCCGATGCCGGTCCGCCGGATCCTCGACATCGCCATCCAGCTCGCCGAGGGCCTCGCGAAGGCACACGCCTCGGGAATCGTGCATCGGGACCTCAAACCCGAAAACGTCATGGTGAACAAAGAAGGTCACGTCAAGATCCTGGACTTCGGGCTGGCCAAGCTCACCCACCCCGACCTGAGCTCCGGCTCCTCGCCCGCGCCGGCGGACGAGACCGCGACTCAGGAAGGGATCATCCTGGGCACCGTCGGATACATGTCGCCCGAGCAGGCCACCGGTGCGCCGGTCGACTACAGATCGGATCAGTTCTCGCTCGGCTCGATTCTCTACGAGATGGCGACCAGCAGCCGTGCATTCGAACGGGCTTCGAAGCCGCAGACGCTCGCGGCGATCATCCAGGACGAGCCCGAGCCAATCGCGTCGCGGAATCCCAGAGTGCCGCCACCGCTCCGCTGGACCGTGCAGCGGTGCCTCGCAAAAGACGCCGCGGACCGTTATGCCTCGACGGAGGACCTGGCGCGCGAGCTGGTGACGATCCGCGACAACCTTTCCGACGTCGGCGCGAGCGGAGGGCTCTCGGCCGAGTTGGTGCGACCACCGAGACGCCGCAGATGGATCGCCGCCGCAATCGCGACGGCGACCCTGCTGACGCTCGCGGTCGTGGCATGGCGCCTTCGGGAGAGTGATTACTTCTGGAAGAACCCGCTCGTCGGGGCCCGCTTCACGCGGCTGACGGACTGGGAGGGTTCCGAGGTCGAAGGGGCGATCTCGCGCGACGGAAAGTTCGTCGCGTTCCTGTCCGATCGAGCCGGCATCTTCGACGCTTGGGTGACCCAGGTGGGCAGCGACGAGTTCCTGAATCTCTCGCGCGGACAGTTCCCGGGGCTCTACTTCGATCGGATTCGAACAATGGGTTTCTCGGGCGACGACGCCCATGTCTGGATGTTCGGAGACTACGCGGGCGGCGAGGGCGCAGTGTTCGTGTCCACGATTGGCGGAACCCCGCGCCTCGGGGTGCCGGAGATCCTCTCGGCCGCATGGTCTCGGGACGGGACGCGACTTGCGCATCACGGCGGCGTGGGCGGCGATCCGATCTTCGTAGCAGATCGGAACGGTGCGAACCCCAGGCAAATATTCGTCGACAAGGCGGGGCGCCACAATCACTATCTCGCCTGGTCGCCCGACGGGCATTTCATCTATTTCGTGCGCGGAATCATGGACCCCTGGGACATGGACATCTGGAGAATCCCGTCCCAGGGCGGAACCGCGGAGCAGATGACGAACCACCACTCGAGGGTGGCCGATCCCACCCTGCTCGACGAACGCACGCTGCTTTACACGGCCGCGCGGCCGGACGCATCGGGATCGGGGCTGTATGTGATGGACATCGAACGGCGGATTCCGCATGCCGTGAGTTTCGGCCTCGAAGAGTACACTTCGATCGCCGCCAGCGCCGACGGGCGGCGTCTCGTCGCGACCGTCGCGAACCCCACGTCGCACATCTGGAGTGCGCCGATTTCCGATCGGGTCGCGGACGAAGCCGCGGTCACGCGCGTTCTCCTTCCCGCCGTACGCGCGAGGACACCGAGATTCGGACCCGACTATTTTCTGTTCTTGTCATACAAGCACGGCGGCGAGAGGCTATGGAAATTCCAAAACGACTCGGCGAGCGAGTTGTGGAGAGACGGCGGGCCGGTCGTCGGGGCACCTTCGGTATCGCGGGACGGCAGCCGCATATGCTTCATCGTGCGTGAGGGAGGGCAAAACCGGCTGTACGTCATGAGCGCCGACGGCACGGGCGCGCGGCGCATCAGCGATACCCTCGACGCCCGCGATGCCGCTTCCTGGTCTCCCGACGGAAAGTGGATCTCCGTCGCGGCCGCCGAGGGCGAGGAGCAGCCGCTCTTCAAGGTCCCGGTCGACGGAGGGCCGGCGATGCGTCTGACCGGCGGAGTCAACCTCAACCCGGTCTGGTCCCCGGACGGACGATTCATCGTCTACTCCGTGCACCATGTCGGACCGGAGTACCAGCTCAAGGCGATCACTCCCGAGAAGGAGCCATTCCCGATCCCCGAGATTCTGGTCCGCTACGTGGGCAACCGCTATCAGTTCCTGCCGGACGGCAAATCACTGGTCCTGATGCTGGGGGATCTCCGACATCAGGACTTCTGGCTGCTCGACTTCGCGACCGGGCGGCGGCGGAAGCTCACCAGCCTCCGTCCGGGCCACGACATGCAGAACTTCGACGTCTCCCCCGACGGGAAGGCGATCCTGTTCGATCGCTTTCGCGAGAACTCGGACGTCGTCCTGATCGACCTGCCGCCGCGCTGAGCTACTGCGGTACGCGGAACCGCACGATCGTCCCCTTCGGCCCGACCGCCCATCCGGTCTTCTCGTCGGAGAGCGCGACGGCGTTCAGGGGCGTCGCGTCGAGCTTGCGCCACGTGGACCCACGGTCGTCGGTGACCGCGGTGCCAGTCGGACCGACAGCGAGAAAGCGCGCGGGCACTCGGGGCACCGCGACGATCGCGGAGAAGAAACCGGAGGGCGAGACGGGAGCCGCGCTCCAGGTGCGGCCGCCGTTTTCGCTGCGCGCGCCGTTGAGCGCGGCGAGCGTGGGCTCCTTGTAGTTGCCCCCGACGGCGAACCCGGTCTTCGAGTCGCTGAATGCGATCGAGAACAGTCCCGACGAGGCGTTGCCCGCGGGAATCGGATTGGTCGAGGAGCTCCAGGACTTCCCGCGGTCGAAGGTGCGGAACACCCGCGACATGCGGGCCCCGCCGGTCACGAACCAGCCCTGATCGCTGCCCTTCAACACGGCGAGACAGGTCCCGCTCGCGGCGAAAGCCCCCTCTCCCGGAAAGGCCTCCGAGATCGCTCCGGGCGGCGGCGTCGCCCACGTTCGCCCGCCGTCGTCCGTCACACGGATGACGAAATAGCCCTTGATCGGATCGCCGAGCACCACTCCCCGGTTCGCGTCCCAGAACGCGATGGCGTCGTAGAAGCCGTCCTTGTCGGGGTTCGTATGGACGAGCGTCCAGGTCTTTCCGTCGTCCGTGCTCCGATAGATGCGGGACAGCTCCCCCGGTCCGGACGCGAGGATCAGGACGGTGTTGTCCGGGAGGATCTCGACGTCGCGGAAATCCAGCGTCTCGCCGCCCGGGACCAGCATCTTTTCCCAGTGCCGGCCGCCGTCGCGAGTGCGAAGCACCGTGCCCTCGGCCCCCGTCGCCCAGGCGCGGGTCGAATCGTGCACGGCGATGCCGCGAAGCTCCGCGGTCGAGCCGCTGGTCTGGGGAGTCCAGACGGTGGCCCCCGTCGCGGCGACGGCGGCGAGCACCAGGCCGATCATTTGCCCCACAGCATCCTCACCGAGACGATCAGGAGAAACGCGCCGAACATTCTCCGCAGCGTCAGATCCGAGACCGGTTCCACCAGCTTGGCGCCCACGAACGCCCCGACCAGAAGTCCCGCGGCGAGCAGGACCGAGTACTTGATGTTGACGTTGCCGTTTTTCCAGTACACCCACGCCGAGAGCGCGCCGACCGGCAGGAGCAACGCTCCGAGCGACGTGCCGACGGCGGCGTGTTGCTTCATTCCATAGAGCAGGGCCAGGGCGGGGACGATGATCAGGCCGCCGCCGATGCCGAACATGCCGGCGAAGACTCCCGCGAGCACCCCGATGAGCAACAACCCGGCGATCTGCATCTGCCTCTCCCGCTCTGTGGTTTCAGCTCCGCGGATACGCGAGCCCGGACTCGTGGACCTCCGAGCCGCTCCGAATCTCCAGCGCCACATCGGGAGCGTTGGTCGTGATCGACGCGACCCCGGCGGCCAGGAGCTTGCGGATCTCGTCGGCCTCGTCGACGGTCCAGGGATGGACCGAGAGGTTGACCATCGCGGCCTGCGAGAGCAGCGTCGGACTCACGAGGTCCTTGCGCGGCGCGATGGCGTCGACCGGCGGAAAGAGCGGCGCCGGCTGGCCCGGGGCCGGAAGGGCGACGGGATGGTCGAAGATGTAGCTCGTCGGAAGAGCCGCCGCGGCCTCGCGCATGCGCTTGAGGAACTCGGCGTCGAACGATCCCACGAGAACGCGGCGGTCGAGCCCGAAGACCGAGACGAGCTTCGCGATGCGGCGGGCCATCGTGCCCATCTGCATCCCCGGCGAGGTTTTGACCTCGACGATGTATCGCAGCGCCGTTCCGTAGCGGTGGAAGACCTGCTCGAGCTTGGGAATCCGGTATTCGCCGAGCTCCGACGGGATGACCAGCTTCTCGATCTCGCGCCAGGTGAAAGTCCGCACGGGAAGGCGCTGGGTCCCGAGGACGATGTCGTCGTCGTGGAAGACGACGGCCTCGCCGTCCCGCGTCTGGCGGAGGTCCAGCTCGACCGCGTCCGCGCGGAAGCTCTCGGCGAAATCGAAGCTCGCGAGGGTGTTCTCGCGGGCCCGCCGCGGGGCTCCGCGGTGGCCCACGATCCAGGTCGGATGCGGTTCTCTCCAGTCGCTCATCGGGGCGGCATTATGCCCCGTGCCCTATCCGGCCGGAACCGCCTCGATCTCGGCGACGATCGACGCGAGCGCGGCGTCCGGATCCGGGGCGGCGGTGACGGGACGGCCGATCACGAGCAGATCGGCGCCTGCCACCACCGCCTTCCCGGGCGTCGCCACGCGCTTCTGATCGCCGAGATCGGCGCCGGCCGGGCGGATCCCCGGCACGACCGTGAAGAATTCCGGCCCGCACGCGGCGCGGATCCCGGCCACGTCGTGGGCCGAGCACACCACTCCGTCGAGGCCGCAGTCCCTGGCCAGCATGGAAAGCCGCCGCGCGATGGCCTCGGGCTGTCCGGCCATCGGCAGATCCGCCAGAGTCTTCGCGTCGATCGACGTGAGGACGGTGACCGCGATGAGCTTCGAGATCCCCGCGCGCCGGGCGGCGTCCCGGGCCGCTTCGAGCATCGCGCGGCCGCCGGAGGCGTGGACGTTGAGCATCGCGGCTCCGGATCGGCCCGCCGACGCGACCGCCCCCGCGACCGTGGCCGGGATGTCGTGGAACTTGAGGTCCAGGAACACGCGCGCTCCGGAGGCCTGCGCGACCTCGTTCACGAGCCCGGGGCCTTCCGCGACGAAGGCCTCGAGCCCGACTTTCACCCAGCCGACGCGGCCTGCCAGCCGGCTCGCCATCGCCAGCGTCTCGCGGCGCGTCGGGAAGTCGAGGGCGATGCAGATCCGGTCGGCGGCGTTCATCCCTCGGCGCCCGCTTCGCCTCCGACCTTCGCGGCCCGGTGGGCCCGGCCCACGAGCGCGGGCACGGTGGTCTTTTTCCACTCGCAGTAGCCGGCGAGCTCGCCGACCAGCCTCCCCGACACTCCCGGATCTTTGAAGTTTGCCGTGCCGACCTGGATCGCCGTCGCTCCCGCCGCCAGGAACTCGAGCACGTCGGAGAGGTCCGAGATTCCGCCGATTCCCATCAGCGGCGTGTCGGGCAGCGCCTTGTGGACCTGGTAGACCATCCGGACCGCCAGCGGGCGGATCGCGGGGCCCGAGAGCCCGCCGGTCCCGAACGAGGTCCGGGGCTTCGCGGTCTCGGGGTCGATGACCATCCCGACGAACGTGTTCACGAGCGAGAGGATGTCGGCGCCGGCGTCACGGGCGGCGCGGGCGGACTCGACGAGGTCGGGAGCATTGGGCGAGAGCTTGACGATCAGCGGCCGCTTCGTGGTCGCGCGAACGCGGGACACGAGAGAGCGCGTCGCATCGGGCGAGTTGCCGAAGAGCATCCCGCCGCGCTGGACGTTGGGACACGAGATGTTGAGCTCGACCGCCGCGATCCCCTCCGCGCCCTCGAGCGCTCGGACGACGGTGACGTAATCCTCCTCGAGGTCGCCCCAGACGTTTGCGATGACCGTGGCTCGGAGGTCGCGCAGCTTCGGCAGCTTCTCGGTCACGAACTCCTCGACACCCACGTTCTGCAGGCCGATCGCGTTGAGCATTCCGGCCGGCGTCTCGCAGATCCGTGGAGGCGCGTTGCCGGCGTGGGGCTTCAGCGAAAGTCCTTTCGTGCAGAGGCCGCCGATCTTCGCCAGGTCTACGAAGTCCGCGAACTCGAGCCCGTAGCCGAACGTGCCCGAGGCCGTCGTGATGGGATTCCGGAGGGTCAAAGGTCCGAGCCGGACTTCCATAGGCATAGGCATCGGGTGGGGCGAGCTCACAGCCGATTCCACGCGATCTTCGCAGGGGCGAGGATGGGCCCTTCGCTGCAGGAGACGATGAAGGGCTTCTCGGTTCCGGGAATGACGCAGCCGAGGCACGCGCCGAAACCGCACCCCATGTCGGCTTCGGTCGAGAACTCCGCGGCGATTCCCGTCGCGCCCGTCGCGCCGGCGTCGTCGAGCACTTTCGCAAGCGCCGCGAACATCGGCATCGGGCCGCAGGCGAAGACCCGGGCGTAGCGCGATCCGGCATCGAGCCTCCGCCGCAGCGCCTCCGTCACGAAGCCCTTCTCTCCGAGGGAGCCGTCGTCGCTCGCGAGGATCGTCTCGCCGGGGACCAGACCGTCGAAGCGCGCCCGGATCGCGAGCTCCCGCGCGTTTCGCCCTCCGAGGTAAAGGTCGCAGTTCGCCGAAGACGCCCTCAGCGCCGCGAGAAGGAGCGGGAATGGCGCCGCTCCGATTCCGCCGGCCACGATCGCGGCACGCGACCCCGATCCGAGGTCTCCGACCGAAAACGAGTTGCCGAGAGGGCCGAGCAGACGCACGGTCGAACCCTCGGGGAGGACCTCGAGCGTTGCCGTGCCGGGACCGATGGTCTTGATCAGGAGCTCGATCTCCCCGCCCCGCGGATTCGAGTCTGCCACCGAGTACGCCCGCCGCAGGTAGGGGCGCATCCGGTCGGGAACCTCGACCATCGCGAACTGTCCGGGGAGAACCGCCGCCGCGAGATCGGGGCAGCGAAAGGTCACGGAAAAGAGGCCGTGCGAGAAGAAGTGGCGCCGCAGAAGCGTCGCTCGGTGGTCGGCCTTCACCGAGCTGGGATTCTATCGAATCGCCGGTTTAGACCTCGATTTCGCCTCGGAGCTCGATCTCGGGATTCTCGCGGCGTGCCTTCTCGAGGCACTTCTCGCACAGGGGCTTTCCCTGCACCTCGCCGCACGGCCGGGAGTAGCTGCCGCAGCCGTGGCAGCGCCGGAGCGCCCGATGGTGGGCGTTCAGGTCCAGCACCGCTTCTTGTCTTCGAATCATCCGGTAGCTCCTTTCGATACACGAATCCGCAGAGCACGAGTCATACCCGAACCTCAAACACTCACAGCACGCCACTTAGGCGTGTGCACGCACCGCGAATGTGTCGCCTTTTAGGCGCCGCAGTCCTCTTTTGAGATCAGAATGCCGAGACCTTGTCGAGCGCCTTCCGCACGTGGGAGGCCTGCGGAAGGATGAAATCCTCCACCCGGGGCTGGTAAGCGACGAACGTGTCGGTCGCCGCCACGCGCTCGACCGGCGCGTCCAGATGCGAAAACAGCTCGGAGGAGATTCGAGCGGCGATCTCGGCGCCGAAGCCCCAGGACATGGGGTCCTCGTACACGACGATCGCTCTGGAGGTTTTCTGCACGGATTTCGAGATGCCCTCCCAATCGTACGGGGAAAGCGTCCGGAGGTCCAGGATTTCGACGGTTTTTCCGGTCTCTTCGGTGAAGGCCTTCGCGGCCTGCCACGACCGGTACACCGTCGCGCCGTAGGTCACGATCGTGACGTCCGCGCCCTCCTGGACGACGGACGCTTTGCCGAACGGGACCATGTAGTTCGGCCCCGGGTACACGCCCTTGTTGTGCGTCTGGCGGTAGAGATGCTTGTGCTCCATGAAAATGACGGGGTCGTCGCAGCGGATCGACGTCCGCAGGAGGCCGTTCGCGTCGAGGGCGTTCGACGGCATCACGACCCGCAGCCCCGGGTTGTGCGCCATGAGCACGGCGCCGGACTGCGAGTGGTACACCGCGCCGCCGCCGATGTATCCGCCGGCCGCGACGCGCACGACGACCGGGCAGGAGAACGCGTTGCCCGAACGCCAGCGCATGTTCGAGAGCTCGTTGCGGATCTGCATGTACGCCGGCCAGATGTAGTCGAAGAACTGGATCTCGACGACCGGCTTGAGCCCGCGCACCGCCATCCCGATCGCCCGGCCGATGATGTTGGCCTCGGCGAGGGGCGAGTTGAAGACCCGGTTCGCGCCGTAGAGGCGCTGGAGCCCCGCGGTCACCTTGAAGACGCCGCCCTTGCCCTTGCACTCCTCGAGCACCGCGTCGCGTGACGCGTCGGCCACGTCCTCGCCGAAGAGCACGATCTTCGGGTTCGCCTTCATCTCATCCTTGAGGCAGGCGTTGATGAGGTCGACCATCGTCGTCGGCTGCGCGCCCTCGGCGTACACGGGCGCCGTCGAGAATGCCTCGCTCGTCGGGTCCACGTCGGGCGAGTAGACGAAGTCGTAGGCCGACTCGGGCTCCGGGATCTCGGCGGCGAGCGCCCGGTCGGCGGCCTCGGTGATCTCGGCGTCGACTTCGGCGTGGAGACGCTCCAGGTCCTTCTCGCCGAGGATGCCTTCGGCGACGAGGAAGCGCGACAGCCGCGTCAACGGATCCCGCTCGGCGTCCCGCTCGCGCTCCGCTTTCGGCCGGTAGAGCGCCTCGTCGTCGGAGAGCGAGTGGCTGTAGGGACGGATGACCTTCGCGTGAATGAAGGACGGCCCCAGCCGCTTGCGGCAGTACTCGACGGCGTAGCGCATCGCGTCGTACGTCTCGAGGAAGTCCGTGCCGTCGACCTCCGCGACGAAGAGGTTCGGGAAGCTCCGCACGAGCTTGGAGATCGACCCCCCCGGAACGTTCACCTCGACCGGCACCGAGATCGCGTAGCCGTTGTCCTGGATCACGAAGACGACCGGCAGCTTCAAGTTGCTCGCCGAAGAGAGGGCCTCCCAGAACTCCCCTTCGGAAGTCTGTCCTTCACCCCCCGAGACGTAAGCGACCTCATCTCTCTGAAAGGAGGCCCCCTCCCCGGCGAGCTCGGATTGGCGGCTCATCCTCCATCCGCCCTCGGCGGCGCCGACCGCGTGCAGGAACTGTGTCCCCGTGCACGACGATTTGGAGATGATGTTCAGCCGCTTGGATCCCCAGTGGGCCGGCATCTGGCGTCCGGCCGAGGCCGGATCGTCCTTCGCTCCGACGGACTGGAGGAACATCTCGTAGGGCGTCAGTCCCAGCTGGAGGATCAACGCCCGATCCCGGTAGTAGCAGTCGAACCAGTCGTAGCCGGGCTTCATGACCATCCCGGCGGCGGTCCCGACCGCCTCGTGACCGACGGAGTTGATCTGGAAATAGATCTTGTTCTGGCGCTTGAGCTGGATCTCTTTGTCGTCGAACTTGCGGGAAAGATAGATGTTGCGGTACGCGGCGACCAGCGACTGGGGGTCGAGGCCACGGTATTTCTCGGTTCGGACCTCGGTCGCCATCACGCCTCCGCCGGCGAATATACCAAAGGGGTTTCGGGGGGCTGCGTGGCGGGAGCCACGCTTCGGGGAGCTAGAAAAGCCGGACGAAGCCCCAGAGCTCGAGCGCGGCGAGGCCGAGCGTCACAACCAGGAACAGGACGGCTTTCACGTCCAGCCTGGGGTGCGATTGCAACTCTCCCGTACTCATGACCTCTCAGAAAGCAGAACCCATGCCACCCATGGAAGTTACGAGTGTCGAGGGGGAAACGTTTACGTTTCGTCCTTGTTATGCTCGGCAGCCCATGAGCTCGGCCTCGGGAGTGCCGTCCTATCCGTCGTTTCCGTCGCGTCCGGCGCCGCCGGACATCTCGACGATCGATCCGCGCCTCGATCTGGAAGCCGAGATCCTCGCGCTCAAGCGACAAAAAAACGCAGTCCTGCTGGCCCACTACTACCAAGAAGAGGCGATCCAGGATCTCGCCGACTTCGTGGGCGACTCGCTCGACCTGTCCCGCAGGGCGCAGCAGAGCGACGCCCGGATCATCGCGTTCGCGGGCGTCCGCTTCATGGCCGAGACGGCCAAGATCCTCAACCCGACGCGGAAGGTCGTCCTCCCCGACTACGAGGCGGGGTGCTCCCTCGAGGACTCCTGCCCGCCGGACGCCTTTCGCGCCTGGCGGGAGGCGCACCCGGGCGCGGTGTCGCTGACGTACATCAACTGCTCGGCGGCCGTGAAGGCGCTTTCCGACATCATCGTCACCTCGTCGAACGCCGAGAAGATCGTGCGCTCGATTCCGGAAGGGCAGGAGATCCTCTTCGCTCCGGACCGCCATCTCGGCGCGTTCCTGTCGAAGACGCTGAATCGGCCGATGACGCTCTGGCCGGGCACCTGCATC
Organism: uncultured Acidobacteriota bacterium; assembly: GCA_963749265.1. Classification (GTDB taxonomy): domain Bacteria; phylum Acidobacteriota; class Thermoanaerobaculia; order UBA5066; family Gp7-AA6; genus DAHUXD01. Next base: position 14,018 of record CAVVML010000005.1, on the reverse strand, counting down.
GTGCACGAGCAGTTCTCCGAGCGCGAGATCCTGAAGCTGAAGGCGAAGCACCCCGACGCGAAGCTGGCCGCGCACCCCGAATGTCCCGAAGCGATTCTCAAGTACGCCGATCACGTCGGGTCGACGCGCTCGATCCTCAACTACGTGACGACGGCGCCGTTCCGGACGTTCCTGATCGCGACGGAGGAAGGGATCATCCATCAGATGAAGAAGCTCGCGCCGGATCGCGAGTACATCCCCGTCCCTCCGGACAACGGATGCCGGTGCAACGAGTGCCCCTTCATGAAGCTCAACACGCTCGAGAAGCTCTACCTGTGCCTCCGCGACGAGCGGCCCGAGATCGTCCTGCCCGAAGAGCTTCGGAAGGCGGCCGAGAAGCCGCTGCTCCGGATGCTCGAGCTTTCCTGACGCGCAAAACGAAAACGCCCGACCCGCCGGGATGGGGGATCGGGCGCGGGCTCCGAAGGCGTCTTACTTGCCTGGAAGGGGCGGGCAGGGACGCGGAGCGATCTTGCAGTCGATCGGAGGCCGGGTCGGACCGGGCTTGGGCGGGAGCGGGGGGCGGGGCGCCGAGATCGCCGCGAAAGTCGCCAGAAGGAACGCCGTGATGAGCTTTTTCATGACTACCGTCCTTTCCGACGCCAGCATCCGACCCTCGCCCGGGCTCTCCTTGATTCGGATGCATCGGAGCTCGCGTTTTCCGAAAATCGATGCGTTTGCATCACCGGCGGCTCGAAGCGCCGCGGCTCCAGAGGTTTGGCGCGCGGCCGGATGAAATATCCTCCGCTGTCCATGACTCTGCTCGAAGGCGACGGGGACGGCGAGGCCCTCGACGCTCTCCTGCGCCGCTTCCTCGCCGAGGACATCGGTCGGGCGGACGTGACGACCGATGCGACGGTGCCGCCCGGGGCGCGAGCCGAGGGCGAAATCGTGGCGAAGTCCGGATGCGTCGTTTCCGGTCTCCCCGTGGCCCGCCGCGTGTTCGAGCTCTTCGATCCCGAGCTGGCCTGGTCGCAGGAAGCGCAGGCCGGTGTCGCCGTGACGCCGCCGGCGGTCCTCGCGCGGCTCTCCGGGAGGGCGCGCTCGATCCTGACGGCGGAGCGCGTCGCGCTGAACCTGTTGCAGCGGATGTGCGGCATCGCGACGGAGACGCGGCAGTTCGTCGACGCCGTGGCCGGCACGGACTGCCGGATCCTGGACACGCGGAAGACGGCGCCCGGACTGCGGCCGTTCGACCGCCAGGCCGTCCGGGACGGCGGCGGCGTCAACCACCGATACGATCTGACGGAGATGGTCCTCATCAAGGACAACCATCGCCGCCTCGCCGGCGGCGTCGCGCGGGCCGTGGCCGCGGCGCGCGCCTCAGCCCCGTCCGGAACGCCCATCGAAGTCGAGATCGAGTCGGAGAACGACCTCTCGGAAGCCCTCGCGGCCGGCGCCGAGCGGATCCTGATCGACAATCAGCCTCCCGAGACCGTCGCGCGATGGTGCGCGACGGCCAAAGCGGCGAAAGCGGCTGGCCACCCGATCTTCGTCGAAGCTTCGGGCAACATGCGCCTCGAGACGGTCCGGGACTACGCGCTCGCAGGCGTCGACGCCGTCTCGGTCGGATCCCTGACGCATTCGGTCCGGGCCGCCGACGTCTCGCTGGAGCTCTCGCGGGGATGAACGCCGAGACGACGGACGTCCTCGTCCTCGGCACGGGTGTGGCCGGCTGCACGGCGGCCCTCGCCGCCGCGAGAGACGGCGCCGCCGTCACGATCGTGACCCGCACCGATGAGGCGCGGGAGTCGAACACGTTCTACGCGCAGGGCGGCATCGTCGCCCGGCCCCCCGGAGACACGCCGGAAGTGCTCGCCGCGGACATCGAGCGCGCGGGCGACGGCCTCTGCTCCTCCGAAGCCGTATCCCTGATCGCCCGCGAGGGCCCCGATCTCGTCCAGAAGCTGCTCATCGAGGAGCTCCAGGTCCCCTTCGACCGCGAAAACGGCGGATTCCACTGGACGCTCGAGGGAGCGCACTCGGCGGCGCGCGTCCTCCACTACAAGGACGAAACGGGCGCGCCGATGGAGCGGGCGCTCATCGACGCCTGCCGGCGCGAGAAGAACATCCGCTGGTGCCTCGAGGCCACGGCCGTCGACCTCCTGACGCTGTCGCACGACTCCGTGGACCCGGCCGACCGCTACTACCCGCCCGTCGTCATCGGCGCGCACATCCTGGAGCGGAAGACCGGGGTCGTGACGCCGCACATCGCCCGCGAAACGATCCTCGCGACGGGCGGCCTCGGCCAGGTCTATCTCCACACGACGAATCCCCCCGGCGCGCGCGGCGACGGCTTCGCGATGGCGCGGCGCGCCGGCGCGAGGCTGCTGAACCTCGAGTACATCCAGTTCCATCCCACGGCGCTGCTGCACGCGAAGGGGCGCCTGCTCCTGACCGAGGCTCTCCGCGGCGAAGGCGCGAAGATCACCGACGCCTCGGGCAAGCCGTTTCTGCAGGACGTCCATCCGGCCGCGGAGCTGGCGCCCCGCGACGTGGTGGCGCGAGCGATCCACCAGCGCATGCTCGAAAAGGACGAGCCGTACGCGTTGCTCGACATCTCCCACAAGAGCGCCGACTGGATCCGCGAACGCTTCCCCGGGCTCCACCGCCGTTGCCTCGAGCTGGGCTTCGATCTGACCGCCGGTCCGGTGCCCGTCGTGCCGGCCGCGCACTATGCCTGCGGCGGCGTCGCCGTCGACGGCAACGGCCGCACGACGCTCGGACACTTTCGCGCGGTGGGCGAAGTCTCCTGTACGGGCGTGCACGGCGCGAACCGGCTGGCTTCGACATCCCTCCTGGAGGGTCTGCTCTGGGGCTGGCGGGCCGGCCGCGCCGCGGCGCGCGAGGCGCTGGGGATGCGGTCCCGGCCGCTGCCGGAGGTCCGCCCGTGGCAGCCCGAGCACGAGCCCGTCGATCCCGCCCTCATCGCGCAGGACTGGATGGTCATCCGCCACACGATGTGGAATTACGTGGGATTGCTCCGCTCCGAGCGGCGCCTCGATCGGGCCGGCCGGATCCTGGGCGAGCTCCGCGAAGAGATCGAAAACTTCTACCGCCGAGGCACGATGTCCGACGCCCTCGTCGGGCTCCGCAACGGCGTCCAGACGGCGCTCGCCATCCACCGCGCCGCCTCGGACAACCGCGTGTCGAGGGGCTCCCACTACCGGGTGGACGGGTAGCCTGTCGATCGTTCGGGAGAGGTTTACTTAGGCGACGTCCCCTCTCTCATCGGTTGGCCCGCGCAGCGGGCCGCTCAGAGTCCGAGCCGAGGTTCGCGCCGCGGGAGCGGAGCGCGCGGGTCGGGGCCAGGCTTGCGGTCGAGCGCGCATCCGCGCGAGCCGCAAGCCGTTGCGCCCGGAAGGGCGCAGGCCCGGAGCAAGCGCGGAGCGACGGTTGGGCTATAGTCCCGCCCTGCTATGAGCGTTTTGTATCTGCACTTCGACAACCCCGACCGGAACAGCCGTCTGAACCGGCTCCAGAAGAGCGGCGCGCATGTCGTGGTCTCCGAGCCCCGGTGGCCCGGCTTCTTCGAGCTCGCCAAGCGCGAAAAACCCTACGCGATCGCTCTCGATTTCTCCCAGGCGCCCTCGCACGCCCTCGAGACGGCGGACTACCTCTCCAAGGCCAAGGAGACGCGCGACGCCGCCCTCTTCCTTCTCCGCGTGCCTGCCGACCGGCAGGAGGCCGTCACGAAGAGGCTCCCTCAGGCCACGATCCTCACGGAGAACGAGCTCTCCGGGAAGCTCGCGCAGATGGAGCGCGAAGCCGCGGAACGGGCCCGACAGAAGAAGGAGGCCGCCGCCGCCGCCAAGAAGGCGGCCCGGGCCGCCGGCGCCGCCGCCCGCGCGGCCGCCGCCGGGAAGGGAAAGCCGCCTGTGGCCCCGGCCAAGCCGAAGCCCGCCGCCAAGGCGAAGGCCGCCGCTCCCGCTCCGAAGAAGAAGGCCGCGAAGAAGCCCGCCGCCGCGAAGAAACCGCAGCCGAAGAAAAAGAAATAGACGAGGAGCGTCCAGGATGTCTGGATTCACCCGGGAAGAGCTGAAGTCGTACGCGCGCGGCAAGCGCGCGGAGTTCGAAGGCGTCCTCGAGAAGATCGTCGAGATCCCTTCGGTTTCGGTCGAGCCGGGACGCAAGGCCGATGTCCGCCGGGCCGCCGAATACGCCGTATCGCTCCTCGAGTCGCTCGGAGGGAAGGCGAAGCTGTACGAGACGAAGGGGCATCCCATCGTTTACGGCCGCTTCGACCGCGGCCCGAACTATCCGACGGTCACCGTCTACAACCATCTCGACGTGCAACCGGCCGAGGGCCCGGACTGGAACACCAAACCCTTCGACTTCATCCGCGAGGGCGACAAGTACCGCGGGCGCGGCACGACCGACGACAAGGGGCCCGCGATGACGGCGCTCTTCGGCGCCCGCTACGCCCTCGACCAGAACGTGCCCCTCAACATCCACTTCCTCTGGGAGCTCGAGGAAGAGATCGGCAGCCCGAACTTCGAGACCACGATCCGGGCGAATGCGAAAGAGTTCGCCACCGACTCGGTCGTCGTGTCCGACACCGTCTGGGTCTCGCGGTCCCGCCCGGCCTGCCCGGCGGGCCTGCGGGGGTTGCAGGGCCTGCGCTTCGATCTCCAGACGGGGGAGACCGACCAGCACTCGGGCACCGCCGGCGGCGCGGCGCGCAACCCGATCGCCGAGCTCAGCCAGCTCATCGCCGAGTGCGTCGACGGCAAGACCGGAAAGGTCAAGATCCCGGGCTTCTACAAAGACGTCGTCCCGCCGACGAAGAAGGAGCTCGAGGACCTCAGGAAGTGCGGCTTCACGGTGAAGGACTTCAAGCGCGACCACCTCTTCCGCTCGCTCCGCGTCAACGACGCGCTCGAGGTGATGAAGCGGATCTGGATGATGCCGACCTTCGAGGTCCACGGCATCGCCGGCGGCTACCAGGGCCCCGGCGTCAAGACGATCATTCCGCCCAAGGCCACAGCCATCGTCTCCTGCCGGCTCGTGCCCAAGATGAGCGCGGCGAAGATCGTCAAGCTCGTCAAGGACTTCGTCAAGAAGAAGAACCCCGACGTGAAAGTCTCGGCCGAGCACGCCCTGCCGCCCTACGAAGGCAAGACGACCGGCCCGCACGCCGACGCGATCCGCGGCGCGATGAAGTTCGCCTTCGGCAAGGAGCCCGTCTTCGTCCGTGAGGGGGGCTCGATCGGCGCCGTCCTCTCGATGGAGCAGGTGCTCAAGGCGCCCGTGTTCTTCCTGGGCCTCTCGCTGCCCGAGCACGGATATCACGCTCCCAACGAGAACTTCGACTGGCCGCAGGCCGAGGGCGGGATGGCCGCCTTCGCGGACTACTTCCGGCGCCTCGCCGAAATGTAGCTTCGAATCAGGGGGACGCATGGGACGCCACAGGCTCCTGCTCGGACTCTGTCTTCTCGCCCCCCTCAGACTTCTCGGACAGCCGACGCCGACGCCGACTCCCGCGGCGGCCCGAGATGCCCTGTCCGCCCAGCTCGACCGGATCTACAACCAGTCCGCCTACAAGGAAAAGAAGTTCGGCCCATTCCAGTGGCTCGAAGGCGGGAAGGCCTACACGACGGTAGAGCCATCGGCGGGGACACCGAAAGGCAAGGACGTCGTCCGCTACGACTCGGCCACCGGCGCGCGCCGCGTCCTGGTGCCCGCCACGTCGCTCATGCCTGCGGCTGGTCAAACGCCACTGGATCCCGAGGAGTACTCCTGGTCGGCAGACGGCAGGAAGCTCCTGATCTTCACGAACACGCGCAAGGTCTGGCGCAAGAACACCCGCGGCGACAACTGGGTTCTCGACGTTGCGTCCGGCAAGCTCCAGAAGCTCGGCGCGGGCAAGCCCGAGGCCAGCCTCATGTTCGCGAAGTTCTCTCCCGACGGCACGCGCGTCGCCTACGTGCAGGCCAACGACCTGTGGGTTGAGGACCTCGCCAGCGGAAAGATCACGCGGCTGACCTCGGACGGCGGGCCGACGACGGTCAACGGCACGGCAGACTGGGTCTACGAGGAGGAGTTCGAGGTCCGCGACGGCTTCCGGTGGAGTCCGAACGGCCAGGACATCGCGTTCTGGCACTTCGACGCCACCGGCATCAACGAGTTCTCGCTGATCAACGACACGGACACGCTGTACCCCGTCGTCACGCGCATCGCATACCCGAAGGCCGGCACGACGAACTCGGCCGTGAAGATCGGCGTCGTGTCCGCCGGAGGCGGCGCAACTCCCGGGCAGGGGGCGACGCCCCCCGTGCCCCCCATCCGCTGGATCGCTTTGCCCGGAGACCCGCGGCAGATGTACGTCCCGCGGATGGAGTACGTCGACTTCAGCGGCGAGATCGTCCTGCAGCAGATGAACCGCCTGCAGAACACGATCGACGTGTGGCTGGTGGACCCCGCGACGGCGAAGGCGCGAAAGATGCTCCACGACGAGGACCGGGCGTGGCTCGACGTCGTGGACTCGTGGCAGTGGCTGCCCGGCAAGGAGCTGCTCTGGGTCAGCGAAGGTCACGGCTGGCGGCACGCCTACGCCGCGCCGCGGGACGGCGCGAACTGGCGACTTCTGACACCGGGGGATTTCGACATCGAAACGGTCGAAGGCGTCGACGAAAAGGGCGAGTTCCTCTACTTCATCGCCTCTCCCGGCGACGCGACGCGCCGCTACCTCTATCGCGCGCGCCTCGACGGACGGGGGACGCCGCAGCGGCTGACGCCCGCGAACCAGCCGGGCACGCACTCCTACGACGTCTCGCCCGACGGGCGCTACGCGGTCCGCACCGTCTCGACGATCGACCGTCCCCCCGTGACCGACTTCGTGCAGCTTCCCGACCACAAGACTCTGCGCGTGCTCGAAGACAACAAGGAGCTCGCCGCGGCCGTCGCGCCGGTGCTGACGCCGGCGACGGAGTTCTTCCAGGTCGACATCGGCGGCGGCGTGACGCTCGACGGCTGGATGATCAAGCCCAGGAACTTCGACCCGTCGAAGAAGTATCCCCTCCTCATGTACGTCTACGGCGAGCCGGCGGGCGTCGAGGTCACCGACAAGTGGCGAGGCGATCCGACCTACCGGATGCTCTTCCACCGTGCGCTCGCCGACGCGGGCTACGTCGTCGCGTGCGTCGACAACCGGGGAACGCCCTCGCTCAAGGGCCGCGACTGGCGCAAGAGCATCTACGGCGAGGTCGGCGTCCTCGCCACGGCCGACCAGACCGCTGCCGTCCGGGCCATGCTCGCGTCGCGTCCGTACCTGGATCCCGAGCGTGTCGCTTCGTGGGGCTGGAGCGGCGGAGGCTCGATGACGCTCAACCTCCTCTTCCGCTCACCCGACCTCTACAAGGTCGGCATGTCCGTGGCGCCCGTGCCCGACCAGACGCTCTACGACACGATCTACCAGGAGCGATACATGGGCTTGCCTGCGCAGAACGCCGAGGGCTACCGGAAGGGCTCGCCCATCTTTTTCGCCGAGGGCCTGCGCGGCAAGCTCCTCCTCGTGCACGGGTCCGGCGACGACAACGTCCACTACCAGGGCTCCGAGCGGCTCATCAACCGGCTCGTGGTTCTCGGCAAGCCCTTCGACTTCATGGTGTACCCGAACCGCACGCATTCGATCAACGAGGGCGAGGGCACCTCGTACCACCTGCACGCGCTCCTCGCGCGCCATCTGCGGGAGAACCTGCGGGCCGGGCCGAAATGACCGCGCAGGCGGCCACACGGCCGCCGTTGTGGTCATCCCGAGGCGCGCAGCGCCGAGGATCCCGAAGGTCGAGTGTCTGAGAGTCGAGCGTGAAGCCAGTCATCGAGAGCCGGCACGCGAGACTCCGCTTAACCCCTAACGCTCAGACCCTCAACGTCTCGTCTCTTTCCCCTTCGGCAGCAGCCGGTAGCCGGCGAGCATCTTCTCGATCCGTTTCCGCCGCGTGTCGTCCCGGACGGGGACGAGCGGCAGCCGCAGAGTCTCGCCGCACTTCTTCATCAGCGAGAGCGCGCACTTGACCGGACCGGGGCTGGTTTCGAGATGGTTCATCTCCATCAGGGGCTCGTACTTCCGCTGGAGCTCGAGTGCGCGCTCCCGGTCGTTTGCGAGGGCGGAGCGAACCAGCTCGCCCATCTCCTTCGGAATCTCGTTCGCCGCGGTCGAGATCAGGCCCCGCGCGCCCAGGGCGATCAGGGCGAGCGCCGTCGTGTCGTTGCCCGAGAAGACCGCAAAATCCCGGGGCAGCGTCGCCATCAGCTTTGCGATCTTGCCGAAGTCGGAGGAGGCCTCCTGAAGACCCGCGACGTTCGGAATCTCGGAGAGCCTCTGGATCGTGGGGACGTCGAGGTCCGCGCCCGTCCGGGACGGGTTGTTGTAGACGATCATCGGCAGGTCGGTGGCCTCGGCGATCGCCGAGAAGTGGCGGAGCAATCCGTCGGGGCTGGGCTGGTTGTACATGGGCGTGACCGAGACGATCCCGTCGGCCCCGGCCGCGGCCGCCTCGCTGGCCCAGAAGACCGCGCGGGCCGTGTGGTTGCCGCCGGCGCCCCCGATCACCGGAACGCGACCGTTCGCCGCCCGCACGACGGCCGCCGTCACGGCCTTGCGCTCGTCGCGCGATAGCGTCGGCGACTCGCCGGTTGTGCCGCAGGGCACCAAAAAGTCGATCCCCTGTGTGATCTGCCACTCGACCAGCGCCTGGAGGACGCCGAAGGCGATGCGCCCCTTGTCGTCGAACGGCGTCACGAGAGCCGTGCCGCAACCGCTCCAGTCGACGCGCTTGCCGATGTACTTCACGCGAACTCCTTCCAGCGCCGATTCCGGGGGCCAACCGTATAATCGTTTCGCATCCGGACCCGAGAAAAAAGACCGTGAGCTCCGCGCCCGCCGGCCCCCGCTGCCCGCGCTGCCACCGGCCTCTGGCCGCCTGGCGGCTCGACCACTGCGTCTATTGCGGAGAAGCGTTCCCCGCCGACCTCAAGGCCGGCTTTACGGCGCCCGAAGCGTTGAAGTGGGTGGAGCGGCCGGCGCTGCCCGCGGACGTCTCGAAGAAGCTCGAGATGATGAAGGTGGTGGTGCCGTCGCAGGCGCCCGGGAAATCACGCAGCTTCCTCGCCATCGCGGCGATCGTATCGATCCCGATCTTCGGGGCGCTCTTCTGGCTGATGTATCGGATGCTGCGCGAGCTCTCGCCGACCACGAGCCTTCTCGTCATCGTCGGCGGCATCGGCGTGCTCGGCTACCTCGGCTGGATCTTCTACCGCGCCCGCAGGTAAGAGCCGCACAGCTCAACGGGGCGGGGACAAGCCCCGCCCCTACGTAACGCCGCCCAATGGCTCTTCGTAGGGGCGCCCCTTGCGGGCGCCCCGATGAGCGGCCCTAGTCGAACAGCGTCTTCGGCTTCTCCATCTCGCGGTACGGGATCCCCAGCTCCCGGGCGAGGGCCCGGATCGTCAGCGGCGCGCATCCCTCCGAGCGATTGTTGACGAGGATGAACGCGTCCGCGCCCGCCTCGGTGATGTGGCGGACGAGCCGGACGAGGTCGCGGCGCATGTCCTCACGCGGCGCGAGGACCCGGTCGTAGGGCCGGAAGCGCTCGACCGCCTGTTCGTAGGGGACGCCCGGAGGCACCAGGATCCGTGCGACGGAGAAGTCCGCGGACAGAGGCTGCGCCGCCGACCACTGTTCGAGGAGATCCGGCGCCCGCGTCCACCAGTTGAAGACGTGGGCCGCTCGCCGGCGCCGCAACACGTCGAAGTAATCCGGCGTGAAGTACTGCGGCGTGCGGATCTCGACCGCCCACCGAAGGTTCGCCGGCGAGGCGCCGAGGAACCCGTCGAGCCTCTCGAGAAATGCGTTCCGGCGCTCCGGCGAGGGCTGCCACTCCGTCGGGAACTCCAGGATGAACGGTCCCGTGTGCCCGGAGAAGCCGTCGAGGTACGGCGGCAGGACCTCCTCTCGAAAGACTTTCGGATCGAGCCAGCGGGGATTCTCCGCCCCGGCCCGCTCGGCGTGCCGCGGCAGCTCCGGGAAGCGCGGCATCGTCAGCTCCTCCCACACCTTCGAGAAGACCGGAAACCCCGGCGGGAGCATCGCGGAATACCGGGCGAGCTGGCGCGCCGTGGGCGGCCGGTAGAACGTGAAGTCGAACTCGACCGTCCGGAACGGCTCGAAGCGGGCGTATTCCCGCAGGCAATCCACCTTGAAGGTCGCTTCGCGGTAGCGCTCGTGGTACACGATGCCTTTCCAGCCTTCGTATGCGAAGCTCGCCGTTCCGAAAAAGATCTCCGCCACGCTGAGGAGTATGTCGCACGAAAACGCCCCGCCGATCCCCCTGCGCGGACGCGCCGAGATCATGGAACGGCTCGAGATCGCGTCCGCGAAGCGGCTGCTCCTCGCCGACGCGCCGCCGCAGTTCGAGAACCTCGTGACCGCAGGCCTCGCCCCCGGGCAGTCGCTCACGCCCGTCGAGGGCCGCGCGCTCCGCTCGGTCAAGGACTCGTTCGACTGGATGCTGCTCTGGCAGGAAAGCCGGATCGGCTCGCGCTCGGTCCTCGACACGGCCGTGAAGCGGCTCGAGCCGGAGGGACGCCTCTGGGTCGTGACCGTGCTGCGAAAGGTGCAGGGCCCCCGGACGCCGGCGGCGCATCGCCTCGAGCCGGGGGATCTCGTGAAGGCGTTCGAGAAGCAAGGCCTGGTCGGAGACCGGGAAGCGCGTTTATCCGCGTGGCATGTCGCTCACCGATTCCGTCGGGCACCATGAGGCGTCGCTCGCAGCGGCGACCCGAAGCGCCGCTCGCCCGGCTGAGCCAGGACTATTCGACGTAGGGGAAGAACCGTCCGGTGACCCGGAAAAACCGGCCGCTCGGCGGCTCGACGGTGAGCTGGCAACGGGACACCTCGAGGGTCGTCGAGAACGACACGCCCGGGGCCGTGAGGCTGATCGGATATTTGGTGCCGACCTTCAGGGGAGCGTCGAAGTCGAAACGGACGCCTGTGGGCGAGACGTCGAGAACCTGACGAGCTTTCTCCCACCGGATCTTCAGCTCGTACTGCTCCGGCTTCAGCTTGCGAGCCGACCGCGAGTCCTCCACTGGGCTCTTGGCCGGCGGATCAGTTCTTCTTTCTGCCATGGGCTCCGGGGGAGGTAGCCTACTCCCGTTTTCTGGCTCGTTCAAAAGTGCGCCCGGCGGGCCACTTCCCGGCCGCCCGCGGTTTCCCCCGGTCGGGGGGCGGGCAGTCTACCTCAGGGACGGGCCTTCGGGTCAGGCCAGAACATCTCGCCGCATGAACACGATGAAGGCCGTCAGCACGGCCGCGGCGGCCCACGCGGCGAGCACGGCGGCGCCGAGGTCCACGGTCAGTCCGGGGATCGGCGGCGGCGAGCCGGAGTAGTAGTCCGGCAACGGGAGATTGGTCACGAACAGGAACTTCTGAGCTTCCCACTGGGACGCGAGCCGCGGCAGGATGGTTCCGGCGATCAGCGCGGCGAGCATGGTGCCCATGGAAGCCGCCGTCGAGCGCAGGAGCACGGATGTGAGAAGCGCGATCGCGCCGACACACAACGCGGCGAACCACGCGAGCCCGTAGACGAGGATGGTGTCCTGCCAGAGAGGGACGGCGCGCACGGTCGAAGGATCGAAAACGTCGCCACCGACTCGGAACCCCGTGAGGATCGGCGCGTCCCATCCCCCCCACCCGTAGGCGAGCGCGCCGAAGAGATACGCCACGATTCCGCCGAGGACGACCGTGAGCGTGATCGCCAGGGACTGCGCAACGAGCTTGGATGCGAGCACGCGGGCCCGTCCGACCGGACGCGTCAACAGGAGCTTGATCGTGCCCTGCTGGAACTCCCCCGACACCACGTCCGAGGCGAAGACGATCGCAAGCAGGGGCAGGAGCAGGTAGCTCGATGCGTTGGCGAAGCCGCGCGCGAAGAGCGGACCCGACACCGCCTCCGGATCCATGTCGCGCTCGAGGTGGTACTGCAGGCGGCCCAGCTCGAAACGCGCCCACCGGCGCGAGGAGGCCGGCATGCGGTCGGTCCGGAGCCAGTTCTGGATTCGCGCCATGCGTTCCTGCGTCTCCACGCGCCAGTCCTTTTTCTTGAACTGTTCCTCGGTGCGCCACTTGGCGAACACGATGAGGCCGATGAGCGCGACGAGGATGAGCACGACGACGCGGAAGCGGCGCTGCTTCGCGAACTTCAGAAGCTCGTTCTCGACGAGGCCCGGGAACCTCATACCGTTTCGCCTCCCGTGATCTCGAGGAAGACCTCCTCGAGCGTGGAGGACGGCCGCTCCAGGGTGAAGACTTCGATTCCCTCCGCGAGAAGCGCGCGCAGCGCTTCGGGCACGCGGTCGGGCGGAATGCGGGCCGTCACGACGCCGTCCCCGCTGCCGCCGCCGCCGTCGCCGCCGTCTGTCGAGACGAACGGAGTCATGGCGTCGACCGCGCCGAATGCCGAGAGCGTCTCCGCGGCCCGGGCCGCCGGGCGCGCGCGCACGCGCACGCGATCCGAGGCCGAGCGGGCGGAGATCTCGCGCACCGAGCCCGCGGCGAGCGTCCGCCCGCGATGGATGATCGCGACGCGGTCGCAGGTCTGCTCGATCTCGGAGAGCAAGTGGCTCGACACGAAGACGCCGATCCCGCGCTCCGCCGCGAGCCGCCGGACGAGCTGCCGGATCTCGCGGATCCCGGCCGGATCGAGGCCGTTCGCCGGCTCGTCGAGGATCAGAATGTCCGGCTCGCCGAGCAGGGCCTGCGCGATCCCGAGCCGCTGGCGCATTCCGAGCGAGTAGGTCGAGACCTTGTCGTCGAGGCGCTCGGAGAGCGCGACCATCGCCCCCAGCTCCGCGATCCGGCCGCTCGCCCCGGCGGGCAGCATCCGAGCGAAGTGCTCGAGATTCTCCCGTCCCGTCAGGTAGCGGTAGAGGTCCGGCGACTCCACGATCGCGCCCACGTGCGCCATCGCCTGCGCGAAGTGGCGCGCGAGGTCGAGGCCGCGATGCGCACGCTCCCCCGGTCCGGCCGGGCGAGGCCCACGAGCATGCGGATGGTCGTCGTCTTGCCGGCTCCGTTCGGACCCAGGAAACCGAAGACCTCGCCGGCGCGGACGTCGAACGACACATCCGACACCGCTTCGCGGTCGCCGAACCGCTTCGTGAGGTTCTCGGCGGAGAGGACGATCTCGGCGGACGCCATCCGGTCCAACGTATCATCGGCGCCCGTATGGCTCGCGCGTCTTCGAAGTCGCAGCGTTTCTGGCTCTGGACGTTTCCCCTCGTCGCAGGGACGGCGGCGGCGCTCGTGCTCGCGGCGGGATTCGTGCTCGCGCTGCGGGGAGCGATCGGAGAGCCGATCGGCGAAGCGCCGCCCCCGCCGGTGCAGCCGAAGCCCCAGCCGGCCCGAAACGGCGAGCGCCGCATCCTCGTCCTCGGCGATTCGCTGGCTCGGGGAACCGGCGATCAGTCCGGAAAGGGATTCGCCGTGGACGTCCTCGAGGCGTACCGCAAGCGCGGGCCGGCGGAGCTCACGAACCTGGGCGTGGGCGGCTCCGAGTCTCCGGACGTGCGCGCGGTCGCGGAGTCGAACACGGTGCGCGCCCGCGCCGCCGAGGCAGATTTGATCCTGCTTTCCGCCGGCGGCAACGACCTGTCTCACGCCGCGTCGGCGCTAACCGAGCGATCGGCGTCCCCCACGGGGATCGCGGACGCGGTGAGCGAGGCGCGCGACCGTTACGTCGTGAACCTGCGCGCGATCCTGCGCGCGCTGCGGGAGGCGAACCCGACGGCGCCGATCCTGGTCGTGGGCCTCTACGATCCGTTCTCGGGCGAGACCGGGCCCGGGCGCCTCGGCTCATCCGTGGTCCTCCAGTGGAACAATCTCGCGGCCGAAACGGCGCTCGGGCTTTCCGGGCGTCACGGTCATTCCGACCTTCGACATCTTCCAGGGCCGCCCCGATCGCCTGGCCGCCGATCGG
>CAVVML010000004.1:0-108371 GCA_963749265.1 uncultured Acidobacteriota bacterium | reverse complement strand
GTGCGCTGGGGGCTCTCGCAATCCTGGTCGCTCTCGCGCCGGCGAGCCTGCGCTCGCCCGGGCTCGCCGCCGCCGATTTCATGGCCACAGTCCTGTTCATCGGCTGGATCGCGGCTTCGGCCTGTCTCCGCCCGCGGGCACGGAGCGGCGTGGGTCCTCTTCGGCATCTTCACCGTCGGAGGGCGGGAGGTCATCGCCTTGCTCGCTGAGCCGGCGTCGGAAGACCAGGCGGCGGGATGGCTGGGAGCGTTGCTCCTGGGCTGGGCGCCGCGGCGCTGCTCGCCGGACGCCGGATCGAGGAGAGGCCGGTCGCGTTTCCGCCCGCGGAAGCCCTGCCGCCTCCGGAGATGCCCTCGGAGCCGCCTGCGGCTCCTCCCTTCCCCTACGTCCCCGTCGAGTGGTACCGCTTCACGCCGCTCTTCCACACACGAGCGCGATCGCCAGGTCGCCGCGGCGACGAGCGGCACCGCCCAGAACTCGGGCAGGAACTCGGGGCGCCGCAGGAATCGCGCGGTCGGATAGAACGACGCGAACGCGAACGGGATCACGAAAGAGAGCGCCGAGGCGCACCCAGGCGTCGTAGATCGTCAGCGGATAGCGCCCGAACTGCATCAGGTTGAAGACGGGCGGCAGATGCCGATCCGGTCCTCGATCCAGAACGACGTGGCCGTCAGGCCGAGGAAGATCGCGAGGTAGATCCCTCGCCGACGACGGCCCAGACGCCGAAGAGCAGCAGGTCGACCGGGCCGAACGTCGAGGTCCAGCCGGCGCGAAGCCCAGACGACGGCGACGACGCCGGTGACGATCGACTCGAGCGACTCGAGCCGGAAGGACTCGAAGAGCACCTGGAACACGGACGACGACCGGCCGGAGCAGAACGCGGTCGAATCGCCCCTCGATCAGGTAGCGGTCCGCGAACATGCACAGGTTCCAGGAGAAGACGTTGAAGATCCCGAACGGGATGAGCGAGAACCCGTAGAGGAAGACCATCTCCTCGAACTTCCAGCCGCGGACCGACAGCCGCGCGAGAACACGATCAGCAGAAAGCCGAACGAAGCCGCGTTCCGAGGAACGACGCGAGACGCCGAGAAAAAGTCCGCCGGTACTCCAGCCGCGCCTTCGCGTACTGCGAGAAGTACATGCCGAAGAGGCGGGCGTGCCGGGCGAGCGCTCGCGATGCAGCCGGCGCTCATCCCCCCTGGATCGTGATGCGGTGCCGCGAACGGCGCCAGACCCACTGTCCGAGGACGAGGAGGACGACCGTCCAGCCCGCCTGGAGAGCAGCAGCCTCGCGGCCTCGTGCCGCGTCGCCTTCCCCAGGTAGATCGCGGCGGGCGTGTAGTTGATGTGGGGAAAGGGGGAGGCGAACAGGATCGAGCGGAACGGCTGCGGGAACAGCGTCGTCGGGATCAGAAGGCCCGAGAGCAGCTCCAGAACGAGGTACTTCGCGCGCAGAATCCCCAGGATCGACTTGGTGCGGATGGCGATCAGGCCGACGAGGAAGTTCAGCCCCGCGACGAGAAAGAACGAGAGGATCGCCGAGAGCAGGAAGAGCACGCCGGCGGAGAGCGAGGGCGGCGGCCGCAGCGGGAAGAGGATCGCGAGCACGATGCCAGATCGGCACCGTGAAGAGCACCGCGCGGAACGCCGACTGGCCCGCGGCGTCCACGATCATGACCATCTGGAAGTCGACCGGCCGGATGAGGTTCATCGCGAGCCGTCCCTCCTGGACCTGGGTCCCGAGGTCCCGGTCGATCTCGTTGAAGTAGAAGGACCGGATCGTCCAGCCCACCGCGACGTACGTGATCATCTCGGGCAGCGTCAGCCCCACGACCGTGTCGCGCGTGCTGGAAGACCGCGCGCCAGATGAAGTAGTAGACCGCGACGTTGAAGAGGTACGTCAGGACGCCGACGTAGTAGCGCGCCCGGTAGGCGAGCATGTTCAGGAACCCGATCCGGGCGAACGAGACCGCCGATCGCCAGGGCGACGCCCGCAAGTCCGCGCTCCACGTGGTCGCGTATGGTCGCGCGCGCTCATGCGACGCCATCGCGCGCGGCGCTCATGCGACGCCCTCACGGTAGATGCGCTTGACGACCTCTTCGATCTGCGGCTCCTCGATCGTCAGATCGGAGACCTCGAAGCGGTTGACGATGTCCTTGACGGCCGTGGCCGGCGCCACGGCGCGCCGGTCGACGTCGAGACGGTAGCGGTGGAGCCCGACCTCGCGGATGGGCACGCCGTCGAAGACGAGCTCGGACGGATCCGGCGCGCGCTTGACGTCGAAGACGATGGAGGTCACCGGCAGGATGCGGTCCCGCAGCTCGTCGAGCGCCCCGTCGAAGAGCAGCCGGCCGTGATCGATGACGATCACCCGATTGCAGAGCGTCTCGATGTCCGAGAGGTCGTGCGTCGTCAACAGCACGGTCGTGCCGTCGTGCCGGTTGATCTCCTGGAGGAACTCGCGGACGTTGGCCTTGGCGACGACGTCGAGGCCGATCGTCGGCTCGTCGAGGAAGAGCAGCGGCGGGCGGTGGAGGAGCGAGGCCGCGAGGTCGCACCGCATCCGTTCGCCCAGCGAGAGCTTGCGGACGGGCTGGTGCAGGTAGGCCTTCAGGCCGAGGACACGGTCGAAGAGGTCCATGCGCTCGCGGTACTGGGCGTCGGACAGGCCGTAGATCTCCTTGAGGAGCCGGAACGACTCGACCACGGCGATGTCCCACCAGAGCTGGGTGCGCTGGCCGAAGACCACTCCGATCGTGGCGACGTAGCGCGTGCGGTCGCGGTGCGGCACGAAGCCGTTGCAGAACACCTCGCCCGAGGTCGGCGTCAGGATGCCGGTCAGCATCTTGATCGTGGTGGACTTGCCGGCGCCGTTCGCGCCGATGTAGCCGACCATCTCCCCGGGCGCGATCGCGAAGGTGACGTCCGCGACCGCCGCCGTCTCCGTCGCCGTCCGCTTGACCAGAGACTTCAGGGCCGCCGCGAGGCCCTCTTCGCGCCGGAACGTCTTGAAGACTTTCGTCAGCCGCGAGACGCGGACGATGGGTTCGCTCATTCGGGATCGGGCTTGGACTGCTTCGAGAGCTGCAGCGCGCGCGAGTAGATTTCCCGCGCCGGCCGGCCGGCCCGCCGCGCGATCTCCTTGGACAGCCGCTTCAAGGCTTCGCCCGCCGCGAGGGCCTCGCGAATCTTCTCGTCGACGTCTTCCGTCGTCGGGGGTTGGATGGCGGAAGAGTCGGCGCCCTCCACGACGACGGTGACTTCGCCGCGGCCCGGCCCCGCGGGCGCGGAAGGTCTCGGCGACTTCCGGCAGCGTCCCGCGGACGACCTCCTCGTGCACCTTCGTGAGCTCCCGCGCCACGCAGGCCCGGCGGGGCCCCAGGGCCACGGCGGCGTCCTCGAGGGACTCGCGGAGGCGATGGGGCGCCTCGAACCACACGAGGGTCTCCGTGCGGCTTCGGAGGGCCTCCAGGGCCCGCCTCCGCTCGCCCTGGCGGGCCGGCAGGAAGCCCAGAAAGACATGGGGAACGGCCGGCAGGCCCGAAACCGCCAGCGCGGCGGCCGGTGCGGACGGGCCCGGCACGACTTCCACGGCATGCCCGGCCGCGGCCGCCGCGGCGACCAGTCGCTCGCCCGGGTCGGACATCCCGGGCATCCCGGCGTCGCTGACGAGCGCCACCGTCTCGCCGCGCGCAAGCCGCTCGAGCAGCTCCGCGACCCGCGCGCCCTCGCGCGGAGCCGGGCACGACACGCGCGGCGCCCGTATGGAGAAGCGCGCCGTGAGCTTCGCGGTCACGCGCGTGTCCTCGCAGAAGATGGCATCGGCTTCCGAGAGAGCGCGCCGGGCGCGCGGGGAGAGATCCTCCAGGTTTCCGATGGGCGTTCCCACGACGAGAAGACGCCCGCGTCTCTCGATGTGACTCACGGACTCGCGAAAATAGCATGGCGGTTCCGCGTGGCGGGTCCCGGCGGCGGCGACCGTTATCATGGGCGCCGTGCGCGCGACTCTGCGATCGGCGGCGGTCCTTGCAGGTCTGGGCTCGGCGATCCTCGCTGCGGTCCTCACCGGCGAGATCGTCGACCGCATCGCCGCGACCGTCAACGACACGGCCATCCCCGAGAGCGAGGTCCGAAAGGCGATCCTCGTTTCGGCGCTGGCTCCCGAGGCCGGCGAGAGCTCGGAGGCGTTCCGCGTGCGGGTCCTCGACGCGCTGATCGATCAGCACCTCGAATATCAGGACGCGTCGCGGTTCGGGCCGTCCCCGCCGGACGCGGCGGAGATCGCGGAGGCCATGAAGACGCTCCGGGAACGCCTCAAGAGCGAGGGAAAAGACCCGAATGCCGAATTCGCCGCGGCCGGCATGACCGAGGACGACGTCGCGGCGGCTCTCGAGCGGCAGCTCGTGATCCAGCGCTACCTCAAGGAGCGTTTCGCGCCGATCGCCTACGCCGACGAGGAGCAGGCGCGCGCGGAGTACGACGAGCGGTACGTACCCGGGCAGAAAGCGGCGGGCCAGCCGGTGGAGCCGTTCGACAACGTCGCCGAGGAGATGCGCCGCCGCGCCTCGCGAGCGGGCGTTCGAGGAGCAGGTCGCCCGCTGGCTGAAGGAGCTCCGCCAGAAGGCGCGCATCGGCATCTACCGCATTCCGCCCGCGCTCGATACGGCGGGGCCTCCCGTCGTCCTCTCGACCGCGCCGGACGTGGCCCGGACGCCCGCCCCTTGAGCCTTCTCGCCGTCTTCCTGGCGTCCGTCCTGGCTCTTCCGGCGTCGGCGGACGGGCCGGCGAACCTCCAGGGCGTCGCCGTCCCGATGCGCGACGGAGTGATCCTTCGGGCCGACGTGTCCCGGCCATCGGCCGAGGGGCGCTTTCCGACGCTCGTCTACCGCACACCCTACGATCGCAAACGCGCGTCCGAGGACGAGGTTGCGAAGGCGGCGCTGGCCGCCGGATATGCGGTGGTCCGGGTCGACGTCCGCGGCCGCTATGAGTCGGCTGGCGACTTCACGCCTTACCAGAACGAAGGCCGCGACGGCTACGACACGATCGAGTGGGCCGCGGCGCAGCCCTGGTCGACCGGGGAGATCGGCACGTACGGCCTGTCCTACCCGGGGGCGGTGCAGTGGCTCGCCGCCGTCGAATCGCCGCCGCACCTGAAGGCCATGGTCCCCGCGATGACGTTCTCGACGCCTCGAAATTTCTTCTACGCCGGCGGCGCATGGGATCTTTCGTGGCTCTCCTGGATCTGGAACAACATCGCTCCCGACGCGCGCGTGAAGAAGGATCTTCCCGGACCGCGCACGGGGCGCGAGGCCCGCGCCGCCTGGAAGGAGCTCGAGAAGACGCTGCCGTACCGGCTTCCGCTGACCGAGGTGCCGGAGCTGCGGGGACCGGCGCCCTACTACTTCGAGTGGCTCGCGCACCGTCCGGGAGATCGTGGTGGGCGTGGGCGGACATTCGCGGGCGGTACGCGAAGGTGGGCGCCGCGGTCCTCAACCTCTCGGGCTGGCACGACGAGGCCTACGGCCCGGAGGGCGCGATGACGAACTTTCTCGGCCTGATGGAGGCGCGTCGCGGCGAGAAGGATCCGCGGGCGCGGATCATCCTCGGGCCATGGGTCCACGGGGGCGAGTCCGAAGACCGCGCGGGGGATCGGGTGTTCGGCCCGCAGGCCAGGCTCGACTACGCGGGGGAGATCGTGCGGTTCATGGACCGCTACGTGCGGGGCCGCGGGAACGGCCTCGACGCCGAGCCGCGCGTGCGCGCGTTCGTCATGGGGGAGAACGTCTGGCGCACGGGCGACACGTTCCCGCTGCCGGGCACGAAGCCGCTCTCGCTGTACCTGGCGTCGAAGGGCGCGCTCTCGCGGGAGAAACCGGCCGGCGCGGCCGGCGAGAGCGCGTTCGTCTCGGATCCCGAGCATCCGGTCGTCGACGCCTATGGCTCCTACGGCGCGCACGACTACCGCGACCTCGCGAAACGCTCCGACGTGCTCGTCTTCGAGACCGAACCCCTTTCCGAGCCGCTCCGCGTCGTCGGGGCGATCGAGACCGAGATCTACCTCTCGACGGACGGAGGCATTCCGGACGCCGACCTCTGGGTCAAGCTCGAGGACGTGGCTCCCGACGGGACCGCGTGGAACCTCTCGAGTCCCGGCACGGACGTTCTGCGGGTGAGCGAACGGGACGGCGGAGCGTCTCCGCGCCTGCTCTCTGCCGGCGAGGTCGCCGTCATGCGCCTCCCGAATCTCCGGACCGGAAACCTCTTCGCGAAGGGCCATCGCGTGCGGATCGTCCTCTGCGGCAGCTTCATGCCGGCCTTCTCGCGCAACCTCCAGACCGGGGAATCGGAGGCGCGCTCCGCCGCGATGCGCAAGGGCACGATCCGCATCCACCATTCCCCGAAGTACCCTTCCCGCATCGTCGTGCCGGCCCTGAGCGATGGCGATGGATCGTCGGAACGATGAGAGATCGGCATCTACGGAACGGGCGGCGCCGGAGGCCACTTCGGCGCAAGGCTCGCGAAGGCCGGCGAGGACGTCGTCTTCATCGCGCGCGGTGAGCACCTCGAAGCCATCCGGCGCGAGGGGCTCGTCGTCGAGACCGATACCGAGGAAATCCGGATCCATCCGACGTCCTTGAAGGCCACGGACGATCCGGCGGAGGCGGGTCCGGTCGACGTGATCCTCCTGGGGGTCAAGACCTGGCAGGTCGAGGAGGCCGCCCGTCGGCTCGGGCCCATGCTCGGCCCGGACACGTTCGTCGTCCCGCTCCAGAACGGCGTCGACGCCGCCCGGCAGCTCGTCGGCGTCCTCGGGCCCGAGCGCGTCGTGGGCGGCCTCTGCGCCACGTTCAGCTGGATCGTGGCGCCGGGCCGCATCCGCAGCCTCGGGCAGGTGCACTCGATCCGTTTCGGAGAGCTCGATCGCCGGCCCAGCGCGCGCACCGAGGCGCTGCGGGAGACCTTCGAGCGCGCCGGGATCCGCGCCACGGTTCCGCCCGACATCCACGTCTCGCTCTGGGAGAAGCTCCTCTTCGTCGTCTCCTTCGGCGGCGTCGGCGCAGTCACGCGGGTGCCGATCGGCGTCATCCGGACGGTCCCGGAGACGCGCCGCATGCTTCGCAGCGCCATGGAGGAGGTCCACGCGGTCGGCCGGGGCCGAGGGATCGCCATGGCCGACGACGCGGTCGAGAGAGGCGTGGCGTTTCTCGACGGCCTCGACCCCACCGGGACGACCTCGCTCCAGCGGGACATCACCGAGGGTCGCCCGTCGGAGCTCGAGGCCTGGAACGGCGCCGTCGTGCGCCTGGGCCGCGAAGCCGGCGTGCCGACGCCGACGCACGAGTTTCTGTACGCGAGTCTGCTCCCGCTCGAGCGGCGGGCGCGCGGGCTCGCATGACGGAGGAGGCATCGATGAAGCGTCGCACTCTGGTGGCTCTCGGGATTCTTCTCGCTTCGAGCATCGCAGTCCTGGCGCAAACCAAATCCGCATCGACCTCGAACAAACAGGTGGCCGACGAGGTGATCGCGCTGACCCGCGCGCACTGGGCTGCCGAGATGAAGAAGGACGCTGCGGCCTGGGGGAAGAACGTCGCCGACGACTACACGGTGTTCGAGGGAGCCTTCCCGACGCGCATCGACGGCAAGGCCACGATGCAGCACGTCGTCGACGGCAATTTCTCGGGCAGCGACACCTTGATCACCGCCGAGATGGCGAACGAGAAGGTGCAGGTCTACGGAGACGTGGCGATCCTCTCGTACAACTACATCGCCTCGGTGAAGAACAAGGACGGCAAGGTCACGCCGGCGATGGCCAAGTCCACGCGTGTGTACGTGAAGCAGGGCGGCCAGTGGATGCTGGTCCACGCCAACTTCGCCCCCGTGACGGCGCCGAACTAGAGCGCCGCCCGCCGCGTTCGCCGAAAATCGAAGTGCGACGGAGGCTTCCGGGGCCGCTTCGGGCGCGCCTCGCGGGGCTTCCGCCGCGCGCGTCGGGCCTCCGCCCAGGATCGACTGCAGCTCCATCGCATCGCGCACCGCCTGCGCGTCGCGGTCGTTGTCGAAGTAGACGAAGACTTCCGCGCCCTCGCGCGCCCAGTTTCGGCATTGCCCGGCCCAGAAGCGGAGCTCGCCGGCCGTGTAGGCCCCCTCGTAGAGCCGCCGGGCCCCGTGCAGGCGGACGTAGGCGAGCCGGCGGGAGGTCCGTCGGAGCGACCGGGGATGACGTCCGGCGGTGTCGGCGGCCACGAGAGCCACGTCCCGCTCGGACAGGAGCTCCAGCGCCTCCTCCGAGAGCCAGCTCTCGTGGCGCACTTCGAGGGCGTAGCGCAGCGGGCCGGTCGCGCCCGTCCGGCGCCCGCAGGGCCGAACGGCCGGTCGTGCGCGCGTCGTGCCGGCGCGCGAGCCGCTCCGCGGCGGGAACGTCCTCCGGCAGGGCAGACAGGAACTCGTCCGCCCGAGCGCGGTCGAACGGGAGCTGCGGGGGAAGCTGCCAGAGGATCGGGCCGAGCGAGGAGCCCAGCCGCAGAATTCCAGACGCGAAGAAGTTCGCGAGCGGCGTGCGAAAGCCGCGAAGCTTCAGCATGTGCGTGATGTAGCGGCTGCCCTTCACCGCGAATACGAACCCTTCCGGTACGGCGGCGCGCCAGGCCTCGCAGGCGGCCGGGCGCGTCAGAGAATAGAAGGTGCCGTTGACCTCGACCGTCGACAATTTCTCCGCGAGGTGGGAAAGCCAGCGCTTCGTGGCGAGGCCGCGGGGATAGAAGCGGCCGCGCCAGTGCGCGTACATCCAGCCGCTCGTCCCCACACGGATCGGAGGCGCCACGGCCTCCGGGGGAGCAAGGAGGGTGCCTAGCCGGGAGGCCAGGCGAGGGGGCGGCCGCCGAGGAGATGGAAGTGGAGATGGAAGACGCTCTGCCCGGCGTCTTCGCCGTTGTTCGCGACCAGTCGGTAGTGCTCGAGGCCGAGCTCGCGGGCGATGGCAGCCGCGCGCGTGACGACCTCGCCGATCCCGGCCGCATCGCCTTCGCGGGCGTCGGCGAGCTTGCCGATGTGCTTGCGGGGAATGATGAGGACGTGTGTCGGCGCCTTGGGCGCGATGTCGTGGAAGGCGTAGACCTTCTCGTCGGAGTAGACCTTCTTCGACGGGATCTCGCCCGCCGCGATCTTGCAGAAGAGGCAATCCGTCATTTGACCCTCCCGTAGACGTTGAGTGTTGAGTGTTGAGTGTTGAGCGTGGAGTGCATTCGGCCGAGCGATCACGCTCAACTCTCAACGCTGAACGCTCAACTCCCCTTGACCCTCCGCACCTTCGCGCCGAGCCCCGTGAGCTTCTCTTCCATTTTCGCGTAGCCCCGGTCGAGGTGATAGACGCGGTCGATCGTGGTCTCGCCCTCCGCGGTCAGGGCGGCGATCGCCAGGGCCGCCGAGGCGCGCAGATCGCTCGCCATGACCTTGGCGCCGCTCAGCCGGGAGGGCCCCTCGACGACCGCCCAGCGGCCCTCCAGGCGGATCTTCGCGCCCATGCGGACGAGCTCGGCCACGTGCTGGAAGCGGTTCTCGAAGATCGTCTCCGTGATCGTGGCGATGCCCTCCATCCCGGCGGCGAGCGCCATCCACTGGGCCTGGAGGTCCGTCGGGAACCCCGGGTAGGGCGCCGTCGCCACGTCGTTCGAGAGCAGCGGCCCTTCGGCCCGCACGCGCAGCGTGTCGCCGATCGTGTCGATCCGGACACCCGCGGAGGACATCCGCGCGGTCAGCGCCGAGAGGTGCTCGGGAGCGCACGCGCGCACGACGACGTCGCCGCGCGTCGCCGCGGCCGCGAGGGCATAAGTCCCGGCCTCGATCCGGTCGGGAATGATCGGATGCGTCGCCCCGTGCAGCGCGTCGACGCCCTCGACCACGATCGTCTCCGTGCCGGCCCCCGAGATCTTCGCCCCCATGGCGACGAGGAGCATGGCCAGGGCGGTCACCTCGGGCTCCCTCGCGGCGTTCACGATGCGCGTGGTCCCGCTCGCCAGCGTCGCCGCCAGCATCACGTTCTCCGTGCCGGTGACAGTGACGGTCTCGAATGCGATGTCGGCGCCGGTCAGCCGCTCGGCTTTCGCTTCGACGTAGCCGTGCTCCAGCCGGACCTGGGCGCCCAGCTTCTCGAACGCCAGAAGATGCAGGTCGATCGGCCGCACGCCGATGGCGCACCCGCCGGGCAGCGACACGCGCACCGATCCGGCGCGCGCGAGGAGCGGCCCCAGGACGAGAACCGACGCCCGCATCGTCTTGACCAGCTCGTACGGAGCGTCCGCGGACCCGATGGACGGCACCTCGATGGTGGCCTCCTCCGGGCCCGCCTCGATGCGGGCGCCGATGTGCTCGAGCAGGCGGCGCATCGTCCGGATGTCGGCGACGTCAGGAAGGTTCGTCAGCGTCACCGGCTCGGCCGTCAGGAGGGCCGCCGCCAGGCAGGGGAGCGCGGCGTTCTTCGCGCCCGCGACGGTGACCTCGCCGGCGAGCCGCGAGGGGCCTTCGATGAGGAACTTATCCACGGTGGCGAGAGTCCTGTCTCACGAGCCTGTCCACGGCTTGCGGATTCTACTGACCCTTTCGGACGCCGACTCGAGCCTCGCGACGCAGATGCGCGGAATGCCTTCGAGGTCGGGCTCCACGCGGACGAGACGCCAGACCGGGCGGGCCAGGATCTCCGAGCGCACGGCCTCGGACTGGCCGAACCCGATCTCGAAGACCAGAATGCCGCCCGGCTCGAGGATGGCCGGCACGGTCGCCAGCAGGTGGCGGATCGCCACCATCCCGTCGTCCCCGGCGAACAGGGCTCTCCGGGGATCGTGATCGCGCACGGTCGGAGGCAAATTGGGCGACTCGCCGACGGCGAGATAGGGCGGGTTGGAGAGGACGAGGTCGAAACGCACCCCGCCCAGCGCCGTCAGCCAGTCCGAGGCCAGCAGGGTCAGGCGCGGCCGCACGCCGTGGCGTTCGGCGTTCTGATGGGCGAGGGCGAGCGCGTCGATCGAGATGTCGAGGGCCACGGCGGTGGCCTCGGGCCGTTCGAGGAGGTACGTGATCGCGATGATGCCGCTGCCGGTGCCCGCGTCGAGGACGCGGCGCGCGCCTGCGGCCTCCTTGAGCGCCTGCTCGACCAGGATCTCCGTCTCGGGTCGGGGC
Organism: uncultured Acidobacteriota bacterium; assembly: GCA_963749265.1. GTDB lineage: Bacteria > Acidobacteriota > Thermoanaerobaculia > UBA5066 > Gp7-AA6 > DAHUXD01. The sequence continues at coordinate 97,195 of CAVVML010000004.1, read as the reverse complement.
ACGAGGGCGCGCCCGTCCACGCGGAAGGGCCGCCCGTAGAAGTCCCACTCGCCGATGAGGTGCTGGACCGGGACGCCCGTGAGGCGCTTCTCCCAGAGGCCCTCGAAGCGCGCGGCGACGACGGGATCGAGGGTGATCCGCGGGTCCAGTCCGAGCGGCGGAGCGCCGCCCATCGCGTGGGCGAGCAGCAGCCGCGCATCCCAGACGGTGGCATCCGCTCCGGCTTTCGCGGCGCGATCGGCCGCGATCTCGAGGGCCTCGCGGATCGTCATGGACCGCGGGCTGCGGGCGGAAAGCTGACAGCTGAGAGCTGACAGCTGCGTCACGCCCTCGCCAGCTCTTCCTTGAGCCGCTCCGCCTGGAAGTGGGAGCTCAGCGGCTCGACGAGCTCGTCGAGGTTGCCGTCGAGGACGTCCTGGAGGCGGTGGGTCGTGAAGCCGATGCGGTGATCGGTGATGCGCGACTGGGGGAAGTTGTAAGTGCGGATCTTCTCGGACCGGTCGCCCGAGCCCACCATCTTCTTGCGCTCGGCGGCGATCGCGCCTTCCTGTTTCTCCTGCTCGATGTCGAAGAGGCGCGCCTTGAGCACGCGCATCGCCTTGGCCTTGTTCTTGATCTGGCTGCGCTCGTCCTGGCACTGCACGACGAGTCCGGTCGGCAGATGGGTCAGCCGGACGGCCGAGTAGGTCGTGTTGACGCCCTGGCCGCCCGGCCCCGATGCGCAGAAGCGGTCCACCCGGATGTCCTTATCGTCGACTCGGATCTCGACGTCCTCGGCCTCAGGCAGGACTGCGACCGTGGCCGCCGAGGTGTGGATCCGCCCGGAGCTCTCGGTCGCCGGGACGCGCTGGACGCGGTGCGCCCCTCCCTCGTACTTGAGGCGGGAGAACGCGCCATCCCCCTCGATGATCGCGGTGACGGTCTTGACCCCTCCGATGCCGGTGTCGTCCCGGTCCACGATCTCGACCTTCCAGCGGCGCCTCTCGGCGTAGCGCTGGTACATCCGAAAGAGCTCGGAGGCGAAGAGCGCGGCTTCGTCGCCGCCGGTGCCGGCCCGGATCTCCAGGAAGACGTTGCGGGAGTCGTTCGGGTCTTTGGGAAGCAGGAGGACTTTGAGCTCCTGCTCGATCGCCTGGAGGCGCTCGGAGAGCGAGGCGCGCTCGGCCGCGGCCATCTGGTACAGCTCGTCGCCGGGCGAGAGCGACTCCGTCAGCTCGCGCGCCCCGTCGAGCTCCCGCGCGACCTGGCGGTGCTCCTCGGTCTTCCGGATGATCGGCTCGAACTCCGACAGCGTCTTCTGGGCCTGGCGCACGGCGCGGTGATCCTGGACGAACGTCGGATCCCCGAGGCGGGCCTTGACCTCGTCGTACTTGCGCCGGATGTCTTCGAGCTTTTCGAACATGGAAGCTTTCAGCCGTCAGCTCTCAGCTGTCGGCCAGACGGAGATTGAGTATGACCGCTAGAGGGCGGCGGAGGGGAAAGGACGAGTCGCGGTGGGGCGCATCCCCGCTACGGAACAGTTTGGCGGCTAAGCCGAAGCGCCGCCGGACGCCTTCTTCTCGTAGCGCTTGCGGAAACGCTCCACGCGGCCGGCCGAGTCGACGAGCTTCTGTTTGCCCGTAAAGAACGGATGGCACTTGCTGCAGATCTCGATCCGCAGCTCTTTCTTGGTGGAACGCGTGGTCCAGGTCTCGCCGCAGGCGCAGTGGACCAGGACCTCGTGCAGCTCGGGGTGCAGGTTCGGTTTCATGGGACGGCGCATTCTACGGATCGGAGCCCCCGGGCGCAAGTCCGGCCCGGGGGGGCCCGGGAGGCTCCGGAAAGCGGTCCCGGGACGCCGGCAGGGTAGAATCCCCAAACCTAAGGGAAGAAGTGTTTTACCTCTACGTCACCGCTCCTGGGATGGCCGCGCGCAAGGTGTCGCTGGACCGGCCTGTGACGACCATTGGCCGCTCGTCCATGAGCGATCTGCCGATCTCCGACAAGATGCTCTCGCGCCAGCACGCCCGGATCGTGCGCGATACCGACGGCGGACTGACGGTCGAAGACCTGGGGTCGCGCAACGGGACCTTCCTCAACGGCGACCGGCTCACCGTCGATCCAGCCCCTGAAGCCCGGCGACCGGATCACGGTGGGCGGCGTGACTCTCAAGGTGGAGTCCGAGTCCACGACGCGCGTGCGGATCGAAGGCGGCGGCGAGGACCCTCTCGACAACACGATCCTGAAGGCCTCCGCCGAGCTGCTGCGGGCGCACGCCACCGAGACGGACCCGCGGCTCCCGGCGGAGCAGCTCGGCAAGCTCATCGAGTCGCTGCGGGTCGTCAACGAGCTCACGGTCGAGCTCCTGCGGGACATCTCGGTCGACGAGCTCCTCGGCTTCCTCATGGACAAGGTCTTCGAGACGCTCAAGCCCGACCGCGGGCTCGTGCTCCTGCCGCTCGCGGACCACGGGCGAGCTTGTGCCGGCCGTCGTGCGCGTGGCCGAGGGCATCTCGGCCGAGGACATCCGGCTCTCCAAGACGCTCGTCGCCGCGGTCGTCGAGAAGCGCAACGGCCTCCTCCTCATGGATACGACGACCGGCTCGGGCGTCTCGCTCGCGGACTCGATCCGCCTCTCGGGCATCAAGTCCGTGCTGGCCGCGCCCCTCGAGAACGAGGGCGAGGTCGTGGGCCTCATCTACGTCGACTGCCGCGTCGGCCACCGCTCCTTCGAGGAAGCGGACCTGCGCCTGCTGACGTCGCTCGCGAACGTCGCGGCGGCCAAGATCCAGAACGCGCGCCTCATGGCCGAGAACGCCGAGAAGCGGCAGATGGACCGGGAGTTCGCGCTGGCCCGCGAGATCCAGCAGCGCCTCCTGCCCGAGGATCCGCCGCCGCTGCCGGGCTACGAGCTCCATGGGTCGAACGTCGCCTCGAGACAGGTCTCCGGCGACTACTTCGATTTCCGGCCGCGCCCCGACGGCAAGATCTACGCGACGATCGCCGACGTCTGCGGCAAGGGCGTCGGGCCGGCCCTGCTCATGGCTTCCCTCCAGGCGTCCTTCCACGCCTGGGCGGACGAGGGCGTCCCGGTCGCGGAGATGACGGCGCGCCTCTCGGACGCGATCTCGCGCCGCACCGGGCCGGACCGGTTCATCACGTTCTTCCTGCTGATCCTGGAGCCCTCGACGGGGGAGGTCGAGTACACGAACGCGGGCCACAACCCGGGACTCCTCCTGCGTGTGGACGGCTCGATCGAGGAGCTCGGATCGCACGGATTGCCCCTGGCCCTCTTTCCCGGCAAGCCGTACGGCTCCTCGAAGCTCACGCTCCAGCCGGGAGACCTGCTCTGCCTCTACACCGACGGCGTGACCGAGGCGAACAACCTGGCCGGCGAAGAGTTCGGGATGCCCAGGCTGAAGGAGTTCCTGGGCGCGCAGGTCAAGCCGGACGCCGACCGAGATCGAGGCCGAGCTCGCCAAGGTTCTCGAGGAGCACGCCCAGGGCGAGCCCTTCGCGGACGACCGGACGCTGGTGATGGTGAAGCGGCTGCCTTGAGGAGAGTTGAGAGTTAAGGGTTGAAGGTTGAGCGTAGATCCTGGCTCATGGCCGTCTACGCTGAGACGTCACCGCAGCGCGCTCAACACTCGACACTCAACGCTCAACTCTCTCGTATCTCCAGCCTCTTGATGATCTCGTGCAGCGTCGTGGGCTTGATCTTCAGGAGCTCCGCGGCGCGTTTCTGGACGCCTCCGGTGCGGCGCAGCGCCGTGCGGATCAGGCGGCGCTCGTACTCCTCGACCATCTGCTTGTAGGTCGCGCCGTTCTCGGGCAGGCGGATCGGCAGCTCGCCGCGGTCGGGCGAGAGGACGGTCTCGGGCAGCAGGCCCAGGCCGATCTTGCCTCCCGGCGGGCAGAGCACGACGGCCCGCTCGATGGCGTTCTCGAGCTCGCGGACGTTGCCCGGCCAGTCGTGGTCGAGCAGCGCGCGGTAGGCCTCGGGATCGAGCCCGCCGATCGGCTTCTGGTTCTCGGACGCGTAGACGCGGATGAAGTGCTCGGCCAGCAGCGGGATGTCCTCCCGCCGCTCGCGCAGGGGCGGGATCTGGATCGTGATGACGCAGAGGCGGTAGTAGAGGTCGTCGCGGAACCGGCCCTCGGCGACCATCTTCTTGAGGTCCACGTTGGTCGCGGCGATGACGCGCGTGTCGACCTTCTGCGTGTCGACCGAGCCGACCCGCATGAACTCCTTCTCCTGGAGAACCCGCAGGAGCTTCGCCTGCGTCTCCATCGAGATCGTCCCGATCTCGTCGAAGAAGATCGAGCCGCTGTCGGCGACCTCGAAGAGCCCCTTCTTGTTGGCGATCGCTCCGGTGAAGGCGCCCTTGATGTGGCCGAAGAGGTTGGACTCGAGCAGGTCCGTGGGCATCGAGCCGGAGTTCACGGTCACGAACGGCGCGCCGGAGCGCGGGCGAGTGCGTGTGGATCGCCCGCGCCACGAGCTCCTTGCCCGTGCCGCTCTCGCCCTCGACGAGGATCGTGGAGCGCGAGGGCCCGGCCAGGCGGACGAGCTCGAAGACCTTCCGCATGCTCTCCGACTTGCCGACGATGCGGCCGAGGCCGTAGCGCAGGGAGAGCTCCTCGCGCAGCCGCCGGTTCTCCTCGGTGAGGCGGCGCGCCTCGGCGCCCTTGCGGAGCGTGAGGAGGACTTCCTCGTTCTGGAAGGGCTTGGGAATGTAGTGGAACGCGCCCTCGCGCATGGCCTCGATGGCGCCCTCGATCGAGGAGTAGGCCGTGACGATCACGACGACGGCGTCGGGGTCGCGCCGGCGGATGTCGCGGAGCACTTCGAGCCCGGACCGGTCCGGCAGCATGAGGTCGAGGAGGACGACGTCGTACGGGTCGGCCTCGAAGAGGGCGACGGCCTCGCCGCGCGGTCGCCGCGGCCGTCACCTCGTAGCCCTCGCGCGTCAGGAGCGTGCCGAGAACGTCGCGGATGACCTCCTCGTCGTCGACGACGAGGACTCTCATGAAGGCGATCCCTCGGGCACGCGCGGGAGGTCGACGCGGGCCTCGGTGCCCCCGCCGTCCCGCGGCACGAGCGCGATCTCGCCCCCGTGGCGGCGGACGATGTCGCGGGAGATGGCGAGCCCGAGGCCGGTGCCGCCGGACTTCTTGGTCGTGTAGAAGGGCTGGAAGATCTTCTCCGCGCCGCCGGCGACGCCCGGCGCCGCGGTCGGCGACGGTGACCCGCACCGACTCGCCCGCCGTCTCCAGCCGGCAGACGACCTCGCCGCCCTCGGGCGACGCGTCGCGGGCGTTCGTCAGAAGGTTCACGAAGATCTGCTCGAGCTCGCGGGGGTCTCCGATGACGAGCGCCGGCGCTCCGTCGACGTCGACCTCGAGGGTCAGGGTCCGTCCGGCGAAGGTCGTCTCGACGGATTCCGCGGCGTTCGCGAGCACGGCTTTCAAGTCCGTCTTCAGGGGCGTGCGGGGCCGCGGCCGCGCGAACTCCAGCAGGTTGTTGACGAGGTGGGCGGCGCGGAAGGTCTGCCGCTCCATCTTCTTGAGGATCGTGTAGCGGGGATCGCCCGGGGACGTCTCCGAGAGGAGCATCTGGGCGTACGAGGAGAGGCCGGCGATCGGCGTGTTGACCTCGTGCGCGACGCCCGCCGCGAGGACGCCGAGGGAGGCCAGCCGCTCGCGCTCCGCGAGCGCCCGCTCGGCGCGGATGCGGTCGGTCATGTCCTCGACGACGAGGACCCGCCGGTCGGGCGAGCCGCGGAACGCCGACACCGAAAGCTGGAGGTCCCGCTCGTCGCCGTCGGGCGTGGTCAGCCGCGTCTCGAAGCGCCACTCGTCCCCGTTCTCGGGGGCCGGGCCGACCGAGACGCCGTGAAGGACGTCGGCGAGGGGCAGCCCGCGCAGCTCGTCCTCGCTCCGGCCGGTCAGCAGCGCGAACGCCGGGTTCGCCGTGTGGATCCGCTCGTCGGGATCGAGCACGACGATGCCCGAGGAGGAGGACCGGATGACGCTCTCCTGGTACTCCTGGAGGGTCCGGATCTCCTCGAGCCGCTCGGCGAGCGCGCCGTAGAGGCGGGCGTTTTCGTAGGCCAGGCTGGCCTGCGCCAGCACGGCCGTCATGAGGGCCTCGTCCTCCGAGGAGAGGGGGATCCGCCCGTCCTTGTAACCCACGCCCAGGGCGCCGACGAGCTCGCCGCCGCAACGCATCGCGAAGAAGGCGCGGTAGCCGAGGGCGTGGAGGCGGAGAAGCGCCGCCGGAGGCGACTGGCCGAACGCGGTTCCGAGGCTCGCGCCGCGCAGGCGGAGCCGGTCCTCGCTCGAGAGCGCTTCGGCGAGGGCCGCGGCGTCGGGATCCCGGCCCGGCCCCTCGAACAGAAAGAGCGAGCACGGCACGACGCGAAGAGCCTCCTCGACGCGCTGGATGATCGCGCGGACGACCTCTTCGCGGGGCCGCGGCACGCCGAAGTCCCGCGCGATGTCGAGGAGCGCCCGGCGCGCGCGGTAGGTGTCGTGGTACTGGATCCGCTCGAGGACGTCGGTGATGCGCTTCTTCACGGGAACGAGCAACGAGGCGAGGACCAGACCCGAAGCGAACGCGATGACGTTCTTCCCGGCGGAGGCCATCTCGCCGAGGGTCCGATCGAGCAACGAGTTCAGGAGCACGAACGTCATGCCCCCGAGGAGCACGGCGCCGGTGGTGCCGATGGCCTCGCGGACGAAGATCTCGACGTCCCAGAGGCGCCACTTGAGGATGGCGTACGCGAAGGCCAGCGGGATCAACACGAGCGGCACGACCGCCACGGTCGACAGCAGCGGCGACTCGAGGCCGAAGGCCCGCGGCAGCGCGGAGAGGATCAGGAAGGGCGCGAGGCCGACGATGACGCCGAGCCCGATCCAGCGCACCTGCTTTTCGGCCTCCGCGTCCTGGCGGTGGCGGCGCAGAACGTCGACGAGCCGCGTGATCACGGCCGCGGCATAGGCCGCGAAGTAGACGTACCAGAACCGCGTGGCGCCCTCGAGGAACCGCGCCGCGGCGGGGGAGGGCGTCATCGAGAGGAGCGTGATCTCGGCGGCGGTGTACGCGAGGGCCGGCAGGTAGAGGAGCGGGAGCACGCGGCGGTCGCGGACCGGGCGCGGGAAGATCAGGAAGAAGTGGAGAAGCAGCGCCGGCAGAAGCGCCCGGTAGACGTCCTCGGCCACCCACGCGAGCTTCCAGAGCGTGTCGCGCGGCCCCGCCGGCGTCATGACGTAGACGGCGAAGGAGGCGAGGCAGAGGCCCCAGAACACCGCGGCCGGGACCGAGCGCTCCCGGGCGATCGTGAACAGACCGATGATCAGGTACAGGAAGCCGACGAAGGCGAGGAAGAGGTAGCTGACGTCGAGGCGCACCGAAGGCTCGCCGATCGAAACGCCGCGGACCTCGCCCGCCGTGATCACGACGAGGCGGTGCGGGAAGGGTTTGCGGCTGAGCGTTTTCTCGGGGTTCGAGAGCGAGGCCGCGGTCTGGCCGTCGGCCAGGATGATGCGGTCACCGGGCTTGAGGCCCGCCTTCGCGGCCGCGCTGCCGGCCTCCACGGAGCGGAGCAGCAGCGCGCCGGCCTCACGGTCGAACGCGAAGCCCGCGTTCGAGAAGCTGTCGACCTTCCGGGCGAAAGAAACGAAGGCGATCCCGACGGTCGCCAGCGTGAGGGCGGCCATCGTGGCGAGAACGAGGCGTTTCGCCAGACGATTCACGGTGTGCGATTCAGCAATCCGAATGCCACGATGCGGACATTCGGATGGCAGCGTAAGTCATTGAGGGGTAAGGACTCTACGAGGCCCGAAGATTCGCCAGAGATTCCGCACCAAGATTTTGAATCTGGTCCAAAAAAACTTTGGATGAGGTCGGGCGTCGGCGAGGGGCGCGATCTGAAGCCGTCATCCTGAGGAGTGCAGCGACGATGGGTCCCAGACTCGATGGCCGCCTCGGCGGGAAAGTGTGGGATCCCTCGCTTCGCTCGGGATGACCTGCGAAGGCGCGGCGCGCTCGCGGATCAGAACGCGACGGCGACGCCGCCGAGCAGCCGGTTCGCGGTCGCGTTCTCTTCCGTCGGCTCCGACACCCCCGTGCCGTGGGCCCGCTCGAACGCGAGGAGCAGCTTCCAGTCGGCGCCGAAGGGCGTGAGGCCCACGATCGAGAGATCCTGCGCGACCGAGAGGGCGAGCTTGTCGGAATCATTGGCGAGGACAGACGCCGGAGTCTGCAGATCCTGGCGGAGGCTCCGGACGAGAACCGCGAATCCCGTCCGCGTCGGGAGGACTTCGACGGAGGCGCGGGCGGAGTAGAAGTAGCCCGAGTTGCCGGTGATCCCGTAGTAGACGCTGGACGGCGACGAGACCTCGCCGTCGATGGAGCCATAGCGGACCGTGACGCTCCCCGCGAGCGTGTCGGTGAGCCGCGTCTGGACCGTCGCCTTGTACTGGCGGATCGTGTTGCCGTCCAGGAGGTACAGGCTGTCGAAGTCCGTCAGGAAGTCGCCTTCGAAGAAGGCCCGGACCAGCTCGCCCATGCGCTGCTCGGAGACCTCGAGCTGCACCAGCGAGTCGGGCCCCGTGCGCTGCGAGAGTCCGATCGCGTAAGACTGCGTGGCCGCGGGCTCGAGGCTGTCTTCGATCGAGCCGACGCGCGGCATGACCGTCGGGTTGGCGGTGGATCCGACGACGCGGTAGAGGCCGCGCACCCAGAGCGTCGCCGGGCCGAAGTCGTAGCTCGCGGTCGCGGCGGGAGCGATGCCGTACGCCGAGGTGCCGGTGCCCATGTAACGGGCCACGACGCCGCCTTCGAGCTGCATCCGATCGGTGACTTTCACGGAGCTCGACGCCGCGAGATCCGCGTCCGGAGCCGTCTGGATGAACGTTCCGTCGACGCCGACTCCGGAGGGGCCCACGCTCGCTTCGCGGTGCCGGTACGTCATGGCCACCGCGACGCCGGGCGTGTCGCTCGCGGCGCGGCCGTAGCGGGCGTTGACCTCCCACGTCTTCGAGGCCAGCGGGAACAGCGTCGTGCCGAGCGCGGTCGCCCGGTAGAGGTTGGCTTCTTCGATGTAGCGCGCGCCGACCGACTCGACGCGGCCCTCTTCGTTCCCGCCGCGGCTCCAGGTCACGGCGTGCGACTGGAGAGTGGCCGGGCTTTCGCCGAAGGACAGCGTGTTGCGCCGCGTCGAGAGGCGCAGCTTCTCCGCGGCCGACGGAGCGACGTCGAGGGCGAGGCCCGCCGCGTTGCCGGTGGTTTCGCCGGCGTCCGCGGTATTGCCGAGATCGCCGCCGAGCGCCGCGTAGTCGCCGCTGATGCCGTACTGCCAGCCGTTGGGCAGGCCGCCGTGCAGGCCGACCACGGCGCGCGAGAGCGCCTGGGAGCCGGTCGTGGCGGACGCCACGTCCGTCATCGTGCTGACTTCGCCCGCGACGTAGCGGCTGATCGGAACCGCAGCGGCAGCCGCGGGCGCGGCGGCCGCGACCGGAGTGACGCCGTCGAGAGGCGACGCGGGATTCGACGCGGTCGACGTCTCGGGGTTCGGGTCGATTCCGAGCTCGCGGAGGACGTCGCTCGGCAGCCGGTCGCGCAGCTCCCACATCGTCACGGGAGTCTCCGGAGCCGGCGCGTCGCCGCCCTTGCGGGTCAGCGTCATGGAGACCGCGGACACCTGGTCGGATGCGGACTGGTGCCAGAGCCGCTGCATCGCGGGCTCGAACCCGCTCTTGTAGGCGATGAGCTCGTAGACGCCGGCGGGCGCCGACGCGAGCACGAACGTGCCGTCGGTCGCCGTCTTCATCCGGGTCAGCGAAGAATCGCCGAGGTTGTACGCGATGACCAGCGCACCCGCGACCGGCGCCTGCTTGGCGCCGTGACGCACGACACCGGAAATGGGAGGCGCGGTGGGCGCGGCGAGCACGATGCCCGCGGCCGCGGTGAGCAGCAGGGCCAGAAACGCGGTCGAGGTACGGCGTGGCGTCATGAGCCGGGCCCGAAGGTCCAATTGCGGAGTATAGATTTCCTCGCCGTCAATTGCCACCGCCTTGGCGACTCATGGAAATCTCAACTCGGGTCTCCAAGCCTCTATTCCTCAAAGGCTTCCGGGAGCCGGGTCTTCGTCCCGCAAAACGTAGGCCTCGTCCTCCCCAGGGGTCATCACGGGCGCCGTTCGCGGTGAAAAAGTCCCGCCAGCACGTGCCCGGCGATCGAGGGGTTTTCCTTGAGCCGCCGCACCGAATACGCGTACCACGCTTCGCCGTACGGCACGTAGACGCGGAGGCGGTGGCCCTCGGCGACGAGGCGCCGCCGCAGGGCCCCGGCCACGCCGAGGAGCATCTGGAACTCATAGGCCTCGCGGGGCAGCTTGCGCCGCGCGACCGAGGCCCTCGCGCGATCGACGAGAACGGGATCGTGCGTCGCGATCCCGATGTAGCAGTTCGCGTCGAGCAGCAGATCGACGAGCTCCATGTACGCCACGCGGATCCGCTCGCGGTCCTGATACGCGATCTCCGCCGGCTCGACGTAAATGCCCTTGCAGACGCGCACGTTCCCGTGGACCTTCGCGATCCGGCGCGCGTCGTCGGGGCTCCGGTGCAGGTACGCCTGGAGCACGATGCCGACGCGCGGGTACTTCTCGAGGAACTCGAGATAGATGCGGACCGTTTCTTCGGTGACGGAAGAATCCTCCATGTCGATCCGGACGAAGTTGTTGGTCGCCCGCGCCGCGGCGACGATGCGCGCGAACTGCGCGCGGCAGCGCTTGGGATCGAGCTTCAGCCCGAGCGCGGTCAGCTTGACCGAGATGTTCGAGTCGAGGCCGCGGACGGCGATCTGCTCGAGGGCCTTCGCGTAGGCCTGCACGGTCTCCTCGCTCTCGTCGTGGCCGGTGACGTCCTCTCCGAGCACGTCGAGCGTGGCCATGCAGCCCTCGGCGTTGAGCGCGGCGACGACGGCGAGCGCTTCCTCGAGCGTCTCGCCCGCGACGTAGCGCGAAGCGATCCGGCGCACGATCGACTTCGGGACGAACGGCAGCGTGCGGACGATCGCCGCGTTGAGAGCCTTCATGGGGCGTCCGGCTCCGGCGGTTCCGGAAGATCGGCGCGGGACGCGCGCGCGAAGCACCGCACGGTGACGGCGCGGGCTCCGGCGGCGATCAGGCGGCGGGAGCACTCCCGCGCGGTCGCGCCGGAGGTCGCGACGTCGTCGACCAGAAGCACGCGCGCGGCCGGCCGGCCGTCGACCCGAAAGGCGCCGCGAACGTTGACGGCCCGGCGCGCGAGCGGCAGGCCGCTCTGGACCTCGGTCTCGCGGCGCTTGACGAGGCGGCGGCGAACGAACGGGATCTCGAGCCGGGCCGCGAGAGCCGCGGCCAGCGCCTCGGCCGGGTGATAGCCCCGAACGCGCCTCGCGCGAAGCGTCGCGGGCACGCAGGCGATTTCGTCGGCGAAGGGAGGGGCCAGTCTCGCGGCCATCGCCGCGGCGAGCCGCGCCGCGAGATAGTCCGCGCCGCGGAACTTGAACGCCCGCAGGATGGCGCGAGCCGAGCCCGTGTAGGGCGCCGCGGCGCGCAGCGATTCGAACTCGGGCGGGTCGAGCAGGCAGCGCCCGCAGATCGCCGACGCGTCCGGCGCTCCGGCGCGCCCGGCAGCGTCTCGTCGCAGCGCGCGCAGCGCGACTCGCCGCGCGGCGGCAGGCTGTCCCAGCAGTCGGCGCAGACTCCGCCCTCGAGGAAGCGATCGACGCGCCGCACGCGGCACGCGAGGCAATCCGTCGGCAGGACGAAGCGGGCCGCGGCCCGTGCGAGCTCGAGCAACTCTTCTCTGCCCTCAGCGATTCCGGAACGACATCCGTAGAATCGAAGCGGCGGGATTGTAGCCTGTCTCGCCCCGGGGATCCGATAGAGTCAAAAGCAGGGGAGGACCCATTGAAGATCGTGCGGAGAACGCTCTTGCTGTGCGCGGTCGCCGCGGGCCTCGCGGGGACGGCGCCGAGGCCCATGTTCGCCCAGAGCTTCGGGATCGGCGGAGCGGCCGGAATCGTGAACGACGTTTCGGGGGACGTCGAGTTCTCGGGCTTCAAGTGGGGCGACGCCAACGGTTTCTTCGAATACAGGATCGAGAAGTCGACCGTTTTCCGTGCGACGTACGGCTCGATGTGGACCCAGCAGTCGAAGTCGGAATCGGTCGTGACGACGCCGGACGGTCCCGTGTCGGTTCCCGAGATGGACGAAAGCGTGCGCTACGGGATCGTCAGCGTCTCGTACCTCATCTGGCAGGACTACTTCACCTCGGGTCTCTTCGCCGGGATCGGCGGCTACGGCATCCGGCCCGCCGCGGTGCCCGTCGATCTGGAGCCGTACGCCGATCCGGAAGAAACGGTCTTCGGGTGGCACGCCGGCGTCGACGGCGAGTTCCAGGTTTCGCGGCAGGTCGGCGTCGTGCTGCGCTTCACGTACCACAACGTCTCGGCGCACCCGCACCGCCAGTTCGTGACCGCGGACGGGGGAGCGGTGTTTCGATTCTGAGGGCGTTGAGAGTTGAGCGTTAAGGGTTGAGCGTGGAGGGGAGCGAGCGCCTGTCGACGCTCAACCCTCGACTCTCAACACTCAGCTTTTCGGCTCTTTCTCGAGCTTGTCCGGAATCAACGGCAGCAGCGTCGAATCCTTCTTTGAGGACAGCGAGATCTGCGCCTGGACGCGCGCGACGCCCTTGATCGAAAGGATCCGGCGCTGGAGGAAGTCGGCGAGCCCCGACGGGTCCGCGGCCTTGACCTTCAGCCTGTAAGCGTAGTCACCAGCGAGGTAGTGGCACTCCTGGACGCCGAGGAGCTTTTCGAGCTCGTCGACGAATCCTTTCTCGAACCGGGGATGCTCGAGCGCCACGTCGACGTAGGCCGTCAGCGGCAGCCCCATCTTTTCGTGATCCAGCAGCGCGACGAAGCCCCGGATCATTCCGTGGCGCTCCATCTTCTTGATGCGCTCGTTGACCGAAGGCGTGGTCAGACCGACGGCTCCCGCAATCCGCGCCTGGGAGAGTTTCCCGTTGCGCTGGAGCATGTCCAGGATTCGCAGGTCGATTTCGTCGATGCTCATCAGCGAAAATGCTCTAAAAATCGCCTTATAAGATTAGATACTTAGAAGATTAAGTCTAATAATATTAGCCTGTCTCGCGGGTGTCAATGGCCTAATTTCGCCGTAGCTATAATGGCCACAAGGGCATGGCCAAACGCGACTACTACGAGGTTTTGGGCCTGACCCGGGGTGCTTCCGAAGCGGAAATCAAAAAGGCGTATCGGCGGCTGGCCCGAAAACTCCATCCGGACGTCAATCCGGGCGACAAAGCCGCCCAGAAGCGCTTCCAGGAGGTCCAGGAGGCCTACGACGTCCTCAAGGACGCCGAGAAGCGCCGGGCCTACGACCGGTTCGGCCACGCCGGGCCGGGGGGCGGTTTCGACCCCCGGACGGCGGGAGGGGCCGGTTTTCCGCCCGGAGGGTTCCCGGGGGGCGGGGGCCGCGGATCGCCTTTCGAGGGGATCCACTTCGAGTCCGGCGACTTCGGCGACCTCTTCGGCAACATCTTCGGCGGGCGTCGATCCACCGGGCCCGAGCCCGGCGAAGACATGCGCGGGCAGATCGAAGTGCCGTTTCGCGATGCCGTTCTGGGCGGCACCGCGACGCTGACGCTGCGCCGCGAGAAGCCGTGCCCGACCTGCGGCGGTACGGGACGCACCGGCAAGACCGTGTGCGCGACCTGCCGCGGCGAGGGCGTCGTCGCCGAGTCGGAACGCGTGCGCATCAAGATCCCCGAGGGCACCGAAGACGGCGGGACGATTCGCATTCCGGGCAAGGGCGGTGTCGGGGCTCACAGCGGCCCGGCCGGCGATCTCTACGTGACGGTTCGCGTCCTGCCGCATCCGTACTTCGACCGCCACGGCAACGACATCCAGGGCATCGTTCCGATCACGGTGAAGGAGGCGTACGCCGGCGCCGAGATCGAAGTGCCCACGATCCACGGCGTCGTGACGGCGAAGATTCCGCCCGGCACGCAGGGCCGCCAGCGGTTCCGACTGCGCGGCAAAGGCGTGAAGGATCCACGCACGGGATCGACCGGCGACCACATCTACATCTCGCGCATCATGATCCCCAGGACGCAGAGCCCCGCGGGCACTCGATGCCGCCACGCTCCTGGATTCGCTGTACGAGGGGAATGTGCGCGCGGAGCTGCCGAAGGGACTGTAGGAGAGGTTGAGAGTTCGAAGCGTTGAGAGTCGAGCGTGAAACGCGGCATTCTCCACCCTCGACGCTCAACGCTCAACGTCCCTTCGCCATCTCCCCGGCCAGCGTCATGCACGTGCTCGACGCCTTCGCGACGAGGCTTCCCTTCTCGTCGAAGACGTCGCACTCGGCCATGCCGACGGTCCGGCCGCGCTTGACGATCGCGGCCCACGGCGCGGAGCTTCGCGTTCCAGACGGGCTTGAAGAAGTTGATCTTCAGCTCGAGCGTCGTGAAGGTCTCGCCCTCGCCGAGCGTCGACGCATAGGCGATTCCCATCGCGCGCGTCGGCGAGGTCGCAGAGGATGCCGCCGTGGAGCGTGCCCATGGGGTTTGCGTGCTGCGGCCCGGCCTCCATCTCGAAGACGGCGCGCCCGGGCTCGACTTCGATGATGCGGAATCCGACGAGACCCGCGACCGGAGCCGGCGCGACATCGCCGCGGATCATCCCGCGGACGCGCTCGAGCAGCGTGCCCACGGCTACTTCGCGTCGACGGCCGCGAGGATCTCCTCGGCGTGGCCCTCGGGCTTGACCTTGGGCCAGACGGCGGCGATCTTGCCCTTCTCGTCGATCAGGTACGTCACGCGGTTCGTCCCCATGTACTTGCGGCCGTACATGCTCTTCTCGCCCCAGGTGCCGTAAGAATTCACGATCGCTTTGTCCGTGTCGGCGAGGAGCGTGAAGGGCAGCGAGAACTTGTCGGCGAACTTGCGGTGCGACTTCTCGTCGTCGACCGAGACGCCGAGGACCGCGACCTTGCGGCGCTTCAGCTGCGCCCACGCGTCGCGGAAGGAGCAGGCCTCCTTCGTGCAGCCGGGAGTGTCGTCTTTCGGATAGAAGTACAGGACGACCTTCTGGCCCTTGAAGTCCGAGAGCTTGACGGTCTTCCCGTCCTGGTCCTTCGTCGCGAACGCGGGGGCCTTGTCACCGACCGAAAGCAGCGCCATGAGTTCCTCCTCGCGGCGCGGATTCTAATCCGCGGGAATGAGGACCATGTTCGCGGCGCGGATAGTCTCCCGACCGAAGGGAGGGAGGAGGTCCGCGCCGCGGGAGCGGAGCGAATCCCCGGGATCAGGCCCGCGGTCGAGCCCCTTTGGGCGAGCCGCGGGCCGGTGCGAAGCAGATCCCGGGGATTCGCGGAGCGACGGTCAGTTGCGGCTGCCCATGCCGACGACGAGGGCGAGAGCCTTCTCGTAGGTCATGGACTCGCTGATCGGAACGCTGCGGACGGGCTCCCACTCGCTGGCGCCGAGGCGCGTGTACTTGAGCAAGCCCTCTTCGAGCCAGTACATGGTGGGCCGGTAGCCGGCGCCGATCGAGGTGCCGACGGCGTCCTTCGGCTTGGCGTGCGGAGGAAGCCTCGGCGTCATGTCGGCCAGGGGGCCGTCCGACGCGATGCCCACGATCGGCGTGTGGCGGCGCTTCCAGTCCACGCTCGTGTCATCCGAGGGCTTCCCCTGGAAGTCCGGGAAGCGGATCTGCACCACGCGGTGGCGGAGATCGTGCATGTCGGCGTAGCTCGCGAGGACGGCGCCCGAGAGGCCGTCGGCCTGGAGCGTCGGGTAGAGATACGCGCCGGACGGCACGTCGTTGTATACGGACGCGCCCACTCCGCCCGTCAGAGCCGGAAGGTCGTAGACCGACAGGTTGGACGGATCGAACGCCGACTCGTCGAGGAAGAGGGCCGCGAAGCGGGCCTGGAGCAACGTCGCTTCCTCCCACCACACGACCGAAACGATCGAGCTGGTCTTGGCGACGACCGCGTCGGTCTCGTCGAGATAGGTGACCCGCTGGTGCGTGACGCGCATCTCGGGGTTGTAGGCGCGCGAGATGCCCTGCGACGGAAGGAGCGCGGAGTTGGACCACACGCCGTCGCGGAACACGCCGACCCGGATGTGCGAGTAGGCCGAGATGTCCTCGGTCCAGAGCAGGAGCAGTGTGCGGGTCTCTTCGTCGTAGCCGAGCTGGAGGCCGCGCTTGTCCTGGTAGGACTCGGATCCGGGCAGGATGGCGACCGTCTCGGTGCCGTCCTGCGCGAGGCGTCGCGTGCTCGATGAGGATGCTCTCGGGACGGCGCGTCCGCGAGCCCGAGATCGATCGCCTTGCCCGCGCGCAGCACGTGGAGCGTGCCGTCGGGCGTCAACAGCGACTGTTCCTCGAGCGCGAACACGAGCGCCGGCGCGATCGCCAGGGCCGCGGCGGCGAGCAAGGCGCGGAGGACAGCCGGCGCGTCGCATCAGGCCCTCAGGTTGATCATGCCGACGAGGCTGATCTGGTGGAGGTAGTTCTTGAGCGCCGGGAAGTTCGGGTAGTAGTTCGCGAGCGCTTCGTAGTGCTCGTCCGCTTCCTGCTCGCGCCCGGTCTCGACCGCGATCTCGGCCAGGAGGTAGTGCGAGTTCTTGATCACGTCCTCGCGGCGGAACTCGTTGCCGAGCTCCAGCGCCTGGAAGCCCCAGCGCTCGGCCGTGTCGAGCTCGCCGTTGCGGAGGTACGCGAAGCAGAGATCGAGAGAGGGGTAGTCCAGCGCCTGGCGGGCGCCCTGCTGCTCGAAGATCTCGACGGACCGCTTCACGAGCGGCATGCCGACGGGGATCCGTTCGAGCGCGATGTGGCAGTAGCCGAGGTTGTCCATGTACTGCGCCGCGAGCACCGAGTCCGTCTCGCCGCGGCGCTCGAGGTGCTGGAGCGCGTCCTGGAAGAGCTCCTGGGCCGCGTCGAACTGGCTCTCGTGGAGCTCGAGGTTGCCGAGGATGTTGTACGAGCTGGCGGTGAGCTCGTGGTACCCGAGCTCCCGGCTCTTCTGCAGGGCGCTCTTCGCGTAGAACAGGGCCCGGCCGTACTCCTTGCGGACTTCGTGCGCGTGCGCGCAGGTGTGCGCGGCGAGCACGCCGTTGTAGCTCGACGGATTGCGCAGGACGATCTCCTTGAGGCGAGAGAGATCGAAGTCCTGGCGGTCCATCTCGAGAAGCGTCGTCGCCCGGTTGCACGTGAAGAGATCCTCGAGCTCGCGGTCCTTCCAGGAACGCGAGAGGGCGAGCCCGTCCTCGTAGAGGGTCAGGGCACGCTCATAGTCTCCGCTCCAGATCGCGTCTTTCGCGGTCTTGCGCAGAAACTCCAGGTGCTTGCGGCGATCGCCCATGTCTACAGGCACGTAGGCCTACCTCCGGATTCTAGGCCACACGCCCGGGTTCTCAAGGCTTTTCTTCTTCTGTGTCGCCCGACACGGCGTCGGCGTTCGCTTCGGCGTTCTCGAGTTGTTTCTTGAATCGGACGAACTCGCGCACTTCCTGACGCGCGTGGTCCGAGAGATCCTTGATCTCGCCCGCGAGATCGCGCGCATCCTTCTCCGCGGGAGAATCGGTCTCGCCGAAAAACTCGCCCATCTTCAGATCGAAGACCTGGAGGATCTTGAAGAGTGTGTCGAGGCCCACCTTGTACTCGCCCTGCTCCATGCGCGAGAGATCGGACTGTGCGATGCCGATCTTGTCGGAGAGCTCCGTTTGCGTGAGATGACGACCTTTGCGCAGCTCGCGAATTCGCGAACCGACCAGAGCGACCTTGCGTGGCGCGTGGGATGACATGTCTTGTTCCGGAAATGCTATTAAAACATAGGTCGAAAGTCTATAATCCGCAACTTCCTCGAGCGATGACGACCAGAAACGGGACGATCGCCTCCAAAGCCTTCCTGCTCAAGGAGATGGTGATTCGGGACGTGAGGTCCCGGTACGCCGGGTCGAGCCTGGGGATCCTCTGGGCGTTCGCACACCCGGTGCTCTGGATGCTGCTCTACACGGGGGTCTTCTCTCTCGTGCTGCGCGTTCCCGTCGATCCGAACTACGCGAGCTTTCCCGAATTTCTCATGGCCGGACTGCTGCCGTGGATGGCGATCCAGGAAGGCATCGCGCGCTCCGCCTCGGTGCTCGTGGACAACGCCTCGATGGTCAAGAAGACGGTCTTTCCCGTCGAGACGCTGGTGCTCTCGGTCGTGCTGGCCGCCGTCGTCAACGAGCTCATCGCTCTCGTCATCTTCGCCGTCTACGTCGGGCTCGTGGGTCATCTGTCGCTCGCCTGGCTGCCTCTCGTCATTCCGGCGCTGCTCCTGCAGATCGCGATGACCTTCGGTCTGGGCTGCATCGCGGCCACGCTGACCGCGTTCGTGCGTGACACGGCGCACGCCGTGGGGATCGCTCTGACGGTCGTCTTCTACGCCACTCCCATCGTGTACCCCGCCTCGCTCGTGCCCGAGCGGCTCCGGCCGATCCTGGAGGCGAATCCGGTGGCCCACCTCGTGGAGCTCTATCGCCGCGCGTTCACGCTCCACGCGCCACCCTCCGCCGGCTCGATCCTGTATCTGACGCTGTTCTGCGGCGCCGTCGCGCTGCTCGGGGCGGCCCTCTTCGCGCGGGCCCGGCCCCATTTCGCCGACCTCATTTAGCGTGAATAAAAGGCCGCTGGACAGGGTTTTCCGCTCGGTTCCCCTTCTCGACCCTTCTAACGCGGAGGTTTCTTGAAACGCACTCCCCTCGCGATCCTGCTTCTCTGTCTGGCCGCGGCGTCCGCGGCCCAGACGCCCACGAAACCGGCCAGGAAACCGGTCGCCCCGCCGCCGAAAGCGACGCCCACGCCGGGCATCCTCTCGCGCATCGATCCCGACGTGGTCGAGGAGACGGATACGTACGTCATCCGACGCTACCCGAAGGACAAGTACGTCAAGACCGACGACCGCCACATCAAGCATCCCAACCTGGCCCAACCGGTCGAGTTCTTCAAGGAAGACGAGAAGTACTACTACATCAGCCAGCCCAAGGCGATCCCGGGCGAGAAGGAGCTCCTGGAGTTGCGCACGACGCCCGGAGCAGCCGCGGCTCCCGGAGCGAGGACGGCCGACGACCCCGCCCGGCCCCTCTCGGTGGGCGTGACGGCGGCGGACTTCGAAGATCTCCTTCCCGCGCGCGAGGCCGGCCGCCTCAAGCTCGAGCGCGTCTCGGCGTCGGGACTGCCGACCTCGGGTCAGTGGCGCGCGTCCTTCGTGACCGCCGACATGAACGGCGACAAGAAGGTCGACATCGTCGCGCCGCCGGCGCGCATCGGCGACGGCCAGCTCCACGTCTGGCTGGGCGACGGCAAGGGGGCCTTCTCGGAGTGGCCGCTCACGTTCACCGTCGGGGGCAAGCCGGAGAAGGTTTCGATCGACTACGGCGGCGTGGCGGCGGGGGACATCGACGGGGACGGCCGGATGGACGTCGTCTCCGCCTCCCACGGCAACGGCCTGTTCTCCGCGTTCGGCGACGGCAAGGGAGGCTTCGCGGTGGTCCGGACCGGGCTTCCCACAAAGGATTTCTCGGCGCAGGCGATCGTCCTGCTGGATGCCAACGGCGACGGGAAGCTCGACATCGTGGCCTCTCGCGACTCGACGGAGGTCAAAAAGGGCGAGGGTGTCGACCGGACGCAGGTGCGCGTGTACCTGTTCCAGGGCCGGGACAAGGGCTGGGAGTGGAAGAAGGACGGCATCGTCGGAGGCTTCTACTCGAACAGCCTGAACGCCTGGGACTACGACGGCGACGGAAAGAAAGACGTGCTCACCGGCAGCCACTACACGGGCGCGCTGACGCTTCTGTGGAAAAACGCCGGCGACGGCACCTTCTCACCCGTCCAGTTCGACGCGATCGAGCCGTACTCGTACCACTTCTCGACGGCGCCGGGCACGACCGGCAAGGCGCGAAAGCCGGCTTACGCCGACGCCTACTCGATGCAGGCCAACGTTCCGGAGACTCTGAGGGCCACGGGACTGTCGATCTACACCTTCGAGAACGGGACCTGGTCCAGGCAGCGCGTCTGGCGGCAGAAGGAGTGGAAGTCCTACCTCTTCGGGCTGGCCTTCGGCGATCTCGACAAGGACGGCCTCGACGACCTGCTCTTCGTGGACAACACCGTCCTGAAGGTGCGGGTCCTGTTCCAGAAGCCGGACGGGACATTCGTCGAGGCGGCCGAGGCCGAGGAGCCGGCCCTCGATTCTCCGGGCCAGGCCCTCCGGCTGGCCGATGTGAATGGCGACGGGAAACTGGACCTTCTCGTATCGAAAACGGTGGCGATTTCGGATCCCACGAAGCACGGCGGGTGGGATGTGTACCTGAATCGCAGGTAACCATCTGAGGGCGGCCCGTTTACCCCTTTTTTTATGACCCCTGAGCATAAAAACCCTTGACAGGGGATTGCACGGGGGCGACTATTGCTCCCATACGTGGGGCACGCGGTGCTCCAACTAGTACGAAACTCAGGTTTTTGCGGGTGTAATAAGTCGAAGTGCGGGGAGGTGATGGGATCGTTCGAGGGAAGGAAATCTCGATCGTGTGTTTTCGAACAGTTAACCGTTACGAGGAGATCTCAATAATGAAGAAGACCCTGTTTACGTGCCTGGCGGTCCTCGCCGTGTTCGCGATTGCGAGCTCGGCTGCCGCCGTCACGTGCACCATCGATCAGCGTCCTGCTGCGACGCTGCTCGTCCCGTACTTCCAGGTGAGCTACGGCTTCGACGGTCAGCCCGTCAGGGAAGGCGCTGGCGCTCGCGACACGATCGTGACGATCATGAACGCCTCCTCGGCGCCGATGATCGCCCACGTCGACGTGTACGACCGGCAGTCGATCATCCGGCTCGACTTCGACATCGCGCTGAGCGGTTTCGACGTTCAGCCGATGCGCATCTCGGACGTCCTCCAGGGCTTCCTGCCCGTTACGTCCAACCTTGAAGGCGAGGACGCGTGTCAGCGCAATCAGAACTCGTCGGTCTACCCGGATGCGGACGGCTTTCTCCGCGTGAAGCCCGCTGAGCCCGGCGACCGGCCTGGACAACTCGCAGGCGACGACCCAGTACTCGATCCCCGCGTTCAACTTCGACCTCGCCGGTCAGCTCCGTGAGAACTGCAACGAGGAGCTCGACGCGCTCGCGATCGGATACATCGTCATCGACCACGCGAACTACTGCAACCTGTCGAACCCGACGGACGCCGCTTACTACGAGAACGACGCGATCGGCATGGAGAACAACCTCTGGGGCGAGATCATCTTCACGTCGGGTCTCGGCATCCCGACCTACGCGATGTCGACGGTCAACCTCGAGGCCGACCAGGCTTTCGGCGACGCCGCCGAGCTCGATCCGTTCACCCCGGTCCGGACGTTCTACGCCCGCTACTGGGATCCGTTCACGGAAGTCTTCTGCACGAACTGCGGTTCGGGCGACCCCGAGACCGACCTCTCGATCAGCGCTCCCTGGGATGCCGGCTTCGGCGACCAGCGTGAGCCCCTGGGTCTCAAGTGGGCCGCGCGTTGGTTCGATGCGGGTCTCTCCCTGATCACGACGTTCCGCGTGTGGCGTTCGTCGCCGGCCGGTGGAGACTGCGACGTGGAGGCGCCGACCGTGACTCTCAACTTCTTCGACGAAGAAGAGAACACGACGACGCAGGGCACCTGCCCCTCGCCGTGCACCAACCCGACGTTCAACTTCCCCCTCGAGACGCAGCAGCGCGTCATCTCCGAGTTCGCGCGTCCCATCGGGGCGGCGGCGGGCTGGGTTGACATGAGCTTCGTCAACAACTCGTCGGGCACGGAGCTCGATCAGGCGTGGGTCGACTACGCGTTCGAGGGCGCTCTCGCGTTCGAGACGATCCTCGTTCCGGGTACGCAGCTGGATCCGTCCTCCTGCAACCCGCTGGGCATCACTGGACTCGTCCAGACGATCACCCCGGCGATCTCGATCATCCCGACCGGCACCGGTATCTAAGTGGTTTCTCGAGAGTGGGCGGGGCAACCCGCCCACTCTCTTTTTTTGACCCCAGCTTCAAGGTGGTCCCGAAGGTCTGATTTCAGTTTCTCCTAGGTGCTTCGGGTAGAAATCGGGGGGAAGATGAAATCGGATCTGAGGCGTAAAACGAATCGGCATTTGGCCGAACCCATTCCGGAGGATCTCGTGTTCATGAGCCGTTCCACGTGTCGATCGCTGGCCCTCGGCCTGGCCCTTCTGTGCTTTTTCGGAGCGGCCGCCTTCGCCCAGTCGCCCGACTGCGGCATCCTGCAGGGCAACGCGTCGACGATGCTGCCCAACTTCGCCGGTTCGCTGCCGCCCGCCGGCGACATGACGAGCGGCCTCGGCTCGAGCCACCTCTACGTCCTGACGCAGTGGGGTTTCGCGCGGGCGCCGATCTCTTCGCCCGCGAATCCGACTCCGTACAGTGGACATCGTCATCGGCAACGAGGGCGGCTCCGGCAGCGGCGGAATCATCCCCATCCTGTGCGACTGCCACCAGGGAGCGAACACGATGGCGGCGGCGCAGGGGCCGAACGGCGCCTCGCGTTTCATCTCGGACTGGCAGCCCGCCGAGCAGGGCGGCGAACCGGGCGACAACAACTTCTCGGGGCTGCCGGCGATGGTCGCGATGACCAACGACAACGGGATGATCGGGTTCGGCCAGCAGGTCGAGTTGCCCGACATCGTGGCGCCCAGCGGGCGCATCGCGGCGATCTACACCGGTAGCAAGTACTTCGCCTATCTCCCGGTCAAGGGCAACAGCGTTTACATGGCCGACATGACGAGCCCGACCGGCAATCCCTCGGCCACGAACCCGATGCAAACCTCGTTCGCGATCGGCTGGCAGTCGGGGACCACGCCCAACAAGGGCGCGCGACTCTCCGCGGCGCAGGTCACGATCCCGGGTTACAGCAAGCACCTCCTCATCGGCGCGACCGCGCTCGACCAGGTCCTCCACATCGCCGAGATCAACGCGTCCAACGGGAACGTTTCGGAAGTCGCGACGGCCCCGACGCAGTCCATCCCGACACAGGTCGAGGTTTCGGTCGTCAACAACCGTATCTTCGTGTTCACGGCGGAGGGCGGGCAAGGCCTGAACGTCTACGAATTCGTCCCGCCTTCGACGCTCGCCCACGTCGCGACGATCGCCATGGACGCGCGCCGGCTCGCCGTGCGCGGCCCGCAGCCGTTCCCGATCCTGTTCGTCCACAAGTACCAGGGCTCGAGCTCGTCGTGGATCAACATCTACGACACCAAGTGGCTGACGCAGGGCGGCTCGCCGCTGCTCGCGAAGTCGCTGCCGCACTTCGGTGGCGGCGGCTCGTTCCAGGGCGCCGGCTTCGAGGCGTTCGTGCAGAACGCCGGGGCGACGCTGACCGCGCACGTCTATCGCGAGCTCCTGCCGACCACCGACGAGCCGTTCATCCGGACCGACAAGGTGGACGTCTCCTGCCTTGCGGCCGACCCCGACGCTCCGCCGGTCGCCGTCGCAACGATGACGAACCTCTCGGCGCTCACGCGTCCGAGCCCCGAGAACACGAAGAACTACCACGGCGACAAGTGGCAGCTGAAGGACGTCTCGGTCTCCTACCAGCCGATCACCAACGTGGAGTGGGACATCGAGACCGGGCCGAGCGGGCCGTTTGTGGCCGATGCGGGCTGGAGCGGCAACCCGAATACGAACCCGGAGCTCTCCGACATCAACCCCGCCTACTGGCCGTGCGATCCGGCCGCTGGCGGCAACCTCTCGGCTGGCACGGCCTGCTGGGCGAGCGTGGGCGCGCCGCAGGGCGGTAACTTCAACCTGGGCCTGCGGACCACGAACACGAACGGCGCGAGCCCGGCGTATTTCTCGCCCAACATCGCGGTCCTGGCGCCGAGCGTCTCGATCGTCGGCTACACCGGCAACGTCCTCCAGATCCTCGCCGGCAACCCCAACAACGGCGACGCCAGCGCCTCGCAGGGCAACACCGCCGAGGCCAACTTCGCGTGGACATTCACCTGCACGCCGGCCTGCGGTTCGCTCACGGGCACGGTCGTGACGGTCCCGATCAGCGCCACGGCGTTCTCCCTCATCGCGACCTACAAAGACGGCTACCAGGTCACGAAGACCGGCACGATCCAGCAGGTCGACCTCGTGCCGAACGCGTCGGTGTCGCCGAACCCGGTCCTGAAGTCGACGACGCTGACGGCCAAGAACCTCATGCAGAAGGCCGCCGCGGCCACGCTCAACTCGGTCGGCTGGCAGATCACGCCGGGCGGCGGAAGCGGCACGCTGGGGGCGACCTTCCTGCCGGTGAACGGCACGGCCGGCGTCACGGCTCCGGCCACGACCGGCAACTACAACCTGAACCTGACCTACAACTACACCGACCACAACGGCGCGCCGCAGTCCGCGCAGGTGCAGAAACCTTTCCAGGTGACCGACTTCGTGCCCGTGCCGGTCCTCGGCGTCTACAAGGGCGCGAACAAGACGCAGCCCGTGATTCCCTTCGGCGGCGTGTACAGCCTGACGACGAACACGGCGTATTTCCTCTGGGATGAAGAGACGATCCCCGGCGGAGGCTCGCACCCCGGCGCCAAGTTCTACCGGAGCAGCGACCAGAACCAGTCGATCGGTCCTTCGGACACCCTGATCGGTCAGGTTACGGGAGCGCCCGGGCCGGTGAACTACAACTCCGGCGCCGCCGAGTGCGACACCGAACTGCTACATCAAGGTTGAAGTCTCGGGCAGCGTCAGGGCCTTCAAGATCGCCATCGATGCGCCCGGCGGCGGGGGCGGCGGCGGCGGAACCCCTGCGGTGAACCTCTCCGGCCCGACCTCGGGCAGCGTCGGCAGCTCCGTGCCGTTCACCGCCTCGGCCACCGATTTCCCCGGCGCCGTCTCCTTCACCTGGACCTGGGGTGACGAAGGCGGTGGTGGCGGCGGCGGCGGCGGGGGCGGCGGCGGATGCCCGCCGATCATCCCCAACTGCGTGATGGCGACGTCGAAGGCCACCGAGGTCGACGGCAACTCCTCGCAGTCGCACACCTACGCCGCGACGGGCACCTTCCGGGTCAAAGTCACCGCCACCAGCGGTTCCACGACTCGAAGCGATGAGAGATGATCACGATCGGCGACGGAGGTCCGCCTCCGCCGTCGAACGACTTCACCGTCACCGGCGCGACCTTCAACACCTTCAACAGCACGTGGGAAGCCGGAGCCGGCAACGCCATCGGCTTCACGGCGGCCGAGGCCGATCCGGACGCCACGTTCGCATGGGACTTCGGCGACGGCGGGACCGCGACCGGCAAGAGCGTCACGCACGTCTTCTCGGTCCAGGGCAACCGGATCGTCAAGTTGACCGCGACCGGCGGCGGCACGCAGACCGTGGGCACGAACGTGGGCCAGGAGAGCTTCCGGCTCAGCCCGCCGTCGTTCCAGGCCCTCATGATCCCCGGCGCCGGCTCGATCATCTCGGAGGCCGGCAACTGGGCGACGGACTTCTCCATCACGAACCCGGGCACGCAGAGGATGACCGTGACGCTGTACTTCGCGTCGTTCTCCGACGCCATCCCGGACAATCTGGCGACCCTGCCCTTCGACACGCTCAAGAGCTTCCCTCTCGACGGCGGACAGTCCTGGTCGGGCGTGGACGTCGTCGGCGATCCGGAAATCCTGAATCGGCCGCGGCGCCGGAAAGGGCATCCTCCTCGCCCGTTTCGAGGGAGGCAACCAGATCCCGATCGCCACGGCGCGTGTGTACTTCACGTCCCAGGGCTCTTCCTTCGGCACGGCGCTCCCGTCGTTCGTCACGGGTCCGTTCGGCCAGACGAGCGCCCAGTCGATCGCGCTGGCCACGGGCCAGACGCTCGTCGGCCTGCGCAACGACCCGCTCTACCGGTTCAACGTTTCGCTCTTCAACGCCTCGAGCGAGGCCGGCAGCTTCCACCTCGACGTCTTCGATCAGGACGGCGCGGAGGTCGCGAGCCAGGACTTCACGGTGCTGCCGTACAGTCAGGCCGGCGTCAACGACACGAATCTCTTCACGCCGGATCCGACGAAGCGGTACGTCCTGAAAGCGACGAGCACCTCCGGAATGCTCCAGGCCTACGCTTCGGTCCTCGATCGACGCAACAACGATCTCGTCCAGGTCTCCGACGACACGCCGCGGATCGTCGCGGCCCCGGGCGCCCCGGTCAGTTACTACATCTCGGGCGTCGGCCGGATCGAGATCCCCGAGTCGAACACCCACTGGCGGACCGACCTGAGCTTCTACAACTCGAGCTCCTCGGCGAGGCCCCTGATCCTCGAGTATCACTACACACCGGCGGGCTCGACGGAGGAGAAGGTCGTTCTCACGCGGATCACGGTCGAACCGGGCCAGGTCATCACCGCCGACGACGTCGTCGGCAACGACGCTTTCCTCGACGGCGCCACCGCGGACGACCTGAAGACCGGAACGATCCTGGGCCTGCTGAAGGTCTCCTACAACGTGCCGCTGGACGGGGCCCCGCTCATCATCGGCGGCCGCATCTATGCGGATCTCTCCACGGGCACCGCGGGCATGCAGCTCTCCACGTACACGTCGGACGAGAGCCTGACGCCGGGCGGCAACGCCGTGCTCGTGATGCCGGGCGCCCAGACGAACCTGCGCTTCCGCACCAACATCGGCATCTTCGCGCAGGGAGACGAGCCGACCCCGGTCGAGATCAAGGCCATCAAGCAGGACGGCACGGAGGCCGCGACCTTCACGTATACGCTGAACGATCCGGGCCACTCCGGCGCCTTCACCCAGATCCCGATCACCGAGGGCACGTTCCCGGGCATCGACGGCAACGCGATGACGATCAAGGTCAAGGCTCTCTCGGGAAGCCCGATCGGGGCCTACATCGTCACCGTGGACCAGATCTCGACGGACACGGTCTTCATCCAGGGCAAGCGCGTCAACTGAGACCGTTCGAGTTTTTCCATGCGCTCAAAAGGGGCGGCCTTCGGGCCGCCCCTGTGTTTTTGGGGACGCGCCGGGGACTAGAATGGCGTCGATCGCATGACTGAGACCGCGCCGCCGGACGCGGCCGTCCGCGCCGACCGGCTTTCCAAGAGCTACCGCATCTACGACTCGGCGGGCGAGAGGCTCCGGGAGCTCGCTGTTCCGGCGGCCCCGCCACCGCGAGTTCCACGCCCTGACGGACGTCTCCTTCACGCTGCCGCGCGGCCGCGCCCTGGGGCTCATCGGCGAGAACGGCGCGGGAAAGTCGACGCTGCTGAAGATCGTGGCGGGCACGACGCGGGCGAGCTCGGGGAGCGTCGAGCGCTCGGGCACGGTCGCCTCGATCCTCGAGCTCGGCATGGGCTTCCATCCCGAGTTCACCGGCCGCGAGAACGCGCGGATGAACGCGGCGCTCCTCGGGCTGTCCGGCGCCGAGATCCGGCGCCGACTGCCGGAGATGCGGGACTTCGCCGAGCTCGGCGACTTCTTCGACCGGCCGGTCCGGACGTACTCCTCGGGCATGTCGCTGCGCCTCGCGTTCGCCGTCGCCACGCACGCCGACGCCGACGTCCTGATCGTGGACGAGGCGCTGGCCGTCGGCGACGGCTACTTCCAGAAGAAGTCCATCGACCGGATCACCGAGTTCCACCGCCGCGGCGGGACGCTGCTCTTCTGCTCGCACGCGCTGTACTACGTGGCGCTCCTCTGCGACGAGGCGATCTGGCTCCGCAACGGCCGGGTCGCCGCCTCGGGCGCGGCGCTCCCGGTCGTCGCGCCAGTACGAAGCCTTCCTGCAGGAGAAGGAGCGCGCCCTCGCGGGCGACGCCGCCGGCGGCCGAAGCCCCGGCGGCCGCGCCGGCCGACGGGCGCCGCCCGGCCCGCATCGCCGAGGTCGTGGTCCACGACGGCTCGGGCTATCCGCGCACCGAGTTTGCGACGGGGGAGTCGCTCGCCGTCGACGTGGAGTTCGAGACCGTGGATCCCTCGCTGGCGTTCCACGTCCGCGTGGGCATCGACCGCGAGGACGGCGTCCAGACCTTCGCGATGGACACGCGGCACGAGCCGTGGGCGCCGCTGACGGGGCGCGAGCGGTACCGGCTGCGCCTGCTCGTGCCCGATCTGCCCGTGGCCCAGGGCGAGTTCCGCGTCTACGTCTACCTGGGCGACGAGAAGGCGCTCCACGTCCACGACCTGCGCATCCTCAAGCCCGGCTTCTCGGTGGCCTCGCCGGACTACGTCGTCGGGCTGCTGCGTCCGCGCCACGTCTGGACGCGGGAAGAGCCCGCGGAACCGTCCGCGGACTCCTCGCGGGACTCCTCGCAGGGCCGGGCCGCGGCCTCGTCTTGACGCGAGGGCTCGCCTTCCTCTCGGAGACGCGGC
The DNA here is from genome assembly GCA_963749265.1 of uncultured Acidobacteriota bacterium. Taxonomy (GTDB): domain Bacteria; phylum Acidobacteriota; class Thermoanaerobaculia; order UBA5066; family Gp7-AA6; genus DAHUXD01. The sequence goes on along the minus strand of CAVVML010000004.1, from coordinate 68,754 downwards.
CGCCTGGCGACGCCTACGGCTCGCGCCTCGCGAGGCTCCGTTGGACGCGCGCGGCGCGAGCGGACCTCGTCGAGGACTGGGCCCCCGGGGATGCGGCGGCCGGGGCGCTCGTCCGGGCCGAGAGCTGGGTCTTCGTTCCGGACTCCTCGGCATTGCCGCTCGGGATGGGGCGGGGCGATCCATGCCACACGCTCCGGGAGCTCGAGGCGAGTGCGGACGGGGCGGTCGCGGATGGGTCGGAAGCGGATAGGTCGGAAAGAGTCCGGAGGGCCGGCGGCTGCCGTCGAGTTCCGGCCGGCGGACCTGCCGGCCGGCCAGAATGAAACCATCAAAGACTATATTTCACGGTTACTCGCCGGACGCCCCCCGTTTTCCGCGTTCTGCCGTCGTTTCCGGTGGGCGACCCGTCGCGAGAGGCCCGTCCCGAGATCGTCGCAGCGCCTTCCCAGGGGTCCGGCGCGCATCCTGGACCTCGGCTGCGGCGCGGGAGGGCTGGGCCTCGCCCGGGCCGGCGGGACCGCCTGGACGCTCACCGGCGTCGAAAGGGACCCGTCTCAGGCCGCGCGGGCCCGGAGACGGGCGGCTACGAGCGGGTCCTCGAGGGGGACCTGGCCGGGGTCCTGCCGCGGCTGGCTGCGGACGGAGCCCGGTTCGACGCGTTCGTCTTCGCGGACGTTCTCGAGCACCTGGAGGATCCCGTCGCCGCCCTGACGGCGGCCCGCGCGCTCGCCGCGGCGAACGCGACCCTCCTCGCCGTGGTGCCCAACGTCGGTCATCTCTCCGTGGCGCGCGACCTGCTGCTCGGCCGGCACGACCCGGTTCCGGCGGGCCTCTGCGACGCCGGGCACCTGCGCTGGTTCACGCGGTCGTCGCTCGCCGACGCCCTCGAGGAGTCGGGCTGGACGGTTTCCTCGATCGAGAGCGTTCCCGGCGCCCCGGCCGCCGGATCCGGAACCGTTCCTGGCCCTCGCCTCGGCCTGGCCGGACGCGGATCTCGAGAGCCTCCGTACGTACCAGTGGATCGCCACGGCCGACCTCGCGCGGAATGAACATCGCCTACCTGCTCGAATCGACCGGCCTCTTCGGCGGGCGTGAAGGTCGTGCTCCAGCAGGCCGACGCGCTCGCGCGGCGCGGCCACCGCGTGACCGTCGTCTCGCCGGAGCCCGCGCCCGAGTGGTTCCGGCTCGCGCGCGCCCGCTTCGAGCGCTCGTCGTATGCCGCGACTCCGCGGCGCTCGCCGAGGCGGACGTCCGCGTCGGCGACCTTCTACCGCACGGTGCCCGTCGCGCTCGAGAACGCGCGCGGCCCGGTCTTCCACCTCTCTCAGGGCTACGAAGGGGAGATCGCGTACTACAAAGATGCCGGGCTGGTCGACGAGATCGCCCGCGTCTACCGGCTTCCGGCGCGCAAGCTCGCCATCTCCGAGACGCTCGCGCGGCGGCTCGAGGGGATGGGCTTCGGTCCCGTCACCGACGTCGGCCAGACGTTCGACCGGACGGAGTTCTCTCCGGGGCCCGAGCGCGCCGCGGGCGATCCGCCGGTGATTCTCGTCGTCGGCGCTCTCGAGATCGAGTTCAAAGGCGTCGACGTGGCGCTGCGGGGCCTCGCCGAGTGGCGGCGGCAGGGCGGCCGGTTCCGCGTGCGGCGGATCTCCTACGCGCCGCCGGGACCGCTCGAGCGCGAGCTCGGGCATGGCCGACGAGTACCACACGAAGCTGCCGCCCGAGCGCATGCCGTTCGCCTACCGGGCGAGCGATCTCTTCGTCGGGGGTTCCCGCGTCGAGGAAGGCTTCGGCCTGCCGACGCTCGAGGCTCTCGCGTGCGGCGTCCCGTGCCTGCTTTCCGACGTCCCGGGCCAGCGCGAGATCGGCGGGCGCCGCCGCGAGCTACTACGAGGACGGCAACCCGCGCAGCCTCGCGGCCGCGCTCCCGGCCATGCTCACGGCGGACGCGCAGGGCCCGCGCGCGCGTGGCCGGGCCGGCGGAGGCCGCGCGGTACGACTCCGCGTTCGTCGCCGAGAGGCTGGAGCGCGCCTTTCGCGAGGCGCTCGGACGGGCGGCGTGACGGAATCGTCCCTTCCCGCGGTCTCCGCGATCGTCGTGAACCACCGCAGCGCCGCGGAGGCCGCGGCCTGCGTCGCGTCGCTGCGCGAGGCGTTCCGGCGCGAGGCCGTCGAGGGCGAGATCGTCCTGGTGGACTGCGCTTCGGGGCCGGACGAGATCCGCGCGCTCGAGGCCGCGCCCGTCGACGCGCGGGTCTACCTGGAAGAGAACCGCGGCTACTCGGGAGGCGTGAACGCGGGCCTCGCGAAAGCGCGCGGAGCGAGGCTCATCCTCGCGAACGCCGACGTGATCTTTCTCGACGGGGCCTCCGCGCCCTTCTCGACACGCTCGAGGACTCCCGCGTCGGCGCCGCGGCGCCGCTCTGTCTCTGGGACTCGGCCGGCACGCTGCGCCTGCCCGCCGAGGCGGCGCCGGACTTTCTGGGCGAGCTCGGCCTTGGACCCGACCGCTTCCCGGCCTTCGCGCGGCGCACGCTCGCGCTCTGGGAGCGGGGCGGCGACACCCGCCACCTCGTCGGCGCCGTCCTCGCGGCGCGCCGCGACGTCTTCGACCGCGTCGGCCGCTTCGACGAGCGCTATCCCTTCGAGTACGAGGAGACGGAGTGGGAAGAGCGGGTCCGCCGCGCGGGGCTCGCCCTGCGATTCGAGCCGAAGGCCCGGACGCGGCACCTCTTCGCGCGCAGCGCGCAAAGAAACCCCGAAACCGAGGCGCGGCGCGCGGCCTCGCGCCGGCGGTATCGCGAGAAGCGGTGGGGGAAGCTGGGCCGGCTTCTGCTCGACCGCGCGGGCGCGCGGCAGACTTTCGCGCGGCCGAACGGCGCCCGGCGGCTCTCCGCTCCGGAGCTCCCGGCGCGCGACGGGGCCTGGGTCGCCGTCTCCACCAACCCGACGCTCGTTCCCTTCGCCGGGTCGCCGCTCGCGCGCGGATTCCGGCTGCCCGAGGACGTGCTCGCGTCGCTGCGCCCGGGGCCCGTCTACCTGCGCGCATTCGATCCCCGCGACGGCCGGCCGCTCGACACGGGCGTCTGGGAGAAGCCGTGAGCTTCGAGATTCGCGACGCGGCGGCTTCGGACGCGCCCGGGAATCCGCCGCCTCTTCGAGAAAGTCTTCGGGACCGCGCTGTCGCCGGAGGAGTGGGCCTGGAAGTTCGAGCAGGATCCCGACGGCTGGTACGGCGTCGTGGGCGTGCTCGACGGAGAAGATCGTCGGCCACTACGCCGGCTGGGGCGCGCGATTCCAGCTCGACGGCGAGACCCGCCTGCTCTACTCCGTCGGCGACGTCGCCACGGATCCCTCGGTGCGCGGCCTCGGAGGCCGGCGCGGCGTCTATCGCGCGATGACGGACGCGTTCTACGCGCGCGTCGGAAGCGACGGCGTCCCGTTCTGCTACGGCTTCCCGAACGCCCGCGCGCTCAAGGTCTCCGAGAAGATCGTCGGCTCGCGCACGCTCCTCCCGGTGCAGCTCGTCAAGGTTCCGATCGAGTCCTTCCCGCCGCCGCCCTCCGACGCGGAAGCCGGCGAGCTCGCCGACGAGTCGTTCGATCCGCTCTGGGAGTCCGCGCGGCGCGGGATCTCCCACGGCGCCATCCGCGACCGCGGCCGCGTGAACTGGAGATTTCACGCGCGGCCCAACCGCTACTACCGGATGGTCTGGCGACGCGGCGGACGGCGAGATGACCGCGTGGGCCGCGCTCTCCGTCGGCGACGGCGTCGCGACGGTCGTGGACTACCTGGGCCGCGACGCGAAGGGGCGCGGACCTTCCCGAGCTCTTCGCCGCCGCGGCGGACGAAGCCCGCCGCCTCGGCGCCGGCCACCTCGCCTTCTGGATCCCGCCGGGAGGCCCGGGCCGCGAGACGATCGAGTCGCTGCCCGGCGAGAGGCTCGACGCCGGTTTCCCGATGATCGTGCGGGTGTTCGACGAAGACGCCGTCCGGCGTTTCGGGGCGGCCGTCCACCTCGTTCCCTCCCTCTACGACCTGGTCTGAGAGCGCCGAAAGCCCGCAAACTACAGGCTAGAATAGGCATGGAGGCTGCAGCCTCCGTAGACCGCGCATGCGCCAACCACAGCACGAAACCACCGGGAGAACCTCCGCCGTCGCCGAGCCGGAGACGGTCTCGCCGTACCTCCACGTCCGTGAGGCCTCCGTGTACAACCCCTTGACGGGCGCGGAGTTGGCGAAGGACTCGGAAGCCTGCCGGGCTCTCGGGCGGATCGAGGCCGGACAGGCCCCGGCGGTGGATCCGGCGGTCCTGGCGCACCTGCGGGCCGAGCGATTCCTGATCGAGGACGCCTTCGCCGAGTCGCGGCGCACGCACCTGCTCTATGTCTCGCTCGAGACCTGCACCTCCTGCAACCACCGCTGTCCCTTCTGCCCGGTCTCGGTCGCGCCGCGGGACAAGGAGGTCATGTCGCAGGAGCTCTTCGAGCGGATCGTCGACGAGGTCCATGCGTTCGGCGGAGACCGGATGGTCGTCTCGCTCTCGAACTACAACGAGCCGACCTTCGATCCGCTCTTCGAGGACCGGGTGCGCTACCTCTTCGCGAAGGGCATTCCGCTGAGCGTGCTGACGAACGCGTCCGGATTCACGCCCGAGCGGGCCGAGATGTTCGAGAAGCTCGGCCGCTTCCGCTACATCGGCGTGAACCTGCCGACGCTCCGGGCCGACCGCTACGAGAAGCTCCATGGCACGCGCGATCTTCCGCGCGTGCTCGCGAACATGGACGCCATGCACGCCCGCGAGCTCTCCGAGGAGACGGCGATCGTCTGCCTCGGCGAAGAGGACGAAGAGCATCTGCGCGACGTCGCCGAGATCCGGGCGCACTTCGAGCCGAAGGGCTGGGTCGTGAAGCAGTTCAAGATCCGCAGCCGGCCGGACAGCGGCACGTACGTCATCGAGCCGCCGCCTCTGAAGAAGCTCAAGGGCTGCGAGCTCGTCGGATCGAGGCCGTTCGAGCACCTGCACGTCACCGGCACGGGCACGGCGGTGCTGTGCTGCCAGGACTACTACGAGAAGCTCACGGTCGGCGACCTGAAGACGCAGAGCGTCTCGGAGATCCTGGGCGGCGAGACGATGGCGCGGCTGCGGCGCTGGACGTACGGCGTCGAGGAAGCCCCCGAGGACTTCCTCTGCCGGCGCTGCGAGTTCGCGATCCCGGGCTGAGTGTCCGCCGCCGTCGCGTCCTCGGAGTTGTCGGACCTCGAGCGGCGCCTTCGCGAGCTCCAGCGCGCGTACTACGAGCCTTCCGGCTCCGTGAAGGACGAGACGGTCATCCTGGATTACCTCGCGACGCTCGCGCGCGCGCGGAGCGTCTGGGCCGCGGAGCTCGGCCGTCCGCTGCGCGGGCCGAGGCTGCACCTGGGCTGCGGCGATCATCGCCTCGAGGGCTGGGTGAACGCCGACCTCTCGAGAACGTTCGCTTCCGGGCTGCTCGCCGACGGCGCGAAGGGCCTTCCTTTCGCGGACGGCGAGTTCGCCTTCATCCACTGCGAGGATCTGCTCGAGCACCTCGACTTCGAGAGCGGCGTCGCGATGCTGCGCGACTGCCACCGGGCGTTGCAGGCGGGCGGCGTCCTCCGCATCCTCACGCCCGACCTGCGCGCGCTGGTCGAGAAGGTCTATCGCGACGGCGACCCGCGAGAGCTGGCCTGGTGCGAGCGCGAGCTCGCGGCCTCGGGCCCCTGCCAGGCGTTCAACGCGCACCTGCGGATGAAGGGCGAGCACCGCTTCGTCTACGACGAGGAAGAGCTGACGCGCGTGCTCCGCGGGATCGGTTTCGACGTCGCCGCGGTGCGCTGGAACGAGTCCGCGCATCCCGAGCTCCGGTACCTGGATCTGCGCGACTTCGGCCTGAACCTCTTTCTGGAAGCGACCAAGAGCGCTCCATCCGAAGCTAACCGCTTTGAGGGCTGGCACTTATCCTGCTCCGAAGCTAAACTTCGGAGAGCTTTCATGCCGCGCGAAGAGACGCTGATCCCGTACCAGTCGAGCGAGCTGACCGGGGCGAGGATCCTCGTGCTCGCCGCGCACCCGGACGACGAATCCTTCGGCGCCGGCGGCACGCTCGCGCTTTCGGCCGGGAAGGCCGAGGCCATCCGGGTCTGGATCGCGACCGACGGCACGGGGCAGGAAGGCGTTCCTCCGGAGGGCGCGCGGGAATATGCCGCCCGCCGGCGCGAGGAAGCGATCGCCGCCGTCGCGGCTCTCGGGCCTCGAAGAACCGCGCTTCGCGGGCCTCGCCGACCGGAGTCTCTCGGGTCTCGATTCTTCGCGCGTCCTCGAGACGGCGATCCGCGAGGAGCTGGCGGACTTTCGGCCGGACCTGGTGTTCTGTCCTTCGCCCGCGGAGATCCACCCGGATCATCGCGCCCTCGCGCGCGCCCTTTTCGAGGAGGTCGCATCCTCGCGTCCGGGCGATCCGGACCACGACCGCTTCCGCATGATGCGGATCGCCTTCTACGAGCTCTCGCACCCGATCCTGCCGAACGTCCTGGTCGACGTCGCTCCGGTCGCGGAGAAGAAGGACGAAGCGCTGCGCCTGCTACGTCTCGCAACAGGCCGTGCGCGACTACGCCGGAGCGATCCGCGGCCTCAACGCGTATCGGCGGCTGACGCTCTCGGGCCGCGGTCCGGTCGAAGCGTTCCGAGTCCTGACCTACGCCGAGGCCTCGACGACGTCTCTCGAGGAGCTCCGTCGCGCCATCGGGCCCTCGCTCGTCACCGACGGCGACCGCGGGCCGGCGCCGGTGTCCGTCGTCATCCGGACCCGCAACCGCCCCGCGCTCCTGCGGGAGGCGCTCGAGAGCCTGCGCGCGCAAACGGCCCGGCCGAAGCAGGTCGTCGTCGTGAACGACGGGGGAGCTTCGCCGAAGGAGGTCGTCGACGGATTCCGCGACGCCTTTCCCGTGCTTCTCGACGAGCCGCGGCAGAGACGCGGCCGCTCGGCGGCCGCCAACCGCGGCGTCGCGCTCGCGAAGGAGGAGCTGGTCGCGTTTCTCGACGACGACGACCGCTGCTTTCCGGACCACATCGAACGCCTGGCCGCCGGGCACCGGCAGGGGCCGGAGCCCGTCGTGTACTCCGACGCCGTCACCGTGGTCTACGGCCAGGGCGAGGCGGGCTGGGAGCCGCGCATCCGGACGCTGCAGTACTCGCTCGACTTCGACCCGGACTATCTCCTGCTCGCGAACTACATTCCGATCCACACGCTGCTGCTTCCCCGCGAGCTCTTCACCAAGGTCGGCGGCTTCGACGAGGGGATCGAATACTCGGAGGACTGGGACTTCCTGATCCGGCTCTCGGCCGAGACGTCGTTCCGCCACCTGCGCGCGGTGACCTGCGAGTACCGGGTCTTCGAAGCGCCGTCGAGCGATCCGAACCCCGCGCACGTCGCGGCGGGAGCGGGCGCATTCCAGGACGCGCGCCGGAAGATCTTCGAGCGCTACGCGGCTCGGCGCACCGACGCCGGTCTCGCGCGCGTGCTCGACCGGATGCGGTCGCAGGTCGCCTTCTGGTACGACCGCGACGGCATCTCGCAGGGAGAGCTCCGCTTCCTGCGCGAGAGCCACCGCCGGCTGACCGAGAGCCTGGGCCGCTCCGAGCGCGAGCGCCAGAGCGAGCGCGCCCGGCTCACCGCGGAGAACGAGCTCCTGCACGGCCGCCTGGGCGAGGTCTTCGCGAAGAACGAGGAGTACGACAATCTCGTGCGCGAGGCCCACGTCGAGATCGAACGCCTCAACAGCCTGTTGAACACCATCTACGGATCGAAGACGTGGAAGCTGCATTTGTTCCTGGACAAGCTGCGGGGACGAAGATGAGGTTGAGTGTTGAGCGTTGAGTGTTGAGCGTTGAGATTGAACACGTCACGCCTCTCCGCTCAACTCTTGAACTCTCAACTCTCAACGCTCTTCCATGATCGCCGTTCTCGCTCCCGAGCCCATCCGTCCCCGCATGGCCGGCATGGGTATCCGCGCCCTGGAGCTCGCCCGCGTTCTGGCGCGCGAATTCGAGACGCGGCTGCTCGTGCCGAACGACGTGGAGGAGGCGCGCGAAGCCGCCGGAGACGTCGAGGTCGTGGCCGCCGCACCCGGGCGGCTGGCGCAGCGCCGCGCGGGGCGCGAAGGCGGCCCTCGTCTCGGGACATGCGGCGAACGCCTGGTTTCACGAGGTCCCGGAAATCCCCGTCGCCGTCGATCTCTACGATCCCTTTCCGATCGAGAACCTCCACTACGCGCGGACGCTCGGCGAGGGCACGGCGCGTCACGACCGGGCCACGCTCGATCTCGCGCTCGGCCGCGGGGATTTCTTCCTGTGCGCGTCCTCCGAGCAGCGGCTCTTCTACGCCGGAGCGCTCTTCGCCCGCGGCCGGATCGGCCCTTCCAACTTTCCCGAGGACCCGGCGCTCCGGGGCCTTCTCGCGACGGTTCCCTTCGGTGTTCCCGAGTCGCCGGCATCGGGAGATCGCGCCGCCGGCCGGCGGGCCGCGGGAGTGCCCGAGGCCGGCCCGCTCGTCCTCTTCGGCGGGATCTACGACTGGTATGACCCGGGATTGCTGTTGTCCGCCTGGCCGGAGGTCCGGAAACGCGTTCCCGACGCGCGGCTCCTCTTTTTCGAGAGCCCGAACCCGGACACGACGCCCCAGGGCGTTTTCGAGGCCGCGCGCGCCGCCGCGAAGGCGATCGATCCCGACGGCCGGTCGATCGTGTTCTCACCCTGGCTGCCTTACGCCTCGCGCGCCGATCTCTACGCCGCCTCCGATCTCGCCGTTTCGATCGCCTCGGAAGGCCTGGAGACCGAGCTCGCGTACCGCACGCGGCTGCTCGACGCCGCCTGGGGCGGCGTGCCTTCCGTGGCCGTCGCGGGCGGCGCGCTCGCGCGTGAGCTCGCCTCGGCCGGCGCGGCGATCGAGTGCGATCGCGACGCGCGCGGCTCTGGCCGTATCGGTATCGGGGCTGCTCCTCGACGCCCCGCGGCGGAAAGCGCATGGGGAAGCGGCACGGACGTTCGCCGCGGAGCGCATGTGGGGGAGCGTCGCGGCGCCGTTGCGCGCGTGGGCGCGGAACGCGCGCGTGGATCCGGCCCGGCTTCCGCTGACGGCGGCGGGCGCGGCGGATGGAGGAGGCGGCTCCCTCCTCGCGCGAATCTTTAACGATAGTCTTCGCCGCAGTGCAGGTCACCCAGACACCCGAGGCGTCCGCCGTCGTCGTCCATCACCGCGGGCTCGAACATCTGCTCGAGGCGCTCGCGGCTCTCGAGGCCTCGGCCCGCGAGGGCCTGACGCTCGAGATCCTGCTCGTCGACAACGCCTCCGGCGCCCCCCAGGACGAGATCCTCCGCAGGCATCCCACCGTGCGCCGGATCCCTTCGGCGAGAAACGTCGGCTTCGCGTCCGGCTGCCGGCTCGGTCTCGAGGCGGCGCGCGCCCCGATCGTCCTCTTCGTCAACGACGACGCCGTCGGTGCTGCCGGACGCCCCGCGGCTGCTGGTCTCGGCCCTCTCCGAGGCCGCCGAAGACGTCGCGGCCGTCGGGGGCCGGCTCACCGACCGCACCGGCCGGCGCAACGATTTCTCCGACGGATTCCTGACCTTCGACGGCCACGCGTTCGCGGCCCACGTCGGGCGGCCGGTCGAGGCGCTTCCCGAGGCCGCCCCCGGCGAGGAGCGCCTCTTCGCCTCCGGAGGCCTGATGGCCGTCCGGCGGACGCGATTTCCTGGAGTCCGGCGGCTTCGACGACGACTACTTCGCCTACCTCGAAGACGTGGACTTCGGATGGCGCCAGTGGATCTTCGGCCGCCGGATCCTCGCCGAGCCCCGCGCCGTCGCGCGGCACCGGGGCGGCGCGACCGGCGAAGCCCTCGGCGTGTTCTCGCGCGGATTCCTCTACGAGAAGAATGCCTTCGCGACGGCGTACAAGAACTTCGACGCGGAGCACTTCCGGAATCTGATGCCCGCCGTCCTGATGGCCTTCGTCAACCGCGTCGCGCAGATGCTCGCGGCGCGCAACCCGGGAGCCGCGGAGCTCAAACGCGATCCGTACGCCGCCGAGGCCGAGCCCTCCTTCGCCCGGATGCTCTTCGGCGTCTCCGAGGAGTTCGCGGGGAAGGTCTCGGTCGACGATCCCCTGACCGTGGCCCACCTGCGCGCGCTCTCCTGGATCCATCGCCACCACGCCGGGCTCGCCGAGAAGCGGCGCATCGTCCAGGCCCGCCGCCGCCGCGCGGATTCCGAGATCTTCGCGAAGTTTCCGCTGCGCCTCGTGCCGACGTATCCCGGAGACGAGCGGTTCGGCTCCGACTTCTTCGCGCCATTTCTCCAGAGCGCGCCCGAGCTGTCGCGGATGACTCTCGAAGAGATCTTCGAAGCGCGGGGCTGAGACGTGGGCGTGAGCTTTTCCGTCGTCATCCCGACTTTTCGGCGTCCCGAGACGCTCTTTCCGGTCCTCGACGCCCTCGGGCGGCAGGCCTCGCCTCCGGAATTCGAGGTCGTCGTCGTGGACGACGGCTCGGGCGACGACACTCCCGCGCGGCTCGCGGAATATCGTCCGGCCTATCCCTTCCGGTTCTTTTCCCAGGAGAACGGCGGCCCGGCGTCCGCCCGAAATCGCGGCGTGCGCGAGGCGCGCGGCCGCATCGTGCTCTTCCTGGGCGACGACACCGTGCCCGAGCCGCCGCTGCTCGGCGGTGCACGGAAAGGCCCATGCCGAGCCGCGCACGCATCCGATCGCCGTGCTCGGCTACACGACCTGGCCGCGCGACCTTCGGGTGTCGCCGTTTCTCCACCAGATCAACGAGTACGGCCTGCAGTTCGGCTACGGACTGATCCGCGATCCCGAGCAGGTGCCCTTCAACTTCTTCTACACCTCCAACGTCTCGCTGCCGCGCGAGCTCCTGCTCGAAGCGGGGCTCTTCGACACGAGCTTCCCCCACGCCGCGTGGGAGGACATCGAGGTCGCGTACCGCCTCATGCAGCGCGGGATGCGGATGCTGTACCGGCCCGAGGCGGTCGCCCGTCACCATCACGACATCACGTTCGTCGTCGTTCCGGCGAAGACAGGAGAAGGCCGGCGAAGCCGCCGCCATCTTCTACCGCAAGCATCCGGAGCTCGGGGATTTCCTGGCCGTGCCCCAGGCCAAGCTCCTGCCCGAGCGGAGGACACTCGCCGAGCGATTCCTTCCCGTGTGGGCGGCGCGGGCGGAGCGTGGAGCGCTTCCCGGGGCACGCCGGGCGCTCGAGCGCGTGCTCCGCGACGACTACCTCCGAGGCCTCAAGCGCGGCCTTGCGGCGGCGGGAACCGCCGAGACATTCTCCGCCGGATGACGCCCTGACCTGCGCGGAGGTCAATCGCGCCTCCGTCCTCTCGCGGTAACGCTTCCAAAACGCATGACGGGACGAGGTTTACGAGGGAACGCTTCGTAAACCGCGTGGCCCTTTTTTTGCTCTAATGGTGCGTGGAGGATTCCCGATGAAGCTCTTCTCGCGGGTCGCGTTGACGGTCGCGGCCGTTCTGATATCTACGGCGGCGCTCGCTCAACGTCCGGCTGGAGGATCTCGGGCGGCGGCGGCGGCCCGCGCATGAGCGGCGGCGGCCCGCGCGTGAGCGGCGGTGGTCCGCGCATGAGCGGCGGCGCGCCTCGGGGAGGACAGATGGTCGCGCCCCGCGGCGGCTACGGCGGCGGGTACTACGGCGGCCGCGGCGGCTACTACGGCGGAAGGAATTACTACGGCGGCGGCCGAGGCTATGGCCGCTATCCCTATCGGCCCTACTACCCGTATCGGCCCTACTACCCGTACTACCGTCCCTACTACCCGATCGGCTGGTACGGCTGGGGAGCGGGATGGGGCTGGGGTTGGGGCGGCTGGTGGGGTTACTCGCCCTGGTGGGGGGGTGGCTACGGATACGGCGGCTACCCGCTACGGCGGCTACGGCTATGGCTACGCTCCCGGCGGCTACGTCGGCGTGTCCACGGCGCCCGGCCGCTGGGCGGGCGTGAAAACCGACGTCTCGCCCGAGGAAGCGCGCGTCTTTCTCGATGGCCGATACATCGGCACGGCGGACGACTTCGACGGCTATCCGGATCTGCTCTACCTTCAGGCGAAGGGGCACTACAGGCTCGAGTTTCAGCTCGAAGGGTTCGAACCGCAGACCGTGGATGTCGACGCGCAGCCGGGCGCGCTCGTCAAGATCGAGAACAAGCTGGCGAAGATCCCGGGCGCGAAACAGTACGGCTCCTACGACACGCCGGTGCCCGAAGGCGGCGTTCAGCGCTATTTCGGAAAGCAGAAAGACGGCACGACCGGACCGGACGTTCTCGAGGCGCCCGTGGACGAGTATCAGGACGACTGGAGGCCGCAGGGAGGTTCGAGCGGGTCGTATTCGAACGATCCGCGGCCGATCTCGGCGGATCCCTCGTCTCCGTCGTCGCCCGAGCCGGGCATCGTGGGACAGTCACCCGCGCCCGCGCCGTCGTCGACGCGAGGGCGCATCGTGTTCCGGGTTCAGCCCGACGACGCCGCCATCTATCTGGACGATCGCTTCGCCGGGACCGGTGAGGAGCTCTCGACGCTGGGACGGGGTCTCCAGGTGACCGCCGGTCCGCACAAAGTCTTCGTGTCCCGGCCGGGCTTCGAAAGCGACGCGGTCATGGTCGACGTCGCGCCCGGCGGCAGCGAGACCGTCGAGGTCAACCTACGGAAACCCTGAACAGGCCTACCGAAACCTTGAACAGGGACGTAAAGACGGCTTGTACCCCCGGAGGCAATTAGTCATATACTGAGAGCACTCGAAGGAATCGACAAGGGGAGCGGAGGGCTTGGCGGCGTCTGCCATCCTAGTTTGCCACACCTTCCGTCAGTCTGATAGCTCCCAGGTCCGCACTCTTCCCGATCCTTCCGAGCCCGCTGGGCCGGAGGCTCCCCGTCGTTCCTTCGAGTTTTTATTTTCTGAGAACGTTGAGAGTCGAGTGTTGAGAGTTGAGCGTGGTGCCGGGCGAGATTCACCTGGACGCTGAAATCGGGACGCTCAACACTTAACGCTCAACGCTCAACCTTTTCTCCCACAGCCCCAGCAGCACCTTCTCGAAGTGCAGCCGTCGATTGCCCTTCCGCGTATCCGGCGGCGGATCGGCGGCGGCGATCGCGGCGTCCCGGAAGGCGGCCGGGCCCGCGCGGCGGGCGATCTCCGCCAGCTTCCCGGCCACCGCGCGGTGACGGATGGCGCCGGCGTCCGCGGCTTCGGCGGCCAGGGCGGCGTCGGCCAGGATTTCGGCGAGGAGCCGCGCATCCCCGCGCTCGGGTGACGCGGCCGCTTCGGCCAGCACGAGCAGGGCCGCCGCGCGCCCGCCCACCAGGCCTTCCTCGAGAGCCGCCACGACGGCCTGACGGCCCGCTCGCGCCTCGGCGAGCGCCGCCGCGGGATCGGCCTCGGCCTCGGCGCCCTCTTCCGGCAGGAACTGAACCAGGTCCCGGGCGTCGTCCTCCGAGAAGCCGCGCTCGATCCAGGCGTTCTCGCGCTCGGCGCGGCTGCGGGAAGGAAGAGCGACCGCCGCGGCCCGCGAACGGATCGTCGGCAGGAGCGACTCCGGCCGCGTCGTCGTCAGGATCCAGCGAAACCGCGCTCCGGGCTCCTCGAGCGACTTGAGCAGGGCGTTCGCGCCCTCCACTCCGAGCAGGTCGGCGCGCAGGATCCGCGCGACGCGCCGGGCGCTCTCGTAGGGGCGTCCGGCGCCGAACGCGATCGCCTCCCGCACGCGATCCACCTTGATCTGCACGCCCTCCGGCTCGATCGAGAGGAGATCGGGATGGAACCCTTCGAGCGCTCTCCGGCAGCTTCCGCATGTTTGCGTCGGGGTCGTCTCCGCGGACAGAGCAGCCGCGCGGCGAGATGGCGCGACTCGTCTTCGAGGCGCGTCTCGGAGGCGCCGGTCAGGAGGAGCGCTCCGGGGAATCGGTCGGGATCCGCGGCGAGCTTCTCGAGCACCGTCATGCGAGGCCGAACCTCGAAGCGACTTTCGCCCAGGTCTTCTCGAAGACGGCGGCGGCGTCTCCGTCGACGCGCACCACGGCGACGCGCTCGGGCTCGCGCCGGGCGATCGCCAGGAACGCCTCGCGGACGCGTTCGTGGAGCGAGATCTCTTCCGCCTCGAAGCGACCCGAAGCCGAAGCGCCCGCGCCCGACTGCGCGTTGCGCGCCCTGGCGCGCGCGAGCCCCTCGCGCGGGTCGCAGTCGTAGACCAGGGTCAGATCCGGCGTCACGCCCTCGCGCACGCGCTCGTCGACCTCGGCGATCCAGCGCGGATCGAGGCCGCGGCCCGCGACCTGGTAGGCCTCGGTCGAGTCCGAGAAGCGGTCGCACAGGAGGAAGTCGCCGGAGGCCAGCGCCGGCCGGATCACCGACGCGGACGTGCTCGCGCCGGGCCGCTTCGATCAGGAGCCATTCGGCGATCGGATCGAGCCCGGCGTGCGCGGAGTCGAGCAGAATGCCCCGGATCTTCTCGGCGATGGGCGTGCCTCCGGGCTCGCGCGTCGTCGTCACGGACCGCCCCGCGCGGCGGAGGCGCTCGGCCAGCATGGAGAGCTGCGTCGACTTCCCGCAGCCCTCCACGCCCTCGAAAGTGACGAACGGCACGGGCCGGAGGATAGCCCGCGCGGGCATTTTCGGCTCGGGAAAGCCATTAACATGGTGACCTTTTGAGGTTTCTTTCGTTGGCGGGGGAGAGGGGAATTTGTCGTTGAGCGCGGACGGGCGTCCGGCCGGGTTCGCGGCCGGGCTGGTTCTTGGCCGTCGGCTTCGCCGGTCTGGCGATCGCCCTCGCCTCGATCGCCGACATGTTCTCGGCCCGGCCTTACGACGGCATCGTCCCGGTTCCCTACGGCCGCGAGGGCATCGACGTCCGGATGGTCGCTTCCCGGGACCCCGGCCGAGAAGGCCGGCATCAAGGCCGGCGAGTGCATCCAGGGAATCGGCCGCCGCATCGTCTACACGAGCTCCGACGCCTCGGAGGAGCTGCGCCGCCACAAGATCAGCGAGAACGTCAACTACCTGGTCCGTAACGGCCCCTGCCCCGGAAGCCCCGGCGTGGCCCCGGGCAAGGAGCTCCGAAACGTACGGGTCCAGCTCACGTCCGAGAGGCTCGGCGGAAAGACCTACCTCTATGCGGTCGTCGTCGGTTTCCTCTTCTTCCTCATCGGGCTCTTCGTCTTCGTCCGCGTGCCCCAGGAGCGCTCGGCCCGGATCTTCTTCCTTCTGTGCGTCCTCTTCCTGCTCTTCTTCGTCTGCCGCCTGAGGCCCGCCTCGTACTGGTGGATCGACGTCTTCGTCCAGAGCACCGGCACGGTCAGCCTGTTCCTGATGCCGGCGGTCTTCCTCCACTTCTTCCTGATCTTCCCCCGTCCCAAGCGAGCTGCACTTCGCGCGGGCCGACGAGTGGACGGGAGAGCCGCCCGCGCGCTGGAAGCTGCGGCTGCAGGAGTTCCTGTCGGCGAGCCCCGCGCTGCTCTATCTCCTCTACGCGATTCCGCCGATCGTCTTCCTCTACGACGTGATGCGCCAGGTGCGGGGCGAGAAGGTCACGGTGCTCTCGGGGGCGCCGCTCTCCTCGTGGATCCTCCTCGGCGACTATCTCGTCCTCGGCCTCGTCGCCCTGGCGCACTCCGCGTTCACGCTGGAGGATTCGCGCGAGCGCCGCCAGGCTTTCCACGTCTTCGTCGGGACGATTCTCGGGATCGTGCCCTTCGTCCTGTTCTTCATCGTCCTGCCCTCGGCGTTCGGCATCGACGAGTACGCCTTCTACGGGATCATCCCGATGATCCTGATCCCGCTGACGTTCGCGTACGCGATCGTCCGCTTCCAGATGCTGAACGTCCGCGTGATCGTGCGGCGGACGTTTCTCTACGCCGCGACCACGGCCGTGCTCCTCGGCCTCTACGCGCTGGTCGTCGCGCTCGCGAACCTGGTCTTCTCGTCCTCGACGCTGTCGGCCTCGCCGCTCTTCAACTTCGGGTTCTTCCTGGTCGGCATCTCCCTCTTCGAGGTCCTGCGGCGGAGGCTCCAGGCGCCCCTCGACAAGCTCTTCTTCCGCGAGAAGTTCGACTACCAGGCCGCCCTTCTCGAGATGAGCGAGGCGATCACGGGCGAGCTCGATCTCGGCCGCATCGCGGACTACCTCACATCGAGCGTGGCCGCCACGATGCGGCTGGAGAAGGCCTCGATCTGGCTGCGGGACCGCGACGGATGGCTCGAGCGGCGGAGCCGCCGCGAGGACCGCCTCTCGCCCTCGGCCGCGGTCCGCCGCGTCCTCCGTCAGGAGGGCAAGCCCTCGGACATCGACGAGATCTCGCTCCACTTCGCCGACGGCGAGAGCGAGGAGTTCCGCGAGCGTCTCTCGGCCGAGGGCTTCCGGCTGCTCGTGCCCCTGGTCTACCGCGAGAGGCTCATGGGCGTTGTCGCGCTCAAGGAGAAGCTCTCGGGCGAGCGCTTCGACCGCGACGACCTCGCCCTGCTCTCGACGCTCGCCAACCAGTCGGCGCTCGCGATCGAGACGGCCCTCCTGCACGACGAGATGACCCGCCAGGCGGAGCTCCGGCGCGACCTCGAGATCGCGCGCGACATCCAGGTCAGCCTGCTGCCGCGCCAGCTCCCCGAGGTTCCGGGCTTCTCCTTTCTCGGGGGCTCGATCCCGGCGCGCGTCGTGGGCGGCGACTTCTACGATTTCATTCCCTTCGAGGACCGCCGCCTCGGCGTCGTGATCGGCGACGTGTCGGGCAAGTCGGTGCCGGCCTCGCTTCTCATGGTCGCGTCCAAGGAGATCGTCTACTCGCGGGCGCTGACGACGACCGATCCCGGGATCCTGTTCCAGGAGTCCAACCGCCGGATTTACGCGATCAAGCGGCGCATGTTCGTGTCGCTCGGCTTCTTCCTCCTCGACGGCGACGCGATGAGCCTCCGCTACGCCATCGGCGGCCAGCCCCTGCCGATCCTCCTGCGCTCGGGCAACGGCGGGCCGTGCCTGATCGAGCCGCCCGAGCACCGTCTGCCCCTCGGAGCGTTCCGGGAGGTCCCGTACGACACCCGCGAGCTCTTCCTCCGCAAGGGCGACCTCCTGTTCTTCTACACGGACGGCTTCACCGAGGCCATGGACGGGGACATGAACCCGTACGGGGAGGAGCGCCTGATGGCCTCCCTGGAGGCCCGCAAGGCCGGAACCCTCGACGAGGTCGCCCAGGGCGTCCTGGCCGACATCCGGGACTTCGTCGGGGGGGCGGAGCAATACGACGACATGACGTTCCTGTTTCTGAGGGTGGAGCAGGGCGATGGGCCCTGATGGCCGCCGTCCTTCGGACGGCGTCTCCTACTGCCGGGGCCTGCCTCTGGTGGTCGGATGGGGAGATTCTGGGGGCTTTTTGGGTAGAAACCCGTCTATCGGCAATACGTATGAATAGGTTAGAAGGGGCTCTGCGATGAAGAAACGACGCTGGCTTCTCGTGGCGGTCGGCTGTGTCCTCCTGCTGGGAGCGGGGGTTTCGGTCGCCTTCTTCATGTCCCACAACCGGGACGTGACGACCACCTCCGAAGCGGCCTACCAGTCCTACCGCGAGGGCGTCGCGAACGAGACCCGGTTCTACTTCAAGGAAGCCCGGCTGGCCTACGCCAAGGCTCTCGAGCTCGATCCGAGCTTCGCGATGGCCATGCTGGGGCTCGCCCGCCAGTCCAAGGACAACGACCAGCGCGTCGCCCTCCTCCGGCGCGCCTCGAAGGAGAAGGACCGGCTGACGGAGCGGGAGCGCCTGCACGTCGAGATGGCGCTCGCCATGAACGAGAAGCGCCGGGACGACGCCATGAAGATCGCCGCCGAGATCCATCAGAAGTTTCCGACCGACGTGCGCTCGGCGCAGATGCTGGCCGGCCACGAGTTCGTGTTCGGCCGCACGGACAAAGGAATCAAGATCTTCGAGGAGCTCCTGACGAACGACCCCAACAACGCGGATGCGTACAACCAGATGGGGTACTTCTACGGCTACCGCGGGGACTACGACAAGGCCGTCGAAGCCTTCAAGCGCTATCAGTTCATCGCCCCGGACACCGCGAACCCCTTCGACTCGCTCGGCGAGGTGCAGGCCTACTCGGGGCACTACAACGAGGCCCTCGAGAACCTCAACCGCGCGCTCGCGATCAAGCCCGATTTCGTCGAGTCCGTCGCGCATATCGCCGTGGCCCGCGAGGGCATGGGCGAGTATCGCGAGGCGATCAAGCAGTACGAGCGCGCCGCCGAGATCACGGACCATCCGGACATGCAGCGCGGGTACA
The DNA here is from genome assembly GCA_963749265.1 of uncultured Acidobacteriota bacterium. GTDB lineage: Bacteria > Acidobacteriota > Thermoanaerobaculia > UBA5066 > Gp7-AA6 > DAHUXD01. The sequence goes on along the minus strand of CAVVML010000004.1, from coordinate 50,388 downwards.
TCACGCGGGCCGCGCGCGCCGCCTACTATCTGAACGACAAGGACGAAGCCCGCCGGCTCTTCTCCAGGGCGAAGGCCGTGAAGACGGAGAGCAAGTACGGTGAGATCGACACGGACTTCATCGAAGCGGGCCTGGCGCTGTGCGAGGGGCGGCCGAAGGACACGATCCGGATCGTCCAGGAAATCCGCCCCAGGCTCGATGCGCTCGTCCAGAAGGAGAACATCCCGAAGGACTGGAAGCCGCACTTCCCGGCGGTCAACGTCCTGATGGCCATGGCGCTCGAAGCGGAGGGCAAGTCCGACGAGGCGCTGGAGTACTGGAAGAAGAACGCGTTTCCGCCGAACCAGTTCGAAAACTTCGAGGAGCGCCGGGCGATCTACGAGGCCCGGGCGCAGTTGGCCGTGGGGCTCGCTCGCAAGGGCGACCTCGACGGCGCCGAGAAGCTGATCGCCGAGAACCGCAAGTGGAACTCGAACTGGGCGCCGACGCGGGAGGAGGAGACGACGGTGGCCGAGCTGCGGCGCGAGAAGGTGCTCGCGGCCTCGAAGTAGCACCGGTCCGAAGCCCCTCATGGAGCCCCGGACCCGGCACTTCGAGACCCAGCACAAGCTTCTCCTCCTCGAGACGCTCTACGACGCCGGGCTATCGCTCGGCGCCCTTCCCGACGAGGAAGCCCTCGTCGAGGACGTGCTCTCCCGCGTGGTCGGCGTGCTCGACGCGTCGCGCGGCTATCTGGCGACCTTCGCGGCGGACGGGACCCGGAAGGCCGAGGCGCGCGTGGGCTTCCCGAAGCGGCCGACGGAGGCCGCCGTCGCGCAGGACGAGTTCCTCCGAGACGTCCTCGGCGCGGAGGGCGCGATCGCCCGCGACCGGTTCAAGCTCCTCGGCCGGCCGGTGCTGGCCGCCGTGGGGGCCCGCATCTTCGGCGGCGGCCGTCCGCTCGGGGTGATCGTCCTCGCCGACAAGGAAGTCCGCCGCGGCGGCCAGGCCGCGTTCGACGCCGAGGACGGGCGCTTCCTCGTCTCCCTCGCGGGCCTTTGCGGCATGGCGATCGAGAACCGCCGGCACCTCGAGCAACTGACGCGCGAGCGCGAGCGCCTCGAAGAGGAAAACCGCCGGCTCCTCGACGAGACCGGCCGGTCCGCCGCGGGCCGTCTCTTCGTGGGCGATTCCCCCGCCGCCCGCCGCGTGCTCGATCTGGTGTCGCGCGTGGCGAACTCGAAGACCTCCGTGCTCCTGACGGGGGAGAGCGGCACGGGCAAGGAGCTGGTCGCGCGCATGATCCACGCCCGCAGCGACCGCGCCGACAAGCCCTTCGTGGCGATCAACTGCGCGGCGCTTCCCGAGACGCTTCTGGAGTCCGAGCTCTTCGGCATCGAGCGCGGTGTCGCCACCGGCGTCGAAGCCCGGTCCGGAAAGTTCGAGACCGCCCAGGGCGGGACGCTCTTCCTGGACGAGATCGGGGACATGCCGCCGTCGCTCCAGGCCAAGCTGCTGCGGGTCCTCCAGGAGCGGGAGATCGAGAGGGTCGGCGGCCGCCGGCGCGTCCCCATCGACGTGCGGGTCCTCGCGGCCACGCACGCGCGGTTGCCGGAGCGCATCGCGCGCGGCGAGTTCCGCGAGGACCTCTACTATCGCCTGCGCGTCATCGAGATCGCGCTGCCGCCCCTGCGGGAGCAGACGCGAAGACATCCCGCGCCTCGTCCGCCACTTCCTCGAGCGGTTCGCGGCGCGGGAAGGTCGGGATGCGCCCAACCTCGACCGCGACGCGTACGCGTCGATCCTCGGCCACGACTTCCCGGGCAACATTCGGGAGCTCGAGAACCTCCTCGAGGGCGCGGCCGCGCTCTCGCAGGGCGGCACGATCCGGCGCGAGGACCTGCAGTGGCTGCCCCAGCCCGGCCTCCGGCTGGCCGAGGCGGCCCCGGCTCTCGGCGAGGACGAGATCCCCGATCTGCGCGCCCTCGAGAACCGGCACATCCAGCGCGTGCTGCGGCTGGCGGGCGGAAACAAGAGCCGGGCGGCCCGTCTGCTCGGGATTTCGCGCCGAACGCTGTACCGGAAGCGCCAGGTGGGACATTAGGACACTGTGTCATACAGTCCCATATCGCATCTCAACCATAATAAATAGAGTATTTACAATGAATCATTGGGACTGGTTTGTACCATGATGTGCCATTGTGATACGCTGCGTGAGTGGAAGTCCCGGGCGCGCGATCTGCAGTCAAGTGCTCTCTTTCCAGTGAGTTACATGGACCGGGGAGGCTCGCGCGAACCTGGCAGGACTCTTGCCACTGTCGAGTGTCGCAGTGATGAGAAAAGCGCTCGCCATCGGACTCGAAGCCCTGGAGGTCCCCAACCTCCTCTGGGGCCTGCTCGCCGGCGAAATCTCGCTCGTCCTCGCCGCCGCGGCCTCCGATAGACTCCCGGGAGTCTTGATCCAGTCACTGCAACTCTTCCTCCGGTTCTAGGAGCCTCGGAGCGCGTCCCATGTCGCAGGGGGGTACCGCACCGCCCGAAGTTTCGATGACGATCCCCGTCGCCCCGGAGATGGAGATCGTGGCGACCGCTCAGGCCGCCGCCCTCGGCGAGTACATCGCGATGTCCCGCGATAAGATCGACGAGGTCAAGCTCGCGCTCGTCGAGGCGTGCATCAACGCATTCGAGCACGCCGACTGCCGCGACGAGCAGCTGCACCTGACGTTCCGGCTCTGCCGGGAGAAGAGCCGGGAGTGGCTGGAGGTGGAGGTCCTGGACAAAGGCAAGGGATTCGACCAGACGCGGGTCGAAGAGCCGAACCTGGAAAAATCCTTCGCCAGCCACAGGAAGCGCGGCTGGGGCCTGCAGATCATCAAGAGCCTGATGGACGAGGTCGAGATCACGTCCGGCGAGTGGGGAACGCGGATCCTGATGAGGAAATACAAGTGAGCGAGACCTGCAAGGTGTCTTCGGAGCGGCGGGGCGACGTGGCGATCCTCTGGACCGACGGCTACATCAACAACCAGGGGGGCGAGGAGATCGCCCGCGAGGCGTACGCCCATCTCGAACAGGGTGTGCGCGCGCTCGTCCTGAATCTCGAGAAGACCCGCATCGTCAACTCCATCGGCATCTCGATCCTCATCGAGGTTCTCGAAAAGGTCATGGACCGCAAGGGCGCGCTGGCCTTCTGCGGCCTGACGCCCACGATCGACAAGACCTTCCGGATCATGGGGCTCGCGCAATACGCCGAGATCTTCCCGAGCCAGGAGGACGCCCTCCGCAGCGTGTCGAAGCCGCAGCCCGCCTGATCGCCCTCCGGACATGAGCCCGCCGCCTGCCTCCGCCTCGTCCGCCGCCCGCCTCGAAGAGCTCTGGAAACGGATCGGCTCGGTCCTCGAGGGCGAGGCGCCGCTGCCGCTGCGGATCGCGGAGGCCGCGGTCGTCGCGATGGGCGCGCGGGAAGCCACGGTCTACCTCCGGGAGCGCGATGCCTGGGTGCGCACCGGCGAGAAGCTCGCCGGCGGCTTGGAGCCGGGAGAGATCCCGGAGCCGCTGCCCGAGGGGCTCTTCGTCCGCGAGGGCGAGCTCTGGATGCCCCTGTGCTCCGAAGGCGAGACACACGGGCTCCTCCGCGTGCTGGATGCGCCGCTCGAGCAACCGCAGGAGCACGCGGCGCTCCTCGGCTTCCTCTTCGGGTCCCTCATGGCGGCCCATCGGCTGGGACGCCAGGTGCGCGACGCCGAGTTCGAGCTCAAGGCGCGGCTGCTCGAGCTCGAGTCCCTGTACGACCTCGGCCTTTCTCTCGGCGGCCAGCTCGATCTCTCGTCGCTCGCCGACGAGGTTCTCTTCCGCTCAATCTCGTTGACGGACGCCGGGAAGGGCTCTCTCGTGCTCTACGACGGGGAGGAGGTCCTCCTCGAGCGGAGCGTCGGCGGCGAGCTCCTCATCGCGCGGGACTGCCTCGCCTGGGAGCTGCCGGAGGGCGGCCTGATCAACAACGGGGTCTGCGACTCGCCGACGGACGGCATGCGCGACGGGACGTGCCAGAAGTACCTGGCCGTGCCCATCTCGGTGCCCGACCGGCGGCTGGGCGTGCTGGCCGTCGCCGACAAGGAGTCGCGCGACGGCCGCGTGCTCGACTTCACGCCGACCGACGCGCGGCTGCTGTCCCTCTTCGCCAACCAGGCCGCCGCGGCGATCGAGACGGCTCGCCTCCACCGCGATGCCATCGAGAAGGAGCGCATCGAGCGCGATCTCGAGCTCGCCGCGACGATCCAGAGACAGATCCTGCCCCGCGATCTCCCCGCCGTGCCCGGCGTCGAGATCGCGGCCCGCAACCGCCCGACGCGGCAGATCGGCGGCGACTACTTCGACCTCTTCCCGCTTTCCGGCGGCCGTCTCGCCTTCCTCGTGGCGGACGTCTCCGGGAAGGGGGTGGCGGCGGCGCTGCTGGTGTCCACCGTGCACGCGGCGGTGCACCTCCAGATCGACGACGCGAAGACCGTGGCCGATCTCATCGCCCGCATCGACCGGCACCTCCAGCGCTACGCCGCGACGCGGAAGTTCCTGACGGTCTTCTTCGGACTGCTCGAGCCGGACAACGGAACGCTGCGGTATGTCTCGGCGGGCCACAATCCGGCGCTGCTCCAGCGGGTCTCGGGCGAGATCGAGCAGTTGAAGGCCACGGGGGTGCCGCTCGGGATGTTCCCGAATGCCTCGTGGAAAGAGGAGACGGTCAAGATCGAGCGCGGCGATCTCCTCTGCGTCTACACCGACGGCGTGTCGGAGGCATTGAACGCGGCAGACGAAGAGTTCGGGCTCGACCGGCTGGCGCGCCTGCTGATTCCGGCGGCCCCGACCGGGGAGCTCTGCCGTTCGGTCTTCGACGCCGTCGAGAGCTTCGCGGCCGACGTGCCGCAGTACGACGACCAGACGCTGCTCCTCATTCGCAGGCAATAGGCGCTGAACCTGGGCGCTTAGGAGCCGCCTCGCCGGAGGGTTAAGATTCCGGGGTGTTCGTGTTTCTGCCGGTCCTGTTCCTCCTTCTCGCCTCGCTTCCCGACGCCGCTCCTCCGAAGGCGGATCTCGTTCTCGAGAACGGGTTCGTCTACACGGCCCCGGACGTCCGGCCCCGCCGCCTCTCGATCCTGATCGGGGAAGGCAAGATCCTCTTTCTGGGCGAGCCCGCAAAGGCGAAGAGCCTCCAGGGTGATGCGCGCGTCGTGGACCTGGGCGGAGCGTACGTGTACGCCGGATGGGCCGATGCGCACCTGCACCTGCTCGGGCTCGGCCGGGCCACGGAAATCGCGAACCTGCGCGGCCTTCCCGACGCCGACGCCGCGGCCCGGGCGATGCAGTCGGCCGCCGCGAGCCTGCCCGCGGCCTCCTGGGCCGAGGGCCGCGGTTGGGACCAGAATCTCTGGCCGGGCAAGGAGTTTCCCGACGCACGGGCTCTCGACCGCGTGCTTCCGGATCGTCCAGCGCTCGCGCGGCGCGTGGACGGCCATGCGGTCTGGGTCAACACGGCGGCCCTCCGCGCCGCGGGCATCGACGCCCGGACGAAGGATCCCGAGGGCGGGCGCATCCTGCGCCGGAGCGACGGCACGCCGTCGGGTGTCCTCGTGGACAATGCCATGGATCTTCTCGAGAAAGCGCTTCCGGCCGCCACGGCGACCGACACCGACCGCTGGCTGCTCGCGGGCGCGCAGGCCTGCGCACGTGTCGGCCTGACCGAGGTGCAGGACGCTTCGGGCTACGACGGTGCGACGATCGGCGCGCTCGGCCGGCTCGCTGCGGCGGGGAAGCTGCCCATCCGCGTGTACGCCACGGTCTCGCCGCAGCCGTCGGAGCTCTCGGCCGCGTTCGCGAAGGGCGTACGCATCGGCGGCGGATCGGACTTTCTGACCGTCCGCGCGATCAAGGCCGTCGCCGACGGAGCGCTCGGGAGCCGCGGCGCGGCGCTGCTCGCCGACTACTCGGACGAGCCCGGCAAGCGGGGCCTGGTCGTGACCTCGCCGGCACGGCTGACCGAGATCGCGACGGACGCCCGCAGGAACGGCTGGCAGCTGTGGGTCCACGCGATCGGGGATCGGGCCAACCGGAGCGCGCTCGACGCCTTCGAGGCCGCCGCCGCGGCGGTGCCGAACCCTCCCGTCGGAGGCACGCGTCCGCGGATCGAGCACGCGCAGATCGTGGCGCTCGAGGAATTCCCGCGCTTCGCGAGCCTCTCCGTGATCGCGTCCATCCAGCCGACGCACGCGACGTCGGACATGCCCTGGGCCGAGGCGCGGGTCGGCCCGTCCCGGATCGCCGGGGCATACGCCTGGCGGCGTCTGAAGAAGTCCGACGTCCGCATGGCCGGGGGGAGCGACGCGCCGGTGGAATCGGAGAACCCGCTCCTCGGGTTTTACGCAGCAGTGACCCGCCAGGACCTCGACGGCAAACCGCCCGGCGGATGGCGCTCGGACGAACGGCTCTCTTCGTCCGAGGCCCTGGCTCTGTTCACCTCCGACGCGGCCTACGCGGCTTTCGAAGAGAGCTGGCGGGGGCGGATCGCGGCCGGTTATGCGGCGGATCTGACCGTGCTGGCCCGCGATCCGCTCACCGTTCCCCCCGCGGAGATTCCCTCCATCCCCGTGCGCATGACGATCGTTCACGGCCGCATCGTGCACGAGGGCTCCGGGAGAGCCGCGCCGTGAGCGACGGCAACCGCGGCGGCGCGGCGGTATCCTCGTTCGCGCTGAGATTCGCCGTCGCGCTCGTGCTCGTGCTCTCGCTCGGGTCCACGGGCTGCGACTCGCAGGGGAAAGGGGCGCCGAACGTGCAGGCCACGCCGACCGACGGAGACGCCGCGCGCCGCGCCCGCATGGTCGAGACCCAGATCGTCGCCCGCGGCGTCCGCGACCCGCGGGTCCTCGACGCGATGCGCAAGGTCCCGCGCCACCTCTTCGTGGCGCCGGAGGAGCGCGCCCACGGGTACGAAGATCACCCGCTGCCGATCGGCGGCAGCCAGACGATTTCGCAGCCTTACATCGTGGCGCTGATGACGGAGCTTCTCGCCCTGCCTCCCAAGGCCCGGGTCCTCGAGATCGGCACCGGCTCGGGCTACCAGAGCGCGGTCCTCTCGGAGATCGCCTCCGAGGTCTACTCGATCGAGATCCTTCCGGATCTCGCTCGAGCGGCGGGCGCCAAGCTGAAGGAGCTCGGCATCCAGAACGTCATGGTGCGGGAGGGCGACGGATACCGCGGCTGGCCGGAGCATGCCCCCTTCGACGGCATCATCGTCACGGCCGCGCCCGAGAAGATCCCCGAGCCGCTCGTCGAGCAGCTCGCCCCCGGAGGCCGCATGGTCATTCCGGTCGGGGGGTTCTTCCAGGAGCTCAAGGTCTTCACCCGCGAGCCCGACGGCTCCGTCTCGGAGAAGGCGATCATCCCGGTGCGGTTCGTCCCGATGACGGGCGAGATCGAGAACGAGAAGACGCCGGAACCCGAGTAGGGAGAGAGTCGAGCAGTCGAGGCCGAGAGTTGAGCCGGAACCGCGGCAACCCCTGCCCCTCGACGCCTGACCCTCGACTTCTCTACTGCGTCGCCGGCTGGATCACACCCTCGGCGAGGATGATCTCGACGCGGCGGTTCTTCGAGCGACCCGCCGGCGTGGAGTTGTCGGCGACGGGGATCTTCGCGGCGTAACCTTCGGCCTTCATGCGCGAGGCCGCGACTCCCTGCGAGTTCAGGAAGTCCATGACGGACTGGGCCCGCTCGCGCGACAACGGAACGTTGATCGCATCGCCCCCCGTCGAGTCGGTGTGGCCCTCGATGCGCAGGTTGATGTTCGGGAAGAGCGACACGATTCCGGCGAGCTTCGCGAGGGCGACCTGGGCGTTCTGCTTGAGCGTCGCCTTGTTCGTGTCGAAGAGGATGTCCGGCAGGTTCACCACGACGCCGCGAGCCGTCTGACTGATCTGGGCGACCTCGGAGAGCGCGCCGCTGAGCCGGCCCTCGAGGTCGTTGCGCTCGGCACGGAGCTTCGCGAGCTCCGCTTCGGATTGACCCATGCGCGTCTCGAGCTCCGACTTCTGGGACGCGAGGGTGGCGGCCGCCGCCGACGCTTCGGCCGTCGCCTGCTCGGCGCGCGCAGACGCGCGGCGTCGGCGTCGCGGCGAGCGGCTTCGGCGGCTTCGACGGAGAGGCCGGCGGCCGCGGCACGCTGCTGCGCGGCGGCGGCTTCCTGCTGGGCCGCGACGGCCTGCTGCTGCAGGAGCGTCACCTGCTGCTGGGCGGCGGCCGCCTGCTCGCGCGCGGCCAGGGCCTGCTCCCGCGAGGCGAGCGCCGCCTGCTGGGCGTCGGCCGCCTGCTGCTGCGCGGAGGTCCGCTGCTGCTCGAGGGACTGCATCTGCGCCGCCCGCGCGGCCGCGGCCGCGGCGGCGGCGGCCTCGGCTTCCTTCTGCTGTGTCGTGCGGATGGCGGCGGAGGACTGGGCGACGCTCCGGCGGGCGTAGTCCACGCCCTGCTTGTTCTGGCCGTCGCGGAAGGAGTTCGTGGCCTGCGAGAGCGAGATGTTGGCGTCCCGCATGGCGTCCGGCGCGTACTTCTCGGCGTGCATCTCGGTCGCCTGCTGCAGAACGTTCTGGGCCTGGATCAGGTCGAGGGATTCTTTCCCCGAGTACACCATGCTGCCGATCGTCGGGTTCCCGAGCTGGGGCGCCGGCTGGAAGACCGAGAGCGTCACCGGAGTGCTGCTGGCCTTCTTGGGCGGCGGAGCGATGGAGGTGAAGATGATGAGATCGGAGGGCTTCAAGACCAGCGGGTACGGTTCGGCCGTGATGAGGATGCCGAATTCCTTCTGGCCCGTGCGGTACTCGGCCCTTGCCGGACTGGCTGCGGACGATGAGCTCGCCGAGGTTCTCGGTCGTGCCGTCGCGGGCCACGACCCAGACGACGTAAGAGGTCACATCGCCGGCGAAGAGCAGCGCCGGGGGAAGCTTCTTGTACGAGATCTCGACCTCGGCCTGCCCGTTGCGATACCGCACTTCCGCTTCGGCCTAGGCGGGCGCGACGCGGACGTTGGCGGCCAGAGGCAGATCGACCGTCTTGTTGTCCGGGAACTGCACGGCCGCGATCTGCACGTCGGCGGCCGACAGGGGCGCCGCCGCGCAGCGCGACGAGGCTCGCCCGAGAGATACACCCACAGGTTCCGGTTGGGACGGGTCATCGCGGTCCTCCTCGAGATCGTTTCCAAAGCCGCCGGGACGCGGAAATATATTGACCGCCGGTCGGCGCGTCAACCAAATAACCTGCAATAACCATAACCTGAACATCGCTCGTGCCCGCGGGAGTCGCGGTCCCGGCGATATGATCCCCGCAGCTTTCGAGAGGACCGTCCATCGCCAGGATGCCGCTCGCCGCCGTCTCGTGGCTCGCGCTCGCGCCGGGGTCCGCAGCGGGCCTCGGCGGGCCGACGGGCGGCACGAGCGTCTTCGCGCCGCTCTCGACGCACGCCGAGGAGATCCACCGGTACTCCCTCTTCGTCCTCGGCGTCACGGGGGCGATCTTTCTGGTCGTCTTCACGCTGCTCGCCGTGGCCGTGGTCCGGTTCCGCCGCCGCCCCGGCGACGACGACGCCGAGCCGCCCCAGATCTACGGCAGCCTCCAGGTCGAGGTGGCGTGGACGGTGATCCCGGTCCTCATCGTGATCGTCCTCGGGCTGACGACCGCCCGGACGATCTTCCAGATCCAGGATCGGCCCGAAGCCGCCCGGCGCCCTGGAGGTCACGGTCATCGGCCGGCAGTGGTGGTGGGAGCTCCGCTATCCCTCGCTCGGGATCGTGACGGCCAACGAGCTGCACCTGCCGGTCAGCGACTCCGGCCCATCCCGCGCCCACGTTTCTGACCCTCCTCTCCGCCGACGTGGCGCACAGCTTCTGGGTCCCCCGCCTCGCGGGCAAGACCGACCTGATCCCGAACAAGGTCAACACGACCTGGATCGACCCCCGGCTGCCGGGGGTGTACCTGGGGCAGTGCGCCGAGTTCTGCGGAACGCAGCACGCGAAGATGCTCCTGCGCGTCGTCGTCGACACGCCCGAAGACTTCGAGCGCTGGGTCGCCTCGCAGCGGGCGGAGCCCGACGCCGCCGCCGGAGGCGCCTCCGAGGGCCGCCGCGTCTTCGAGACCACGGCCTGCCTGAACTGTCACACCGTGCGGGGCACCGTCGCGGACGGCCGGTACGGGCCGGATCTCACGCACCTGATGAGCCGCGGCACGATCGCCTCGGGCGCCGTGCCCAACTCGCCCGAGACCCTGAAGGCCTGGATTCGCGACCCGGCCCATTTCAAGCCCGGAGTCCTGATGCCGGCGATGCAGCTCGACGAGGCGCGGCTGGGCGCGCTCGTGGACTACCTGCAGACGCTGCGCTGACGGCGAACGACGAACGACGAGCGACGAGCGAACATGGCCTCCATCCCCCAGACCCCGAGCCTCGCGGCCGTTCCCTCCAGGGAGGGGCGGGTCCCGTTTCTGGAGGCGCTCCATGGCTGGGTCACGACCGTGGATCACAAACGGCTCGGGATTCTCTACGTCGTGTTCGGGATCGTCTTTCTGGCGGTCGGAGGTTTCGAGGCGGCCCTGATCCGTTTCCAGCTCGCGGTTCCGAACAACGACCTGATCTCGCCCCAGGTCTTCAACCGGCTCATGACGATGCACGGCACGACGATGGTCTTCTTCGTCGGCGTGCCCATCCTCTTCGGATTCGCGAACTATCTCGTGCCCCTGATGGTCGGCGCGCGGGACATGGCGTTCCCGAGGCTCAACGCCTTCGGCTTCTGGATGACGTGCTTCGGCGGCCTGCTCCTTTATTACAGCTTCGTCGGGGGCGAAGGCCTCTTCGGCGCGGGCAGCGCCCCGGACGTGGGCTGGTTCGCCTACTCGCCGCTGACGGCGAAGGCCTTTTCGCGGGGGCACAGCACGGACTACTGGTCGCTCGCGATCTTCGCGGCCGGGATCGGAACGATCGCGTCGGCGGTCAACATCGTCACCACCGTGATCTGCATGCGCTGTCCGGGCATGACGCTGCGGCGCATGCCCCTGCTTCCCTGGATGATGCTCACGATGGCGGCGATGACGCTCATCGTGATGACGCCGCTCTCGGCCGCGCAGATCATGCTCTCGATCGACCGGTATCTGGGCGGGCACTTCTTCGACACCCAGGCCGGCGGCTCGGCGGTTCTCTGGCAGCACTTCTTCTGGGTCTTCGGGCACCCCGAGGTCTACGTGCTCGTCATTCCGGGTTTCGCGTTCGCCTCGGAGATCATCCCGGTCTTCTCGCGCAAGGCCATCTTCGGTTACCCGGCGATGGTCGCCGCGGTCACCGGAATCGGGTTTCTGTCCTTCGGCGTCTGGGCGCACCACATGTTCACGATCGGCATGACCTCGCACGCGAACACGTTCTTCGCCCTCATCACGATGGCCGTGGGCATTCCGACGGGCATCAAGATCTTCAACTGGCTCGGCACGCTCTGGGGCGGCAAGATCCGCTTCGCGACGCCGATGCTCTTCTGCCTCGCGTTCCTCTTCCAGTTTCTCGTCGCGGGCCTGACGGGGATCATGCTCGCGTCGGTCCCCTTCGACTGGCAGCTCTCGGACTCCTACTTCGTCGTGGCGCACTTCCACTACGTGCTCCTGGGCGCGCATCGTGATGACGATCTTCGGAGCGCATCTACTACTGGTTTCCGAAGGCGACGGGCCGGATGCTCTCGGAGCGGCTGGGGCGGTGGCACTTCTGGCTCTTCGTCATCGGGTTCCATCTGACCTTCGACACGATGCACATCCCGGGGCTGCTCGGGATGCCTCGCCGGATCTATACCTACGAGGCCGACCGGGGCTGGGGGATCTTCAACCTCGTCAGCACGGTCGGCGTGGTGTTCCAGGCCGCCGGGATCCTCGTCTTCCTCTGGAACGTGACGCGCGCGCTGCGCCGCGGCCGTCCCGCCGGTAACGATCCGTGGGACGCCTGGACCCTCGAGTGGGTCGTGACCTCGCCTCCGCCCTCCTACAACTTCGCGAAGCCGCCGGTCGTGCGGAGCCGCCGGCCGCTCTGGGATTTCAAGCACCCGGACGATCCCGACTGGAAGTACGAATGAGCGCCCGCTCGATCCGCGCCGATGCCATTGCGAGCCCGCCCGAGCGCTGGGAGCTGCCCGAGCGCGGCCCGGTCGGGATGATCTGCCTGATCATCGCCGAGGCCGCGATTTTCCTGATCTTCGTGGTGGCCTACCTCTTCTATCTCGGAAAGTCGGCGACGGGCCCGCAGCCGAAGGACGTGCTGGACCTGCCGATCTTCCTGACGATCTGCCTGCTGTCCTCGAGCGCGACGATCGGGCTGGCGGTCGCCGCCCTGCGCCGAGGCCGGAACGGCCTCTTCCGCGCGTGGTGGGGAATCACGATCGCCCTCGCCGCGATCTTCCTCGCGGGGACCGGCCTGGAGTGGAAGCGGCTCATCGTCGAGAAGGGGCTGACGATCCGCACGAACCTCTTCGGAACCACGTTCTACTCGCTCGTCGGTCTGCACGCCTTCCACGTCACGGTCGGGCTGCTCTTCTTCATGGTCGTGCTCGCCCTCGCCCTGACCGGACGGATCGGACGCGAGCATGCCCCGCGCACGCACGTCCTGGCGATGTACTGGCATTTCGTCGATGCCGTCTGGATCGTCGTTTTCACGGTCGTCTACGTCGTGGGGCGTTGAAGCGAGCATGCCGACGCTGCGACTGGAAGACATCGAGCGGGAGCGCCCGAAGAGCGTGGACCTGCCGGCGCCGACGGCCTGGCCGTTCGTCATGGCCTTCGGCGTGACGCTGCTCGCCGCCGGTCTCGTGACCACGCTCTCCGTCAGCCTCACCGGCGCGGTGCTGACGCTCGCCGCCGCGGTCGGCTGGTTCCGCGAACTGTTCCCGCACGAGAAGCACGAGACGGTTCCGGTCGTGTCGCTCACCGAGACGGATCTCCCGGTCTCGCTTCGCGAGCGCGTCGCCCGAATCGACATCGCCCGAGGCCCGCACCGCGCGCGGCTTCCTCTGGAGATCCATCCCGTGTCGGCCGGCATCAAGGGCGGCCTCGCGGGCAGCGTGGCCATGGCGGTCCTCGCGGTGCTGTACGGCGTCGTCAAGGAGGGGAGCGTCTGGTACCCGATCAACCTGCTCGCCGCGGCGGCTTCGGCGAAGCTCGCCGCCCTTCCGACGGAAGGCCTGCGCGCGTTCCACGCCGACGGCTTCGCGCTCGCGTGCGGCATCCACCTGCTGACGTCCCTCATGGTCGGCATCCTGTACGGCGTGATGCTGCCGATGTTCCCGCGCCGGCCGATCCTGCTCGGCGGCGTCGTGGCGCCTTTCCTGTGGACGGGCCTCCTGCACGCCACGCTCCAGCTCATCAACCCGGCCCTCAACGACGCGGGTGCCCTGGCCCTGGTTCGTGGTCACGCAGATCGGCTTCGGCGTCGTCGCGGGCGCCGTGGTGACGCGGACCGCGAAGGTGCGCACGCTGCAGTACGAGTCGTTCGCCGTGCGGGCCGGCGTCGAGACGCCCGGGCTCCGCGATGACGAGGAGCCTCGTCCGTGACACCGAGGCCGACGCGCGCGCGCGCGCTCGTGCGTCGTGGTCGTGCTCGTGGCTGCCGTGGCCGCGCCGACGCTCACCGCCGGCTGCCGCCGGATGCCGGGCCGTCCCGGTCCGGATTCCGTCGAGATCCGTCCCGACAAGGTGAAGAGCTTCGACCTCCTCTACGCCGAGAACTGCGCGGCCTGCCACGGCCCGAATGGACGCGGCTCCGGCGCGGCGATCGGCCTCGCAAACCCGGTCTACCTCGCGATCGCCGACGACGCCGTTCTCTCGCGCGCCACCGCGGCCGGCGTCGCGGGCTCTCTGATGCCGGCGTTCGCGAAGAGCTGCGGGAGGCGAGCTGACCGACGAGCAGATCGCGATCCTCGTCGCCGGGATCCGCGCCTGGGCGCGCGCGGACGCGCTCGGCGGCGCCGTCGCCGCCGGCCTACGCGGGTCCGGCGGGAGACCCGGCGCGCGGCGCCGCCGTCTTCGCCGCGTCGTGCGCGTCCTGCCACGGCGCCGGCGGCGCCGGCGGACCGAAGGCCGGGTCGCTCGTGGACGGATCGTTCCTCGGCCTCGTGAGCGACCAGGCTCTGCGCACCACGGTGATCGCGGGGAGGCCCGACATCGGGCACCCCGACTGGCGGGGCGACGCGTCGGGCGCGCCCCTGACGGACGCACAGGTGACCGACGTCGTCGCGTGGCTCGCATCGATGCGGCCGGCGAATCCGGGCTCGCCGTACGGCTCGATCCCCGGTGCACCGTACGCGGGGAGGACTCGTGAGTAGCACCGGCGCGCCCACGCGGCGCGGTTTTCTCCTGAAGCTCGGCATCGCGCTGAACGCGCTGGCCGCCGCCCTCGTCGCGGCGCCGATCGTCGGATACCTGCTCTCGCCGGGCCGCCGCAAGCGGATGGCGGCGGCGCTCTCGTGGGTCGCGCTCGCGGACACGGACACGTTCCCCGAGGGCCAGACGCGGATGGCGACCTATCGAAATCCGTTCACGCGGCCCTGGGACGGCGCGACCGCCGACATCGCGTGCTGGGTGCGGCGGGTGCCCGGCGGCGACTTCCAGGTGTTCGCCGTCAACTGCGCCCACCTCGGCTGTCCGGTGCGCTGGTTCGCGCAGTCCGGCCTCTTCCTGTGCCCGTGCCACGGCGGGGCGTACTACGCGGACGGCAGCCGCGCCTCGGGCCCTCCGCCGCGCGGCCTCTTCCGCTACGAGCACAAGGTCGAGAACGGCCGCCTCTGGATCCGCGCCGGGATGATGCCCACGCTCGGGCACGTGGAAGCGTCCCTGGGCACGTCCAAACCGGAAGGGGCGCCGTGCGCCTGATCCGCGACGTCGGGCGCCTGGCTCGACCGCCGCCTGCAGCTCGGCACGCCTCTGAAGGAGGCCGCCGACCACCGCGTGCCCCGCAGCTCGGCGAGCTGGTTCTACGTCTTCGGAAGCGGCGCGCTCGCGCTCTTCGTGATCCAGATCGTGACCGGGATCTGCCTCGCCCTCGTCTACGTGGCCGTCGGCCGACGAGGCCTACCGGAGCCTCCTCGTTCTCGACGCCGAGCAGCCGCTGGGCTGGTTCCTCCGCGCGATGCACGGCTGGGGCTCCAACTTCATGGTCGCGCTCGTGCTCGTCCACATGGTGCAGGTGTTCCTCTTCGGCGCGTTCAAGTACCCGCGCGAGCTGACGTGGATCGTCGGCGTGCTGCTGCTGGTCGTGACCCTGGGCATGGCTTTCACCGGCCAGGTCCTCCGCTTCGACCAGGACGCCTACTGGGGGCTCGGGATCCTGACCTCGATCGCCGGGCGGGTGCCGGTCGTGGGAGGCCAGCTCGTCCAGGTGATCCTCGGCGGCCCCATCATCGCGGGAGAGACGCTGACGCGCTTCTTCGCCCTCCACGTCTTCGTCATTCCGGGTCTCCTGATCGGGTTCATCGGCCTGCACCTGCTCATGGTCCTCAAGCTGGGCGTCAACGAGTGGCCGATGCCCGGGCGGCTGGTCCGGCGCGAGACCTACGACGCGGAGTACGCCCGGCTCGTGCACGAAGACGGCGTGCCGTTCTTCCCGGTGGCGTTTCGGAAGGATCTCGTGTTCTCGGGCCTGCTCGTGCTCGCCGTCGTCGCGTGCGCGGCGATCTTCGGGCCCTTCGGTCCGAGCGGCGAGCCGGACCCGACGATCATCCAGACCGTGCCGAGGCCGGACTTCTTCTTCCTCTGGATCTTTTCGGTCGCGGCGCTGCTGCCTCCCTGGATGGAGACGGCGGTCCTGCTCGTGGGACCGGTCGTCGGCATTCTCGGCCTGCTCGCGCTGCCTCTGGTCTCGGGGGAGGGCGAGAAGAGCTGGCGCCGCCGGCCGGTGGCGGTGCTCACCGTCATCCTGGCCGGAGTGGCGTGGGGGACGCTCACGCACCTGGGGAAGACCGCCCCCTGGTCGCCCGTGATGGACGCCTGGAGCGCCATGCCCGTGCCCGAGAAGCTCCTCGCCGCCGCGACTCCCGTGCAGCGGCAGGGCGGTCTCGTGTTCCAGCTCAAGCAGTGCCGCAACTGCCATGCGCTCGGGGATCAGGGCGGCCGGCGCGGACCCGCGCTCGACGACGTCGCGACGCGGCTGACGCACGACCAGCTCATCCGGCAGGTGCTCCAGGGCGGAGGCAACATGCCGGCCTACGGCACGAACCTCTCGCCGGCGGAGACCACGGCGCTCGTGGCCTTTCTCCAGACCCTTCACCCCGGGCACGTTCCGCCGGCGCGGGACGCGTCGGAAGCGGTCGCGCCCGCGGCCGGGACGCGCTAGGCGGAACGGGAGCCAGCGTGTCGAGCACGGCCGCCGCGGTCCTGGCTTCGTGGCAAGCGCCTCCGGTCCTGACCGCGCTGCTCGCGGCGGCGGCGCTCGTCTACCTGCGAGGATGGCGGAAGCTTTCCCGGCTGAGGTCGGGGCGCTTCCCGGCCTGGCGGCTCGCCGCGTTTCTCGGCGGCCTCGCGTCGGTCTGGATCGCCGCGGCTTCGCCCCTCGACGCCTTCTCGAGCCTGCTGCTGACGGCGCACATGGCGCAGCACCTCCTGCTGATGGTCGTCGCGCCGCCGCTGCTGCTGCTCGGGTCGCCCTACATGCCCATCCTGCGGGGCTTGCCTCGGTCGTTCGTCCGCGAAGGGCTCGGTCCGTTCCTCGCCTGGCCGGCGGCGAAGCGTCTCGGCCGGGCGCTGACGCATCCGTGGACCGGGCTTCTCGCGATGGCGGCGGCCATGTGGGGCTGGCACGTGCCCGCGGCTTACGAGCTCGCGCTGCGGTCGTCCGCGTGGCACGAGATCGAGCACGCCACGTTCCTCGCCGCATCGACGCTTTTCTGGTGGCCCGTCGTCCGTCCCTGGCCGAGCCGGCCCCACTGGAGCGAGTGGTCGATCCCTCTGTACCTGCTCGCCGGAGACCTGCAGAACACGATCCTGGCCGCGATTCTCGTGTTCTCGGAGAAGGTCATCTATCCGACCTACGCCTCGGCGCCGCGCCTCTTCGGCCTGACCGCCCTCGAAGATCAGGCGCTCGCCGGCGCGCTCATGTGGGTGCCGGGCTCGCTCGCGTTTCTGGTGCCCGCGGCGGCGGCGGCGTGGCGGCTCCTCGAGCCGGACGGCGCAGACGACGTCTGCGTCTGCCTGCACCCGCACCGGCGCGAATGCCCGTGTCCGATCGGTCCCGGCGCTCCGGCTTCGATCTGCTCCGCACCCCCCTCATCGGCGGGATCCTGCGGTCGCGGTTCGGCCGGCGGGCGATGCAGGTCGCCCTTTTCGCGGTCGCCGCCCTCGTCGTCGTCGACGGATTCACGGGACCGCCGGCCGGCGCGGCGAACCTCGCCACGGCGATTGTCTGGACCTGGGGGAGGGCGGTCGCGGTGGTCGCGCTCCTCGTGGCGGGCAACCTTTTCTGCATGGCCTGTCCGTTCACTCTCCCGCGAGCGCTCGGGAAGAGGCTTCGCCTCCAACAACGGGCCTTTCCGGCGGCGCTGCGCTCGAAGTGGCTCGCGGCGGGCCTGATCGCCTCGTTCTTCTGGGCGTACGAGGCCTTCGACCTCTGGGACCGGCCGGCCGCGACGGCCGGGATCGTGGTCGCCTACTTCGCCGCGGCTTTCCTGGTGGACGCCGCGTTTCGCGGAGCAAGCTTCTGCAAATACATTTGTCCGATCGGACAGTTCCAATTCGCGGGCTCGATGGTCTCGCCGCTCGAGGTGAAGGTGCGGCAGCCCGAGGTGTGCGCCGGCTGTACGACCCACGACTGCCTGCGCGGGAACGCCATCACGGCGCAGCGGGGCTGCGAGCTCGAGCTCTTCCTGCCGACGAAATCGGGAAACCTCGATTGCACGTTCTGCCTCGACTGCGTGAAGGCGTGTCCCCACGACAACGTGGGGCTGCTTCCGGTCGTGCCGGCGGCGGAGCTGCATCGGGATCCTCCCCGCTCCTCGGTCGGCCGGTTCGCGCGGCGGCCGGACCTCGCTGCCGTGGCGCTCGTGCTCCTCGCCGGAGCCTTTGCGGGCGCCGCGGCGATGGTCTCGCCCTTCTCCGCGGCCGTCTCCTCGAGCGGGCTCCGCGCGGCGGCGTTCTTCGCCACGGCGCTCGCGGCGGCGGCCGCCCTCGCGGCCGCGGCCTCGGCGGCCGGACGGGCCTGGGCGGGCGCCTCCGGGACATTCGCGGAGGTCTTCCGACGCCAGACGATGACGCTCCTTCCTCTCGCGCTCGCGATGTGGGCCGCCCACTTCCTTTTCCACCTCGCGACCGCCGGACCCTCGATCGTTCCGATCCTGCGCCGGGCGTTCTCCGGAGCGGCCGTGTCCGGTGGCGGCGGAGCGGGCGCCTTCCTGGGGACGGCGGCGATCTCCGGGATCGAGCTGCTCGTGCTCGACGTCGGCCTGCTGCTCACGCTCCACGCGGCGTGGAAGCTCGCCGGAGAACTGTCGCGGGAGCGAGCCCTGCGGCTGTTCGCGCCGCTCGCCGTCGTGGCGTCGGCGCTCTGGCTGGCGGGCGCCTGGATCCTGCTTCAGCCGATGGCCATGCGGGGGATGCTGCATTGAGCCGCGTTCTCGCGCTCTCGGCGGCTTTTCTCGCCTGGGCGACGGCGGGCGCGGCGTTCGCCGACGGCGGACGCCTCCGCGCCTACGAAGACGCCGGAGAATTCCGCGTTGCGATCTTCACATCGCCCGAGCCGTTGGCCGCGGGGCGCGCGGACGTATCCGTCCTCGTCCAGGACCGGGCGAGCGGCCAGGCGATTCTCGACGCCGACGTCACGCTCGAGCTCCTCGGTCCCGGCGGGACCGCCTCGGTCGTCACCGCCGGGCGCCATGCGCGCAACCGCCTGTTCTACGGATCGGACGTCGAGCTGTCGCCGGGGGCGTGGATCGCGACCGCGCGCGTCCGGCGCGGCGCTTCGGAGGCTGTCGTCCGCGCTTCCTTCGACGTCCGCGATTCGCGCCGAGCCCTTCAAGGCGCCGCGTGGCCGTACCTCTCGATCCCGCCGTTTGCGGTCGCCCTCTACGCCGCCAACCGAGGGCTTCGGAATCGCGAGCGGAAGAGGAGATCGGGTTGAACGCGCGCCGGATGGCCTCCTTCGGGCTCGCGGTGGCGCTCGCCGCGACGGGCGCGGGCTGTTCGTACCTGAAGTGGCGCAAAGAGCGCAGCGCGGGGCTCGCGGCCCTCAAGAAGGAGCCGAACCTCCTGCTCGAGAAGGAGGTCCTCCCCGAAAACTGCTTCGTCCTGGCCGGCGGGCCGGACTATGGCAGAGGTGCGGAGAGGGCGGCGGAAGCGCCCGCAGCTTCTCGTGGCGGCGTTCGATCATTCCGGCCACGCGCACGAGCTGGTGGGCTCTCGCGAGATCATCCCCGCGCGAGGCCTCTTCGGCATGCTCCTGCCCGCCGGGAAGCTACGATCTCGTCTTCTTCGCCGACCTGAACCATGACGGCTACTACTCGACCGGCGAGGTCGTGGGCCGGACGCCGGCCGACGAGCCGGTGCTGGTGGCGGCATCGGCATCGACGGACGGCGTGATCGTCGCGGCTCCGACGATTGCGATCGATCTCGAGGCGCCGCAGTCGTATCGCACCGCGATCCGCATGGAAGTCGATCCGGATCCGATGGTGGTGGACTCGGTCGCGGATCCGATCTTCGATCCCAGGTACGGCGAGCTCGGCGTCTATCAGCCCGCCGCGTTTCTGGCGAAAGTGAACGTTCTGTATTCGATCGGCGACATCGACTTCAAGAAGACGCAGGTCGTGCTGGTCCACGGCATCAACGGCACGCCGCGCGACTTCGCGACGCTCATTCCGACGCTCGACCCGAAGCGGTACCACGCCTGGGTCTTCTACTATCCGTCCGGCCTTCCGCTCGACAAGCTGGGCAAGATCCTCGCGCTCGTCGTCCAGAAGATCGCGGCCGCGGGACCGAAGGACATGCGCCTCGCCCTCGTGGCCCACAGCATGGGCGGCCTGGTCGGCCGGCGCGCGATCAACGAGCTCTGCCTTTCGGGAAAACCCGACTACCTGCGCGTGTACGCCAGCTTCGACACGCCGTACGGAGGCGTCGAATCCGCCGCCGGCGCGGTCAAGCGGGGGACCGAGCTCGTGCCTTCGTGGATCGACGTCGCGGCGGGCAGCCCCTTTCTGACCCGAATGCACGAGACGGCGCTGCCGGAGGACCTCCCGTTCCAGCTCTTCTTCGGGTGGGGGCTGCACGGCCAGCACGGGCCGGCCCCGGCGGGCGACGGCACGATCACGCTCGCGAGCCAGCTCGATCCCCGGGCCCAGGCCGTGGCCACCGGCATGTCGGGCTACGGGCAGACGCACGTCGGAATCCTCTCGGACAAGCAGGCGCTCGAAGAGCTCTCGAGGGTCCTCGACGAGGCCTGCGCCTCCGGAGGGGCGGCGAAGTGAGCGTCGTCCGGCCGACTTCCGGCGCCACGGGAGAGCCCGTGCGCGTCGAGCTCCGTCCGGGGAGCGGCGGCGTCCCCGTGCTCGCGTTCTCGGGACGGCTCGATGTCTCGACGGCCGCGGCGGCCCGGGACACGACTCTCGAGCAGCCTCACCGGATTTCGGGGAACCGCGCTCGAAGTCGACGCCTCCGGGATCGAGCGCGGAGACGTCTCCGGACTGTCGCTGCTCTACGAGCTCGCGGCGGGGACGGCTGGCGCCGGGCGTCCGTGCGCGGATCACGGGCCTGCGTCCCGAGCTCGCACACCTGCTCGCCGCCTTCCCCACGGAGGAGGCGTTCGCGCTCCTGGAGAAAGCTCCGCCCAAGCGGCCCCTCCTGGCCGAGATCGGCGCCGCGACCCAGTCGATGTTCGCGGACCTCCGCGCGCAGGCGATCTTCATCGGCGCCGTCGTCAAGGGCTTCGCGGCGGCGCTGCGTCGCCCGCGCCTCATGCGCTGGCAGGAGGTCGGCGTCGTCTTCGAGAAGGCCGGGGTCAACGCCCTGCCGATCGTCTCCCTCATCAGCCTGCTCATGGGCCTCGTGATCGCCTTCGAGGCCGCGCAGCCTCTCGAGATGTTCGGAGCCCAGATCTTCATCGCCGACATGATCGGGCTCGTCATGGTCCGGGAGTTCTCGCCGATCTTCACGGCGATCATCCTCGCCGGCCGCTCGGGCGCGGCCTTCGCCGCCGAGATCGGGACGATGAAGGTCAACGAGGAGCTCGACGCCCTCGAGACGATGGGCCTCGATCCGGTCCGCTTCCTCGTCATCCAGCGCATCTTCGCGGCCACCCTGCTGATGCCGGTCCTGACGGCCTACTCCATGCTCGTCGGCGTGTTCGGCGGCGTCCTCGTGATGCTGACGATGGGCTTCCCGCTCGCCCAGATCTGGGCCCAGCTCGTCGGCGCCCTGGGCGTGCACGACGTGCTCGTGGGCGCGGGCAAGTCGCTCGTGTTCGGCGCGATCGTCGCCGGGCTCGGATGCCTGCGGGGCATGCAGACGAAGGAAGGGCCCAACGCCGTGGGCGATTCGACGACCCGGGCCGTGGTCGCCGGGATCCTCATGATCATCGTCGTCGACGCCGTCTTCGCCGTCGTGACGTACGTGCTGCACATATGAGCGCGACCGGCGCTTCGAGCGATGTCCGCTCCGCCCCGGCCGTCATCGCCGTCGAGAACGTGACGATCGCCTACGGCGACAACGTCATCCAGAAGGACGTCTCCTTCGAGGTCCGACGCGGGAGAGGTCTTCGTCATCCTCGGCGGCTCGGGCATGCGGGAAGAGCTCGCTCCTGAAGAACATGATCGGCCTCTATCGTCCGGTCACGGGGCGCATCCTCTTCGACGGCGAGGACATCGTGACGGCCGAGGGGGAGGACCGCCTCCGGCTCCTCCGCAAGTTCGGCGTGATGTACCAGAGCGGCGCGCTTTTCGGCTCGATGAACGTGCTCGAGAACGTCCGCCTCCCGCTCGACGAGTTCACGGACCTCGGCGCCGAGGAGAAGGACCTCGTCGCCGCGGCGAAGCTCAACCAGGTCGGACTGCTCCCGGCCGCCGCGCCAAAAGCCGTCGGCGCTGTCCGGAGGCATGCAGAAACGGGCGGGCATCGCCCGCGCCATGGCCCTGGACCCCGGGATCCTCTTCCTGGACGAGCCCTCGGCGGGCCTGGACCCGATCAACTCGGCCGGCCTCGACCAGACGATCCGCGAGCTCTCGCGGGGTCTCGGCATCACGTTCGTGGTCGTGACGCACGAGCTCCAGAGCATCTACGCGATCGCCGACCGCTGCATCATGCTCGACGCCCGGACGAAGACCATGATCGCCGAGGGCAAGCCCGCGGAGCTCCGCGACCACGCGACGGACCCGTATGTCCGCCAGTTCTTTCTGCGGCAGGCCGAGCCCGCCGCCGACGACGGCAAGGGAGGGAGTCGGACTTCATGAGCGAGAAGGCCAGTCAGCTTCGGATCGGCATCTTCGTCGTCGTCGGCGTCGCGATCCTGTTCGGGGCGCTGTTTCTCTTCGGCATCCGCAGCGCGTTCGAGCCGACGTACACGCTCGAAACGTACGTGCCGGACAACGTGGACGGGCTCTCCGTGGGATCGGTGGTCAAGCTGCGCGGCGTCGCGGTCGGCAAGGTCACCGAGATCGGCTTCAGCTGGAACATGTACGAGGTCATCCAGCCCGCGGTCGTCGTCGTGCGCTTCAAAGTCAAGCAGCACATCAGCCCGGAGATGTTTCGGAAGGACTTCGACGAGGCGCTCAAGACCGTCGTCGCCAACGGGCTGCGCGCCACGATCCAGGGGCAGGGCATCACCGGCACGAGCATCGTCGCGCTCCAGACCCTGGACCCGAAGCAGTATCCGCCGCTCACGTTTCCGTGGAAGCCCGACTATCCCTACATCCCGTCGGCGCCCAGCCAGTTCGGCCAGATCCTGGCCTCCATCGACAAGACGCTTCAGAACCTCGAGAAGCTCGACATTCAGCGGGTCGTGACCAGTCTCGACAAGACGCTGGTCCTCGGCCTCCAAGGCCCTCGACCGGATCTCCGAGATCGACGTGCAGGGCATCTCCGCGGGAGCGGTCGGCGTGCTGACCGACGCCTCGAACGCGATCCGCGAGGTCGAGGGTCTCGTCGGGGACGCGCGGACGACGCTCCAGAGCATGAAGCTCGGAGGCGTGGGGGAGAACGCCAACCGGCTGATCGACGATCTCGACGCCCGCCTCGGCGTGCTCCTCGACCGGCTCGGGGCCATCGACGTGCGCTCCCTCAACGACACTCTGGCGGGAACGCGCGAGGCGGCCCAGAGCCTGAACGAGGTCCTCGACGAGCTGAAGCGATACCCGTCCGGCTTCCTGCTCGGCGGCGCGCCTCCGCCGGCGCCGGGCCTCGAGAAGGAGAAGGAGAAGAAGTGAGCATGCCCGTCCGCGTCGTCATCCGAAAGGCGCTCGTGCTCGCCGCGGTCTGCGCGGCCGGCTGTGTCTCGAAGGCGCCGCTCGCCGTGCAGTCGTTCACGATCGACCCGCCCGCGTCGAGCGCGGCCGTCGACCAGGCCGGCGCCGTCGTCGTGTCCATGGCGCGCGTCCGCGTCGCGCCTCCCTATGCGGGGACGTCCTTCACCTATCGGATGGGCGGTCATCGCGTCGAGCGCGATCCGTATGCCACGTTCGCCGCGCCGCCGGGCTGGATGCTGACGACGGCGATCCGCGGATATCTGCGAAACGCGGACTTCATCCGCGACGTCGTGGAGCCGGGCGGCGAGTTGCCGGTCGCCGCGTCGATCGAGGCCGACGCGGGCGAGCTCACCGCCGATCTCGCCGAGGCGGGCGAGGCGACGGCGGTGCTCGCGCTCACCTTCCGCGTCTATACGCCGTCGGCGGGCGTGACGGCTCGAGAAGGAGATGTTCCGCAAGACGTACACGCGCTCGCGCCCGCTCGCGCAGCGCGACGCGGATGCGATCGCCGCGGCCTGGAATCGAGAGCTGTCGGAGATCGCGGACGAATTCCTCGCGGATCTGCGGCCGGTGCTGATGCCCGCGCCGCGCCCGCACCCGCCATAGTTCCGAGCGCGCCGCTGCACTAAGATCCGGCGATATGAACGCCGGGACCGGGGCGGGAGCCCCGCCGACTCCGGGGATCGCGCTGCGCGACGCGCTTCTCGGGATGCTGCCGGAGAAAGAGAGGCGGCGCCGGCGGGTCCGCGAGCTCTCGGAGCGGCTCGTGGCCTTCGTCGACGCGCCCTCGGCGGGAGAGAAGCTCGACGCCTGGATGGCCGTCGTGGCCTGGACCCGCCACGGCGGCCTGCCGCGTTCCTCCGACGAGGCCGCGGACGACGCTCGTGGCTCGCCGGACCCAGCGGCTGCGCTTCCTGCTCTCGGTGTTCGAAAGCTCTCCCGAGGCCCGCGAGGCGATGCTCGGCGGGCTGGCGCGGATGCTGGCCGAGACCGAGGGGGCGGGGGTCTTCGGCGAAGCCGGCCTGCCGACCCAGCGGGGCTTCTTTTCGGAGCTCGGAGACCGGCTCATGCGCCGGCTGCTCCCGGTGCCCAGGGACGGCCGCGATCTCGCGCGCGCTCTGGGCGGGCTCTTCCCGTCGGACGCGGAGGTCGAGCGCCTTCGCCGCCTGCCGCCCGAGATCTTCCATCGGGTGGTGACGCGTCGTCGCTCCGCCCGAGCGCCCGGAGATCTGGGAGCCGATTCGCCTGGCGTTCGCCGACGGTTTCCGGCTGCTGGCGGCGCGGGCCACGGCGGAGGGTCTCTTCGGCAAGATCCGCGCGCGCTCGAAGACCACCGGCGTTGCGGCATCGCCGTTCTACCGGCTGGCCCGCTCGACCGACGCGGTCGTCGACGCCTGGCTCGCCGGCCGCGAGATCGGAGCCCTGGCGAAGGAATGGCGCAAGCTCGCCACGGAGTGCTGGGGAGAAGTGGGAACCGTGCGCCGACGTCTGAAGCAGGAGGGCGTGTCGATCGAGATCGTCTTCGCCCTCGACGTCATCGACCGCTCGCTGAATCGGATGGAGGCGATGCTCGAGATCATGGAGGCGCCCCCCGGCGAGCGGCGCTCCGCCGCGATCCAGCGGTTCCTGGCGCGTCTCGCCGCCCTGCATCGAAAGGACCAGGGGCTCCTCGCGCTCGCCGGAGCGAACCTCCAGATGCTGGCCCGGCGCATCGTGGAGCGCTCCGGCCGGACGGGAGAGCACTACATCGCGGCGGACCGCAATCAGTACTGGCACCTCTGGCTGGCCGCCGCGGGCGGCGGCGCTCTGACGGTCTTCACCGCCGCCGTGAAGCTGAAGCTGGTCGGCAAGGGTCTCCCGCCCTTCCCCGAAGGGTTTCTCTCGGGGCTCAACTTCGCCGTGAGCTTTCTCCTGATGCAGGCCTTCGGGTTCGTGCTGGCGACCAAGCAACCCGCGATGACGGCCGCGACCCTCGCCGCGATTCTCCGCGAGCGCCGCGGGGAGGCGCACCGCTTCGACGAAATCGTCGACTTCACGGCCTCGAT
Source organism: uncultured Acidobacteriota bacterium (assembly GCA_963749265.1). Lineage (GTDB taxonomy): Bacteria > Acidobacteriota > Thermoanaerobaculia > UBA5066 > Gp7-AA6 > DAHUXD01. The sequence continues at coordinate 24,881 of CAVVML010000004.1, read as the reverse complement.
CGTGCGATCGCAGGTCGCGGCGGCGCTTTCGAACGTCGCGATCGTGGCGGCCGGGGCCTGGCTCTTCGACCTCCTGTTCCGCCTGCTCGCGGGACGTCCCTATCTCGATCGCCAGGACGCCCTGTACGTCGTCGAGACACTCTCGCCTCTCGACAGCCTGACGATCCTCTACGCCGCGGAGACGGGCGTCCTGCTCTGGCTCGGCAGCGTCTGCGGCGGCTGGTTCGAGAACTGGGCGGTCTACCATCGGCTGCCCCAGGCGATCGCGGCCCATCCCCTGGGAAAGCGCCTCGGACCGGCGCGTCTTCGCAGGTTCGCCGACGCGATCGAACGCAACGCCTCCGGATGGGGGACCAACGTCTCTCTCGGATTCCTCCTGGGGATGACTCCGTCGATCGGTCATTTCCTCGGCCTGCCGCTGGACGTCCGGCACGTGACTCTTTCGACCGGCACCATGGCGCTCGCCGCGGAGTCGCTCGACTATCAATGGTTCGGCCAGGGGGGAATCGCGCGCGCCCTCGCGGGCATCGCCGTCATGTTCGTCCTGAATCTCTCGGTCAGCTTCGGGCTCTCGCTCGCGAGCGCCGCGCGCGCGTACGGGCTGCCGCTGCGCGATCTCGGGGAACTGCTGCGCCGGATCGGCCGCCGCTTTCTCCGCTCGCCCGGAGAGTTCCTGCTGCCGCCGCCCAAATCGGCGGCCGGAGCCGGGGCCGCCGCTCATGGATGAGCGGCTGAGGCGGGTCCTCCTCGGCCTGGCGCTGGCCATCGCGGCGGCGATCCCGTCGTACGCGCAGCTTCCGATCCCCCCGTCTTCTCAGCCGGGCTCCGCTCCGCCCGAAGAGGAGGTCGGCGCGGACACCTACGGCCGCGAGACCCCTCGAGGCTGCCTCTACGGATTCCTCCGCGCCTGCCGGCGCGGAAACATGAAGGCCGCCGCGGCCTACCTGGAGATCCCGCCCTCGGTCCGGGGCGCGCGCGAAGCGATCGCCCATCAGCTCGACGTCGTCTTCGACCACCGGTTCATGACGACGAACCTCGACCAGGTCAGCCGCTCGAGGCTCGGCTCCCTCGAGGACGACCTCGAGCCGGACACCGAACGGGTGGGCGAGCTGCGCGGGGAGGATGGGCTCATCGACGTCCTCGTCGTGCGCCGCGAACAGGTGAACTCTCCGCCGATCTGGCTCATCTCCTGGGAGACGGTCCGGGAGTGCCGGCGGCTCTACGACGCGCTCGGGGTGCGGGACATCGAGGCCCGGCTGCCGCCGGTGCTGGTCGAAACCCACGTGGCCGGAATGGCTCTCTGGCAGGTGCTCGGGGCGGTCCTGCTGCTGCCCGTCCTCTACGGCGCGGCCTGGGTGGTGGTGAGCGCGCTCGTCGGCACGGTTCGCCGGCTGCGGCGTCAGAGCGCCGCGGCGGGGCTCTGGGCCCAGTCCGCGCGCAGCCCCGCGACGGTCCTCCTCACGCTCGTCCTTCACCGGATCGCCGTCGTCTTTCTCGGGATGCCGGCGCTCAACCGCCTGTTCTACGACCGCATCCTCCGGGTCCTCCTCCTCGCGGGCCTGCTGTGGTTCCTGCTGCGCCTCGTCGACAATTTCGACCGCCGGGTCCTCGCGCGAGTCCTGCCCGCCGGAGCGAGCGCCCGCCACACCACGCTGACGCTCGGGCGAAGGATCCTGAAGATTGCGGCGTTCGTCTTCGTCGTCCTCCTGGGCCTCGCCTCCTTCGGCGTCAACCTCACGGCGACGCTCGCCGGCCTCGGCATCGGCGGGCTGGCGCTGGCGTTCGCCGCCCAGAAGACGCTGGCGAACCTCTTCGGCGGGATCGCGGTCCTCACCGAGAACGTCATCCGCGTCGGGGACACCTGCCGCATCGGCGGCCAGCTCGGCGAGGTCGAGGACGTGACCCTCTGGTCCACGCGGCTCCGCACCAGCGAGCGGACGGTCCTCAGCATCCCCAACGGCATGGTCATGGAGTCCCCGATCGAGAACCTTTCGCGTCGCGACAAGTTCTGGTTTCATCCCGTCGTGGGCCTCGTCTACGAAACGACCGGCGACCAGCTGCGCCGCGTTCTGGAGGGCATCCGCGGTATGCTCGCGGCCGATCCGCGCGTGGACACAGCCGACGCGCGCGTCCGGTTCCTGCGGCTGGGAGAATCCTCGCTCGACCTGGAGGTTTCCGCTTACGTGCGCAGCGCAACGCAGCCGGAATTTCTGGAGGCCCAGGAAGAGCTTCTCCTGAAGCTTCTCGAGATCGTCGCCGAAGCCGGCACGGACATCGCGTTTCCCTCGCGGACCGTCTATCTCGCCGGACGGGGAACGGCCGAGCCGGCGTGAGACGGGCCGCCGGGGCTTTTTCTCGCCGCCATTCTGGTCGGCGCGCCGGCGGCGCGCGCGTCGGCCGAGGCGGGCGCGTCCTCCGAAGCCTTCGCCGCGGGGTCGGGCTTCGCGGAGTCCTTCGCCGCCGTCGTCCGACCGGAGCCGGCGTCCGCGGCGATCATGATCGCGCCTCCGACGCTCGAGACGCATCTCCTCGATTCGGCGAGCGAGCCGCCCAGGCCGAAGTGGTTCTGGGTCGCGTTCGGGACGGCCGCCGCCATCGGCGGTTCCGCCTACAGCGCCTACTCCGAGTCGCCGCGGTTCCCCTGGCACTACACCGACGAGGGCTGGTTCGGCGAGAACACGTACGTCGGAGGCGCCGACAAGGCCTCGCACTTCGTGTCGTACTACGTGGTCCAGCGAATCATGACCGAGTACAACTCGGCCTTTCACGTGCCGCGGAGCCAGGCCGCGTGGCTGGCGACGGGGGGGTCCTTCCTCGCGGGTCTGATGACCGAGATCGGGGACGGCACGAACAAGTACGGGTTTTCCTGGGAGGACCTCACGATGGACACCCTCGGAGCCTTCTCCGGGCTCGCCATCGTGAATTTCGGCCTCGACGACTTGACCGGTTTCCGCGCCGGCTGGGTGCCGGGCTCGCCGGACCCGGAACGCGGCGGCCTCGGCCGGGACTATTCGAGCGAGATCTACACGGCCGACCTGAAGTTCCAGGGCCTCGGCCGGCGACTGTGCTTCGACCCCGGGCCGGCGAAGTTCCTCCTCTTTTCGGTGACCTACGGAACCAAGGGCTACCCGTACGACTCGCCCGATGTTCGCGAGAGGCAGATCGGCCTGGAGATCGGCATCAACTTCGCCCCCATCCTGGAGGCGCTGCACGTGCCGAGGACGAAGTGGTGGGGGATCGTCCTCTACACGCTCTTCGACGTCGTCCGCTTCCCGTACACCGCGATCGGCTGGCGCTACGACCTGAACCACGACAAGTGGATCGGGCCGGACACCGGAAACACCTATCCGGACGGAGGCCTGAAACGCGGGAGCCGTCAGGGCTCGCTGACCGTGAACTGATAAAGCTGCCCGGCCTTCTCGTCGAGGAGCTTGGCGATCAGGCCCGTCCATCCCGTCTGGTGCGAGGCGCCGAGGCCCTTGCCGGTGTCGCCGTGGAAGTACTCGTGGAAGAGGACGAGATCCCGCCAGTGGGGATCGTTCCGGTAGATCTCGATGCCCTGGAACACCGGCCTCTCGCCCCGTTCGTCGGGCAGGAAGATCGTGGAGAGCCGCCGGGCGAGCTCGTGGAACACTTCGAGGAGCGTCATCATCTTCCCGGAGCCGGTCGGGCACTCGACCCGGAAGTCGTCGCCCAGGTACTGGTGGTAGCGCCGGAGCGACTCCAGGAGCAGGTAATTGATCGGCAACCAGATCGGGCCGCGCCAGTTCGAGTTGCCCCCGAACATCCCCGTCGTCGATTCTCCGGGGTCGTAGCTCATCCGGTGTTCGGCGCCCGGGGTCTTCATCACGTAGGGGTGGTCCCGGTGATACAGCGACACCGATCGGATGCCGTGCGGCGAGAGGAACTCGTTCTCGTCGAGCATGAAACGCAGAACGCGCCGCAGCTGCTCCGGCGTGACCAGGGCGAACAGGGCTCGCGCGCCGTCGGGCCGCTGCGTCATCGAGGAGCACGACTCGATGAGGTCCGGGCGGTTCTCGGTGAACCAGTCCATGCGCCGCTTGAAGCCCGGGAACCGGTCGAGGAGCGAGAGCTCTCCGGTGACGACCGCCGAGAGCGGGATCAGTCCGACGAGCGTGCGGATCCGGATCGGCTCGTGGGAGCCGTCCGGCCGACGGAGGACGTCATAGAAGAACCCGTCCTCCTCGTCCCAGAGGTTGAAGCCTTCCTCGCCGACGTGGTGCATGGCATAGGCGATGTAGACGAAGTGCTCCCAGAATTTGCTCGCGACGTCTTCGTAGGCCGGGTCCTCGAGCGCGAGCTCGAGGGACATGCCGAGGAGATTGAGGCAGTACATCGCCATCCAGCTCGTCCCGTCCGCCTGCCCGAGGATCCAGCCCGGCGGAAGCTCGGTGTTCCGATCGAAGAGGCCGATGTTGTCGAGGCCGAGGAAGCCTCCCTGGAAGATGTTGTTCCCGAGCTCGTCCTTGCGGTTGACCCACCAGTCGAAGTTGAGGAGCAGCTTGTGGAAGACGCGCTCGAGGAAGACACGGTCGAGGCGGCCGGTCTTGTGCTTCTCGATCTGAGCCACCCGGATGGCGGCCCAGGCGTGGACGGGAGGATTGACGTCGCCGAAGGCCCACTCGTACGCCGGGATCTGGCCGTTCGGGTGCGTGTACCACTCCCGGAGCATGAGGATGAGCTGATCCTTCGCGAATTGCGGGTCGATCAACGCGAAGACGACGCAGTGGAAGGCGAGATCCCAGGCCGCGAACCACGGGAACTCCCACGTGTCCGGCATCGAAAGCACGTCGCCGGCGTAGAGGTGCGTCCACTCCCGATTGCGCCCTCGCCGCCGGCTCGCGGGGGGCGGCGGCTGCGCGGGATCGCCCATGAGCCAGCGCCGGACGTCGTAGCCGTAGTACTGCTTCGACCAGATCATGCCCGCGAACGCCTGGCGCATGACCCGCCGCTCCTCCGCCGAGAGGATGGAGGGCAGGACCGTCTCGTAGTACGCGTCGGCCTCGGTGCGCGCGCGCTTCATCGCCACATCGAAGCTCCGGCCGAGCGGATCGCGCGCCTTCGGGTTCTCCGGGGCGAAGCGGAGGCGCATCCTCGCTTCGCCTCCGGCGGGCACCTCGAGCCGCTGCCAGGCCGCCGCCTTGGTGCCGCGCCGTTCGGGATGGATCGCATCGCGCCGGCCGCCGATCAGGTATGCGTGAAAGGCGTCCTTCACGTGGGGCGTCGCGTTCGGTGAGCCGTAGAGGCGCTCGGTGTTCGTGTCGTTCTCGGTGAAGAGGAGCTCGGCGCCCGGCGGGCAGTGGAGCGTGCGCCGTCCGTACTCCGGGTCCTCGACGAGGATGCGTCCGGCCCCATCCGCGGCGAGGCTCGGGCGCGGCGAGCCGTCCCAGGACCAGGTGTTGCGAAACCAGATCGTCGGGAGCAGGTCCAGCGTGGCGGGCTCCGGGCCGCGATTGAAGACCGCGATCTCGACGAGGATGTCCTCGGGCGAGGCCTTGGCGTACTCGACGAACACGTCGAAGTAGCGGCCGCCGTCGAAGATGCCGGTGTCGATCAGCTCGTACTCGGGCTGGGCCTGGCCGCGCCGGCGGTTCTCTTCGAGCAGGCGCGCGTACGGGTACTCCGCCTGCGGATACTTGTAGAGGCCCTTCAGGTAGGAGTGCGTCGGCGTGGCGTCGAGATAGAACCAGTACTCCTTGACGTCCTCGCCGTGATTGCCCTCGGAGTTCGTCAGGCCGAAGAAGCGCTCCTTGAGGATGGGGTCCTTGCCGTTCCAGAGCGCCAGGGCGAAGCAGATGCGCTGGTGGCGGTCGCTGAGGCCCAGGATCCCGTCCTCGCTCCAGCGATACGCCCGGCGAACGCGCGTGATCGTGCGGGAAGTAGTCCCACGCGGTCCCGTCCGGGCTGTAGTCCTCGCGCACCGTGCCCCAGGCGCGCGCCGAGAGAAAAGGGCCCCAGCGATTCCAGTGCGCCTTGCGGGCGTCGTTGTCGGCGAGGCGGCGGCCCTCGGCGGTCTCGGCGGGCTTCACGCGTTTTTGGCTGGATCGTGCCAGCCTTCGCACTCCGCGGTGAGCCGGTCCGCCTCCTTCGGCCCCCAGGTCCCGGGAGCGTACGGGTGCACGGGAGTCGCGTCGTCGAGGATCCCTTCGACGACCGCCCACGCGGCCTCGACGGCGTCCTCGCGCACGAACAGCGTCGGATCGCCCTCCATCGCGTCGGTGAGCAGGCGCTCGTACGCGTCCAGCGCGCCGGCGAGGTCGGTTTCGACGGCGGTGAGCTCGGTCGGCATGGACACCATGTCCGCGCCGGGTTTCTTGGCGCGGGCGCCGATCGAGATCGCGATCTTCGGCCCGAGCCGGAAGCGGAAATAGTTGCTGTCCCGCGGAGAGAGGCGCGAGAGGGGAGGGCGCTTCAGGTCGACCATACCTCCGTCGCGGTCAGCGGCAGACATTTGCCGGCGCGGATGAAGAACGGCACGCCCGCCCAGCGCCAGGAGTCGATCTCGAGGCGGACGGCCGCGTAGGTCTCCACCGTGGAGCCGGGTTTGACGCCGGGCTCTTTCTGGTAGCCGGTGAACTGGCCCCGCACGACGTTCTCGGGCTTGAGGGGCTTGATCGCCCGGAAGATCTTGACCTGCTCGTCGCGCAGCCGATCCGCGTCGACCGAGTTGGGCGGCTCCATCGCGAGGTACCCGACGACCTGGAGGAGGTGGTTCTCGATCACGTCCCGGATCGCGCCGGTCTCGTCGTAGAACTTGCCCCGGCCCTGCACGCCGAACTCTTCGGCCATCGTGATCTGGACGGAATCCACGTAGTGGCGGTTCCAGATGGGCTCGAGGAACGTGTTGGCGAAGCGGAAGAACAGGAGGTTCTCGACGGCCTCCTTGCCGAGGTAGTGGTCGATGCGGAACACGGAGCTCTCGGGGAAGACGGAGTGGAGGGTCTGGTTGAGCGCATGGGCGGTCTCGAGGTTGTGGCCGAACGGCTTCTCGATGACGACGCGGGCGCCGTCCGCGCAGCCGGACTTGCCCAGCGACTCGATGACGCTCCCGAACAGGCTGGGCGGGATGGCCAGGTAGTGCGTCGGGTGCTTCGCGCGCGCCGAGCGCCTTCCGGAGCCTCGTGAACGTGGCGAGGTCGGAGTAGTCGCCGTCGATGTACTGGAGCAGGGACTTCAGCTTCGCGAACGCGCCCTCGTCCACGCCGCCGCCGTACTCCTTGAGGCTCGCGCGCGCCCGGTCCAGGAGCTGATCGACGCTCCAGGGCGAACTCGCGACCCCGATGACCGGGACGGCGAGGTTCCCGTGGCGGATCATGTTCTGAAGCGACGGGAAGATCTTCTTGTACGCGAGGTCTCCGGTCGCGCCGAAGAAGACGAGCGCGTCCGAGCGGATGGCGTTCGGGTTCATCGGGACGCGCTCCTCATGCGCCCATGTGGGAATGCTCGCGCTCGCTCCGCCAGAGGGCGATCCCGCCGGTGAGACCCGCGAGGTTGGAGACGAGCTTGACCCGCGGCGGAAGGTCCAGAGTGACCTTCTTCGCGTTTCCGCCGCCGATGTACAGGCGGTCGAAATTGAAGAGGGCGTCGAGCGAGGCGATGGCCTTGCCGAGCCGGCGGTTCCATTTCTTCTTGCCGGCCTTCTCGAAGGCCTTCGCCCCGAGCTCCTCCTCGTACGTCTTCCGGCCCCAGCCCGCGTGGTGGGCGAGCTGGACGTTGGGCACGAGGTGCCCGTCGACGAACAGGGAGGAGCCGAACCCGGTTCCGAGCGTGATGACGAGCTCCACGCCCTCCCCGCGGATGACGCCGAGGCCCTGGACGTCGGCATCGTTCGCCGTGCGGACCGGTTTCCGCAGGGCCTTCGCCAGCGCCGACCGCAGGTCCGTGCCGACCCAGCGCGGATCCAGGTTCCAGGCGGTCTCGGTCACGCCGCGGCGGACGACGCCGGGAAACCCGACCGAAACGCGCTCGAACTCTCCCTGCTGCTTCGCCATGCCGAGGAGCGCCGCGAGGATCGCCTTGGGCGTCGCGGGCCGCGGCGTGTCGACCCGCAGCCTCTCGGTCAGCGGCTTGCCCGTGGCGTCGAGGACGATCGTCTTCAGGCCGGTGCCGCCGATGTCGACGGCGAGCGTGCGCGGTCGGACCGCCATGCGCTAGTCCTTTTTCTCGACGTGCCCGCCGAACTCGTAGCGCATGGCCGACATGAGCTTGTTCGCGAAGTCGGCCTCGCCGCGCGACTCGAAGCGCTCGTAGAGCGCGGCGGTCAGGACCGCGGCCGGCGTGCCCTCGTCGATCGCCGCGAGGATCGTCCACCGGCCTTCGCCGGAGTCGGAGACGCGGCCCGAGAAGTTCGCGAGGTCGGGAGACTTCAGGAGCGCGATGGCCGTCAGGTCGAGGAGCCACGAAGCGATGACGCTGCCGCGCCGCCAGACTTCGGCGACGTCGGGCAGGTTGAGGTCGTACTGGTAGTGCTCGGGATTGCGGAGCGGCGTCGTCTCGGCGTCGACGTCGCGCTTCCCCTTGCCGACGTTGGCGTGCTTGAGGATGTTCATGCCTTCGGCGTAGGCCGCCATGATCCCGTACTCGATGCCGTTGTGGACCATCTTCACGAAGTGGCCGGCCCCGGAGGGCCCGCAGTGCAGGTAGCCGTCTTCGGCGGTGCCTCCGACCTTTTCGCGGCCGGGGGTGCGATCGATGTCGCCGCGGCCCGGCGCGAGCGTCTTGAAGATCGGGTCGAGTCGCTGCGACCGCGTCCGTGTCGCCGCCGATCATCATGCAGTAGCCGCGCTCGAGCCCCCAGACGCCGCCGGAGGTGCCGACGTCGACGTAGTGGATGCCTTTCGGCCGCAGGTCGTTCTGCCGGCGGATGTCGTCGATGTAGTACGAGTTGCCGCCGTCGATCAGGACGTCGTCCTTCTGGAGCTTGGGCGCGAGCTGGCCGATGGACGTGTCGACGACGGCCGCCGGGACCATGAGCCACACGGCGCGGGGCGGGGCGAGCTTCGCGACGAACTCGTCGAGCGAGCCCGCGCCCTTCGCGCCCTCGTCGGCCAGACCCTTCACGCTCGCGGCGTTCATGTCCCAGACCACGCATTCGTGTCCGGCCTTCATGAGGCGACGCACCATGTTCGCCCCCATCCGACCGAGGCCGATCATGCCGAGCTGCATGGTTCCTCCCGAGAAAGTCGAGGCCTTTCTATCACGCCGACCTTCGAATCGATTTGATAGGCTCCGCCCGAAAAACAAGGAGGAGCTCATGATCCGAGGGACTCGCATTCTGGCCGTGGTCGCGCTGAGTCTGCTGGTCGGCGCGGCATCGCTCCTGGCCCAGTCGGCGCCGCAGGCGCCCGTGAAGGTGAATCCGCCCCCCGCCGCGAAATCCAAGACGCCGCCCCCGAACGCTGGCAAGGGCACGTCGATCGGCAAGGGCAAGGCGTCGACCACGACCGCCAATGCGGCCGGCGACACCGACTCCGTGTGGGCCGAGAAGATCGACGTCGACGGCGACGGCAACGTCGACGACACCCAGTTCCTGTGGGACGACGAAGACAAGGTCCTGTACTTCTCCAAGGACGGCACGTTCACGTGCGGAAATGGCGGCACCGGGAGCGGCGGGATGCTCGTGGCCGTCTATGCCGCGGGGAACACCTATGGCAAGCCGGCGAACTCGGGCTGGTGGGTCGCCGAGGTCGACAAGGGCGAGTGCGGCGCGCAGGCGGCCGGCCTCGTGGGATGCAAGTTCGACGGCTCCGGCGCGTACACGTCCTGCGGCGTGGCGGTGATCGATGCGAAGACCGACGACATCACGGTGGTGTCCGTCTCGCGATAGTCGCCCCGGGAATCGCGAGAGCCCCCGCGCGAGCGGGGGCTTTCTCTTTGGAGAGCGGAACGACATGATCCGGACTCCATGAGAGGGGCTCCATGAGCTGGACGACGGTTCTCTGGTCGATGGACGCGGCGGCGTGCCTGACGCTCGCCGCCATCCATCTCGTCGTGGGGCTGCGGCGCCGGGCCGCCGCGAACCTGCTCTTTTCGCTGATGGCGGTCTCGGCGGCGGTCATGGCCGCGCTCGAGCTCTCCCTGATGCACTCTTCCTCGGCCTCCGTGCATGGAGCGCTCCTCCGCTGGGCCCACGTTCCGTTTTTCCTGCTGCTGGTCTCACTCGTGTTCTTCGTGCGGACGTACCTCCACGCGGGGCGGCTCTGGCTCGCCTGGACGATCATCGGGGTGCGCGCGGCGTCGCTCCTGCTCAACTTCCTCTCGGACCCCAATCTCAACTACGTCCGGATCACGGGCGTCCGGCCCCTGCGATTCCTGGGCGAGACGATCTTCCTGACCGAAGGCGTCTTTTCGGAGCGGACGCGGATCGGCCAGCTGAGCTCGCTTCTGGTGCTTCTGTTTCTGTTGGACGCGACGCGCACCGTCTGGCGCCGGGGAGACCGCCGGCGGGCGGTGGTCGTCGGAGGCAGCACGCTCATCTTCGTCTTCGCGGCGATGCTCCACACCGCCCTGGTCATGGAACAGGCCATCCGCGTCTCCCTACCTCATCAGTGTCGCGTATCTCGGTGTCGTCGCCGCGATGGCCTACGAGCTCACCTTCGACGTCATCCGGTCCTCGGAGCTCGCGCGCAGGCTTCAGATCGCCGACGCCGCGCTGCGCGAGAGCGAGCAGCGCATGGCCCTCGCGGCCGAAGCCGCGAACGCCGTCCTCTGGCACTTCGACGTCGAGCGGGACGAGATCTGGATGAGCGAGCGCGGACGGGAGATCCGCGGCTACGGAAGCGGGGAGCGGATCGACTTCCGCCGATTCCAGGAGTCGGTCCACCCCGAGGATCTCGAGGGCTTCCGTGCGGCGGTCGACGCCGCGCTCCGGACGGGCGGGGAGTTCGAGCGAGAATACCGCGTGGTGCGGCCGAACGGGGAGACGCGCTGGATCGCGGCGCGCGGCCGCGTCGAGACCGAGGCCGGCTCGGGCCCGCGGCTGCGGGGCATCTCGATCGACGTCACGCCCCGCAAGCTGGCGCAGCTCGAGGTCGAGCGCCAGCGGAGCGAGCTGACGCACCTCTCCCGCGTCACGATGCTCGGCGAGCTCTCGGGCTCGCTCGCCCACGAGCTCAACCAGCCGCTGACGGCGATCCTCGCCAACGCGCAGGCGGCCGAGCGGTTCCTGGCGCAGGATGACGCCGACCTCGACGAGGTCCGCGCGATCCTGGCCGACATCGTCGAAGAGGACAAGCGGGCCGGAGAGGTCATCCGCCGGCTGCGCGTGCTCCTGAAGAAGGGCGAGGTGGAGCGGCAGCCCCTGCCGCTTTCCGAAGTCGTGGGCGACGCCCTCGAGCTCATGCGCAGCGACCTCGTGAACCGCGGCGTCACGCTCACGGCCGAGCTTCCGCCGGACCTGCCGCCCGCCGTCGGCGACCGGGTCCAGATCCAGCAGGTCGTCCTGAACCTGGTCGCCAACGCGTGCGACGCCATGGAAGTCCTCGAGCCGCGGAGTCGCCGGCTGGACGTCCGGACCGAGGCGGTCGCCGAGGGGTGTCTCCGCGTTTCGGTGGGGGACTGCGGGCCGGGCCTTCCCGCGGGCGTGGTGGAGCGCGTCTTCGATCCCTTCTTCACGACGAAGGCGCACGGCATGGGCCTCGGGCTCGCCGTCTGCCGCACGATCGTGGACGCGCACGGGGGTCAGCTCGGCGCGGCCGGCAACGAGGGCGGGGGAGCCACGTTCTACTTCACTCTTCCCGCCGCAGGCCGGAGCCTCGCGTGAAGCCCGCGCGGCGAAATGGTCTACCTCGTCGACGACGAGCCGGCCGTCCTGAAGGCCCTGTCCCGGCTGCTGCGATCCGCGGGCCTGGAATCGGCGACGTTCGGCTCGCCGGAGGAGTTTCTCGCGCGGATCGATCCGGACGCCGAAGGCTGCGTCGTCCTCGACGTCGCGATGCCGGGCCTCGACGGGCTGGCCCTGCAGGAGGCGCTCGCCTCCCGCGGCGTCGCTCTGCCGACGCTCTTCCTGACGGGGCATGGCGACATCCCGCAGAGCGTCCGCGCGATGAAGGGCGGCGCGGTCGACTTCCTGACGAAGCCGGTCGACGACGCCGTCTTTCTCCGGGCCGTGCGCGAAGCCCTGGAGCGGGGCCGCGCGGGTCGGAGCCGACCGCGAGGAGTCCGCCCGCATCCGGGCCCGCCTCGCAACCCTGACCCCGCGGGAACGCGAAGTGCTCGAGGGCGTCGTCGCCGGGCGGCTCAACAAGCAGATCGCCGGCGATCTGGGCATCGCGGAGAAGACCGTGAAGGTGCACCGGGGCCGGGTCATGGAGAAGATGGAAGTCCGCTCGGTCGCCGAGCTGGTCCGGATGGCGGACCGCGCCGGTCTCCGGCGGCTAGCGCCGTCTGGGACCAAGGTCCCATTACGGCGGGCGCGCCGCCCGCTACGCTCACGGCTCATGTGACCCGACTGAAACCGCTCGTCGCCGTCGTCGACGACGAGGAAGCCGTCCGCCGCGCGCTCGAGAGGCTCCTCCGATCCGCCGGCATCGAGACCGAGACCTTCTCGACCGGCGGAGCGATGCTCGAGGACCTCGCGCGCCGGCGAGCCCGACTGCATCGTCCTGGACCTGCACATGCCCGGCATGAGCGGCTTCGAGATCCAGGCCGCCCTGGCGGAGCGCGACCTTCGTATCCCGGTGGTCGTCCTGACCGGCCACGACACTCCCGAAGCGTCCGAGCGGGCGACGGCGGGAGGCGCGGCAGCCTACCTGCGCAAGCCGGTGGACGGCGCGCCGCTCCTGGCGCGCAGTCCTGCTGCGCGGTTGCCGGCCAACGGTGATCTCATCGCTGTCCTCGCCGGCCGTTCAGCCGAAAGGAGAAAACCATGCTCAAGCGTCTCGCCGTCCCTTGCTGATCTGGCGCTATTGCACGTGGGCTCCGCCTGGCCCAGCAGCCGCAGCAGTACCCGGTCCTCGATCGGATCGCGGACCAGATCATCCAGAAGTACGCGACCACACCCTGCGAGCAGCTCGCACAGATGAAGAGCGAGAAGCCGACCGGCGAGAAGGCCGAGATGGAACAGCGAGCCCTGCGATGCTGAAGAACGGATCCCCAGATGCGGCAGTACTTCCTCAACAAGGTCGCGGGCCCATCGCGAACAAGATGTTCGACTGCGGGATGATCCCCTAGTCTTCGCTGCGCGGAATGAAAAAGCCCCCGCACTGCGGGGGCTTTCGTTTTCGAGGCCGGCGAGGTCAGTACTTGACCATGTACTTCTTGGCTTCGAGACAGACGCTGAAGGCCTTCTTGAAGTTTTCGAGCTGCTGCGCCGTCGCCTGCTGGGAGGACGCGGACTGCTGAGCGACCTGTTGCTGGGCCGCCTCCTGCTGTTGCCGGCCGCGGGCGCGGCCCACGACGGCTCCTGAAGCGGCTCCGATCGCGGCGCCCTTCCCGGCGTCTCCCGCGATCGCGCCGATGAGCGCCCCCCCCGCCGCGCCTCCGGCCGCGCCCTTCACACCCGATCCCTGCGCCGTTTTCGAGGCCTGTTGCTGGGCGGCCGCCGCCTGCTGCTGCTGGGCCTCGGCCTGCTTCTGGAGCTGGAACGGGTCGGTTCCCGTGTTCTGGACCGCCCAGTTGTAGCACTCGACCTCTTCGATCGACTGCTGGCTCGCGGACTGGCCCTGCGTCGCAAAGACGTAGACGTTCATTGTCGCCGCGAGCGTCTTCTGCTGTGACGCGCCCTGCGTCTGAGTCTGGGCCTGAATGCCGACACCGGCTGCTGCGGCGAACGCGGCGGCGATGATCGCGGATCGCTTCATGATCGTCCTCCCGGTCAGTTTGAAAGGTGTCATTTGGAACCCTGTGGCATCGGCGTGCAGGCGCCGAAGATCGAAACCGTCATGCCGTCTCTCGCCACCGCGACCGAGGCCATGCCGCTCGACTCGTGGATGACGAAGCTGAACGCCCGGCCGGCCTCGTAGCCTTGCAGGACGATCAGGCCCTCTTCCCGCGCGACCGTCCGGATCGGCGTCGCGCGGTTCTCTCCGCTCGCCTTCGTCGTCGAGAAGGTCTTGGCCTTCAGATCGACCTCCATGAACTGCGGGATGTTGAGGTTCCACGGAAGCTCGGTGGTGCAGGACCCTGTCTCCATGCAGCGTGTCGCATCGACGGCGGTGCAGAGGAACCGTTCCTGGCCGGTCAGGTCATCGGCCGCCGATATCGACGGAAGGGCTGCAGCCACGGCGAACGCGGCCACGGCAATGCGGTGTCTCATCGAGTCCTCCTCCCGGGAGCCGGCGCTCCCATTTGAGCGCATTACATAGCAAAAGCCGGCGGGCGGCGCCAGCCGACGGGCCGTTACACGCAAACTTCACACCCCCGCGAGGGCTCAAAATTCGACGCGCGCGAGTCTGACCGGTGAGTCTACTCGAAACAGCCGTCTCCAGGGACGACGAGGAGGCGCTCGTGCGCTCCGACCTCGGGCTCCGACCCGTGTCGATGCGTCCGTCTTCGCCCGATGGCCGCAGGATCCCGATCTCGGCCGGACTGCCCCTTCTCCCAACTCCGACGAGAACGACCTGCCTTCGAGCGGGTACGCACGTCCACACAGGGTGGTCGTTCGACGCCTTGATTTCGCGGAGACCCAAGACGACCGCCCGCGAGAGAGTCCCTAGGTCGGACGGGGAGCCGGAAAGACAAGTCCGCAGAGGCGCAAAGGAGGAGGCGATGAGAAGTTTCAATCGAATCACGGCTCTGGCGGGCGTCGTTTTGAGTCTTGCGGTCAGCGCCGCCGGCCAACAGAAGGCGGCGAAAGCGACCAAAGACGAGGTGATCCCAAAGGCCCTGGAGAACGCGATGACGCCGGGCGAGGGGCAGAAGAGGCTGGAATTCTGATGGGCACGTTCGACGTGAAAGTCCGGACATGGCTCGATCCCTCCAAACCTCCGATCGAGTCTTCGGCGACGGCGGTCTACACGTGGGTGCTCGGCGGGCGCTACGTGCAGCAGATGCTGTCGGGATACATCGGGGACGAGCCCTGGAGCGGCATCAGCTATGCCGGGTCGACAACGTCACCAAGAAGTACGTGTCGACCTACATGGACACGGGCAGTACGGGCATGGAGTGGTACACGGGAACCCTGGATGCGGCCGGAACGCACGGGAGGATGACGGCAACGATCGCCGACGAGGTCACGGGCAAGCCCGAGACCCTCGAGTTGAGGCTGACCATCGCGGCCAACGGCGATCGCGTGACGGAGCTGTGGGAGGAGGACCGCGGCAAGATGGTCAAGGTCGTGGAGCTGCAGTTCTCGCGTAAGAAGTAGTACGGCGGCGCACAAGGAGGACGATCATGAGGCGATTCCGGTTTCGAAAGTCCCTTTCACTGAGAATCCTGCTGGGCCTGCTCGTCCTGGTCGCGCATGCGGCTCCGGGCTCGGCCGTTCTACGGCGTCCGGCGCCGGACGGCGGCCGTCGCCTATGGCACGGGCGCGGCGACCACGGCCGCGGCTGCCAGCAGCGCGGCCGCGTCTCAGCAGCAGCAAGCGGCGGCTCAGCAGCAGGCCGCGGCCGCGAATCAGGCGGCGGCGCAGTCCGCCGCGGCGTCCCAGCAGGCTGCCGCGGCCGCGAATCAGGCCGCTGCGGCGGCGGGCAAGCCGGCCGCGACCGCCCCGAAGACGATGCAGCAAAAGCTCGAAGAACTTCAGTCGCTCTACAAACAGGGGCTCATCACCGAGAGCGAATACAGCGCACAGAAGGCCAAGGTTCTCGCCGAGGGCCCACAGTAGGAGCAGCGGGACGACGTGCCCCCTCTCTGTCCTTTGACTCCGCAAGACCAAGGGTGATGTGATTGGGCCAACTCGAAGGATGCCCAAATTGGAGGTGAACTCCCGCCGCTCCGCTTGCGGCTTTCTCGCGGTCGGATACGCCAACTACGAGATCATTCCCGCGGTGGCGGAGTTGAGTCCACTCCGCTGAGCGACGCGGCCCGGCTCGACACTCGGGAAGGGGCACTCGCGCCGTATCATGAGCAGCCTATGAAGCGGTGGCTTCGTGAGCCGCTCGTCCACTTTCTCCTCCTCGGCGCTGCGCTCTTCGCGATCTATGCCTTCGTCAACCGCGGCCCGGCGAGCACAGCTCCGTCGCGCCAGATCACACTCACCCTCGACGACCTCCGGCAGCTGCAGATCGCGTTCGCGGCGACGTGGCAGCGGCCCCCCACGCCGGAAGAGATGGTCGGCCTGCTCGAGAACCGCATCCGCGACGAGATCCTCTACCGCGAAGCGCTGGCCATGGGTCTGGACAAGGACGACACGATCGTCAGGCGCCGGATGGCGCAGAAGATGGAGTTTCTCGCGGAAGACGTGTCTGCCGCCTACGAGCCGACAACCGACGAGCTGAAAGCGTGGTTTGAGAAGAACTCTTCGATGTTCGAAGAGCCGCCTCGCGCCACGTTTCGGACGCTCTACTTCTCGCCCGACCGACGCGGCCCGACTGCCCGCGCCGATGCCGAAAAGGCGCTCACCAAGCTCGCAGGCCAGCCCGCGGCGTGGCCGGGCGCGGCGGGCGTCGGGGACCCTTTCATGTTTGCGGACTATGTGGCCGACCGCGCACCGGACCAGGTCGCCAAGGAGTTCGGTCCGGCTTTCGCGAGGGCTCTCTTCGAGCAGAAGCCGGGCGCCTGGACCGGGCCGATCGAGTCGGGCTACGGTTGGCATCTCGTGTACCTGGACTCCGTGACGCCCGCGCGGGTTCCGACTTTCGAGGAAGTCGAGCCGGAGGTCAAGACGGCCTGGCTCGGGGCACGAAAGGCCGAGGCCTGGGAGGAGACCTACGGGAAGATGCGGGCGAAGTACGAGTCGTTCTGCCCGGGCCGCCGGAGCGGGCGGCCGACGCCACGCCGGGAGCCTCGACGCAGACCCCATGAATCAGGTTCTCGTCAGCCTGATCGTCTTCGCATGCGTGTACGGCGGCGCGCTCGTGGGCTTCGCCGTCCGGATTCCCGCCTATCAACGGGATCCCGACTCCCGCGACGTGCTCAAGGCCGCGACCGGCCTGGTGGGAACGATGGCGGCCCTCGTCCTCGGCCTCCTCGTCGCCTCCGCCAAAGACTCGTACGACCATCAGAAGGACGAGCTCATCCAGATCTGCGCCGACGTTTCGCTGCTCGACCGAACGCTCGCCCACTACGGTCCCGAGGGCGCCACCACTCGGCAGCGTCTTCGATCCACGGTCGAGGCCGGGTTTCTCGAGCTCTGGAACAGCGGCCCGGAGGCGCCCTCGCCGGAGGGGGAAGCCCTCTACGACGCCATCGATCGCCTCCCGGTGGAAAACGAGAAGCAGCGCACGATCAAGTCGATGGCGGCGGAGCTCGCGATCGGGCTCGGGAAGACGCGGTGGCTGATGCACGCCCAGAACGCGAGCGCGATATCGACTCCGCTGCTCATCGTCGTCGTGTTCTGGCTGTCGATCCTCTTCGTCAGCTTCGGCGTCTACGCCAAGCCCAATCCCACGGGCTACATCGCGCTGTTCGTGTGTGCCCTCTCCGTGGCCGCGGCGGTCTTTCTGATCCTCGAGATGGATCGACCATTCGACGGACTCATTCGGATCTCGGACGAGCCGCTTCGCGGCGTGCTCAGCCGCCTCGGGAAGGACTAGAGTTCAGCGGCGAACGCCGGGATCGGCCTGTCCCATGGTCGGAGTTACGGCGTATACCAGATGGGCGAGGTGTAAGCGCGCTCTTGAATCGAAGCGGGAACATCCGACGGTAGCTTCACCTTGAAAAACTTCGCGTCGTAGGTCGTCCACCGCGGGGTTGGGATTTCCAGAGCGCGGACGTAGTAGAACGCGCGCTGCTTCGGATCGAAGTCCGGGTCCTTCCAGAAAACTTGCAGCGTGGGCGACCCGATCGAATTGTCGTAAGTGGCTTCGGCGACGTTGACGGTATTGCCAACGGCAGGGAGTTTGCCGTTTGCATCGGGCTTGCGATTGCCCGACCACGCCACGTCGTACACCTTCTCGTGCGTCTCACCGGCAGCGTCCAGCCAACCCTTGATGACCTGGATGCGATCGAGGTTGGCGCCGTCCACATCGCGAACCGCGCGAATCAGCAGTGTCGGCGCTTTGCCGGCCGCCGCTGTTTTGAGGTCGCCGCCCATCGGCACGCCCTTCGCGTAGCCGTGGGCGGCAAAGTCGGAGCGATCGAGATCCTTGGGTGAAAAGTCGAATCCGCCAAACACGCGCACGATCAACCGCGTGCCCGTGGTCCCGAAGACTTCTTTGCGCGCCATCGCGTCCCATAGCGCTTCGCGCGTGTTGTCGCGCGACCAGACGGCCGCCAGGCCTGAGGCGCTTCCTTCCCGCGCGTACATCTGAGCGCCCTTCGGTGCCGTGCGGCCTGAAGCGATTTCATCGAATCGGATCGGATCGCTCGAGGGCTCGAGCGTGGCGATCTTTCCGAAGAAATTGTTCTCCTCGGTCGTGGCGAGCGAGGTGTGGGAATCGGTCGAGCCGATCATGCCGAATTTGAATGGATTGACGCCGAGCTTGGCTTCGTAGGCGAGGCCGCGCTTCAATGCCTCGCGCGCGTACTCGCGGGGCAGCATGTCTTTCGTCTTCGGCGCCGGACCGAAGCTTCCCCGGTCCCAGATCTCGAAGTTCGCGAACTCGTCGGTCGGCGAGAGTACCGGATGCGATTCACCCGTGCCCTTCGACTGGGTCGTTTCGTAGAGCGGCTCCCACTTCGAGCGCCGCAGCGCGTAGTCGCGGTCGAGCGGCTTCCTGGTCGTGAGCGTGACGTCGTCGAACATGAGCCCATTGGAGAGATTGCCGTTGTGCGGGATGGCCAGCAGCCGGCCGCCGGTCTTCTTCTCGTAATTGGCCATCCAGTTATAGAGGTCCTCGACATCGACGCTGTCGTATTGCGAGAACGGCAGGACCTGATCGGCCTTGTCTTTGGCATCGCGGTAGATGACGTTGCGATGGAGATTGTTGCCGCCGGGCGACGACGTCCATTCGTAGCCGATGAACGCGGTGAAGCGACCCGGCTCATTGTATTTTTCGGCGGCAGCGGTGATGCGCTCCCACGCCGTGCGCGTAATCGGCATGCCCTTGAGCGGATCCTGGCGAGCCATCATCGCCGCACCCCAGGCGTCGTACGCGTCGAAGCCCTTGCCGGCCTTGACCAGGTCGTGCACCTTGCGGCCCCACTCGGACTTGAGCAGCTCCGGGTTCGATTCGGCGATCATGGGCGCGAGGCCCAGGTTTTCGGCGTGATCCGCGACGACCAGGAAATCCAGCGGCCGACCGAGTCGCGCCGGCAATCCGGTGCTGGACGTCACCGTCTCGCCGCGCGCAAAGCGGTACGCCTCCTCGGGGCCGAGACGATTCCCGATCATGCCGGCGTCGGTCGAATAGCTGGTGTGCAGGTGCGTATCGCCGAAGAACACGCGGTTCGGGAAGTCCTGTTGCGGATAAGGCGAGTATTCGATTTTCTTGTTGGTGGGCGGCGGCATGTCCTGGGCGAGAGCCCCGGCACACAGTGCGAGGGCGGAAAGGATTGAGACAACAAATCTCGCGGACATGCTCGCTCCGTGACTGTTTCCGTATCTCATGTCCGTTCTCCTCGATTTTGGATCGCCTCTGCGGACGCACCGGTTCGTGCAGCGCTCGAGAGGCGCTCGTTCGCAATTCTAAGCGTGCTCAGCCACCTCGGGAAGGACTAGACTTCCGCTCCAGAGCCACTGCCGTTCGGAGGAAGCGCCATCGCCATCGAATCGCGGCGCCTCGCTGGACGGCGTACGACGCGAAGTTCTTCGGCATCACGATGCCGTAGGAGGTCCCCCATGACGACGACGGAACGCGCCTTCACGTCGCCGATCTGGTACACGCCGGCGAAGTGAGATACGCGGGCCGCCGGATCGCGCTGGCCGGGCTTCTCGGCCTCTTCGCTCGGTTTGCCGGAGCCCACGAGGCCCGGCCCGCGTACCTCGAGATCCGGGAGACCGATCCCGGGCGCTACGAACTTCTCTGGAGAACGCCCGTCCTTTCGGGCATGCGTTTGCCCGTCGCGCTCCAGGTCCCGGACGGCATGCGTCACGTCGGGGAACCGACCGTACAGGAGCTCGCCGACTCGCGCCTCGAACGGAGGACGATCGACGCCGGGCCGACGGGGCTTGCGGGGAAGCGCATCGAGTTCCCGGGCTTCAGGCCACGATCACGGACGTCCTCGTGCGGGTCCAGATGCGGGATGGTCGGACCTGGACCACGATCGTGCGGCCGTCACGGCCCTGGATCGAGATCGCCGCCGCACAGACGAGGATGCAGCTCCTCGGCACCTACGTCCTCCACGGGATCCGCCACATCGCGTTCGGCCCCGATCATCTTCTCTTCGTGTTCGGACTCCTCTTGATCGTGAAGAACCGCTGGGTGCTCGTGAAGACGATCACGTCCTTTACGATCGCGCATTCGATCACGCTCGCCGTCGCGACCTTCGGCTGGGCGGAAGTCCCGGTCGCCCCCGTCGAAGCCGCGATCGCACTCTCGATCTTCTTTCTCGGGCCGGAGATCGTTCGATCCTGGAGGGGAGAGACGAGCTTTACGATCCGCCACCCCTGGGTCGTCGCGTTCGTCTTCGGCCTCCTGCACGGGTTCGGATTCTCCACCGCCCTGACGAGCGCCGGGCTGCCGCGGGCCGCCCTGCCCGCGGCCCTGCTGGGCTTCAACGTGGGCGTCGAGATCGGACAGCTCGCTTTCGTGCTGCTGATTCTCGGGCTCGAAAGGGCGTTTCGGACAGTCCCGATCCGCTGGCCGAGCTGGGCCGAGGCCCTGCCCGGTTACGCCGTGGGCACGCTCGGAGCGTTCTGGACGATCCAGCGCACCGCGATCCTTCTGGGCTGGGTCGCCTGAGAGCGGCCGGGTCGGCCCCGGACTTGCATAACATCAGGGGCGGTGGAACCTCGCGCGCGGCCGGAATGACCCGGCGCCACGAGGCAAGGTCCGAAAATGGAGGCACTTATGAAGCGTCGTTGGATCGTCCCGGTTCTTCTCCTCGCCATGGTGGCATTGCTCGCGCCGCTCGCTTCCGCCGAGGACAAGGCGCCGGATGCGACCATTCGACTGTCCGAAGGAACCGTCGCCGCCGGCATCGGCTGGAGCTGGGGTAAAGGCACCCTTTCGTACATGGGCAAAACATACCCGGTCAAGGTCAGCGGCATCACGGTGGCGGAGGTCGGGATCACCCAGGCCGAAGCGTCGGGCAGCGTTTACAACCTCAAGAGCATTGAGGATTTCAACGGCATCTTCGCGTCCGCCGGAGCCGAGGGAACCGCTGGCAAGGGCGCCGGCGTTTCCTCGTTGAGGAACCCCAAGGGCGTCGTGATCAATCTCAAGAGCGAGACGAAGGGCGCCAACATCAAGATCGCCGCCGAGGGCCTCAAGCTCAAGATCCAGAAGTAAACCCTTCAGAAGTCTTCGAAGTTTTTGCGCCGGCCGCCGAAAGGCGGCCGGCTCTATTTCCCCGCCTATATCTCCCACTGCAGTCGAAGCTGGTAGAAGTGCGTTCGGCCGGTGAGGCCCTGCACCGCTGGAGCCTCCCGTACCCGTAGTTGAACTCGAAACGCCACTGGCCCGTCGGAAACCACGAGAACGCGCCGCCCAAGCGTTCGAACTTCCCGCCGTCGACCGCCCCGGAAGTCAGGTCGATGTTCGAGTATCTCGCCCCGATCTCGAAGGCTCCCGTTCCTCCGTGTTTGAAGGAAAACGGGACGCTCGGCTGGAGCTCGCCGAAGTAGCTGCAGAGGTGACCATAGGGTCGAGTCTCACCGGTGATGGCCCAGGAGGCCTGGACGTAATAGGCCCAGAAATTCGGGTTTCCGACCTGAGGTGCGGTCGTCTTAATGCCCGAGTATTCGGCGGCGAGGGTCACCGGACCCTCCACCGCGGCGAACTCGAAGCCGACGGAGGCGAAGTGGTCGGCGGGAAAGGACTCGGTGTCGACGAAGAAGGGCGCTTCGTAGACCTCCGGGCGACTGCGGGTTTGACCGCTTCCCTCCCGCGCGTCGCCGTATGCGCCCCAGGCTCCCACATGGAGCAACCGGCGGCCGCCGTTGGCCTCCACGGGCAAGCCGGCGATGCGGCCGTTGTAGATGTTGCCGCTCTCCGAGAAGGAGAGGTCGTTCGTGAGCCAGCCGTTGTACCAGCCCGCCGACCAGTTGATCCTCTTCCCGGCCGCGGTGCCCTTGAGCCGGACGCCGGTGCTTTGGGCAACGGTCAGCGCCGACGACATCGTCGAGCGCTCCATGAAGACGAGGTCGTAGCTGTTGGCGAGCCGCTCCATGGTGACGCCTTCCGACTGGTTTCCGACCGTCACCCAAAAGAGCTTGCCAACGGGGATCGTGACGTTCAAGCCGGAGAGCGTCCATCCTCTCTGGTCGTTGTTCTGGTCGGCTCCGTCGTACTCGGCCTCGACCTGGAAGCTCCACGGGAAGGGAGCGGTGAGCTGCCCATCGACTTCGAGGTTATCGAGGCGGAAGACCCCCTTGTCCGACAGGTCCCCGACCTGCGCCACGCTGTCGGCGTTCTGAACGAAGAACGCGCCGTCGACCATCGCCGTGATGTGGAGCTGGAGATCGATCCAGGAGTCGAGAGCTCGTTCCATGGCTTCTTCGGGACGGCCGGATCCTGTGCATGGAGCGCGGCGGGGACCGCCGCCGCCAGGAGGAGGCTCCGCACGGTGCGACGCAGCTCGATCATCGCTATGGATTCGGCGATTGGCCCGTCAGGTCCTGCAGTTTTTTTGCGTAAAGGGCCGCGGCGTCGCGGTGGCCTGCCTTTGCCTGGAACGATACCAGTGCTTCCAGGATTTCGCGATTCCCGCCGTGCTTCCGCTCCGCGGCTTCCAGCACCTCGATCGCGCGCCGGGTCTGCCCCACGGAATCGAGAGCGATCGCCAGGACGTACGCGTAGCGTGGGCGAAGCGGGGGAGCCTTCACGGCCCGCTCCAGCTCGACGAGGGCCTCGGGCATCCGCTTCTGCCGGACGAGAGAGAGGCCCAGCGCATGGTGGAGGCCCGCGTCGCCGGGCGCGGCGGCGAGGCCCCGGCGCAGGGTTTCTTCGGCTTGGGCCTCCTTCCCCTGCCGACGATAGAGATCGGCGAGGTTGGCGTACGCTCCGGCGAGCGCCGGTACGAGCTCCTGAGCGATCCGGTATTCCCTCTCGGCGCGCGGTAGGTCTCCCAGATCGATAGCGAGCTCGGCCAGCGCGAGGTGGGCCTCGGCGCGGTCGGCGTCGATCGCGAGAGAGCGTTCGTATTCGGCGAGAGCGGCCTCGAAGTCGGCCCGCTCCTGCGGCCGCATCGATTCCTCGGAACCGGGGCGAGCGCGCGGGCCGCGTCGATGCGCACCGTGAGGATCGGATCCCGCAGGAGAGGCGCAACGATCCGCCACCCGATCCGAGGGCTCCAAAGCCCGCGCCGATTCGAGCGCCCCCGAGCGGACGAGGGATCGGAGTCCGTCAACGCCCGCGTGATCGCAGTCGCGACTCCCGGAGAATGCGTTCCGCCCGAGGAGCGACGCGGCCGTCGCCCGGCGCATCTCGGCCGCGCGGCGTCGGCGACGAGCACGGCGAGCGCCGGCCCGGCCCCGATGGACGCCTCTCGCCCGGCCTGGATGATCTCCCCGATACGGAAGCTCCTTCGGCGCCCGATCTCCCCACCACTTGCGAGCCGCGTCGGCGGCCCATCCGGGTGTGCGGTCGCGGTGACACGGGTGCACGCGTTGGGCGCGCCGATCGCGACCGCGACGTCCGGCCGCGGCACGCGGAAGCTGTGGTCGCGCCGGGCTCGACGACCATGTACGTCGTGCGCGGCATGTGGCAGCTCACGCAGTGCGCGCCCGCGGAGCCGGCGTGGTGGAAGTGGTGCGCCGGGGTGTCGAACTTTTCCGGGCGTGGCACTGGCGCAGACCGCGTTGCCCGGCGCGCGCAGCTGGCAGGTGTGCGGGTCGTGGCAGTCGCTGCAGGTCACGCCCTTCGCGTACATCTGGCTCTGCAGGAACGATCCGTAGTCGTAGACCTCGTCCTGGATCTGGCCGTCGGCGTAGTACAGCCCCGCATCGAGCAGCGCCGGCACGGTGGGTCTCGCACGAGCGGCTGGCCGTGGACGTAGCCGTCCGCGACTGCGCGCGCCGCGCATGGCAGCGGCGCACAGGTCTCGATCTCGGCTGTCGAGGTGCCGCGGCGCTGCGCGTCGCGTTGCCCGGTCGCCGGGTCGATGATCCAGCTCGACGTCGCCCCGGCGTCCGTTGAGGACCACGCGAGCCCCTTGGCCGGATCGGCGGGCGTCGGCTGTCGCCGCCCCGACGCCTGGCCCACGCCACGTGCGCCGAGCCGGGGCCGTGGCACGCCTCGCAGCCGACGTCGATCTCCGACCAGGTGGTCGCGTAGCGCTTCCGCGGTCGGGTCGTAGTCCTTTGCAGTTCGTCGAGTGGCACTCCGCGCACATGAAGTTCCAGTTCTGGTCGCGGCCCGTCCAGTGCAGCGGATCGCCGGGGCCGATCCTCTCGTTCGGGTAGAGGTGGAACCAGCGCTGGCCGCCGTCCTCCTTCGGGCGGGTGTCCCAGGCGACGCTCAGCGCCTGGAAGCGCCCGCCGGGAAACTCGACCAGATACTGCTGCAGCGGGCGACGCCGAAGGTGTACTTGATCGTAGTCGTGGAGCTTGCCGTCGGGGCCGTCGGTGCTGCACGAAGAGCTTGCCGTCGCGCCGGAAGAAAGTCGACGTGACGCCGGTGGGTGAACGTGTGGCTGCCGAAGTCGCCGAGTACGGTCTCCTCGTCGCTTCCTGCATGGCCAGGTCGTGATGCGACCCCTGCCAGCGTTCGTACTCG
>CAVVML010000003.1:0-29196 GCA_963749265.1 uncultured Acidobacteriota bacterium | reverse complement strand
CTGGTTTTCCTGGGCGATCTTGCGGACGAGCGGGGAGGACTTCCGGCGGATGCGCTCCTCGATCGACTCGACTTGTCCGCCGGCACCCTGCTCTCCGGTGGGGGCCTCGACGCGCGCGGGTGTGGGAGGGGTCTGGGGGCGGCGGCGGCCGGTGCCGGTGCAGGTTTGCAGGTGCAGGTTGTCCCGCCGGCTTCGGCCTCGGGTTTCGGAGCCGGAAGCGGGCTCGGCCGCCCTGGCCGGAGCGGGGGGTGGCGCGGTTGAGGCTTGTGGGGCCGAGTTCGGCTTTCGGCGCGGGAGCCGGCGCCGACGCGGCCTGTTCGCCGGCTTCGCCGATCGTGCGCGACGACGGTGTTGATCGCTACCGTCTGGCCTTCGTTCACCTTGATTTCGAGGAGCGTTCCCGCCACCGGGGACGGGATCTCGGCGTCGACCTTGTCGGTCGAGATCTCGAAGATCGGCTCGTCTCGTTGACCGTGTCGCCGACTTTCTTGAGCCACGGTGATGGTGCCCTCGGCGATGGACTCGCCCATCTGGGGCATGATGACCGGGGTCGACATGGAACCTCCCTCGCAGCCACAGCATAGGCCAAAGCGCCTCGAATCCAGAACAGTTCGTCGATCGCGACGTCGGATCGCGATAATAGATTACTATCTTCGCTCGCGTTGTCCACCGCAAATACCTGACGAGGCGCACGCGGCCGTCTTCCAACCGTTTCAAACCTGGTAGGAGACCCGATGCTGCGCTTCTACCCGTGTGGCGCCGTCTGACGCGCTCTCGCGTCGATCCCGGCGTTTCCTCTCAACCGTGGCCGGCGTCGTGGTCGCCGCGCTCGCCGCCCTCGCAGCCCTGGCGCCGACCGCCGCGCGCAGACCGCGCCCGTGGCCGGGCCAGAACGTCAACATGGTTTCGGGCACGCAGTTCCCGGAGGCGATCCCGTTCCTCCAGCGCCAGAACGAGCCCTCGCTGGCCGTTTCCTCGCGCAACCCGCTGCACCTGCTGGCGGGCGCCAACGACTACCGGACCGTCGACCTTCCGATTTCGGACACCGTCCCCGGCTCGCTCGCGGGCGACGCCTGGCTCGGCCTGTTCAAGTCCTTCGACGGCGCGCAGACGTGGCAGAGCACGTTGCTTCCCGGCTTTCCCCAGGACCAGTCGCCGGAAGGGCTCGCCTCGCCCGTTGAAGGCCTACAGCGCCGCGGCCGATCCCACCGTCCGCCCCGGAACGCACGGCCTCCTCTACTACAGCGGCATCGCCTTCAACCGCGGCACCAACAACGGCGCCGTCTTCGTGGCCCGTTTTATCGACGCCAACCAGAAGGAAAACGGCGACGCCACGCTCGGGAAGGACACGATCAAGTACGTCTCGACCGTCGTGGTCGACACCGGGACATCCGGGCAGTTCATCGACAAGCCCTGGCTCGCGGTGGACATCCCGCGGGCGGGCGCCGGCGACGTGCACGTTCAATCCGTTCGGCACGCCCCAGAGCTTTCCGGCCGGCAACGTCTACCTGGTCTGGAGCCGGTTCACCGGCAGCACGAGCACCAAGATCATGTTCTCGCGCTCGCTCGACTGCGGGAAGACCTGCTCGAATCCCATCAAGATCTCGGAGTCGAACGGAATCAACCAGGGGACGAACCTGGCGATCGACTCGGTCTCCGGGGCGATCTACGTGACCTGGCGCCGGTTCGCGACCTCGAGCCAGCCGGATGCGATCATGATCGCGAAGTCCACGGACTTCGGGAAGACCTTTCCTTCCAAGAACACGAAGGAGCTCGCCACGATCGCGCCCTTCGACCAGGGGACCAGCGCGACGCAGTTCCGGACGAACGCGCTCCCGACGATCGCGGTTTCGGTCGACGCGGCGAACGTCCGGCGGATCCACGTCGGCTGGGCCCAGCGGGACGCGTCCACCGGGGACGCCCGGATCGTCCTGTCGACCTCGGCGGACGGGGCCGTCTGGAGCGCGCCGACCCCGGTTGACGCTTCGCCGATCACGGACGACTTCGGCGCCTCGCTTACGCGCGGCCACCAGTTCATGCCCCAGCTGACGTTCGTGGCCGGCCGCCTCGTGTTCGTGTACTACGACCAGCGTCTCGACCACACGGTCGGCTTCCACATCCCGAACAACCCGTTCGAGCCGACGGGCAGGGGCGCTTCTACCTGGTGCGGCGCGATCCGAAAGGCGAGCTGCCGGCCCATCCCGGACAGGTCTTCACGCTTCAGATCGACGACGCCACGCTGACGACGCGCCGGCACACCGTGGACACGCGGGTCGCCATGGCGCCGGCCGGGGCCGCGCCGAGCTTCGCCGCCTCGACCGTGTCGCAGTACCGCTTCGGCCTGAGCGCCACCGACACGGGGCTGCCGACGGAACTGACGCAGCTGCAGTTCAACGTCCCGAACCTGCCCCTCTTTTCGCAGGGACCATGCCGTTCCTCGGGGACTACATCGACATCGCCGGCCAGAACTTCAAGCCCAACGGGTCCGGCGGCTGGAGCTTCAACACGTCCGCGTCGAGCCCCTTCGTCGCCTACGCGACTTGGACCGACAACCGCGACGTGAAGCCGCCCCTCGACGGCAACTGGGCGAACTACACGGCGACCGGTCCGGTGCACCAGAGCGTGGCCGATCCCTCGCAGATGACTCCGCCCTGCGTCGTCGGCCAGGAAGGCATGCGCAACCAGAACGTCTACAGCAGCCGGATCTCCGAGGGGCTCGTCGTGGGCTCGCCCCAGAACGTCAAGCCGCTCTCGCCGGCGCTCCAGAGATCCTTCGTCGTGACGCTCCAGAACCTCACGAGCCTGCCAGCGCACGTTCCGCCTCACGGTCACCCAGCCGGCGGGAGGGCAGGCCTCGTTCCTCCAGACTTCTTCCCAGACCACGCTCGATGTGACGATCGCCGCCGCGGTCCGGCGCCGCGCGTCCGGTCTTCGCGAAGGCGCCGAGCCCGGCTGCGGGCTTCACGGTCAACGTCGTCGAGGTCGGCGGGACCCTTTCGGGCTCGATCGCGATGAACCCCGAGGGTTCGGTCTCGCCGCTCGCGCAGCCGGACGGCACGACCGCCGACATCGGGACGCTCGAGATCTACACTCCCGGCTTCCAGGTCTGGAACCCGGCCAATCCGAACCCCTTCCTGAACATCTCCAACCCGAACCAGGCCCTGAACATCTCGAACCTGAACATCTCCAACGCCGATCCGGCGATCCTCAACATTTCCAACCTGAACATTTCCAACCTGAACATCTCGAACCTCAACATCTCGAACCCGGACCCGGCAAACCTCAACATCTCGAACCTCAACATCTCGAACACCACGGCCGCGAATCTCAACATCTCCAACCTGAATATCTCGAACCTGAACATCTCCAATCAGCCGGTCAGCGATACGACCTATGCCGTGACGAACTCGGGAAACACGGCGCACTCCTACCGGGTCGCGCTCTACGGCAATAACCCGTACAGCAACACCCCGCTGCAGGTCATCGTCACGAAGAACTCGACGACCCCGGCCAGCGTCTCCTGCACCCTCCTGAACGAGCCGCAGAGCATCGTGGTCTCCAACGTCGGCGACGCCCCGGTCTCGGCCGACCTCGCCGCGGCCGCGAACCCGAACATCCCGGACGGCAGCGTTTCCAACAGCACGATGGCTCTGGCGCCGGGCGAGACGGCGTTCGTGACGCTGCGCGCGGCCCTGACGCCGGAAGAGATGGCGGAGCTGGTCCGCAGCCTGACCCCGGTCGTCACCGCGCACGGCACGAACACCAACGGCTCCGTTCCGGACTTCGCGGCGCTCCTCTTCATCCAGACGCCGGGCGGAACGACGCTTCCGGCCGCCCTCGTCGGCACGCCCTACACGCACGACGCTTCAGGCCGCCGGAGGCAAGGCGCCGCTGACCTGGAGCTCGCTCCGGGAAGCGCGCTGCCGGCGGGGCTCACGCTCTCTCCGGGAGGAGTCATCTCCGGAACTCCGTCGGCTTCGGGAAACTTCTCGCTTCACGGCGAAGGTCTCCGACTCGACCCCGGGCACGCCCCAGACCGCCAGCCAGACCTTCAGCCTCCCGGTCGACTGGCCGCACGACCGCCGACGGCGATCGCCTTCGGCGCGAACCCCGTCGTCGTGGGCCAGACGACGTCCGTGACCGTCACGGTCACCGATACGCAGGGCAGCGGGACGCCGTCGAGCCCGACCGGCACGATCGCCCTGACCGGCTCCGGGCTCTCGGCCACGAGCTGCGTCCTGGCGCCCACGACGGCCGGCGCTTCGGCCTGCCAGGTGACGGTGACCCCGACGGCGGCCGGCACTGTGACCATCGCGGCGAACTTCTCGGCGACGGCCATGCACCTCTTGAGCGGCGCTTTCGACCGGCCTGACGGTGAACCCGGCCGGCACGGCGACCGCGATCGTGTCCAGCCTGAATCCGTCCATGCCTCGGCCAATTGGTGACCTTCACGGCGACCGTGACCTCGCCGGCAGGCGTTCCGACGGGGACGGTGACTTTCCGCGACGGGGCCGCGGTGCTCGGCACGTCGACGCTCTCCGCCGGTGTGGCGACCTTCGCCACGGCGGGGCTTGTCGGCCGGCCTGCACCCGATCACCGCGGTCTACGGCGCGAGCCCGAACTTCACCGGCAGCACTTCCGGCAGTCCTGAGCCAGTCCGTGACGGTCGCCGCCGACTCTACACGTTCACCGGCTTCATGTCGCCGATGGCGACGGCCGGGACGCTTTCGGCGCCGACCTTCTCGGGCAACGTCAACTACGGTTCGGCGACGCCGATCAAGTGGCAGCTCCAGGACGCGGCGGGCAACTACCTCACGGATCTCGCCACGACGCAGAGCCTCAAGGCCGTCGCGTACACGGGCGGAGCGTGCTCGGGTCAGGCGACCGGTCAGTCGTACCTCCTCTACGAGCCGACGGCCGGAGCGACGGGCGGGAGCACATTCCGGTCCAGCGCCCAGAGGTTCATCTTCAACTGGGATACCTCCTTCGTCGGGGGACCCGGCTGCTACGAGCTCCTGCTGCAGCTCAACGACGGCAGCGCGATCAGGGCCACGATCCAAAGGCTCCAGTAGGACCGCCGACGAATCGGTGCGGCGGCGGAGCGTGAGCCCCGCCGCCGTTTCTATTTGCCGGCGAGCCGGCGGCGGGCGTCGGCGGCGAGCGGGCCGCCCTCGCCCGTCTGGAAGCCCAGGAACGTCTGGAAGGCCTCGGCGGCGCCGGGGCTCTTGAGCCCCTCGCGCGCGCGGCCGAGGTAGTAGTAGACCGGCGGAAACACGCGGAAGGTCGGGACCTCGTCGAGATAGACCGCGGCGGCTTCGCCGCGGCGTTTCACGCAGGCATCGAACTCGGCGTCCGCCTCGGCGAACGAGCCCGCCTCGAGGTACGCGCGTCCGAGGTCGTATCGCACGAGCCAGGAGTCCGCGAGCTTGCGCGCCTCCTTGAGGCGGGCGATCGCGTCCCGGTAGTTCCGGCGCTTCAGGTCCGCCTCACCCTGCAGAAGCGCGGCATACATCTGCGGATCGGGCTCCAGGCGCGCCGCGAGCTGCGCCGCCGCGGCGAGGGCTTTCTTCTCCTCGCCCGCCTCGATGAGAACCCGTGCGGCGCTGACGACGACGGCCAGGTCTTCGCTCATTCCCGTGGCTCGCTCGGCGGCGGCGATCGCGCGCGCCGCCTGGCCGCTCGCGAGCTCCGCCTCGGCGAGCGTCGTCAGCTTTCGGGCGGCCTCGTCCGTGTTCTTCGCCGCGACGTCCGCCTCGATGGCGGTCTCGAGGATCGTGCGGGCGTCGGCGATCCGTCCCTGGTACAGCGCGAGGTCGGCCAGCCCGGCGGCGGCGGACGAGGCCCCGGCGGGGCCGGTCGCGGCGAGCCTGTTCCACGTCGCGAGCGCCTGCTCGGGCCGTCCCCCGCCGAGCTCCGAGAGGGCGAGGCCGACGTAGGCCAGCACGAACTGCGGGTTCATCTGAAGAACCGTCTTCTGCTCGCGCGCGCCGGTGTCGAAATCGCCGGCGTACATCGCGATCAGGCCGAAGTTGTTCCGCTGGGGGACGTTCTTCGGGTAGATCTCGATCGCGCGGCGCCCCCACGTGAGGGCGTTGGCCATGTCCCGCTTGACGAAGTACGCGAAGGCCAGGTTCGCGATGCCGGCCGTGTCGGCCGGGAACTGCTTGACGAGGGCGCTGAACTCGTCGATCGCGTTGTCGGGGTTCCGCATCAGGAGGTAGTAGCCGCCGCGGGTCCGGTACTTCTCGCGCTCGCTCATCCGGTCGATGCGGGCGAGGGCCTCCTTGTAGTTCTTCTCGGCGGCCTGGCGCTGTCCGCGATTGCTCTCGACGGCGGCCAGACCCGCATAGGCCCGGCCGAGGTTGCCATCGAGGTCCAGCGCTCTCTGGTAGTGCCGGATCGCCTCGTCCCAGTTGCCTTCCCACTGCAGGTTCTGCGCGAGGGCGTACTCGTGCGCGGCTTCCAGTGACCCGGCCGTGTAGGTCTCGGCGGCGGCGAGCTGCGTGGATTCGGGCGTCGCGTCGCCGAGGGCCCGGCGGACCTTCGCGGCGAGCCGGGCCACGGTGGCGAGGACGGCCTCTTTTCCAGAAGCGCTTTCCCGGTCCTCGACGATGGTCTTGCCGGTCCCGGCGTCGATCGCCCGGACGGAGACCTCGTAGCCGTCTCCCGCTCTTGTCGATGGATCCGGAAGTGACGACGTTGATCCCCTCGCGAACCGCGACGAGGCGGGCGAGGGTCTGGTCGAGGCCGGTGGCGCCCGGCGAGAGCTGCGCGGCGACCTTGCGTGCCGCGCTCCGGTTGTACGAGCTGACGAACGAGGCGCCCTCGAGGGCGATCGTGAAAGCGGGCTCGAGTGTTCCGTCGAAGACCGCGTCGCCGGCGTGATTGGCGAAATCCGCCACGAGCACGGATTGCGGCTTCTGGGTGGCGACCTTGGCTCCCCGGCCCTTCTGGTAGACCCAGAACCCGCCGCCCGCGAGCAGCATCGCGACCACGATCGCCGCGGCCGTCGGCTTGAGCCAGCGACGCGACATGGCACGGTACGAAATCCCCGATCGGACGTGCTCCGAGTCCAGGTCGGCGAGAATCTGCCCGACGTTCTGATAGCGCAGGGCCGGGTCGACCACGAGGCAGCGCTCGATGATTTTCTGGAGATAGACCGGAAGGTCCGGGCTGAGCTCCTTGGCGGGCTTCGGCCGGCGCTGGACCCTCACCATCATGACCTCGAAGGGCGTGGCGCCGCTGAAGGGCACGGTCCCGGTGGCCATCTGGTAGAGGATCACGCCGAGCGAGAAGATGTCGGACTGCGGGCCGACCGGCTCGCCCTTGACCTGCTCCGGCGACATGTAGAACGGCGTCCCGATGACGGCGCCGGTCTGCGTCATGCCCGATTGCTCGGAGGACTTGGCCATGCCGAAGTCGGTGACGTAGACCCGATCCGCGGAGTCGAGCATGATGTTCTGCGGCTTCAGGTCGCGGTGGATGACGCCCTGGTCGTGGGCGGCCTTGAGGCCCTCGGCGGTCTGGCGGAAGACCCGCAGCAATCGCTCGACCGGGAGCTTCCCCTGCTTCTTCAGGATCGTCGAGAGGTCCCGTCCGTCGACGAACTGCATCGTCAGGAACTGGATGCCGTCGCTCTCGCCGAGGTCGAAGACGCGCAGCACGTTCGAGTGGGTCACGCGGCTGGAGAGCTGGATCTCGCGCTTGAAGCGCTCGAGGGCGTCGGGGTCCTCGGCGATGTCCGAGCGAATCAGCTTGAGAGCGACGTCGCGGTCGAGTCCCTTGTCATGGACCAGGTAGACCGCGCCCATGCCTCCCATGCCCAGCAGGCTCTTGACCCGGTACCGGTGGCCGATCTCCAGACCGGCCGGCAGGACGACGGAGGCGACGCCGCGCTGAGACTGGTCGGCCCATTGCCGGAACGACGACGGCCCTCCCATCGTCGGGAGCGACGTCAGCTCGCCGGGGTGGGACTCTTCGGCCAGGGGAACTCCCGCGAAGGCGAAGCCGCAGTGCAGACAGTTCTTCCCCGGCTCCGGATTGGGGGTCTGGCACTTGGGGCAGATCATGAAGCGGCGTGGCCCACCCAGTTACGAATGATCGTCATCTTGTCGGCGGGGGGATTGTAGCGTTCCCCGGCTCCACCGGCCGGCGCGAGGTCCGCGTTCACCGGCGGAAAGGTGCCGTTGGCCGAAAACGCCCGGAGGGACACCGAGCGGCTGCGTAGACTGAAGTGGAGGACAGACATGAACGAACCTAGCAGACCGCCGTTCTCTCCCCGCGTCGTCGTCGGCTTCGTGCTGATCGCCCTCGGCATTCTGTTCACGCTCGACAGCTTCAACATCATCGACGCCGGTTCGATCATCGACTACTGGCCGCTCGTCCTGATCATCCCGGGCGTCGCCAGTCTCGTCTGGCCCCGCAAGCACGCCGATCGCTTCTGGGGCGCGGTTCTCGTCGCCGTCGGAACGCTCCTCCTGCTGCGAAACCTGGGCTTCTTCTGGTTCCGGTTTCGCCACTTGTGGCCGGTGATCCTCGTCGCCCTCGGGGTCTACCTGATCTGGCGGGCCCTCGAGGCCCGGAGGAACCCGGACGGCTATCCGTCGCCGGATCCGGGAGCGGCCGTCGGCCAGCGCATCCACGACGGCGCGATCGCGGGCCTCCAGGCGACGGGCGAGATGCGGGAGCCGGCGCCGGCCACCGGGGGTGAGCGACTCGACGAGTTCGCGATGTTCGGCGGCGGGGACCGGATGCTCCGCTCGAGAACCTTCCGGGGCGGCAACGTCACCGCGATCATGGGCGGCTTCGACATCGACCTCCGCGACGCCGACATCGCCGGCGACGCGGCGCGTATCGAGGTCTTCGTGATCATGGGCGGCATCGACCTGAAGGTGCCGGAGAACTGGACGGTGGTCATGGACGTGACGCCTTTCATGGGCGGCGCCGACTACAACCCGAGGAATCGGCGCGCGCCGGCCGAGGGACCCCAGAAGGTCCTGACCGTCTCGGGCTTCGTGTTCATGGGCGGCGTCGAAGTCAAGCACTGAGCGCCGACGCGAAGGCACGAGGCAACCATGCACCCCATACTCGCAAGACCCGGACGCCTGCTCCCGTACCTCGCGGCCTGCGCGCCGCTCGCGGCGATCGTGACCGCGCTTCTCGCCCGGCCGGGCGGTCTGTTTCTGGGCGAGGCGATTGCCCTCGCGGTGCCGCTGACGGTCGGTTACGCCTTCATGGGGCTCTCGCCCTGGTACCTGTGCCGGCAGTTCCCGCTGAAGCGGGCGCGCATTCTGCCGATCGTCCTCGCGCACGCTCTGGCGGGCGCCGTCATCGCCTCGCTCTGGGTCGGGCTGGCCGCGCTCCTGGCCGCCGGCTACGGGCTCGTCCCGGCCTTCCAGGGTCTCCCGGGCCGTTTCGCCGCCCAGGCGATCGCGCTCCTCGCGGCGGGATTTCTCCTCTATCTGCTCTCCGCCGCGCTCAACTACGTCCTGCTCGCCCTCCAGGCGGCGAGCGAAGCCGAGCGCCGGGAGGCCGAGCTCGAGATCCTGGCGCGCGAAGCCGAGCTCGCGGCCCTGCGCGCGCAGATCCGTCCGCACTTCCTCTTCAACAGCCTGAACTCGATCTCGGCGCTGGCCTCGACCGATCCGCCGAAGGCCCAGGAGATGTGCGTGCGCCTCGGCGAGTTCCTGCGGAAGAGCCTGTCGGTGGGGGAACGCAAGACCATCTCGGTCGCCGAGGAGCTCGCCCTCTCGCGCGCGTACCTCCAGGTCGAAGCGCTGCGTTTCGGGGAGAGGCTGCAGTTCGAGGAGGACCTGGACGAGCGCGGCGATCTCTGCCAGCTTCCGCCGCTGCTGCTCCAGCCCCTCGTCGAGAACGCCGTGCGCCACGGCGTGGCCTCCCTGATCGAGGGGGGCAAGGTGCGCGTGAGCGTGGCCTGCTCGGCGGGACGGCTGCGCATCCTGATCGAGAATCCTTTCGACCCCGACGCGCCGGCGCGTCCGGGAACCGGCGTGGGCCTCGCGAACGTCCGGCAGCGGCTGGCGGCCAAGTGGGGATCGGACGGCCTCTTCGCGGCCAAGCGCCTTGCCGACCGGTACATGGTCGTCATCTCGGTTCCGGCGGAGGCCGCGGCGTGAGCTCGGTCCGGGCGGAGGCTCCGGCATGAACGAAGATGCCCTCGGAGTTCTCGTCGTGGACGACGAAGCTCCGGCGCGTAGCATCCTGCGCGAGCATCTCGCGAAGGTTCCGGGCGTCCGCATCCTGGGCGAGTGCGCCAACGGTCTCGAGGCGGTCCGGGCCGCGGGCGAGCTCTCGCCGGACGTCGTCTTCCTGGACATCGAGATGCCCAAGCTCTCCGGCTTCGAGGTTCTCGAGCTGCTCGACCCGAAGATCGCCGCCGTCTTCGTGACGGCCTACGACGAGTGGGCCGTGAAGGCCTTCGAGGTCCACGCGGTCGACTACGTCCTGAAGCCCTTCGAGCCGGCTCGGATCGCGGCCGCGGTGGAGCGGGCGCGGGAGCGTCTGGCCTCCCGGGCCCCGCGCGACGCGGAGGCGCTGGCGGCGGCCGCCCGGCCCGCGGGAACGTGGCTCGAGCGGGTCGTGGTCCGGGACGGGGCTCGCGTCCACATCATCCCGGTCGAGAAGTTGTTCGCGGCGCGGGCGCAGGACGACTACGTCGAGCTCTCGAGCGAGGGGAAGACCTTTCTGAAGGCCCAGACGCTCGCGAGCCTGTCGGCGGCCCTCGATCCGAACCGGTTCGTCCGTGTGCACCGGTCGCATCTGGTCCGTGTCGATGCGATCGCGAGGCTCGAGACCTACGCGAAGGGCAGCTACGTCGCGATCCTCACCGATGGATCCCGCGTCCCGGTCAGCCGCGAGGGACATTCCCGGCTGAAGACGCTGCTCGGCTGAGAGTCGCATCTTCCGGAGGCCCTGGAGCGCCGTCGCGAGAGTAGACTGTGCGCCGCTTGGGCCTGTCTCGCCGCCTTCTCTGGCTCGTCGCGCTTGTCGCGCTCGGCTGCGCGGGCGGGCCTCCGCCGCCGGGACCGTTCTACACGGCGACGCCCGACGCCGCGACGCACGCCCCGGGCCGGCTCATCCGCTCCGAGGAGATGCGCGATCCGCCTCCGGGGGCGAAGGCGTGGAGGGTCCTCTACTCCTCGACCGGCCTCGACGGGGAACCGGTCGCGGTCTCGGGCATCGTCGTGGCGCCGCAGCTCCCCGCGCCGATCGCCGGGAGGCAGGTCGTCGCGTGGGCGCACCCGACGACGGGAGTGGCCGACAATTGCGCGCCCTCGCTCCGTCCCGAGGTCTTCGACACGATCCCGCACCTGCAGGCCCTGATCGCCCTCGACTACGTCGTCGCGGCCACGGACTATCCGGGGCTCGGCACTCCCGGTCCCCATCCGTACCTCGTGGGCGAAAGCGAGGGCCGCGCCGTGATCGACTCGGTCCGCGCCGCGCGCGATCTCGAGAAGGCCGGCGCGAGCGCGCGCTATGCCGTGTGGGGCCATTCGCAGGGAGGGCAGGCGGCGCTTTTCGCGGGCGAGATCGCCCCGATCTACGCTCCCGAGCTCGACCTTGCCGGCGTCGCGGCCATCGCTCCGGCGACCGAGCTCCGGCAGCTGCTCGTCGACGACCTCGCCGAGCGGGCGGGCCGGCTGATCGCCGCGTACAGCCTCTGGTCCTGGTCCCGCGTCTACGGCGCGCCGCTCGCGCCCGTCGTCGTGGAGGCGGCCATCCCGAACATCGACCGGGCCGCGCGGGACTGCGTCGAGACCTGGGGCGAGGCGTACCGCGCCGTGTTCGACTCCCGCGGCCTGCGCCCCGATTTTCTGAAGGCGGGGGCGTTCGAGGCCGAGCCGTGGAAACGCCTGCTCGAGGAGAACCGGCCCGGGCGCCGCCCGATCCGCGCGCCGATCTACGTGGCCCAGGGGGAGGAGGACACGATCGTGCGCCCCTCCGTCACCGCCGATTTCGTGGCCGGCCTCTGCCGCACCGGCGAACGCGTCCGCTACGAAACGCTGCCGGGCGTGGATCACATGCGCGCGGGCCGGGCGAGCGCCACGAGCGCCGTCCAGTGGCTGCGCGACCGCTTCGACGGCAAGCGCGCGCCGACGACCTGCCCGCCTCTCGAGCCCTGAGGCCCGGGCTCAGGGCCGCGGCGTCGGCGCGGACGACGGAGGCGGAGGCGGAGGCGGCGCCGCGTGCAGAGGATGCGTCGGTTCGTGCGGCGTCGTGGGGGGCGGCGGAGGCTTCTCGAAGAGCTTCGGGTCGACGCCCGTATTGAACTTGTACTCGTCGATGATCAGGGTTTGATCCTTCTCGCCGTTGGACATGATTTCCAGGCGGTGCGCGACCGGGAAGCCTTCGATGGTCTTGTAATCGAGGTAATCCGAAACCATCCGCACCGGCTGGCCGTCCGGCGAGATCCCGGTGTGGGACGTCCGGAGGATGCGGCCGGTTTTCGGGTCGACGAACCAGCGGACGGCGGCGCTGCCGTACGTGACGTCGAGAATCGCCGCCTCGACCCCGCCGACGTTCTCCTTGCCCGCGGCCGCCGCGGTGAGCTTCGGGTCGCCCGCGTTCCGCGCGAGATTCAGAGGGATGCGAACGACCTGCCGCCGCAGCTCGTCGGCGGCGGCCGGTGGAAGGTCCTGGGTGCCCTTCGCCGCGGCCAGGAATGCGCTCGTCGGCGTGACCACCATGACCACGCGCCCGAAGGGCGAATCCACTTCCTGCAGCAGGCGGTCGGGAAAGATCAACGAGGACTGGACCTCCATGGTCGCCTCGCCTTCGGGCGTCTTCGCCGTCAGCCGGCCGCGCGTCCGGACGTCCTTGACGGAAGCGATCTTCCGCGAGCCGCCGAGCCACTCCACGACCTTCTCGAAGAGCGCCTTGCCTTCGGCGAGCGACTCGCGCGACGGAGTGGCGGTCGGCCCGGGCGCGCTGCCCGTGGACCGGCCGGCGGGCGCCTGGGCTGCGAGTGGAAGCGCCAGAGCGAAAAGGGCGGCGGCCGAAACCAGCGATAACGAGGGAACTCGGGTCATGCGTTCTCCGAGCGCCGGAGCTTATATCGAAGTAGCATGCGCGCCGTGCCGACCCGCGCCGACGCCGTTCTGCTCCGCATCGAGAACGCCCGTCACCGGCGTCCGGGAGCGCGCGAAGCCGAGCGCGCGCTGGCCGCGGGGCGCGCGTTCCGCCCGGCGGATCCCGAGCGGCTGATCCGGTTCCACGAGGCTCTTCTCTTCCTGCGCGCCTACCCGCACAACGAGCGCGTGCGGGCCGGGGCCGAACGCCTTCTGGGATCCATCGCGCGGCATGTGCGCCGGCTCGAGAGGGCCGGCGAGGATCTGTCGCCGTTCGACGCCCCCGAGGTCGCGGGCATCGCGGGAACGACGATCGGGACGGACTACTCGTTCGACGCGGCGCGCTTGCTCACGACGCGATTCCCGCGGACGGTCCGGCTCGACTGGGACGCCGGCGTGGCCACGGATCGGATGCGCGCGACCTGGCCGCAGTTCCTTCCGCTGCTCGAAGAGGAGGCGCTCGCCGACGCCAACGTGGAGTACCTGGAGTGGCTCGGCGCGGCCGCCGGCTCGCGGAGCGACGATCCGGCCTGGCTGCTCGAGCGTTACTCGCGGCTCCCTGACCCTCGGGATGATCGCGCCGAGCGATTCGACTCTCTGGAAGTTCCGATCTCCTGGGACCTCGGCGACTCGGAGGCCTCGCGCACGCGGATGCGCCTGCCCGGCGCCGGACTCTTTTTCCACGACGCGCCTTTTCTCGCGCGCCGGGACGTCTCGCTGGATGCCGTTCTCTCTTCGCGCCCGATGGTCCTGCGCCGGCTCTCGCGCCGCCAGGGCGAGAAGGTCTGCGACCGGATGCGCGAGGCGACCGCCGCCCGATATCGCGAGTTCTACACGTTCACCTACGCCGATCCGGCCACGGTCGTCGCGGCGCGCCCGGGGAGGGGAGTCGAGCTTTTCCTGGTCGGCGTGGACCCCGACCGGCGGCTCCCGCTGCGCTCGGCCTACGGCGGTTTCGTCGTCAAGAACGGCGTGCCGATCGGCTACATCGAGGGGTTGGCCCTGGCCGACCGGCTCGAGATCGGCTTCAACATGTATTACACGTTCCGGGAGGGCGAGTCCGCCTGGATCTACGCCCAGGTCCTGAAGCTGCACCAGGACGCTCTCGGAGTCACGTCCTTCTCGATCGATCCTTACCAGCTCGGCTTCGAGAACGACGAGGCGCTCGACTCGGGGGCCTTCTGGTTCTACCGCAAGCTCGGATTCCGGCCGACGGACGCCGGAGTCCGCCGGCTGCTCGCGCGCGAAGAAGGTCGGATCGGAAAGGACGCGGCGTATCGTTCTTCGCGCCGCACGCTGGTGCGCCTGGTCGTCGGGAACCTCATCTACGACGCGCCGGACGCGCCGCGCGGAGCCTGGGACCGCTTCCATGTCCGTCGGATCGGCCTGGCCGTGAACCGGCGGCTGCGGG
The DNA here is from genome assembly GCA_963749265.1 of uncultured Acidobacteriota bacterium. GTDB lineage: Bacteria > Acidobacteriota > Thermoanaerobaculia > UBA5066 > Gp7-AA6 > DAHUXD01. The sequence continues at coordinate 14,697 of CAVVML010000003.1, read as the reverse complement.
ATTCCGGGGCGAACGCGGCGGAGTTCCGCGAGCGGGCGGAGACGCGTGTCGCGAAGGTCCTTCGAGTCCGCCGCTCGTCGTTGTCGGCGCGCGAACGGGCCGCGTTCGCCAGCCTGGCCCCCGTGCTCGCGGAGATCCCGGATCTCTCGCGCTGGAAGAGCGACGAGCGCCGCGCCGCGGTCGACGTCGTGCGCGCCAAAGCTTCGCGCGACGAGACGCGGTGCCTCGCGCTCCTCCGCCGGCACGGACGGTTGCGGGCCGCGCTGATTCGCCTGGGATCGACGCGCGGCCGCTGAGCCTAGCTGGAGGCTCGCGCTCGGGTGGACGCCGCGCCGCCGTTTCGAGCGGCGACGATCTCGGCGAGGATCGCGATGGCGATCTCCTCGGGCGAGCGGCCCCCGAGAGGCAGGCCGATCGGTCCGTGCAGACGTGCAAGGACGTCGGGCGCGATTCCCGCCTCCACGAGGCGCGCGCGCCGCTTCTCCTGCGTGCGCTTCGAGCCGAGCGCGCCGACGTAGAAAGCCCGGGAGGGCAGGGCGGCGAGGAGGGCCGGATCGTCGAGCTTGGGGTCGTGCGTCAAAACGGCGATGGCCGTCGAGCTGTCCGGAGCGACGCGGGCGAGCGCCGCGTCCGGCCACTCGTTCACGATCTCGTCGGCGTGCGGGAAGCGTTTCGCGTTCCCGAAGGCCTCGCGGGGATCGACCAGAATCGTCCGGAACCCCAGCGTCTTCGCGAGGGTCACGAGCGCGACCGCGATGTGCACGCCTCCCACGATGACGAGGCGGGGCGCGGGACGGAGCACGTCGACGAAGATCTCTCGATCTCCCGACGGGATCCGGCGGCTCGCTCCGGACGCCAGGGCCGAGCGGGCCTCGGCCAGGGCAGCGTCGTCGATGCCGCCCGCCACGGTTCCGTCCTCGAAGAGCGCGAGCTTCCGGCCGAGGTCTCCCTCGGGACCCCGGATGACCGTCGCGACCGCGACCGGTTTCTCGGCCCGCAGCGCGGCGCCGACCGGCTCGAAGAGGGCCGGGTCCAGTCTCTCCACGAACACGTCGAGAGAGCCGCCGCAGGCGAGGCCGACGCTCCATGCCGTGTCGTCGGAGACGCCGTAGTGGAGGAGCTGGGGCTTGCCGCTCGAGAGCGTCTTCTTGCCGGCCTCGACGACGGCGTTCTCGACGCAACCGCCCGAGACCGAGCCGGCGATGCGGCCGTCGGCCGTCAGCGCCATCTTTCCGCCCGCCGGCCGGGGAGCCGAGCCCCAGGTCTCGACGACGGTGGCGATCGCGATCGGCCGGCCTTCGCTCCGCCAGCCCTCGATGTCGGAAAGGATGTCTCTCACGGGAAGGTGCCGATGGCCTCCGGGTTCCGAGTCGGGCTATGCGCGTTCGGCGGCGGCCGCCAACGCGCGTCTGGCGAGAACCGTCGCGAGATGGACGCGGAACTCTCCCGAGGCGTAGGTGTCGCTCAAGGGATCCGAAATCGCCCCGGCGATGCTTCTCGGGGTTCTCGACGGCGACGGGAGTCGGCGTGACGCCGCCGACGACGATGCGCGAGCGAACGACGTTCCCGCCTTTCATTTCGACGAGGGCCGCGACGCCCACGACGGCATATCGGGAGGCGGGATGGGGGTGCTTCAGGTATGCGCCGCCCGTGCCCTTCCCGCAGGTCGGGACGACGACGGCCGTCACGATCTCTCCCGGCTTCAGCGCCGTGGTGAAGAGATCGACGAAGAACTTGTCCGCCGGGATCTTCCGGGCGCCCTTCGGCCCCTTCGCCACGACGGTGGCTCCAAGGGCCACGAGAACGGTCGGGAGGTCGGCGGCCGGATCGGCGTGCGCGATGGACCCTCCGATCGTGCCGCGGTTGCGGACCTGGATGTCGCCGATCTGCGAGGCCGCCTCCGCCAGGATCGGGCAGGACTTCTTCACGAGGGGCGAGGCTGCGATCTCTGCGTGCGTCGTGGTCGCGCCGATCTCGAGCGCCTTGCCCTTCGCCTTGATGCCCGAGAGGCCCTTGATGGCACCGAGGTCGACGAGGGCTTTGGCCGACGCGAGCCGGAACTTCATGGCCGGCAGCAGACTGTGCCCGCCGGCCAACAGCCGCGAGCCCTTGTGCTTTTTGAGCAGCTTCGCCGCCTCGGCCAGAGTCTTCGGACGGAAGTATTCGAAGCTCTCTGAGTACACGGTCGCCTCCTACGTCCCTTGCTTTGCCGCGCGGATCGCGCGCCAGACGCGCTCCGGCGTGAAAGGCATGTCGATCTTCGCGACGCCGAGTGGGGCGAGAGCGTCCATCACCGCGTTGTACACCGCCGCCGTCGAGGCGATCGTGCCGGTCTCGCCGATGCCCTTGACGCCGAGGGGATTCACGGTGGTCGGCGTTTCCGTGGCGCCGAGCTCGAAATCCGGGAAGAAGTCGGCCTTCGGCACGGCGTAGTCCATCATCGAGCCCGTCAGGAGTTGGCCGCCCTCGTCGTACTCCACGCCTTCCCACAGCGCCTGCGCGACGCCTTGGGCGATGCCGCCGTGGACCTGGCCGTTGACGATCAGCGGGTTGATCACCTTGCCGCAGTCGTCGACCGCAACGTAGCGCTCGAGGCGGATCTCGCCCGTCTCCGCGTCCACGCGGACCACGGCGATGTGGGAGCCGAACGGATAGACGAAGTTCGGGGGATCGAAGAACGCCGAGGCCTCGAGGCCCGGCTCGAGTCCCTTCGGGTAATTCCAGGCCACGTTGGCCATGAGGGCCACTTCCTGGATCGTCTTGGACTTGGCGGGCGCACCGCGGACGAAAAACTTGCCCTCGTCGTACTCGATGTCCTCGACCGCGGCTTCGAGCAGATGCGCGGTGACGGTTTTGGCTTTCTCCTTGATCTTCTGAATCGCGCCCATGAGCGCTCCGCTCCCGACGGGCGTGGAGCGGCTTCCGTACGAGCCCCATCCCATGGGCGTGCGCTCCGTGTCGCCGTAGTGGATCTCGATGTCGTCGATCGGAACGCCGAGCTGGTCCGAGACGATCTGCGCGAACGTCGTCCGCTCGCCTTGCCCGTGGGGGCAGATGCCGAGCATGACGTTGACCTTGCCCGAAGGGTGGAAGCGGACGATCGCGCTCTCCCAGAGGCCGCCTCCAAACCCTACCGCACCGGCGACCGCCGACGGACCGAGGCCGCAGATCTCGCTGTAGGTCGAGAACCCGACGCCGACGTATTCGCCTTTCGCTCGCAGTTGCGTCTGCGTCTTGCGGAAGGCCGCGTAGTCCAGCATCTTTAGGGCCTTTTCGAAGGCCGCGATGTAGTTACCCGAGTCGTACGTGAGCCCCGTCGCGACGGTGTGGCCGTCGGTGAAGGGCGGGATGAAGTTCTTCTTGCGGATCTCGGCCGGATCCATCTTCAGCTTCTGCGCGGCGAGATCCACCATCCGCTCGACGAGAAGCGTGGCTTCGGGCCGGCCCGCCCCACGGTAGGTGTCGACCGGAGTCGTGTGCGTGAAGACGCCGTAGACGTCCTCCCGGATGTTCTTGATGTCGTAGGCGCCCGAGAGCATCAGGCCGTGGAGGATCGTGGGCACTCCGGTCGATGCCGTCGAAAGAAAGGCGCCCATGTTCGCCCAGACCTTCGCGCGAATTCCGACGATCGTCCCGTCCTTCTTCGCCGCGATCTCGACCTCCTGGACGTGGTCGCGGCCGTGAATCGTCGAGCGGTAGTTCTCGCTGCGCGTCTCGGTCCACTTCACCGGCACGCCCAGCATCTTGGAGGCGAAGACGACCATGCTGTCTTCTGGATAGTGGGGGAGCTTGCTGCCGAAGCCGCCGCCGATGTCGGGAGAGATCACGCGGATCTTCTGCTCCGAAACACCGGTGTCCAGCGAGAGGAGGAACCGCGCGATGTGCGGGTTCTGCGACGTGACCCACAGCGTGAACTCGTCGGTCGCGCGGAGGTAGTGCGCAAGGGCCACGCGACACTCGATCGCGTTCGGGATGAGGCGCTGGTTCCGGATGCGCTCCTTCACGACGATGTCCGCAGACTTGAACGCCGCATCGACATCGCCTCCCGAAACGTTCCAGTGAAACGCCTGGTTGCCCGGGACGTCGGCGTGGACCTGCGGCGCCCCCTTCTGCGCGCCTTTCTGGGGATCGGTGACGGCCGGCAGGGGCTCGTAGTCGACTTCCACGGCGTCGGCGGCATCGCGGGCCAGATAACGGTCCGTAGCCACCACGATGGCGACGGCGTTTCCGGCGTAACGAGCAACGTCGAGCGCGATCGGCGGATACGGGGGAGTCTTCGTCTCGGAGCCGGGGACCACCCACGCGCACGGGATCGGTCCGAAGCCGGCCTCCTTCATGTCCCTGCCGGTGAAGACGCCGAGGACGCCCTCCATGGATGCGGCTTTCTTCGTGCGTATCGCCTTGATCTTCGCGTGGGCGTAGGGCGAGCGGACAACCGCGAGGTGCGCCATGCCGGGAAGGACGAAGTCGTCGGTGAACTTGGCCTGCCCGGTCATCAGACGCGGGTCCTCGCGGCGTTTGATCGGAGAACCGAAAATGCGCGCTCCCATGGCTGCCCCCCTTAGGTCTTCGCCAGCCGGCCGGCGGCGTCTTTGACCGCGGCGACGATGTTCTGGTAGCCGGTACAGCGGCAGAGGTTGCCTTCCAGGCCGACGCGGATCTGGGCGTCGGTGGGATGCGGAGTCTTCTCGAGGAGGTCGCAGGCCGTCATGATCATTCCGGGCGTGCAGAAGCCGCACTGCAGGCCGTGGTTGTCCCAGAAGGCCTCCTGGAGCGGATGGAGCTTTCCGTTTTTCGCGAGGCCTTCGATCGTCGTGACCTTTGCGCCGTTGGCCTGGACCGCGAGGACCGTGCAGGACTTCACGGCCTTGCCTTCCATAAGCACCGTGCACGAGCCGCACTGGCTCGTGTCGCAGCCGATGTTGGTTCCCGTCAGGCCGAGGGTCTCGCGGAGAAAGTGGACGAGGAGGAGCCGCGCCTCGACCGGATGTTTTCGCTGGACGCCGTTGACGGTGATCGAGACGGGGTACTGCATGCGCCCTCCCGCTCTAGCGGCGGGAGTTTATAACGTCGCGAGGGCTGGCCCCGGATTGTTCCTCACGCGTCGGTCTCGATTTCGTCGCGCACCTTGTCGAAGAACGCCGAGGTCAGCTTCTTCGTGACGCCGCCCATCAGCCGCGCCGCCATGCTCGCGACCGTGCCGACGACCTGGATGTCGGCGGACCACGCGAGATCCGTCGCTCCGCCCTGACCGTCGGTCAGCGTCATCGACGTCGTCGCGTCCACGCCCGAGCCCGGCGCGGTGCCGTGCGCCTTCATGCGCGCGTTCGACGGCGGCGTCATCTCGACCCACTCGACGTCATTAACGAACCTGACTTTCACGGCTCCGAAGCCGACGGAGGTCGTGGCGCGGAACTTCTTGCCGGGCTCGACGATTTCGAGCTTCTCGAGGCCCGGCGCGGCCCCCGCGACCTTTTCGGGATCCGTCAGGAAGTCCCAGACCTTCTGGCGCGGAGCTTTGATCGAGACCGTGCCGTCGAAGCGCACGCTAATACCCGGCGAGCGCCCGGGCGACCTTACAGAGCTTCTCGGCGTTGGGAAGAAAAGCCTCTTCCAGCGGAGGGGAGTACGGGACCGGTGTGTCCGGCGCCGTGACGCGGACGAGCGGGCCGTCCAGGTACTCGAAGCAGCGCTCCGAAAGCACGGCGGCGATCTCGGCGCCGATCCCCCCGGTGCGCGTGGCCTCGTGCAGGAGGATCGCCTTGTTCGTCTTTGCGACCGAGGCGAGGATGGTCTCCTCGTCCATCGGGAAGAGGGTCCGTAGATCCACGACCTCGGCGTCGATGCCTTCGGCCTCGAGCGTCTTCGCGGCCTCGAGCGCGGTCCAGACCATCGCGCCGTAGGTGATGACGGACAGGTCGCGGCCGGTTCGCCGTACGGCGGCCTTGCCGATCGGGACCACGTAGTCTTCTGTGGGCAGCTCTTCCTTGATCCGGCGGTAGAGGAACTTGTGCTCGAAGAAGAGGACGGGATCGTCGTCGCGGATCGCGGCCTTGATCAGGCCCTTGGCGTCGTAGGCCGTGGCCGGCTGGACGATCTTCAGGCCGGGCGTGTGGGCGAAGTAGGCCTCGGGGTTCTGCGAGTGGAACGGCCCGCCGTGCACGCCGCCGCCGGAGGGGCCCCGGATCACGAGCGGTACGCCGACGCCCGTGCGGTAGCGGGACTTGGCCGCGAAGTTCGTGATCATGTCGAAGGCGCACGAGATGAAGTCGATGAACTGCATCTCGGCCACGGGGCGCATCCCCATCATGGCGGCCCCGACGGCGGCTCCGACGATGGCGGTCTCGGCGATCGGCGTGTCGATGACGCGCTCCTCTCCGAACTCGGAGATGAGGCCGTCGGTGACCTTGAAGGCGCCGCCGTAGACGCCGATGTCCTCGCCGAGAAGGAAGACGCGCTCGTCCCGCTGCATCTCCTCGCGGAGACCCTCGCGGATCGCGTCGACGTACGTGGTCTGGCCCTTCGCCGGCCCGGGGCGTCTCCTCCGAGATGCGGGCGCGCCACTCATAGGCGCCTCTGCGCTCCGGGGGCCTCCGCGCGGCTATCGCGGCTCCGCCCGCCGGCACTTCGCCCGGCGGGCGCATACACGCCCTCGAGCGCGAACTCGGGCTGCGGAAGCGGGCTCTTCTCGGCGTGCTCGACCTCGCGGTCGACTTCCTCGGCGATGGCCTGGTCGATCGCGGCGAGCTCGTTGGCCGAGGCGGCGGTCGACTCGACGAGAGTGCGCGCGTAGCGGGCGATCGGGTCCTTCGCGCGCCACTCCTCGAGCTCTTCCTTCGGGACGTACGCCTGGGCGTCGTGCTCGGCGTGTCCCTTCATCCGGTACGTCACGGCCTCGACGAGGGTCGGACCCTCTCCCGAGCGGGCCCGGTCGACCGCGCGGCGCGCCGCGTCGTAGACCGCGAGCACGTCGTTGCCGTCGATGGTCTCGCCCGGAATGCCGTAGGCCACGGCCTTGTCGGCGAGAGAACGCGCCGCGGTCTGTTTCCGCACCGGCGTCGAGTAGGCCCAGCCGTTGTTTTCGGCGATGACGACGAGCGGGAGCTTCTGCACGGCGGCGAAGTTGATCCCCTCGTGAAACGCGCCGGTCGAGGTCCCTCCGTCGCCGATCCACGTCATCGTGACGATGTCCTTCTTCTGCATGCGGGCGGCCAGAGCGATTCCGGCCATGACCGGCACCAGGGCGCCGAGCATCGAGATGGGGGAGATGACGCCCCTCTCGGGCTGACCGAAGTGGAGGTTGCAGTCCTTGCCTCCCGAGGGCGAGGTTGCTCGGGCCATGTACTGCGTCATCACGTCCCGGGGCGAGTAGCCCATCACGAGGACGACTCCGAGGTTGCGGATCAGGGGGCCGACGATGTCGCCCTTCTTCAGGGCGTAGGCCGTCCCGACCGAGGTGGCTTCCTGGCCGAGGGAGCGGTAGAGGCCTCCGACGACCTTGCCCTGCCGGTAGAGGTTGACGAGGCGCTCCTCCACGACACGATTCAGCCGCATGAAGCGGTACAGCTCGAGCTTCTGTTCTCGACTCAGGTCCAAGGAGCCCTCCGAAGGCCCGAAGATTATACGAGGGCGAAACCGGCCCGACCGCCGCGCGCGCCTGACCCCAGGCGCGCCGTCAGGGACGCCCGCTTATGATGCCAGCATGGAGCCGGGTCTTTCCGTTCTCATCGCCTCGGACCGCGTCCGCACGCTGCTGCCCGCGTGCCTGCGATCGGTGCAGCAGGAAGCCCAGCGCGGGGGCCCGGGCCTCGAAGTCGTCGTCTGCTCGGCGGAACCGCCCGAGACCGACGGCCTCTCGATCCCGATCCGCTGGGCCCGTGCCGACGCCGGGAATCCCGCCCGGAGGCGCAACGCCGCGGCGCGCGAAGCGCGGGGCCGGATCTTCGCGTTCCTCGACGACGACGCCACCGCCGAACCGGGGTGGCTCGCCTCCGGCGTGGCGGCTCTCGAGAACGCCGACATCGCCGGCGGGCCGGACCCCGGCCCGCGCGACGCGCCCTGGGGCGAACGCCTCGCGAACCTTCTTCTCGCGACGCCGGGGATCGGGAGCGGCGTGCCGGCGCACGAGTGGAATCCCCGGGGAGGCCCGGTCCGGACGGCGCACGACGTGGCGCTCTGCAACCTCTTCGTGCGCCGGGAGACCTTCGAGAAGCTGGGCGGCTTCGACGAGTCCTTCGGCTACATCGGGGAGGACACGGATTTCGTGCGCCGGGCCATGGATGGCGGCGCCCGCGTGGTCCTCGAGCCGGCGGCGCGCGTGCGGCATCGCCGGCGCGCGTTCCCGGGCCCCTACCTCGCGCAGCGGTGGAGATACCGCGTCAAGACGGGCCGGCTCCTGGTGGAGAAGCCGGGCCTGCACGCGCGTGGCCGCGTCGCGGCGTTTCTCGCCACGGCGTTCGCGGCGTCGGTTGCGCTCGTGCTCTTCGGCCCGCGCTTCCTGCTCCCGGCCGCCGGACTCTACGCGGCCCTGACCTGGGCGCTCTCGTTCCCGATCTGGCGGAAAGACCTCGCGCTCTTTCCGGCAGTCCCGTTCGCCTTCGCGGCCCATCACCTGACGTATCTCGCGGGACTGATCGCCGGCATCGGCCGGGGAGTCTTCGCGACGGCGGCCCGATGAACAACCTCGAGCTCGCCGCCCACTGGGTGCGCGGCCGGAGACACTCTGCCGCGCTACCTCATCCTGGGGATGACGAACCTCTGCAACTCGAAGTGCGTGACGTGCTTCTACTGGGACCACCTCAACGTGAACCGCCACCTCGAGATGAAGCTCGAGGAGTACGACCGGGCGCTGGCGGATCTCGGCTCCCTCTACTCGGTCGTGCTCACGGGCGGGGAGCCGACGCTCAATCGCGAGCTGCCCGAGATCACGAAGCTCCTCTACCGCCGCCACGACGCCTCGAACGTGACGATGCCGACCAACTCCATCATTCCCGAGCAGGTCGAGAGCATCGTGGCGCGCGTGCTCGAGTCGCGGAAGGACGAGCGGCAGACCTTCACGGTCGGGCTCTCGCTCGATCACCTCGGCGAGCGGCACGACTTCATCCGCGGCGCTCCGGGCAACTTCGTCAAGATCGAGGAGACGTACCGCCGCCTGGCGGCCCTCAAGGCGCGTTCGCGCGGTTTCACCCTGAACGTCCAGACGGTGCTCGCGTCCTTCAACAAAGACGACCTGGCCGAGATCACGGAGTGGGTCTCGCGGAGCCTGCCGGCGATCAACTTCCACTCCTTCGAGCTTCTCCGGCCACCGTTCCCGGATCCCTCGATCCGCGCGCTGACGCCGGCCGAGTACGCCGAAGCGCTGCGGTTCCTCAGGCCCTACTGGGCCCGGTTCGGGGACTACAGCCCGGTCCTGCGCAATCTGAAAGTCGGCGCCCGCACGGCGGAGCTCGCGACGCTCGAGCAGGAGCGGATGGTCTATCCGTGCTACGCCGGCACGATCTCGGGCGTTCTCAATCCCGAGGGCACCGTCTCCCTCTGCGAGGTGCAGTGGGAGATCGGCAACATCCGCGACTTCGGCTATTCCTTCAAGAAGGCCTGGTTCTCGGAGAAGGCCGGCGAGATGCGCCGCCGGATCGCGCATCGCGAGTGCTGGTGCACGCACTCGTGCTTCATGACGTCTTCGCTGCCGTTCTCGGCGAAGGGTGTGGCCCACCTCGCCCGGGAAGCCATTCTTCCGACGGTCTGACGACCTAGTCCCCGCCGCCCTCGATCTGCTGCGCCAGGTAGTTCTCGGCGCCGATGTCCTTGATCTGCTGGATCTGGGCTTCGAGCCAGTCGATGTGCTCTTCCTCGGAGACGAGGATCCTCTCGAACAGAGCCCGCGTGCCGTTGTCGCCTTTCTGCGTCGCGAGGTGAATCCCGTGGTTCAGGCGCTTGACGGCGTCGTGCTCGAGGTCGAGGTCGACCTTCATCATCTCGGGCACGGTCTTGCCGACGTTGATCTTCATGTACTTCTGCATGTTCGGGACGGAGTCGAAATAGAGGATCCGGTCCATCGCCTCCTGGGCATGCTTCATCTCGCCGATCGACTCCTTTTCGGTATGGTCGGCGAGCTTCATGTAGCGCCAGTTCCGGAGCATCCGGGCGTGGATGAAGTACTGGTTGATGGCGGTCAGCTCCGCCGACAGCACTTCCTGCAGGACTTTCAGGATCTCCGGATCACCCTTCACGCGCACCTCCCAAGTAGCAGACGCCGGGCATCTTATCCCCTCCGGCCGCCCGGCGTAGAATTCGGCGCATGAGCGAGAAAGATCCCCTGGTACCGCCGTCGGTCGCGGCCGGCCGCAAGCGATCGGCCGAGAAGGCTTCGAAGGCGTTCGAGAAGGCGCCCTCCTGGAAGAAAGACTGGACGACGGTCTCGGGCGCTCCGGTCGAGCCGCTCGCGGCTCCCGACTCGCAGCCCGGGTTCGACTTCGAACGGGACCTCGGCTGGCCGGGGGAGTACCCGTACACCCGCGGCGTGCAGGCGACCGGCTATCGCGGAAAGCTCTGGACGATGCGGCAGTTCGCCGGCTACGGCACGGCGAAGCAGACGAACGCCCGGTTCCACTACCTCCTCGAGCACGGCCAGACCGGGCTCTCCACCGCGTTCCATCTCCCGACGCTCTACGGCTACGACTCGGACCACGAGATGTCCCGCGGCGAGGTCGGCAAGTGCGGCGTCGCGATCGACTCGCTGCGCGACATGGAAGTCCTCTTCGACGGCATCGACCTCGGCCGCGTGACGACGTCGATGACGATCAACTCGACCGCGCCGATCGCGCTCGCGATGTACCTCGCCGTAGCCGAGAAGCACGGCACGCCCTGGGAGAAGGTCGGCGGAACTCTCCAGAACGACATCCTCAAGGAGTACATCGCCCAGAAGGAGTACATCTTTCCGCCGCGGCCTTCGATGCGCCTGGTCACGGACCAGTTCTCGTTCTGCGCGAAGCACGTCCCGAAATGGAACACGATCTCGATCTCCGGGTACCACATCCGGGAAGCCGGCTCGACCGCCCTGCAGGAGCTGGCATTCACTCTGCGCGACGGCGTCGAATACGTGAAGTACGGGATCGAGGCCGGGCTGCCGGTCGACGAGTTCGCGCCGCGGCTCTCCTTCTTCTTCAATTCCCACAACGACTTCTTCGAAGAGATCGCCAAGTTCCGCGCGGCGCGCCGGATCTGGTCGAAGACGATGCGCGAGCGCTTCGGCGCGAAGGACCCGCGCTCCTGGATGTGCCGCTTCCATACGCAGACGGCGGGCTGCTCGCTGACCGCCCAGCAGCCGTACAACAACGTCGTGCGCACGGCGATCCAGGCCCTGGCCGGTGTGCTCGGGGGAACGAACTCCCTTCACACCAACTCCCTCGACGAGGCCCTCGCCCTGCCCACGGACTTCGCGGTCAAGCTGGCGCTGCGCACGCAGCAGGTCATCGCCCACGAGTCCGGTGTCGCGAACACGATCGATCCGCTCGGCGGCTCCTACTTCGTCGAGGATCTGACGACCAAGATGGAGCGGGGGTGCTTCGACTACTTCCGTCGGATCGACGCCCTCGGCGGCATGGTCGAGGCCATCGAGGCCGGATTCCCGCAGAAGGAGATCATGGACGCGGCGTACGCCTACCAGCGCGCCGTCGATGCGAAGGAGAAAATCGTCGTCGGCCTCAACGCCTTCGTGGACGAGGAGGAGCATCCTCTCGAGATCCTCTACATCGACGACTCCGTGGAGGAGCTCCAGAAGAACGCCGTCGCCGAGCTGCGCCGGACCCGGGACGGCAAGGCGGTCACGTCGGCCCTCGCGGCGCTCCGCCAGGCCTGCGCCGAGGGAAAGAACGTCATGCCGCCGCTCATCGACGCCGTCAAGACCTACGCGACGGTGGGGGAGATCTCCGACGTCATGCGAGAAGTGTTTGCGACGTACGAGGAGCCAGCGGTCTTTTAGAGCCAAAGTTGAAGTTCGAGGTTGAAAGCTGAATCCACCCCTTTCAACCTCAAACATTCAACCTTCAACTCGGTGAGACAATAGCCACCATGCCCGACACGCCTTTCGCCTCCATCGAGCGCGCCATCGCGGATCTCCGCGCGGGCAAGTTCGTGATCGTCGTGGACGACGAGGACCGCGAGAACGAGGGCGACCTCGTGCTCGCGGCGGAGAAGGCGACGCCCCAGGCGATCAACTTCATGGCGCGGGAGGGCCGCGGCCTGATCTGCCTGGCGCTGACCGAGGAGCGCTGCGCGGAGCTGGGGCTTGCCGCCGATGGTCGAGGAAAACACGTCCAACTTCGGCACGGCCTTCACGGTCTCGATCGAGGCGCGCGGGCGGACGACGACCGGCATCTCCGCCGCCGACCGCGCGGCGACGGTGCTCACGGCGATCGATCCGGCCACGAAGCCCTCGGACCTGAACCGGCCCGGCCACATGTTCCCGCTGCGCGCCCAGGCGGGCGGCGTGCTCAAGCGCGCCGGCCAGACCGAAGCCTCCGTGGACCTCGCCCGCATCGCCGGCCTGAATCCGTCGGCGGTGCTCTGCGAAATCATGAACGAGGACGGGACGATGGCGCGCGTCCCGGACCTGGCGAAGTTCTGCGAGGCGCACGGTCTCGCGATGGTCACGGTGGCGGACCTGATCCGCTACCGGATGAAGACCGAGAGGCTGGTGCACCGCATCGCCTCGCCGCATCTGCCGACGCGTCTCGGCGAGTTCCAGCTCCACGCCTACAAGAGCGAAGTGACGCACGAGGAGCACCTCGCCCTGGTTCACGGCGAGATCCACGAGGACGAGCCCGTGCTCGTGCGGGTGCACTCGCAGTGCCTGACCGGCGACGTCTTCGGCTCCTCGCGCTGCGACTGCGGCGAGCAGCTCGAGCTCGCGATGGCGAAGATCGTCGAGGCCGGCAAGGGGGTCTTCCTCTACCTCCTGCAGGAGGGCCGCGGCATCGGCCTCGTGAACAAGCTCAAGGCCTACGAGCTGCAGGACGAGGGCCACGACACCGTCGCCGCCAACGAGAAGCTGGGCTTCCCGCCCGACATCCGCAACTACGGCGTCGGCTGCCAGATCCTGCGCGACCTGGGCGTGCGGAAGATGCGCCTGATGACGAACAATCCGTCCAAGTACGTCGCGATCGACGGCTACGGGCTCGAGATCGTCGAGCGCGTGCCGCTCGAGGTGCATCCCACGGACCGGTCCCGCAAGTACCTCGAGGCCAAGAAAAACAAGATGGGGCACCTGCTGAAGCTCGTCTGACGCGTTTCGTCGCTTCGCGGCTCCCCGACACAGAGGAGGTTCCATGGTGAGCAAGACCTTCGAGATCGTTCCGCCTTCCGCGGGCGGCTCGCGCTTCGTGCGCAACGCGATCATCGCCCTGATCGTGTTCGTGCTGATCATCATCGGCGGGCCGATCAAGGTGGTGCCCGCGGGACACGTCGGCGTCAAGGATTTCTTCGGCCGGTCTCGGCCAACGTGCTGACGCCGGGCGTGCACCTCGTCTTTCCGTTCACCCGGGTGATCAAGATGTCGATCCAGACGCAGGAAGTGAAAGAGACCGACCGAGGTCCCTTCGAAAGAAGGTCTGATGATGGATCTCGAGGGCTCGCTGCTCTTCCGGCTGGACCCGGCCAAGGCGGCGGAGATCTACAAGACCGTCGGGAAGAACTACCAGGAGATCGCCGTGCATCCGCAGATCCGTTCGGCGATCCGCGAGATCACCGCGTCCTACGAGGCGAAGGCTCTCTACTCCGCCGAGCGCGAGCAGATCGCGCGCGAGACCTTCGAGCTCTTCCAGAAGATGGCGAGCGGCCGGGGAATCATCGCCGAGGCCGTGCTCCTGCGGAAGATCGGCCTGCCGCCCATCGTCGCCAACGCCATCCAGGAGAAGCTCAAGCGCGAGCAGGAAGCCGAGCAGATGAAGTTCGTCCTTCAGAAGGAATCGCAGGAGGCCGAGAGCAAGCGCATCGAGGCGCAGGGCATCTCCGACTTCCAGAAGATCGTGGGGCAGGGTCTTTCGCAGCAGTACCTCGAGTGGAAGGGCATCGAGGCCACCGAGAAGCTGGCGACGAGCCCGAACACCAAGGTCGTCGTCGTGGGCAACCCCAAGTCGGGGCTGCCGATCATCCTCGGCGGGCAGTAGGCGCGTCGCCGTAGTACCAGCGGGCCAGCCGCTCGGGCGAGACGCCCGCGTAGTAGCCGAGCAGGACCTGCCACACGCGGAGGACCTGGCGGATCGCGCCGCCCTCGCGATACCGCCGCGGCGAGGTGCGCGTCGCCTCCGGGCGGATGACGAAGCGACCCTGCGCGCTTCAGGCGCCGGACGAGATCGACGTCGTCGCAGACGGCCAGGTCGCGGAAGCCTCCCGCCTTCTCGTAGGCATCGCGCCGGCAGAAGAGGCCCTGGTCGCCGAAGGGCAGCCGCAGCAGGCGCGAACGCAGATTCGCCCACCACGCGATGCGCCGCATCGTCGCGTCGCCGGGCTCGTAGGCGAGCGAGAAGGCGCCTCCGGCCGCACCGCCTTCGATCTCCCTCTCGATGATCGCGAGCGCGTCTTTCGGAGGACGGGAGTCGGCGTGGACGAAGAAGAAAATGTCCCCTCGCGCCCGGCCGGCCGCGGAGGCGAGGCTCGCTCCCCGGGTTCCCGCGGACGCGTCGGCGATCACGGCCTCGC
>CAVVML010000002.1:0-215718 GCA_963749265.1 uncultured Acidobacteriota bacterium | reverse complement strand
AACCGCGCTGGAGCGATGCGATCTGCCGGGAAAAAAACGGCAGGAGGGCGGAGTCTCGCGCGCGGATCGGCGTCCTGGCCGGCGAAGGCATCGGACCCGAAGTCGTCGGCGTGGCCCTCGAGGTCCTCGAGGCCGCCCGTTCCGCGGGAGGGGCCGACATCGAGGTCCGAACGGGCGGGACGATCGGCCGCGACGCCGAGCTGATGACGGGCCGCCCTCTGACCGATGAGGTCGTCTCGTTCTGCTCCGAACTCTTCGAAGACGGCGGCGCGCTGATTTGCGGCCCGGGCGGCGGCCGGTTCGTCTACGACCTTCGGCGCCGGTTCGACCTCTACTGCAAGATCTCGCCCCTGAAGCCGGTCGGCGGCCTTCTCGAGGCGGGTCCGATGAAGGCCCGGTGCGTCGAAGGCGTGGACATCCTGATCGTTCGGGAGAACGTGGGCGGCGTCTACCAGGGCGACTGGCGCGAGACCGCGCATGATCGCGACGGACGCGTCTGCGAGCACGCGTTCCGATACTCGGAGGTCCAGGTCCGGCGGCTGCTGAACGCGGCCGCGAGCCTCGCCGCGCGCCGGAAAGGCAAGCTGGCCGTCGTCGTGAAGGACGGCGGCATTCCTTCGGTGAGCGCGCTCTGGCGCGATCTCGGCATGGAAGCGGCGTCGCGATCCGGCGTCGCGGCCTCGTTCGTGGACATCGACCTGGCCGCGTACCGCCTCGTCGCGGATCCGCTCTCCTTCGACGTCCTCGCGGCTCCGAACCTCTTCGGGGACGTCCTCGCCGACGTCGGGGCGGTGCTCCTGGCTTCGCGCGGCATGTCTTTTTCGGGGAACTTTTCCGAGAGCGGCGCCGCCGTGTATCAGACGAATCACGGCTCGGCGCTGGACCTCGCGGGACAGGGCCGCGCGAACCCCATCGGGCAGATCTCCTCGATCGCCATGATGCTCCGGGAGAGCTTCGGGCTCGGCCGCGAGGCGGCCTGGATCGAGGCCGCCGTGGAGGACGTCCTGCGGCTCGGATTCCGCACGTTCGACATCGCGGAGCCGGGGTCGACGATCGTCGGCACGGCCGAGCTCGGCCGCCGCGTCGCCGCGGAAATCGAGCGCCGGGCGCACTCGGGCCGCGGATAGGCGGCGCCCGCGTCGGCGCCGAGGTGATGAGACCGCTCGCGCTCTTCGTCGACCTGCAG
Source organism: uncultured Acidobacteriota bacterium (assembly GCA_963749265.1). GTDB lineage: Bacteria > Acidobacteriota > Thermoanaerobaculia > UBA5066 > Gp7-AA6 > DAHUXD01. Next base: position 214,532 of record CAVVML010000002.1, on the reverse strand, counting down.
AACGACTTCCTGGGCGCCGCGGGGCTCGAGCCCCCGTCGTCGGAGGTCGTGCGCAACGCGGCGCGCCTGCTCGCCGGAGCGCGGGAACGCGGCCTCCGGATCGTGCACGCCGTGACGACCGTGGATCCCGAGTCCGACGACCGGATGCCGCACTGGAAGGCTCTCGGTGTCCGGAAGTGCGTGCGCGGCACGCCGGGCCATCGCCCGCCCCCGGAGCTGGCACCGCGCGCCGGCGAGCCGGTCGTCTCGAAGACGTTCTTCTCCGCCTTCTCCGCGCCGGAGCTGGAGGCCGCGCTCGCCGGCGCGGACACGCTGCTCGTCGCCGGCGTGCACCTGCACGGTTGCGTCCGGGCCACGGTGCTCGACGCCTACGCCCGCGGCCTCGCCGTCTGGATCGCCGAGGACGCGGTCGGCAGCGACGATCCGCTCCACGCCGCCGTCACGCGCCGCTATCTCGATGGACGCGCGGCGCGGTTTTCGCCTGTGGACGAGATGCTCGCCAAGGTCGGCGCCGGCGCGGCGCCCGGACCGGACCTCGGGCGGTACGCCGCCGAAGCTTCCCGCGCATCCTCTTCCGCCCGGCGGGCGGCAGCGGAGTGGAGAGCGGTCGCGCCCGACGAACGCGCGCGGACCCTCGAAGCTCTCGCGGAGCGGCTCGAGGCGGATGCGCCGGCGCTCGCTCGCGAGCTCGCGACCGAGATCTTCAAGCCCGTGACGCTGGGCGAAGCGGAGGTCCGGCGCACCGCCGAGCTCCTGCGGCGCGCTGCGGCGCTGAGGCTTCCCGCGCCGTCTCGGGCCGGACCGGCTTCGTCCCATCGGCGCGTGCCGCTCGGCGTTGTCGCCGTCGTCACTCCCTGGAACAACCCTCTCGCCATCCCGTGGGGCAAGATCGGCCCGGCGCTGGCTCTCGGCAACACGGTGGTCTGGAAGCCGGCCCCCGCCGGGACCCGACTCGCGGAGCGCTCGCTCGACCTGGCGCGCGACGTGGGTCTGCCGAAAGAAGTCGTGACGCTCGTTCCGGGCGATCGCCGCGCGGCCGCCGCCGTGATGAGCGATCCGGGAGTGGATGCGGTCTCCGTGTCGGGCTCTTCCGCGGCCGGCTGGGCGGCGCAGGAAATCTGCGCGCGCCGCCGCATCCCGATCCAGGCGGAGCTCGGAGGCAACAACGCCGCGATCGTCTGGGAAGGCGCGGACCTGCGGCGCACGGCCAGTCTCCTGGTTCAGGGAGCGTTCGAGTTCGCGGGCCAGCGCTGTACGGCGAACCGGCGCGTCGTCGTGGAGGATCGCCTCCACTTCACGCTCCTCGAGCTTCTCTCCGCGGCCGCGGCGACGTTGCCCTGGGGCGATCCGCTCGACCCGGCGACCCGCGTCGGTCCACTCGTATCCGAAGAGGCGCGCGACCGGGTCGCCGCTGCGCTCGCGGACGCGGCCGCCGGCGGGGCTCGCCTGGTCACGCCCCATACCCTCACGCCGATCGGCCCGGGAGCCTGGTATCCCCCCACCATCGTCGTCGGCGCGGCGCACGAGAGCGCAATCGTCCAGGAAGAGACGTTCGGCCCGATCCTCGTGCTCGAGCGGGCATCGAGTTTCGACGAGGCGCTCCTGCTCGCGAACGGTGTGCGGCAGGGACTCGTCGCCGCGATCTTCGCGGGACCGGGTCCCTGGCGCACGAGGTTTCAGCGCACCGCGGCAGCCGGCATCCTGAAGTGGGATGCCTCCACCTCCGACGCCGATGCGGACGCGCCCTTCGGAGGCTGGAAGGCCTCCGGCCTCGGCCCCCCGGAGCACGGGCCGGGCGACGTGGAGTTCTACTCGAGGCTCCAGGCGATCTATGACGGCGCCCTTCTCTAAGGACGAAATCGAAGGCTCGATTCCCGAGCGTTTCCGGCGGGCCGCGCGCGCGCATCCGAATCGGCCGGCCGTGAGCGAGTCCGGCCGCACGGTCACGTACGAGGAGCTCGAAGCCCGCGTGGCCGGGTTCGCCGGAGCGCTCGCCGGTCGCCTTCGCGGAGCGAGCCGCGAGGCGCCGGTCGCGCTCTTCGCTCGCGCCGGAGCGCCGCTCTTCGCGGCGATGCTGGGAACGCTCGACGCCGGGCGTTTCTATGTCCCTCTCGACCCGGCGTTGCCGGATGCGCGGCTCCGGGCGATCCTGCTCGATCTCGACGCGGCCGCCGTCGTCACCGAAGGCGCCTCGTCGGCGAGAGCCCGGGGCCTGGCCGCGGACGGAGCGCCGGTCTTCGAGCTCGAGGAGCTGCTCGCCGTCCCCGCGACGGGGACGTCCTCGACTTCGACCGCGTCCCCGTCCGCTGGAGACCTCGCATACGTCCTCTTCACGTCGGGCTCGACCGGCCGGCCGAAGGGAGTGATGCAGAGCCATCGAAACGTCCTGCACAACGTGTGGAAGCTGGCGAGCGGCCTCGGAATCGGCCCCGAGGATCGGATCACGCTGCTCTCCTCTCCGAGCTTCGGGGCTTCCGTGTCGGACATCTACGGGGCTCTCCTGACCGGCGCGTGTGTCTGTCCCTTCGATCTCTCCGGCGACGGTCTCCGGCGACTGCCCGATTTCCTGGAGCGCGAAGGCGTCACGATCTATCACTCGGTGCCGAGCGTCTTCCGGAGTCTCGCGTCGACGCTCGACGGCCGCGCCGACGTCTCGAAGCTCCGGATGCTCAAGCTCGGCGGCGAGGCCGTGCTCGCCTCGGATCTCGATCTCTATCGCAACCGGTTTCCGCGAAGCTGCGTCTTCCACGTCGGCCTGGGGTCGACTGAAATTGCAGTGATGCGCCAGTGGTTCGCCTCACACGACACGCCCTGGCCCGGCGGAACGCCTCTCGGTTACGCCGTCGACGGGACGGAGGTCATCCTCCTGGGCGACGAAGGCGACGAAGGAGAGATCGCCGTCATCGGGCGGACGCTGCCGATCGGCTACTGGAAGGATCCCGAACGCACGGCCGCGACCTTCGTGCCCGTGCCCGGACGGCCCGACGTCCGGATGTTCAAGACCGGCGATCTCGGCCGAATGCTCCCCGATGGTTGTCTCCTGCATCTCGGCCGTCGGGACGAGCGGCTGAAGGTCCGCGGCCACCGCGTCGAAGCCGGCGAGGTCGAGGCCGCGCTCCTCTCGATTCCGGGAGTGCGCGACGCCGCCGCGGGCATGGATCGGGCCGGCCGGCGTCTCGTTGCCTGGGTGGCCGGAGAGCCGTCGCTCGGGACCTTGCGCCGGGCGCTCTCGCGCACTCTGCCGCCTTCCATGATTCCGGCAGCGATCGTGCGCGTCGACGCCCTGCCGCGGACGGCGACGGGCAAAGTGGACCGCGAGGCGCTGCCCACGCCCGGGACGGAACGTCCCGATCTCGACGTGGCTTTCCGCGCACCCGCGGGCGAGGGCGAGGAGGCGGTGGCCGCGGCATTTGCGCAGGTGCTCGGCCTGGATCGCATCGGCGCCGACGACGATTTCTTCGAGCTCGGCGGCGATTCGCTTTCCGCGGTCGAGCTCCTGACCGTCCTCGGCGACCGGTTCCGCAAGGACCTCGCGGCGGCGGAGCTGCTCGAGGCGCCCACGCCTTCGTCGCTTGCGGCCCGCGCCGGAAGCGAGGCGACGCCGCCGGAGGCGGCACGAAAACTAGTCCGGCTGAGCGAAGGCGCCGGAAGGCCGGTATTCGTGATCCCCGGGGGCGGCGGCGACGACGAGGATCTCTTCGCGGCCCGCCGCCTCGCCCGCGTCGCCCGAGGAAGCCGTCCGTTTCTGGCCCTGCGCTCGGGGCCGGCGCCTCATCCGCCCGCCGACGCGCTCGCCGGCGAGTGTGTCCGGGAGATCCGGGCCGCCGCTCCCGGCCCGTACGTCCTCGTGGGGGACTGCATGGGCGGAATCCTCGCGTTCGAAATGGCGCGCCGGCTCCTCGACGAGGGAGAGCGCGTCGCCCTGCTCGCGCTGCTCGACACGCCGTTCCCGCGAACCGGCCGGCGGCTGCGCGCCTGGGTGCGCGCCCGCGCTCCGCGCGTCGACCGGTTGTGGTCGAGGGTCGAGTACTTCGCCGAGCGCATCGGGTATCACGCCGGCGTCGTGCGCGCCCTGCCGCGCGGCCGCCTGGCATATCTCCGGCGCATCGGCGGGGTGGGAGCGCGCGGCTTCGATCCGCCCGCGGATGCCCGGCGCCGGCAATTTCTCGCGCGCCGCGCGTCCTACCTCGGATCGCTCGCCGCGTGGCGGCCCCGGCGTTTCGACGGCCGCGTCAGCATCCTGGAGTGCTCGCGGTGGAGCGAGAGCGGCCACGGAGCGGCCTGGGCGCGGCTCGCCGCGGACGGCCGGCGGCGCACGGTGGCTGGCGACCATGCCGGGTTCCTCCTCGAGCACGGCGGCGAAGTCGGGGCGATCCTCTCGGAATGGATCGCGGATGCGGGCGAATCGGAGAAGAGCCTCTAGGCGAGCGCTAGGAGCGCCACTTCTCTTCGAACTTCCGCCGGTTCTCCGCGAAGAGCCGGACGTACGCGTCCTTGCCGAGCCGGCGGAACGACGCCATCTGCCAGTGGTGCACGAAGCTGTCTCGCGCGCAGCGGACGTCGTAACCGGCCGCGCGCACGCGGCGGTTGTAATCGCCGTCCTCGAACATTCCCAGCCCGAACCGCTCGTCGAGGGCCCCGACTCTCTCGTAGACCTCGCGCGGCATGGCCACGCAGAAAAACGCCAGCGACGAGATCGGAAAGGTCTCTCCGTCGTGGGCGCGCGTCCAGGAGTCGGACCAGTCCGGAAGCGCGTCGAGCTCGCGATAGCCGACGTCCACCTTCGCGTCGTTCGCGATGGCGTTGGTCACCGGGCCGACCAGGCCCAGGTTCCGGTCGCGCGCGAGATGGCGCAGGAGCGCGGTCGCCCATCCTCGCGTCACGACGGTGTCGTTGTTGAGGAGGACGACGGACTCGCCGCGCGCCGCGGCAAGGCCGGCGTTGGCTCCGGCCGGGTACCCGCGGTTATCCGCGAAGAAGATCGGGCGGATTCGCGCGTCGCGTGCGGCGGCCGATTCGAGGAGCTCGCGCGTGCCGTCGGTCGAGCCGTTGTCGACCGCGAGGATCTCGAAGTTCGGCCACTCCGTGCGGGCGATGAGGCTGTCGAGGCAGAGTCGGTTGAGGCCGCGGTTCCCGTAGGTGACCACGACGATCGAGAGAAGCGGAAATGCGGCGGCGGGCGTCGCGCCTTCGGAGAGCGTCTCGACGTGCGGCCAGTTCAGCTCGGCGCGCAGGCGCTCGGCCAGAGGCTGCCATTCGGCCTCGCGGGCCAGCACCAGCGTCGCGCCGAGGCCGTGCGTGCGGCGGAGGGACTCCAGATGCTCGAAGTCGGCCTCGGACGCCTCGATCCGGAAGACGCGATGGCCGTCGGCCGAAAGCTTCCGGAGAGCCTCCTCGTCGTCGGGGGACGGCGTCGACAGGACGACGATCTCGTGGCGGTTGTCGGCGCGCATCGGAACGGCGCGAAGAGCCGCCCGGCCCGCGGGATCGGGCCCCATCCAGTCGGAGGCCGGCCGAAAGCTTCGCAGAAGGCGCCGCAGCGCGTCGAGCGGGTCGCTCAGGATGTTTTCTCGGCCATGTCACCCTCCGCGAGTGTGGTGCCGGCCGAGAATATCCGACCCGATCGAGCTCCAGGAGCCGGCGGCTAGGGCGAGGACACCCCGGTCGAGTCGCCCGTCCGATGGTCTTCGATCTGGAAGCGAAGAAAGGCGTGGATGGCATCGAGCTCCGCGCGGATTCTTCGTCACGGCGACGACGCGGCCGCCGGCCGGCGTGTCCTCGTAGGTCCAGCGGATGCTCTTCGGGTCGCGCTTCATTTCGGGCACGCCGGGCGGGACGCGGTCGTGAATGAGCATCGGGGCGTCGAAGTTGCCGTCGGCGAACATCTTTGCGATGTGAGCGAGGTGGGTCCGGATGGCGTCGCGGCTGGCCACGTCGTCCTTGTCGTTGGCCGACACGTCGATGACGCCGCCGGAGGGCGTGAGGATGAAGTGGTGGGTGGTCTTCGCGTGGTCGAAGCCCATGACCGAATCGCCGCGCTCGTCGACGCCTTCATGGCGGGAACCGGCGTGATGGGCGGAACACGAGGACGACCCCTGCTGCGCCGCGAGGCCGGCCGGAATTGCGGCTCCGAGAAGGATGGCGAGGCGGATGCGTTTCATGAATCCTCCATGTCCTTTTTCCGTGAGAAGCGCCGTCCGAGGACCGTGGCCCCGGCGCGCCGGGCTTCCGAGCGAGGGAGCGTTTCGACCCGCGAAAGCGTTTCGAGCAGCCGCAGCGCCTCCCGCGGAGAGCTCCCGTCGATCCGCCGGTCCCAGCTGTCGACCAGCTTCGCCAGGGACTCCCGGAGCTGTCCGAGCTCCTTCAGCGCCGCCTCGATTTCCGCGAGGCGCCGCTTCGCGGCATCGCGAACGTCCCGGCAAGGAGGCCGCCCGGCGCGGCGGGCATCGAGGAAACGGCCGAGCTCCGCGAGAGTGAATCCGAAGGCGAGCCCGGCCTGGATCAGCTCGACGTGCTCCAGGGCTTCGGGCGGATACATGCGGTACCCGTTCGCCGCGCGGCGCGCTGCGGGAAGGAGGCCCCGCCGTTCGTACGCGCGCAGGGTATCCGGGCTGACCCCCGCCCGGCGAGCGAGCTCGCCCGAGCGCATCGCGCCGTCTCGTTCCCGATCCACGCGCCCACTCTAGACCCCGGAATCGAATCCAGGGTCAAGCCCTTTCAACTTCTTCCGACGCCCAGCGCGTCCGCGACCTTGTTGATGTAGTTGAACCAGGCGGCGATCAGCGTGATCTGCAGGATTCCCCGGTCGTCGAAGCCCGCGGCCCGGAGCGCCGCGTGGTTCTCGGGCGTGATCTTCGTGGCGTCGCGAGTCAGCTGCACGACGTAGTCCAGCATGACCCGGTCCCGTTCGTCGATCGGCGCGCTCCGATAGTCCTTCCGAAGCGCTTCGACCAGCCCCTCGTCCAATGTGACCCGACGCAGAAACTCCGCGTGCGACTCGATTCAATAGAAGCAGCGGTTCTGGACGGAGACGAGCGTCGTGATCATCTCGTGCTGCCGCCGACTCAACGGCAGGTCCGGGGACATCAGGACGCCGAAGGTCGAGAACGCGTGATGCAGCGCGTCGGGGATGAGCGAGTGCGCCGCGACGATGCTGCCGGCCTCGTCCGTGATCCCCGTCGGAATCGCGTACTCCTTCGGGTAGATGGCCCGCTGGCCCTCGACGGCGGCGCGCAGCTTCTCGTCGGCCTCGGCCAGCGGGATGGTCTTGATCCAGGTCATGCGGAAGGGCTCCTTCGGACTCGGCGTGCGGAGAATACCCGATGCACCGGCAGTCCGAGGGCGACCAGTGCAAACGCGGCGGCCACCGGGACGGGATGGGCGGCCGTCACGAGGCCGGCGACGGCCGCCAGAAGAGTGATGAAGAGCGCCGGCGTCAGGGGATATCCGGGGCAGCGGAATGCCGCGGAGGCTCCCTCGCGCCGGCGGATCCGAAAAAGTCCGGCCGCGGCGAGCGCCACGAAGGCGAGGGCGGTGCACAGGAAGAGCGCGAGGATCTGCTCGAAGGTGCCGCTCAGGACGTAGAGGCTCGCGATGGCGGCGAGCAGCGCGGTCGCGCGCCTCGGCGTTCCGCCCTTCGCGCTCGTCGCGGCCAGGGCGGCCGGGAACAGGCCGTCCCGGCTCATCGCCACATAGACCCGGGGCGCCATCAGCAGCAGGGCGAGGCCGCTCGCGGCGGCGGACACGACGACGATCGCGGCGAGCAGCACCGGTCCCGGACGCCCGAAGAGCGCTTCGCCCGCCTGGCGGGCGAATGCCGCGCCGTCCCGCGCGAGGTCGACAGGGACGAGGTAGAGGAAGGCCGCGGTCGTCAGCGCGTAGATCAGCGTGACTGCGGCCGTTCCGGCCGCGAGGGCCCGCGGCAGCGCGCGGTCGCCGACGCGGATCTCGCCGGCGAGACGGCTGGCCTCCCAGAACCCTCCGAACGAAAAGAAGACGCCGATGAGCCCGGCCGCGAGAGCATCGCCGAGTGGCGGAGCGCCCGGCCGGCGCTCGAAGAACGGCATGAAGCGCTCGAAGCTGCCGTTCCCCGCGGTGAAGGCGACGGCCGGGACGGCGAGCAGCGCGAGGACTTTCCAACCCGTGAGCATCCCGAGGGCGCGCACCGAGGGCTTCAGGCCGGCCATCGGGGCGGCGGCGAGAATCCAGACGGCGGCGAGCGCGATCCACCGCTCGCGGCCCGCGGCCTCCGGAAAGACGGCGATCACGTACCGGGCGAGGCCCGCGGCGAGCCCCGCGGTGACGCCGGGATCCAGAATGAGGAGGCACTGCCAGCCGTAGAGAAACGCGGCCCGCTCGCCCCACGCTTCGCGCAGATAGACGTAGAGGCCTCCGCTCTCGGGCCGGCGCGCCGCGAGCTCTCCGAAGGTCAGCGCACCCGCGAGGACGAGGGCGCCTCCGCCGAGCCAGAGGCCCAGAGTCAGCGCCGGTGAGGCGAGCGCGCCGATCGTCTCCGCGGGTGTCAGGAAGACGCCGACGCCGATCGTGTGTCCGACGACGAGCGCGGCGGCGGCCGCGAATCCGAGGGTGCGTTGGGCGCTCGGCGCCGCACGGGCCGGACCGGGAGGGCGGCCGGGGGGTCCGGGGGGCGCCGTGCGTCCCCCGCCTGTTTCGCTCAGCGCCGGAGGCGGTTCTGAAGTTCCTGGGCGCGACGCTGCGCTTCCTCGAGCGCGTCGCAGGCCGGATTGTGCTCGCCGCGGGTGTACTCGGCGTTGGCGAATTCGACCCAGCCCGGCATCTCCATCGCGAACCCTTCGACGTCGGCCTCGTGCACCAGCTCGATCGAGAGGTGACTGCCGTTCCAGTGGAGGTCGCGGGCGTGGACCGTTCCGGCGCCGAACGGCGCCTCGCGAAGCAGCTTCACCCAGTGCGGCGGAGGCGGCGGGGCGGGCTTCCAGGACACGAGGAAGCTCGTGACGAAGTCGGACGGGCTCAGAGGGGCCTGCCGGCCGGCGATCGGCACGACGTGCGGGCTCACGTTGGGATGCCCGACCCGGATGTGCACCGGAACGCGACGGTCCCAGCAGTCGTTCTCGGACTCAGACCGGAAGGGCTTGTCTTCTCCGACGGATAGTTCCGACATGACGTTCCGCCTCCGATGAGCGGGGAGTCTATACCCCCGGCCGAGGGCTTGCGGGCAAGATAAGCTCGTGGGCAGATTTCGGAGGAGAAGCCATGTCCCAGGCGCATCGCGACCTCGCCCGGCGGTGGTTCGAGGAGGTCTGGAACGCGCGCCGCGACGCCGCCGTCCACGAGCTTCTGGCCGAGAACGCGGTCGCTCACATGGAAGGCGCCGACCTCGTCGGTCCCGAGCGCTTTCTCGAGGCGCGCGCGGCATTGGTCGCCGCGTTTCCGAACATCCGGGTCACCGTCGAAGACGTTGTGGCCGACGCCGACCGCGCGGTCGTGCGCTGGAGCGCCGCGGCGCACCACACCGGCGAGTTGCTCGGTATCCCGCCTTCAGGCAGCCCCGTTCAATTCCGCGGCATGACATGGATGACCTTCCGGGATGGGAAGATCGTGGAGGGTTGGGATGCCTGGAACCTCGGCGGTCTGCTCGACGCCTGCCGCGCGGCGAATTCGTAGCGCTGTCCGTGTTCCTTACGGCACGACGTGGATCATGCCGATCATGTCGTCGTGGCCCTGCGCGCTTCCGCAGAAGGTCGTGCAGTTGAAGCCGTAGTCGCCCGGGGTCATCGGCGTGATGAGCTGCGGTGTCAGGGAGCCGCCCTGAGGAAGGGGGCCTCCCACCAGGCCGATCGCCGACACGCCCGCGAGGCCGTGCTCGTCCGGGACGTCTTCCACGTCTCCGTTATACGGCCAGATGAGATAGGTCTGGCCGACCTTGAGCGTGATCTCGTTGCCGCAGGATGTCGGGCACACCGTCGGGCATGGGTACGGCTGCGGGCAGAAATTCCACTGCCACTGGATCGCGCGCAGCGCGACGAGCGGCGGCGTCGGCGTGGGCGTGATCGTCGGCGTGGGCGTGATCGTCGGCGTGGGAGGTCGGCGTCGGAGTGATGGTGGGAGTCGGCGAGGCCGTGGGTGTCCACGTCGGCGGCGACGTGCGCGTGGGGGTGCGGGTGAGCGTCCGGGTCGGCGTCGTGCTCGGCGTCGTCGTCGTTCCGTTCGGGTTCTGCGTCGGGGTGGACGTGGATGGCGTCCCGCGAGGCCCGACGGCGCGCGGGCTCGGACGCACCAGCCCATCGACAACGTCGCGCGGGCTCGAAGCGCGCGTCTGATCCGCGGGCTGGCGCGCGGCTTCGAGCGGGAAGCTGCGCGTGTCCGAGCCGCCCGAAAACTCGGATCCTTCCTTTTGGTGGACCGCGACGCGTCCGGTCGCCACCTCGCGAATCGTGACGGCGTACTCGAAGCGCGTCATGCCGCTCCAGAGAAACCAGTAGTGGCCGTCTTCGGTCGCCTCGAGGGCCCTGACCGCGATCTCTGGAGTCTCCGGATCGCCGGTGACGTCCGGAAACGAAAAGGTGCCATAGCGGTCGGTCCAGGCGGAGGCGCGGGCCGCCGATCGCCGGCCCGTGTTCGGATCCACGGCCTCGACGGACACTTCGAACGGATGCGCCCCGAGGAGGCGCAGGGTCTCCGCCGGCGAGACGACGACGGACGCTTCGGATGTGCCGGCGGACGAGACGAAGCGGACGACGTACTCTCCGGGTGCCTCCCAGGCGTGCACGGGCGAGCCGGCTTCGGAGGCATGTCCGTCGCCGAAATCCCACCATGCTCCGGGGACGGGCACGGCGTCGCGCGACGCATCCCGGAGGAGGACCGTCTGGCCGGCCACCGGATTCGGAGGTCTCGCTTCGATTGCGGCCGGCGAAGACGCGGCGCGCGCGAGCCAGGCCCCGGCGCCGCCCAGGAGCAGGGCGAGCAGGGGAACGGCGATCGACCGGGAACGTCGGCGCATTCGCGATTCCTAAAACGACGGGGGCGGCCCGGAGGCCGCCCCCGCTGGATATCGACTCAGCAGCCTCCCGGAGGGGCAGTCATGAACGAGTTCAGCGGATTGAAGTTTCCGATGTTCGGGAAGACCGAGGACATATCGAGATCGGAGACGCCGAACCATTTCGCGAGCGCGGCGCCGTACTGGTCCGACGCTGTCGTCGGGATCCAGCGGCCACGGCCGTTGTTCGTATTGTTGTACGTGTCGTCCGGACCGCCGACCTGGTTGAACGGGAAGATCGAGCCCGTGACCTGGTTGGGCGTGCCGTGGAAGTTGGTGCCGAGGACGCTGTCGCCCATCACGAACTGATGCCCGCCCCAACCGTGATCGGTGCCGACGCCGCCGGTGTCGCCCGACTCCTGGAGCGTCCGGCCGAAGTCGGTCAGCGTAAACGTGGTGACCTTGCTCTGGAGGCCCAGCTCCACCGTCGAGTTGTAGAAGGCGAGCATGGCGGGCGAGAGCTGGGAAAAGTTGTTGGCCTGGTCGGCGATCTGGTTCTGGTGCGTGTCGTAACCGCCCTGCGAGACGAAGAAGATCTGGCGGGAGAGGTTGATGCCCGGCGAGCTGCTGACGAGCTTGATGACGTTGGCGACCTGCTTGAGCTGGTTGCCGAGGCTCGTGTTGGGAAACACCGTGGTGACGCCGTCCGCCGGCGTCCAGCTCGCGAACTCGGTCGAGATGTCGAGTGCCTGCTGGGTCGTCTGGCTCGCCGCGGCGATCATCGTGGCCGTGCCGTCGATCGTCCGAAGGTAGTCCATGGAGGCGCGGCGGGCGTTGGACTCGGGCGTGCCGGTGAAGCCGTTGATGGTGAGGACGCTGTTGAGGTTGCCCGTGCCGATCGAGAGCGGACGCTTGAGACCGACGCAGAACGTGGACGAGCCCGAGATCGAGGTGATCGTCGGGAAGCCGCCACCCGCGCTGTTGCACGCGTCGACAGCGTCGGCCGCCCGGCCGCCCCAGCCCGTGCCGATCTTGATGTCGGCGCGTCCGGTCTGCCAGGCCTGGATCTGGTCGGAATGCGAAAACAGGGCGTACGGCTTGGGAACCGAGTTGCCCATGTACTGCGCCTGGTTCGTCGGAACGACGAGGGGCCCGACGTTGGTGACGACGGCCATCTTCCCGGCGTTGTAGAGGTCACGGAAGTCCGCCAGGTTCGGATGGAATCCGAACGCCTGCCCGCCCATCGAGGGCGGGTTGGTCATCGGCAGGGCGTTGCCGACCGGGATCGCGAGCGTCGGCCGCGCCACCTGATAGGACGCGTAGTGCGCGCCGTCGAGGGGAATGATCATGTTGTTGGAGTCGACGCCGCCGTTGAGAAAGACGCACACGAGCGCCCGATAGTTGGGCGAAAGCGTGTTGGGCTGCGGCGTGGCGAGCAGGTTGGCCAGTCCCCACTGGCGGACCGTGGCCTGGATCGCCGACGCCGATAGCGCCGCGCAGCTGGTCCGAGCGAGAAAGTCCCGTCTGGTGTGTTTCATGGTCCTTACCTCTGCACCTGGTACTGCGACGAGGTCGCGACCAGAAAAAGCGCTTGACGCGCGCGGTACAAGGTCTGGTTGGCCGGCACGGCCGTGACCGCGCCGATGATCGAGGTCTTCATCTCGTCCGACATCGCCCCATGCATCAGCAGCCGGTTGAGACGGTCCACGAGATTCGTCGGGTTCGACGCCAGCAGCTGGAGCTCCGTCAGGTTGATCGAGGTGCCGTTGGGCGCGTTGCACGAGCTCGCGTTGCACTGCACGGGGATGCCGTTCTGGAACGTCATCTGGTTGACGAAGTTGGCGCGCCTCAGCGAGGTCGACGCGTCCATGATCCCGAACTCGGGCCCGAGGAGCCCGGCCGAGGCCGGCGGTGCGTAGTAGTCCTGCGGGAAGTACGAGAAGACCGTGATCGGGCGGTAGACCTCCTGGCCCATGTCGCGCGAGTACGGGCTGTTGACGTAGCCGTCGGACTGGAAGGCGCCGCTCGCCGACATGGCGTTGAACGCCCGGAGGATGCCGAGAATGTAGATCGCCGGCTCCTTGAGCTTGCCGTAGGTCGGATCGGCCGGCGAGTTGCGCGCTTCCGGGTCGAGCAGGATGGCTTTGGCCATCGCCCAGAGACTTCCGCGCTGGCCGGAGCCGTTGTCGTTGAAGAAGCCGGCCACGCGCTCGACGTAGGCCGGGCTCGGATTCGACGTCACCAGGGAGTGGATGAGCTCCTTGGCGAGATAGGGCCCGACGTTCGGGTGGTTGAACATGGCGTCGATCGCCATCTGGAGGTCCTGGGCCGCCGGCTGACCCGCCGGGATCGAGGTCGGGGAACCTTCGCCGTTCTCGTTCGGGAGGAAGCCAACGAAGAGGTCCTTGGAGGTCTGCGTGTGCCGGTCCTCCTGGGCCGAGCCGTTGAGGTGGACGGGCATCGGGACCAGGTAGTTGCCGGTGTTGTCCGTCTCGCCGTTGAGCGTGACCGAGACCTCGGGGATGTACCAGCCGGTCAGCACGAGCTTGAGGTTGTCGACGACCGACTGGTCATAGCTGTCGAGCGGGTAGCCGGTCACGTCGTGGTTCTGCGTCGTGCCGTCCTGGTTGAGGAGTACCGTGCCGATCGAGAACAGCTGCATGACTTCGCGGGCGTAGTTCTCGTTCGGATTCGTCTTGGTGTTGGTCGCCATGTTGAGGAAGGCGCCCATGGCCGGGTTCAGCGTCATGTCCTCGAGGATGTCGCGATAGTTTCCGAAGGCGCTCGCATTCAGCGCGTTGATGTACGGAACGACCTGGCTCGGCCGGGTGATCGTGTTCGTCGAGACGACGTTGATCTTGTGCAGGGAGAACAGCATCCGTTGCCGCAGCTGATCCACCTGGTAGAGCGCGTTCCGGAAGAACTGCGAATGGAGCGGATGGGTGGTGTAGTGGTCGCGGTGGCAGTACACGTCGCAGTCGTCGGGCTCGTCGTCGGGCACGAGCGGGAGAGCGGGGTAGGGCGAGGGCGGCGCGTTGAACTGAGTCGCGAGCCAGGAGAGGTTGCCCACGCCGAGCAGGCCCGAGATCTCGGAGTCCTTGGGTCCCCAGGTGGCCTGCTGGAGGAAGCGGATGGCCTCGGGGCGGTGGAACGTCTTCGCGAGGAAGACGGCCATCTGTCCGCGCGTGACCGGGTTGCCGGGGCAGAAGTTGTTGCCGCCGCAGCCCGTCGTCACCGCGAGGCGGGCCATCTCTTCGATCCACGGCGCGAGCGGCATCGAAACCGGGACGTCCGCGAAGACGCCGGTCGCCGCAGGCGGCGCATAGCCCGTGCCGTGGTAGATCTTCAGGAGAAACGTCGCCATCTGCCCGCGCGTCACCGACGCCGTCGGGCAGAACATCGGCGGGCTTCCGCCGAGACAGCCGCCCGTGATCCCTTCGGCGTAGAGCTGCTCGATCCAGTCGGCGAAAGACGTGTTGACGGTGACGTCGCCGAAGACCGTTCCCGTCGCCGGAGGCGGCACGTACGCGGAGCCGTGCTCGGCGCGCAGCAGGAAGACGGCCATCTGGCCGCGGGTCACGGGGGAAGTGGGGCAGTAGTTGCCGCCGCCGCAGCCGGACGTGATGCCGTCGCGGATGATGGTCTCGACCGGCGCGTGATACGGGCTCGCCTGCGGCACGTCCAGGAAGTCCGCGAACCAGCCCTTCGTCAGGACCACCGGCGGATTGCCGGGATTCGTGACGACCACGTCGTAGAGCGCGCCGGCATTGCGCCCCGGCGTCGTCGCTCCGATCCGCGTGGAGCTCGTCACCGACGCGGTGGCGCTGACGCCGCCGATCGTGACCGTCGCGCCCGGATCGAACTGGTTGCCGACGAGGTTGACCGCCGTTCCGCCCGACGCCGGCCCCGAAGTGCCGTACATGTAGGCGAGCTGGAACGTCGTCGCCCCGGTCGCGATACCCGCGGACACCAGTCCGAGGGTCGCGAGAACCGCCGCGCTCCTGGCGGCACCTCTCGCGAAAGAAAAGGGGGCCCGGAGAAAAAGATGTTTTCTCATCGGCACTGGTCCTTTCTGACGGCCGCCAACGAAACCTGGATTGTTCGGGTAGAGGAATTCTAGGGGGCGCTTCGCGTCACAGATGGTGATTGGAGTCACAACGGTCGATTTTGAGGACAGCAACTTGGCACGAGAGCATAGAGATCGAACAGTCCTGGCGCGACTGGTCGGGCGGGTGGAAGAAGGACAGGCCCCCCGGGGCGGGGGGCTCTGGCTTTCCGGACAGTGTTCGAAGCGGCTTGTGCCGCCCATAATCGAATCCCGACGATCCGGAGGTCAAAAAGTTGACACGAACTCGCGCGGCGATCGTCGCCGCGGCGGCGATCTGGGGAGGTCTGGCGGCGGGGGCCGCGCGGGCCGACTGGGCGGTCCGCGGGATTCTGCTGGCCGCCATGGCCCCGCGGCTCGAGACCAGCCCGCCGGGGCCGCTACCCCTCTTCCCGGCCACGCACTGGTGGAACACCGATGTTTCGGCGGCTCCCGTCGACCCGGGCTCCGACGATTTCATCGACTACGTCAACGACGGAGATCCGCAGCCGCTCCACCCGGACTTCGGCGGCACGCTCGACGACGGCGTCTCGATCTACGGGTTCCCCTACGTCGTGGTCGACGGCGCACAGGCGAAGAAGACGGTGCAGTTCGATCAGGCCGACGAGAGCGACGGCGTCGATCACTCGACCGAGACCTCGTTCCCGTTCTATCCGATCCCCGACGAGGCCATCACGCAGCCGCATTGGATCGAGGGCGGCGCTCCCGGAAACGTCGACCAGACCTGCTGCCAGGACCGCCACATGCTGATGCTCGACCGCGACCGGCGCCATCTCTACGAGCTCTACAACGTCTGGTTCGACGGCGCGCAGTGGCAGGCGTACTCCGGCGCGTTCTTCGACATGAACACGAACGACCGTCGCCCCGAAGGCTGGACCTCCGCCGACGCCGCCGGCCTCGCCATCATGCCGGGACTCGTGCGCTACGACGAGGTCTACGGGGCGGACGTAAGCGTCCCCGAGATCCGCCACGCGTTCCGCGTCACGGTGCGCCACACGAAGGGCTACGTCTACCCGGCCTCGCACCAGGCGGGCTTCCAGGATCCGCCGGCTCTTCCGATGGGCGCGCGCCTGCGCCTGAAGCCCGGGACGAACATCTCGGGCTTCGATCCGGAGATCCAGAAGATCTTCCGGGCGATGAAAACGTACGGACTGATCGTCGCCGACAACGGCACGGACATGTACGTCAGCGGCACCTGGGACGAACGCTGGGACAACGACATCCTCAACCCGGCCTTCGAGGCGCTCACGGCCTCCGACTTCGAGGTGATCCAGCTCGGCTGGCGGCCGCCGCTCGCTCCGGATCTCGCGGTGGACGAGCGCGCGGGCGGCGGCGCGTCCTCGAACCAGAACGGCGTGCTCGAGCCGGGCGAGTCCGTGATCGTCGAGCCGTGGTGGGAGAACCCGGAAGGCGCGTCGGCGGCGCTGAGCGGCGCGGCGTCCGGTTTCGTCGGTCCCTCCGGCGCGACGTACACGCTGGCCGACGCCTCGGCCGCGTACGGCTCGCCGCCGGCGGCCTCGCCCGCGAGCTGCTGGACCGCGACGACGAACTGCTATCGCGTCACCGTCTCGAATCCAGCCGTCCGTCCGGCGCCGCATTGGGACGCGTCGGTGACGGAGAAGGTGAACGTGACGGCGGCGAAGACCTGGACGCTCCACGTCGGCGGCAGCTTCGGCGACGTGCCGGTCACCGACGGCTTCTATGCGGCGATCGAGAACCTCGTCCACAACGGCGTCACCGCGGGCTGCAGCGCCGGCAACTTTTGCCCGGCCACCTCCGTTACGCGCGCGCAGATGGCGGTCTTTCTGCTGAAGTCGAAGCTCGGCCGCGCCTACCTGCCGCCGGCCGCGACGGGAACGGTGTTTGCGGACGTGCCCTCGAACGGCTTTGCCGCGGGCTGGATCGAGGACCTGGCGGACAGCGACATCGCCGCGGGGTGCGGTTCCGGCATGTACTGCCCCAACGCCGCGGTGACGCGCGCGCAGATGGCCGTCTTCCTCCTGAAAGCGAAGCACGGCAGCGACTACGTTCCGCCCGCGGCGGCCGGA
The DNA here is from genome assembly GCA_963749265.1 of uncultured Acidobacteriota bacterium. Lineage (GTDB taxonomy): Bacteria > Acidobacteriota > Thermoanaerobaculia > UBA5066 > Gp7-AA6 > DAHUXD01. The sequence continues at coordinate 197,422 of CAVVML010000002.1, read as the reverse complement.
GTGTTCGCCGACGTCCCGCCCTCGAATCCGTTCGCGCCCTGGATCGAGCAGCTTGCGGCCGAGGGCGTGACCGCCGGCTGCGGCGGCGGAAACTACTGTCCGAACTCGCCGAACACGCGAGGGCAGATGGCGGTGTTTTTGACGAAGACGTTCGGGCTGGAGCTGTACGGACCGTAAGGAGAATGTTGAGAGTTGAGTGTCGAGTGTTGAGCGTGAATACCCTCTAAGTCGCGCTCAACGCTCGAACGCTCAACGCTCAACTCACCTCAACGCCCGCGTCAGCAGCTCGTGAAAGTGGTGCACCCCATTCTCGCGCGCCACGGAGTACCGTCCCCGGTCGTACGTACGCGAGCGCAGCCCGCGATGCACGTCCTCGCAGATCGCGATGTCTTCCTGCTGGACCTGGTCGGAGAACGCGAAGGAGCGGGCGAACTCTTCGGCCACGCCCGGGCTGTTGGGCTCGAGGACGTACCACTCGAACCGCGTCAGCGTTTTCTCGGGGCCGAGCGGCAGGATGATGTTCGTCTGGAGGTTGTCGGGGTAGAGATTGAGCATCAGGTTCGGGAAGACCCAGTAGTAGAGAGCCTCCGGCTCGTTGCCCTCGGGCAGGCCTCGCCGGTACAGGGACTCCTCGGACTTGGAGCGGATCGGGGCGTGCTGCTTGGAGTGATACGCGCCCGTATCGACCCGGTACGCCCGGTAGTCGATCTCCTTGAAGAGCTCGGGGTGCACGATGGGGATGTGGTACCCCTCGAGGTAGTTGTCGACGTAGACCTTCCAGTTGCACGCGACCTCGTAATCGACCTTCTTGAAAAGGCTCATGTGCGTGAGCGGCAGGTGCGAAGTCTCCTTCGGGATCGTGCCCAGGACCTCCGCGAGGGGAGGCGTCGTCGAGTCGAGGCACACGAAGAGAAACGGTCCCCACGTCTCGACCCGGGCCGCCGGCAGGTTCTGCGTCTCCTTCTCGAAGCAGCGCACCCCGTCCCACTCGGGCGTCGTGAGGAGCTTGCCCTCCAGGCTGTAGGTCCAGCCGTGGTAGCCGCACATGAGCGCCTTCCGGTGCCCGGAGCCGCGGGCGACGGGGCCGGCCCGGTGGCGGCAGACGTTCGAGAACGCATGCAGCGTGCCGTCGTTGCCGCGTGTCACGACGAGCGGCTCGTCCGCGACGACGCAGGTGAAGTAGTCGCCGGGCAGCGAGACCTGCTCGGTGTGGCCCACGAGCTGCCAGGTCTTCGCGAAGATGCGGTCCTGCTCGAGGGAGAGGACGTGCGGGTCCCGATACCACGACGACGGAATCGTCGCCGCGGACGAGAGGTCCTTCTCGAACGTGTACCCGGCGGTCGTCGTCACGGCTGCTCCTTCCGGCCTCCCTTCGCCTTCGGGGCGGGCGCCGGCTTCGCGGAGCGCTCCGCGCCGGTCTCGGGAGTCGCGATCGCGCTGCGGAGAAGCTCCAGGAACTGGGCGATGCGCGCGGCCGTCTTCTCGGGGCGGTTGCCCTGGCGCGAGAAGAGACCCGGATCGAGCTCCTCGGTCAGGAGCGCGTCCTGGAAACGCTCCACGGTCCACTCGATCATGGACACCATCATCTCTTCGTCGATGTCGGAGCGGACCTCGCCGCGCTCGACGCCCATGCGGACGAAGGCCGCGGTTCCGTAAGGGTCGCGGTCGCGCAGGAAACGATTGATCTCCTGGCGCAGCTTCAGGTCCGTCCCGTAGTTGCCGAGCAGGGCCACGCGGTAGGGGACCCAGTTCTCGCGGACGAGCTGGTCGGTCCGCTCGAGCCAGTAGCGCAGGGTCTCGAAGAAGCCACGGGCGGTCACCGCGGGCGGCGCGTCCAGATAGGCGGAGAAGGAGGCCACGGCCTTTTTGTAGGCCGCGAGAAACAGACCCTCCTTGTTGCCGAAATGCTGGAAGACCGAGCCCTTGGCGATGGAGAGCTCGGTCGCGATGTCCTCGATGCGCGTGGCGTGGTAGCCGCGCTCGGCGAAGTGGCGCATCGCGGCCTCGAGGATCCGGAGGCGCTTGGCCTCGGAGCGGGGTCCCGTGAGAAAAGCCGGGGCGTTGGGGGCGGTTCGAAGCTCTGTGGTTTTCATGACTGGAAGTCAGCCTATCTGACAACTGGCGTTGAATTCAACCTGTGCTAGCGTACTAAGACCATGGTCCCAGGATCATGACCTCTGGTCAAACTCTATCTCGCGGGTCCTACGACGCGATCCTCGTGGGCGGCGGGCACAACGGCCTGACGGCGGCCGCTTATCTCGCCCGGGCGGGACTCTCGACGCTCGTGCTCGAGCGGCGTCCGATCGTCGGCGGCGCTTGCGTGACCGAGGAGATCGCTCCGGGCTGCCGGGCGTCGACGACGTCGTACATCGCGAGCATGCTCCGGCCCGAGGTCATCCGCGATCTGGATCTCGCGGGGCACGGCCTGAGGATGGTGCCCTGCGATCCCGCGCTCCTGGTCCCGTTTCCCGACGGCACCGCCGTTCCGTGGTGGTCGGAGCGCGAACGCACGGTCGCCGAGCTCGAAAAGCTCTCGCCCGCGGACGCGAAGACGTTCGTGCGGGTCGACGACGAGCTCAAGCGTCTCGCGCGGTACCTCCAGCCCTTCTTTCTCGAGGCGCCTCCGGACGTCGGAGCGCAGGGGTGGACGGGGCTTCTCGAAGCGCTGCGCGTGGGCCGCCGCTTCCGCGGCATCTCCGCTTCCGAAGCCGGGCGCATGGTCGCATTTCTCACCGGCTCTCTCGGCGACTTCCTCGACCGCAACTACGAGTCCGAGAAGGTCAAGACGCTCTTTCTCGCGAACAACGTCTACGGAAAGCACGGCGGACCCTATTCGCCCGGAACCGCCCTGGGCCTTCTCTTCCATCTCCTGTCCGGCGGCGAGCACGAGATCCAGGGCTTCTACGGCCACGTGCTCGGCGGGATGGGCGCCATCACGCAGGCGATGGCGGCGGCGGCGCGGGGATTCGGAGCGGAAATCCTGACCGATGCCCCGGTCGCCTCCATCGACGTCCGCGACGGGCGGGCCCGCGGCGTCGTGCTCGAGGATGGGCGACGCGTCGCGGCGTCCGTGGTCGTCTCGAACGCGGACCCGAAGCGCACGTTCCTGGGTCTCATCGCCGCGTCCGAGCTGCCCGGCGAGTTTCGCCGCTCGATCGAGGGCATCAAGATGGACGGCCCCTGCGCCAAGGTGAACTTCGTCCTCTCCGAGGAGCCCACGTTCGTCGGGATGCCGCCGGCGTTCTCGAAGCCGCAGCGAGCCCTCGCCACGCTCGTGCCCTCGCTCGAGTTCGCGGAGCGTTCCTACAACGTCGCGCGGACCGGGGAGATCCCGGAGGAGCTGTGGGTCGACTGCGTCGTCGCTTCGAACGTCGACCCGAGCCTCGCGCCCGAAGGCCGCCACGTCATGACGACGTTCGTCCAGTACGTGCCGTACCGGCTGCGCAGCGGAGCGGGGGCGGCGGCGGCCATATGGGACGAGAAGCGCGAGCTCCTCGGCGACCGCGTCGTCGCCAGGATCGCGGAATACGCCCCGAACGTGCCGAAGTCGATCGTGGCGCGGCAGGTCCTGACGCCGCTGGACCTCGAGCGCGTGTACGGGCTGACCGAAGGCAACATCTTTCACGGAGACCTCTCGCTCGAGCAGCTCTTCTTCATGCGGCCCGTGGCCGGATGGGCCCGCTACCGGACTCCTGTTGAAGGTCTGTACCTCTGCGGGGCGGGCGCGCATCCGGGCGGCGGCGTCACCGGCGCTCCCGGCCACAACTCCGCGCGGCAGGTGCTCAAGGACTGGAAACGCGGCGACTCGAAGCGCAACGGAAGAGGGCCCGCCGCGTGAGCCGCGAGCTTCCGGCTTCGGCGGATTACGTCATCCTCGGCGCGGGCGTGATGGGCGCCTCGATCGCGTTCCATCTCGCGCGCCGCAAGGCGGGCCGCATCGTCGTTCTCGACAAGGGCGACGTGGCCCACGGCGGCAGCGGCCGCTCCTCGGCCCTCGTCCGGATGCACTACAGCTTTCCGCCCGAGGTCGACCTCGCCGTGAAAAGTCTCGAGATCTTCCGGACGTGGCCCGACTACGTGGGCCGCCGCGGCGACTTCCGCCAGACGGGGTTCGTCCGGACGGTGCCGGAGAAGGAGCTTCCGCGCCTCGAGAAGAACGTCGCGATGCAGCGCGAGCACGGCGTGGACGCTCGCGTCGTCGACCGCGCGGAGCTGGCCGACATCGTTCCGGACTGGAACGTGGACGACGTCCCGTACGCCGCGTGGGAGCCGGGCTCGGGATACGGCGACGGCACGGGAGTCGCGACCGACTTTCTCGAGCGCGCACGCGAAATGGGCGTCGTGTACCGGTCGGCGACCCGCGTCGAGCGCTTCTGTCGGGAGGGCGGCCGCGTCACCGGCGTCGTCACGGACGCCGGACCGGTGGCCGCTCCCGTGGTCGTGGCGGCGGTGGGTCCCTGGAGCCGGCCGCTCTTCGCCGGCGTCGGATTCGATCTGCCGGTCGAGGGCGAGTACCACGTCGTCGCGGTCCTCAAGAACCCGCCGGGGATCGCCGAGGGGGCGCCGGCGTGCATCGACGGCCTGACGACGACGTATTTTCGATCCGAGGTCGGCGGGCTCACGCTCGTCGGGGATTTCTGGGGCACGCGCGGGGTGGATCCGGACTCTTATCCGCAATCGGCCACGACGGAGGCGCTCGCGAGCCTGGTCGAGCGCGTCTCCCGGCGCGTGCCGGCGCTCGCCGACGCCGGGATCTGGCGGAGCGTGACCGGCGTCTACGACGTCTCCCCGGATTTCCGTCCCCTGATCGGCGAGGTCCCGGACACGCGAGGGCTCTACGTCGCCGCGGGATTCTCCGGAATGGGCTTCAAGATCTCTCCGGCCGTGGGCCTCTGCGTCTCCGAGCTCCTGCTCGACGGGCGCGCCCGGACGGTGGACATCGCATCGTTCGATCCCGCGCGTTTTGCGGAGTCGGGCTCCGGACTCATCCGGGCGGAATGGGAGTACGGCGATGAAGAGCCGGCGGCGTATACGTGAGGACGATGAGCTTGAAATGTTGAAATGTTGAAGTGTGGAGTCGGGCTCCGTCACGCTCAACGCTTGACACTCAACACTTATTTCTGCAAGGAGAAGCAGTTTGTCTAAGAAAAACATCCTCGAGCGCCTCGCCGACGGTCCCGTGCTCGGCGACGGCGGATACCTCCTGGAGCTCGAAAAGCGCGGATGGGTCCGCGCCGGCCCGTTCACGCCCGAGGTCGCGCTGACGAAACCGGACGCGCTGCGCGAGCTGCACGTCGAGTTCCGCGAAGCCGGCGCCGACGTGCTGCAGGCTTTGACCTTCTACGCCAGCCGCGACAAGCTCGCGACCGTGGGCCTCGAGAACCGTCTCGAGGACCTCAACCGCGCCGCCGTCCGGATCGCCCGCGAGGTCGCGGGCGACCAGTGCCTCGTGGCCGGCAACCTGTCGCTGACGTGGATGTACGAGCACGGGAGCCCCGCCTCCTACGACCGCGTGCGCCGGACCTTCGACGAGCAGCTCGCGGTGCAGGTCGAGGAAGGGATCGACTTCGTCATCGGCGAGACGTTCTCCTGGCTCGGAGAAGCGCTTCTCGCGGTTGAACGGGCGAAGAAGACCGGCCTGCCCGTGATGGTCACGGTCTGCTTCGAGAACAAGCCGGTGACCTCCGACGGCCAGACGGCCGCGGACGCCGCGCGCGCGCTTCAGGACGCCGGGGCCGACATCGTCGGCATCAATTGCCTGCGCGGGCCCGAGCACACGCTTCCGCTCATCGAAGAGATGCGCAAGGCCGTTTCGGGATTCCTCGCGTGCCAGCCGGTCGCGTACCGCACTCCCGCGGACAAGCCGGACTTCACGAGCCTCGAAGCCTTCCCGTTCGAGCTCGATCCGCTGCAGCTCTCGCGCCGCGAGATGGCGCACTGGGCGCAGCAGGCCCGCGACCTCGGAATCGACTACATCGGCTCCTGCTGCGGCTCCGTCGCGATCCACGTCCGGGAGATGGCCCGCGTCCTCGGCAAGACCTCCAGGGACGGCCGCACGTGGACTGTCGACTACTCGAAGCCGATGTCGGCGTACGAGTATTACGGGCACGAGGGGAAATGAGGAAAGGTTGAGAGTTGAGGGTTGAGTGTTTAGCGTGAATGCGCCTCAACCCACGCTCAACGCTCAACGCTCAACACTCAACGCCATCGATGCTCGAGAAATCCCTTCCCGAGCGAGTACTACCGCTCCGAGGAGATCTTCTCCAAAGAGCGCGACCGGATCTTCTCGCGCGAGTGGATCTGCGCGGGGCGCGCCGAGGACCTTCCGGAGGCCGGGGGAGTGCGGGTGCTCGAGGTGCTGGGCGAGAGCCTGCTGCTCGCGCGCACGCGCGAGGGCCGGCTCGCGGCGCACTACAACGTCTGCCGCCACCGGGGGGCCCGCCTCTGCGCGGTGGACGGGCCCGCCGGCGAACCGCACGCCCCTCGGGGCGGCGCGGCGACTTCGAGCGCAGGCGCGGGCGTCATCCGGTGTCCGTATCACTCCTGGACGTACGCTCTCGACGGCAAGCTCATCGGAGCGCCGTTTCTGAACCAGGATCCGTCCCTCCGCGCCGAGGACCTGTCGCTGCACGCCTGCGCGATCGCCGAGTGGGGAGGCTTCTTCTTTCTGAACCTCTGGCCCGCGGGGCCGCGCGCCCGAAGCCTCGAGCCGTGCCTCGGCGCCGTTCCGGAAAGGGTGCGCCGATATCCGCTCGACCGGCTGCGCCTCGCCCGCCGCATCGTCTACGAGGTCCGCGCGAACTGGAAGGTCATCGCCGAGAACTACAACGAGTGCTACCACTGCGCGGGAGTTCATCCCGAGCTCTGCGAGGTCGTTCCGGCGTTCCGCGAAAAGGGCGGCGCGGGCCTCGACTGGGAGCATGGCATTCCTCACCGCGACGGCGCGTTCACGTTCACGCGCTCCGGAACTTCCGACCGCGCGCTGTTCCCGGATCTCTCGGAGCAGGAGAAGACCCGGCACAAGGGCGAGCTCGTCTATCCGAACCTGTTTCTCTCGCTCTCGCCCGAGCACGTCGCGGCGTTCCGCCTCCTGCCGGAGGCGGCCGACCGGACGCGGATCTTCTGCGATTTTCTCTTCGATGCGGCGGAGATGGAGAAGCCCGGCTTCGACCCGTCCGACGCCGTCGAGTTCTGGGACCTCATCAACCGCCAGGACTGGGCGATCTGCGAGGAGGTCCAGCGCGGACTCTCCTCGCGCGTCCACCGTTTCGGCTACTACGCGCCGATGGAGGACGCGAGCCTCGACATCCGGCGATACGTTCTCGAGCGGCTGGGCTGATTCTCCGTCCGCCGCGCTACTTCGCGACGAAGCGCCGCATCCTCTCGAGCTGGTAGGAGAAAAACGGGTTGCAGTTCAGCCGCATGAACTGATCGATCGGGACCTGGAGCACGCCCTTCTCTCCCCGCGGCGCGAGCTGTCCGAGCCGCCACCCGTAGTCGACGCTCATGTCCGGCTCGATGCCGAAGAGCGGGTCGTTGGGAGCGAACGGCACGGCGAGGTGGGAGAGCGAAAAGAGCTGGTCCGGCCAGGCGAGGCCGAGTGGTTTCTCCTCCACGGCCGTGGAACGGGGGGACGCGCTTCTCGCCAGGACGTCGTCGGTGTCGGGGCGCAAGTTGGTCACGAGCGTCAGGCGATACGGCCGACTCGCATTGGCGAAGAGCGCCGTGACCTGCTGGTCGTAGCTGTGCTTGAGAAACGACTGCACGACCTCCGAGCGGTTGAGGTCGTAGAGGACGAGCTCGCTCCCGTTCTCCGGCAGGTACGCGAAGAGGCGGTCGATCGTGGCCCAGGTGATGACGGTCGAGTCCACGAGCGAGACGAACGCCAGGATCGGCGGCATCTGCGCGATGGCGCCCGAGTCGGCGGCCCTCCGGACGCCCCAGTTGATCCTGCGAGTCAGCACCGCGGTCTGCTGACCGGCGAACGCGGGGAAGGAGTTGTACTTGAAGGGGATGTATTCGGGCTGGATGTCCGTCCAGCGCGACTGCTCGAAGTACGGGATCGCTCCGATCCACGACACGACTCTCGCGAGGACGGCGAACGGCGAGACGCCGATCATCGGCGAGAAGAGGATGATGCGGTCGGGCTTCGGAAGCGTCGAGCCCGGAGCCGAGGAGTCCAGTCCGTACTGGACCGACAGCGCGCCACCATTCGAATAGCCGGCGAGGACGAAGGGCTTCCCGGCTCCGATCTTCTGGCGCACGTGCCGCGCCCCCAGGCGGACCGCCGCGCGCCAGTCCTCCCAGCGCGCCTTCGTGAGATCCCCGGGCACGGTGCCATGGCCGGGCATGCGGAGGACGAGGGCGTAGTAGCCGAGTCTCCGCAGCTCTTCGGCGTCGGCCTTGACGCTGTACGGGGCGTCCGAGAGGCCGTGGATGAGGAGGGCGCCGCCGCGCGTCTCGCCGTCGGGGGAGAGCTCGAAGGTTCGGTTCCAGTTCTTCGCGAATCGCTCCGGGTTGATCGGGCTCTCCGCCCAGTAGCGGTTGGCGGGCAGGCGGTCGGCCTGCGGCGTCTCCGGAATCACTTTTTCATTCATCTCGCGAAACGCGGCGTCCTCGATGCGCAGGTAGTCGGCGAGCGTCGCCGTGTCGGGCAGGTCCTTCGCGCGCGCCTCGGTCTTGAGCGGCTCGTGCCAGGGCTTCAACGGCGGCTGGTTGCGCGAGTCGAACGCCCGCAGCAAGAGGATCCCGAACACGGCGCCGATCGCGCCGCCGACGAGCAGAAAGATCCACTTCAGGAGCCGTTTCATCGTGGTCCTTTCGGCCGCACGGTCGGTTTCAGCGCTCGCGCTTCAGCCAGGCGAGCGCGAGATCCTCCTCGGCGAAGACTTCGACCTGCGCACCCGCGGACTCGGCCTTCGCGGCGAAGACCCGGGCGATGCCGAACTGGGCGCCGCGGCGGACCAGAATCGCGAGGCGGTGTCTTCCGAAGAGCGTCGGCATCGCATCCGGGGCCGCGAGGCTCGAGACCTCCGGCGGCGTGGCCAGGTAGTCGAGCTCCCGCGCGTCCATGAGGACGGGCATGTCCGGCAAAAGGCGAGGATCTTCGGCGACCGACCGCATCGAGGCGAGCGTCGAAGCGAATTCTTCCTTGCCCCAGCCGCGGATGCGGGCGAAGGCTTCGCCGGAAACGATCTTCAGCTCGAAGGGCACGGCTTCTTCGCGCCCCACACTACCGCAGGGCCGGTTTCGCCGCCTCTTTCGCCTTCCAGAAAAAGGACGGCGGCGGCTCCTCGCTCGGCCAGAGCTTCTTCATCGTCTCGGCCTCCCAGACCTCGCCGTTTTTCACGACCCAGCGGATCTTCACCGAGTTGTGGATGTCGTCGAGGGGATTCGCGTCGAGGACCATGAAGTCGGCGAGCTTGCCCGCTTCGAGCGAGCCCAGGTCGGGCGAGAAGCCGAGCTTGTCCGCCCCCAGGATCGTCGAGGCGCGGAGCGCTTCCATCGGCGTCATGGCCGTTCTCTTCTTCGCGCCGCCCTCGCCGGCCCCTCCTTCACCAGCAAGCGCCCAGAGCTCCCAGTGCGGACCCAGGCCCTGCAGCTGGCCGTGCGCTCCGAGCGAGACGTTGCCGCCGGCGCGCAGAACCGCTGCGGCGCCCTCCGCGACCGTCGGGAAGTGATACTCGGAAGGCCAGATCCACGGGTAGCGCCGTCCCTTCGCGTCGATGAGGTCGTGCGGCACGAAGCGGTTGAGCTTGGGATCGTCGTGCGGATTCGCGGTCTGCCAGTAGTACTCCTCACCCCAGGGGCCGCCGTAGGCGACGAGGAGCGTCGGCGTGTAGAAGGTCTGCGACTTCGCGGTGAAGTCCACGATGTCCTTGAAGAGACGCACGGGCAGGGCGTGCTCGAACGCGGTGTAGCCATCGAGCGCCATCGTCATGTCGGTCTGGAGCTCGCCCGCGCCCTCCGCGGTGAGGAGCATCTTCTCGTCGCGGCAGGCCTCGGCGAAGTAGATCCGCTGCGAGCGCCGGGGCTGCTGGTAGACCTTGATCATCCGCGCGCCGTAGGCCTTCATGCGCCGCACCTGGTGCTTCGCGTCCAGGAGGTTGTTGACCTCGGCGAAGATGTCCTCCTGCTGGCCGCCGTACAGCACGTCTCCCGAGGAGTAGATGCGCGGCCCGACCATCAGCCCCGCCTCGACCTGCTCGCCCTGGGCGAAGACGTCGAGCGACGGCGCCGACGGGTCGTAGACCGTCGTCACGCCGTAGGCGAGGTTCGCGAGGTACTCCCACTTGGCCTCGGGAAAGAGCTCGAACGCCGAGTAGTGGAGGTGCGCGTGGGTATCGATCAGGCCGGGGATCACCGTCTTGCCCGCGCCGTCGAACGACTGCGTCCCGGCGGGAACCGTGACGCTGCCCGATGGGCCGACGGCCGTGATCCGGTTGCCGGTGACGAAGACATCCGCGTTCTCGAGAACCTCCTCGCCCTTCATCGTGACGACCCGTGCGCCGCGGAGAAGCCACGAGCCCTGAGGCGCGGGACGCGGCATCGAGAGAGCGATCGGAATCGTCTCGGCCTTCGGCACGCGAGCCTGTTCGACTTTTTCCTGCTCCTTGTCTTCCTTGTCCGCGGGCTTCTCGGCCGCCGCCGCGGCCGCCTTCGCCGCGGTTTCCTTCTTCGCCTTGTCCTCGGCCTTTTTCCGTTCGGCGCGTGCGAACTCGATGGCGCTCGCGAGCGGCAGCCGGTAGAACGTGGGGCCGAGCGCCCAGGTCAGCGTCTTCCCGCCGTCGGCCCAGAGCACGTAGCCGCCGGCATCGTCCGAGAGGCGATAGACGGGCACGGCGCCTTCCTTCAGGCCGACTTCCGGCGGTTCCTTCGTGAGGACTCCCGGGAGCGCCGTGACGTAGACGTTGTCGCGCGAGGTGAAGGCGACCCAGGTTCCGTCGGGGGAGGGAACGATGTCGGCGACCGCCGGAAAGCGGAGCAGCCGCCGCGTGTCGGTGCCGTCGAGACGCACCGCCACGAGATCGTTCTTGGGGTCGTCGGTGGGCTTCTTCGGCTCGACGGGGCTGCGGAAGTAGAGGCGCGTGCCGTCGGCGCTCCAGAAGACCTGCGGGTGGAACTTGAGCGCCTGCGCGAGCTTGACGGTGGTCACCGGCGCCAGATCGCCGCTCACCGGATCGAGGAGGACGATCTCGAAGAACTCTTCTTCCTCGGGCTGGCGGCCGCGGAACTCCAGTCCGGAGCCCTTGAGAAGCGCCAGCCGGTCCCCGCCGGGTGACCACGCGGGATTGGCATAGTGGCCGGGAGACTTCGTGATCCGCACCGGTGAGGCGCCCGGCGCGGCCTCCGCCTTCCAGACGTGCCCGCCCTCGGCGTCGCTCCAGGAGACGTACGCGATCCAGCGGCCGTCCGCGCTGAAGGTCGGCGCGTACTCGCGCTTCGGCAGGGATGCGTCGTCGCGCGTCAGGCGGCGCGGCGCACCGGCCGTCTTTCCGCCGGATATTTCCTGCAGCCAAACCCGACCGAACGCCTCGAAGGCGATCCAGCGGCCATCCGGCGACTGGCTCGGCCAGCGCAGGATCTTCGCCTTCACAGGCCCCATGTCCATCTTTTCCTGCCAGGCGACGCGAGGAGCGGCGAACTGCTGCACCTCGGCCGTGAACGGGATGTCGCCGAGCGCTCCCGTGGCGACCTCCAGCCGCGCGAGCTTCCCGTGGTTCGAGAAGACGAGGGATTTCCCGTCGGGCGTGAAGGCGTAGCCGGGCCAGAGGTCCATCTGCGCGAAGCCTTCCATCTCGTCCCGCGTCACTCCGCGCGCCAGGATCCGTTCGCTTCCCGACGCGAGGTCGCGGGCGACGAGGCAGGTGTCGTCGTCGCGCCGGGAGACGAAGGTCAGGGTCTTGCCGTCCGGCGAGAGCGCGGGACGCGCGGCGCCGCCGAAGCCGCCGGCCACCGGGAACGTCTCCGCGAGATCGCGGTCGTAGCGCCAGATCTGCCAGAGACCGTCGCTGAGATTGGGCGTGTAGTTGAACTTGCGCAGGCGCGCCGAGAAGTAGACCGACTTGCCGTCGCGCGACACCACGGCGCCGCCCGCGTTCGAGAGATCGTCGCCGGCCGTCAGCTTGATGCCGGCGCCGCCGCCTTCCCGGTGGAACATCCAGAGCTCCACGGGCGGGATCCCGGCGCGCTTGCCGTCCTCCCTGCGGGCCAGGACGTAGCGGCCGTCGGGAGTCCACGACGGGCTGCGCACGTACGAGTCCTTCTCGGTCGTGAGAGCCTGCGGATTCTTCCCGTCCGGCCCCATGAGCCAGATGTTCTCGATGCCGCTCCGGTCGCTCGTGAACGCGATCGTTTTTCCGTCGGGGGAGAAGCGCGGCTGCGTGTCGTAGGCGGGCCCCGACGTGATCGTCTTCGCGGCGCCTCCCGAGATCGGGAGCGTGTAGATGTCCCCGAGGATGTCGCAGACGAGCGTCTGCCCGTCGGGCGAAACGTCGACCGAGGACCAGGTCGCCTCGCTGGTGGTGAAGGAGATTTTCCGCGCGTCGGGCCTCGGCTTGTTGATGTCGGCGGCCGGGTCGGGCTTCTTCGTGTCCTTCGCGGCGCCCTGAGCGGCGGCGGACGGAGCGAGTCCGAGCGCCAGGCCGAGGGTGAGGACCGACGCGAGTATGGACAACGGCTTTCGCATCCGTGTCTCCTTCATTGTTGTTCGGGGTCGAACCACGAGTCGGGAAAGCGCGGATTATGACCCAGCCCCGGCGGACGGAGCTTGGGAAACGGAACTCGGTCGAGGACAATTTGTCGCAGCATGCGAAGTCGGACAGCGGCTCTCCTGGGGGCGGTCTTTCTCGGGCTGTTCCTATTTCGGAACCCGCTGTCGCTGGCGCTCCTGCGACATCGGTCCGCGCCGATCCCCGACCCGGCGAGTGATCCCGTTCAGGCGCCGACAGACGAACGCCCGTTCGATCGGCGCGTGGGCGGCCGCATCTATCGGGTCACGCCTCGGTTCGCGTTCGATCAATCGGCGCGAGTCATGTCCGCCCGGGCCTACCGGTGGGGCCGCGAGGGCGCGCTCCTGCCCGAGGATCTCGCTCTCGCCTGGGGGCCCATCCTCGCCCCGCCTTACGCGGGGCGGCTGTCGTTCTCGCAGTTCACGCGCTTCTTCTTCTGGAGGACGAAAGACCTCTCGCTCGACCGCGGCACCATCGTTTCCCACACCGCCAACGTCCACGTCTTCCCGCGCACCGGCCGCCTGAAGCGCGCCGTCCGCGCCGTGAGAAAGGGCGACCTCGTCCGCCTCCAGGGTTTTCTGGTCGACATCGACGGCGTCGACGACTCCGGATTCCACTGGGGCACCAGCACCTCGCGCGAGGACGAGGGTCCCAGCTCGTGCGAGACGATCTACCTGGAGAGGCTCACGGTGGGGGAGAGGGAGTACGAGTAGCGAGAATCTCGCTGTCGCCTCATCGCCGCGCACTCACCCTGTCTTCCGGGTCAAGCCGCTTCCCACCTCTCGGCCATCTTCCGGGCGATCAGGAAAAAGACGACGCCAACACCAATGAGAACAGCCACCTGCGGCAAAACCGCCCGCACGGGCTCGTCGCGCCAGAAGATCTTCTGGAAACCGTCGATCGCCCAGGCATTGAGGGTCAGGAGGCCGATCTTCTGCATCTTTTCGGGCATCAGGAATCGGGGATACATGCTGCCGCCGAGGGCCGACATGAGCAGGATCGCGAGGTTCGAGATGGCCACGAGCTGCATGCGCGAGCGCGACACCGAAGCGAGCATGAGACCGAAGGTCGAGGATGCGATCGCGGTCGCGAGGGTCATGATGAGGAAGCCCTGCCAGTGGCCCGCGAGGTCGATGCCGAAGACCAGCGCGCCCCACACGAACATGAGAGTGAGCTGCACGACGCCCACGCCGGCCAGATAGACGAGCTTGCCGAGCAGCAGGCGTGTCATGTCGACCTTCGTCGCGAGGATGCGGTCGAGAGTGCCGCTCTCGGCCTCCTCGATGAGCGCGCCGCCCGCGCCGGCGGCCGAGAAGAGCAGGAACATCACGCCGAACCCGGCGGCGTAGAAGGCGACGGTCGGATTCGCCTTCGTCTCTCCGACCACGTCGCGCGTTTCGACGCGCACGAGCCCGCCCGAGGCTTCCGGAGGCGCCGGCTGGCCGGGAGGGGACGGCGCGCCGATCGAGCGCAGTGCCTCCTCCATGCGCGCCTTCTGCTCCGGCGTCAGGCCGCCGCTCCATTTGTCGACCTCGTCCATGCCGGCGCGCGCCATCGACTGCGGCATGGAGGTCATCACGACCTTTTGGATGAGGCCCCCGAGCACCTGGGGAGCGATGGGATCGGCGCTGTCCGCGAGAACGGTGACTTTCGGAGGCTCGGCATCCGCACTGGGCCCGAACGCGATGGGCCGCGCGCCGAAGCCCTTCGGAACGATGACGGCCACGGGAGCGTCGCCGCGGCGGACGGCGGCCTCGGCGGTCGCGGCTGTGAAAAGCACGGGCGCACCGGCGGCTTGCCCCTTCTCCGCCGGGGCGGCCGTCTTCACGTCCAGGCCGGTCTCGCGCTTGAGCCCTTCGACGAATCGTCCCGAGCTCTCGGTCGCGTCCTCGTCCACGACGAGGACGGCGATCCGGCGCGTGGCGGCGCGGCTCGAGCCCGAAAAGATGCCCGCGAAGATCGAGAAGAACGCGACGGGAAGCACGAATGCGAGAACGAACGCCGCGCGGTCGCGCCGGAGGTTGAGAAGCCGGTTCTTCGCGACGGCCAGAATCGCGCTCACTCCCGCAGCTCCCGTCCGGTCAGCTGGAGGAAGACCTGCTCGAGGGTCGGGCTCTTGAGCGTGAGATCGCGCACGGCGGCGCGGTGGGCGTGGAAAGACTCGAGGATCCGTCGGATCTCCTCGGCCGGCTCCGTCACCGTCAGCAGCACGCGTTCGCCCTCCACGCGCGCCTTCCGGGACTCGAGCTCGGCCTTGAGCGCCGCCGGGATCGGGACGGCCGCGTCGATCACGAGCGCCTGGCCCGCGCCGAGCGTCCGGCGCACCAGCTCGTCCTTGGTTCCTTCGTCGATGATCTTGCCGTGGTCGATGATCGCGATGCGGTCGCAGAGGCGCTCGGCCTCCTCCATGTAGTGAGTCGTGTAGAGAAGGGCCACGCCGCGCGACTTGAGCTCTCCGATCATGCCGTAGATGCGCTCGCGCGACTGCGGGTCTACGCCGACGGTCGGCTCGTCGAGGAGAAGCACGCGGGGGCCGTGGATCGTGCCGGCGGCGATGTTGAGGCGCCGCTTCATTCCGCCGGACAGCCGGTCGGTCTTGTCGTTGGCGCGGTCGGAAAGGCCGATCCAGGACAGGCTGTCGCGAATCGCGGTCTGAAGGGCCGCTCCGGCGAGGCCCTGGTAGCGCCCGAAGGTCCAGAGGTTCTCGCGGGGGGAAAGCAGGGGGTAGAGGGCGATTTCCTGCGGGACCCATCCCCGCGCCGACCGCGCTCCGTCGTCCGACGGCGAAAACCCCAGGATCGAGACGTGGCCCCCGTCCGGCTCGGCGCGGCCGGCAACGGATCGGACGACGGTCGTCTTGCCGGCGCCGTTCGGGCCGAGGAGACCGAGCACCTCTCCGCCGGCGAGCTCCAGCGAGACGCCGTCGAGGGCCCGGCGGTCGCCGAAGCTCTTCGACAGGTCGCGGATCGATAGAGCGGAGGGTCGTTCGAGAGCGGGCGGCACGTCGGGGATCCTCCCCCGGATGTCGGCCGTCGTCCAGTCGAAATCGTCCCCGGCTTTGCCGGAGAAGCCGGTTACGCTATCCTGCGCCGCTCACTCATCTCGTCCTTTTTCTGCCTTGTCGCGGTGAAACGATGACCTCCGTCAACTTCGTGCTGCTGGTCGTGGCCGGAAGCCTCGGCATTCTGCTGTGCTTCGTGCAGGCGCGCTCGCGCGCGGTCTTCGCCGAAGACGGTTTCGCCGAGCCCGGCCGGCGTGCGCTCGCGATGGGGCTGCTGGGCGCCGTTCTCGTGCTGGTGGTCGCGATTCCGTTCGCCGGCGCGCTCGTCGGCGCGGAAGCCAACGCCCGGGAGCTGTCGCTCGTGTCGGTCTTCGCCGTCCACGCGACGCTGGTGCTCTTCCTGATCTTCTACTACGCGCTCTCGGGCCGCCGGTCCATATCGAATTTCCTGAGCCTCCGCAGCGACCGGCCCGCTCACGATCTCGCGGTCGGGGCCGGGATCGGGCTCGTGGGATGGGTCCTGACGATCCTGACGGCGGCCGTGATTCTCGGCATCAGCTACGTCCTCTCGCCGAAGGAACGGGGCGGGCCGGCCGAAGCCTCCGTCTCTCCCATGATCGTCTGGCTCGTCGCTCAGCCGGTGTGGGTCAAGGCGTTGATCGTTCTCTCCGCGATGATCGTCGAGGAGCTCTTCTTCCGGGGCTTTCTCCAGCCGCGCGTGGGCCCGGTGGCGGCGACCCTCATGTTTACGGCCGCCCACGGAGCGTACGGCCAGCCCCTCGTGCTCGTCGGCATTCTCGTGATCGCCGCTGTGCTCGCGGTCACGTTCGCCCTCTACCGGAACGTGCTGCCCTGCGTCATGGCGCACGGCGTCTTCGACGCGATCCAGATGTTCGTGATCATCCCCCTGGCCCTCCGGTCGATCCCCGGCTTTTAAAGGGACAAAACGCCGGGCTGGTAAAATCGCGCATGCATCGCGTGCGAGGGGCTGCCCTGGCCGTGGCCTGTGCCGTCGCCGGGTACGCGGCGCGCGCGACCGCCCTCGACCCGTCGAAGTCGATCACCCAGTACGCGCACCAGGTCTGGAAGACCGACGCCGGCCTTCCGCAGAACTCGGTCCAGTCGATCCTCCAGACGCGCGACGGCTATCTCTGGCTGGGCACCGAGCGCGGGCTGGTGCGGTTCGACGGCGTCCAGTTCACTGTCTTCGACAAGGGCAACACGCCGGGCTTGCAGAACAGCAACGTCCAGGTCCTCTTCCAGGATCGCGAGGGAGTTTTCTGGGTCGGCACGTGGGGAGGTCTCCACCAGTTCCGCGACGGCCGGATCAAATCCTGGACGACGCGAGAAGGGCTGTCGAACAACCGGGTGCTCTCGATCGCGCAGGACCGGACCGGCGCGCTCTGGATCGGCACGAGCGCCGGCCTGAATCGTCTCGAGAACGGCAAGCTGACGACCTACGGCCCGGCCGACGGTCTGTCGCGCGGGGGCCTCTGGGCGATCCAGGAGGATCGGGAGGGCAGCCTCTGGATCGCGACCGACGGCGGCGGACTGAACCGGCTCCGTGACGGGAAGTTCGAGGTGTACGGCACGGCCAACGGGTTTCCGGCCGACATCGTCCAGGCGCTTCTGGTCGACGCGAACGGCGAGCTCTGGATCGGGACCGACGGCGGCGGTCTCGTGCGGCGCCGCCGAAACCGCTTCGAGGCGTTCACCCGGAAAGACGGCCTTTCGAGCGACACCATCGAGACGCTGCAGGAAGACCGCGACGGCAACCTCTGGATCGGGACGCGGGGCGGCGGCCTCGCGCGCTATTCCGAGGGCCGTTTCTCGGCGTTCACGCCGGCCGAAGGCCTCTCCGACGATACCGTCCTCGCCATTCGGGAGGACGTCGAGGGCAGTCTCTGGATCGGCACGGTGACGGGGGGCCTCAACCGTCTCAAGGATGGCAAGTTCACGTCCTACACGCACAAGGAGGGCCTCTCGAGCGACCGTGTCCGCACGATCTACGAGGACCGCGAGGGCGCGATCTGGCTGGGCACGCGGGGAGCCGGCATCAATCGGTTCCAGGACGGGAAGTTTTCGTCCTTCACGACGAAAGACGGGCTTTCCGGGGATTTCGTCCGCTCCATCTCCGAAGACGGACAGGATCGCCTCTGGGTCGGCACCTGGGGGGACGGCCTCAGCGAGCGGGACGGCGGAACGTTTCGCGCCTTCCGCAAGAAGGACGGCCTTCCGAGCGACATCGTCCGCTGTATGTATCGGGATCGCGCCGGCACGCTCTGGGTCGGCACGGACGCCGGCGGCCTCGTGGCCGTGCGCGACGGGAAGTTCCAGGTCTACGGCCGCTCCGAGGGGCTCTCTTCGGAGACGGTGCTGGCGATCGCCGAAGACCGGGAGGGGACGCTGTGGATCGGGACCGAAAACGGCGGCCTCAACCGTTTCGTTGACGGAAAATTCACGGCGCTGACACGCAAGGACGGCCTCTCCGACGACACCGTCCTCTCCCTGTACGAAGACTCCGACGGCTGCCTCTGGATCGGAACCGACGGCGGCGGCCTCAACCGGCTCCGCGACGGAAAATTCAAGCACGTCACTCGCCGGGACGGCCTCTTCGACGACGTGCAGTACCAGATCCTGGAAGACGGCCGGGGCAACCTCTGGATGAGCTGCAGCCGCGGGATCTTCGAGGTGCCCCGCCGGCAGCTCGAAGAGTTCGCCGCGGGGACACGCGCTTCCGTGACGTCGATCTCCTACGGACGGGCGGACGGCATGCGGTCGGCCGAGTGCAGCGGGTTCACGCAGCCGGCGGGCTGGAAGGCGCGCGATGGACGCCTGTGGTTCCCGACGATCGAGGGCGCGGTCGTGATCGACCCCGACCGGATCAAGACGAACGCCGCGCCGCCGCCGGTCGTCATCGAGGAGATGCGGGTGGATCGGGGAATCGTCTCGACGTCGGGCCCGGTGGAGCTCTCGCCCGGCCGCGGCGATCTCGAGTTCCACTACACAGGCCTGTCCTTCGTGGATCCCGAGCGCGTCCGGTTCCGCTACATCCTCGAAGGCTTCGATTCGGAATGGGTCGACGCCGGCACGCGGCGCACGGCGTTCTACACGAACATCCCTCCGGGCTGGTACACGTTTCGCGTCATCGCATGCAACAACGACGGCGTCTGGAACGAGACCGGAGCGAGCGCGCATTTCCGTCTGAGGCCGCGTTTTCGGGACACGCCCTGGTTCTACGGTCTGTGCGCCGTGGGTCTCGCGCTCTCGGGCTACGGCGCCTCGCGCGTGCGCGCCGCGCGGGCGCGGGCGCGGGAGGGCGAGCTTGAGCGGCAGGTGGGGGAGCGCACGTTGCAGCTCGAGGAGGCGAACGCGAAGCTCCAGAACCTCTCCGAGCTGGACGCGCTCACAGGCATCGCCAACCGCCGGCGCTTCGAAGAAACGCTGGCCCGGGAGTGGAGGCGCGCGTCGCGCGACGGGTTGGCGCTCTCCCTGGTGATGATCGACATCGACTACTTCAAGGACTTCAACGACGCTTACGGCCACCAGATCGGAGACCAGTGCCTGCGGCGGGTCGCGTCCGAGATCCGCGGGGCGTTGACCCGGCCGGGCGACCTGCTGGCCCGGTACGGCGGAGAAGAGTTCGCGGCGATCCTGCCCTCGACGCCTCTTCGGGGGGCCGAGGCGGTGGCCGAGGTTCTGCGAGCCCGGGTGGAGACGATGGCCACCCGGCATCCGAAGGCGCCGAAGGGGGTCGTGACGATCAGCCTGGGAGTCGCGACGGTCTCCCCGGGCGCCGTCTCGTCGCCCGAGGCTCTGGTCGCGGACGCGGATGGCGCGCTCTACCGGGCGAAGCGGGCGGGCCGGAACCGGGTCGTGAGCGAGCCGGGCAAGGGCGCCCTGGGCGGCCTGGGATCGACCGTCGGTTGACAGACCCTTCAGCCAGCGATATTTAAATCCCGAACAACGAAGCATGGTTGATCCATCGCCTTCCGGACAGGCAAAGGCCGGGGGTAGTCGGGCGGTGCTGCGCCGCCTCGAGATCGCGCTCTACTGCGCGGGCGTCGCCTTGATCCTCTTGTTCCTGGGCGTCCGCGTCGACGCCGCCCTCGGCCGGAAGGCCGCACTCTCCGATTTCCAGGCCGCCCGCGCGCGGGTCGAGGCCCCGGTGGCCCGACCGCCGGTCGCGTCCCCGGCCGCGCCGGCCGTCGTCGAAGCCGTCGAGGCCGTCGGGGGTACCCCGCATGCGCTCTCTGACGTCGGCTCGCCGGACCGGACGCTGTGGTCCCCCGAGCGCGTCCGCGGATTCGACGCCAGCTTTTCGCAGCATTTCGCGGCGGCGCCCCTCGCCATCCTGCGCATCCCGAGGATCGAGCTCGAAGTGCCCGTTCTCGCGGGCACCGACGAGCTTTCGCTCAACCGCGGCGTCGGGCACATCGAAGGCACGCCCCGGCCGGGCTTCGCCGGCAACGTGGGAATCGCCGGTCACCGCGACGGATTCTTCCGCGGTCTCAAGGACGTCTCCGCGGGCGACGTCCTCGAGCTCGAGTCGCTGGAGAGGACCGATTCCTATCGGATCGAGAGCATCACGATCGTGTCGCCCGACCGCGTCGACGTCCTGGCTCCGACGGACGTCCCCACGCTGACTCTCGTGACCTGCTACCCGTTCTACTACATCGGTAACGCGCCGAAGCGCTACATCGTGCGCGCGGCGCTCGACCCCGACGTCCCGAGGGTGGCAGAAAGGAGAATGCCGGCGCCTTAGACCCGGGCGGGGCGACATCCATCAATTTCGGCTCGATCTTGCGGGCGGGGCCTTGTGATTTTTTTCGAAGGAGGAGGATCAGAATGACGAAGCGGTCGATTCTCACCATGGTGGTCCTCGTCGCGGCCGTGGCGCTCATCGCGCCCGCGGCTTCGGCGCAGACCACTCTCAACATTCAGAAC
This sequence comes from uncultured Acidobacteriota bacterium, assembly GCA_963749265.1. Classification (GTDB taxonomy): domain Bacteria; phylum Acidobacteriota; class Thermoanaerobaculia; order UBA5066; family Gp7-AA6; genus DAHUXD01. Next base: position 176,743 of record CAVVML010000002.1, on the reverse strand, counting down.
GGCACGGTGGTCGGCGTCTGGGACAACACTCTCGTCATCCGCGACTCGAGCGGCGTGTCCCGCCAGTTCGACGTGCCGCCGGACTTCAAGGTCGACGTCGACGGCCGGAGCGTCTCGATCAAGGAGCTGCGGCCCGGGATGCACATCACGGCCGCCGTCCGGACGGTGAACACGCCGGTCGTGGTCCAGAGCAAAGAGCTCCGCGACGCGACGTACATCAAGCACGCGGGCGCGCTGGTCTACGTCAAGGAAGCCGACGGCATCCACTCCTACAACACGCCGGCCGGTTTCCGGTTCTGGATCAACAATGCGCCTCTTCGTCCGGATGACCTCCAGACGAACATGAAGCTGAACGCCACCATCGTGCACACGGGCACGGCGACGGGCACGTCGCAGGAGCTCGCGGGCGCGAGCGCGAGCGACGAAGCCGCCAAGGCGGCGGCGGCGAAGGCGGCGGCGGACAAGGCCGCGGCGGACCGAGCGGCGGCCGAGAAGGCGGCGGCGGACAGGGCCGCGGCGGACGCGAAGGCCCGGGCGGATGCGGAAGCGGCGGCGGCGAAGGCGGCGGCCGACGCGGCGGCGGCGCAGCAGGCCATGGCGGCCAGCCTCCCGAAAACCGCGAGCCAGGCTCCGATGGCGGGCGCCCTCGGCGTTCTCTGCCTCGGCCTCGGCGCGGCGCTCACGCTCCGGCGGAAACAGCGCTAGAACGAGTTTCGCTTCGTCGGGAGACCGGGAGGCTGGCAACGGCCTCCCGGTTTTTCTTGGTTGAGAGTCAAGAGTTGAGCGTTGAGCGTGTGGGACTGCCGCGCTCTTCACGCTCAACTCGGGACGCTCACACTCAACGTTCTGCGATCTTCTCCGGCAATCCGGCGGTGATTACGACGTCGGCGCCCTCCCGCTGGATCGTTTCGGGCGTGGCGACCGGCCGCTTCTCCCGCGCCTTCCTGAGCGCCGCTTCGAAGCGCGTCGCGGCCGCGGGGCCGTCGAATCGCACGCGCCAGAAATAGCTCATCGGACGCGAGCCCGGCACGTAGTACGCGACGCGATCTCCTCGCCATCCGCTGGCCGCGGCCGCGGCCTCTTCCGCGGGCAGTGCGCGGGCCAGGAGGAAGCGGATCGCCCACTCTCCGATCGTGTCGGTGTAGATGAGCCGCTGCCCCGGCGCGATGGCCGCGAGGTTCGCCGGCAGCAGGTTGTGCGCCGGCGAGGGATACGGAGACCCGTGGAGGATCTCCGCCGTCGATTCCGGAGGATTGCGCCACATCCGGTCGATTTCGGCCCAGCCGCCTTTCTTCACCGCCGCCCGGACGAACCGGAGCCCCTCGGCGTACGGGAAGAACAGCTGGTCGATGAAGAACTCCGGGACGCCGGCCGGAACGTTGCTGCGCTCGAGGGCTCCCGCGGCGAGCAGCGGGGCCATCTGCTCCTCGACCTGGTCCGTCGCGCCCGGGATCTCCTGGAGCGCGACGCGGATCATCACGAGTGTGGCCTCCCCCTCGAGAAGGCTCTGAAGCGCGAGCCCCCGATCGGAGTCTTCCCGGAGAGCCTGGACGCGATCGGCCAGCCGCAGGTTCTCGTCCTGCAGGGCGTGGGTGAGCTCGTGGGAGTAGATGAGGTTGCTCGCGACCCCTCCGGAGTCGTCTCCGGCGAGCTCCTCGGCGCCTTCGACGACGAAGAACCGCCGGGGCACAGGGTCGTAGAAGGCCACGACCTGGCCGGCGTAGAAATCCAGAAGCGTGTCGAGCATTTTCGGGGAGTTCTCGATGAACCCGAGGGCCGCATACGACGCGAATGCCTCCTCGGGAGGCACCGGGAGTCCCTCGACGATCTTCTCGCGGAGGATGCGGCGCGCCTCGGCTTTCTCGAGCTTCGAGGCCGGGACGGGACGGGCGAACTTGCGCCCCCGGACCTCCTCGACGCTCCGGGAGACCTCGGCCATCCGGTCGGGCAGGAGGTCGGCGAAACCGGCGGCCGCGACCGCCAGGAACGCAATTCCGGCCGCGCGGAACAGGCGTTTCCGGAGCATGGCCGAGGGTAGCACGCTGCGTTTGGTTCCTTTCGGCGCCGGCTTTTCGATAAGATCCGCCGGGCTTTTGAAGCTCGTGAATGAACGCGCCTCGACCGTCAGCCAAAGCCGGCCCGATCCGGATGTCGCTTTCCAGCCGTTTCGAGAACATCGAAATGGTGCAGCACCTTTGCGGCCGGCTTCTCGAGGGCCGCGACGTCGCGGAGGAGACCCGGCACTGGATTCTCATGGCCGTGCGCGAAGCCGTGGCCAACGCCATCAAGCACGGCAATCGGCAGGATCAATCCAAGCACGTGCACCTCGAGATGGACGTCGTGGCCGACACGCTGGTGATCTCGATCCGGGATGAGGGCGAAGGGTTCGATCCCGGCGCGGTGGAAGACCCCCTGGCTCCCGAGAACCGACTCAAGACTTCGGGCCGGGGAATCTTCTACATGAAGACGTTCATGGACGACGTGCGTTTCCAGCGGCACCCCCGGGGCGGGATGGAAATCGTTTTGAAAAAGAATCTCGGCAGGATAAAAGAGAAGGAGGAGAACCCAGCATGAAGACGAACGTGCGAGAGTCCGGCGGCGTGCAGGTCGTCGAGCTCAAGGGCAAGATCACCATCGGCTCCGGGGACGTGCAGTTGCGCGAAACGATCAACAAGCTCGTCGACTCGGGCAAGAAGACCATCCTCGTCGACATGAAGGAAGTGACGACGATCGACTCGTCGGGCATCGGCGAGCTCGTCGGCTGCTACACCTCCGTGACGAACAAGGGCGGAAAGTTGAAGCTCCTCCACCTCCCTCCGAAGATCAACGACGTGCTCACGGTGACCCAGCTGATCACCGTCTTCGACGTCTACGAATCGGAGTCGGAGGCGCTGGCCAGCTTCAAGAGCTAGGAAGCGGGGACACCACTTCTGACGGTCCCCGCCGGGGCGGCCGGCGCGTTCGCCTTTGATCGCTTCGCGGCCGCGGCCCGCCCCGGGCTCGAAGAGGCGCTCGCGGCCCATCTGCCGCCCCGGCGCCGCGGGCCGAGAATCTCACGCAGGCGATCGCCGACGCGGCCCTTTCGCCCGGGAAGCGCCTGCGGCCGCTGGCCGCGCTGGCCGCGGGCGACATCACGAAGGCCTCCCGGGCGGCCGCGATGCCGGTCGCCGTGGCCGTGGAGTATCTGCACGCCGCCTCGCTCGTGCTGGACGATCTGCCGTCGATGGACGACGCTCCGCGGCGGCGCGGGTTGCCGGCGCTGCACCTGAGCTGGGGCGTCGCTACGGCGGAGCTGGCCTCGGTCTCCCTCCTCGCGCGCGCGTTCGAGGTCGTCGCGTCGGACGAGGCTCTCTCCCGCGCCCTCGCTTCGCGGATTCTCGGTGAGCTCGCCCGGGCCGTGGGCGCGGAGGGCTGCAGCGCCGGCCAGGCGGCCGACCTCGCGGCCGATCCGTCTCGGCTGGCGCTCGACGACCTCGAGTCCATCCATGCCCGCAAGACGGGAGCGCTCTTCGTCGCCGCCGTGCGGGGCGGCGCGCTGGCGGGCGGAGCGGGGGAGCGCACGCTTTCGGCGCTGACGCTCTATGCCCGCAACCTCGGTCTCGCCTTCCAGATCACCGACGATCTCCTCGACCACGAGGGCGATCCGACGGCGATGGGGAAGAACCCCGCGCGGGAGGGCCATCGAGCGAACTTCGCCTCGGTGCTCGGCACCGACTCCGCGCACCGCCTCGTGGAGGAGCTGCTCGCGGCGGCCGTGGAGGCCCTCCAACCCATCGGCCGCCGGGGGGAAGTCCTGGCGGACCTCGCGCGCGTCGTGCGGGATCGCCGCTCTTGACCGCGTCGGGCCGTCCAACGCTCGACGAAGCCCGATCCCGGCTCCGCGAGCTGGGGTACCTCGACGCCGGAGTCGACCGGCTTCTCTTCCGGCCGGTGTTCGAGTGGCGGGGCGGGGCGTTTCTGATGGCGATCCTGCTGGGAGCGTTCTCCGCGGCGCTCGCCGCGCTGGCCGCCGTGGAGGCCTCGGAGCCGGGGTTCGCCCTCTCGGCGGCGGCCGCCGTCTCTCTTCTCGCGCACGTCTTCGTCGCGGACCTCCTGCCGGCCGCCCTCCTCGCGCTGGCCCTGGCCGCGTTCGCATCGCGCGCTCGCACCCCGGGCGTCGCCGCGACGACGGCCGGCATGGTGTCGGCTCTCCTCATCTTCGCGCTGTGGATCGGCGGGACGTACAGCCTGGCCCGCGAGGTCTCGGCCCGGACCCTGCTCTGGGCGATCCCCATCGGCGTGGTCGCGCTCTTCCTCGCGGCCGCGGTGCGCCTCGGTTTCCTCGCTCTCGCGTTCGCACGCGCGGGCAAACTGCCGCGGCGCGCGCTCCGCCGCGTCTTCGCGGCGGCGGCGGCCCTCGGGCTCCTGGTCGCGATCCTGCTCCTCTTCTCCCGGCGCGAGCGGCCCCCCGCTCCCTCGCCCCAGCCTTCGCCGCGGTCCGCGCCTGTCGTGGTGCTGGCGGTGGACGGGCTCGATCTCGACGGCGCCGGCAAGAACGGGCCGGCGGCCGAGGTCCTCGCCGGCGGCGCCACGGGCTGGTGGCCCGCGGAGCGCGGCTCGCCGCCGGAGATCTGGACCACGCTCGCCACCGGCGTGGACCCGGCACTCCACAGGGTCCGGGCACTGACGCGCGTGAGGCCGCTCGGCTCGCCCTTGTCGCTTCGTCCTCCGTGGGGGACCGGCTGGTACCTCCGCGGGATCGGGCCGAGGCTGGGACTCGTGGCGAATGCGCCGGTGTCCCACTCCGACCGGAGAAGCCTCGATTTCTGGGAGGTCGCGGCGTCGGCCGGAATTCCGAGCCTCTCGGTCGGATGGTGGGCCGCCGGGCCGTGGCCCGGGGCCGTGGTCGTCGAAAACCGCGAAGTGTTCGCCCGCGCGGCGGACGGCCCCGGCGCCGACCGCGAAGCCATTCGCGTGTTCGAGTCGGATTCCCGGAAAGGCTTCGCCCTCTCGACGGTCTACCTTCCCGGGCTGCGACATTGCGCGCGAAGATCCGGCGGCGCGCGCGGCCGCGCAGGAGAGGGTCGCCGAGATTCTGCGCAGGGAGGTCGGTCGAGCCGGCTCGGGAGAGATCGTCCTCGTGGTTCTCGCCGCCGACTCGCATCCTCGCCCGGGCGCTCTGGGGCGTCTCATCGTCTTCGACGGCGCGGGCGCATCCAGTGGAAAGAGCACCGACAGCGGTTCCGGCCAGAAAAGCGCCGGCGGCGGTTCCGGCCAAAAAAGCGCCGGCGGCGGTTCCGGCCACAGAAGCGTTCAGGTCCTGCCGGTGGACGCAGCGCCCTCGATCCTCGCGCGAGTGGGGATCCCTCCTGCGCGGGACCTCGCCGGCCGGCCCGTCGCCTCCCTGTTCGCGCCGGGAACGCTCGAGACGGCGACCGTTCCGAGCTACGGCCCGCGGGTCGCGCCGCCCGCTTCCACCGCGCCGAAAGGAGACCAGGAGTATCTGGAGAAGCTGAGGAGTCTGGGGTATCTGCAGTGAGGAAAGAGTTGAGCGTTGAGAGTTGAGAGTTGAGCGTAGACTGCCTCCGCTTGACGCCTAACGCTCAACGCTGAACGCTCAACACTCAACGCCACGGCTATGAAAGCGATCTTCTTCGAAAAGCACGGCGGCAACGACGTGCTGCAGTACGGCGAATTGCCGACACCGGAGCCCGGGCCCGGAGACGTGCGCATGGCCGTGCGGGCGGCGTCTCTCAACCGGCTCGATGTCTTCGTGCGCAACGGCATTCCGCACGTGCCACTCCCGCAGATTCCGGGCGCGGACGCCGCGGGCGTCGTCGACGCTCTCGGCGAGGGGGTCGCGGGCTTCACGCCGGGCGATCGCGTGCTCGTCCAGCCGGGCCTCTTCTGCGGCGCGTGCGAGATGTGCCTCGCAGGCGAGCAAAGCCTGTGCGCGACTTACCGGATCCTGGGCGAGCACACGCGGGGAACCTTCGCCGAGTACGTCGTCGTTCCGGCGCGCAACCTGTTTCCGGTTCCGGAGCGGCTGTCCTTCGAGGAGGCGGCCGCTTTTCCGCTGGCCTACCAGACGGCCTGGCGGATGATCGTCGGCCGCGCCGGAGTTCGCGCGGGCGAGACGGTCCTGATCCACGGCGCGGGCGGAGGCGTGGCCGGGGCCGCCCTGGATATCGCGCTGCTGTGCGGAGCGCGCGTCGTCGCGACGACTTCGGGAGCGGAAAAGACGGCGCGGCTGCGCGCGACGGGCGCGGAGCTCGTCATCGACTACTCCCGCGAAGACGTCGGGCAGGCCGTGAAGGCGCACACCGGCAAGCGGGGCGCCGACGTCATCGTCGATACCGTCGGCGAGGCGACGTGGATGACCTCGCTCAAGTCGGCCGCCCGCGGCGGCCGGATCGTCACCTGCGGCGCGACCTCGGGCCCGAATCCCAAGGAGGAGATCCGGCTGATCTTCTGGAAGCAGCTGTCGATCCTGGGCTCCACGATGGCCAACGACCACGAGTTCCGGGCGGTCTATGCCGCCGTGGCCTCGGGGAAGATCCGGCCGCGCGTCGCTCGCGTCTTTTCTCTTTCCGACGCCGCGGAAGCGTACCGATTCATGGAAGAGGGATCGCATCACGGCAAGATCGTTCTCGTGCCGGACGGCGCGGGAAGAGCCTGGCCCGACGGGGACTAGCAGGTTGCTGAAAAAGGGTGTGGGATGGCGTTACGAGCGCCGCGGGGATCAGCTGCAAGGAAGCGCGACGACGGCGATGCTTTGGCATCGTCGAGGAGCGATGACGCCAGCAGTGGCTCCGCGCCGCGAACGAAGAGTGGTCGGCACTTTCGCCACTGCGATGGAATCGTGCAGAATTCAGTCGCCGTGGACGGGCGCCGGTGCAAAGTCCGTCACGACGCCCGCATCCATTTTTCAGCAGCCTGCAGGATCCGGATGACGCATCTCACGATCCTCGGAGGAGGGCCGGCGGGGCTGGGCGTCGCGTTCTACGCCCATCGGGCCGGTCTTCCGTTCGAGCTCTACGAGGGCTCCTCCGAGCTCGGAGGCATGTGCCGCACGCTGCGCAGCGGCAACCATCTCTACGACCGCGGCGCGCACCGGTTCCACGACAAAGACCCGGACATCACGCGGGATGTCTCGGAATTGATGGGCGACGAGCTCGCGCGGGTCGTGGCCGGGAGCGCGATCCTCGACGGCGGACGCTACATCGACTTTCCTCCCACGCCCCTCAACGTGATGTTCGCCTACGGATTGCGCGACGCCGGACGCATCTGCCTGGATCTGGTGCGCGCAGGATGGCGGCGGCGCGCGGTTCCGGTCACCTTCGAGGATTTCGCGGTCCGACGCTTCGGCGAGACCCTCGCGCGGCGGATCCTGCTCAACTATTCCGCCAAGCTCTGGGGACTTCCGACGGATCAGCTCTCTCCCGGACATCGCGACCGGGAGGCTCCAGGGGATGACGCTGCGATCCCTGCTGTACGAGCTGCTCTTTCCGGGAGGCAAGACGGAGCACATCGACGGGAGCTTCCTGTATCCCCGCGGCGGGTACGGCCGAATCGTCGAGGAGCTCGCCGCCGCTCTGCCCGCGGAATCGATCCATACCGGCTTCGCGCGTCGAGCGCCTGGAGTGCGGCGGCGGAGCGGCTGTAAGCAGATCCGGCGGATCCACTTCTCCGGAGGCCGGGACCGGGACGTCGAGGATCGCCTCGTCTCCACGCTGCCGCTGCCATTGCTCGTCGGCCTCCTCGGCGACGCGCTTCCGGAGCAGGCCCGTGAGGCCGCATCGCGGCTGCGCTTCCGGCACGTCCGCCTGCTGTTCCTGCGGCTCGCGAGGGCGCGTGTTTCGGACCGCGCGACGATCTACATCCCGGATCCGGCCTTCTGCGTGAGCCGCATCTGCGAACCGAAGAACCGCTCCGAGGCGATGGCGCCGGAGGGCGAGACCTCGCTGGTCGTGGAGGCGCCGTGCTTCCGGGGCGACGCGGTCGACCAGCTGTCGGACGAGGAGTTCTCCCGGAGGGTCGTCGGCGAGCTCTCGGCCCTCGGCCTTCTGGATCCGAAGGAGGTCCTGGAGTCGCGCCCGCACTTCATGCCCAACGCCTATCCCGTGTGCACGAACGGCTACGCCCGGGACGTCGGCGTCATCCGGGAAGCTCTCGCCTCGATCGGCAATCTGGAGACGCTCGGCCGCGCGGGACGATTTGTCTATAGTCACCTCCATGACCAGCTTCGATTCGGGAAGGACTGCGTGCGCAGGCTGATCGACTCCCGGAAGGCCGAGACGGCTTGAGCTCCGAAGGCCGCCGCAACCCCCTGCCGCGGGCGAAGTGGCCGGACCTCGTCGCGCGCGCGCTCGGCGCGGTGGCGCGCCGCGAGGCCCGCGGCGATGTGGCCGATCGGGACTGGGCGAGATCCATCCTGACGCCGGCCGAGTTCGATCTCTGGTCGCGGCTGTCGGCGCACGACCGGCGCCACACGATCCAGGTCGCGCGGAGGGTCGAGCGCCGGCTGGCCTCGACGGCCTATGCCGGCGACACGCTGTGGCCGGCCGCCGCCCTGATGCATGACGTCGGCAAAGGCGAAGCCGATCTGAATCTGTTGGAGCGCGTCGTCGCGACGGTCGCGACCCGGATGATGACGGTCGAGCCGGGCCCGTCGCTGGATGGGCTCGCGGGGGAAAACGAAGCGGCGTCTCGGGCTCTATCTCCTCCACGGCGAGGTCGGGGCCGACCTGATCCGCAGGGCGGGCGGACGCGAGCCGATCGCGGCATGGACCGAGATCCACCAGGGCTACGGCCGGCTGGAGGAGCTGGGGTGGCCTGCGGTCGTCGTGGAGGCGCTGAGCCGAGTCCGATGTCGCCTGATTCCGGCGCCCGACGGGCTCCGGCGCTCCGAAGAAGTTCCGCCACGCCGCTTCGTCGCGGCGGCGCTCGCGGTCGCCGCCGCCGTTCTCTCGCTCCAGCTCTTCGTCCCTCCGATCGTCGGCCTGGCCGACAACCGCGACTACGAGCGCGTGATGGGTTACGCGGGGTTCCAGCACACCACCACGGACTACGCCGAGCGTCACTTTTCCTTTCTGCGGTCGAAGTACGCCGTCGTCGACCCCGGGTGGTTCCGAGGGGGCTACCACTCCTCGGAGACGCTCCTCGCCTTCGTCGCGCGCGGGGTGCACCTGCTCTTCGCGGGGCCGGCCCTCTTCGACATCCGGCTGATGAGCGCGATCCACGCGGTCCTGTTTCTCCTGGCGCTCGCGGGGCTGATCCGGGCCTGCCGGGACCTCACGCTGGCCGCGCGCGCCGTCGTGGCGGTCCTTCTGGTGTTCTTCTTCACGGACGTCGGCTACGTGGCCCCGTTCAACTCGTTCTACAGTCAGACGGCGTCGTTCCTCTTCCTGCTCCTGGCGGCGGCGATCGCGGCGGAGGCGGTCCGCCGAGGGCGGCTCTCCGGCGTGTGGCTCCTCGCCTACTTCGGCGCCGCGCTCCTCTTCGTCGGCTCGAAGCCCCAGGAGAAGCTGGCGGCGCCGCTGCTCGCCCTCTTCGGCCTGCGGCTCGCCGGGGTGGGGTGGCGCGAGGCCTGGCGGCGGCCCTGGCGACAAGGAGCCGTTTGGCTCGCCGCCGGGTTGGTCGCGTTTTCCGTCTGGTACGGGCGCCACACGCCCTACACGCTCCGCGAAGCGACGCTCTTCCAGTTCGTCTTCGACGACCTGCTCGCCTATTCGCCCGTCGCCCGCCGCCGACGCCGCCGAGCTTCGCCTGGATCCCGAATGGCTGCAGTACGTCGGAGCCAATCCGTACGCGGAGGACTCTCCGCTGCTGGGGTCGGAGTTCCGGATCCGGTTCATGCAACGAGTCGGCCACCGGCAGATCGTCGCGTTCTACCTGCGCCACCCGAAGCAGTTCGCCCAACGCGTCTCGCGCGCCTCCCTCAAGGCCTGGTCGCTGCGGCCCGAGTTCGGCAACTTCGAGCGGTCCGCCGACCGTCCGACCAGGACGTTCGCCACGCGGTTTTCGCTGTGGAGCCGGTTACGCGGAGGCCTGGGAGCGCATCCCCTCCTCGCGATCGCGATCCTTCTCGGAGGGAATCTGCTCGCCGCGGTAGCGACGTACCGCCGTGCCTCGCTCCGGGGCCGGCTCTTCCGGGAGGGTCTGCTCACGCTCGTCCTGATGGCGATGCTCGCGTTCGCCGTATGCGCGTTCGCGCAAGCGCCCACGGACCTCTCCCGGTCCCTGTATGCGTACCACGCCCTGTGCGACCTTCTGATCGTCGCGGACGCCGCCTGGATCGCCGAGGCCCTGGCCCGCCGGACGAATGCGTCGGCTAGCGGCGGAAGATCGAGAGAAGCAGGGAGATCAGAAGCGACAGCAACAGGCACGTGACGATCGGGAAGGCGAAGGTCCAGCCTCCCCGCCTCACGACGATGTCCCCCGGCAGCCGCCCCACGTAGCGCGACAGGAAGGGCCAGAGAAGCCCGGCCACGAGAAACAGCGCGCCGAGGGCAATCAGAAACGACCGCCACGGCATCTGGAGCGGCCCCGGCATTTCGTGAGAATATCTCCCCGGGTCGTCCTCATCCCGCGTCAGGTCCAGGTCCGGCTTCCGGCTTCCGGACCGTCCGGCGCTTCTCGTCGGCGAATACTCATGACCGAACGATCCGCATCCGCATCCGCCCGCCGTGTCTTTCGTATCCACGACCTGCCCTCCGAGGAGCGTCCCCGTGAGCGCATGCTCCGCCTCGGCCCCGGCGCCCTCTCGAACGAGGAGCTCGTCGCCCTGCTCCTGCGCACCGGCATCCCGGGCGAAAGCGCCCTCGACCGCGCGCGCAGCCTGCTCGCGACGCGCGGCGGCCTCGTCGGCCTCGCCGGCGTCTCGACCGAAGAGCTCTCGGGCGAGCGCGGCGTCGGTCCCGCGCGGGCCTCCGCCATCGCGGCGGCCATCGAGCTCGCGCGCCGGCTGCCCTCGGAGTCGCTGGCCGGCCGCGACCTGCTCAACGACCCGAGGCTCGTCAAGGACTACCTCCGCGCCACGCAGGCCGACGATTCGCAGGAGCGGACGGGGGCGCTGTACCTCAACGCGCGCAACCGGCTGCTCAAGAACGACCCCGACATCTATCGCGGCACGCTCGACCGCGCGGTCGTCGAGCCGCGCGAGATCCTGCGGCGCGCGCTCGTCGGGAAGGCCGCCGCCGTGATCCTGTACCACAACCATCCCTCGGGCGACCCGACGCCTTCGCGCGAAGACCGGGAGTTCACGCGCCGCCTCGCCTCGGCCGCGGAGGCGGTCGGCGTGCGGCTGCTCGACCACATCGTCGTGGGCCGGGAGGGATGTGTCTCGTTCCGGGAAGCCGGGCTTCTTTGAGGTATCTTTCGCCGTCCCCATGAAGACCTTCTACGCGACGACGCCGATCTACTACGTCAACGACCTGCCCCACATCGGGCACATCTACTCGACGGTCGTCACCGACGTGATCACCCGCTTCCACCGGCTGATCGGCGAGAAGACCTGGTTTCTGACCGGGACCGACGAGCACGGACAGAACATCGAGAAGGCGGCGGCGACCCAGGGCGTGACGCCCATCGCCCTGGCCGACCGGGTCGTCGAGCGGTACCGGGAGCTCTACCGGACTTTCGAGATCGCCAACGACGATTTCATCCGGACAACGGAGGCGCGCCACCGGCGCGGGGTGGAGGCCCTCATCGCCCGCATCGCCGCGGCGGGGGACTTCTACACCGCGAAGCACGAAGGCTGGTACTGCTCGAGCTGCGAGGCCTTCTACACCGAGAAGGAGCTCGACGCCGAGAAGCGATGTCCCGTGCACGGCAAGCCGACCACCTGGGAATCCGAGGAAAACGTCTTCTTCCGCCTGTCCAGGTACGCCGCCCCGCTTCTCTCCCACTACGAAAAGCATCCCGAGTTCGTGCAGCCCGAGAGCCGTCTCGCCGAAGTCGTGTCCTTCGTGAAGTCGGGTCTGAACGATCTTTCGGTCTCCCGCTCCAAGGTGAAGTGGGGGATTCCGTTTCCGAACCGCCCCGGCCACGTCGTCTACGTGTGGCTGGACGCGCTCGCGAACTACATCACCGCGCTCGGCTTCGGCTCCGAGGACGACCGGAGATATCGCGAGTTCTGGGATCACCCCGACGCCGAGCGCGTGCACGTCATCGGAAAGGACATCCTCCGGTTCCACGCGGTGTACTGGCCGGCGTTCCTCATGTCGGCGGGCCTCCCTCTGCCGACCACCGTCCGGGCGCATGGCTGGTGGCTGCGAGACGCCAAGAAAGTCTCCAAGTCCGTGGGCAACATCGTCCGCCCCGACCATCTCGTGGCCGACTTCGGCCCCGACGCGCTGCGCTACTTCCTGATGCGCGAAATGGCGTTCGGGCAGGATGCGTCGTTCTCGGACGAAGCCTTCCTGACGCGCTACAACGCGGATCTCGCGAACGACCTCGGCAACACCGTCTCGCGCGTCGCGGCTCTCTGCCGGCAGTCCTTCGGCAAGACGCCCAACGAGGTCTGTACCGACAACGACGTCATGCGCGTCTACAGCTCGGCCCGGGCCGAGTGGCAGGCGGCCATGACCGACTGCCAGTTCAACCGGGCTCTCGAGGCCGTCTGGAAGTATCTCGCCGAGATCAATTCCTACGTCGTGACGAAGGAGCCGTGGAAGATCCGGAAGGCCGAAGGGGCCGATTCCGCCCGCCTCCACCGCGTGCTCTCGGCGGCCGCCGAAGGCGTGCGGCTTTCGGCCGTGATGCTCTCGCCTTTCATTCCGAAAACGAGCCGGAAGATCTTCGAGGCCTTCGGAATGGAGGGCCGCGATCCGTCCGCCTCCGACCTCGACTGGGGGAGGCTCCCCGTGTCGCAGCCGATGCCCGAGATGCCCGCGCTCTTCCCGCGCGCGGATGCCGCGGAGTACTTCAAGGAGAAAGACGTGACGACGGCCAATGCCGAATCGGCCGGGGCGCCAGCCGTCCGCCCCGGACGACCGCATCGCGATCGAAGACTTCCAGAAGGTGCGGCTGCGGACGGCGAAGATCCTCGTCGCCGAGCGGGTCCCGAAGTCCAACAAGCTCATGCGCCTGGAGGTCGATCTCGGAGACGAACGCCGCCAGATCGTCGCCGGCATCGCCGCGCAGTACGAGCCCGAAGCCCTCGTCGGCCGCAACATCGTCGTCGTCGCGAACCTCAAGCCCGCGAAGCTCATGGGAGTCGAGTCCAACGGCATGGTCCTCGCGGCCTCGGTCGGGGAGGCCGGAGCTCCGGTGCTTCTCGACGTTCCCGCCGACGTGCCTCCCGGAAGCAAGGTCAAGTAGGGAAAGTCGAGAGTCGAGGGTCGAGAGTTGAGCGCACCGGAGCTGGCGGATAGTCACTGCCATTTGCAGATGGGGGTCGACGGCTCGGCACTGCTGAGCCGCGCCCGCGCCGCCGGAGTGACGCGGTTTCTGGTGCCCGGCACGACGCTCGCCGATTCCGAGGATGCCGCCGCGCTCGCGGATCCGGCGGCCGGGATCTTCGCCGCCGTCGGCGTCCATCCCCACGAGGCGAAGGACTTCGAGCCCGCGCGGGACGGCGCCCGGTTCGAGGCGCTCGCCCGCCGGCCCGGCGTCGTCGCGATCGGGGAGATCGGCCTCGATTTCCACTACGACCACTCGCCGCGTCCGAAGCAGATCGAGGTCCTCGAATGGATGCTCGACTGCGCCGCCCGCCTCGGCCTGCCCGCGCTGCTCCACAACCGCGAGAGCGGGGAAGAGATCCTGGCGGCGCTCGAGCGCCGGGGCGCGCGCGAGAACGCGGGAGTCTTCCACTCCTTCACGGAGAACGCCGCGTATGGCGCGAAGGCGATCGGCCTCGGCTACCGGGTGTCCTTCTCCGGCATGATCACGTTCCGCGCCGCCGAGAACATCCGCTCCGCCGCGGCGGGGCTGCCGCTCGAGGCGATGCTCGTCGAGACCGATACGCCCTTTCTCGCGCCCGTCCCCTACCGGGGCAAGCCCTGCGAGCCGGCCTACGTCGTCGAGACGGCGAAGAAGCTCGCCGAGGTCAAGGGCACGAGCCTCGAGGCCGTGGCCGCGGCGACGACCGCCAACTTCGACCGTCTCTTCGCCCGCGCGCCGGGGACGGCCGCCGGCAGGAACGTAGAATCGGCGGCGTGTCCTCCCGGCGGATCTCCGAGCGCGAGTTCGAGTCCTACGTCGAGGAAGCCCTGGCCTCCGTGCCGGCCGTCTTCCGCAAGTACCTCGACAACGTCGTCGTGGCCGTCGAGGACGAGCCGACCGACGAAGACTACGAGGAGACCGACACCCCCGACGACGAGGATCTCTTCGGGATCTTCCGCGGCGCCGGCTACTTCGAGCGCGACGCCATGGTCTCGAGCCTCCCGGCCCAGATCGCCATCTTCCGCGGCCCGATCCTGCGCGAGTGCGCCACGCGGGGCGAAGCCGTCCGGGAGATCCGCGACACCGTCGTCCACGAGATCGGCCACATGCTGGGCCTCGAGGATGGGGAGATGCCGTACTGAGGAGATCCGCGCGCGATATCTTTGGCCGTAGGCCTCGACAGAGGAGGAGCCATGTTGCGTGTCAAACCTCGAGTCTGGATTCTGGCCGTCGCCGCCGCTTTGCTTTTCGGCGGAACCGCCCAAGCCGCGCCGCGCCCCAAACCCGCGGGTCCCGTCCTCGCCACGACGACCGAGAGACCGGCAGCTCCCGACGCCTACGGCGTCACGGCCTACACGGTGACGTCCCTCTCCGACCTGTCGTTCACGACGTTCGATTCGACCGCAGACCTTCGCCACCAACATCGACGATTTCTTTCGGTACATCACGAGCGCCGGCGGCGGCTCCTTCGTCGCCGGGGCCGTCATTCCGGCCGGAGCCGTGATCGACTTCATCGGCCTGGGCTCCTGCGATCCGGTCGGCTTGTCGTTCGTTGTCGCCGTCGTCGAGAGTTTGGACGACGGGACCTTCACGTTCATCGGATTTCTCCCGAGCTCGTCCGGAGCCCTAACCCTGCACGACCGTGTACAACGCGGTGGCGTTGAACTACCCGATCCTGGGTAACGCCGGCCGCACCATTCAGGTTGAAGTCGCGCAACAACCCGCTGCTCCGGTCGACGGTTCGGCGCGCTTCAGCTCGGTCGAAATCTGGTGGCACCGCGAGGTCAGCCCCTCGCCGCTGGTCGCGACGTTCGCTGACGTCCCGACGGACCATCTGTTCTTCCAGTACATCGAGGCGCTGGCGGCGTCGGGGATCACTGGCGGTTGCGGCGCCGGAAACTACTGTCCCGACAATCCCGTGACCCGCGGCCAGATGGCCGTGTTCCTGTCCAAGGCTCTGGGCCTCCATTGGCCCGGCAACCCGATCAACTAGCTCGGTTTCGGCGGAACCGACGCCCTGGAGCGCCGGTTCCGCCGGGATAGCGTTCTTGCAGCCCCGGCCACCATGAAGACGCGACATCACCCAGAGAGCGGCGAGACGCCGAGAAAGAAGCCTGCCGGGCTCGCGCGCCTGGGGATCGCGCACCTCTTCACCGACCGCGACCGCGCGCTCGCCGTCCTGGTCGAGAAGCCCAACGAGCTCGCCTTCCGCAACGCTCTCTGGGAACTGGCTCTCCTGACCCTCATGGACGTGGTCCTGGTTGGCTTGCTCCTGATGCGGCGCAAGCGCTCTGCGACGCCGATCCCGGAGCAGCATAGCGCCGTGCGGCCGGAGGCATTTCTCTTCGCGGCGGCGCTCCTGGCTCCGGCCGGCCGACCCGGACGCCGACGGCGTGGCCCGCAGCGAGGCCGAGTCCAACGCCAAGACGCCGGCCGGGAAGCGCTACGAGGGCGTGCTCGTCGGGAAGATCGAGGACTGGCTGCGGCCGTCCCTGCAGCGCTGCGCGAAGGACGAGGCCAGGGAGGAGCTGATCTCCTTCGACGCTCTCGTGCGCGTCGGCGCCGAGGGGAAGGCCGAGGAGATCCTCTTCTCGGCCGGAGACGGCCGTCGCGCGCTGCGTCGCTCCGGACTTCCGCGACGCGACCTACCCGCGCCCGCCGCAGCCCTCCTGGTGGGTGAACGTCGAGGTGCGGCTCAAATAGAACGGCGCGGCTTTCGCCGCGCCGTTCTCGACTCTCGACTCTCGACTCTTCTTAGCTTGCGCGGGCCCCGGGGACCGCTCGGACCGCCCGGACCGCCGCGGTGATCCCGGTTGAAGTGGCCGCGGTGCTCGCCCGGACCCCGTCCGCCTCGCGGAAACTCGTCGCGGCCCTCGTCCTCGCCGGGCGCGCCCACCGGGGCGAGCGCCATCTCGGCGTCGAGCTCCTCCTTGGACATCGCCTGCTTGCGGGAGAGCTTGATCTTGCCCATCGGGTCGACGGCGATGATCTTGACGGTGACCTCGTCGCCTTCCTTGACGACGTCGGTCGTCTGGCGCACCCGGTAGGGCGCGAGCTCCGAGATGTGGACGAGGCCGTCCTGGCCGGGCAGGATCTCGACGAAGGCGCCGTAGGCTTCCACGCGTCGCACCTTGCCGCGGTAGACCTTGCCGATCTCGGGCTCCTGGGTCAGCGACTCGATGATCTCGATCGCCTTCATCGCGGCCGCCTCGTCGGACGACGCGATGGAGACCTTGCCGGAATCCTCCACGTCGATCTTGCAGCCCGTCGACTCGATGATCGCCCGGATGGTCTTGCCGCCCGAGCCGATCACGTCGCGGATCCGGTCTTTCGGAATCTGGATCGTGAAGATGCGCGGAGCGTAGCGGGAGATGTTGGGGCGGGGCGCCGGGAGCGCGGCCGCCATTTCTCGAGGATGTGGAGGCGGCCGGCGCGGGCCTGGTCGAGCGCCTGCTCGAGGATGTCGCGGCGCAGGCCCTTGATCTTGATGTCCATCTGGAGGGCCGTGATGCCTTCGCGCGATCCGGCGACCTTGAAGTCCATGTCGCCGTAGTGGTCTTCCTGGCCGGCGATGTCGGTCAGGATCGCGAAGCGGTCGCCGTCGGAGACGAGCCCCATCGCGACGCCCGCGACCGGGGCCTTGATCGGGACGCCCGCGTCCATGAGGGCGAGCGTGCCGCCGCAGACCGTGGCCATCGAGGAGGAGCCGTTGGACTCGAGGATGTCCGACACGACGCGGACCGTGTACGGGAAGGCGTCCTCGCTCGGCAGCATCGGGGAGAGGGACCGGCGCGCCAGGTTGCCGTGGCCGATGTCGCGGCGCGAGGGGCCGCGCATGAACTTCGTCTCGCCCACGGAGAAGGGCGGGAAGTTGTAGTGGAGGAGGAACGTGTGCTCGCTCTCGCCCTCGTACTCCTCGATGATCTGCGCGTCGTCGGAGGTGCCGAGGGTCGCGGTCACGAGCGCCTGGGTCTCGCCCCGGGTGAAGAGGGCGGAGCCGTGGGTGCGCGGGAGGATGCCGACCTCGGAGGTGATCGGGCGGATCTGGGCGAACTCGCGGCCGTCGAGGCGCTTGTCCGGCGAGGATCGTCTCGCGCGTGAGGACCTTCACGAGGTCGTCGGCGGCCTTGGCCGACCTGCTTGCGCTTCTCGGCCTCGGTCTCCGGAACCATCGAAACGGCCGCCTTCTTGACCGCCTTGATCTCGGCGTAGGAGGCGATCTTGTTCGGCAGCGTCATGGCGGCCATCATCGGCGCCTCCCAGGCCTGCCGGACTTCGGCGAAGACGCTCGCCGGGTAGGCCTCGGGAGCCTGCCAGAAGGGCTTCTGGAACCCGCCGCGGCGCTGGAGGGTGACCTGGGCGCCGACGATCTGCCGGACGGCCTCGTGGCCGAAGAGGATCGCGTCGATCAGGGCCTGCTCGGAGACCTCGCGGGCGCCGCCTTCGACCATGACGACGGCGTCGTCGGTGCCGGCGACGATCAGGTCGAGGTCCGACTTGTCGCGCTCGGCGTTGGTCGGGTTCAGGATGAACTTGCCGTCGAGACGCCCGACGCGGACCGCGCCGACGGGCGTGTGGAACGGGACCGCCGAGCAGGTCAGGGCGACGGAGGCCCCGTTGATCGCGAGGATGTCGGCGTCGTTCTGGCCGTCGGCCGAGAGGACGAACGCGACGATCTGGGTCTCGTGGTTGAAGCCCTTCGGAAACAGCGGCCGCATGGGCCGGTCGATCAGGCGCGAGGTCAGGATCTCTTTCTCCGTCGGCCGTCCTTCCCGCTTGAACCAGCCGCCGGGGATCCGGCCCGCGGCGTAGGTCGGCTCGCGGTAGTCGACGGTCAGGGGAAAGAACTCGGCGTTCTCCTTCGGCTCCTTGTTGAAGACGGCCGTGGCGAGCACGACCGTGTCGCCGAAGCGGACCACGGCGGCGCCGTCCGCCTGCTTGGCGAGCTTGCCGATCTGGATGTCGAGGGACTTGGATCCGAGGGGGATGGAGATCTGGTCGATCATAGTGGAGCCCTTTTTTCAAAAAGGCGTCGGAGCTCGGCCGTCTTCTGCGGAGCGTTCAGGGGCGAGAGGCGCCGCAACGGAGTTCGCCCCCGCGGCGCGACGACCTTTGTTCCGGCGCCGGGACGAACTACTTCCGGAGGCCGAGACGCTCGATCAGCTTGTGGTAGCGATCGGCATCCTCTTTCCGGAGATACTCGAGCAGTCGACGCCGGCGCCCGACCATCTGGAGCAGGCCGCGGCGGGAGTGGTGATCCTTGGCGTTCGACTGAAAGTGCTGGGTCAGGTACGTGATGCGCGTCGTGAGCAGCGCGACCTGAACCTCCGGGGACCCGGTGTCGGTGCCGTGCGTCCGATACTTTTCGATGATGTCGGGCTTGGCCGACTCGAATTCCGTGACGTTCACTCAGCCTCCAAATGACTCTAAACGCTCACACTTTTCTTATAAGCGGCGGAGAATACCACAGGTCGAGTCGAAGGTTGGAGGTTGAGGGTCGAAGGCCGAACCCCCTCTTACCCCTTAGCCCTCAACCTTAACCTCCAACCGGTCACTCCAGCACGATCCTCGGCTTGATCAGGGCGACGCCCCGGTCCCCGATCGGATTGATCTGTCCCAGGGCCAGCATGTCGTTGGTCGGGCCGACGAGGGTCACCCAGTCGCCTTCCCGGGCGGGGACCCCTCGGGCCGGGACGGCCTGGCCCCGGCGGATCTTCCAGGCCTCCAGCGATGCGAGCTGGACGCGGGGAAACGGGAAAGGCACCCGGGCCAGGGGAACGGCGTGGGGCGCCGCGAGCCGTTCCTGAGGAGTCATGGATTCGAAGGCTTCGAGGGTCACCGCGTCGGAGGCGGAGAAGACCCCGATGCGGGTGCGGCGCAGGGTTTCGAGATGGGCGCCGCATCCCAGTTTTTCGCCGAGCTCGCTCGCGATGGAACGGATGTATGTCCCGGAGGAGCAGGCGATCGAAAACGCGAGCCGACCGGCCTCCAGCGCTCCGAATTCCAGCTCCGACACCCGGACCTTCTTGGGCATCGAGGGCACGCTCTCGCCGCGGCGGGCCATCTCGTAGAACTTCCGTCCGCCGACCTTCTTCGCCGAATACGGCGGCGGCGCCTGGAGGAACTCTCCGCGGAATGCTTCGGCGGCCCGTTCGACCGCCTCGCGTGTCACGGTCGAGGCGTCGCGATCTTCGCCGACGCGCTCGCCCTCGCGGTCGTAGGTCGTCGTCGCCCGGCCGAGGCGGATGGCGCCCTCGTACGACTTGTCCATCAACGTAAAGAAGCTCTGGAGGCGTGCGGCGCCGCCGGCGCAGAGGAGCAGGAGGCCCGTGGCCATGGGGTCGAGCGTGCCGCTGTGGCCGATGCGGGAGACGCCGGTGGCGGCGCGAACGCGCTCGACGACGTCGTGCGAGGTCAGCTTCTCGGGCTTGTCGAGGAGGAAGAGGCAACCCTTCTTGAGGGGATCCGGGGCGTTCACGATTCGGTGTCGTCTTTGTGCTTGTCGTCGTCCGGCGGCCGGACCTGCTGGAGGAGCTCCTCGATCCGGGCGCCCCGCTCGAGGGAGTGGTCGGGCATGAAGTGGAGCTCGGGCGCGTAGCGGAGCCGGCAGCGCTGGCCGACCTCCCGCCGAAGGTATCCGGCGGCGCGGCGCAGCGCGTCGGCGGCCTTGGCCCGCTCCTCGTCTCCGCCGAGGCAGGAGAAAAACACTTTCGCCGACCTCAGATCCGGCGGCATCTCGACGTCGGTGATCGTGACCTTGCGAAGCTCGGGGTCATGGGCCTCGGTGAGGACCAGGAGCGAGAGCTCCGAGCGGACGAGATCGGCGACGCGCTGGCTTCGGCGGGTTTCTTGTTTCATGGACATTCCGTCATACGTGGATGAACTCGTTGCGGTACTCGAGCACTTCGCCGTCCAGGTTCGACTCGACGAAGGAGAGCACGTCCTGGAGAAGCGCGTCGAGCGGAGGCTGGTCGGGCCCGACCGCCGCGACCCCCAGCGCCGCCCTCTGGAGGAGGTCCTGGTTTCCGACCTCCGCCGCCGAGATTTCGAACTCGTTCCGGATCCGGGCCTTCAGGCTCTTGACGATCATCCGCTTTTCCTTGAGGCCCCGGCAGCCCGGAAGGTGCAGATCGAAGACGGCGTAGGCGAGAACCATGAGAGCTTTCCGCTCCGTCAGCTTTCCGCTCTCAGCCGGGCCCGCCTCGTCCGCGTCGTGGCTGTCGGCTGATCCGCGGAGAGCGGACAGCTACCCCATGACCCCGGCCACCTTCTCGACCTGGAAGGCTTCGATGATGTCTCCGACCTTCACGTCCTGGTACCGGTCGAGTCCGATGCCGCACTCGAAGTTCTGCTTGACCTCGGACACGTCGTCCTTGAAGCGCCGCAGGGAGCCGATCTTGCCCTCGTAGACGACGCGGTTGTCGCGAAGCAGCCGCACCTGCGCCGAGCGCGGGATGACGCCTTCCGTGACGTAGCAGCCGGCGACGATGCCGAACTTGGGAACCTTGAACGTGTTCCGGACCTCGGCGCGTCCGCGGGCGACTTCCTTGAGCGTCGGATCGAGCAGGCCCTCCATGGCCTTCTTGATCTCGTCGGTGACGTTGTAGATCACGGTGTGGAGGCGGATCTCGACGCCGGCCTTCTCGGCCTCCTCGGCCGCCTTCTTCTCGGGGCGGACGTTGAAGCCCACGATGATCGCGCCGGACGCGGAGGCGAGGAGCACGTCGTTGATGTTGATCGCGCCGACGCCCGCATGCAGGAGCGAGATCTTGACCTTCTCGTTGGAGAGGCGCGTGAGGGCCTGCGAGAGAACCTCCATCGAGCCCGAGACGTCGGCCTTCAGGATGAGGGGGAGATCCTTGATCTTGCCTTCCTGGATCTTGCTGAACAGCTGCTCGAGCGAGAGGCGCGAGGAGGCCGCCATCGTCTTCTCGCGTTCCTTCAGCTGGCGGAACGACACGATGGAGCGGGCCTTGGCTTCGTCCTCGACGACCTGGAACGTGTCTCCCGCCTGCGGGAGGTCCTCGAACCCCGTGACCTCGACCGGCGTCGCGGGCCCGGCGACCTCGATCTTCGCTCCGCGGTCGTCCTGCATGGAGCGAACGCGCCCGAAGACCGATCCGGCGAAGAACACGTCCCCGACCTGCAGCTTGCCCGCCTGGACGAGGACGGTGGCCACGTTGCCCCGGCCGGCCTCGCGGCGCGCCTCGAGCACGACGCCCCGAGCCTCGCCGACGTCCGGCGCGGTCAGCTCGCCCATCTCGGCGACGAGGAGGGTGAGCTCGAGCAGGTGGTCGATGCCCTGCTTCTTCGTCGCCGAGATCTCGGCCGCCGGCGTATCGCCGCCCCAGGCCTCGAGGAGCACGTTCTGGTCGGCGAGCTCCTTCTTGACCCGGTCGACGTTGGCGTTGGGCTTGTCGATCTTGTTGATCGCCACGACGATCGGCACCTTGGCGGCGCGGGCGTGGTTGATCGCTTCGATCGTCTGCGGCATGACGGCATCGTCCGCGGCCACGACCAGGACGACGATGTCCGTGGCCCGTGCGCCCCGCGCCCGCATCGAGGTGAAAGCCTCGTGGCCGGGCGTGTCGAGGAAGACGATCGGCTTGCCCTTCACGTCGACGCGGTAGGCGCCGATGTGCTGCGTGATCCCGCCGGCCTCGCCGGCGGCGACGTTGGTCTCGCGGATCGCGTCGAGAAGCGACGTCTTGCCATGGTCGACGTGTCCCATGACCGTGACGACGGGCGCGCGCGGCACGCGCGGGACCGCCGAGTCCGGCTCGGCGCTCTCCTTGCCCGTGCGCGTGAGCTCGAGCTCTTCCTCGAACGAAACCACCGCGGCCTCGACGCCGATCTCCTTGGCGATCTGGACCGCCGTGGACGCGTCGAGAGTCTGATTGACCGTGGCCAGAACGCCCTTCTGCATCAGGAGCCGCTGGATGTCGCGGGTGAGGACGCCGAGCTTCTCGGAGAGCTCCTTCACGGTGACGCCCTCGGTGAAGAACACCGGGCCCGTCGGCGCGGGCTTCTTGAATTCGAGAAGCTTGCCCGAGTCGTGGGTGCGGGTCTCCTTCGCGGCGCGGCGGATCGCGGACTTCGAGACGGGGCGCGGGCCGGCCGCGGCTTCGTCTTCGGCGCCGGTCTTTTCGATCAGCGGCAGCGAGATGTCGGAGTACGTGTCTTCCTTGTAGGTCCCGACGAACTCGCGCAGATCGACTTCGTCCGCGACGGTGATCTTCGGACGGGCGCTGCGCTTGCCGGCGGCCGTCTTCTTCGCGTCCTCATCCTTCTTGCGCTTGACGGAGCCGGGGACGCGCTCGCCGGGCGCCGGGTGCCGTGCGGCCGACAGCCGCGCCGGGGCGCGGAGGACCGCCGAGCGGACGGGCGCCAGGACCGCCCGGAGTGGGACGGTAGACCGACGGGCCGGCCGGGCGCGGACCCATCGGTCGGCCGACGCCGCCGGAGGGACCCATCGGTCGGCTGACTCCGCCGGAGGGGCCCATCGGTCGGCTGACTCCGCCGGAGGGGCCCATGGGACGGCTCATCGGAGCGCCGGTCCGCGCGACCGGCGGAGAGCCCGCGGGGGGGCGCGGCGGAACCACGGGGCGCGGGGGCAGAACGATCTTGCGGGGAACCGGCGGCGCGGCGGGCTTCGCCGGAGGCGCTTCGGCCTCGGGCTCGGCCGTGAGGACCGCCGTGCGCGCGGGCTCCGCGGCTTTCGCCGCGGCCTTCGCTTCCGCGGCGGCCTGGGCGCGCCGGGCGGCGGGGGAGATGGCCGGCGGCGGAGCCGTCGGCGCGTGGCGGACGCGGACGCGGACCGAATGTGGACGTGGATGTGGATGTGGACGCCGACGGGAGCCGCGGCCTCTCGCTCCGGCCCGGCCGGCCCCTCGCCCCCCGGGGGCCTGTCGATGATCTTGATGCGATTGAGCGCGCTCTTCTGCGGCCGGGCCGTGCGGGCCTCGGCGTCGCGCACGATCAGCTGCTTGGGGCGTGCGTCTTGCCCTGCAGGATCGCGATCACCGTGGACTCGTCGAGCGCCGCCTGCGGCGACTTGACGTCCACGCCGATCGATTGCAGGAGAAACAGGACTTCTTTGCTGCCGATCCCCATCTGGGCGGCCAGCTCTTCGACTCGGATCTTTCCCATGCGGTTCGGTCTACTCCCTCACGCCCGTAGTTTCGGGCGTTTCGCTGGCTTCTTCTTCTTCGGGCTCTTCGCCCTCTTCCTGTTCGCTCTCCTCGTCGGCGGCCACGAGGCTCGCCTCCATCTCGCGAGCCGATTCGAGGAGCTTCTCGGCGGACTTCTCGCCGATCCCCGGAACCTGCGCGAGCTCCTCGGCGGACTTGTCGAGCAGATCGCCGAGCGTCGTGATGCCGGCCTCGGCCAGCTTCTCGGCCGTTTTCCCGCCGACGCCGTCGATCTCGGCGACCGGTGTCTGCCGCCGGCGCGAGTTCTCGAGCATACGCGAAAGCGCCTGCGCGACCTCTCCCTTGACCTCGGTCTCGCCCTTGATCTCGATCTTCATGCCGATGAGCGCCGAGGCGAGGCGGACGTTCTGGCCCTTCTTGCCGATCGCGAGCGAGAGCTGGTCGTCCTCGACGACGCAGTCGAGGCTCATCGTGCCGTCCTCGTGATGGATCGGCGAGACGCGCGTGATCTTGGCCGGCGCCAGAGCGTTCTGTGCGAACGTGATGAGGTCGTCGGAGTAGAGGATGACGTCGATCTTCTCCCCGTGGAGCTCGCGCATGATCGACTGCACGCGGCTGCCGCGCATGCCGACGCATGCGCCGACCGGGTCGACGTCGCGCTCGCGGGACCGCACGGCGACCTTCGCGCGCTCGCCGGGCTGGCGCACCGCGCCCTTGATGACGACCGTACCGTCGTAGATCTCGGGGACCTCCATCTCGAAGAGCCGGATCAGCAGCCGCGGATCCGTGCGCGAGAGGACGAGCTGCGGCCCCTTGGGGTTGCGGTGCACGTCGAAGAGGATCGCCCGGATGCGCTCTCCCTGGCCGTAGCGCTCGGCGCGCGACTGCTGGTCGCGCGGGATGATCGCCTCGGACTTGCCGAGGTCGACGATCATGTCGCCGCGCTCGAACCGTTTGACGGTCCCGTTCATGAGCTCCCCGACCTTCGGGAAGTACTCGTTGTAGACGTTGTCGCGCTCGGCCTCGCGGACCTTCTGGTAGAGCACCTGCTTCGCGGTCTGCGCGGCGATGCGGCCGAGGCCGACGGTCTCGCGGTAGATGCGGACTTCGTCGCCCAGGGCGACCTCGTGGACTTCGCTCGGCGCCTCGCCCTCGCCGTTGGGGCGCAGCACCCGGACCTCGCCCCGCGTTCCCTTCTCCGCGACCAGCGTGGTCGCCTCATCCAGGAGAATCTGCGGCGGCGGCTCCTCGGACTCGGTGTCGAGCTCGGCGACGACGGTGCGCGGCGAGTACACGGTCATCGCTCCGGTCTGGCGGTCGATCAGCGTGACCATGGCCCGGTCGTGGTAGTACTTGCGCGCCGCCGAGGACATGGCTTCCTCGAGCGCGCCGAACATCTTCTCCGGATCGATGTCCTTCTCGCGCGAAACCTGTCGGATGACCGACGGATCGATGATCATGGGAAACCCGCTCTCCTATCGCCCCGAACCCCGCTCCGGCCACTCGAAGTCCAGCCGGGCGAGGCGAATATCGCCGAAACGGACATTATAGATTCTGCGATCCGCCTCATCAACGACCGTGAGGACGTCGCCCTCGACGCGCTCCAGCCGTCCGCCGAAATTTCGGGCCGGAGAGATCGCTCCGGTCCGCTTTCCCGATTCCGGGACCGGCAGGGGGGCCGGAGTCACCGGGTTCTCCGTCTTCACGCGCACGCGGCGGCCCACGAACCGCTCCGCGTCCTCGAGCGAATAGAGTCTTGCTGCTCGAGGCCCGCCGAGGAGACCTCCAGCGTGTAGCGGTGGGGGATCTCGTCGGTGGCGTCGAGGACGGCCGAGGCCTCGCGAGAGACTCTTTCGCAGTCTTCGACCGAGGCGGCGCTGCCGTCGAGGCGCTCGAGCACGAGCCGGAGGACGGAGAAACGTCCCGCTCCGGCCGACTCGACGGCCAGCAACCGGCACCCTCTTTCCTCAGCGATCGCGCGGATCTCTTGCATCGTCTTGTCACTCAAGGGCGTTTTCATCGAACAAAAAAGCGGGCCGAGCCCGCACTACTTCAGACCGCGCCTTTATATCAAAAAGTGGCATTCCGAGCCCTCGGCGGGGCCGCCACGGCTGCCCGGTCCCGGTAACCGACTCGAAGGCGGGAGTTTAGGGTGGCGTCGCCGGCTTCCGCCGTCCGTCAGCTCTCCGCCCGGCGTAGCGCCTCCTCCCAGGCGCTTTTTCCCGGGACGCAGGCGAGCAGCGCCACCACCGCGAGCGCGAGCAGGGCCGCCACCGTGAACGGCCCGTCCGCCAAGGAAGCCGAGAACCAGACCATAAAGGGCGATGGCTTCCGCCGCGGCGCCGCGGAGAAGAAAGGAGAGGCGGACGCGGTCGAGCGGACGGGACCGCCGCGCCCGAAGCATCGCTCGCCCGACCGCCGAGGCGACGCCGTACTGGACCGCTCCCAGGCCGGCGAGGATCAGGAACAGCATGGTTCCCGGAGGCTGCGGCGAGGCGACCGCGGCGATCTCGGTCCGCAGAAAGACCAGGAGCACCGCGTAGATTCCGACTCCGGCGAAAAGAGCCGTGTGCACGACGGCTCTGAATGCGCCGCGTGCGTTCCGACGCGTCGATTCTGGAAGGCAGGGCCGGGCTCGAGGACATGTTCAACGCCTTTGCAAAGTCTACAATCGGGAGAATCCCGGCGCCCGGGGCCGTGTTACCAACCAGAGGCGGGGGCCCGCCAAGGGGAGAGTTACGTGTCCGATCCGGATGAAAGCGCGCCTTTCGGGAGCGAGCGGAGCACGCTCGTTTCGATGGGAGAGCGCCGCTTCTGGTTCTTCCGGCCATCGGAGGAGAGCGGCTGAGGAAGCCCGTCGCCTCCCCCAACGGAGATTCTCCTCAGATCTTCCACAGCATGCTCGGAGACCTCGCGAGCCACGCGGACAAACCCGCCGACGCCGAAGCGGCCGAGGGGACAGACGAAAAGTCCGGCCTCGACGAACGGAGACTCTCCCCAGATCTTCCACAGCATGCTCGGAGACCTCGCGAGTCGCGCCGGCAGCGCGGCGGAAGCCGAAGCGGCCCGGGCGGCCGCTTGCGGCCGATGTCGACGAGCCCCGGCACTCGCTGCTGTCGCTGGACGGGGCCGCCGAGCAGGCCGCCGCCCTCGCCCTCGCGCGTGCGGCCGCCGCCGCGAGGACCGCCGTCGCCCCGCAATCCACCGTCGCCCGCAATCCGCCGTCGCCCCGCAATCCGCCGTCGCCCCGAAATCCATCGTCGCCGCGCCCTCCGCCGCCCCGCGCTTCGACATCGGGCGATCCATCGCCCTGGCGCGAATGACCGCCGCCGCACGACCCGCGGAATCGGACGGCGTGCCGGTTCCTCTCACGCAGCACAGCACCATCGCCGAGCTCGCGGGCCTCGAGGAGCACGTCAGCCGGGCGTTTCCGATCGAGCGCGCCATCCTGATCTCGCTCGTGGCGCACCTCCTGCTCGTCATTCTCATGCTCTTCGCGCCGGGCCGCACTGCGGCGCCGCAGGGCAATCTGATCGACAACCTGGCCGCCGCGATGCGGACGCCCAAGGACGACACACCGATCCCGGCGTTCTTCAGCGAAGCGCCCGGGGCGCCGCGGCCCAACCCGAACCGCTCGCCCCTCTCCGACGCGGACCGCCGGGCGGGAGGAGGCGACCCCGCGAAGCCCAAGGCGGACACACCGTTCGTTCCGCGCGGGCGCGGGATCGAAGGCCTCGCCCCGGGACCGCGCGCACCGCGGATCGCCGGCGGTGCGCCCTCGCGGCCGAAGAGCGCCGCGCAGTCGCAGCCGCAGAAGGAAGCCGACCAGCGCGCCGCGGACGCGCAGAAAGACGCGACGGCCGACACGAAACCCTCGGAGTTTCCGACGAACATGCGGCCGCAGCTCGGCAGCGGTCCCAAGGAAGTCGTGAAGCTGACTCGCAATGAGCTCGACGCCGCGATCCGCGACGCGGCGCGCGGGACCGTCGGCAGCGCCGGGGGCGGCGAGGGCGGCGCGCCCATCTCCAACGAAGACGGCGGCTTCGTCGACGTGGGCGGCCTGTCGTTCGAGACGAGCTGGTACGACTGGGGTCCGTACGCCGCGGAGATGCTCCGGCGGATCAAGCTCCACTGGAAGATCTCGCGGGACCTCCTCATCCTGCAGCAGCGCGGAACCGTGCAGATCTCCTTTTCGATCATGGCCGACGGAAGCGTCACCGACGTCAAGATCGTCCGGCCTTCGACGATCCCGCCCTACACGCATGCGGCGGCGAAGGCCATCGTCGATTCCGACCCGTTCCGGCCGCTCCCCAAGGACCTGCTCCAGCTCGTTCCCGGAAAGGATCGCGAGCGGATCGTCATCCATTTCATCTACTTTCCGACGCCCGAAGAGATGGACGGCCGGCACGACGACGCCGATCCCGGCCAGTGAACGAGCCCGAGAAGATCCGCCGCGCGCTCGAGGAGGCCGAGACGGTCGCGGTCGTCGGCTGTTCCCCGGATCCCTCCCGGGCCTCGCACGCGATCTCCCGGTACCTGAAGGGGGAGGGCTACCGCGTCGTTCCCGTGAATCCCCACCACCGCGAGATCCTCGGAGAGCCCTGCTACCCCTCGGTCTCGGCGATCCCGGCGGACGTCCGAGTCGACATCGTGGACGTGTTCCGCCGTTCCGAGCACGTGGCCCCGGTCGCCGACGAAGCGATCGCCCGGGGCGTGTCTTTCGTGTTCCTCCAGCTCGGGGTCGTCGACGCCGATTCGGCCCGGCGGCTCGAGGAACGGGGAATCGGCGTGGCCATGGACCGCTGCATTCTGGTCGAGCACGAGCGGCTCGGAATCCCGCCCAAATCGAGGAATGCAACCGCCGGCAGGCCGCGTTCCGTGAATGTCCCGATTCGGGACCCTTTGAGGAGTAAACGTTTTCTTATGGAGAGAACCACCAAACGCGCCCTGTCCTTTTCGGCATTGATCGGAGCCGCCGTCGTTTTCGGGATGGTGGTCGCCGGCTCGGTCAACGTCACCCCCCGCTCCGAGGCGCAGCGGGAAGCCACCCCGGCCGCCCGGCCCCGCACCGGCGGAGTCCTCCTCCCTTCGTTCGCCGATACGGCCCAGGAGGCCATGCCCTCGGTCGTTTCGATCACCTCGACCGACATCGTCAAGGGCAACCGCGGCCGCCGCTACCAGAACCCCTTCGGCGAAGGCGATCCGTTCGAGTTCTTTTTCGGCCCCCCGGGCGGTGGCGGTCCCAACCGCCGCGGCCAGCGTCCCGATGACGAGGAGCACAAGGAAGTCCAGGGAGGCACCGGCTTCATCATCTCGGAAGACGGCTACGTCGTGACGAATAACCACGTCATCGAGGGCGCCGACAAGATCGAGGTCCGGATCAACAACAAGGAAAAGTACCCCGCCAGGCTCGTCGGGAAGGATCCGGCGACGGATCTCGCCCTTCTGAAGATCGATGTCAAGCAGCGCCTGACGCCGCTGCCGCTGGGCGACTCGGATCGCGTCCGCGTCGGCGAGTGGGTCATGGCCATCGGCGATCCTCTCAACTTCGACAAGACCGTCACGGTGGGCGTCGTCTCCGCCAAGGACCGCTCGGGCCTGACCGCCGACGCGGCCACGCGGAGCTTCGAGAACTACATCCAGACCGACGCCGCGATCAACTTCGGCAACTCCGGCGGGCCGCTGCTCAACACCAACGGCGAGGTCGTCGGGATCAACACCGCCATCTTCCGTCCGGCCCAGAACATCGGTTTCGCCGGTCCCGATCAACACGCTCAAGACGATCCTGCCCCAGCTCCGCGAGAAGGGGAAGGTCGTCCGCGGCTTCCTCGGGATCAACATCGTCAACGTCGACGCCGACCGCGCCGCGGCCTTCGACCTGAAGGCGCAGGAAGGCGCGTTCGTCGAGTCCGTCGAGGCCGGCAAGCCGGCCGAGAAGGCGGGCGTGCGCCCCGGCGACACGATCGTCAAGGTCGACAGCGTCCCCGTCAAGGACACGCGCGATCTGATCGGCTACGTTTCGAGCAAGTCTCCCGGCAGCAAGGTCCAGCTCGGTCTCGTTCGCGACGGCAAGGACACGACCGTCACGGCCACGCTCGCCGAGCGCAAGGACGAGGCGGCCGACGAGGGTGAGACCGACAACCTGGCCTCCGACGACACGCCCGGCAAGATCGGCATGACGGTGCAGGAGCTCACGCCCCAGCTCCGCCAGATGCAGCGCGTCAAGACCGGAGTCGAGGGCCTGCTCGTCGTCCGCGTGAAGGAGGTCTCTCCGGCGGCCGACGCCCAGATCCAGGAGGGCGACGTCATCACGTCGGTCAACGGCGAGAAGGTCACCACGACCGACGAGTTCGGCAAGATCGTCGGAAAGTCCAAGAAGGGCGACTATCTCAAGCTCTACGTCTACAGCCCGCGCGCCGACAACTCGCGCTTCGCGCTCGTCAAGATCGAGGACTGATACGCGCATCCCGCCCGGTTTCGAACCCGACTCTCCTCAGCGCCCGCTTCGGCGGGCGCTGTCCTTTTCGGGAGAATCCGAGGGAATAACCATCGCCCGGATCCTGTAAAAAGGAAGCGATGGCTCAGAAAGTTCTCGTCGTCGACGACGAAGCCGCGATCCGCGACACGCTCCGGATGGTCCTCGAGTACGAGGGCTACGAAGTGCTGACGGCGGGCGACGGCCGAGCCGCGCTCGCCGAGCTCGACGGCGGCCCGGTCGACGCGATCCTGCTCGACATCAAGATGCCCGGCATGGACGGCCTCGAGACGCTCGACCGCATCGTCGCCCGCCCCTCGGCCCCGCCGGTGCTCATGATCTCGGGCCACGGCGACATCGCCACGGCGGTCGAGTGCACGCGCCGCGGGCGCCGCGGATTTCCTGGAGAAGCCCCTCCAGCGCGAGCGCGTGCTCGTCTCCGTGCGCAACGCCCTCTCGGGCAACCGGCTCCGGGCCGAGAACGAGCGCCTGCGGAAACGGGTCGAGGAAGAGACGGTGCTCGTCGGCGAGAGCGAGCCCATGAAGAAGCTGCGGGCGGAGGTCGCCCGCGCCGCGCCGACCGGCGCGACGGTGCTCATCCTCGGCGAAAGCGGCACGGGCAAGGAGCTCGTGGCGCGCGAGATTCACGGGGCCTCCAAGGTCGCCTCGGGTCCCTTCATCCAGGTCAACTGCGCGGCCATCCCGGAGGAATTGATCGAATCCGAGCTCTTCGGCCACGAGAAGGGCTCCTTCACGGGAGCGGTCCGGAAGCAGACCGGCAAGTTCGTCGAGGCCGACGGCGGGACCATTTTTCTCGACGAGGTCGGCGACATGTCGGCGCGCGCCCAGGCCAAGGTCCTCCGCGTCCTGGAGGCCGGCGAAGTCGAGCCCGTGGGCGCGGCCCGCGTGGGCCGGGTCGACGTGCGCGTGATCGCGGCGACCAACCGCGACCTGACCGAGTCGATCAAGGCCGGCAAGTTCCGCGAGGATCTCTTCTTCCGCCTGAACGTCGTGCCCCTGACGACGCCGCCGCTGCGGGAGAGGCCGCAGGACATCCCCGCGCTCACCGCCCACTTCGGGAAGATCGCGGAGGAACGCGATCACCGCAAGCCCCGCCGCTTCGCCCAGAGCGCTCTCTCGCTGCTCGCCGCGCGGAGCTGGCCGGGCAACGTCCGGGAGCTGAAGAACCTGGTCGAGCGGGTCCTCATCATGACCGACGCCGATCCGATCGAGGCGAAGGATCTCCCGCCGGAGGCGCGGGTCGCCCCGAGCGAGATCTCCACCCGAGGCCTCGGGCTCGAGACGCTCTCGGAATTCAAGGAGTTCGCCGAGCGGGAATTCCTCGTCGCGAAGCTCCGCGAGAACGGCTGGAACATCAGCCGCACCGCCGAGGTCATCCAGACGCCGCGGTCGAACCTGTACAAGAAGATCGAGCATCACAAGATCAGCCGGGAGGGCGACGCGTAGGGGGTTGAAATGTTGAGTGTTCGAGCGTTGAGCGTGACCTCAGGTCCGACCCTCCGACACTCAACACTTCAACACCTCGACGCTCAACTCCCATACAATCCGCGCCGTGATCTCCCTCGCGGACTTCGAAGAAACCGGCGCCCTTCTCACCGGCCACTTCCGTCTCTCCTCCGGCCTCCACTCCGACCGCTATCTCCAGTGCGCGCGGCTGCTGATGTGGCCGGAGCGCGCGGAGCGCGCGGGCGGCGAGCTCGCGGCGAAGCTCGCCGAGTTTTCGCCCGCGGCCGTGATCTCGCCCGCCCTCGGGGGCGTGGTCATCGGCCACGAGACGGCGCGCGCCCTGAAGCTCCCGGCGATGTTCGTCGAGCGCAAGGACGGCGCCTTCGCCCTCCGCCGCGGCTTCTCGCTCGAGCCGGGCCAGCCGATCGTCGTCGTCGAGGACGTCTTCACCACCGGCAAGTCCACGCGCGAGGCGGCGGCCGCCGTGGAAGCGGCGGGCGGCCGCGTCGTCGCCGTCGGTTCGATCGTGGACCGGGGGCTGCCGCCGAACGCGTTCTCGGTTCCGTCTCGATCCCTTCTCGCGCTCTCCGTGCCGTCCTGGCCGGAGGCCGAGTGTCCGCTCTGCCGCGAAGGCCGACCGGTGGAATCGCCCGGCAGCCGGTTCGCGGCCGGCGCGACGCGCTGACCCGCTAGCCTTCGAGCGAGCGGGCGAGCGCCCGCAGAAGCGACGCGCCGTCCCCGCGCCAGCAGCTGCCGTGCATCACGGCGAGCGTATCGGGCTCCGTCGCCGCAAGCCGCTCCAGCAGCGTGCCCGCGTTTTTCGAGTGGGAGAAGTAGTCCATCGGCTGGCGGAAGGCCTCGCTCGGTCCGAGGATGTCCGACTCCGTCACGGCGGCATCGCCGGTCCCGCCCTGCGTGAAGAGGTCGCCGCAGAGAAGCGTCTTCGTCGTCTCCTCGAAGAAGTAGCCGGTCTCCCAGCCGTGGGGGAGGTGGGGCGTGTCGAACCAGCGCATGCGCCGGCGTCCGAGCACGAGCGTCTCGCCGTCGGCCACGGGGCGGGGCGCGCGGACCGCGAAGTCCTCGACGGACACCATCGCCGCGACCTGGCTGCACACCGGGACGGCGCGAGGAGCGACGGCGAGAAAGTCGTTCAGCGCCCCGCACTCGTCGGATTCGAAGTGCGAGAAGGCGACGTGACGCAGACGCTCCACGGGGATCACGCGGTCGATGGCCTCGCGGACGACCGGGAAGAGCCGCCGGAGTCCCGTGTGAAAGAGGAGCGGCTCGTCGTCCAGGACGAGGTACTGATTGAAGGAGAAGCCGCCCGGCACCACCGACAAGGGCGTATTGATGCGATAGATGCCGTCGGCGATCTCCTGGACGTTGGTGCCGCTTTCCGCGTTCGTGATCACGTGACCTCCTCGGGTTTCTATGGACTCGCGATTCTAAGGCGGCCCGACACTGTAAGATCGAGAATGTATGGAGCTGCGGTCCGTTTGCGTCTACTGCGCTTCGAGCCCGACCAAGAACGCCGAGATCGAAGCCGAGATCCGCACCTTCGGACGGGAGCTCGCGCAGCGCGGCATTCGCCTGATCTACGGCGGGTCCTCCCGCGGCTTGATGGGCGCGATCGCCGATGAGGTGCTGGCCGCCGGCGGCCAGGTCACCGGCGTCATTCCCAAGGCCCTCGAAGGGCGCGAGGCGGCGCACCGGGGGCTCACCGAGCTCCGAGTCGTGAACTCGATGCACGAGCGCGAGCAGCTGCTGTTCGACCTGTCCGACGCCTTCGTGGCGTTTCCCGGCGGCTTCGGGACCATGGAAGAGATCATCGAGATGATCACCTGGAAGCAGATGGGCATCCACGGCAAGCCCATCGTCCTCGCCAACATCGCCGGCTACTTCCAGCCGCTGCTGCAGCAGTTCGACGTGGCCATCCGGCACAAGTTCGCCCGCACCGAGGACCGCATCCTCTTCGGCGTCGCCGAGAACACGAAGGCGATCCTGACGTTTCTGGAAGGGGCGCCGGTGATGTCGCGAAAAGCGGGGGACTGGGCCTGAGGAACGTTGAATGTTGAGTGTTGAGAGTTGAGCGCTCGGCGTTCAGCGTGAAGAGCTTCTAGCGGGCTCCGACGCTCCGACACTCAACGTCTGAACTCTCAACGCTCCCTCAGCTTCATCTCCTCCAGCAGCCTCCGGTTGATCGCGACGAGGTCCGCGAGCAGCGCGATCAGCAGGGTCTGGAACCCGATCACGATGAGGATGGCGGCCAGGATGAGCGACTGGATGTGGCCTCCGGGATTCGTCCCGAAGAGGTAGAAACCCAGGAAGCGGAGTCCGAGCACCGCGCCCGCGCCGAGAAAGACTCCCGCGACGATCGAGAAGATCTTCAGCGGCTTGTAGAGCGCCGTGATCCGCAGAACGTTCGCCCCCTGCAGGAGGACGTACTTGGCGGTCGAGGCGAAGAGGCGAGAGGGCCGCACGGGGGGGTGCGCCTTCACCGGCACCGAGGCCACGCGCAACCCCTTGTAACCCGCCTGGATGAGCGTCTCGAGCGTGTAGGTGAGCTTCGAGAAGACGTTGATCCTCCGCGCGGCGTCGCGAGAGAGCGCCCGGAAACCGGAGACGGCGTCGGCGATCTCGATGCCGGCGGCCTGGCGCACGACCCAGGTCCCGATCCGCTGGAGCAGGCGCTTGGCGGGCGAGAAGTGCGCGAGCTCGCCCGGCCCCCGATCCCCGACGACGAAGTCGGCGCGCCCGTCGAGGATCGGCTGGACCAGGGCCGGAATGTCCGCGGCGTCGTACTGCATGTCGGCGTCGAAGTTGACGATGACGTCGGCGCCCATCGCGAGCGACTCCGTGAGTCCCGCCGAGAAGGCCTCGGCGAGCCCCCGGTTCGTCGCGAGGCGCAGGACGCGGTCGGCCCCGGCCGCGCGGGCCCGCTCCGAGGTCGCGTCCGTGGAGCCGTCGTCGATCACGAGACTTCTCCATCTCGGAGAAGCCCGGGACGCGGCGCGGCAGCGCGGCGAGCGCCCGTTCGATCGTGGCCTCTTCGTTGAACGCCGGAATCTGAATGACGAGCTTCATCGCCTCATCGGTTCTTCGCTGGAGCGGGTCAGGGCGGAATCGGTTCCGCGCGACTGCGAGCCGCCGTGATGATAATCGCGGCGAGCGCGAGCAGCCCGAGGCCGCTGACCGCGGCCTCCGCGCGGGGCACCCGGAAGCGGCCCTCGACCCGGTGGCGCCCCGCCGGCACCGCGAGCTCGAAGAAGAGGCCGTCCGAGGCTTCCCGCGTGACGTCCTTCCCGTCGAGGAAGACCTTCCAGTAGGGCGCGAACGTCTTCTGCGAGGTCGCGAGGCGCGCGGGCTCATCCGTTTCGGTCTCCACGGCGAAGCGCTCGGGACGCAGCTCGAGCGTGCGCACCGAGCCCGCCCCCTCGAGCCGGAACCGGGGCCGCGCGCTCGGTCGCTCGAAGACGGTGAGGTCCGGCCCCGCGTACACGCGCGGGTAGGAGGCGTTCCCCACGTCGCGCGCCGTCCGTCGGAATCGCTCCCTTCGGATGAAACGGCGCGGCGTCGCGCGCCTCGATCTCGGGGCCGACCGGGGTCGACACGCCCGGCGGCGCCGCGAGGTAGCGCACGCTCGCGAGATCCAGGGCTCGCGCCGCGGGATCCAGCGAGACGGGATCGAAGACGAGATACGTGCCGTAGGTGCCGTAGGAGTTCGGATCGGCGCCGGCGAGGAGCTGGCGATACCGCGCGTCCAACAGGAAGTGGCCGCGGGCGTCCTCGAGGCCGACGGCCTCGGCGACGTTGGGAAGCAGCGTCCAGCCCGCCGCCGCGAAGCGCGAGCCATCGGAGGTCAGCTCGCGAAGCTTCCGAATTCCGGGCGTGTCTTCGAAGACGGCCTCCTCGGGACGGCTCTCCGGGTAGAAGTCGAGAGCCTGGAACGCCAGCGGCACCGCCACCAGAAACGGCGCCACTCGCAGGGCGAGCAGGCGCCATGACGACGTCGACGCGGAGGCGAGGCGTTCCAGCGCCTCGACGCTATTCGCGAGGCGTTCCAGCGCCTCGACGCCGCACGCCGCGAGAATTCCGACGGCCAGAAGGATCAGGATCTTCGCGCGCGCGAACAGGCCGATCTCGAGAAGCGGCAGGCCTCCGACCGCCGCGAGCAGCGGTCCTCCCGCGTAGAGCGGAATCGCGACCGCGGCGCCCAGGAGGATCGCGAAGAGACCCTCCGTCCGACGTTTCGCCGAAGCCAGCCCGACGAAGGCCAGGGCCGCCGCGGCCAGGCCCACGCCCGCGGCCGTCTCGATGTAGTTGTCGCCCGGGATCCAGCCGACGCCGGTGTAGTCGTCGCGGCGCGGCGTCCCGGCGTAGTCCGGCACGAAGTAGAGCCGGAGGTGCCGGAGGGGAAGCGCGTAGGACCCGCCCATCCCGCGGCGAATGGCCCCGTATTCCGAGGCTTCGAGGAAGCGCGCGGTCGCGAGGATCGAGGGAACCAGGATCGCCACCGCCACGGCCGTGGATGCGCCGAGCCGCCCGAGCGCGCGGAGGCCTCCGCTGCCCCCGCCGCGAGACCGCGCGCACCAGCAGATACAGCCCGGCCGCGATGGCCCCGAAGAGGATCCAGTGCGGAAAGCCGCCGGCGAGACACAGGAGGATCGAGAGCGTCGCGAATCGCAGGGCGCGGGCCGTGCTCTCCTCCTCGAACGCGCGGTCGACCGCCATCAGGAGCAGGGGATACGTGACCGAGACGGAGCTCTGCATCCAGAGTCCCCACACCGTCTGCCCGGTCGCGAAGGCCCAGGCCGCGGCTCCCGCGGCGGCCGCGAGATCCGAGAAGCGCCGGCTCCGCAGGAACGCGTAGGCCGCCAGAAATGCGAAATTGAACTTGAGAAAGAGAATGCCCGTCTCGATCCCGGCTTCGGGCAGGAGGAAAGCCGGGAGGGCCACGAACGGCGAGAGGAATCCCTGGGCCAGCTGGAACGGGCCCATGCTCCCGGAGGAAACCCAGGAGTTCCAGAAGAGGCCGTCGGGGAAGCTCCGGTATCGCACCAGCGTGGTCTGGCCCGAGGCCGCGGGATCCGAAAGAAGCCGGTTCTCCGCCTCGAGGACCCCGTGCGGCCCCTGCCGCCACGGGTGGTGCGCGCGCACGAAGTCGTGGGAGGAAAACACGCCGCCCGTGACGAGCAGGGGGGCGAAGAGGACGAGGTCGAAGGCGAGGAGCGTCGCGAAGCCGAAGCGCTTCGACGCCATTCGCGAGGCGTTCCAGCGCCTCGACCCCGCCGGCACTAAGCGGCTCGACCCACGAACACTCGGAAGTAGGACTCGACCCATCCCTTCTCGAGCAGGTGGTCCTCGAGGGCGATCAGCCGCGAGAGGGCCCCGGTTCGGTCCTCCGTCAGGCGCGCGACGTCCAGGCAGGGGAAGACGAACCACAGGATGTTGCCGCCGTAGGGCCGATCCTCGAGCACTTCGAAGAGCCGGCGGCAGGCCGGGCAGGATCGCGGACGAGCGCACCGACTCGGACGGATCGTCCATCGGCAGCGGGATCGCGAGCTCCGGCCGGTTCTTCAGCTCCTCGGGAAGAGCGTCGAAGGCGCTGCGCGCGAAGCCCCATTTCTCGTCGGTCCACTCGGTGCGCGAGGGTCCCATGTACTCGTCGACGAAGACGAGCCCGCCGGGCTTCATGGCGGATCGGACCTCTTCGAGGACCCGCTCGATGTTCCGGAGGTGGTGGAGCGAGCCGTGAAAGAAGACCGCGTCGTAGCGGCGCGCGGGCAGGCGGATCGCGTTGATGTCCTCGACCCGGTAGGCGAGGCGCCGGGCGAGGCCCGCCTCCTCGGCGGCCCGCTCGGCCTCGGCGATGGATTCGGGGGAGAAGTCGATGCCCTCGACCCGGGCGCAGAGGCCCTTGGCCAGGATGTCCCGCTCGAGCAGGCCCGTCCCGCAGCCGACCGACAGCCCGAGCGGCAGGGGCGCCGGGGCGTACTTCGCGGCGAACCACTCCATCGGCCAGCGATTGGGGTCGCCCGTGACCCGGCGGTTGATGGCCCGCCGGACCAGCGGCTGGGAGCCCCAGTAGCGGTCCTCGGGCTCGCCCGGGGCGCCGGCGTCCCAGAACTCCCGGGCGGCGGCCGCTTCGGCGCGCGCGGCCCTCACCGCGCTCCATCTCCGTGCGAAGGAGGCGAGCGAATCGCGGATGGCAGACGACATTATTGGGAGACTCGATCCAGTGTAGCAGGACATGGCGCGTTTTGGCGTAACCCGTGAGCCCTCAGCCC
The DNA here is from genome assembly GCA_963749265.1 of uncultured Acidobacteriota bacterium. Taxonomy (GTDB): domain Bacteria; phylum Acidobacteriota; class Thermoanaerobaculia; order UBA5066; family Gp7-AA6; genus DAHUXD01. Next base: position 138,998 of record CAVVML010000002.1, on the reverse strand, counting down.
CGAAGCGGGCGTCGTGTTTGCCGCTTCCGCGCCTCGTCTGGTAAAGTCGCCGGTCCCGGTCAGAACCGGGACGGCTCTTTTACAATCAGGGACGATGGCCGGGATGAAAATGCCTTCGCGGGCTTCCGGCCGGTAGCCCCCCGGGAAACCGGGATTCGAAGAAACCCACAGGCTCGTAGCTCAGGGGGAGAGCACCACATTGACACTGTGGGGGTCAGCGGTTCAAATCCGCTCGAGCCTACCAATTTCTTCGAAAACGCAGGCGCTTAGCTCAGCTGGGAGAGCGCTTCCTTCACACGGAAGAGGTCAACGGTTCGATCCCGTTAGCGCCTACCAAAACGTCCAGAGAACGCGGGGTGCCCCGCGTTTTTGTTTTTTTGAGGTGGAGACGATTGTCTATGGAAGCCCTCGGACATACAAAGCCGATCACGATCACGCTGCCCGACGGGTCGACCAGAGACCGTCGCGTCGGGGACGACGCTCGCCCAGGTGGCGGCCGCGATCGGCCCGCGCCTCGCGAAAGACGCCCTCGCCGGCAAGGTCGACGGAAAGCTCGTCGACCTGGCGACGCCCCTGCGCGCGGACGCGAAGATCGAGATCGTCACGGCGAAGTCGCCGGAAGCGCTGGACCTCTACCGCCACTCCACCGCGCACCTCACGGCGAACGCCGTCAAGCGGCTCTTTCCGACGGTCCAGATCGGCATCGGACCGGCGATCGAGAACGGCTACTACTACGACTTCTCGCCGGAACGCCCCTTCACGCCCGACGATCTCGCCGCGATCGAGGCCGAGATGCGGAAGATCGTGGCCGAGAACAACCCGGTCGAGCGGCTCGAGATGCCGAAGGACGAGGCGGTCCGGATTTTCGAGGGCCAGAACGACGCTCTGAAAGTCGAGATCATCCGGGGCATCCCGGACGACAAGGTCTCCTGCTACCGCCAGAAGGACTTCATCGATCTCTGCCGGGGTCCCCACGTCCCCTCCACCGGGCCGGCTCGGCGTCTTCAAGCTGACGCACACGGCCGGCGCGTACTGGAAGGGCGACGAGAAGAACCCGATGCTCCAGCGCATCTACGCCGCCTGCTTCCTGACGCAGAAGGAGCTCGACGAGTACCTGAAGCAGCAGGAGGAGGCGCGCGCTCGCGACCATCGCAAGCTCGGCAAGGAGCTCGATCTCTTCGCGTTCCACCCGTGGGCGCCGGCCTCCCCCTTCTTCCTCCCGAAGGGCGCCGCGATCTACAACGGCCTGCTCGAGTACCTGCGCGAGGAATATGCGCGGCGGGGCTACCAGGAGGTCATGACGCCGCAGATCTTCGACGCCGAGCTCTTCAAGCTCTCCGGCCACTACCAGAACTACTACGAGAACATGTACTTCACGGAGATCGACGAGCGGGAGTTCGGCGTCAAGCCGATGAACTGCCCCGGCCACTTCCTGCTCTTCAAGATGCAGCACTGGTCCTACCGCGACCTGCCCGTGCGCTTCGCCGACTTCGGCCGGCTGCACCGCTACGAGCTCTCGGGCGTGACCGCCGGGCTGACGCGCGTCCGCTCGTTCTCGCAGGACGACGCCCACATCTTCACGCCCTTCGAGCAAGTCGAGGACGAGATCTTCCGCTTCCTCGAGTTCACGGACGCGGTCTACGGAGCGTTCGGCTTCACGGACGTGGAGATCTCGCTCGGCCTGCGCCCGGAGAAGCGGATCGGCTCCGACGAGCACTGGGATCAGGGAGAGCGGGCCCTCGCGACGGCGCTCGAGAAGTCGAAGCGCCCGCACGTCGTGACGCCCGGCGACGGCGCCTTCTACGGCCCCAAGATCGACTTCCGCGTCAAGGACGCGATCGGCCGTCCGTGGCAGCTCGGCACGATCCAGTTCGACTTCGAGCATGCCGAGCGCTTCGACCTCAACTACATCGGCGAGGACGGGCGCGAGCACCGGCCGGTGATCATGCACCGCGCGATCCTGGGTTCGTTCGAGCGGTTCATCGGGCATCCTCATCGAGCACACCGGCGGGAACTTCCCGTTCTGGATCGCGCCGGTGCAGGCGGTCGTCCTGCCGGTCTCCGACCGCTTCGCCGACGAAGGCCCGCGAGACGGCGCGCGCCGGCTCTCGGCCGCCGGACTGCGCGTCGAGGTCGACGACAAGAACGAGAAGCTCGGCGCCCGCATCCGCCGGGCCGAGCTGCAGAAGGTCCCGTGCATGCTGGTCGTGGGCGAGAAGGAGGCGGCCGCCGGGTCCGTCGCCGTCCGCCTCCGGCACGGCGGCGACGCCGGGACGATGTCCGTCGAGGAGTTTCTTGTCGGCCGCGCAGTCCGCGGTCGCGTCGAAGCAGCTCGGAGCTTTCCTCGGAGGTGAAAGATCGATAAGAAGAGCATTCGCGTCAACGAACAGATCCGCTGGAAGGAAGTCCGGCTGATCGGAGCGGAAGGAGAGGCGCTCGGCGTCGTCGTCATGGCCGACGCGCTCCAGAAGGCCCGGGAGGCGGGACTCGACCTCGTCGAGATCGCGCCGACCGCGCAACCCCCCGTCTGCCGGATCATGAACTTCGGAAAGTTCATCTACCAGCAGAAGAAGAAGCAGCAGGACTCCAAGAAGAAGCAGAAGACGACGCAGGTCAAAGAAGTGAAGTTCCGGCCGAACATCGACGACCACGACTACGACTTCAAGATGAAGAACATCATCAAGTTCCTCGCGCACGGCGACAAGGTCAAGGCGACGGTCCAGTTCCGGGGCCGCGAGATGGCGCGGCGCGAGAACGGACAGAAGGTCCTCGACCGGCTCCTGATCGACCTGACGGGTCAAGCGGTCGCCGAGTCGCGGTCGGAGATGCTCGGCAACCGGCTCTACCAGATCCTGGCGCCGGTCAAGCACGAGAAGGGAACCAAGGCCGCCGTCTGAGGCGCGCCGAACGGAGAACACGATGCCCAAGCTGAAGACCCATCGGGAGCCGCGAAGCGGTTCAAGAAGACCGCCACCGGCAAGTTCAAGCGCGCGAAGGCGTTCAAGAGCCACATCCTGACCAAGAAGGCGGCCGGGCCGGAAGCGCGGCCTCGCCCAGTCGACCACCGTGTCGAAGGCCGACACGGGACGGGTGCGGGAGATGCTGCCCTACGCGTAGGCCCCGGCCGGACCGAAATACCAATCACCTAGAGGAGAGAGAGCCATGCCTCGCGTCAAAAGAGGACCCAAGCGCAAGAACAAGCGGTCGAAGACGCTGGCGCTCGCCAAGGGCTACTACGGGACCAAGTCCAAGTCGTACCGGATGGCGAAGCTCCAGGTCGAGAAGTCGCTCGTCTACGCCTACCGCGACCGCAAGGCCAAGAAGCGCGACTTCCGCGGCCTCTGGATCATCCGGATCAACGCGGCCGCGCGCGAGCACGAGATCTCGTACAGCCGACTGATCGACGGCCTGAAGAAAGCCGGCAACGAGATCAACCGCAAGATGCTGGCCGACCTCGCCGTTACCGATCCCGCGGCCTTCGGGCACCTGGTCGGCGTCGCGAAGCAGGCGCTGAAGACCGCCTGGAGCGCCTCGCCAACGATCCGGTCGCGGAGCTGCTCGACTCCTTTCGACGAGGAGACGGGCGGAGCCGCGCCCGCTCGGGCGGAGTTCGAGCGCATCAAGGGACGCTACCTCGGGCGCGAGAAGGGGCTCGCTGCCGGCGCTCTTCGCGAAGCTGAAGGATCGGCCTCCCGAGGAGCGGGGCGCCTTCGGCAAGCAAGCTCAACGCCGCCAAGGTCGAGATCGAGGAGACGCTCGCTCGGCTCGGCGACGCGCTCGCGCGCCCGCGAGGCCGCGTCGCGCGACGACGCGGCGGCCGTCGACGTCACGCTTCCGGGCGCGCCCGCGGCCGGAGGGCTGCACCCCCTCACGATCGTCCGGCGCCAGATCGAGGAGATCTTCCTGCGGATGGGCTACTCGATCGCCGACGGCCCCGAGGTCGAGAACGACTTCCACAACTTCGAGGCCCTCAACTTCCCGCCCGACCATCCGGCGCGCGACACGCAGGACACGCTGCTGCTGGACCGCAAGGCGGTCTCGCCGCTGCTCCTGCGCACGCACACCTCGCCCGTGCAGATCCGCGAGATGCGACGCCACGGCGCGCCGCTCCGGATCCTCGTGCCCGGGCGCGTCTACCGCAAGGACGAAGTCGACGCCACGCACTCGCCGGTCTTCCACCAGGTCGAGGGGCTCGTCGTCGACCAGGGCATCTCGATGGCCGACCTCAAGGGGACGGTCGTCGACGTTCGTGGAGGAGCTCTTCGGCAAGGGAACGCGGGCCCGTTTCATCCCGACGTTCTTCCCCTTCGTCGAGCCCGGCGTGGACGTCGCCATGAGCTGCATCTTCTGCAAGGGCGCGGGCTGCCGGAAGTGCAAGGGCTCGGGCTGGATCGAGATCATGGGCGCCGGCATGGTGCACCCGCGCGTCCTCCAGGGCGTCGCGATCGACCCCGAGGAGTTCACGGGCTTCGCGTTCGGCCTCGGGCATCGACCGCGTGGCCCTGCTGATGTACGGCTTCCCGGACCTGCGCCTTCTCTTCGAGGGCGACGAGCGGTTCCTGCGCGCAGTTCGCGGGCGCGTCGCGTGAAGTTCTCGCTCGAGTGGCTGTCCGACTACGTCGACGTCGCCGCGGTCGGCGGCGCCGAGGGCGCGCGCCGGTGCCTGGATCAGGCGGGCCTCCCGGTCGAGTCGGTCTCGACGGCCGGCGAGGACGTGATCCTCGACGTCGAGATCACGCCCAATCGCCCGGACGCCATGGGCCACCGCGGCCTCGCGCGCGAGATCGCCGCGATGTCCGGCCAGTCCATGCGGGATCCCGCGGCCCGGTACGCCGAGCCCGCGACCGAGGGCGACGCGACCGAGCAGCTGGCCTCGATCGTGATCCAGGTGCCCCGGCTCTGCCGCCGGTTCGGCGCGCGGCTCGTGCGCGGCATCGGCCCGGCTCCGGCGCCGGAGCGCGTGCGCCGGCGGCTCGCGGCGATCGGCGCGCAAGTCGATCTCGGCCGCGGTCGACGCCACGAACTACGTGCTCTGGGACGACGGCCAGCCGCTCCACGCCTTCGACTTCGACAAGCTCGCCGGGGGCCTGCTCATCGTCCGCAAGGCGCAGCGAGGCGAGAAGCTCGTCACGCTCGACGGAGTCGAGCGCGCGCTCGAGCCCTCCGACGTCGTCGTCGCCGACGCCGAGCGCGCGGTCTCGCTCGCCGGCATCATGGGCGGGCTGGACACGGCCGTCACGGCGAGCACGAAGAACGTCCTGCTCGAAGCGGCCTGGTGGGACCCCGTCACGGTGCGGAAGACCGCGCGCCGCCTCGGGCATGCACACCGACGCCTCGCACCGCTTCGAGCGCGGCGCCGACCCCGAAGCCATTCCCGATGCGCTCGACCTACGCGGCGCGCCTGATCGTCGAGGCCGCCGGCGGAACGATGGCGCCGGGACTCCTCGACGCCCGCGGCGCGCGTCCTGCGGGTCCGGAAGACCGCGCTGCGCCTGTCGCGGCTCCGCCTGCTCTCCGGCGACGGGCGGCTGAACCTCGACTTCGCCGAGGACGCCCTCGCGCCGGCTGGGGTTCTCGACGGAGCGGCGAGGCAAGCACCTCGCCGTCTCGATCCCGCTCTTCCGCGGCGACGTGCGGCGCGAGGACGACCTGGTCGAGGAAGTGCTGCGGGTCTACGGCTACGACCGGCTGCCCTCGCGCCTCCCGCCGGCGGCCGCGCCCGGCGGGCACCAGGAGCCGCGCCGGCCCGATCGAGGAGCGGCTGGCCGACGCGGCCGCGGCCGCGGGACTCTTCGAGACGGTGAACTATCCCTTCGTCGACCGCGACGCCGACGAGTCGGCACTTGGGAGACTGGCTGCGGCTGACGGAGACGGCTCTCGAGCCGCTCGCGATTCTGCAATCCGCTGGACGCATCCCGCCACCACCTGCGCGCGACGCTGCTTCCGGGCCTGCTCGACGCCGTGTCGCGCAACCTCCGCCACGGCGCGCCGGCGGTCGGTCTCTTCGAGATCGGCCGCGCTTTCGGCGTCGCAGGGCGAGTCCGACCGGCCGGAGTCCTTCGAGTCGCGCCGCTTCGCCTTCGCGCTCGGCGGGCGAGAGGCGGGCCCACTGGAGCGTGCCGCCGCAGCTGCGGCCGGCGGATTTCTTCGACGCAAGGGTCTCGTCGGAGCGGCTCGTCGCGCCGTGGATCCCGGCGGAGGAGCTCGTCTGGAAGCCCGCGGAGACCGAGGCCTTCACGCCCCGGGCGTCGCGCCATCGCCCGCACGCGCGCCGGCGAAGTCCTCGCGGTCGTCGGGCCTCCTCGCGGAGTCGGAGCGCGAGCGGCGACGGCCTCGCCGATGCCGTCTTCGCCGCGCGAGATCCTGGTCGACGCGATGCCCGTGGACGGCCGGCCGCTTCGTCTTCGAGCCGTCCTCGTCGCTCCCGCCGATCATCGCGGACCTCTCGTTCGCCCAGCCGCGGGATCTCGCGTGGGCGAGACTCGAGGAGTTCGTCCGCGGGCTCGCCTCGCCGACCTGGAGTCCCTGCGGCTGCTCGACCGCTACGAGGGGACGGGAGTTCCCGGCGGGTTCGTCAAGACGACGATCCGCCTCACGTTCCGCTCGCTCGAACGGACGCTCGACGCAGGCCGAGGTCAACCGCGAAGTGCGACGCTCGCGCTGGCTGACGCTCGATTCGCGAGCTAGGACCTCGTCTGGCCAGCGTCGGCCGAGTTCAGCTGAAGAGCGCAATGGAAACGACATGGACAGACCAAAGTTTTCGACGCGCTGGACCGCAAGATCGAGAGCTGCTCGCGCCTGAGGTCGCTCGAGCACGAGAACGAGACGCTCAAGGCCGACCTCGCCGCCTGCCCGCAAGGCCGAGAAGGAGGCCGGCGGACTCCCGGGGCGCCGTCGAGAGGCTCGAGAAGGAGCAGGAGGCCGTCCGCGAGCGGCTCGAGAAGCTGATCGAGCCGCTCGAGGCGGCCGAGGAGAAAGAAGGGCTCGTAGGACGCCGATCCACTCACGCCGGTAAACCGTTGACTCCGCTAGGAGCAAACGCACTAGACTCGCGCCTTGAAAGGAGTCTGTGTCTCGATTGGAAAGCGGGGCAGCGTGACTCAAGTCGAGATCTTCGGACAGACGTACAGCGTCCGCGCCGAAGGGGACAGCGGCTACATTCACGACCTGGCCCGCTTCGTCGACTCACGGATGAAGGAAGTGGCGGAGAGGACGGCGACCGTCGATACGACGAAAATCGCCATACTCGCCGCTCTGAATATTTCGGACGATCTTTACCAGGCGGACAAACGTCGGCAGGGCGATCCGACGGATGCGAAAGCCCGTGCGGAGCGCCTGATTCGAAAACTGGACGACGCCCTGGGCGCCTGATAGGCGAAGCGTCGGCACCCCGAGCCGAATGTGGCATCGGGGATCAACACGAAGGAAACGAGTGGGACGTGGTGGCCCGGTTGGTTCCGGATCGATTCGTGACTAGCCCTCGTCGGAAGAGTCCCTTCCGCCTTCTCGTGTAGCCGCGCCTCGTCCTCCGGCGGCGCCCCCTGGCGATTTGGGGGGCCGGAAATGAACACATCGATCGCGGTCATCGCCGCGGTGGCCTTCGTGGCCGCCGTGGTCGTGATTGGCGTCGCTTATGCGCTCCTTCGACGCAAGGTCGAAGGAGAGCGGGCAGGCATTCGCAACGAGGCCGAAAAGGCTCTGGCCGAGGCCCGGCGGCAGGCCGAATCGCGGATCCGCGAAGCCGACATCGAGGCCAAGGAGAAGGTCCTCGCGGCGCGGGCCGAGTTCGACAAGACCGTCCAGGCCAGCCGGCAGGAGATCGCGGCCCTCGAGAAGCGGGTCCAGCAGAAGGAAGAGAACCTCGACCGCAAGATCGCCCAGCACGAGAAGCGCGAAGAGGAGTACGGCCGGAAGGAAAAGGCGGTCGGCCGACCAGCAGAAGCGGCTCGAGGACAAAGCAGGCGGAGGTCCAGACGCGTCGTCGACGAGCAGCGGAAGCGGCTCGAGCAGATCTCCGGGCTGACCGCCGTCGACGCCAAGCGCGACCTGATCAAGTCGGTCGAGAACGAGGCCCGGCTGGAGGCGGCCGGCCTCATGCGCCGGATCGAGGAGGAGGCCAGCGAGCAGGCGACCCAGAAGGCCCGGCGGATCATCGGCATGGCCATCCAGCGGCTCGCCTCCGACTACGTCGCCGAGACCACGGTCTCGGTCGTCGAGCTCCCCTCCGACGACATGAAGGGCCGCATCATCGGCCGCGAGGGGCGCAACATCCGCGCGCTCGAGGCGGCGACCGGCGTCGACCTGATCGTCGACGACACGCCGGAGGCGGTCATCCTCTCCGGCTTCGATCCCTTCCGCCGCGAGGTCGCGCGGGTAGCGCTCGAGCGGCTGATCGTCGACGGCCGCATCCACCCGGCGCGCATCGAGGAGATCGTCGAGAAGGTGCGCCGGAGCTCGAGGAGAAGATCCGCCAGGAAGGCGAGGCCGCGGCTCTCGAGTTCGGGATCCCGGACCTGCACCCCGAGCTCGTCAAGCTGCTCGGCCGCCTGCGCTACCGCACCTCCTACGGCCAGAACGTCCTCCAGCACTCGCAAGGAGGTCGCCTTGCTGGCCGTGACCATGGCCGCCGAGCTCGGCGCCAACGTCGAAGTCGCCAGGCGCGCCGGCCTGCTGCACGACATCGGCAAGGCCATCGACCGCGAGATGGAGGGCACCCACCTCGAGCTCGGCCGCGAGGTCCTGAAGAAGTACGGCGAGACGAACGAGGTCATCCACGCCATGGAGTGCCACCACGGCGACTACGACCCGCGATCGCTCGAGGCCGTGCTGGTCAACGCCGCCGACGCGCTCTCGGCCGCGCGGCCCGGCGCCCGCCGCGAGATCCTCGAGACCTACGTCAAGCGCCTCGAGAAGCTCGAGCAGATCGCCGACGGCTTCAAGGGCGTGCAGAAGACCTTCGCCATCCAGGCCGGCCGCGAGCTCCGCATCATCGTCGAAGCCAATCGCGTCAGCGACGAGCAGGCGCTCTGGCTCTCGAAGGACGTCGCCCGGAAGATCGAGGCCGAGCTGCAGTACCCCGGCCAGATCAAGGTGACGGTGATCCGCGAGACGCGCGTCGGTCGAGTACGCCCGGTGAGGACGCGCATGAACATCCTCTTCGTCGGCGACGTCGTCGGCAAGCCCGGCCGGCGGGCGCTCGTCGAAGCTCTCGAGCGGCTGATCGACCGGCACCGGGTCGACTTCACGATCGTCAACGTCGAGAACGCGGCCGGCGGCTTCGGCGTGACGGCCGAGATCATCGAGGAGCTCTCGAAGCTGCCGATCGACGTCTTCACCTCCGGCAACCACATCTGGGACAAGAAGGAGATCTACGACACGCTCGACGAGTCGGATCGTCTGCTGCGGCCGGCGAACTATCCGCCGGGCAATCCCGGGCGCGGCTGGACCGTGCAGACGACGGCGGCCGGGATTCCGGTCGGCGTGATGAACCTCGAGGGCCAGGTCTTCATGCCGGCCAACGCCGACTCGCCCTTCCGCGTGGCGGACGAGGAGCTCGCGCGCGCCGGCGAGGTCAAGGTGATCTTCGTCGACTTCCACGCCGAGGCGACCTCGGAGAAGCAGGCGCTGGGCTGCTACCTCGACGGCCGGGTCTCCGCCGTCCTCGGCACGCACACCCACGTCCCCACCGCCGACGAGACGATCCTGCCGGGCGGCACGGCGTTCCTGACCGACGTCGGCATGACCGGCGCCTACGAGGGCATCATCGGCTTCTCCAAGGACCGCATCATCGAGAAGTTCCTCTCCCAGACGCCCCGCTCCTTCGAGATCGCCAAGAACGACATCCGCCTTTCCGGCGCCGTGATCGACGTCGACGAGACGACCGGCAAGGCGAGGAAGATCGAGCGGGTGCAGGTGAGGGTGGATTGAGACGGGTTGAGAGTTGAGGGTTGAGAGTTGAGCGTGGAGCGTCGATTGAACGCGAAGCCAGCACAGCCACCGGGCTCCACGCTCAACCCTTAACGCTCAACGCTTAACGGTTCATGCGTCTCGGCCTGACCGCCATCGTCACCACCCTCAACGAAGAGGTCAACATCCGCGAGTGTCTCGAGAGCCTCGGCTTCGCCGACGAGATCCTGCTGGTCGATTCCTTCTCGACCGACGGGACGGTGGCGATCGCCCGATCCTTCCCCGGAGTGAAAGTCATCCAGCGGCAGTACTTCGGATCGGCCGCGCAGAAGAACTGGGCGATGGATCAGGTCACGACCCCTGGCTCCTCATCGTCGACGCCGACGAGCGGGTGCCCGGAGCGCTGGCGCGCGAGATCCTCGGGCTGCTCGAGAAGGGCCCGGGGCCAGGGCCTACTACATCCGCCGCGAGAACGTCTTTCTCGACCGGGTCATCCGCCACTCCGGCTGGTCGACCGACAAGGTCGTGCGCCTCATGGAACGGGACGCGGCCCGCTACCCGAAGCGCCGCGTTCACGCCGACCTCGAGCCGGACGGCCCGGTGCCGACGCTGCTGACGCCGATGCTCCACTACACTTGCCGTTCGCTGCCCCAGTACATCGACAAGCTCCATCGGTACGCGGCCTGGGGCGCGGCCGACCTGTTCCGGGCGGGACGCCGGGCCGGGCCGATCGAGCTCCTCTTCCGGCCGGCCTGGCGCTTCTTTCGCATGTACGTCATCCAGGCCGGGTTTCTGGACGGCCGCCACGGCCTGGTGCTCTGCGGGCTCCAGGCATGGAGCGTCTTTCTCAAGTGGGCCCGGCTCTGGGAGTGGGATCGGTTCCGCCGCCTCGGCTGGCCGGTCGAGCTTCCCGCATTCGATGATTCGCCCGAGATCTGGCAGGAGCCGCAGTGAACGTGCGGGGCCTGTTCAAGTTGTTATGGAGGAGACCGACCATGCTGAAAGTGGGAGACCCCGCGCCGGAGTTCACCGTGAAGGACCACACCGGCGCCACGCGCTCACTCTCCGATTACCGGGGGAAGAACGTCGTCCTCTGGTTCTATCCGAAGGCGAGTACCCCCGGTTGAACGCTCGAGGGTTGCGGGTTCCGCGACCTCTACCCGGAGTTCCAGAAGAAGAACACCGAGATCCTCGGCGCGTCCTTCGACACGGTCGAGGACAACGCCGCTTTCGCGAAGAAGTTCGAGTATCCGTTCCCGCTTCTCTGCGACGTGAAGCGCGAGATCGGGATCTCGTACGGCGCGACCGACGACCCGAGAGCCGAGTACGCGAGCCGAATCACCTACGTCATCGATCCCCGAGGGAAAGATCGCGCAGGCGCACCCGAAGGTCTCTCCCAAGTCGCACCCGCGCGAGGTTCTGGGGTCGCTCTAGGCTTCGAGCGGGAGCCTCTTCAGCCGCTCCGCACTCTGGAATAGAAGTCGCGCGCGGCCGACGCGAAGCCGGCGCCCCCGAAGCCCAGCGCTCGGCGGCGAGCCGCTTCTCCCATGCGCGCGCGCAGCTCCGGCTCCGCCGCCAGGCGTTTCAGCGCGGCGGTGACACTCGGAACGTCTTCGGCCACGAAACCCTCGACGCCGTCGGCCACCAGGTCGCGCACGCCGGGCACGGGAGCGCGACGACGGGAAGCCCCGTCGCCATCGCCTCGAGGATCGCGCGCTGTCCCTGCTGCGACCCCGAGGCCGTAAAGAGAAAGACGTCCATGCTCCTGTAGAAGTCGGGAAGCGCCTCGTCCTGATATCCGGCCCAGACGTTGCGCGCCGCGGTGCCGAGCCGCTCGGACGCCGCGCGAAGCTCAGGGAGGCTCTCGCCCTTCCCGACGTGCAGCACGACCGCGCCGTCGGCCAGCGGGGCCGCCGCGGCGATCGCTTCCTCGTGGCCGCGTCCGCGAGCGAGCTTCCCGACCGTTCCGACGACGAGACCATCGGCCGGCAGGATGGCCGCCGGGCCCGGCGGCCTCGGCCCGGCCCGAGGAGAGAAGAGGACCGGATCGACGACGGGGAGCTGCACCGGTCCGGGAACGCCGGAGGCCTCGGCGATCGCGCGGTTGGCGAAGGTGAATGCGGCGGTTCGGCGGAAGACGGCGCCCATGAAACGATCCGGCCGCGCGTGGCGGAGGTGATGGAGCGTCCGGACGACTCGCGGGCGCACGTGTCCCTGCAGCGAGGCGGCGGCCGCGACGGCGAGGGCGTGGTCGTGCGAGGAATGCGCGTGGACGAGGTCGAACCGTTCGCGCGCCAGCGTCCGCCGGAGCGCCGGAAAGTCCTGCAACGTTCCCCGGATGCCGTGCGGGCGGGACAGGATCGGGCGCACCCAGCCGGGTCCCGCGATCCTCCGCGCGAGGGGGCTCTCGCCGACGAACGCGAACTGCGCCTCCACGCCGGCCTCGACCAGAGCGCGCGTCCAGTCGTGGACCACCGCGGCGATGCCGGTCCACTTTTCGCCCGCCACGACGTGGAGGATCCGCACCGAAAGAAGCTATCAGCTGTCCGCTTTCCACCATTAAGCGTCCGCGCCGACTTCGGAGATAGACTCTTCGCGCGGAGGCGCCGCATGGCCGTGGATCCCGAGCTCCTCGCGATTCTGGTTTGTCCCAAGACGAAGGGGCCCCTCGAGCTCGTCGAGCTCCGGGAAGCCACGCGGAAGGCGCTCGTCGAGAAATACCGGGAGAAGTTCCGCGACGAGGAGCCCGTCGTGACGCAGGGGCTGTACTCGAAGCAGGCCGATCTCGTGTACCCGATCGTCTCCGACATCCCGGTGATGCTGATCGACGAGGCCCTCCCCGGCTCGGAGGCGGCCGGCCGCTGAGAATTCCTCGAGGGTGACAGGCGTGGCGTTCCGGAAGGCCGCGTTCGCCCTCCTGCTTCTCTTCGCGTTTCTCACCCCCGTCATCTCGGCCGCCTACGCGGTCTTCGGCCTGCTCGCCGCCGTCTGGATCGCCTCTCTCGTCCGGGAACGCCGTTTCCCGGCGAGCCTGCGCTCGCCGTTCTGTCTGCTGGCGGGCGGCCTGGCGCTCCTCACGGCCGCGTCGGCGGTCTTCTCGCGCGAGCCGGCGGTCAGCGCGAGGCACCTTCCGGGGCTCTCGCTGCTCCTGCTGATTCCCATCACGATGGATCTCGTCGACGGCCCGCGGAAGGCGCGCGCGCTCGTCCTGACGCTCGCCGCCTCCGGGACGGCGCTCGCGTTGTTCGGCGTGTGGCAGTTTCTCCATGGCGGCGACGATCTCGGGAACCGGATCCGCGCGACGCCTCTCCCACTACATGACCTTCTCGGGCCTCGCGACCATCGCGGCGGGGCTTCTGCTGGGCCTGGCGCTCGAGGGCCGGGGCCGCTGGAGGCTGGCCGGGCTCGCCTGCGTCGTGCCGCTCGCCGCAGTCCTCTTCACCTTCACGCGCGGCGTCCTACGTCGGCATCCTCGCGGCCCTGCTCCTCTACGTGGCCGTGCGGCGGCCGAAGGGTCTCCTCGTCCTCGCTCCGGCCATCGTCGCCGTGTTCCTGCTGGCCCCGCCGGACATCCGCCAGCGCATCCGCTCGATCGGGGACCTCTCCGACCGGACCAACCGAGACCGCGTCGCGATGGTTCGCGCGGGCCTGCGCATCGTCGGCGACTATCCGGTCTTCGGCCTCGGACCCGAGATGGTCAAGCCGTACTACCCGCTCTACCGGGACCCCGACGCTCCGCGCTGGACGCGTGCCGCATCTCCACAACAACGTCATCCAGATCGCGGCGGCGAGCGGGGTGTTCGCGGCGGCGATCTACCTGGCCTGGATCGGCCTCTTCCTGGCGCGCGCCGTCGCCGGCCTGCGGCGCGAGACGCGCCCCGACCGCCGAGCGCTCTGGGCGGGCGCGCTCCTCGCCGGAGCGGCGATCTGCGTGGCCGGCCTCTTCGAATACAACTTCGGGGACACCGAGGTGGAAATGGCGACGCTTCTCGTGTTCGCGCTGCCGTTTTCGAGAGCGGCCGGCGGCGCCGGCGATTAGAATCCTCGAGATGTTGCCGAGCCCCGTTCCGGTTCCCGCGCCGCCCCGCCCGTACACCGTGTCGGAGCTCCTCGCGGAGGTCGGATCGACCCTCCGCACGGCCTGGCGGGACGTGTCGGTGGTGGGGGAGATCGGGCGATTCGACCTGCGCGGGGGGCACGGCTACTTCACGCTGAAAGACCGGACCGCGGCGGTCTCGGCGATCATCTTCGCCTCCGACCTCCGGCGCGTGCCCTTCCAGCTCGAGCCCGGGCTCGAAGTCGTGGCGCGCGGAGCCCTGGACCTCTACGCCCCGCAGGGAAAGTTCCAGATCAAGGTCCATGCGATCGAGCCGGTCGGACGCGGAGCGCTCCAGCTCGCGTTCGAGCAGCTCAAGGCGAGGCTCGCGGCGGAGGGGCTCTTCGGCGCCGAGAGGAAGAGGCCGATCCCGAGGCTGCCGCGCGCGATCGCCGTCGTGACGTCCCCGACCGGCGCCGTGATCCGGGACATCCTCCACGTTCTCTCCCGCCGCTACGACGGCCTCGCGGTCACCGTCTATCCGGTCCGCGTCCAGGGCGAGCTCGCGGCCGCGGAAATCGTGGCGGCCATCCGGCACCTCAACCGCCGCGGCGGGTTCGACGTCCTCATCGTGGCGCGGGGCGGCGGCTCGCCCGAAGACCTCGCTCCGTTCAACGACGAACGGGTGGCCCGCGCGCTCGCCGCCTCGGGGATCCCGACGATCTCCGGCGTCGGCCATGAAACGGACTGGACCATCTGCGACCTGGTCGCGGACCTGCGCGCCCCGACCCCTTCGGCCGCGGCCGAGCTCGTGTGCGAGAGGAAGGACGAGATCGCGCGGCGGGTCGCGAAGGACCGCACCCAGCTGCTGCGCGGCGATGCGGGGCCGGATCGAGATCTCGCGGGCCCGGCTCGACGGCCTCTCGCGCGCCGAGGCGCTCGCGGGATTCCCGCGGCGGCTCGCCGAGCTGTCGAACCGGATCGCCCAGGGACGGCAGGCCCTGACGTCCCTGCTGGGCCGGAGGCCCGCGGAATACGCCGCGCGGATCGCCGCGGCCTTCCGCGTGCTCAAAGACTTCGAGCGCGTCGCCGAGCTGGCCCGCCGCCGCGACGCCCTCCGCTCGCTCCGCGCGATGCTCCATGAGAAGTTCGCCCGCGCCGCCGACCGTCGGCGCGCGCAGCTCGCGGGATGCGCCGCGCGCCTGCAGTCGCTGAGCCCCCTCGCGGTGCTCGCCCGGGGCTATGCCGTCGCGTATCGGGAAGGGGCGACGCGGCCGCTGCTCTCGGCGGCCGAAGTGGAAGACGGCGCGAAGATCCGCGTGCGCCTGTCCTCGGGCGAGCTCTCCGCGCTCGTCCGGGGCGGTGGGCGGATCTTCGATCCCGGGCCGCTTTTCCGGACCGACGAAGGAGGCGAGAAGAAGTGACACTGCGCGTTCGCAAGGAGAAGAGCTTCGAGGAGGCCCTCGGCCGGCTCGAGTCCATCGTGGCCGAGCTCGAGGGCGAAGAGCGAGGCCTCGAAAAGCAGTTCGCCCTCTTCCAGGAGGGAATGGACCTGGCGCGCTTCTGCGAGAAGAAGCTCTCGGAGGTCGAGAAGTCGGTCGAGATCGTCCTCAAGGAGTCCACCGAGGAGTGGAAGACCGCGCCGTTCGATCCGGCGGAAGGGTCCGAGGGCGATGACGAGCGGGACTGAGACCCAGGCGCAGGACGTCGCCGGGTTCCTGGCGCGCCGCCGCGCGGAGGTGGACCGGGAGCTCGAGCGACTTCTTCCCTCCGGCGAGGAGTGGCCGTCGCACCTCCACCGGGCCATCCGACACTCGGTCTTCGCCGGCGGCAAGCGGCTGAGACCGATCCTCTGCCTCGCGGCCGGCGAGGTCCTCGGGGCGCGCACGGAGGACCTCCTCGCGCCGGCGTGCGGCCTGGAGATGATCCACACGTACTCGCTGATCCACGACGATCTGCCGGCTCTCGACAACGACGACGTGCGGCGGGGCGTGCCGACCTGCCACGTCGTCTTCGGCGAGGCCACCGCGATCCTCGCCGGTGATTCGCTGCTGACGCACGGCCTCGGCATCTTCGCGTCCCATCCCAGAGGGGAGCGGTTCGCCGCCGCGAAGGTCCGGGTCCTCGAGACCGTCGTGGAAGCGATCGGCACCAAAGGCATGATCGGCGGGCAGGCCGCGGACCTCGAGGCCGAGATGGAAGCCTCGCCGACGGCGGAGCTCGTCTCGAAGATCCACGAGAACAAGACCGGCCGGCTGATCCGGGCCTCGCTCCTCGTCGGGGCGATCCTCTCCGGGGCGCCGACGAGGAGACGCTGTCGCTCGTGGATCGCTATGGCGAGCGGATCGGCCTGGCCTTCCAGATCAAGGACGACCTGCTCGACGTCGAGTCGGACGCCGCGACGCTCGGCAAGGCTTCGGGAAAGGATGCCGCGGCGGGCAAGGCGACCTTTCCGGGCGTCTGGGGCGTCGAAAAGTCCCGGCAGCTTCTGGCCGAGAACGTGTCGGCCGCCGTCGAGGCCGTGTCGTCGCTCCCCGGCCGGGGCGGCGTTCTCCCGGACCTGGCACGCTTCGTGGGTAATCGGACGTCGTGAGGCGGAGAATCGCAACTGTCGCCGCGGCCGGTTCTTCGCGATCGCCGGTCTCGCCTCGCTCTCGGCCGGGGTTTTCACTGCGGGGGAGCCACGCAAGTGACCGCCGGGGAAGCCGTTTGAGCTCCGAGCCGGCGAGAAGGCCTCGCCGACGGCGAGCTCGTCGTGACCTTCGTCGCGGTGCTCGCAGGACTCTCGCTGTCCGAAAGGGGAACAGTGCATCACCGCCGGAAAGGCCGTCGTGCGCTTGGAAGCCACGCCGCGGCGATGGGAAGCCCGTCACGATCGACCTCGAAGCGGGACGACGGCGTCCGAATCCGGTGACACTCCTGGACCTCCAGCCCTACCCGGTTTTCGGATCGACCCCCCTCAGACCTCTCGCCCGTATCCCTTCCTAGCCCCGCTCCGCTCCAAATAATTTTCCAAGATTACCTCTCCAAACTGTCCGTTCATCGGCTATAAGTAGCGCCAATACGCGACAGGGTAGTCGAACTTTTTTTGTTCGAAAGGGAGGTTTCCGAATGCGAAAACTGAGATTCATCAGTTCCGCCACGGCGTTCGTCCTTCTTCTTGCAGGCCTCGGGATACGCCGGCGCCGCCGAGAAGGAGAACGGAAAACGCAAAGCGCTCGACCCGGACGGGGTCGCGCGGCTCCAGGATCGGACGGGCGGCCAGGCGCGCGTCAGCATCTCCGACGCGACCGGCGCCGCGAGCTTCGTGGGCCTCGAAGGTCGGCTTCCATGGCGACCTGATGGCGGAAAGCGCTGCCGGCGCGCGGGAGAAGGCGCGCGCGTTCCTTCACGAGTACTCGCGCATGCTGGGCCTCGGCGACGTGGACGCCGACGTTTCGCTCGTCGGCGAGCGGTCGACAAGCTCGGCATCCGCCACCTCACCTTCGAGCAGTCCTATCGCGGCGTGCCCGTGTTCGCCGGCATGGTGCGCGCGCACTTCGAGGGCGACGGACGGCTCGTCGCCGTCAACGGCAACCTCGTCCCGGGCATCCGCGTCAACCCGGATCCCGACGCGCTCGCGCCGCCGAGGCGGCCGCGGCGGCGATCGCGATCGTCTGGCCGAAGAGACGGGCCGCGACGTGTACGCCCGCTCGGGAATGCTCACGGTCTACCGCACCGGCCTCGCCCGGGGCATCGACGGCGAGAGCTACCTGACCTGGCAGATCGAGGTCGGCAACGGCTCGGACATCCGCGAGTTCTTCTACGTCGATGCGCACTCGGGCAAGGTCGTCGACCGGCTCGCCGGCATCATGGACGCGATGTTCCGCCGGGCCTATGACGGCCACGTCCTGCCGACCGTGCCTCCGAGCTACCCGGGCTCGCCGTATCTGGGTGGAGGGCGACGCCTTCCCGACCGCCGTCGACCGAAGCCAACAACATGTCTGATCGCGTCCAAGGAGACGTACGACTTCTTCTTCGAGGCCTTCGGGCGCGACTCCTTCGACGGCGCCGGCGCGATCATGGACTCCATCTTCAACCGTGGCTACTGCTGCCCCAATGCTTCCTGGAACGGGACGTTCATCTCGTTCTGCACCGGCCTGACGACCGACGACGTGACCGGCCACGAGTGGGGCCACGCCTACACGCAGTACACGCACGGCCTCATCTACGCCTGGCAGTCCGGCGCCCTGAACGAGTCCTACTCGGACATCTGGGGCGAGACGGTCGACCGGATCAACGGTCGGGACGACATCGGCAACTCGGCGACGGATCCGCTGCGTACCGCAGGGCTGTGTACGGTCTACACGCCGCAACCTCCGGTCCTCGATCAACTCGCCGGCGATCGCCGGCAACAGACGCGGCCGGCGACGCTATCGGGTCCCGCGCCTTCGGTCTGACGAACCGACATCGTCTCGCTTACGATCGGCCGCACCGACATGGCGATCGTCGGCACGGCTGCTGCGCCGGCCCAACCGATCGGCGCCTGCGGCGCCGTCAGCTGGCGCGAACGCGGCCCAGATCAACGGCAACTCGCTCTCGTCGACGCGGCAACCTGCGGCTTCGGCGCTCGAGGCGAAGAACGCCCACAACGCGGGCGCGGCGGCCATCATCGTCGTCGAACAACCCGGCGGCTCGGGCATCCTCAATCGTCGGCTGCGATCGCGCACGATCGCCAGCGTCCGATCGGTCACCAACGCCGCGGCAACGCCATCAAGGCCGGCCTGCTCGGGCCGTCAACGCGACGATGCGCCTGGTCGTCGGCACCGGACGACTCCGACGCGCTGGCTGATGGGCGAGGACGATCACGAATCCGCAGCCTGTCGGCGCCCTGCGCGACATGTGCGAACCCGCCGCTGCTTCTGCAACCCCGGCAAGGTGTCCGACACGTTCGAGTACGTCTGCGGCGACGGCCGACGACGGCGGCGTGCACAACAACTCGGGCGTTCCCAACCATGCGTTCGCGCTGCTCGTCGACGGCGGCACCTACAACGGCCAGACGATCACGCGCGATCGGCCTGACCAAGGCCGCGCACATCTACTTCCGGGCGGCCGCCGTGTATCAGCACTCCGGCTTCCAACTTCGCTGACCACGCCGACGCGATCGAGCAGTCGGCGGCGGACCTGATCGGCGTCAACCTGCCGGACCTGACGACGGCGCTGCCGTCCGGCCAGATCATCACGGCGGCCGACTGCACGCAGATCGAGAAGGCGATGCTCGCCGTCGAGATGCGGACGCCTCCGACGCTTCTGCAACTTCCAGCCTCTCCTGGCCCAGACACCCGCCGGCGGATCCCGCCTGCGGAGCGGGAACGGCCCGAGTCAACCTCCTGGTCGAGGGCTTCGAGGGCAGCACCTCCGGGTGGACGATCAGCCACGACGTCGCTCCGGGACTGGCTACGACGAGCCCGACTGGACGGTGAGCAGCACGCTGCCGGACGGCCGCGCGGGCAAGGCCTTCTTCGCCGAGGATCCGAACATCGGCGGATGCAACGCCTCGGACGACGAGTCCGGCGTCCGCCACCTGACGAGCCCGGCGATCTCGCTTCCGGTCGGCTCCACCGGCCACACGGTGACCTTCGAGCACTGGGTTGCGACGGAGGCCGGCTTCGACGGCGGGCAGCTCAGGATCAGCGTGAACGGAGGCGTCCCTTCACGCTCGTGCCTCAGGCGAATTTCATCTACAACGCGCACAACGTCGATCCTGGCCACGGCGGCGCCAGGGCAACACCAACCCGCAGGCCGGCCAGCGGGCCTGGTCCGGAACGGACGGCGGCGCGGTCGACGGCACCTGGGGCCGGTCGATCGTCAGCCTCGCCGGCCTCGCAACCGGCGGGCAGACGATCCAGCTTCGGTGGGACATGGGCACCGACGGCTGCGGCGGCACGACCTTCGGCTGGTACGTCGACGACGTGACGGTCTACGCGTGCCTCCCGACGGCGAACCCGACGATCTCGATCAACGACGTCTCGGTCACGGAAGGCAACAGCGGCACGACGCCGCGCGATGTTCACGGTTTCGCTGTCGCACGCCTCGACCAAGACCATCAGCATGAAGCACAAGACGAACAACGGCACCGCGAAGGCGGATCAGGACTACTTCAAGAATCTCGAGGGGACGCTGACGTTCCCGCCGCTTTCGGGATCCGCCACGATCACCGTTCAGGTCCTCGGCGAAACCCTGGTCGAGCCGAACGAGACCTTCTTCGTCGACCTGAGCAAGCCGTCCAACGCCACGTTCGCGGACGCCCAGGGACAGGGCACCATCACGAACGACGACTAGGCTTCAGATCAGCAGAGCCGCTCGACTTCGACGCGGCGAAAGGGGGATGCCTTCGGGCATCCCCTTTTCCTTTCTGCGCGGACTCTTGCGCGACTCGCTTCTTCGAGTTCTGATCTCTTTCTTGGCGGTTCATCGGCAACTGTTGGTTTTTTCGGCAACGACGCGACATGCATCTTCACTTCATCCTCCCGACCGTACACTCGCGCGCATCCGAGTCTCGCGGGAGTTCTTTTTTTGCGAAAGGGAGGATTCGACATGCGCAAACTGGGTTCTATCAGTAGTGCAGTCGCCATCGTCCTCGTTCTTGCAGGCTCCGGTTTCGCCGGGGCCGCCGAGAAGGAGAACGGAAAGCGAAGAAACGTCGATGAGCGGCCGTCGAGCGCCTGAGAATGCGACAGGCGGCCGCGCGCAGATCAGTTATTCGAGAGCCACGGGCGTCGCGCGATTCGTTTCGGTCGGGGCGGACGACGCCGCCGCGGGAGCGGACCTCATGGCCTCGGGCGGCGCCGAAGCGCGGACGAAGGTCTTCGGCGTTCCTCAGCGAGTACGCCGGCCTCTTCGGCCTGCGCGACGCGCGCGAGCTCGTGCTCGGACGCGACGAGGCCGACGCCATTGGCGGACGGCACCTCCGCTACTACCAGTTTACATCGCGGCGTGCCGGTCTTCGGGGCGGCCCTGCGGACGCACTTCGACGCCGCCGGCCGCGCTGACGGCGGTCAACGGCACGCTGATCCCGGATCTCGACCTCAACGTCACTCCCTCGCTGGGCGGCGACGGACGCCTCCGCGGCAGCCATCCGCATCGTGAGCGCAGAGCATGCCGGACGCCGCGGCGCTGACCGCGCGCTCGGGGCTTCTCATGGTCTACCGCGCGGGTCTGGTCCGGGGCGTGCCCGGCGCGAACCACCTCGTCTGGCAGGTCGAAGTGAGCAACGACGTCGACGTGCGCGAGTTCGTCTACGTCGACGCGCACACGGGCAAGATCGTCGACCGGCTGCCCGGCATCTACGACGCCCTGAACCGGCGCGCCTACGACGGCCAGTTCCTGCCGGTCGTTCCGCCGGCCTATCCGGGCTCGCCGTTCTGGGTCGAGGGACAGGCCTTCCCGACGGCGACCGCCGAAGCCAACAACATGATCACGTCCTCCAAGGAGACGTACGACTTCTTCAAGAACGCCTTCGGCCGCGACTCCTACGACGGCGCCGGCCACGTCATGGACTCGATCTTCAACCGCGGCTACCAGCTGCCCGAACGCGTCCTGGAACGGAGCGTTCATCTCGTTCTGCACGGGCTTCACGACGGACGACGTGACGGGCCACGAGTGGGGCCACGCCTACACCGAGTACACGCACGGCCTCATCTACGAGTGGCAGTCCGGCGCGCTCAACGAGTCCTACTCCGACATCTGGGGCGAGACGATCGACCGCATCAACGGGCGCGATGCCTTCCCGTTCCCCAACGGGCCCCGCGAGCGCCGACGCCTGCTCGACGTTCTTCGGCACTCCGCCTCCGACCCTGACGATCACCGGCGGCAGCGCGGCCGGCACGCTATCCAGCTCTCATCTCGGCCCTCGAGCCGCCGCTGCCTCTCGACGGTCGGTCCCACGGACATGGCGATCGCCGTCACGGCGCCGCCCGCCCAGCCGACCGGCGCCTGCGGCGCCGTCAGCGGCGTCTCCGGCAAGATCGCGATCGTCGACTGGACGCTGCTCGCGGACGGCGTGACGAACGAGTGCGGCTCGGTCGGCCCGCTCCACGAACGCCCTGAACGCCGGCGCGACCGGCGTCATCTTCGTGGCTCCCGCCAGCAGGCCTGATCAGCCTGACCGGAAGCGCGGCGATCGCGACCGTCCAGGTGACCCACGCCGACGGCGAGGCCATCAAGGCCGGGCTGCCGGCCCAGGCCACGATCACGCTCGAAGTCGGCACCGACGAGTCGGTCCGCTGGCTGGTCGGCGAGGACGACACGAATCCGCAGCTCTTCGGGGCGCTCCGCGACATGTGGAACCCCCGCTGCTTCGGCAACCCCGGCAAGGTTTCGGATGCGTTCGAGTACGTCTGCGACCTCGCCAACGACGGCGGCGGCGTGCACACCAACTCCGGCATTCCCAACCACGCCTTCGCGCTGCTGGTCGACGGCGGCACGTACAACGGCCAGACGATCCAGGCGATCGGCATCACGAAGGCCGCGCACATCTACTTCCGGGCGGCGAACGTCTACCAGGTTCCGTCGACCGACTTCGCGGACCACGCCGACGCCATCGAGCAGTCGGCGCACGATCTGCTCGGTCAGCGGACTCAAGGACCTGGTCGACGGGCGCCCTCACCAGCGAGAAGATCACGCGGCAACGACGTCCAGCAGGTCCGGAACGCGATGAGGGCCGTCGAGATGCGGGCGGAACCGCCGTGCGACTTCGATCCGCCGCAGCTCGGCCAGAATCCGCCGGCGCTCTGCCCGGGCGGCCACGCGGCCGGCATCTACGACGAGAACTTCGATCATCCGAACAAGGCCGGCCAGGGCTGGACGATCAGCCACGCGGGCACGACGCCCGACTTCGACGGCACCGAGTGGGAGATCGTCGGCGATCTTCCGGACGACCGGTCCGGCCAGGCGTTCTTCGCTCCCGACAAGGACTACACCTGCAACGCCGTACACGTTCGAGGATCAGACGGTCGTGCGGCACCTGGACAGCCCGCTGATCAAGCTGCCCTCCAACGCCACGGCCCCGCGGCTGACCTTCGTCCACTGGTTCGCGACGGAGCCCGGCTTCGACGGCGGCAACGTCCGGATCAGCGTGAACGGCGGCCCGTGGACGCTCATCGCGAACGCGGATTTCATCTACAACGGCTACACGCAGCTGCTCTTCCCGAACGCGTTTCCCTCTTCAACAGCAACCCGCTCGCCGGCCAGGCCGGCGTTCGCGGGCGAAGACGACGGATCGACCGGCGGCACCTGGGGCCGCTCGATCGTCAATCTCGCCCCGTACGCGCAGGCCGGCGACACGATCCAGGTCTCGTTTCGATCTCGGCCACGACGCCTGCTCCGGCCGGACCGGCTGGTACGTCGACGACGTGTCCGTGTTCCGCTGCCGGTAGAGCTTCGTCTTTCGGATTTCTTCGGGGCGCCCGCGAGGGCGCCCCTTTTCTTTCCCCTTCGGCGATCGTGATATGTGAAGCCCGATCCATGCGCGGCTTCGTGCAGACCAGCATCGGGCGATTCGAGGAGAAGGCTCTCGACGCTCCCGCTCCCGCCCGCGGCGAAGTCGTCCTGCGGATGCGGGCCGCGCTGACCTGCGGCACGGATTTGAAGATCCTCGCGCGCGGCCACCCGCGCATCCGGCTGCCTCTGACGATGGGCCACGAGGTCGCGGGCGAGATCGCGGCGGTGGGACCGGAGGTGACCGGCTGGAAAGTGGGGGAGCGCGTGGTTCCGGGGATCTCGGGACCCTGCGGCCG
This sequence comes from uncultured Acidobacteriota bacterium, assembly GCA_963749265.1. Classification (GTDB taxonomy): domain Bacteria; phylum Acidobacteriota; class Thermoanaerobaculia; order UBA5066; family Gp7-AA6; genus DAHUXD01. The sequence continues at coordinate 115,280 of CAVVML010000002.1, read as the reverse complement.
CTGCGCCGACTGTCACGGGGGCCGCGCGAACCTCTGCGCGGCGGGGCATGCCGACCGGAGCTGGGGAGCGTTCGCCGATCACGTCCGGATCCCCGCGGGCGTGGTCGCGTCGAACCTGCACCGCATCCCCCAGGGCCTCGACGACGAGGTCGCGGCCTTCCTGGATCCGCTGGCTTCGGTCCTGCACGGCTGGAACCGGCTGCGCGCGCCTTCCGGAACCCTCCTCGTCTACGGCGCCGGGGCGCTGGCGTTCCTGTGGGCCGCCGTCGCGCGCCGGCGCGGCCTCGAGGTCCTCATCGCCGGAAGACGCCCCGAGCGCGCGGCGATCGCCGCCCGGTTCGGCGCCCGCTACGTCGACTGCACGCAGCACGGACCCGAGTCTCTCGTCTCCGAGTCCGGCGGGCCTCCCGACATCGCGGTGGACTGCACGGGGGATGGCGGCGTCTGGGAGCTGCTTCCGGAGATCGTGCGTCCGGGGGGACAGGTGCTCCTGTTCGGCGGGTGCGCGCCCGACACGTCGGTGCGTTTCGACGCGGCGCGCCTCCACTACGCCGAGATCTCGCTGATCGGCTCGTTCCACTACACACCGACCGAGGCCCGCGCCGCGCTGGACGCCCTGGCCTCGGGGGAGATCGATCCCCGGCCCCTGGTCACGGCGCGCGGCACGCTCGCGGATCTGCCGCGTTTCCTGGAGGCGCAGGCGAAGGGCGAGGGGATTCGCTACTCGATCCTGGGAGGCTAGAGCATGAATGGGGACGTCGCCGTCATTCTGAAGCGCTTCGATGCGCCCGAGGAGACGCGCGTCTTCGAGAAGGGCCGCCTCGAGATCGTCCGCATCGGCGGGATGACGCTGGCCCGCGCGACCTACGAGCCCGGCTGGAAATGGTCGCAGCACGTGGGGCCCGGCGTCGGGGCCGCGCGCTGCGAGGTCGAGCACCTGGGCATGGTCCTGTCCGGGCACGGCGACGGTCGCGTTCGAGGACGGCCGCGTCATCGAGCTGACCGAAGGCTCTCTCTTCTACGTCCCGGCCGTGCCGCACGACAGCTGGGTCGTCGGCAGCCGCCCCTACGTGTCGCTCCATCTGCTGGGCGCGGAGCGCTACGCGAAGTGAGCTCCGGGCCGCGACCGACCCGGGCCGTGATCCTCGCGGGCGGCCGCGGCACGCGAATGCAGAAGCCCGACGCCGCGGCGTCGCTCTCGGCGGCGCAGGCGGCCGCCGCCGACGAGGGATCGAAGGGAATGATGCCGATCCACGGCCGGCCCTTCCTGGACTATGTGTTGTCGTCGCTCGCGGAGGCGGGGATCGAGGAGGTCTGCCTCGTCACGCCCCCGGGCGGGAGCGCGATTCGCGCGCACTACGGCCGGCCGGCGCGGCGGCGCGTCTCGATCGCCTTCGCCGAGCAGCCGTCGCCTCGCGGGAGCGGCGATGCGCTCCTGGCGGCCGAGCCGTTCGCCCGGGACCAGGACTTCGTGGCGCTCAACTCCGACAACCTGTACCCGGTCTCCGCGATCCGGGCGCTCCGCGCCCTCGACGGCTCCGGGCTCGCGGTCTTCGAGCGTGAACGGCTTCTCGCGACGAGCAACTTCACCCGGGAGCGCGTCGCGGCATTCGCGACGCTCCGGGTCTCCGCCGAGGGGTGGCTCGAGGCGATCGTGGAAAAGCCGCTGGCGAGCAGGAGGCAGGAGGCAGGAGGCAGGAGGGAGGGGAGCCCGTTCTGCTCAGCATGAACCTGTGGCGCTTCACTCCATCGATCTTCGAAGCCTGTCGCGAGGTGCCGCTCTCCTCGCGCGGCGAGCGGGAGCTGCCGCAGGCCGTGGGCTGGGCGATTGCCGTCCGGGGCGAGAGGTTCCGCGGAATTCCCTGCGAGGAAGGCGTGCTCGATCTCTCCACGCGGGCCGACGTCGCCCGCGTCGAGGGGCTTCTCGAAGAGGTCGAGGTCCGGCCGTGAGCCTCGCTCTCGAAGAGCGTCTCGTCGAAGCCGGACTGACTCCCGCCGAGGCACGGCGCAAGCGCGAGCTCTTCGGAGGCGTCGACGCGGCGTTCGGTTCCGCGACGGGCGGGGCGTCGGCGCGGGCCCGCTGGTTCGTCCCCGGACGCATCGAGCTGATGGGCAAGCACACGGACTACGGGGGAGGCCGCAGCCTCCTCTGCGCCGTTGGCCGTGGGTTCTGCGTCGCCGCGTCTCCGCGATCCGACGCGATCCTCCGCGTCGTCGACGCGGGGCGAAACCTTTCTGCGGAGGTCCCGCTGGATCCGGCGCTCGTGCCGTCGGCGTCGGGCTGGAAGGTCTACCTGGAGACCGTGGCCTCGCGCCTCTCCCGCAACTTTCCGGGCCTGCGCGGGGCGGACGTGGCCCTGTCGAGCGACTTGCCGCGAGCGTCGGGCCTCTCGAGCTCGAGCGCCCTCGTCGTCGCGCTCTTCACCGCGCTCTCCGAGGTCAACGCTCTCCCGGAACGCCCGGAGTATCGAGACAGCATCGGGAACGCCGAGGACCTCGGCGGTTATCTTGGGGCGCTCGAGAACGGCCGCGCGTTCGGACGACTTGCCGGAGAGCACGGCGTCGGCACGTTCGGCGGAAGCGAGGACCAGACGGCGATCCTCTGCAGCCGCGCGGGCACGATGACCCAGTACGCGTTCTGCCCGGTCCGGCGTGAGCGATCCATCCGGTTCCCCGATGGCTGGACGGTGGTGGTGGCGTCGAGCGGCATCGCGTCGGACAAGACCGGCGACGTCCGCGACCGCTACAACCGGCTCTCACTCGCGGCCTCGGCGATCCTGGATCTCTGGAACCGCTCGGCCCGGCGCGAGGATCCGAGCCTCCTGGCCGCTGCGACCGGAGCGCCCGGGGCTCCGGAGAGGATCCGGAACCTCCTGCGCGTGATCGCGGTTCCGGGAGACGGTTTCACGCCGGAGTTTCTGACCGGCCGCTTCGATCAGTTTCTGGAAGAGTCGACGGAGCTCGTGCCCGGCCGTCGGAGATTGGCTCGCCAAAGACGATGTCGTCCCGATCGGCCCTCTCGTGGACCGCTCGCAGGAGCTCGCCGAGAAATGCCTCGGGAATCAGATTCCGGAGACCGTCGCGCTCCACCGCTCCGCGCGCGCCCTCGGCGCCGCCGCGGCCTCGGCCTTCGGCGGCGGCTTCGGCGGCAGCGTCTGGGCGATCGTGCGCAGCGAGGAAGCCGACGGGTTCCGCAAGCGCTGGGGGGAGTCCTACGCGGAGGCCTTCCCCAACCCGACCGGACGCTCCCGCTTCTTCGCGACGCAGCCGGGGCCCGCCGTCCGTCCAGCTCGTGAAGGAGCCCGTTTCCGCGCTAGCGGCCGAGCACGTCCGGCAGCGGCGGCGCGGCCTTCGGATTCGCCGCCGCCCAGTCCTTTCCGAGGAAGCGCCGCGGCCGTCGCCGCGATCTGGCTCTGCGTCACCCGCGCAACGTTCTCGCGGGCGCCGAGCGCGGGGGTGTCCGGGCCGAGCGCCGCGATCCACATGTCCTCGGCTCCCGCGACGTTCCAGTCGTGATGCTTCCAGTTCTCCTCGCCGCTTCCCCGGCCGTGATCCGTCGTGATGAGAAACGTCGTCCGACCCCGGTACTCGGGCATCGCCTGCATCGTGTCCCAGAGCTCCCGGATGAATCCGTCGACCGCGTGCGCCGAGGCGAGGACGAGATCGTAGCGGCCGTTGTGAGCCCACTCGTCCGTCTCGCCGTAGCCCACGAAGAGCAGCCGCGGCTTCTTCGTCCGGACGTACTCGAGGAGCGTCTGCTGCAGCAGGGCGTCCCAGGGCATGTCCGAGAACTCTCTCGTGATCGTGGCGTACATCGTGTTCAGGAGCTCGGCGCGGGGCGCGGTCGCGCCGGGCTCCGGCGTCTCCCAGCCGATGCGCATGTCGAGCCGGCTGCGCGGGCGGTTGAAGATCCGATCGAACGCGGTCCAGCCTGCGACGACGCCGACGCGTCCCTCGAACCCGGGTTGCCCGTTCATCCACTCGAAGACCGACACGTTGGGGTTGGGCCCGAACTCGTTCGAATCGATGCGCGGATCGGGCGCGCCGGTCAGGATCTCGTTGTAGCCCGGGTACGAGAACCGGTATCCGTTCACGACCTGGGCCGAGGAGCCGGCCGCCCGGTTGCCCCAGAGGACTCCCTGTTTCGCGACGACCGTCCAGAGGAACGGAAGCAGCGTCTCGCGCCGGGCCTCGGCGGTCTCTCTCCAGAATGCGCGCTTCGTCGCGGCCTCGTCCTCGACGCCTCCGGGCTTCGAGGAGATCAGGACGGCCTCGGCGCCCCCGAAGACTTCCTGCCAGCGCAGGCCGTCGGTGACGATGACGACGACGTTCTCCGTCCGCCTCGCGGGCCCGGCCGCGCCAGCGCCGGAGAGAGCCCGGGCGAGCGCGGCGGCCGCCAGCAGGAACGCAACGCCTCCGAGCCAGGCGCGCTTTCATCGCTGTCCTCACGAAATCTTCTCCCATCACCCGATCCAGCGCTTCGAGCACGCGCGCGGCGTCGTCGTCGCGAGAACGACAGCGGCGGCTTCATCTTGACGACGTTGTGGTCGCGGGCCGTCGGTCGAGAGCAGGATGCCGTGGTCCTTCATGCGCTCGACGACGTACGCGGCCCGGGCCGCCGCGGGCGTGCGGGACGCCTTCGACTCCACGAGCTCGAGGCCCAGGAAGAGCCCGAGGCCCCGCGCGTCGCCCGCGGATTCGTGACGCTCGACGAGGCCCTGGAGCCCGGACCGCATCCGGCCGCCGACTTCGAGCGCGCGCTGCTGGAGGCCCTCGTCGCGGATCACGTCGAGCACCGCGAGGCCGATCTCGCAGGAGACGGGGTTGCCGCCGAAGGTGTTGAAGTACTCCATGCCGTTCGCGAACGAGGCCGCGATCGCCGGAGTCGTCACGACCGCGCCGAGCGGATGCCCGTTGCCGATGGGCTTGCCCAGCGTCACGATGTCCGGCACGACCTCCTCGCCCTGCGTCTGGAATCCCCAGAAATGAGACCCGACGCGGCCGAAGCCGACCTGGACTTCGTCGGCGATGCACACGGCGCCGGCCTCGCGGGCGTGCCGGTAGGCGGCCGCGAGATAGCCCGGCGGCAGCTCGATCTGCCCTCCGCAGGAGAGCAGGCTCTCGCAGAGGAAGGCCGCGACGCCGCCGTCGCGCGCGGCCTCGGCGACGTGGGCGGCGAACTTCTCGGCCCGGCGGGGATCATCCCGCCGATAGAGGCCGCGGTAGTCGTCGGGCATCGGGACGACATGCGTGCGCGTGCGGCCGTGCTCCGGCCGGCCCGATCCGCCGCGGCCGTCGAACTTGTACGGGCTGACCTCGATGAGTCCCTGCGTGTTGCCGTGGTACGCGCCGTCGAGGACGATCACGCCGCGCTTCCCGGTGTGCGCGCGGGCCATCCGAAGCGCGAGCTCGTTGGCTTCGCTCCCGGAGCACACGAAGAAGCAGACGGACAACGGATCCGGGAGCATCGCGGCGAGCCGCTCGGCGTAACCGGAGGATGGAGGGATGCAGGTAGCGCGTGTTCGTGTTGAGGACCGTCATCTGCCGGGCTCCCGCGGCGACGACTCTCGGATGGGCGTGGCCAACGTGCGCGACGTTGTTGACCATGTCGAGAAACGCGCGGCCCGTCTGGTCGAAGAGGTGCGTGCCCGCGCCGCGCACGATCTCGAGGGGCGTCCGGTACGCGAGCGAGAGATTGGCGCCGAGAAGGCGCCGGCGCGCGTCGAACAGGCGGGCGGGGCGGTCCTCGTCCGTCGCGGCGCGGAAATCGGGCCGCGACACGTCGACGCCCAGGAGCGGGCTCGGGTCCGGCGAGAACGCCCGCCAGACCTCCCTCTCGCTCGCCGAGCCGACGCCGTGGAACTCGCCGTCCCCGTCCAGCATGTCGGTCACGATCTGGAAGTGGACGTGCGGCGGCCAGTCGCCGTTTCCCGGAGGCGCGCCGATCGCGCCCACGCGCTGCCCGCGCGCGACCTCCTGACCCGGCGTCAGCGACTCGAGACAGTCGGGAGCCAGGTGGCCGTACAGCGTGTAGAAGCGGGGCGCGCCCTCCGGCGCGTGCTCGAGGATGACGGTCGGGCCGTAGTCGTAGCGCGCGGCGTTGTCATGGACGGCGTGCACGCGGCCGGCCAGCGGAGCGTGCACGGGCGAGCCGGGCTCCATGAAGATGTCCAGGGCGATGTGCACGGTGCGGCGCTCCGGGTGCTCGGCGCTCGACTCGGCACTTTGCGGCGGCGAACGCGTCGCCGCCGTAGATGAGCCGCGCTTCGTCGTAGCGGCCGATCCCGACGTCGGTGCGCCGCCTCGCGCATCTTCGAAAAGAGCCGGGGCGTCATCGTCGCGGTGTCGAGGGTCTCGGCGGGAGTCCGGAACTCGGGGCTTGCGACCGACAGGTCGAAGACGACCGCCCGCCCGAGGTCGGCCGCGACGACCGGTGCGAACTCTCCGCGGTGCTCCCGGAGCCACGCCTCGATCGCGGGCGTCTGCGGGCAGGGCGGCAAGCCGCAGGCATTTCGCAGCGCGGCGCGGGCGAAACGGGGATGGATTTCGGCCATGCGGCCGAGGGCTTCCCAGGCCGGGGCCTCGCTCACGAGCAGATAGGGGTTGTCGGGATCGGCCGTGCGCCGGTGCGCGGAAAGACAGACGCTCGTGCAGAGGCGCATCGCGGCCAGGATCCAGACCGCATCCAGCTCCGCCTCCGAGAGCGGGCGCTGCGAGTGGTAGCCGGCGACGACGCGTTCCGCCGCCGCGAGGGCCTCGGGCTGGCCGAAGACGCCGTAGGCCACGGCGACCGCGAGCTCGCAGACCGTCCACGTCTCGACCATGTCGCCGAAATCGAGAAGCCCCGTGACCGGGCGGTCCTCGGGCCTCTCGGCCGGCGGCCCGACGAGGACGTTGTAGTCGTTGGCGTCGTTGTGGATGACGCTCCGCGGAAGTCCGGGCAGCAGGGGCGCGACCTCCGACTTGTAGAGCGCCTCGAAGCGGGCGACGAGCTCGCGGCGGGAGAGATCCGTGATCGCGTCCCGATGACGCTCGATGATCTCCGGCGCTCGCGCGGGATCCCACACCAGGTCCCGCCCGACGGCGGCCGGATGCCGGAAGCCGGCGAGCGCGACGTCCAGACCGCCCCAGAAGCCCTCCGACACGCGCGAGCAGTGCGGGCGAGCGCGGGCGCGCATCGGCCAGGATCGTCCCCGGCAAGTACGAGAGCAGGCGCGTGCGCCCGTCCGGGGATCGCGCGACCAGCCTCGGGACCGGAAGCTCGGCCGCGCGCTCGGCGATCCACTCGAGCGCCCGGTTCTGCAGGTCCAGCACGCCGTCGCTCTCGGTCGGGCCGGCGAGCTTCAACACGAACGCGCCCCGCGGAGTTTCGAGGCGGAAGTTCCGGTCCCGCTCGCTCGGAAGCTCGGAGACGGTCGAGACCTCCAGGTCGAAGAGCTGCCGCGCGAGCCGCCGCGCGTCTTCGACGGAAAGGCTCGACGTTGTCCTGGCCAGCGCGACCATCGTGTCGGGGCACGCTACGGCAGAAGGGGAGCCCTCTTCAAGGCCCTCTTCCAAACGGAGTTCGAGCGGCCCCTGATATTCTCGCCGCCGCGATGGAAGCGCCCGAGTTTCGTTCGCCTCGCCGGCCGGGCTCGCCGGGGATGTCGCCGACACCGCCGCGATCCGCGGCCGGTTCCCGGCCCTCGAGCGCCGGGACGGCGGCCTTCCGGTGGCGTTTTTCGACGGGCCGGGCGGCACGCAGGTTCCCGTCAACGTCGTCCGCGCGATGGCGGACTACCTCTTCAAGCACAACGCCAACACCCACTGGCGCTATCCGACGTCGGCCGAGACCGACGCCGCGCTCGCCGACGCGCGCACCACGGTCGCGGAGTTCCTGAATGGCGACGCGTCCGAGATCGCGTTCGGCCAGAACATGACGACGCTGACGTTCCACCTCTCGCGCGCTCTCGGCCGCGCCTGGGGACCGGGCGACGAGGTCGTCGTCACGGAGCTCGACCACCACGCCAATGTCGACACCTGGAAGGCTCTGGAGCGCGAGCGGGGGGTCGCGATCCGAACTGTCCGGATGCGTCCCGAGACGGGCCAGCTCGACGAACAGGATCTCGAGAGCGCGATCGGCTCGAGGACGAAGCTCGTGGCGATCGGCTGGGCCTCGAACGCGCTCGGAACGGTCAACGACGTCGAGCGGATCTGCGGTCTCGCGCGGGATGCCGGCGCGCTCTCCTTCGTCGACGCGGTCCATTCGGCCCCGCACGTCCTGCCGGACGTGGCGCGGCTCGGCTGCGACTGGCTGGCCTGCTCTCCCTACAAGTTCTACGGTCCTCACCTCGGCGTGCTGTGGGGACGCCGGGCGCTCATCGAGGCGCTCGAAGTGCCGAGGCTCGTCCCGGCGCCGGACTGGTCTCCGGAGCGTCTCGAGACCGGCACGCTCTCGCACGAAGGCATCGTGGGCGCCGCGGCCGCCGTGGATTTCCTGGCCTCGCTCGCGGGCCCTTCTTCGGCGAACCGGCGCGTCCGGCCTCGCCGCGTCCTACGAAGCCCTGCACGGCCGGGGTCGGAGGCTCTTCGCACGGATGTGGCGCGGCCTCGCGGCCATCGACGGCGTCACGCTCTACGGGCCGCCGCCCGACGCCCCTCGGACACCCACGCTCTCCTTCGTCGTCGCCGGATACACGGCCGACGAGGTCGCCGAGGCTCTCGCGTCGCGGGCGCTCTACCTCTCGAGCGGAGACTTCTACGCCTGGACGGTCGCCGAGCGCCTCGGCCATGGCCGGGACGGTCTCGTCCGCGCGGGTGCGGCCTGCTATACGACCGAGGAAGAGGTCGATCGGCTCGTCGCCGCGGTCAAGGACGTCGCCGGGATCGCCGGGGCGGACCGGATTCGCACCGCGCGCTGAGGCGGCCATGAAAGCCGTGCGCGTCGAAGCGGACGGATCGGTCGGCCGTGGCCGACCTGCCCGAGCCCGAGATCGGAGCCGGCGAGGCGCTCATGGCCACGCGCGTCGCCGGGATCTGCGGCTCCGATCTGCTGGACTGGTACGTGCGCCGGAAGGCCGGCTCCGTGCTCGGCCACGAGATCGCCGGAGTGATTCGCGCGGTCGGGCCCGGCGTCACGGACTTCCGCGTGGGCGAGCGGGTCGCTCCCCACCACCACGCGCCCTGCCTGTCCTGCGCGGCGTGCGCGGCCGGACGCTTCGTGCACTGCGAGGAGTGGCGTCGCTCCCGCCTCGACCCGGGAGGCATGGCCGAGCTCGTGAGGATCCCGGCGGGCAATCTCGCGCGCGACACGCTCAAGATCCCCGACGGCGTCTCCGACGAGGAGGCGAGCTTCATCGAGCCACTCGCGACGGTCGTCAAGGCGTTCCGCCGCGCCCGCGTCTCGAAGGGGCAGTCGTTGCTCGTCGTGGGGCTCGGTCCCGCGGGCCAGCTCGCGATCCGGCTCGGCCGGGCGGCGGGCGCGGCCAGGATCGCCGGCGCGGACCGGGTCGGCCTCGCGCCTCGCCGCTGGCGTCGGCGTCCACGAGCGGCGCGGACGCCGTGATCGACGTCTCGCGCCAGTCGCTCGCGGAGGGAGCGCGCGCCGTCGCTCCGGGGGGCTTCGACGTCGTCTTCGTCTGTCCGGGCAAGCGCGACGTGGTGGCCGAGGCGGCCCGGGCCGTGGCCGCCGGCGGCACGCTCTTGCTCTTCACGATGGCGCCGCCCGGCGAAACGTGGAACGCGGACCTCTTCGACCTCTACTTCCGCGAGGTGACGGTGCTGCCCGTCGTATTCGTGCGGTCCCGACGATACGAGCGAGGCCCTCGGGCGCATCGCCCGCCGGGAGGTCCGGGTCGCCGACCTCGTGTCGCATCGGTTTCCGGTGGGGGATTCGGTCGAGGCGTTCGCCCGGGCGCGCTCCCTCGAGGGCTCCATGAAGGTGGCGATCACGTTTTGAAGATCCGTCTCGACCGGCTTCTCATGGAGCGCGGTCTCGCGCCGACGCGCGAGAAGGCGCAGGCCATGATTCTCGCGGGCCTGGTCGACGGTCGGCGGCCGCAGAGCGGAGAAGGCGGGCGAGGCCGTCCCGTCCGACGCCGAGGTCGAAGTCGCCGGGCCGCCGCACCCCTACGTGTCGCGCGGCGGCGTGAAGCTCGCCGCGGCGCTCGACCACTTCGGAATCGATCCCCGGGGGAAAGTCTGCCTCGACGTCGGCGCCTCGACCGGAGGCTTCACCGACTGCCTCCTGCAACGCGGCGCGGCGCGCGTCTATGCGGTCGACGTGGGCTACGGCCAGCTCGACGCGAAGCTTCGAAACGATGCCCGCGTGGTCGTGCGCGAGAAGGTCAACGCGCGCGCCCTTTCGGCGGCCGAGGTCGGAGAACCGATCGAGCTCGCCGCCGTCGACGTCTCCTTCATCTCCCTGCGACTCGTCCTGCCGGCGATCGTGCGGCTTCTCGTCCCGGGCGCGGTGCTGGTGGCTCTGGTCAAGCCGCAGTTCGAGGCGGGCCGGAGCGAGGTCCCGCGGGGAGGAGTGGTGCGGTCCGAGGAGACGCGGCGGCGCGTCGTCGCCGAGATCGAAGCGGCGGGACGCGAGCTCGGTCTCGAGGTCCTCGGCTCGATTCCGTCGCCGATCCGGGGCGCTCGCGGCAACGAGGAGTTTCTGCTCGGATTTCGTGTAAATTGAGCGGGATGAAGGGGTCACGGGCTTCCGCGCCGAAATTCCAGCGCGTCGGAATCGTGGCCAAGACCTCCTCGGCGCCGGCCCTCCGGCTGGCCTCCTCGCTCGAGCGGGCCCTCAAGCGCCGCGGGCGCCGGGTTCTCATCGACGAGGGGACGGCCGAGGCTCTCGCGGCGCCCGAAGGGCGTGCCTCGCGCCGCGATTGCCCGGCAATCCGACCTCGTCATCGTTCTCGGAGGCGACGGGACGCTGCTCTCGGTGGCCCGAACCGCGCCGCCGACGCACGCCGCTCCTGGGCGTCAACGTGGGCCTGCTCGGGTTTCTGGCCGGGATCTCCCAGAAGGAGCTCATCGCGAGGCTCGACGAGATCCTGGCCGGGCAGTTCCGGGAGGACCGCCGCGGCGCCCTCGACGTCGGCGTGCCCCGCGGGCCGCATCACGGCCATTACCGCGCCCTGAACGACGCCGTCCTGAATCGCGAGGCCCTGGCGCGGATCTCGACGTTCGCGATCGTCCTCGACGGCCGCACGGTGGCCGAATTCCGGGCCGACGGCGTCATCGTTTCGACGCCGACGGGCTCCACGGCCTACAACCTCTCGGCCGGCGGCCCCATCCTGCATCCCCAGCTGCCCGCCATCGTCGTCACGCCGATCTGCCCGCACACGCTCGCCCAGCGTCCTCTCGTCGTGCCCGCGTCGACCGAAATCCGCGTGCGCGTCGTCGGGCCGGAGCGGCGTGACGGCGGCGTGTACCTGACGCTCGACGGGCAGGAGGGATTTCCGATCGTCTCTGGCCTGACCGTCGTCGTCCGCTCGAGCCCCGCGTCGGTGACGCTGCTTCGCCCGCCGGAAGCCGATCATTTCGATCAGCTCGCGAGCAAGCTTTCCTGGGGCGTGTAGAACTCGGGATGTCGGGCGGGGACGCGCGCGACGACCGGGAGCCCACGCCGCACGAGGCGCAACGCCTGTCGGCGTCGCGCCTGCTGCTGATCGTCGTTCTCTTCCTGATCCTGGCCGTCTACTCGATCTGGAACTCCGACCGCTTCCAGACCCTGATGCTCGGGGTCTCGGAGCAGCGCCTCTCGGAGCTGCTGAAGCGGCCGGTGAGCTTCCGCCGCGTCCAGTTCCGGATCTTTCCGCCGTCGCTGACGCTCGCGGACGTGCGCATCGAGAACGACCCGCGGGTCCCGGACGAGCCGCTGCTCTCCGCGACGGAGCTGACGATCGGCGGCGGCATCTCGATCAGCGGAACGGAGCTGCGCTTCGGACGTGTGCGCGCCGTGGGTCCCCGCGTCTCCCTCGTCCAGTTTCCGGACGGGACCTGGAACCTGCCGCCCGGGCTGACCGGCCCGGCCGAAAAGAAAGGACTGGCGGTGCGGGTCGGCGAGCTCGTCATTCAGAGAGGCCTCTTCGAGCTCGAGGGCCGGCAAGATGGGGATGGACGGCCGCCTCGAGGACTTCGCGCTGGAGCTGACCTCGCTGCCGCCGCAACCGCTACTCGGGCACGCTGGCCTGCCGCAAGGCCGAGCTCAAGCTGCCGCAGGCCGAGCCCCTGATCTTCGGGCTGGACCTGTCCTTCCGTCTCGATCCGGAGCACGGCGCGTCGATCGACGATTTCCGAGCCATCGGCGAGTTCGGCGACCTCCACGCTCTCGGGCGCCGTCGAGACCCTCAAGAACCCCACGATCCTGCTGATGGTTTCGGGCGACGTCCACATCTCGGAGATCGAAAGGATCTTCCGATCGAACCTGGGCTTCGCGGGCGACGCGCGGATCCGGGCGGAGGTCCGCGATCCCGCCCGCCGGCGGCCTGCGCATCGCGGGCCACCTTTCGGCTCCCAAAGTCGACGCCAAGGGATTCCTGATCGAGGACCTCGAAGCCACGGTCTCGGCGCGGCCCGAGGTCCTCGTCGCCGAGATCTCGAAGGCGAGATACGCCGGGCGGCACGGCCACCGGTCTCTTCCGCATCCAGGACCTGGCCGGCCGGAGGAAAGGCCAAGCCCATGACGCTCGCCCTCGAGGCGCGCAACCTCTCGCTCGAGCGCTTCTTCGGCGACATCCGGCTGCCGGGCACCGGGCTCTCCGGCGGCGCCGCGCTCTCGCTCGCCCTGCGCTGGGGCGAGGGCGGTCTCGAACGCGCCGACGGCGGCGGGACGCTCGACATCAAGCCGGGCCCGGCGACGTCGCTGGTGCGGGGCCGTTTCGGCATCCCGACCGGAGGCGGAGGCACGCTCAGCGATCGTGGACGGGCGCATCGGGTTCGACGGGACGATCTTCCGGTTTCCCGGCGTCCTCGCTGGAGTTGACCGGCGGGCTCCGGATCGGCCAGTGGACGCCGGACTTCGACTTCCGCCTTCGCTCCCGCGATCTCGTCGAAGTCGACCGGCTGTTCCAGAACTTCACGGCCGCGAGCGGCGGTCGGCCGAGCGCCGCTGGGTCTCGGCGGCAGCGGCGAGGTCGACGGCCACATCGCGAAATCCTGGGGCAACCCCGTCGTCTCCGCGCAGATCTCGGCGGAGAACGCGAGCTATGACGGCGTCCTCTTCGGCAGCGTGCGGGGCACGGTCGGGATGGAGGACGGCGCCTTTCTCTTCCATCCGCTGCGCGTCTACGAGGGCAGCGCGACGCTCTCGCTCGACGGCATGGTGCGCGTATCCGCCGCGACCCGACGCGCCCGACGCTGGACGTCACGGTGGCGGCCAAGGACTATCCGGTCGGGAGGCTGCTCGACTATCTCAATCTCGAGTTTCCGATCGACGGGCTCGTGACGGGGACCTTCCCGCTCCAGGGAAGCCCGCCGGACTCGGTCTCGGGATCCGGGACGATGACCCTCGCCGTGGCCGAGGTCTGGGGTCAGAAGTTTCCCATGATCACGGGGCGCGCGACGCTCGAGCCCGGACGCTTCGAGCTCGACGAGGTGCGCGCAGACCTGAGCGGCGGCACGCTCGGCGGCCGCGGGGCCATCGCGTACCGCGAGAAGACGTTCGAGGTGCGCCTCGCGGGAGACGCGGTGCCGATCGAGGCGCTCCAGGCCGTCCGCGACGCCTCCGACGAGCTCTCCGGCAAGCTGACGTTCCAGCTCACGGGCTCGGGAACGATGGACCGCCCGGACCTGACCGTCTCGGCGGCGCTGTCGGACGCGGTCTTCCACGGCCGCCCTCTGCCGCCGGCGCTCTCCCCGAAGCTCGAGGCGCGCCTGACCCGGGGCGAGCTTTCCGGGACGCTGTCCGTGCCCGAACGTTGGACGCTCGACGGGCAGCGGCGAGCCGTTCGGGTCGCCGGGGAGCGTCGACGTCGAGCTCGACGCTCCGGACGTTTCGGCCTTCCTCGCGCCTGACGCCGTTCGAGCTTCCGGAAGGCGTCGGAGGAGCCGTCTCGGCCAGCGGCCGCTTCACCTGGCCCGAGGAGAAAGGCGCGCCGATCTCGGCCGAGCGTCGTCATTCGCGAAGCGCGGCTCGATACGCGCGATCGTCCCGGCCTCCTTCGCGCGGCCGCTCCGGCGAAGGTCTCGATCCGGAACCGCGTCGTGACCCTCGAAAGCCTTCGCGCCGTCGGCGAGGGGATCGACCTGACGCTCCGGGGCGCGCTCGACACGGCCGCGAGCCCGAAGACGCTCAACGGCCGGATCTCGGGCGAGGCGCAGGCCACGGTTCTCGAGCTGGTGCGTCCGGGGCTCGCGGCCGAGCGGACGCCTCACCTTCGACGTGGCCGCGTCCGGAACGGTCGAGAAGCCCGAGTTCAACGGTTCGATCCGCATCGCCGACGGCCGATATCGGGGGTTCGGCTATTCCTTCGAGGACCTCGAGGGCACGCTCCGGCTGGTCGGCAACGCCGGAGAGCTGGAGGGCCTGCGGGCCAAGGTCGCCGACGGCGAGGCCTTCGCGGCCGGAACCTTCCGGCTCGACGGCGGAAAGCTCTCGAGCTTCCGCGTCGCGCTCCAGGGCCGCCGCGTCTCCGTGCGCGCGATTCCATCGCTGCGGCTGATCGTCGACGCGGATCTCGTGGCCTCCGGGGACCTCGAGAACCGGGAGATCCGGGGCGAGATCACGCTGCTGCGCGGGACGTACACGAAGGACGTCGAAGTCACCGTCTCGGACCTGATGGCCCGCAGCCGGCCGGGCGCGGCGCTCGCCGCCCGCGAGCCCTGGAAGGAGCGCACGTCCCTCGACGTCCGCATCGTCTCGGCGGCGTCGCTCGAGGTGCGCAACAACGTGGCCCGCCTCTCCGGCACGGTGGATCTGAACGCGCGGGGAACGCTGGCCGAGCCGGTCCTTCTCGGCCAGATCCTCCTCGACGAAGGCGGGCGCGTCGTCTTCTCCGACGTCCGGTACGAGATCGAGTACGGCGCGATCACGTTCTCCAACACCACGACAGATCGCGCCGTTCGTCGACCTGCGCGCGCGGGCCGAGATCAAGGCCTACGACCTGACGGTGTCGCTGGTCGGGACGTGGCCGCGGGTCGCGGCGAACTTCGTTTCGGATCCGCCCCTGTCCAACGACGCGATCCTCGGGCTCGTCCTCTCGGGCACGCCTCCCGACACCCGACGCGAGGACAAGACGACCGACCAGCTCGTCTCGGCGGCCGGGGGCATCGTCACGGGGGCCGTCACCGGCGGGCTGACCCGCGGCACGCGGCAGCTCTTCAAGCTCGATCGTTTCCAGATCGATCCGGTCTTCGAGGGCAGCAACCTGACGACGTTCCGGACGACGATCGGCAAACAGATCACCCAGGACCTCGTCGTGACCTCGTCGATCGCTCTCGATTCGAGCCGCGACCCGATCATCCGGATCGAGTGGCAGGTGACGGACACCATCTTCATCCAGCTCCTGCGGGACGAGGACGGCAACTACTCGGTCACGTTCCGGAAGCGCCAGCGGCTCTGATGCGGGGCGCGCGGGCGGCGACGGTCCTCGGGACAGGGCTCGCAGCGCTCGCGGCGCTCTCGGCGGCCGCATTCTCGCCCTCGCCGGCCGCCGGCGCGGAGCTGCGGGATCTTTGGGGCAGGAACGTGAGTCGGTGGCGTACGCGGCGGACGGAGAAGTCAACCAGCGCGAGATCGAAGCGCTGATCTCGATCGCGGCCGGGCGGCCACTCACGGAGGAGGAGACCGCAGCGACGATCCGGAACCTCTACGGCACCCGCCTGTTCTCCAACGTCGTGGTGGACGCGGAGCCCGTCGAGAGCGGGGACGTCCGGGTGATCATCTATCTCTGGCGGGCCTACGTCGTCCGCGGCGATCGAGTTCGAGGGCAAGTTCGGGCCGACCCGGGAGGACCTCCGGCGCGTCGTGCCGCTCGCGGCGGGCGACCCGTTCCACGCGGCGTCCCTCGAGGCGGGCACCTCCGCGATCGAGCGCCGGCTCTTCGCCGACGGCTACCTCGATCCCCAGGTCGAGCCCGAGGCCGTGTTCGACCGGGAGACCTTCACGGTCACCGCGCTCTACCGCATCCAGGCCGGACAGCGGGCCCGGATCACGGAGCCCTTCTTCGACGGCAAGACGGCGCCCTTCACGGCTTCGGATCTCGCGAGCGGCCAAGGCAAGCTCGATCCGGGCGACGTCTACAACGAGGCCAAGGCCCGCGACGACGCCGAGCGCATGCGGAAATTTCTGCTCGGCCAGGGCTACTACCGCGGCGCGGTCGAGCTGATCGCCGCCGAGCCGACCGAGGACGGACGGATCCGGCCGGTCTACCGGATCACCGTGGGCCCGCGCTACGAGATCGCGGCCGAAGGGATCAAGCCCAAGGCGGCGGCCAAGCAGATCCGGGCCCTGCTGGAGTACCAATCGCTTCGACGAGGACCTGCTCGATCAGTGGACCATCGACCGGCGCGCCGAGCTGCAGAGGGCGGGCCACTACCGCGTGAAGGTCACCGCGTCCGCGTCGGGCACCGATCCCGTGATGGTGAAGCTCGTGGTCGAGCCGGGGCCCAAGTACGCGGTCGAGTCGGTGACGATCGACGGCGACGCCTCGGTGCCCGAGGACACGATTCGCGGCCTCATGGTCACGCGGCCGAAGGGCCTGCCGGTCGTCGCGAAGGGGCGCCTCATCGACACGGATCTCGAGGGCGACGTGTCGGCGATCCTCGGCTACTACCAGACGGCAGGGCTGGATCGAGGCGAAGGTCAAGTCCTCGGTCGCAGGACGGCACGAGCCCCGACCTGCTCAAGGTCGCGATCTTCATCGTGGAGGGCCCCCGGGCCTTCGTGCGGAAGCGGCAGGTCGAGGGCGCCGAGCACCTGACGCTCGAGGACCTCGACGCGCTGCTGACCGTGAAGGTCGGCGAGCCCTTCAACCCCGCCGCCGCTGAGGCACGACGTCGGCGCGCTGACCACGCGCTACCAGAACACCGGCTGGCCCTCGGCCACCGTCCAGGACCGCTACACGATCTCGGAAGACCGCACCGCCGTCGACGTCGACTACAAGGTCGAGGAAGGGGAGCGCGCCTTCTTCGGCCGGACGATCATCCGCGGCAACGCCTTCACGCGGGTGGAGAGGATCCGCCACCAGATCGCCTGGAAGGAAGGCGAGCCCTACTCGGCCGAGAAGATCGCCGACACGCAGCAGAACCTGGCGCGCACGGGCGTCTTCCGCTCCATCGACGTCCGGCCGCAGCCCACGAACCCGGAGAACGAGACGCGAACGATCGACGTCGAGCTGACCGAGGCGCGCCGCATCTCCCTCCTCTACGGCTTCGGTTACCAGTACGCGGCGGGCGCCACCTCGAACCGCAACGACGTCTTCGGCATCGTCGGGCGCGACCTATCGCAACCTCTTCGGCCGCATGCAGTCCGCGACGCTCGAGATCCAGTACGCGCCGATCTCCACCCGCGGCTACGTGTACGCCAGCTTCCTCGAGCCCTTCGCCTTCAACACCGACGTGCCCCTCAACTTCGTGGCCGTTCGTCAGCCGCACGCCCATCCAGGACGTCAACATCGACAGCATCGGCGGCTACGTCGAGTCCGCCAGGCTCATCGAGCGCTACTGGCGCATCGGCCTCCGCGCCGAGTACCAGGAGACCGGTCCGCCAGAACCCCCAGGACCTCTCGACGATCGAGCTCGAGCGCTTTCCGAAGACCGCGTTTCCGATCCAGCAGGCCGCGATCGGCCCCAGCCTCTTCTACGACCGGAGAGACGACATCCTCGATCCGCACAAAGGCTGGTACTGGACGATCGCCGGCAAGTACGCGTTTCCGCTGCTCTCGGAGGACGACGCGCGTTACGGCAAGGTCTCGGGCCAGGTCGCCTGGTTCAAGAGTCTCTTCGGCGGCGTGCTGGGGCTGAACTACAAGATCGGGGCGATCTTCCCGTACGACCTCGCGGCCCAGGTGCCGGTGCCGATCGCGGAGAGGTTCTACTCGGGAGGCTCCGTCGACCGGACGGGGTTTCGCGACGGACCTGCTCGGCATTCCGCGAGTCACCGTGGACTACAACACGCAGGCGACGCCGATCGTCGAGCCGCACGAGCTCAGGATCCCGGGACCTGCGCCGAGCAGTATCCGAACCAGCCCAACGAGCTTCGATCTCAAGCTCTTCGACTGCGAGCCCGGGCCCCGCATCATCGGCGGCAACGGTTTCATGGCGGCGACGGCCGAGTTCCGCTACCCGATCCTCGGAAACCTGGGCATCTCGGTCTTCTACGACCTCGCCCAGGTCTGGCCGACGCCGGGCACCATCAGCTTCAAGGTCGAGGGCGAGACCGGCCTGCGCCAGTCGATCGGCGCCGGCCTGCACTACATGACGCCGGTCGGCCCTCTGCGCCTCGAGTACGCGAGGCCGGTCGAGCTCCGCACGATCCACTACCAGGTCGACGGCGACGCAGCGAATGCGGAGGGCGGAACCCTGCGACCCGTCGCCCTGCATCCTCGTGCGCGACGCGACCGTCAAGGAGACCGGGCGGATCTTCCTGTCGATCGGATATCCGTTCTAGAGGGCGCGGCAGCGAGTAGAATCCGACCGATGCCGCTCTTCGAGTACCGGTGCCGCGACTGCGAGAAGCGTTTCGAGGAGTTCGTTCTCGGCGACGCGAAGCCGCGCTGCCCGTCCTGCGAAGGCCGCAAGATCGACAAGCTCCTCTCGGTCTTCGCCGTCGGCTCCGGCGGCGGGCGCACCTCGTCGAGCGCGGCCTCGGAGGCGTCCTCGTCGGCCGGATCCTGCGGCTCCTGCGGCGACCCGCGCGGCCCGGGCTCCTGCGCCGTCAACTGAAGGACGCGTTCTTCCTCGGTCCATCCCGCCGGGCTCGCGGACGAGTTTCCGCTCCTCCGCGGCGAGCGCCTGCCTCAGCGTCTCCGGCTCCTCGTCGGTCGCCGCCGAGAGACCCGTGAAGGGCGCCTCGGCCAGCGCCTCGCGGTAGCCGGGCGACGGCAGGCCCCCGTCGCGCAGCGCGTGGATCGAGCTTCCGCGTGCGGAACGCGTCGAACCAGGCGTGGAAGTGGCGCCAGCATCGTGGACGGGTCGCCGGAAGAGCGGGCGATCGCGTCCCGCACCGCCGCGAAGGCGCCCATGCGCTCGAGGCAGTCCACGAGAAGCCCGGTCTGGAAGAACGGGTTGTCGCGGGGAAGCTCCTCGACCGCGAGATCCACGCGTCCGCCCGAGCGCGCCGTGCGCTCGAGCACGGAGAGCCAGGCGGCGAGGTGCGCGAAGACCAGCGGGTGGTAGAGGCGGAATCCGGTCCGGGCGCGCGGCTTCGCGACGAGATCGCCGACGGCCTTGCCCGTCCCGAACGGCACGCGATCGGAGATGCGTCCCTCGAGGAGCACCGGGGCGCCCGCGAGCCTCTCGATCGAGCCGACCTTCGCGACCTTGTTCAGGAAGTAGAAGTCCTCCGCGGCGTTCTTCTTCGGGAAGCCGCGGACGCCGGCGTAGGCATCCGGGCGCACCGCGATGCAGCTGCCCATGGCCTCGTAGGCGTAAGGAGACCCCGCCCAGGCGAGACCGAGCGTGTAGTAGCGGAGCGAGATCTCGTAGAGCCGGGCGGCCTCGGCGACGTCGGGATCCTCGTCGAAGCGGTGGTCGAAAAAGTAGATCGCCGCGGCGTTGCCCTTCCCGGGGCCGGGCAGCGCGACGGTCTGGTCGAAGTAATCGTTGGGGAGGATCACGTCGGCGTCCGTGTTGTGGATCCAGTTCGAGGCGACCTTGCCGGCCCGATGGAGCGCGAGCGCGAAGTCGTTGCCGATCTTCCGCGCGAGACCGACGCCCTGGCCCTCGGGAAGAAAGTGATCCCGGGGCGGCGCGGTCGATGAGGACGAGGTGGCCGTGGGTCATCGGGAGCTCGGTGATCGGAGGAGCGGACGAGAGCTCCCGCCTCGGCCCGGCCGCGGCGCCCGCGAGCCGCTCGCGCGCGGCGGAGTTCGCCTCGTGGACCGCCGGGGGAGAGTCCGCCCGCGCGTTCAGGACGACGACGATGAGGGTGTCGCCGGCAGGGCCCCGGGGCACCGAGCCGAGGGCGGCGAAGAGGCTGTGCCCTTCGCCGTAGGCCGGGATGACGAGCACGTGCCCGAGCTGGCCCGGGATCGCGTCGGCCGCCCGGGCCTCCGGCTCGGCGTGCTTCGAGAGGTACGGGTCGCTGCGCTTGCCGGCCGTCATGCGTACAGGGCCGGGCGGACCGGCAGCTCCGCCACGATGCGGGCTTCGGCCGAGAGCAGCTCCTCGAGCCGCGACCCGACCTCCGCGGCGGGGAAGTACTCGCGCGCCAGGCGCACGTAGAGCTCCTGGTGCCGCACCTCGGCGCGCGCGAGCTCGCGATAGAAGTCGCGCTCGTCTCCCGGCGGGAGCGCCGCGGCCACGAGACCGAACCGCTCGCAGCCGCGCGCCTCGGCGATGGCCGCGACGAGGAGGCGGTCGAGGAAGTACGCGTCGCTTCCCTGGCGGAACTCCCGGGAGAACCGTTCCATGTAGACGCTGCGCGTGTCCGGGCGGAGCGTCAGGCCGCGCGCGTCGAGCAGACGCCACACGGCCTCGAAGTGGGAGAGCTCCTCGCGGGCGAGGGCGAGGCACTCGTGCACGAGCGCGCGGCGGTCGGGATAGTGGGCGACGAGGCCGAGCGCCGCGGCCGACGCCTTGCGCTCGCAGCCCGCGTGGTCGAGGAGGAACGCATCGAAATCCGCGAGGACCGCCTCGGTCCAGCCGGCCGGCGTGGAGGTTTTCAGGAGCACGTGCGGAGCGCTCAGCCGCCGCTGACGGCCGGGCAGGATCGCGACCTCGCAGTCTTCGGGCAGGCGAGTCGAGAGGCCGGAGGCGTCGCGGATGTTGTCTTCGCCGACGAAGATGTTGATGTGCGGGCGCACCTCGCCGCGCTCGTCGAGGACCCGCTCGGAGACGCCGGGGTGGAGCGCCGAGAGCTCGGCGAGCGCCTCGGCCACGGTTCGCGGGCTCGAGAGGCCGACGCGGTTTCGTCCGCCCGAGAAGGGCTGCAGCGGGCCCGGGATCAGGACGTGGACGGGCATCATGCGGCCCGGCGTCGGCTCGCGCGGCGGCGGGGCGCCGCTTTCGCGGACGGCGTGCCGGCTTCGCGCGGCGCGCCGGCTTCGCGCGGCGCGCAGGCGTCGCTGCGCTCGCGACGACGGCCGCCTTCACGCAGACGACGGGAGGAAGCCCTTCCTGCACCAGCTCCCAGGAGCCCGCCGCGTCCCTCGACGCGAAGAGCTTTCCGCTCCGCGTTCCGAAGTAGACGCCGGCCGGGTCGAGGGCGTCGACGCCCATCGCGTCGCGCACGACCGTCTCGTAGGCGTCCTTCTGCGGCAGTCCGCGGGTCATCGCCTCCCATGACCCGCCGCCGTTTCTCGTCCGGTAGACGCGGAGCTTGCCTTCCGGCGTGCAGCGGAACCCGTCCGAGTGGAGCGGAACGATGAAGGCGGTGTCGGGGTCGTCGGGATGGATGCCCATGCAGAACCCGAAGTCCGAAGGCACGCCGCGGGCGATGTCCGTCCAGGAATCGCCGCCGTCGTCGCTCCGATACAGGCCCCAGTGATTCTGGAGGTACAGGCGCCCGGGCTGGCGCGGCGTGCTGGACGACCTTGTGGACGCACTGCCCGAACTCGGGATGCTTGTCCGGGAAAAACTCCGCGCGCACGCCCTGGTTGCGGGCCTTCCAGCTGCCGGCCGCCGTCGTCGGTGCGGTACACGCCGCCGGTCGAGCTCGCGACGGTGATGCGGCCCGCGCGGCTCGGGTCCACCAGGACCGTGTGCAGGCAGAGGCCGCCGCCACCCGGCATGCCACTTCTCGCGATGCGGATGGTTCCAGAGGCCGGTGTTCAGGCTCCAGGTCTCGCCCGCGTCTTTCGACTCGAAGAGGGCCGAAGGCTCGACGCCGCAGTAGATCGTGTCGCTCGCGTCGGCCCGTCCCGGAGCGATCTGCCAGATGTTCTTGAGCGCGGCCTTCGTCTCTTCGGGGAACCGCACGAGCGGCGTCTCCGGCTCCGTCCAGCTCTTTCCGAAGTCGTCGCTCCACGCGAGCTCGGCCCCCCAGTGCATGCTGGCGGGCGCGGCCCAGATGCGCCGGCGTCCCGCGCGCCCGTCGTAGGCCGCGGCGTAGACCGAGCGTCCCGGGAAGAACGGCCCGGCCATCCGCCACGAACGGCGCGAGGGGCCCGACGAGAAGAGGAAGAGGCCCTTCATCGTTCCGACGAGCAGAACGACGTCGCCGTCGTCGACGGCGACCGGGCGGGGAGCCGGGGGTTTCAGTTTCTTCGCAGGCATGCCGCGGAGTTTATTCCGTCCAGCGCCGGTAGAGCTCCGCGACTTTCCGGCGCAGCGTCCTCGCGGCTCCCGCCGTTCCAGATGACGTCGTGGACACGCTCGCGGGCGGCTTCCTCGCCGGATCTGCGCGGAGATGCGCCGCCGCGCGTCCTCGGAGTCGCCGCCCTTCTCCCCCCAGCGGCGCACGCGCTCCTCCTCCGGCGCCATGACGAGCAGGACGCGGTCGTAGTCGGACTCGGTCCTCGCCTCGAGAAGCTGCGAAGCCTCGACGACGGCGACCGGCGGCGCCGCGGCGCTCGGCCTCGGCGAAGAACCGTTGCGCTCTCGGCCCGGACCAGGGGATGGATGCTCGCCTCGAGGGCGTGGCGCGCCGCCGGGTCGCCGAAGACCAGCGCGGCGATGCGGACCCGATCCACGCGGCCGTCCGGGCCCGTGACCGCGTCGCCGAAGAGCTTCCGCGCGGCCTCGGCGCCGGCGCCGCCCTCGCGGTAGAGGGCGCGCACGATCTCGTCGGCGTCGAGCACGGCGGCGCCGAGCTCGCTCGAGCATCTCGGCGACGGTCGACTTGCCCGAGGCCAGGCCGCCGGTGAGGCCGACGCGCAGCACGGCGCCCTGCTCTTTCGTCCCGCGCTCTTACCGCGAGCCGCTGCCGTGGCCGCCATCGCGCGCGGCGCGGGCGACCGAACGATCTCGCCGCCCTTCATCACGAAGTCGATCTCCGGAGAGGGTCGTCGACGTCGGCGAGCGGATCTCCGACGACCGCGACGAGTCGGCGAACGCGCCCGGCTCGAGCGCTGCCGACCTGGCCGGTCATGCCGAGGAGCTCCGCCGCGACCGTCGTGGCGCGAGCGGATGGCCTCGATCGGCGTCATGCCGAGCTTGACCTCGAACTCGAACTCCTTGGCCTGGTTGATCTCGGTCCAGGGGAAGCCGCCCGCGTCGGTGCCGAACGCGATCTTGACGCCGGCCTTGCGGCAATTGTCGAACGACTTCGCGTGCGCCTTCTCGGTGTGGGCGCAGACGGCGCAGCCGGCCGCGGTCCGCGGCCCGGCCACGTAGTCGGCCACGACCAGCGTGGGAACGAGGAAGATTCCCTTGCGGGCCATCTCCTGCGCCGCCTCGGGGCGGATCGAGTCGCCGTGCTCGATCGAGTCGACGCCGGCGGCGATCGCGATCCGCAGTCCCGTGTCCGAGCGCGCGTGCGCCGCGACCTTGACGCCCTTGGCATGGGCCTCCGAGACGACGGCCTCGATCTCCTCCTTCGTCCAGTTGGGAGGGGAGTCGATGTAGCCGTCGGCGGTCATCCGCAGGCCGCCCGTGTTGGCGTAGATCTTGACCCAGTCGGTGCCGTAGGAGAGTTGCTCGCGGACGGCCTTGCGGCATCCGTCGGCGCCGTCGCAGACCATGACGCCGCTCGGGAACTTCCAGTCCGGCCGATAGTGCTGGATCGGGATAGGAGCCGGTCGTCGAGAGGGCCGGGCCGACGACCTTCAGGCGCGGCCCGGGAACCACGCCTTCGTTGACGGCGTCGCGCAACGCCACGTCGTCGTAGCCGGCGCCTTCGGTCTCGAGGTCGCGCATCGTCGTGAAGCCGTGCTCGAGGGCGATCTTGAGCGCGCGCACGGCGCGCACGACCCGGTGCGCCGGGTACTCCTTGAGGATCTGCTCGTCGTATTCGACGGCCGTGGGATCGCCCTGCAGGAGGACGTGCGTGTGGGCGTCGATCAGACCGGGGAGCAGCACCCGGTCGCCGAGGTCGACGACGCGGGCGCCGGCCGGGAACCGTCTGGCCGACGCTCTCGATCCGATCCCCGACGACGACGACGACGGGCCTTTCGACGTAGCGCCCGGTCTTCACGTCGAGGAGGCGCGCGGCCCGGATCGCGATCGGAGTCGGAGGCGGTTTCGGCGGGTCGGCGGCCCGGCCACGGCGCAAGGCGACCGATACAAAGAGGATGCAGCCCAGGGCGGCCGGAGTGAGTCGTTTCGTCACAGTTCCTCCCGCAAAGCTGGCGGGAGCGTATCCCGAGCCGGGCGAAGATTTTTTTCGCTTCCCCTAAACAATCTACAGGAGCGCACGTATCCTCTCCTGTAGAGATCCGAGGGGAGGGCTCATGGCGACGCTTCGGCTTCGGAACGCAGCGATCTGTTGCAGGGAACACTCGACGTCCTGGTCCTGAAGACCCTGTCGCCGGGCGCGATGCACGGCTGGGGAATCGCCCAGCGCATCCAGCAGCTCTCCCAGGAGGTCCTGGAGGTCAACCAGGGCTCCCTCTACCCGGCGCTCCATCGCCTCGAGCAGAAGGGCTGGATCGAGGCCGAGTGGGGCAGCTCGGAGAACAACCGGCGGGCGCGGTTCTACACGCTGACCCGCGCCGGGCGCCGGCAGCTCGCCGAAGAAACCGAAAGCTGGCAGCGCTTCGCCGCGGCGGTGGGGCGCGTGCTGGCGGCGACGTAGGACGGAGGAGGAGTCATGGCACGCCTGCTCGGAAGCCTGAAGGCCCTCTTTTCGCGGCCGACGCATGGAGAAGGAGCTCGACGACGAGATCCGCTTCCACGTCGAGCGCGAAACCGAGGAGAACGTCCGCCGGGGGATGGCCCCGGCCGCGGCCCGGACCGAGGCGCTCCGCCGATTCGGCGGCGTCGACAAGACGAAGGAGGAGGTCCGCGAGGCGGACCGCGCCGTCGCTGTTCGAGACGATCCTCCAGGACGTCCGCTACGGGCTGCGCGCGCTGCGCAAGAACCCGGGCTACGCGGCGGCCGCCGTCCTGACGCTCGCTCTCGGCATCGGCGCGAACACCGCGATCTTCTCGGTGGTCCACGGAGTCATCCTGCAGTCGCTGCCGTACGGCGGCGGCGACCGGCTCGTCCGCATCCAGGTCGACGCCCCGGGCGCCGGCATCCAGGACGGCGCGTTCGCTCCTCTCGAGATCGCCGACCTCCAGAACCTGAGCCACAGTTTCTCCTCGATCGCCGAGTACCACTCGATGTGGTTCGTCCTCCTCGGACGCCCCGAGCCCGAGCGCGTCCAGACGGGCGTGGTCTCGGCGCACTTCTTCGACCTCATGGGCGTGAAGCCCATCCTGGGACGGACGTTCGCGAAGGGGGAGGACCAGCACGGGGCCGAGGCGGTCCTGGTCCTCTCGCACCAGTACTGGATGCGCAGCTTCGGCGGCGATCCCAAGATCGTCGGCCAGGTCTTCCGCATGAACGACCGGCCGCACACCGTCATCGGCGTGCTGCCGCCGATCCCGGGTTATCCCGACGAGAACGACGTCTACATGCCGATCTCGGCGTGCCCGTTCCGCTCGAGCGAACAGATGGAGCACAACCGCGACGCCGGGATGCTGCTCGCCTTCGGCGCGGCTGAAGGACGGAGCCACGCTGGCGGCGGCCCGCAAGGATCTCGGCGACGTCGCCGCGAAGATGGCGCACGACCATCCCGAGAGCTACCCGACCGCGGCGCGGATGTCGATCGCTCCGGTCTCGCTGCGCGACGAGCTCACGCGGGAGGCCCGGCCGACGTTTCTGCTCCTGTCCGCGACCGTCGGGCTCGTGCTCCTGATCGCGTGCGCCAACGTGGCCAACCTCACGCTCTCGCGCCTCGTCCGCCGCGAGCGGGAGATGGCGCTGCGCTCGGCCCTCGGGGCCGGACGGGCGAGGCTCGCCCGCCAGCTCCTGACCGAAAGCGTCGTCGTGGCCGTTCTCGGCGGCGCGCTCGGTCTCGGCGTGGCCGCCGCCGGCCGGCAGCTGCTGGTCGTCTTCGCGGCGCGCTTCACGCCGCGCGCGTCCGAGATCGCCGTGGACGGTCCGGTGCTGCTCTTCACCCTCGCCGTCTCGGTCCTCGCCGGCGTCGGCCTGGGTCTCATTCCGGCGCTCTCGTCGCGCCGGAGTCTGGTTTCCTCGCTCCAGGACGGCCGCGACCCGGCCTCTTCCGCTCCCGCGAAGCTGAAGATGCGCAACCTGCTGATCGTCGCCCAGGTCGCGATCTCGTTCGTCCTCCTCGCCGGCGCCGGCCTCATGCTCCGCACGCTCTGGAAGCTCCGCCAGATCGATCCGGGCTTCCGCTCCGAGCGCGTCCTGACCTCGCGGCTCGACCTCAATTTCACGCGCTACCGCGAGCGCGAGAAGCAGCTCGACTTCCACGAGCGCG
Source organism: uncultured Acidobacteriota bacterium (assembly GCA_963749265.1). Classification (GTDB taxonomy): domain Bacteria; phylum Acidobacteriota; class Thermoanaerobaculia; order UBA5066; family Gp7-AA6; genus DAHUXD01. The sequence continues at coordinate 88,770 of CAVVML010000002.1, read as the reverse complement.
TCCTCGCGCGGCTCGCGACCGAGCCGGGCGTCGTTTCGGTGGCGCTCGCCGGACGGTTCCCGCTGACCGAGGGCGGTCCCGCGAACGGGAAGTTCCGGATCGAAGGCCGCGAGGCCCCGACGCCCGAGGCGCAGCCCCGCGCCGACTTCCAGCGCGTGTCCGAGGACTACTTCAAGACGATCGGAGTCCCGATCCTGCGCGGGCGCGGGATCGCCGAGGCCGACCGGGACGAGGCGCCCAAGGTGGCCGTCATCAACAAGACGATGGCGAGCCACGTCTTTCCGGGCGAGGATCCGATCGGCAAGCGCCTGGGCGTCCAGGGCAACACTCCCGAGGAGACCGACTGGCTGACGATCGTCGGCATCTCGGGAGACGTCCGCCAGTACGGCATCACCAATCCTCCGGTCGACCAGATCTATCTCTCGCTGCGCCAGTATCCCGGCCTCGGGACGGCGTGCCTCGTGCGCACGAGCTCCGAGCCGCTCGCGTTGACGCGCACCGTGCGCGACGCCGTGCACTCGATCGGCCCCGAGCAGCCGGTCGACCGGTTCCGCACGCTCGAAGAGATGCAGGCGAGCGCCTTCGACATGCCGCGGCTGACCGCGATCCTCCTCGCCGCCTTCGCGGGACTCGCGCTGATCATCACGGCCACGGGCATCGCCGGGGTGATGTCCTTCACGGTCGGCCAGCGGAGGCAGGAGTTCGGCATCCGCATGGCCCTCGGGGCGCTCCCGGGCGGCGTGCTCCGGATGGTGCTCGGCCAGGGCATGCGCCTGGTGCTGCTGGGCCTGGCCATCGGCGTGGGCAGCGCCTTCGCGCTCTCCCGCCTCTTCTCGAGCCTGCTCTACGAGACGACGCCGACCGATCCGCCGACCTACGCCGCGGTCGCGGCGGTGCTCGCGCTCGTCGCCGCCGTCTCGTGCTTCGTGCCCGCGCGCCGGGCGACCACGGTCGATCCGATGGTCGCGCTGCGCAACACGTAGGTCCCGAGAACCACAGGAGGAAAGTCGTGAAACGCGCCGCTCTCGCCGCACTGATCCTGCTCGCCGCGCTGCCCGCGCTCGCCATCGGTCCCAAGGACGGGCCGGGGGGAGCGAAGAACGTCGCGATCCTGCTCTTTCCGGGAGTGCAGATCATCGACTACACGGGGCCCTGGGAGGTTCTGGGCCACGCCCGTGTCGACGGGAAGCCCGCCTTCAAGATCTACTCGGTGGCCGAGACGGCATCGCCCTTCGACACCGCGATGGGAATGACCGTCATCCCGTCCTACACGTTCGCGAAGGCGCCGAAGCCGGACGTCCTCGTCCTTCCCGGCGGCAACGTCGACCCGCAGCTCTCGAACGAAGGCATCATCCGCTGGATCCGCGAGAGCGCGAAGACGGCCGAGGTCGTCCTCTCGGTCTGCAACGGCGCGTTCTTCCTGGCCGAGGCCGGGCTCCTGGACGGGCTCGAGGCCACGACGTTCGCCGGAATGATCGACGATCTCCAGCGCTCGGCGCCGAAGACGAAGGTCGTCCGGGACAAGCGCTTCGTCGACAACGGCAAGATCATCACGTCGGCCGGTCTCTCCTCCGGCATCGACGGCGCCCTGCACGTGATCGAGAAGCTGTACGGGAAAGGGACCGCGCAGCTTGCCGCCGTGGGCATGGAGTACGACTGGCGGCCCGACTCGGGCTGGGCGCGGGCGAGCCTCGCCGACATGCAGCTTTTCCCGGCCTTCGCGGCGGTCGGCGAGTACTCCGAGACGCGTCGTCAAGCACGAGGGAACGAAGGATCGCTGGGAGACGAGCTGGAAGGTCACCACGACCGCGAGCGCGCAGACGCTTCAGGAGAACATGGACAAGGCCTTCGGGGAAGCGGGTTGGAAGCGGCAGGGGCCCGGAGCGTTCCGCTACGAGGGCGACGGCGGAGCGCTGGACCGAGACGACGCGTGTCGTACGGCGGCCCGGGGACTCGAACAAGAGCGTACATCGTGACGACGACGGTGGCGCGGGCGAACTGACTCGTCCCGGGAATCGGGGCGTTCGTCCCGTCCCGAAACCCTGGCGCCGCTTCTCCGTTTGAAACCGCGGGGGAGGGCTCCGCGAAGATGAAGACGCTACGCGCTCACGGTCAACGGCCGGACCGTCGCGTCGAGGCCGGCGATCCGGACACGCCGCTTCTCTGGATCCTCCGGGACTGGCTCGGGCTGACGGGGACGAAGTACGGCTGCGGCGTCGGGGTCTGCGGCGCGTGCACGGTGCACGTGGACGGCGCGGACCTGCGCTCGTGCCAGACCTCGTGGATTCGGTCGCCGCGTCGGGGCCGGGTCACCACGATCGAGGGCCTTTCGCCGGACGGCCAGCATCCCTGCCAGGCGGCGTGGCTCGCGAAGACGTCGCCCAGTGCGGCTACTGCCAGCCGGGATGATCATGGCGGCCGCGGCCCTTCTGCGCCGAAACCCGCACGCCAGGACGCGGACATCGACGAGGCGCTTTCCGACCACGTCTGCCGCTGCGGGACCTACTCGCGGATCCGGCGCGCGGTCCACGGCCGCGCGGCGCGGCGACAGGGCGCGCTTCCCGATGAGCGCGACGCGCCGCCGATTCCTGATGACGGGCGCCGCCGGAAGCGCCGCACTGCTCGTCGAGGTCCCGCTGTTCGCGCGGCCGGAGACCGGCGCCGCGCCCTTCGTCCCGAACCCGTGGATCTCCATCGCCCGGGACGGCCAGGTCACCCTGGTCGTCGGCCACTCCGAGATGGGCCAGGGCGTGCGGACGTCGCTCGCGATGATCCTCGCCGAGGAGCTCGAGGCCGACTGGAAAGCGGTCGAGATCCGCCAGGCTCGCCCGGTCCCGACTACAAGGGACTCTCGACCGGTGGCAGCGACAGCGTCGAGGACTCGTGGATGCCGCTGCGGAAAGCCGGCGCCGCGGCGCGCACGATGCTCGTCGAGGCCGCGGCGCGGTCCTGGAAGGTTCCGGCGGCCGAGTGCGCGGCGCGGGACGGGGCCGTCCATCATGGGGCGACCGGGCCGGAAGCTCGACTATGGGAGTCTCGTCTCCGCCGCGGCCGCGCTCCCGGTGCCGGCGGAGCCGGCGCTGAAGGACCGGCGCGACTTCCGCCTCGTCGGGACGCGCGGTGCCTCGCGTGGACGGACCCGCGATCGTCTCGGGGAGGGCCGTCTTTGGGCTCGACGTCCGGATCCCGGGGATGCTCTTCGCCGCCGTCGCGCGCTGCCCGGTCCCCGGCGGCAAGGTCGCTCGCTACGACGCGGCGAAGGCGAAGGCCGTGCCCGACGTCCTGCAGGTCCTCGAGATCCCGACCGGAGTGGCGGTCGTCGCGCGGAACACGCACGCCGCATTCGCCGGACGCGAAGCGCTGCAGCCGCAGCTCGACGCGGGTGCGAACGCCGGCCTCACCACGGCGGAGCTCGACCGCCGGCTCGACGATTTCGTCGGCCACGGGATCCCGGCAGGCGCTGCACCGCACCCGCACCCAGGGCGATGCGGCCGCCGCGCTCGCCGCGGCCTCGACCCGCATGCACGCCATCTACCGGGACGCCTTCCAGGCGCACGGCTCGGTGGAGCCTCAGAACTGCACGGCGAGGATTTCCGGGAGCCGCTGCGAGATCTGGGCGCCGACGCAGCACCCCGAGCGCGTCCGCGACGAATGCGCGAAGCTCCTCGGCATCGCTCCGGAGAACGTGACGGTGAACGTCACGCTTCTCGGCGGCGGTTTCGGACGCCGTCTCGGCGCCGACTACGCGACGGAGGCCGTGGAGATCGCCCGGGCGATGAAGAAGCCCGGCCAGCCCGTCCAGGTCGTCTGGTCGCGCGAGGACGATTTCCTCGGGGACTATCTTCCATCCCCCCGAGCGGGTCGAGCTCGAGGCCGGCCTGGACGCGTCCGGGAAGATCACCGCCTGGCGCCACAGCTCGCGCTGCTGGCACCTCTCGATGTTCGGGGACTTCGATCCGGCGGACAATCCGAACGACGTCTCTCCCTGGGGCGGCTACGACACTCCGTACGCGATCGAGAACCTGGCGGCCGATTACACCGAGGTCGAGTCGGCCATCCGGACGGGGCGTGGCGCGCGGTCTATTACCCGCCGAACGTCTTCGCCCGCGAGTCGTTTCTGGACGAGATCGCCGCGCGCACGGGACGCGATCCTCTCGAGCTCCGTCTGTCGCTTCTCGATGGCCAGGTCTTCACGCTGCCCAACGGCCGCTGGAAGATCGACCGCCCGCGGCTCGCGGCCGTTCTGCGTCTCGCCGGCGAGAAGTCCGGCTGGGGATCGAAGCTGACAGGGTCCGCAGCGCCCGCGGGCCGGCGCGCCGGGCGCGGCATCGCCTGCAACGTGTACCACGCGCGGACCGTTCTCGCGCAGGTGGCCGAGGTCTCCGTCGGGCTCCTCGGGAGACGTCCGGGTCCACCGGATCGTGACCGCGCTCGACTGCGGCCAGATCGTCAACCGTTCCGGGATCGAAGGCCAGGTCGAAAGCGGCATCGCCTTCGGGCTGACCTACGCGCTGAAGGGCGAGATCACGATCACCGGAGGGCGCGCGGCCGAGACGAACTACCGCGAGTACCCGATCCTCTCGCTCCCGGAGATGCCGGCGGTCGAGACGCACGTCGTGGACAGCGACGCGCTCCCACGGGCCTCGGCGAGCAACCGGTCCCCTGCGTCGCCCCGGCCGTCGCGAACGCCATCTTCGCGGCCACGGGAAAGCGGGTGCGCCGGGTCCCCATCCGCCCGTCGGATCTCGCATAGACTGGGTCGGGCCGACATGGGAACCCGCACCGACGAGCTCTGCGGTTACTTCGAGAAGGTCCGGGCGCGGACGCGCCGCGTGGCCGACTGCATCCCCGCCGACCGCCTCGAGTGGACGTGGGCGCCCGGCAAGTTCACGCTGGGCGACGTCCTCCGCCACCTCGCCGGGATCGAGCGGGACATGTACGCCGAGAACGCGCTCCTCCGCCCGTCCCGTTACTCGGGATGCGGCCGGGATCTCGCCGACGGAATGGACGCGGTGCGCGCCTACGTCGACCGCTGTCACGCCGAAGCGATGGAGATCTTCCGCGGTCTCTCCGACGAGGACCTCGAGCGGCTCTGCGAGACTCCGGCCGGAGCGAAGCTCCCGGTCGGGAAGTGGCTCCGCCTGATGATCGAGCACGAGATCCATCACCGCGGGCAGCTCTACATGGCCCTCGGCATCCTCGGTGTGGCGACGCCGCCGATCTACGGGCTGACCTCGGAGCAGGTCCGCGAGCGAAGCGTCCCGCGGGACGCCGCCGTCCCCGAAGAGCTAGGACGCGCGCGGGATCGCGGCCGCCGACGCGCCGCCGCGGCCTTCACCGCGGGCGCCGGCTGTGAGAGGGACAGGGGGATGCGCACCCGGACCTCCGCGCCCCCGCCCTCCGCCGCCACGAGGTCCAGGCTGTGGCGGCCGGGATACAGCGCGTCCAGACGCCGCCGCGTGTTGCGCAACCCGATGCCGCTGGACGTGTCGATCGTGCTCGCGCGCGGCCCCGGGCCGTTGTCCCGCACCGTCACGGCGAGGTCGCCGTTCTCCGAGGACGCCCGGATGGAGATCGTTCCGCGCGCGCCGCGGCCGGGCAGCCCGTGCTTGATGGCGTTCTCGACCAGCGGCTGGAGGAGGAAGCTCGGCACCCGGGCCGAGGCCACCTGCGGATCGATCGCGATCGACACGTCCAGGCGGTCGCGGAACCGGACCTGCTCGATCGAGAGGTATTTCTCGAGGATCGCGATCTCCTCTTCGAGCGTGACGAGCGGCGTGTCCTCGGATCGGAGCGAGAGGCGGAGGAGCTCCCCCAGGCGCACGACCATCTGCCTCGCCCGCTCGGGATCCTTGCCCGACGAGCGGGAGGATGCTGTTGAGCGTGTTGAAGAGAAAGTGCGGCCGGAGCTGGAACTGGAGGGCGTCCAGCTGCGCCTCGACGAAGCGCCGTCCGGAGCCGCTCGCGGAATTCGAGCCTTCGCATGCGGAGGCGATAGAGCGCGATTCCGCCCGCGGCCAGCGCGGCGAGGATCAGAGTCCGGAACCACACGGTCTGGTCGAACCGCTGCTCGAGGACGAGATCGCTGGCGGCTCCGGTCTCGTTCCAGACGCCGTCCTCGTTGGCGGCGCGCACCCGGAAGCGGTAGCGGCCGGGAGGAAGGTTCGTGTAGTAGGCGGTCCGGCGCGGGCCTGCATCGACCCATTCCTTCTCGAAGCCCTCGAGCCGATAGCGGAAGCGCACCGCCCGGGGATTGCGGAACGCGAGGGCCGTGTACGCGAACTCGAGCCGCCGGGCCCCCGGCGGCAGCCGCAGCGGGCCGGAGGAAGGCAGGACCTGCGCCGTCGGCGCGGACCTGCTCGATGACCACCGGCGGGGGCAGGGGATTCATCTCGATGCGGGCGGGGTCGGCCATCGACGAGCCCCTTGACGGTCGCGAACCAGAGGCGGCCGTCCCGTCCCTTCCACGCGCCGTGCTGCGCGTTGTTGCACTCGGCGAGGATCATCGACGTCGCCGTGGCGAACGTGATCCCGGCGATGGGACCGGGGCGCGCGCGCGGCCGCGGCGAGCTCGGCGAGGGACACGCGGGAGATGCCGCGGTTGCTCGCCAGCCAGAGGTTCCCGCGCCCGTCCTCGAGGGCGCGCTGCGTCGCGTCGTGGAAGACGCCTTCCTTCTGCCGGTAGCTCGTGAACCGCCCGTCGCGGAAGCGCGCGAGGCCGCCCGCGCGTCGAGAACCAGTAGGTGCCCTCCGAGTCCTGGAACGTCGACACGACGACGTCGTGCGGCAGCCCGTCCTTCGTCGTGAACGTCTGGAAGCGCCCCTCCGACAGGCGCGTCACGCCGCCTCCGAAGGTGCCGATCCAGAGATCGCCGGCGCGATCCTCGAAGAGGGAGAAGACCGCGTCGGCGCCGAGGCCGTCGGCGCGCCGGTAATTCGTCCACTGGCCGTTCTCGAAACGGTTCATGCCGGATCCCATCGTGCCGGCCCAGACCGCGCCGCGCCGGTCCACGAGGACGGTCGAGACCCAGTTCCCCGACAGGCCGTCCGCCGCGGTGTATCGGCGCAGGCGCGCGCCGTCGAGGTGCGCGAGGCCGCCGCCGCGCGTTCCGATCCACAGGCCTCCGCGCGCGTCTTCGGCGATCGCCATGATGGACGCGCCCAGCGAAGCCGACCGGTTCGAAACGGTCGCTGCCGGGAGCGAGGCGGTTGAGGACGCCTTCGGCGGTGCCCGCCCAGAGGATGCCGCGGCTGTCCTCGAAGACGGACCAGACCTTTCCGTCCGAGAGCCCCTCGCTCGCGGTGTAAGTCGCGATGCGCTGCTCGCGAAACCGTTCGAGGCCGCCGTCGGACGTCCCGACCCAGAGGCTGCCTTCGCGATCTTCGAGAAGCGAGAGGATGCGGTTGGAGGAGAGCCCCTCGGCCTCCCCGAAGCGCACGAACCGTCCGTCGCGGAAACGGAAGAGGCCCCCGTCGGTCGCGACCCAGATGTTGCCGTGGCGATCGCGAGCGAGGGCCCGGACGAACGGGTGGGTGAGTCCCTCCGCGGCGCCGTAGAGCCGGGTCACGCCGCCTTCGACGCGCACGAGGCCGCGTGCCGTGCCGGCCCAGAAGCCCGCCGTATCGGTGTCCGGCAGAAACGTCAGCACGACGCCCGGAAACCCGTCCCGGACCGTCCAGAGCTGGAAGCGGCCGCTCGCGCTCTCGAAGCGGGCCGCGCCCCATGGGCCCCGGCCCAGAGGTAGCCCTCGGCGTCTTCCGCCAGAGCATTCACGCGCCCGCCCGTCAGGCCGGCGTCCGTGGAATACGTCTGCATCGCCGATCCGTCCACGCGCGTGATGCCGAGGCTCGAGGCGATCCAGACGCTGCCGTCGCGTTTTTCGAGCAGAGCGGTCACGATGGCGCTCTCGAGTCCTCCCGCCAGCGGCGGCAGGAACTCGCCCTTCTTGTATCGGGCGAGGCCCGTCACCGTGCCGATCCAGAGCGTGCCGTCGCGCGACTCGAGCAGGGCCTGGACCCAGTCGTCGTTCATCGCCGGCGTGTTGCGGGTGTCGAAGACGGTGAAGCGCACGCCGTCGAAGCGGACCAGGCCCTCCTGCGTGCCCAGCCAGAGATAGCCGTCGCGAGTCTGGAGGATCGCCGTGATGGAGTTCTGCGGGAGACCGGAATCGCTGGTCCATGCGTCGTGGCCGTACTGCGACAGGGGCATCGACGGATCGAGGCCGAAGACCTGGCAGGCGGCGAGCGCCAGCAGCACCGCAAGTCCCAATCGGGCCCGAATCACGCCCCAGAAAAACCCGAGAAGCCCCCGGCCCGCAATGGCCGGCGGATTGTCAGGGCCGGATCGGGGACGAATCAGGGGAAATTCGGGACGGTCCCGGGCCTTCCCCGGGCCGCCCGATCGTCCGGCTCAGGCCAGGCCTTTCAGGGCTGCCGACTCCATGCCCACTCCTCGCTCGCCGGCTGACCGTGGAGCGTGCCCTCGATGCGCGCGTGGAGCTTTCCGTCCTCGCCCAGCCAGTAGAGGATCCGCGTCGGGAAGTCGTGCTGCTTGTTCTCGAAGACGGCGCGGCTGCGGAGCTCTCGATCGCTCGGAAGGGCGTGGCCGGGCGGCCCTGCGGGCTCGCGAAGTAGGTCAGTCCCTCGGGGACGACTTCCATCCGGAAGAACTCGAAGGAGACGGTCCGGCCGCCCTTGATGTCCCGATGGACGCCGAGGAGCGTTCCTCCCTTCGCCGACGTCCAGACTTCTTCCGTGTCCATGCCGTCCTGAGAGCCAGTCCAGCGGCCACTCATCCAGGAGAGCGACGCCACGTCCGTCGGCGGAGGCGGCGGGGCCAGCAGCGAGACCGAGCACGAAGAGGGCGTTGAGCATTCGAATCCTCCTGAGCTCGGAATCTAGACGGGCGGGTCGGCCGGGTCTTGAAGAAACGCGACAGGCGCATGACTTCCGTTCGAACGGAGAGCAGCGTGTCCAGCCGCGCCGGATCGATGAAGTAGCGGGCGAGCGCCCCCGAGAGCGCGTCGCGCGAAGACGGTGTGGCGCCCGAGAAGCTCCGGAATTCCCGGACGAGGTGAGCCTGGTCGGCGTAACCGCAGCGCGCGGCGAGATCCGCCCATCCCGCGGCGGGATTCCTGCCCGCGAGGCGGAGGACGTTCTGGAATCGCGCGATGCGGGAGAGCTCCTTCGGCGAAAGACCCACGCCGTCGGCGAATTCGCGCTCGAGCTGGCGGCGACTGCAGCCGATGCGCTCGGCGATCTGGCCGACCGGGAGCCGGCCGCGCCGCGCGAGGACGAGACCCACGGCCGCCGGCAATCTCGAGCTCGACGCGCGAGCGCGTTCCAGCCGCTTCTCGAGAAACCTCTCGACGACCGCTCGCCGCGCCCGAAAGCCCGGCGCGTTTCCGACCTCTTCCTGTGCGCGCCGGCCCTCGCCGTCCCAGGCTTCCTCGGGCGTCGGAAACGCGCCGTGAAAGAGGCTCAGCGGCGGCAGAAGCCCTCGCGCCCCGCCCGGCCGGAACCGGACGCCCATCGTCGAGACCGGACCGGTGGGAGCGATCTCGAGCGGGCCCGTCGTCGGGTTCGCGAGAAAGCTCGTGGCCTGAGGACGTCCCGAACCGTCGGCATACGGGCTTCCGATGTGGAAGATCCATTCCAGGCAGCCATCGGGCAGGACCCGCTCGGGCGCCGTCGGCGCGGCGTCCGCGTCCTCGGCGATCCAGATGCACTCGATGCGCTCCGCGAGGGCCGGGCCGGCGGGGTGCTCGGCGTATCTCATGCGGCCGGGGCGAGAGGCAGGCGAAGACGGGCGATCGATCCGTGATGGCCGCGCCGATTCTCGAGCGAGAGGCTGCCGCCGTGAGCTTCGGCGATCTGGCGCGAGAGCACGAGGCCGATGCCCGAGCCTCCGGGCTTCGTCGTGAAGAACGGCACGAAGAGGTTCCCGGTCGTGGGCAAGCCGGGTCCGTCGTCCGCGACCCAGATCTCGAGCTGTCGCGCTCCGCGCTTCCAGCCGAGGGCCACGCCGCCCTGCGTCTCGAGCGCGGCGTCGGCGGCGTTGCGCACGAGGTTGATCAGGAGCTGCTCGATCTGGTCGGCGTCCGCCTGGACGACCGTCAACGGACCCGGTATGACCCCCACGGCCAGACGCGTCTCCAGGCTCGCGACCCGCGTGAGCAGGCCTCCGACGTCGACCGGCGCGGGCGAAGGCGGCGGCAGGCGCGCGAGCTTCGCGTAGGCCGTCGTGAACCGGGACAGCGCCTCGGCGCGCGCCGCGATGACCGAGAGGCCGCGCCGCAGGTCTTCGCGAAAGTCCTCGGGCGGCCCGCCCTGGCCGGCCAGCCGCTGGAGGCTTCCCGCGATCGACTGGATCGGCGCGAGCGAGTTGTTGAGCTCGTGGCCGAGCACGCGGATGAGCCGCTGCCAGGCCTGGCGCTCCTCCTCGCGCAGCGGGCGGCTCACGTCCGCCAGAACGAGGAGCTCGTGCGGCGCGCCTCCCAGTCGGAACGTGCTCGTGCGGACCTCCCAGCGGCCCGCGCCGCCCGGGAAGTTTGCCTCGCGGATCTGCGGCGCATCCGGCTCGAGGAACGGGGCGAGCCCCACGTCTTCGGCGCGCCGCCCGCGCAGCCGCGGCTCGGGCTGACCGAGGAGCGTCTCCCCGAAGCGGTTGACGAGCTTGAGCTGCCCGTCCTGGTCGAACGCGAAGACGGCCACGTCGATCTCGGCCATGACCTTCGAAAGCAGAGCGCTGGCCTCGATGGCTCCGAGGCGCTGCTCGCGGAGCGTGGCCGCGAGAGCATTGACCTCGAGGAGCACTTCGCCGAGAGGATCGTCGGCTCCGGCCCCGCGCGCCCGGATCGAGAAGTCGTCCTCCCGCATCGCGGCGAGGAGATTCGAGACGGTCTGGAGCGGCCGGACGACGCGCTCCCGCAGCGCCTGCGTGAAGGCGAGAAACCCTCCGACGATCAGGGCGGTCAGTGTCCAGCGGAGCTTGGGCGTGAAGTCGCCGGTCCAGAGCAGAACGAGAGACGTCGCCATCGCGGGCAGCGCGGCCGCCGCGGCGAGGAGGAACACCCGGCGATCGTGGGTCATCCGCTTCATGGAAACGAGAAACCCGTCCTGGACCTCAACGGCCCCTATTGTCCGTGTTTCTCGAGCCGCCGGTACAGGGCGCTGCGCGAGAGGCCGAGCGCCCGTGCGGCCTGGCTGACGTTGCCGGCGAAGCGGTCCATGGCCTTGCGGACCAGCAGGTTCTCGACTTCCTCGAGCGAGAGGTCTTCCAGGCGCGCGGCGTCGCCGCCGCGCTTGAGGGCCAGATCGCCCGCGCGGATCGCTCCGCCGGTCGTCATGAGGACGGCGCGTTCGACGGCATGGTCGAGCTCCCGCACGTTCCCGGGCCAGCGGTGCGCGAGCAGCGCCTCCATGGCCGCCGGCTCGAAGCCGGCGACCTTCTTGCGGTAGCGCCCGGCATGGCTCGCGAGGAAATGCCGGGCGAGCAGGGGAATGTCCTCGGGGCGCTCGCGCAGGGGAGGCACGTGGATCTCGATCGTGTTGAGCCGGAAGAGGAGGTCCTGGCGGAACCGCCCCGCGGCCACTTCGGCCGGCAGGTCGGCGTTGGTCGCCGAGAGGATCCGGACGTCGCAGCGCCGCGTCCTCGAGGAGCCGACCCGCTCGAACTCCCCGGTCTCGAGGACGCGCAGGAGCTTGCCCTGCTGGCTCGCCGGGACGTTGCCGATCTCGTCGAGGAAGAGCGCGCCGCCGTCGGCGAGCTCGAAGCGGCCGACGCGATCCGCGCGCGCGTCGGTGAAGGCGCCCTTGACGTGGCCGAAGAGCTCGCTCTCGAAGACGCCTTCCGAAATCCCCCCGGCATTCAGCGTCAGGAAGGGCCTCGCGGCCCGCGGGGACGCGGCGTGGAGGGATCGCGCCACGAGGCTCTTGCCGGTGCCGTTCTCACCGGTGATGAGCACGGCCGCGTCCGAGGGGCCGACGCGCGCGATGACGTCCAGCACGGGCCGCATGACGGGCGACTCGGCGATCATCGGCGGCGCGCCCTCGTGTCGCAGGATCCGGTTTTCGGCCTCGAGGCGCTGGCCCTGACGGATCGCGCTTCCGAGGGCGATCTGCGTCCGGAGCGTCGTGAGGAGTCGCGCGTTGTCCCACGGCTTCTGGACGAAGTCTCGCGCTCCCTGCCGCATCGCCTCCACCGCGAGGTCCACGGTCCCCCACGCGGTCATGACGATCACGGGCAGGCTCGGGTCGATCTCCTGGATGCGGGCGAGCAGGTCCAGGCCCTCCTGGCCCGAGGTCGTGTCGCGCGTGTAGTTCAGGTCGATGAGGGCCGCGTCCCGTTCCCGGGCCTCGAGAGCCGCGAGGACTCCGGCCGGGGAGCTCGCGGTCTCGCACTCGATGCCCTCGCCCTTCAGGAGCAGCCTCAGGGCCTCGAGGACGTCGCGCTGGTCGTCGGCGATCAGGACGCGCGGCCGCAAACGGTCACCGCGGCTTGAACGCGAGCGCGGCCGAGTTCATGCAGTAGCGCAAACCGGTCGGCTCCGGCCCGTCGTCGAAGACGTGGCCCAGGTGCGAGTCGCACCGGCGGCAAAGAACCTCGGTCCGCGACAGGAAGGCGCTGTTGTCCTCATGCGTCTTCACGCTCGCGGGCGCGGCGGGAGCGGTGAAGCTCGGCCACCCCGTGCCGGATTCGAACTTGGTCTGGGAGTCGAAGAGGGGGTTGCCGCAGGCCGCGCAGGCGTACATGCCCGGATCGTGGTGGTTCCAGTACTTTCCCGTGAACGCCCGCTCGGTGCCCTTCTCGCGGAGGACCCGGTACTGCTCGGGGCTCAGGGACGACCGCCATTCCTCGTCGGTCTTCTCGACCTTCTCGTCGGAGGCTTTTTCCGTCACGGCTGCGAATCTACCACCGGCCGGCGGGTCGCCTATTCGCTCCGGAGCGCGGTCGTCGGATCCAGGCGACTCGCGCGCCGGGCGGGAAAGAAGCACGCGGCGAGGGCGACCGAGGCCAGGACCGCCGGAACCGCCGCGAACGTCAGGAGATCCCGAGGGCTGACGCCGTAGAGCAGGGCGGACATCGCCCCGGTCAGCAGCAGGGCGCCGGCGACGCCCAGGGCCACGCCCAGGCCGGCGAGACGTCCTCCTTCGATCAGGAGCATGCGACGGACGTCCGCCGGACGCGCTCCGAGCGCCATGCGGATGCCGATCTCCCGGGTGCGCTGAACGACGCTGTAGGCGATGACGCCGTACACGCCGATCGCCGCCAGCAGAAGCGCTGCGAGCGCGAACAATCCGAGCAGGCGCATGACGAAGCGGCGCTCCGCGACCGAGGCCGCGATGGAGCTCTCGAGCGAACGCACCGCGTAGATGGGCAGCTCCGGATCCACGGCGCGCACCTCGTGGTCGATGCGCGAGGCGATCTCGGCCGCGGGCGCCGGCCCCCGGATCAGGAACGTGAAATCCGCGCTGGGGGCCTGCAGCATCGGGCGGTAGACCATCGGCGGAGGTTCCGTCAGGAGCGACCGCTGCCGGGTGTCGCCGACCACGCCGACGATCGTCATCCACGGCCCCGGACCGCTGACCCGTCCCGGCGTCTGCACCCGCTTTCCCAGAACGTCTTCACCGGGAAAGAACGTCCGGGCGAAGGTCTCGTTGACGACCACGACGGGCATCGCCTTCTCGGCGTCGTTCTCGGTAAAAGTGCGGCCGCGCTTCAGCGGGATGCGCAGGGTCTCGAAATAGTCGGTGGTTGCACTCGAGGTCTCGGCGGTCGCGATCCCTCCCTGCTCGGGGTCCCGGCCCTCGATGTGGTAGCGGTTGATCCAGACCCCGTTGCCGAAGGGGACGCGGGTCGCACCGGCCGCCTGCGCGACGCCGGGAACCCCGCGGAGCCGTTCGAGAACCTTTCGGTAGAGCGCAGCCTGGTCGGCACTCTCGTTGTAGCGCCCCTGCTCGCGGACGTCGGGCTGGGGAAGCCAGAGACTCGCCGTCGTGACCTGGCGCGCGTCGAAACCCGTGACCACCTGGTGCAGGCTCCAGAAAGTGCGGACGAGGAGGCCGGCGCCGACGAGCAGCACGACGGCGAGGGCGAACTCGGCCACGACGAGGAGAGAGCGGATGCGCTTGCCGCGGCGGCCCGAGGCGCCGCGCGCTCCCTCGTCGAGGGCCGAGCCGACCGCCGGTTCGGCGGTCTGAAGGGCGGGGAACAGCCCGAAGAGCAGCCCGGTCAGAAGCGAGGCCGCGACGGCGAAGACGAGCACGCGCGCGTCGAGGCCGATCTCGGGCAGGCGAGGCATCCCCGCCGGCAGGAACCGCACGAGGAGATCGAGGCTGACGCGGGCGAGGAGGAGGCCGAGCAGTCCGCCGGCGAGGGCGATGACGAGGCTCTCGGTCAGAAGCTGGCGGATCAGGCGCGCGCGTCCAGCGCCCAGCGCCTGGCGCACGGCGATCTCGCGGCGCCGGGCCGAGGCCCGCGCGAGAAGCAGGTTCGCGATGTTGGCGCAGGCGATCAGGAGGACCAGTCCGACGGCGCCGAGAAGCACGAAGAGCGGCCGGCGCACGGCTCCCACGAGATCGTCCTGGAGCGGTTCCAGGCGCGGGGCCCAGCCGTCGGTGGTCGGATAGTCGCCCGGGTACTCGCGCCGGAGATCGGCTCCGAGCGTGTCGAGACGGCGCTGTGCGGCCTCGGGCGTGACGCCGGAAACGAGGCGCGCGATCGCGCCCTGGAGGAAATAGGCGCGGCGGTTGGGTCCGCGGAACGGCTTGTCGAGCCAGCCGGAGGGCACCCAGACCTCGACGTCGGTCTCGATGTTCCGTCCGGGGTGGCGGAAGCCCGGAGGCAGCACCCCGATGATCGTGCACAGGTCATCGTCGATGCGCAGCGGCTTGCCGATCACGTTCGGGTCCGCGCCGTAGCGGCGCCGCCAGAACCCGTCGGAGAGCACGACGAGATCGGCGATCCCCGGGTCGTAATCGCGGTCGTCGTAGAGACGGCCGACCTGGGGCTTCGAGCCGAGGATCTGGAAGTAGTTGGTGTCCGTCAGGAGCACCTCGACGCGCTCGGGCCGGTCGCCGCCGGTCACGTTGGCGTTGATCGGCCAGATTCCCGACATCGCCGTAAAAACTCCGGCGCGCTCGCGGTAGTCGAAGAGCTCCGGGGCCGAGAGGCCCACGTCCGTGCCGTTTGTCTTCGTGAAGTCGGAGGTCACGCGGACGAGCTCCGCCGGCTTCGGATAGGGGAGGGGCTTGAGGAGCATGGCGTGGACGACCGAGAAGATGGCCGTGTTCGCGCCGATGCCGAGGGCGAGCGTGCCGACCGCCACCGCCGCGAAGCCGGGGCTGCGACGCAACATCCGCAGCGCGAATCGCAGGTCCTGTCCGAGTGTGCTCATGGGATCTCCTCCGTCATTGCATGCGCTAGTCGGTCCGCAAGGCCTCGATCGGGTCGATCTTCGAGGCCCTCCGCGCCGGGATCGCGCCGGCGAGGGCGCCCGCCGCGAGCATGACGGCCGCGATGCCCGCGTACGTCACCGGATCCGTCGGCCGGATCTCGAAGAGCAGGCTTTCGAGTAGACGCGTGGCGGCGAGCGCGGCCACGGATCCGATCCCGAGGCCGAGCAGCACGAGCCTCACGCCGCCTCCCGTCACGAGCCCGAAGATCTGGCGTCCGCGCGCGCCGAGGGCGATGCGGATGCCGATCTCCCGGCGCCTCAGCGCGGCGCCGTAGGAGACGAGTCCGTACAGCCCGAGCGCCGAGAGCAGGAGGGCGAGGGCTGCGAACGAGGAGAGCAGCGCCGCCTGGAAGCGCGAGCCCGCGACCGAATCCGACACGAGCCCTTCCATCGAACGAATCTCGGCTGCCACGAGGGCGGGATGGACGCGGCGCACGGCCTCCGCGATGGAAGGGCCGAGCGTCGTGGCGGGAACGGATTTCGAGGACGCCGGCGCCGCGGCGCTCGACCGGACGAAGACATACGCCCACATGAACGGCGTCTGGGCGAACGGCGTGTAGATGGAGGACTCGCCCGGGTCCTCGAGGCCGCTGTAGCGAACGTCCTCCACGACGCCCACGATCTCGCGCCACCGGGGCTTGTCGTCGGGATTGAGAACGCGGAGTCGCCGTCCGACGGCGGACTCGTCCGGGAAAAGCCTCCGCGCGAGGCTCCGGCTCACGATTGCGACTGGCGGCCCATCCGCCCGGTCGGCGTCCGTGAACTCGCGGCCGGCAACGACCTTCGTGCGCAGTGTCGAGAAGAGCCCGGGCGTCGCCGCCACGAAATAGGCGGATCGATCTTCCGCCTTGGCGAACGCCCGGCCTTCGATCTCGAACTGGGTCCCGCGCTGGGCCGTCCGTGGAGGCAGGGCGCTTCCGGCGCCGGCCGCCGACACGCCCGGCAGGGACCGCAGGCTGCGGACGACCTCGGCCGTCGCGCGGGCGCGGGCTTCGGCGTCCTCTCCGAGCTCGAACACGTTCAGGTGGAAGCTTAGAACACCGTCGGGTCGGAAGCCCTTCTCGACGTTCAGGCGCCGCTGCAGACTGCGTCCGAGGAGGCCCGCGCCGACCAGGACCACGACGGCGAGAGCGACCTCCGCGACGACGAGCCCGCCGCGAAGGCGGCCCTGGCGTTTCGAGGAGCCGCGGGAAGCGTCGGACGCGGCGCCGGAGAGGCCCTGTCGCGTCGCCTGGAGAGCCGGCGCGATCCCGAAGACGAGGCCCGTCCCGACGCCGGCGGCGAGCGTGAAGAGAAGGACGAGAGGATCGAGGCGAATCTCCGAAAGCCGCGGCAGATCGTCCGGCGCGACGAGCGGCAGCGCGGACACCGCCCAGGCCCCGAGCAGTGCGCCGAGGGCCGCCCCGGCGAGCGAGAGCGCGAGGCTCTCGGTCAGGAGCTGGCGGATGAGGCGGCCGCGTCCGGCGCCGAGCGCCGCTCGGATCGCGAGCTCGCGGGAGCGCGCGGCGCCCCGGGCGAGCAGGAGATTCGCGACGTTGGCCGAGGCGATCAGCAGAACGAGGCCGACCGCGGCGAAGAGCGTCCAGAGCACCGGCCGCATCGCGCCGACGACACGCTCCGGCAGCGGTACGAGCTCGAAGGCGAAGCCCTTGTTCGTGTCGGGATACTGAGCCTGCAGCCGCTTCGAGAGTGCCTCGGTCTCGGCGCGCGCGGCGGCCAGCGGCACTCCGGGCTTCAGGCGCGCCAGGAGGCGGAAGATGCGGAGCGAGCGGTTCTCCATCTGGGCGGGGGTACGCCCGAGCTCGTACTCGAGGGGCACCCAGAACTCGAATTGCCTCCTCGGGAGCTCGAACTCCTCCGGCATCACGCCGACGATCGTGAAGGGGCGTCCGCCCAGGCGGAGTGTCCCGCCGAGGGCCGCGCTTATGGAAGCCGAGGGGAAGAGTTGCCGCGCAAAGGATTCTGAGAGGACGGCCACCGGCGCGGTCGCGTCGGAAGGCCCGAGCGCGCGTCCCGCCAGCGGTGCGGTCCCGCCGACGACGGCGAAAAAGTCGCTGGAAACGACGGCGCCGAGCCGCTGCTCGCGTTTCGTCGCCGACGCCGATGTTGTAGAGGTTGCTGGCATAGACGGCGGAGGACGCGAAGGACATGGTCTGGCGGCGAAAATCCTCGAAGTCCGGCAGCGACGTCCCGGAGACGACGACGCGGGACGGATCGGCGTAGGGCAGGGGCGCGAGCAGGACGCCGCGGACGATCGAGAAAACGGCCGTGTTCGCGCCGATTCCGAGGGCGAGCGTCGCGATGGCGACGACCGTGAAGCCGGGACTCCGAGCGAGAGAGCGGGCCGCATAGCGGAGATCCTGACCGGGGGAGATCATCGGGCGCCTCACTCGGATCGCAGAGCCGTGGACGGATCGATGCGTGCCGCGCGGCGGGCGGGCGCCCACATCGCGAGCGCGGCGGCCGCCGCCAGAACGGCGACGACCGCGGCGAAGGTGATCGGGTCGGACGGCGTGACGCCTCGCAGCGTCGCGCGCAGCCAGCGCGTCGCGGCGAGAGCGGCGCCGACGCCCGCGGCGAGGCCCAGTGCGACGGGCGGCACGCCATGCCGGGCGGTCGCGACGATGATGTCGCGCGCGGTGGCCCCGAGCGCGATGCGCACGCCGAACTCGGCGGTGCGGGCCGCGACGAAGTAGGAGACGATGCCGTAGATGCCCACGGCGGCGAGGAGCAGGCCCACGACGCCGAGCGACGCGAGCAGGATCGTCGCGAAGCGTTCCTGCGAGAGGGACTCGCGGAGCCGTTCGTCCATCGTCCGCAGTTCGTAGACCGGAACCCCCGGCGCGACCGCCTGCACCGCGGCGCGCATCGGACCGGCGAGCGTTCCGGCTTCGCCGTTACGGGCCTTCGCGACCAGCGTGACCGAGCGCTGCACCCAGTTCCATCCGTCGGCCGGGGTCTGGCCGATCGGGAGATCGAACTCGGGATAGGCATCCTCGCCGAGGCCCCGCGAATGCGTGTCGCCGGCGATCCCGACGACCGTCTTGAACATGGGGTCCTCCGGAGAGCCTTCGCAGCAGGCGACGCGCTTCCCGATCGCGTCCTGGCCCGGCCAGAGTCGCCGCGCGAGGCCGTCGCTCATGATCATCACCTTGACCGCTCCGTCGATGTCCCGCTCGTCGAAGCCGCGTCCGCGAAGAAGCGGGATCCTCATCGTCTTCAGGTAGCCGTGACGTGACGATCCGCAGGCGCGCGTCCACGGCGTTCTTGATGTCGAGCTGCGCCGCCTCGGCGACGATCCCGTTGGAGTTGCCGCCCGGACCGAGCGGGACCTGCGTCGTCAGCGCCGCGGACGCGACGCCCGGCGCGCGGCCGAGCTCCTCGACGACCTGGGACAGCGCCCGCGAAACGGAGCGGGGGTCTTCGTAGGCGGCGCGGGGGAGCGAGATGCGCGCCGTGAGAACGCCTCGGGGATCGAAGCCGGGGTCGACGCGCTGCAGGTGCATGGCGGTACGGATCAGAAGTCCGGCTCCGGCGAGCAGCGGGAGAACGAGGGCGACCTGTCCGGCCACGAGCACGGTGCGGACGCGATCGCGTCCGGCGCCGCCTCCGCCTCCGTACGTCCCGCGTCCCCCTTCCCGCAGCCCCGTCTGGAGGTCGCCGCGGGAGGCGCGCACGACGGGCGCCAGGCCGAAGAGGGCCGCGCTCAGGACGGACACCGCGAGCGCGAAAGCGAGGGCGATGCCATTCACTCCGGCCTGCTCGATGCGCGGCACGTCGCCGGGGCTCGCCGCGACGAGCGCCCCGACCGCGGCCGACGCGAAGAGGATGCCGAGGGCTCCGCCGGCGAGACCGAGCAGAAGGTTTTCCGTCAGGAGCTGCCGGGCGATCCGGCCCCGCGAGGCGCCGACCGCCGAGCGCACCGTCAATTCGCGGGCGCGGAGCGCGCCGCGGGCGAGGAGCATGTTGGACACGTTGATGCAGGCGATCAGGAGCACGAGCCCGACGGCCCCGAAGAGGATCCAGAGCCGGTCGGAATAGTCCTCGACGAGGATCTCGCGCATCGGCTGGATCTTGAAGTCGCGCTCGGCCGCATCCTGGGGATGGAGCTTGCGGATCCCGGCCATGATGGTGGAGGCCTCGGCCTGCGCCCCGGCGACGGTCGCGGCCGGGCGGAGGAGACCCGACACCACGAGATTGTGGTTGTCGTGGTCCGCGAGGGTCTCCGGCGTGAACGCCGCCGGGATCCAGAGCTCTTCATTCTCGCGGGCGTAGTCGAATGCCTTCGGCATCACTCCGACGACGGTATAGAGCTCGCCGTCGAGACGGATCGTGCGGCCGAGGATGTCGCGGGCCGCGCCCAGCCGCCCGGACCAGAGCCGATGGCTCAGGACGACGACGCGCTCTCCTCCCGGATGGTCCTCCTCGGGCCGGAACACGCGGCCGAGCGCGGGAGCGACGCCGAACACGGTGAAGAAGTCCCGGGTCACGCGCGCGCCGAGGACGCGCTCCGACGTGTCCCCGAGGGCGATGTTCAGGTTTGCGTACCGCGCGCCGGCGAGGGCGTCGAAGCTCTTGCTGTCTCGCTGGAGATCCGCGAGCATTCCCGCGGCGACGTTTCCCCGGCGGCCCTTCCACATTTCCATGACCGTGACGATCCGCTCGGGATCCGCGAAGGGGAGCGGCTCGAGCAGCACGGCGCGGACGAGACTGAAGATCGCCGTGTTCGCCCCGATGCCCAGGGCGAGGGTGCCGATCGCGACGGCGGCGAAGCCCGGGCTCTTGCGGAGCATCCGCGCGGCATAGCGCAAGTCCTGCAGAAAGGTTTTCATCATTCGCTCCTGAGTACCTGGACGGGATCGAGCCGGGAGGCCCGCCGCGCGGGGATCGCGCACGCGAGCGCAGACGCGACGACGAGCGCGCCGGCGACGAGGGCGAGCGACCAGGGCTCGGCGGGCGACATCCCGTAGAGCAGCGGGCGCATCGCGCGGATGGAGATCAGGGCCGCGGCCGCTCCGATCGCCGCGCCGGCGATGCCGAGGCGCAGCCCCCGACGGAGTACGAAGCGCCGGATCTCGCGGCCGCTCGCCCCGATGGCGAGGCGGATGCCGATCTCCCGGCGTCGGAGGCGCGTGTCGTGGGCGGTGACGCCGTAAACCCCGAGGACGGCGAGCAGCACGGCGCTGCCGCCGAACAGGCCGAGCAGGAGCAGCAGGAATCGGTCCGCGCCCAGCGAGGCCGCCCGCACGTCGTCGAGCCGGCGGGGTTGATGGACCGGGACTTGGGGGTCGAGGGCGCGGGCCGCCGCGCGCAGGGGACCGAGGAGCGCGTCGGGCGAGCCGTCGGTCTGGACCACCACAGCGAGACTGCGGGCGGGATCCTGCGCGAACGGGGCGTAGACCTGGGGGCGCGGGGCGTGGGCGAGGCCGTCCTGACGCTGGTCGCCGACGATGCCGACGATCGTGTGCCAGTCCGAGTCCGCGTCGGGCCGGCGGGAGAACGTGAGCTGCCGGCCGATCGGATCCTCGTTGGCGAAATACTGGCGAGCCAGGGATTCCGTGATCAGGACGACCGGCTCGGCATCCGCCCGGTCGGCGTCTCGGAAGTCACGCCCCCGCAGGATCGGGGTGCCCATCGTCCGGAAGTAGCCGGGCGACACCTCGTTGTGGGAGACCTCGATGCCGAACTCCCCGGGCGGCCGCCCGCGGACGGAGAAGTCGCTCGTCCAGAGCGAATCCTCGAGAGGCAGCTCCCGGGCGATCGCCGCGGAGCGCACGCCCGGCAGGGCGCGGACGCGCTCGAGCAGAGACTCCTGGAACACCGCGACCGCACTGTCCTTCTCGTAGGCCGTCAGCAGCACGCTCGCGGCCACGCGACCCCGCGTCTCGAAGCCGGGCGCGACGCGCGTCAGCCGCCAGAAACTCCGGGCCGCGAGAAACGCCCCCGAGAAGAGCAGCATCGCCAGGGCGATCTCGGCGACGACGAGCGATCCGGCGAGCCGGCCCGACGCTCCGCCGGCGACGCTGCCGCCGGATCCCTTCAGGTCGCCTCCGAAGTCCGATCGCAGGACCCGCAGAGCCGGAGCGAAGCCGAAGAGGAGGGCCGAGACGACGCTCGCCGTGACGGCGAAGAGGAGCGCCCGGCCGGACAGGACGATCATCCCGAAATCCGCCCGGCCGGCGGGCGCCAGGGACTTCACGAGGGGCAGACCCCAGAGCGCCAGCAGGATGCCGAGGAGGCACCCGAGGGCGGCCAGTGCGCCGCTCTCGGCGGCGAGCTGCCGGGCAATCCGCGCGCGTCCCGCGCCGAGAGCCGCGCGGACCGCGATCTCGCGGCGCCGGCCCGCGGCGCGGGCGAGCAGGAGGTTCGCGACGTTGGCGCAGGCGATCGCGAGCAGGAGACCGACGGCCGCGAGGAGGACGAGCAGCGGCGTCCGCGTGTGCCCGACCTGCCATTCATGGAGCGGCGTGACGCCGGCGCCCATGAGCCGGTTGGTCTCGGGATAGAGACTCTCGAGCCGGGCCGCGACCGCTTCGAGCTCCGACTGCGCGGCGGCGGCCGTCACGCCCGGGGCGAGCCGGCCCACGACGCGCAGCATGTGCGCGCGGCGGAAGCCCGGCTGCGTCCGCTGCTCGGGGTCCATGCGGAGGGAACGCCAGTACTGGACGTCTCGTGACGGGAATGCGAAGTCCCGAGGCGCGACGCCCACGATCGTCCAGGAGTCGCCGTTCAACTGCATGGCCCGGCCGACGACGCGCGGATCGGCGCCGAAGCGGCTCCGCCAGAGCCCGTCGGAGATGACGAGGACCCGCTCCGACGTGGTCCAGTCCTCCGCGTCGACAGAGCGCGGCCCAGGGCCGGCGCGACGCCGAGGACGGCGAACAGGCTCGCGGATGCGCGCGTGCCCTTGACGGCGGCGGGCTCGCCGCTTCCCGTGACGACCGCCGTCTCCGGTTCTTCCCAGTACGCGGCCATGGACGCGAAGGCGCGGCACTGCTCGCGCCAGTCGAGATAGTTGGCGCGGGCCACCCAGTTCTGGTACCAGCCGCGCTCGGGATTCCTCTCCCAGAGGGAGAGCAGGCGGCCGGAGTCGGGGAAGGGCAGGGGCGCGAGGAGAAGGCCGTGGACGGCCGAGAAGATCACCGTGGCGGCGCCGATGCCGAGGGCCAGCGTGCAGGCCGCCGCCGCCGTGAAACCCGGGTTGCGGCGCAGAGCCCGGAATGCCTGGCGAACGTCGTGCGTCAGGAAGGTCATGGACGGCTCCTCACTCGCTTCGAAGGGCGGTCATCGGATCGACGCGGGCGGCACGCTCGGCCGGCACGGCGCTCGCGGCGAGCACGGCGCCGCCGAGGATCGCGGCGGCGACCAGGTAAGAGGCCGGATCGAAGGGCGAGATGCCGAACAGAAGCGGAGCGGCGAAGCGGGACACCACGCCCGCCGCGGCGAGCCCGGCGGCCAGCCCGGCGACGGCGAAGAACGCGCCGCGCGACAGGACAAGGCGTCGCACGCTTCCGGCCTGGGCCCCGAGCGCGAGGCGGATGCCGAACTCCCGGGTCCGCGCCTGCGTCGCGTACGAGACGACGCCATAGAGCCCGGTCGCGGCGAGCACCAGCGCGAGCACGGCGAATGCGCCCACGAGCCAGGCGAGCAGCCGTCCCTGTCCGAGCGACAGCCCGAGCTTCTCCTCGAGCGTGCGGACGTGGAAAAGCGGGAGCTCGGCGTCCAGCGCGCCGACCGCATCGGCCAGGGGCTTGCGCAGCGCCGCGGGGTCGACACCGGCGGCGGAGTCGAGCAGGATCATCATCCGCGGCGTATAGAACTGCGAGACCGGTACGTAGACGGTGGGGTCCGGCGCGCGGCGGAGGCTGCGGAAGCGCACGTCTTTGACGACGCCGATGATCTCGCCGCCCACGCCCGGGGGGCCCAGGTTCATGATCCGCCGCCCGACCGGGTTCTTCACGCCCGGCCAGAAGCGACGGGCCATGCTCTCGCTGATGATCGCGACCTGCGTGCTCGTCGGGGTGTCGCGCGCATCGAAGTCGCGGCCGGCCACCAGCCTGGTCCCCAGCGTCTCGAAGAAGCCCGGCGTCACGATGTTGAGATCCGCCTGCGGGATTTCTCCGGCGGGCGGCGTGTAGCCGTCGCTCTCGATCGACGTGCGCATGCCGGAGCTCTGGACGGGAACCGTCGCCCGAGCGCGGCCGATCGTACGCCGGGGATGGCCCGAAGGCGCGTCAGAAGCTCGGGAAGGAACGCTCCTCCCGCTCGCGGTCGTAACCCTGCTTGGATAGGTCGATGGACGCCTCGAGCTTGCCCGCGGGTTCGAAGCCCGGATCGACCCTCGCCTCGCGCGCCAGCGTTCGCCCCATCAGACCCGCACCGACCAGAAGAACGGCGGTGAGCGCGATCTGCCCGACGACGAGCGCGTCGCGAAGCGTGAGCCGGCGAGGCAGGCGCGGACCCGAGACGTCCTTCAGGGATGTCAGGACGTCGAGGCGGCCGGCGCGCGCGGCGGGCGCCAGGCCGAAGAGGAGCGCCGAGAGGAACGCGGCGCCGCCCGCGAAGGCGAGCGCGCGCGTGTCGAGGATCCCGGAGGCGGCGCCGACCGGCAGAGCGAACTCCGGCGGCACCGCTGAGGCGAGCAGGTCGCCGGCCCAGACGGCGAAAAAGAGGCCGGCCGCCGCGCCGAGCCCGGCGAGCAGGAGACTCTCCACGAAGAGCTGGCGCGCGAGCTGGCGGCGCGAAGCGCCCAGCGCGAGGCGGACGCCGATCTCGCGCCGTCGGCGTTCGCTTCTGAGGAGCAGCAGTCCGGCGGCGTCGGCGCAGGCGATGAGGAGGACGAGGCCGGCCATCCCGAAAAGGAGCCATGAGATCCGCCGGGCTTCCTCTCGGGCGGCGGGTCCGACGGCGTAGTCGGCGGCGGGCACGACGCGGGCCATCGGATCCTGGCGGTCGCCGGGCTGGCCGGCGGCTCCCGCTTCGCGATCGTGTCGAGCTCGGCCTGCGCGCGTTCGCGCGTCACGCCAGGCGTCAGCCGAGCCACGATGTCCAGCCACGACAGGTTCCGGCCGACGAGGATGTGTTCCGCGGCGAACTCCGGCAGCGCCTGGTCGACCATCGCGATCGGTACCCAGAGGTCCGGCAGGAAGTCGAGGCTGACGCCCGTAAAGGAAGGTTCCGCGACTCCGACGACCGTGAATGGATGGCCGTTGAGGCGGATCGTCTCGCCGACGGTCTCCGGCGCGGCGCCGAATCGTTTCCGCCACAGCCGGTGGCTGATGACGGCGACAGGATGGGCGCCGGGCACGCGATCGTCCGCGGGGAAAAGCAGCCGCCCGCGTGCGGGCCGCGCGCCGAGCAGCTCGAAGAAGCTCCCGCTGACCAGCGCTCCGATCACTCGCTCCGCGGTCCCCCCGGAGCCGCTCGAGAGGTGGAACGCCTCGCCTTCGTCGTAAGCCGCGATGCCGGCGAAAGACGTCGCGGCGTCGCGATAGTCGGTGAAGACGGGGTAGGAGGAGTTCATGAGCGCGACGCCTTCGACGTCGGCCCCGTAGACCCGAACCAGGGACGCCGGGTCTCGCACCGCGAGCGGGCGGAAGAGGACCGCGTCCACGATCGAGAAGATGGCGACGTTGGCCCCGATGCCCAGTCCGAGGGTCAGCACCGCGAGCACGGCGAAGCCCGGGCTGCGCCCGAGCATCCGGATGGCGTATCGGAGGTTCTGTCCGGGGATCCTCATGAGCGCGCCTCCCTCCTCAGTCGTTGACGATCCAGCCGTCGCGCAGCCGCACGATCCGGTCTCCGTACGACGCGTTCTCCTCCGAGTGCGTGACCTGGATGATCGTCGTGCCCTCGGCGTTCAGCTACTTGAAGAGGCGCATGATCTCGCGCCCCTGGTCGGAGTGGAGGTTGCCGGTCGGCTCGTCGGCGAGCAGGAGCTTCGGGCTTCGCGATGAGCGCGCGCGCCACGCCGACGAGCTGCTGCTGGCCGCCGGAGAGCTGGTTCGGGAACAGGTCCTTCTTGCCGACGATCTGGAAGCGGTCGAGCGTGTCGGCGACGATGGCGGCCCGCTCCGAGCCCTTGACGTTCCGGTAGGAGAGCGGGATGTCGAGGTTCTCGGCGACCGTCAGGTTGTCGAGCAGGTGGTACTGCTGGAAGACGAAGCCGACGTACTTCTTGTTGAGCTCGATGCGCTCCCGCGGCTTCATGCGGTGGACGTCGTGCTCGAGGAGCCGGTACTCGCCGGCCCAGTCGTGGTCGAGCATCCCGAGGATCGAGAGGAGCGTCGACTTGCCGGCGCCCGAGGGGCCCATGATGGTCACGAACTCGCCCGCGGCGATCTTGAGGTGGATGCGGCGCAGCAGGAAGATCTGGCCGGCCCTGCTGGCCACGGATTTCTCGAGGTTCGAGAGCTGAATCATGGTTGTTCACTCCGATCGAAGGACGATCGTGCGGGGTCGACGGCCATGGCCCGGCGCGCGGGCCGCGCGCAGGCCAGTGCGACGACGCCCGTCACGACGAAAACGACGCTGCCGAAGGTGAGGGGATCCGTCGGGCCGACCCCGAACAGGAGGCTCGAGAGGAAGCGTGTCAGGCCGACGCGCCGCGACGGCGCCGATGACGAGCCCGATCGCGGCGAGCTGGAGCGACTGGCGGAAGACGAGGCGGAGGACGTCCCCGCGGTCTGGCGCCGAGCGCCGTCCGGATCCCGATCTCGCGCGTCCGCTGCGCCACACCGTAAGAGACGACGCCGTAGATGCCGACCGAGGCGAGCACGAGCGCCAGCGCACCGAACGCGCCGAGGAGAAGCGTGTGAAACGGCGGCGGGCCAGGGACTCGGCGATGTACTGGTTCATCGGCTGCACGGCGGTCAGCGACTGGTCTTTGTCGACTCGTGGATCGCCCCGATCACCGGCCTCGCCATGCGCATCGGATCGAGCCCGTGCGGACGAGCAGCGTCATGCGGTGTCGGGATCCTGGGTCATCGGCAGGAAGACCTCGGTTCCCATTTCGGCGTCCAGTCCCTCCTGGGGGACGTCGCCGACCACGCCGACGATCTCGCGGAACGGGGCGTCGTTCTGGGGAAATCCCTGCTTGATCCGCTTGCCGAGGGGGCTTTCGTTCGGCCACCACTTGCGGGCCATCTTCTCGTTGATGACCACGACCGGGCGGCGAGCGGCGCGTGTCGGCGTCGCGTCGAAGAAACGACCCTCTTTGAGCGGGATCGCCATCGTCTGGAAGTAGGAGGGCTCGACCATGTTGAAGGGGCCGCGTCGGGAATCTCCGACTGCGCGGAACGGGCCGATCCGAGACGACGATAAACGGAGCCCCAGCACTGGCCGACGACCGGCGGGCACAAGCTGGCGCTGGCGCTCTCGACGCCCGGGATGCGGCGGATCTCCTCGAGCCCCCTCTCGTAGAACCGGCGCTGCGCCTCGACGGTCTTGTACCTCGCCTCCGGAAGGGAGACATCGAGCGCGAGGACGCCGTCGGGCTTCGAAGCCCGGGAGACACACCCTCGACGCGGCGGAGGCTGCGGAGCGAGAAGCCCCGAGGCCACGGCCAGGACGAAGGCCAGGGCCACCTCGGAGACAAAGAGCGCGGAACGGAGGCCCTGGCGTGCGACCCCCCCCGTCGCGGCGTTGCCCGGACTCGCGCAGAGTCGTCTGGGGATCGCCTCGAGATGCCTGCGCGGCGGGAGCGAGGCCGAAGATGCGTGCCGGTCAGGCTCGATGCGCCGCGAGCGTGAAGAGCAGCACGACCGGATCGATCCTGGTGTCGGCGAGGCGAGGGATCTCCGGAGGCGCCAGACGCAGCAGCGGGTCCGAGCGCCCAGGCCGCCAGCACGACACCGAGCGCGCCCCCGACGCGGAAAGCAACAGGCTCTCGGTCAGGAGCTGCCGAACGAGCCGGCGGCGGCCGGCGCCGAGCGCCGCGCGGATCGCGAACTCCCGCTGCCGCGCCGAAGCCCGGCGCCAGCAGCAAGTGCGCGACGTTGGCGCACGCGATCAGAAGCACCACGCCCACGGCCGCGAGCAGGACCCAGAGCACCGCCCGGAATCTCGCCGAACATGGCCTCGGCCAGCGGAATCGACCGTGGCCCTGCTGGCCGCTGTTGGTCTCCGGATATCCTTCTCGAGCTGGAGCATGATGGTTTCGATCTCGGCCCGCGCGCCCTCGAGCGTGACGCCGCGGGCGCGAGCCTCGCGAGCACGCGCATCGCCGAGTGGTTGCCCCGATCCAGCCAACCCCGCTCGGCGCCCATCAGGCCAACCGGGGTGTAGATGTCGACGCGCTCCGCGAAGAAGCGAACGAAGGCGGGAGCACGCCCACGACCGCGTGGGGAGTTGCGTCCAGCTTCACGGTACGGCCCACGACCGAAGGGTCCCCGCCGAAGCGGGCGCTTCCACACTCCGTGGACAGCAGCGACGTGCGCGTCGCCCCCGGCCGGTCGTCGGTCTCGCATCGAACGCACGGCCGAGCGCGGGCCGGACGCCGAGCAGCGAGAAGAACGAGGCGGACACCTCGGCGCCCGAAGGATCTCCGGCTCCCGCGTTCCGCTGACATTCAGGCGTCGGTCCGGTAACGCCGGCGATGCCCTGAAGCGACCGGTCGCGCTCGCGCCAATCCAGGAAGGTCGGCCATGCCACGCCCATCTCGCCGCCCGGTGGATCGCTGCTCGCGCGCCATGACGAGCCGCTCGGACTCGGGGTAGGGCAGCGCCCGGAGAAGTACGGCGTGCACGACGCTGAAGATCGCCGTGTTCGCTCCGATCCCGAGCGCCAGCGTCGCGACGGCAATCGCGGTGAAGCCGGGAGTTCGCGCCAGACTGCGGAGGGCATAGCGGAGATCCTGGAGCAGCGTGGACATGGGATTACTCTCGATCGTCAGCGCCACGGTCGGGCTCACGCGGAGGGCGCGCCGCGCGGGATTGGCGCACGCCGCGAGGACGACGGCCATCAAGAGCACGCCCACTCCGCGCGAAGGTCGTGGATCGAACGGCGGCGTCTGGAAGAGCAGGCTTTGCATGAACCGCGTCAGCACGAACGCTCCCGCCGCTCCGACGAGGAGGCCGACCCCCGCCAGGCGGAGGGCCTGGTCGAAGACGAGGCGGAGGACCTCGCGGGGACCCGCGCCGAGGGCCGTGCGGATCCCGATCTCGCGCGTGCGCTGAGAGACGCCGTAGGACACGACGCCGTAGATGCCGACGGAGGCCAGCGCGAGCGCCAGCCGCGCCGAACAGTCCGAGGAGCAGCGTCGTGAACTTCCGGCGCGCCACGGACTCCGCGAGCGACCGCGTGAGCGGCTGGACTTCCGCGACTGACTGGTTCGGATCGACCCGATGGATCGCCGCCGTGGCGGCCCGTGCGAGCGACATCGGCTCGGAGCGGGTGCGTGCAACGAACGTCATCGCGCCGCTGGCCTCCTGCGCGAACGGGAGGAACACCTCGGTCTGGATCGGGAGGTCGAGGCCTTCCTGCGCGACGTCGCCCACGACGCCGACGATCTCGCGGAAGGGTCGGTCGTCCTGAGGAAATCCCTGCTTGATGCGCTTGCCGAGCGGGCTCTCGTTCGGCCACCACTTCTTCGCAAAGCTCTCGTTGATGATCACGACCTTGGTCGAGTCCGCGGTGTCGGCATCGGTGAAGAAGCGGCCGGCGAGCAGCGGAATCCGCATCGTCGAGAAGTAGCCCGGCTCGACCACGTTGAACGCGGAGCTCGGGACGTCGGTCGGCGCCGGCGTCGGCCGATCCGAGACCATGTAGACCGAGCCCCAGCAGCGGCCGGCCACG
Organism: uncultured Acidobacteriota bacterium; assembly: GCA_963749265.1. Lineage (GTDB taxonomy): Bacteria > Acidobacteriota > Thermoanaerobaculia > UBA5066 > Gp7-AA6 > DAHUXD01. Next base: position 59,518 of record CAVVML010000002.1, on the reverse strand, counting down.
GGAGGGCATAGGATCGCGCTCGCGGCCTCGACGCCCGGCAGGCTCCGGATCTCCTCGAGCGAGCGCTGGAGGAACTGGTAGCGGGCGGGTTCGGTTTCATATCCCTTGTCCGGCAGATACACGTTGAAGCCCAGCACGCCCTCGGGCTCGAACCCGAGCGGCACCCGCTGGACTTTCAGGAGGCTCCGGACGAGCAGCCCCGAGCCCACGGCCAGAACGAACGCGAGGGCCACCTCGGAAACGAAGAGCGCGCGGCGCAGGCTCTGCCGGGTCCGTCCGCTCGTGGCGCCCGTCCCGGTTTCGCGCAGGGCCGACTGCGGATCCGGCCGCGCGGCCTGCAGAGCGGGAGCGAGGCCGAAAAGCGTGCCCGTCAGCAGGCACGCGGCCAGGGTGAAGAAGAGCACCAGCGGGTCGATGCGCGTGTCTCCGAGCCGCGGGGATCTCGGAAGGAGCGAGGGCCACGAGCGGGCCCATCGCCCAGGCGGCGAGCGCGATCCCGAGCGCTCCGCCGAGAACCGACAGGAGCAGGCTCTCGGTCAGGAGCTGGCGCACGATTCGTCCGCGGCCCGCGCCGAGCGCGAGGCGGATCCCGAACTCCCTGCTGGCGTGCCGCGGCGCGCGCGAGCAGCAGGTTCGCGACGTTGGCGCAGGCGATCAGGAGCACGAGGCCCACCGCCCCGAGGAGGATCCAGAGCATCGGGCGGATTTCGCCGACGAGCGCGTCGCGCAGGAACTCGGAACGGGCCTGGTTGCCGGTGTTGGTCTTGGGATAGGCCTTTTCGAGGTCGCGCATGATGCCGGCGAGCTCGGCGCGCGCCGTCTCGACGCTCGCGCCGGGAGCCAGCCGGCCGAGGACGCGCATCCCGGAGTGATTGCCCCGTTCGAGCCAGGACGGCTCGGCGCCGTTCAGGCCGATCGGCGTGTACAGCGCCACCGGTTCGGGGAAGTACGAGAAGCCGCGCGGGAAGCACCCCGACGACGACGTAGGGAAGGCCGTCGAGCTGAATCGGCTCCCCGACGATCGACGGATCCGAGCCGAAGCGCGTCTGCCACGTCTCGTCGGAAATGAGCACGGTCCGTTCCGCTCCGGGGCGATCGTCGGCCTCCTGGAGGTCGCGGCCGAGGGCGGGCCGCACACCGAGGAGGGACAGGAACGGCGCCGAGATCTCGGCGCCGCGCAGAAGCTCCGGCTCGCGGGTTCCGCTGACGTTCCACGACGTCCGCCGGTATCCGGCGAGCTCGCGAAGCGAGTGGACCGCTCCCGCCAGTCCAGGAAGGTGGGCCACGCGACGCCCATGCGGCCGGAGCGTTCGTTGTGCTCGTGGGTCACCACCAGGCGTGCGGCTCGGGATAGGGAAGGGAGCGGAGCAGCACGGCGCGCACGACGCTGAAGATCGCCGTGTTCGCGCCGATGCCGAGGGCCAGCGTCGCGACGGCCACCAGCGTGAAGCCGGGAGACTTCGCGAGCATCCGGACGGCGTAGCGCAGGTCCTGAGCGAGTGTGCGCATTGGCTTCTCCTCTATTCCGCCCGCAACGCCTGCATCGGATCGACGCGCGAAGCCCGGCGCGCGGGCAGGAACGCGGCGAAGGCGGCCACGGTCACGAGGAGGCCCGACACGGCGGCGAGAGTCGCCGGATCCGAGGTTCCGACCCCGTACACGAATTGCGCGACCAGTCGACCCGCGGCGAGCGAGGCGGCGAGTCCCAGCGCCAGCCCCGCGATCGTCGGCCGGAGGCCCTGAAGGACGATCATCCGCACGACCTGCGGGCGCCGCGCCCCGAGCGCCATCCGGAGGCCGATCTCGCTCGTGCGCTGCGACACCGAGTAGCCGAGCACGCCGGACAGCCCGACGGCCGCGAGGCCGAGAGCGAGCGCCCCGAAAAAGGTCAGAAAGCGGGCGTAGAGCCGCTCGCGCGAGAGCGTCGCCTTCGACTGCGCCACCTGAGTGCCGACCTCGGTGACGGGGAGTCCGGCGTCGAGATCGCGGACCGCGCGCCGCACGGTGTCGGCGAGCGCACCCGGTTCGCCCGCCGCCCGCACGGCAAAGCGCATGTCGCCGATCTCGGATACCTCCTGTCGCCAGGGCGTGAACAACAGGGGCTCGATGGCGTCTCGCTGGGTGTTGTACTTGGTGTCTCCGACGACGCCGACGATCTCCCAGTCGGGTCCCTCGTCCGATTCGCGCAGGCGCTGGCCGAGCGGGTCCTGATTCGGGAAAAACTTCCGGGCCAAGGTTTGATTGACGATCGCGACCCGAGGCGCGCGCGCGTCGTCCTGCGCGGTGAAGCCGCGGCCCCGAAGACGGGGGATCTCCAGGGTCTCGAAGTAGTTTTCGCGCACGATCTGCCGGTTGGTCATGTGCTCGGCGGCCGTGCTCCGTCTCTCGCCCGGCAACAGAAGCGAAGTGTTCCAGTTGTAGTCCGCGATCAGAGGGATGCGACCGAACGTCGCCGCCCGAACGCCCGGAATCGACTCCAGGCGCCCGGAGAGTCGATCATAGAAGTCGACGAGCTTCTCGCCCTCGTAGCCCGTCTGGGAAGGCTGCACCTTGAAGACGAGAAGCCGTTCCTGGTTGAACCCGAGGTCGACGTGCTCGAGGTGGAAGAGGGTTCGTATGAAAAGGCCTGCTCCCGCGAGCAACAGGACGGACAGCGCGACCTGAAAAGTCAGGAGGGTGTTCTTGAGGCGGGAGCCTCCGGACGTCATGCGGCGGCCCTGCCGGAGGACGGACGCCAGATCCATTCGTGTCGTCCCCCAGGCGGGCGCCAGGCCGAAGAGAACGCCGGTGACCAGAGAAATCACGAGGGTGAACGCGAGCACCCGCAGGTTGAGACCGGAATCGAAATCGAGCGCAAAGCGGCTGTCGCTGACGGCGAGACCGACCAGAGCCGCCTTGCCCCAGAGGGCGAACATCGTCCCCGCGGCGCCGCCCAGCGCGGCGAGGAGGACCGCTTCGGTGACGAGCTGTCGGACGAGACGTCCTCGACCCGCGCCGAGGGCCAGTCGGGCGGCGATCTCGGATCGGCGCAGGGCGGCCCGCGCCAGAAGCAGGTTCGCCAGGTTGGCGCACGCGATCAACAGCACGAGCGACACGACCAGGGACAATCCAAAGATCGGACGCTCGAAGGACCGGCGGTGCTCCCTCAAGCCACGGCCACCCGGCAGGGCGAGCAGGCGCGGATAGTCCTTCGGTTCGAGTCGGGCCACGTCCCCGTCGCGCTCGGGCGCCGGCATGACATCGAGAGCCGCCGCCTGGAACGTTCCATGGAGGCTCTGCGCCGCCTGTTCCCGCGTCGCGCCCGGCGCGAGGCGTCCCATGACGTTGAGCCACCAGATTCCCGGCTTGCCGTCGCGGGCCATTCCCGTTTCCCCACCGAGGATCGCCGGCTCGAACGACAGCGGGGCGGTGACGTCCGCGTGGTAGTCGACCTGCAGCGTGCCGGCGAATCCGGGCGGCGTCACCCCGACGATCGTGAAAACCGTCTGATTGAGCTTGAGGGATTGGCCGAGCACGTCCGGGCTGGCGCCGAGGCGTTGCCAGTAGGCGTGGCTGAGAACGACGACGGGGTCCGCGCCCGGGTGGTCGTCCTTCTCCGTGATTCCGCGCCCGAGGGCCAACGGCACGCCGAGGCCAGCGTAGTAACCGCCGGAAACGACCTGCCCGCCCACCACGTCAGCCCGGTTGTTCGTGGAGGCGGTGACCTCGTAGATCGGCGCGAAGGCGAACAGGTCGGAGAGCGGGTTCGGACTGCCGGAGGCCTTCGCCCGGGTCTCCCGCATCTTCTCGAAGATGTCGTAGAGAAATATCGAGCCTCCGCGAGTTCCCGGCGGCCGCGGCATGCCCGATCCGCGACGTCCGCTGATTCGGAACGGGCTGCCGGCTTCCCATTCGAAGAGCACGAGGCGCTCGGGTTCCCGGACGGGGAGCTTTTTCAGCAGAACGGCGTCCAGGACGCTGAACAGGGCGGTGTTGGCCCCGATGCCGAGCGCGAGCGTGGCCACAGCCACGGCCGTGAAGCCGGGGTTCTTGCGCAGCCAGCGGATCGCGTAACGGACGTCCTGGATTACGGTACTCATCGTCTTCACTCCGCCCGCAGGGCTCGCATGGGGTCGACCCGCGAAGCCCGACGCGCGGGGATGACGCAGGCCGCGAGCGCCACCGCGCCGAGCAGCAGTGCGACCGACGCGTGCGTCAGCGGATCGCCGGGTCCAATCTCGAAGAGGAAGCCGCGCAGAAGCCGCGTCAGCGCGAACGCGCCCGCCAACCCGATCCCCACGCCCGCCGCGGCAAGGCGCACGCCTTCGTCGAGGACGAGCCGCCGGACCGCCGCGCGGTCGGCGCCGAGCGCCATGCGAATCCCGATCTCGCGCGTGCGCTGGCTGACGGCGTACGCCACCACGCCGTAGATCCCGACCGCGCATAGGACCAGGGCCATGGCCGCAAAGAGAAGCAGGAGGCGGACCATGAAGCGCGGCCGGGAAACCGAGCGGCGGACGATCTGGTCGAGCGTCGAGAGATTCGAGACGGCGAGCTCGGGGTCGATCTCGCGCACGGCCGCACGCGCTCCCGCCGCAACAGCTTCGCCCGAGCCGGCGCCGCGCACGACGACCTGAAACTGGTCGGTGGGGGCCTGTTCGAGGCTGCCGTAGAACTCGGGCGTCGGGCCGGCAGCGAGCTCTTCGTCGCGCACATCCCCGACGACGCCGACGACTTCTCCCTCGATCCGCGTCTCGGTGGGGCGCGCGCCGAAGCGCAGGCGCTGGCCGAGGGCGTCGCCGCGCGGGAAAAACTTGCGGGCGGCGGACTCCGACACCAGGATCGCCATCGGCGCGCCGAGGCGGTCGTCGGCCGTGAACCCCCGTCCTTGCACGACCGGGATTCCCATCGTCGCGAAGTACTCGCGGCTCGCGACTCGAAGCTGGGCGGAGGGCTCGGAGAGGTCCGGAGGAGTTCCGGACTCGCGGAAGCTGCTGCTGAAGCTCATGCCGGTCAGCGGCAGGCCGAAAACAGCCCCGCTGGCGGACACGCCGGGCTCGGCGCGCAACTTCCCGAGGAGGCGCTCGAGGAACGCCGCGCGGGCTTCCTCCCCGCCGTAGCGGGCCTCGGGAAGCGTCAGCTCGAACGCGACGGTCCCTTCCGTCCGGAAACCGGGGTTCACCGAGGACAGCCGGACGAGGCTGCGCAGCAGAAGCCCCGCGCCTGCGGACAGGATGAGCGCGAGGGCGATCTGGGCGACGACGAACATCTGGCGCGGCCCTAAGACGCCGCGGCTCGAAGCGGCGTCCGAGCCGTAACCGCGCAAGGCCGTGGCCGGGCCTGGCCGCAAGGCCTGGAGCGCGGGGGCGAGGCCGAAGACCGCGATGGCTGCGAGAGACCACAGGGCGGTGAACGCCAGGACGTTTCCGTCGAGCCGTACCTCCGCGAGGCGCGGCACGTCTCCCGGCGCCAGTTTCAGGATCAGATCCAGCGATCCCGCGGCCAGCGCGAGGCCGGCCGCGCAGCCGGCGGCGGCGAGCACAGCCGACTCCGTCAGGAGCTGGAGGGCGATGCGTCGTCGGCTCGCTCCGAGAGCCGACCGGATCGCGATCTCGGTGCGGCGGCGCGTGCCGCGCACGAGAAGCAGATTGCCGACGTTGGCGCACGCGATCAGGGTGACGAGCGCGACCGCGCCGAGCAGAAGCTTCAGGGCGGGCGCCACGGCGCCGACCAGCGTCCGCGTCAGAGGCGCGACGACCGCTCCGTATTTCGCGTTCGACTGGGGATATTCACGGCGCAGGCGGTCCGCGATGGTCCGGATCTCCGCGTCCGCGTCCGCGACCGATACGCCGGGCTTCAGGCGGGCGACGACGTCGAGGTAATGCGCTCCGCGCTGCCTGGCGATCTCCGGTCCGAAGGCTAGGGGCGCCCAGAAATCGCTCGCGCTCTCGGGCAGGCGGAAGGCCGCCGGCATCACGCCGACGACGGTGTACGCCTCGCCGCTCAGGCGGACGGACTTGCCGACGATCGACGGGTCGGCGTCGAAACGCCGAGTCCAGACGCCGTGGCCGAGGAGGACCACCTTCCCGTCCGGAGTCGCCGTCTCCGCGGCATCGAAGATTCGGCCGTGCAGCGGCCGGACGCCGAGGCTCTCGAAGAAGCCGTCGGTGACGTACGCGCCCGAAAGTTGCTCGGCCTCTCCCGCGCCCGAGAGCACGAGCGAGGAGGTCCCGTACGCCCCCATCGCCTGGAACGATCGGCTCCCGGACTTGAAGTCGAGATAGTTGGGAGGCGACGCGACCATCGGCCCGTACTCCGCGTGCGACTCCTGGATGGAGACGATCCGCTCGGGCTCCAGGAAGGGTAGCGGTCGGAGAAGCACGCCGCGGACGAGGCTGAAGATCGCGGCGTTCGCGCCGATGCCGAGCGCGAGGGTCGCCACCGCCGCCGCCGTGAAGCCGGGGCTCCTGAGCAGCGAGCGGAAGGCGAAGCGGACGTCCTGAAGGAAGGAGGTCATCGTCTCACTCCGCCCGCAGGGCCCGCATGGGGTCGATCGATGCCGCGCGCCGCGCCGGGATCCAGCAGGCCAGCGCGGCGCAGCCGGCGAGCAGGAGTGCCACGGCCGCGTAGGTCGCGACATCGGTGGCCCCGACCCCGTAAAGGAAGCTCGCGAGAACCCGGCTCGCGGCCAGCGCGCCGAGGACTCCGATCGCGAGCCCGAGGGCCGTGAGGCGCAGTCCCTCGCCGAGAAGCCCCGCGACGACGCGCCGGGGCTCGGCTCCAAGAGCAATCCGGACGCCGATCTCGGCGGTGCGCTGCCGCACGGACTGGCTCATGACTCCGGCGATGCCGACGGACGCGAGCACGAGAGCGAGCAGCGCGAAGAGCGTGAGCAGCTGCGTCCGGAAGCGTTCGCTTCCGAGAGACGACGTGAGGATCGACTGGAGGGAGCGCGCGCCCGGCACGGGAATCAGCGGATCGACCGCGTGGACCTTCTCGCGCAGGAGCGCCGCGAGTCCGGCGCCGCCGCGTTCCCCGCGCACCACGACCTCCATCCAGCGCTTCCAGGGCTGGAGCGACTGTGCGTAGGGCGTGTAGACCGCGGGCTCGTCCTCATACGCGAGTCCGAAGTGCCGGACGTCTCCGACGACGCCGACGATCTCGATCCACTGCGGCTCGTCCAGGCGTGCCCACCGGACGCGCGCGCCGATGGGGCTCGCACCGGGGAAGTACTCACGCGCGAAGCGCTCGTTCACGACGCCCACCAGCGGCGTCCCCTCCCGATCCTCCAGGCGGAGGTCGCGTCCCGCCTTCCGCGGAATCCCCATCACGCCGAAGTAGTCGCCCATGATGGTGCGCGAATTGAGCTCGGGCTCGTCGCCGACGGCGATCGGAGCCCAGCCCTCGATCACGAAGTTGTGGCCCAGGGCATGTCCGGTCAGCGGGGCCTCGCTGATCAACGCGGCCGCGACGCCCGGAACGCCGTTCAGCTGCGCGAGGACCTGCTCGCGGAACCGCGTCTGCGCCGGGACGTCCTCGTAGCGCGACTCGGGCAGATCGAGCCGCGCGGCGACCAGGCCTTCCGTGGAGAAACCGGGTCGGACGGCGTGAAGACGCCAGAGGCCGTGAAGCAGAAGGCCGGCGGCCACGAGGAGCACCATCGCCAATGCGATCTCGGCCACGACGAAGGCGTCCCGCAGCCGCCCGGTCGAGATTCCGCCCTGGCCGCGGGGCCCGGCGAGCCCCGGAGCGAACCCGCGGCTCGAGGCCTTCCAGGCCGGAAGAATCCCGAACGCGATTCCGGTCAGAAGCGACACCGCCGCGGCGAAGAGGACGATGCCGCCGTTGATGCCGACACGCTCGAGCCGCGGGAGGGCATCGGGCATCGCCGCGAGCAGGAGCTGCGTGCCCCACGCCGCGAGAAGGATCCCGCATGCCCCGCCGGCGACGGAGAGCACGAGGCTCTCCGTCAGGATCTGCCGCACGAGACGTCCACGGGTCGCGCCAAGCGCCGTGCGGACGGCCAGCTCTCCGCGGCGTGCCGAGGCCCGGGCGAGAAGCAGGTTCGCCAGGTTCGCGCAGGCGATCAGCAGGACCATGCCTACGGCGCCCGCGAGGATCCAGAGCGGCCGACGGCTGTCGCCGACGATTCCGTCGAGCAGCGGAACGAAATCGGGACGCAGATTCTTATCTTCGTCGGGGTGCGCCGCCGCGAGATGTTTCATCGCGGCGTCGAGATCCGCGCGCGCCGCCGCGGGCGAGATTCCGGGCCCGAGGCGCAGAACGCCGCGGAGCATGTGAGCGCCTCGGGACCGCGCGGCCAGCGGATAAGCGACCTCGATGGGCGCGAAGACCTCGGCCGGGATGTCCGGAAGCCGGAACTCCGGGGAGAGGACGCCGGCGACGGTGTAGGGAACGCCTCCCAGCATGATCGCGCGGCCGACGATCGAGTGGTCCCCGCCCCACTGGCTTTGCCAGAAGCCGTAAGACAGGGCGACGATCCGTTCGCCTCCCGGGACGTCGTCCTTCACGCTGAGCGGGCGACCGACGGCGGCGCGCGCGCCGAGCGTCTCGAAGATCGCGCCCGACACGAGCGCGCCTTCGAGCTTGATCGGTTCCCCGGCGCCGGTCAGGTCGAACGTCATGGGGGAAGCGCCACCGATTCCGGCGAACGAGCGCGTGGACGCCCGCAGATCGGCGAGCTCGGGCGCCGACAGGTTGCCCTTCGAGCGCGACGAGTCGGCTCGACTCCGGATAGGGAAGTGGCGCGAGCAGCACTCCCTGGATCACGCTGAAAATCGCGGTATTCGCCCCGATCCCCAGCGCGAGCGTCGCTACGGCCGTCAGCGTGAAGCCCGGACTCTTTCCCAGAGTCCTGAACGCGTATTTCAGATCCTGCGCGAGAGCGCCCATGCGTTCCTCCTACTCCGCCTCGATGGCCTTCACGGCGAGAGCCAGCAGGCCTTCCGCAGCGATGCCGGCGGTGGTCAGCCGCAGCGCGCGGCGGACGATCTCGGACATGGGGACGCAGGCCAGCGAGCGCAGAGCATGCCGGAGCTCACGCGCGAGCGAGCTCATCCGTCGCTCCTCAGCGCGGTCATCGGATCGATGCGCGAGGCCCGCCGGGCGGGGAGCCAGCAGGCGGCGAGCGCGGCGGAGGCGAGGAGGAGCGGCACGGCGAAGAGCGTCGGCAGGTCGAGGGGCTGCACTTCGTAGAGAAGGCTCTTCAGGAGAAACGCCGCCGGGACCGCGGCCAGAAGACCGACGAGGAGTCCCCAGCCGACCGGCCGCAGCCCGTCGCGCACGACGAGCCGCGAGACGGAACGGGGGTCCGCGCCGAGGGCCATGCGCACGCCGAGCTCCCGGCGGCGGCCGGTCACCGCGAGGGCGACCACGCCGTAGAGACCAAGCGCGGCGAGAAACGTGGCGAGGACGGCGAAGGCGGTCGAGAGGCGCGCGGCCATGCGCTCGGTGAAGAGCGAGATCTCGGCCTGGCCCTCGAGCGTGCGCAGGTCGACCACCGGAACGAGCGGATCGAGCTCCCGCACGACGCGCGGGATCGCCGGCACGACCGGCCCGAGGCCCGCGGCCCGCACGTAGAAGTTCATGCCTCCGCGGACATAGTCCTGAGCGACCGGGATGTACACGCCGCGCGGCGTGGGCTCCGTGAGCGACGACATCGGCCCGTCGCGGACGATCCCGATGATCTCGATCCACTTGTCCTCGTCGCGGCGCCGGGCGAACCTCCGCCCCACGGCGTCGCCCTTCGGAAAGTACTTGCGCGCCGTGACCTCGTTGATGACCGCGACGAGCGGCGTTCCCGCGCGGTCGCTGTCCTGGAACGTCCGGCCGGCCAGGACGCGGACTTTGAGGGCGCCGAAGTAGCCCGGGCTGACGTCGTAGAAGCGGAAGTTCATGTCCTCGCCCTCGGCGGCCTCGTAACCGTCGATGCGCACGGTCGACGAGGAGTCGGAATCGGCGAGGAGAGCGTTGTCGAGCATGGCCGCGCCCTCGACGCCGGGCAGCCCGCGGAGCTTCTCCTCGAGCCTCTCGAAGAATTCGAGCGAGCGCTCCCGCGAGTACCCGGAAAGCTCGGGCGAGACTCCGAACGTCACGACGTTCTTGACCTCGAAGCCCGGATCGATGCTCAGCAGCCGCTGCAGGCTGCGCGTGAAGAGCCCGGCCGCCGCAAGCACGACGACCGAGAGCGCGACCTGTCCGACGACGAGGCCCCGCCGCCAGCGGGCCGACCGCCGGCTGCCCACGGCGCCGCCGCTCTCTTCGCGCAGCCTCGGAGAGAGGTCGGTGCCGAAGAGCTCCAGCGCCGGCACGATTCCGAACAGGAGGCCCGCGAGCGCCGAGGCGGCGAAGGCGAAACCGAGCACACGCAGGTCGGTCCGGGCGCTCAGGACGTCGGCGATGCGGTCGAAGGGAAGAACGCGGATCGCGGCCGCGAGAAGCGACTCGGAAAGCAGGACTCCGAGGGCCCCGCCGGCGAGGGCCAGCAGCCCGCTCTGGAACAGAAGGTCGCGCGCGAGGCGTCCGCGCGGAGCGCCCAGCGCCGTCTTCACGGCCAGCTCGCGCTGGCGTCCCGCCGTCTTGGCGGCGAGCAGGTTCGCGAGGTTGGCGCAGGCGACCAGCAGCACCAGGAGGACGAGCGCGGAGACCGCCGTCAGACGCTTCGAGAAGTCGCCCCGCAGATCCGAGCGGCCGCGCGCTCCGGGGTGGAGGACGAGGTGCTTTCCGCGAATCCGCTCGGCCCCGGAGGCCGACATGTCGGTCATCTCGGAAACTTCGTGATCGACGATCCTCCGGTAGATCAGGTCGAGCTCGGTGAGCGCCCGCTCGAGGGAGACGCCCGGCTTGAGACGCGCCACGATGTCCATCCACCGCGTGCGCCTGTCGTCCAGGGCATCCCAGCCCGGCGTCAGGGCGGGCTTCATTGCCATCGGCACGTAGACATCCGGCACGAACCCGACCTGGACGCTCCGGAAGCTCTTCGGCGCGACGCCGACGATCGTCATGGGCTGCGCGTTGACCAGAAGGGTTTGCCCGACCGCCGAGGGGTTGCCACCGAAGTCGCGCTGGAACGCGGCCCAGCCGAGGACGGCCACGGGGTGCTGGAGTTTGACCGCGTCGTCGCTGGCGTGGAGAAGGCGACCGGCGGCCGGTTTGAGGCCGAGGACGTCGAAGTAGTTCCCCGAAACGATCTCCGCGTTGGCGATGCGGGTCGTCTTTGCGTCGCCGAGAGTCACGCCGGTCGGAAAGCGCGCGAGCATTCCGGATACGGTCGTCGCCTGATCCCGCAGGTCCGTGTACATCGGGTAGGAAAACGGGGTCGAGAAGCTCGAGTTCTGGTGGGACGCGCCCCGGTACGGCCCCGGCCCGTCGAGCACCACGAGCGCGTCGGGATCGGGCACGGGAGCTTGCGCAGCGCGACCTGGTCGAGCAGGGAAAACATCGCGGTATTGGCGCCGATGCCGAGCCCAGCGTGAGGATCGCGGCGGCCGTGAAGCCCGGGTTCTTGCGGAGGGACCGAAGCGCGTAGCGAAGGTCCTGCAGCACGGTTACTCCTGTCGAAGGGCGCGTGAAGGGTCGATCCGCGCGGCGCGGCGCGCCGGAAGGTCGGCCGCGAGGAGCGCCGCCGCCCCGAGCAGAATCGTGGCGCCCGCGAGAGCCAGAGGATCGGCGGGCGCGAGGCCGTAGAGCGCGCTCCGGAGCGCGAGCCCGGCGGCGGCGGAAAGCGCCAGACCGCACGCCGCGCCGACCGCCACCGACCCCGCCATGGACCGCAGGACCAGGCGCCGCACGTCGGAGGCGCGGGCGCCCAGCGCGAGACGGATTCCAAACTCCGCCGCGCGCCGGCGTGTCGTCCACGAGACGACCGCGTAGATTCCGACCGCGGCGAGAACGAGCGAGAGGATGCCGAAGAGCCCGAGAAGCGCCGCGCCGACCCGCTGCGGAAGCAGCCGCGCCGCGACGACGTCCGCGTAGGGTCCGATCTGCGTGACGGGCAGCGCGGCGTCGAGATTGCGGACCTCGCGGCGGATCGCGCCCGCGACGACGTCGGGGGCGGCGTCCGATTTCACGACCAGCGTCAGCCGCATGAGTGCGGCCGGCGGGAATTGCAGTAAAGGCGCCCAGACCTGCGGAACCGGAGTGTCCGTGAGGGACGCGGATTTCGCGTTTCCGACGACGCCGATCACGGTCCACGGCTTGTCGGCGACGCTGATCCTCCGGCCGAGCGGGCTCGTTGCGGGCCAGTAGCGTTCCGCCATCGCGCGGTTGACGACGGCGACGCCGGCCGCGCCCATGCGGTCGACGGCCTCGAACTCCCGCCCGGCGAGCACGGGGACGCCGAGGGCCCGAAAATACCCGGGCCCGACCGCGGCGACGTCGACCACCGGCCGCTCCCCGCGCGAGGGCGTGTAACCCTCGACCTCGATGGATTCCTCGTCGCGCGATCCGGAGAGCGGGAGGCTGCTGGTCCATGTGGCGGCACGGACGGAGGGATCCTCGGCGAGCCGGCGCGGCAGCTCCGCCGCGAAGGTCAGGGCGCGGGGCGCGTCGTAACGCGCCAGGCCCGTGTTCACGTAGGCCACAGTCACGCCCCGAGGCTCGAGACCGAGATCGATCGAGAGCGCTCGAACCAGGCTTCGGCCCAGCAGCCCCGAAGTCGCGAGCAAGGCGAGACAGAGTGCGACCTGCGCCGAGACCAGAGCCTTGTTCAGACCCGCGCCGCGAGCGATCCTGCTCGATCCGGCCGCCAGGATCGGAGCGGCCGGCGCGCTCGACGCTCGCCAGGCCGGCAGCAGTCCGAACAAGACGCCCACGAGCCCGGCGAGAATGGCGGCGAAGACGAAGGCCCGGGAACCGAGCTCCGGACGGAAGAGACCGAGGGTGAAGTCCTCGATGAGAGGCACCTGGACGAAGAGCGACAGGAGCGCGCTCGCCACGACCAGTCCCGCCGCGCCGCCGGCGAGGCCGAGCAGCAGGCTTTCCGACAGGACCTGCCGGGCGATGCGTCCCCGGCTCGCGCCGAGCGCCTGGCGGACGGCGATTTCCTTCTGACGCGCCGCGCCTCGGGCCAGCAGAAGGTTCGCGAGATTCGCGCACGCGATCAGCAGGGCGGTGAGGACGGCGCCCGCGAGCAAAGCGAAGATGCGCGGCGGGCCGAACTCCTCGTTCGCGCCGGTCGCGGCCACGGTCGTCGGGACGACGGACCATCGCGCGGCGTCGAAGTCCTCGCCGTGCGCGGCGGCGTCGCGGCGCAGGATCGTCAGAAGCGCGGCCCGGGCTTTTTCCAGAGGCACGCCGGGCTCCGGGCGGCCGAAGACCGACATCCAGCCCCAGTTGCGGGAGTGGATGTCGAAGTTCGCGAGCGGACCCGTGGCCAGTCGCGGCCAGGTGCCGACCGGCACCCAGAGATCCGGAAAGATGGCGAAAGCCGCGCCGCGGAAACCCTTCGGCCGCGACGCCCACGATCGTCAGCGGGACGCCGTTGACGCGGATCGAACGGCCCAAAATGGCCGGATCGGCTCCGAACTCGCCGGCCCAGAATCCCTCGGCGAGCACGGCCACGGCCTCGCCGCCTTCGTCCTCCGAGGGCTGAAAGAACCGGCCCAGCGCCGGCCGGGCTCCGAGGACGTCGAAGTAGTTCGAGGAGACGACGACCCCGCCGACCATGCGCGCGTCGCCGGCGTGCGCGAGCGACATGGAGCGGTCGCTCCAGGCGGCCATCCGCGCGGTCCCTGCCGCCTCGTCGCGGATGGTCCGGAAGGTCGTGTAGGACACGGAGTCGCCCGAGAGATCCACGAGCGACGCCGGATCGGAGATGCCCGGCAGGGGCCTGAGGATCACGGCGTCCGCGAGGCTGAAGATCGCCGTGTTCGCGCCGATGCCGGCGGCGAGGATCAGAATCGCGGTGAGCGTGAATCCCGGCGATCGCGAGAGCCCGCGCCAGGTTCGCCGGAGCTCACCCATCACTCGCTCCGCAGCGCCGTGACGGGATCGACGCGGGTGGCGCGCCGCGCCGGGATCCAGCAGGCGGCGGCCGAGACGACGAGAAGGATCGCGGAGACGACGGCATACGTCACCGGGTCGCCGGCGCCGACGCCGAAGAGCAGGCTCGAGAGGAGCCTCGAGAGCGCGAGCGCCGCGAGGATGCCGGCCGCGAGGCCGGCGGCGGCGAGCGCGAGACCGCGCTGCAGGACGCGGCGGACGATGTCGCCCGGAGACGCGCCGAGCGCCATCCGCACGCCGATCTCGCGCGTGCGGGCCGCCACCGTCTCGGCCACGAGGCCGTAGATTCCGACGGACGCCAGGAAGAGCGCGATGGCGGCGAGAAGCGAGAGCAGCGTCGCGCCGAACCGCTCGCGGGAGAACGTCCGCGCCGCCCGCATCTCCAGCGTCGTGACGTCGAACACCGGCAGATTCGGAGCGAGGGCCTTGATCTCGCGCCGGACCGCCGGGGCGATGGCCGCCGGATCCCCGGACGTCTTGACGAACAGCGTCGCCCACGGAAGACCGCCCTGGAGCGTGGGGTAGTAGAGGTCGAGTTTCTGCGGCTTCTCCGGGCCGACCATAGAGCACGTCGCCCGCGACGCCGACGACTTCGGCCGTCGCGTCGTCGGCGAAGAAGAACGAGGTCGCCGCGATGCGGCGTCCGATGGGATCCTGGCCCGGCCACAGGCGGCGCGCCGCGGTCTCGTTGATGACGACGACCTTGGGCGTGCCCTCGCGGTCCTCGGCCGTGAACGCCGCGCCCTTTCTTGATCGGAATCGAGAGCGTCCGGAAATAGTCCGGGCCCACGTCGTGCAGGCCGATCTGCGTGGACTCGCTCGGGAAGCTCCCGCTCGTGGCCATGCGCCGCTCGTCGACCTGGCGGACGACGGCGATCATGTTGCGCGACGAGAGCGGCGAGGTCCGGCCGGTGGCCGCGCTGGTCACGCCGGGCAGCGTCTTCAGGCGCTCGAGGAGCGTCCGCCGAAAGACGATCGCCCGGGCGCGGTCGTCGTCGCTGACGCCCGAGGGATCGAAGCGGAGGGTCAGCACCCCCGTCGGATCGAAGCCCGCCTGGAATCCCGAGAGGCGGCCGAGGCTCCGCGTCAGCAGGCCGGCGCCGACCGAGAAGGACCAGGGCCAGGGCGATCTGCACCGGCACCAGCAGGCCGCGCGCGGACAGACGCCGGGTCGCGCCGTCGCCGGTCACGGCTCCGGCGCCGCCCTCCTTGAGGGCTGCCGAGAGATCGTTCCGCGACGCGTGGAGCGCGGGCGCCATGCCGAAGAGCAGTCCGGTCACGAGCGAAATGCCCAGCGCGAAGAACAGGACGCGCGCATCGAGCACGATCGCCGAGAAGCGGAACAGAAAAGACGGGTCGCCGACGTCCGACAGCCGTTCGAGGCGCGAGAGCGATTCGACGCCCCAGAGAGAGAAGAGGACGCCCGCGACGCCGCCGGCCAGGGAAAGCACGAGGCTTTCGGTCAGGAGCTGGCGCACGATCCGCCGCCGCGCCGCCCCGATGGCCACCCGGATCGCCACTTCGCGTCCGCGCGCGGACAGCCCGGGCCAGCAGGAGCGCGGCCACGTTGGCGCAAGCGATCAGGAGGACGAAGGTGACGGCCCCGAAGAGGACGACCACGGAGCGGCGGAGGGCCGGATCGACCCGGCTGTCGTTGAGCGGAGCGGTCGAGGCGCTCCACACCGCGCCGCTGACCTCCATCGGGTGCTCCTGCGCGATTTGTGTCCCCACGAGCTTCATTTCGGCCGCGGCCGCGCCGGGAGAGACGCCCCGTTTGAGGCGGGCGACGACGTTGTGCCAGTGGTTGCCGTCCTCCTTCAGGATGTCGGGATAGAGGAAGACGTCCGCCATCGCCATCGGGACCCAGATGTCGGCGTCGCCGGCGAGCCCCGCGAAGCGCGGGGGCGCGATGCCGACGACCGTCATGGGGCACGCGGTTGATTTCGATCTTTTTGCCGACGATGGACTTCTCACCGCCGAAGCGGCGGCGCCAGAGTCCGTCCGAGATCACCGCGACGGGGTGGGCGCCCGGAGCCCCGTCCTCGTCGGCCAGGAACGTCCGTCCCGCGGACGCGCCGACGCCGAGAAGCGGGAAGTAGGACGCCGACACGATCTCGGCGACGAGCCTCTCCGGCTCCGCGACGCCGGTGAGGTTGAGGTCGAGGCGGGAGTGTCCGGCCACGGACTCGAAAGAACGCGCATGCTTGCGCAGACTCTCGAACTTCGGCGAAGACCACGGGAAGGTCTCGGCCGTCCCGCCCTTCTCCTCGTGGGTGATCGACACGGTCATGAGCGCGTCCGGCTCCCGGTAGGGGAGCGGGCGCAGCACCGCCGCGTCGAGGATCGAGAAGATCGTCGTGACCGTGCCGATCCCGAGCCCGAGCGTCAGGATCGCGACGGCGGCGAAGCCCGGGTTGCGGAGCAGCCAGCGAAGCGCGTAGCGGGCGTCCTGCAGGAGAGCGCCCATCAGCTCACCCGGTAGCCGCTCTCCTTCAGCTCCTCCTCCGAGTGGGCGCGCTCTTCGCCCCTCTCTTCTTCGACCACGCGGCCGTCGAAGAGATGGATGGTCCGGCCCGCGTGCTTGGCGAAGCGCGGGTCGTGGGTGACCATGCAGATCGTCGCGCCGGCGCGGTGGAGGTCCTGGAGGAGGTTCATGACGGCTTCGCCGTTGACCGAGTCGAGGTTTCCCGTCGGCTCGTCGGCGAGCAGGATCAGGGGCGAGCCGGCGATGGCGCGGGCCACGGCGACGCGCTGCTGCTGGCCTCCCGAGAGCTGCGAGGGAAAGTGCTTCATCCGGTGCGCCATCCCGACCTTCTCGAGCGACTCCTGCACGCGCTTCTTGCGCTCGTGCGAGGGCATGCCGCGGTAGGTCAGCGGCAGCTCGACGTTCTCGTAGACCGAGAGGTCGCCGATCAGGTTGAACGACTGGAAGATGAAGCCGATCTCCCGGTTGCGGATGCGCGCCCGCTCCGAGAGCGTCAGCGCCTCGGCCGCCTTGCCGTTCA
This sequence comes from uncultured Acidobacteriota bacterium, assembly GCA_963749265.1. Taxonomy (GTDB): domain Bacteria; phylum Acidobacteriota; class Thermoanaerobaculia; order UBA5066; family Gp7-AA6; genus DAHUXD01. The sequence goes on along the minus strand of CAVVML010000002.1, from coordinate 42,512 downwards.
GCCAGTACTTGCCCTCGGTGGGCGAGTCGAGCAGGCCGAGCAGCGAGAGCAGCGTCGACTTGCCGCAACCGGAGGGCCCCGCGATCGACACGTACTCGCCGTGCGCGATCTCCAGGTGCACGCCCGAGAGGGCGTGCGTTTCGACTTCGTCCGTGAAGAAGACCTTCGTGACGGCGTCGAGCTTGATGACCGGATGTCCGTTCGAGCTCATGCGGTTTTCTCCCATCCCCTTAAAAAAATCACTTCAAGCGCACGCGGTCGTGCGCATCCCACGCGCTCATGTCCGAGAGGATCACGCGATCTCCCGGCTTCAGTCCTTCGACGATCTCCACCGTGTTGACCGAGCTCTTGCCGAGCTTGACCTTGACGCGGGTGGCCTCGTCGCCGTCCTCGTTGACGAGGAAGAGACCGACGAGGCTCTTTTCCTGTCCGAACGCGGGCCGGCCGACGTAGAGGGCGTCCTTGAGGCGGTCGAGCTCGATCGTTCCATCCACCGAAAGATCCGGGCGCGCGCCCTGCGGCAGCTCGCCCTCGAGGGCCACGTCCACGGTGACGGTCCCGTTCTGCGAGGAGGGATCGACGCGAGAGACCTTGCCGGGCACGATGCCGTTGCGGGTGTCGATTGACGCGGGCTGGCCGATCACGATGTCCTTGGCCTGCGTCTCGGCGATCTTCAGCTGGGCCTTGAGCTTGTTGGGCTGGACGACCTTCGCGAGCATCGTTCCGGGCTGCGTGAGCTGGCCGACCTGCACCGGGACCTCCTGAAGGACGCCCGGGATGGTCGCGCGGACCTTGAGCGCGTCCATCTGGGAGTGCATCAGCTCGGCCTGCACCTTGAGCTGCTGGAAGTGCGCCTCGGCCGCCTCGAGCTGGGCCTTCGCGGAGTCCTCGGCGATCGCGAGGCGCTCCTTCTCGAGGGCGTTGCGGGTCTTGAGCTCCTCGGCGCGGACCTCCGAGAGCTTGAGGACGAGCGACGCGACGATGCCCTCCTTGTGGAGGCCCTCGTTGGTCTCCGCCTGCAGCTCGGCCTGGTGGTAGTCGGACTCGACCGTCGCGGCCCGCGCCTTCTGGTCCAGCTTGTCGCGCTGCACCTGGACGCGCGTATTCATGAACTCCGCCTGGCCGGCCTTCATGGCCTGCTCGGCGTCGAGCGCGTCGCGCTGGAGCTCTGGGTTCGACATCTCGAGAATCACCGTGTCCGGCTGCACGAGAGCGCCGGGTTCGACAAGGAGACGCTCGACGCGGCCTTCGGTTGCGGCGGAAAGGACGCGGATCCCGGAAGATTCGACGACCAGCGATCCCGGGCCGCGCACCTGGCGCACCATGGGCCCGCGCTTGACCGTGTCCATCCAGATGGTCGACTTCTCGACCGTGGGCGCCGCCGGCTTGAGCTTCGAGAGCCCGAGCGTGATGAGGAGAATCGCCCCGGCCGCCGCGGCCGCCATGACGATCCGCTTCTTGCGTTTCTTTTCGGAAAGGTCCTCTCGGATGATGTCCACGGTCAGGGCTCAAGGCGAGAACCGTGCCACAGGGCGGCCACTGTAAGTGTCTCAGAACAAGGGCCTTTGCGTCGGCGCATCGGGACCTTTTGACCGGCTGCGGGATCGCGGGTGTCCGATTTCGGACGGCCGACCCGGCTTCCGTTCAGCCGTTCAGCCTCGGCCGTGGATCTTCATCGAGACCAGATCGTCGACGGAGACGTTCTTGAAGCGCGCCTTCATCTTCTTCACGTAGTCGAGCGAGACGTCGTGGATGCACATGGAGACGAGCTCGTCGGCGGACACGTCGCGATAGCCGAGCTCCTGGAGGCCCCGGATGAACTCGGGAGTCACGTCGTGGATCTTCATCGAGACGAGCTCGTCCGGCGTGAGGTCGGAATACCCCAGGGCCTTCAGCTCGCGCACGTACTCGGGTGTGGCTTCGTGGATGCTCATCGACACGAGCTCGTCGGGGGCCAGGTTTGCGTAGCCGAGGCTCTTGAGCTCGCGGATCGTTTCGGGCGTGACGTCGTGGATCCGCATGGAAACGAGCTCATCCGCCGGAAGGCGGTCGTACCCGAGGGCCTTGAGCTGCCGGATGAAATCCGGCGTGGCGTCGTGGATGCTCATCGAGACGAGGTCGTCCGTCGACAGGCCCGTATAGCCGAGGGCCTTGAGCTCCCGGATGAATTCCGGACCCGCGTCATGGATGCGCATCGAGATCATGTCGTCCAGCGGAACGCGCTTGTAGCCGAGCTCCTCGAGCTCGCGGATGAACTTGCGGCTGACGTCGTGGACGGCGAGAGAAAAGACCTCGTCCGCGTCGGGTGTCCCGTAGCCCATCGACTTGAGGGCGGCGAGGTACTCGGCGTTCGGCGTGAACGTGAAGCGGCCCGAGCCTCCGGCCTGATCGAGCTGCCCCTCGAAGGCGATCGTCCCGGCGTCGCGGACCATCTGGAACGAGGCGGGAACGTCGGCGGCGCCGGCCGGCCGGACGAGACCCTGGAAGTCTTTGACGAGGTAGCTGTCGGAGCTCGACCAGTTCCAGTGGCCGCCGCCCTCGGTCCGGCGCTTGAGCGTGAGCTCCATCGAGCCGTCGGAATTGAAGTCGATCAGCCAGCGGCCCGCGGTGCCGGATGCGGCTTTGCCGTTGTCGTTGCCCGCGAGCAGGAGCGCGGGCGAGATCAGGAACGAGGGCCAGGATGCGGCAAATCGCCGCGATGCAGCGTGCTCATGGATTCTCCTCCTCGTCTTCCTTCCCGAAGACGCGTGTTTCGATGACGTCGTCGGCCGAGAGGCGGCCGCCGGCGCTCTCGTTGATGGAGCGGATATAGGCGGGCGTGATGCCGTGGACGCGGAAGGCGACGAGCTCGTCCGCGTCGATGTCCGTGTAGCCGAGACCCTGGATCTCCTTGACGTACGGAGGCGTGACGCCGTGGATGCGAAACGCCACCGCGTCGTCGGCCGAGAGGTCGCTTGAAGTCCGAGGCCCCGGAATTCGCGGACGAGCGCCGGAGTCACGCCGTGGATCTTGAAGGCCACGCAGTCGTCGAGCGAGACGCTTCCGAAGAGCTCCTTCATCTGGCGGATCTCGTCGGTCGAGACGTCGTGGACGCGCAGCGCGATCAGGTCGTCGGCGGAGAGCTTCGTGAAGCCGAGCGCTTCGATCGCGTCGATGAACTCGGGCGTGACGCCGTGGATGCGGAAGGCCACGAGCTGGTCGGGCGAGAGAAGTCCCTGGTTCGCGGACCTTCGCTCGCGGAGCCGGGCCGGGCGAGCTCGGGGCCTTCGGCGGGGGCGCGGGACGGGCGGAGGCGAGCCGGGGCCGGCGCGGACTGGACGGAAGCGGTGGCCGCCGGCGCGGAGGCCGAGACCACCGTCGAGGCCTTCGGGGACGCCGCGACGTGGACCGGAGCCACGACGGTGGATCCGGCGCTCGCCGCGAGGGCTCCGCCCAGCGCCACGATCGCGGCGACCGGCCGGGCGGTCGTACGAGGCTCGTTGCTCGCCGGGTCGGAAGGCAGGAGGCGGGCGATGCGCTGGCGGAGCCGGCCGTTGCCGTAAAGAGCGACGGCGAGCTTCGGGGCGACGGAGGCGGAGGCGGCGACTGCGGGACGCCGCTCTTCCAGGGCCACGAGCGCCCGCGCATACCGGCTGGCGTCGCCGGTGGCCTCGACCGCCAGATCGTCGCACGCGTTCTCCCGCTCGATGCGGATGCGGTGCGAGACCCACCAGACCGCGGGATGGTAGAAGAGGAGGGTCTCGGCCGCGACCTGCAGCAGGTTGACCAGGAAGTCGCGGCGCCGGACGTGGGCGAGCTCGTGCGCGAGCAGAGCGTCGAGCTGGTCCGGAGTCATCCCGGTCGCGATGCCCGCCGGCAGGAGCACGACCGGACGAAGGATCCCGATGGCCGAGGGGACTTCGATGCGCAGCGACTCGAGAAGCGCGACGGGTTTCCGGATCGCGAGCCGGCGCGCGAGCTCCCGGGCCCGTGTCTCCCACGCCGGCGGGGCGGGACGCGTGTCGCGACGAGCGAGCCGGTTGGCGACGACCCAGCCTCCGGCGGCGCGCACCGCGAGCAGCCCGACGCCCGCGATCCAGCCGAGCACGATCCAGGGCGCGAAGCGCGCCAGCGCGTCGGAGGATTCGGCGAGCGGGGAAGGCATGTGCGCGGCCGGGACGCCAGCGTCCGCGGGTCTCGCCGCCAGTCGTGTCGAGGACGGCGCCTCAACCGTTCCCGGTCGGCCGGCTCCGAGGACGCGCGCCGTCATGAGCGGCATCGCGAGCATGAGGAGGAGGGCCGCGCAGGCGGCCGTGTAGCGCGCACGCGCGCTCGATCGGGCCAGCAGGGCGTTGACCGCCGCGAGGAGCGCCGCGACGAGAGCGCCCTGCCAGACGAAGTGGAGAAGCGACAACGCGAGCGTCAGGGCCTGCGGACGCGCGATCCCGTCGAAGACAGCCGTCATGACCGATTCCCCCTTTCCTTTTCCATGTCGTCTTCCATGTCGTCCAGAAGTCGCCGGATGTTCGCGATTTCCTCGGGAGAAGCGCGCCGCGAGGAGAGGGCCTGCTGCACCAGACGGGCCGCCGAGCCGCCGAACGCGCGATCCAGAAGATCCGCGACGAGCCGACGCTGAGTGCGCTCGGCGGGAGCGGAGGCCGCGTAGACATGGGCCCGCTCGGTCTCGTCGCGCCGGACGAGGCCCTTCTCCGCCATGATCTGGAGCACCTTCAGGACCGTCGTGTAGCCCACGGGCCGGGACCCGGCCATGCCATCGTGGACGGCGCGCACGGTCGAAGGTCCCTGTTTCCAGAGAATTCCGAGGATTTCGAGCTCGGCCTCGGTCGGACGGGGCGGCGGTGCGGCTGCGGGTCCGGATGCGGATCGTCGGGCCATCGGTGCGGGTCCTCCACCGGGTAGTACGACGAAGTTAGTACGAGGTTCTTCGTAGAACGAGGATTCGACGTCGACCGGGCCGCGGAGGGCTCTAGGCGGGCGTGCGCTCGGGTGCCTGCGGTGCGGACCAGCGGAGCGATTCGTCGAGACGTCCCGAAGCGAGGAGTCCGCGGAGGCTGTCGATCCTCCGATACTTCGGTCCCTCGAAGTCTTCGAGTTTCAGGTCACTCTTCCGATAGGCCTCGTAGAGCTCGCGGGCGCCGTCCCGCACCGTCCACTTCGGACGGAAGGCCGGAACCTGCCGCGCGATCTTCTCGAAACTGACGCGGTAGGAGCGGGTATCGGGACCGGCGCCTTCGGCAAACTCGATCTCGCAATTCGGGACCGTCTCTCCGACGATCTCGGCGATCTGGCGGATCTGGAAGTTCTCGTCGGTGCGGCCGACGTTGAAGACCTCGGCGTGCACGGCCTCGCGCGGCGCCTCGAGGACCGCGAGAAACGCCCGCGAGATGTCCTCGATGTGGACGAGCGGTCGCCAGGGCGTGCCGTCGCTCTTGAGATGGATGCGGCCTGTGGTCACCGCCCAGGCCGCCAGGTTGTTGAGAACGATGTCGAAGCGGTGCCGGGGGGATACGCCGTATGCCGTGGTCGGACGCAGAAACGTCGGGCTGAACGCAGTCATCGGCGAGAGCGGCGATGTCTTCCTCCGCGCGCACCTTCGAGACGCCATAAGGCGTCACCGGGTTCAGCGGCGACGTCTCGTCGACCATGGCACCTCCCGCGGCGCCGTAGTTGCTGCAGGAGGAGGAGAACAGGAAGCGCGGAACGCCCGCCGTCTTTGCGACGCGGGCCAGATGCACGGACCCGCGGTGATTGATCGCATGGGTCACTTCCGGGTTGAGGTCGCCGAGAGGATCGTTCGAGAGGGCGGCCAGGTGGACGACGGCGTCGAAGCCTTCGAGGTCTGCCGGGGTCGCTTCGCGCAGATCGCGGCGAATCGTCGGGATCTCCGGAACCGACCCGACGAAGGTGCAGGCCGCGTAGAAATCGGTGTCGAGCCCGACCACATCGTGGCCCGCAGCCGAGAGCATCGGTCCCATGACCGTGCCGATGTAGCCCCGGTTCCCGGTCAGGAGAACGCGCATGCGGGCCGAAGAGTAACAGGGCCGAAACCGGTCGTGAGGGCCTCCTCAGAAAAGATCGCCGGGCTGGTGTCGTTGCGATCCGCCGCGGGCGGAGCCGCGCGGCTGGTCCCCGCGGCTCAGGCGCGGGACCAGGCCGCTCGAAACTCCGAGAGGGTCTCGCCGCGCGCGCCCCTCGACGCGAGGTGCGCGAAGAGCTTGCCGAGGTGGGCGTAGAGGATTTCGATCTGTTCGGCCGTCCGGAAGGTCGGGCTTCCGCCGGGCATGAACTCCGAGGAGTGCAGCATGAACTCGATCACCGGCGCGTTCTCAGCGAAGGCCCAGTCCACGACGGAGAGCATGGATTCGAGGTTGGTTCCCGTCGGACGAAGCCAGCTCAAGGGCGCTCCCCGGAATCGGCGGACGAGCTTGCCGATCCGGCGGTGCTCGAAGGCGCGGTGGAGCTTGCGGACGGCGGGCGGATAGTTCGGCCGGATCGTCACCGGCACTTCCAGCATCGGCGATGTGCCGCGCCGACGAATGTCGTCGAGATCCAGGAAGTAGGGTTCCCGTGGAAAACCCGAGTAATCCGTCCCGCCGGCACCGTCCGAGGCGCCCTTGTGCCTCTTCCAGGAGACGTCGGGCGTGACGGAGCAGTCCACGAGATAACCCGCTTCGACGAGCACGCGCGCGACACGCCCGTCGAATCCCCATCGGCCGGCGCGATGCGACGTCGGCTGGATCTCGAAGACATCGCGAAGAATCCCTGTCAGGTAGTCGACCTTGGCGCGCAGCAGATCGTCCGGAAGCTCGAAGAGGTAGACGTGGTCTCCCCGGGTCTCCGGGCCGCTCGCGGCGAGGGGCGGCGAGTTCCAGGGGTGGACGTGCAGGCCGATCTCGCCTTCTTTCGCACGCAGAACCGAGCGCCCGAACTCCTGGTATCGCGGATCGACCGCCATTTCGTAGTTGGTCAGGTAGGTCGGTTTGAAGCCGTGCTTCCGGCAGAGGTCCTGGAACCGTGGGAGGTAGCGAGCGTTCTCCGTGGTGACCGTGGCGTGGCGTCCCCAGATGTCATCGCCTTCCGTGTCGATCGTGATGAGAAATGCCGGGCTCTCCATCCTCAGTCCTTCAGGGCGTCGGCGAGGACGGAGATGTCCTGCTCTGCCCGCACCTTCGACACGCCATAAGGCGTCACGGGGTTCAGCGGGGAAGTCTCGTCGACCATCGCGTCCCCGGCGGCTCCGTAGTTGCTGCACGAGGACGAGAAGACGAACCGCGAGACGCCGGCGGCCTTGGCGACATGCGCGAGGTGCACCGAGCCGCGGTGGTTGATCGCGTAGGTCACCTCCGGGTTGAGATCGCCGAGCGGGTCGTTCGAAAGCGCCGCGAGGTGGACCACGGCGTCGAATCCCTCGAGCTGGCGCGGGGTGAGGTCGCGGATGTCGCGCTCGAGCGTCGGCAGCTCGGCAGCGGACCCAGGAACGTGCAGGCCCGGTAGAAGTCGGTGTCGAGGCCGACGACCTCGTGCCCGGCGGCCGAAATCAGTGGCGCCATCACGCTTCCGATGTACCCGCGGCTGCCGGTGAGGAGGATGCGCATGTCAGGTCTTGATCAGAGGGGTCTTCGCGGGGCGAGGCTTTCGGCGGTCCAAAGGATACCCCTGGCCGTCCACGCAGGCCATCCATCGTCCGGGCGCCAATTGATGCGCGTCGACGTGGTGCATCTTGTACTTGTTCCATCCGTAGTGGGAGGGCGCCAGCGCGGCATGATCCAGCGCTGGAGTTTCCTCGTAGACGCGGTCGTCGAGGCGCGTGATCGCGAAGGCGAAGACCTTCCATCCGTACGTCGGCTCATCGTCCTGCGCGAAGCGCAGCAGACGTCCGTCCTCGAGAGCGATGACCCGTCCGGCCGGGCGCGCCGCGTGCGGGTCGTCGCTGACGATGGGGCTGGCCGGATGCTCTTTCCAGGGGCCGAGAAGACTCTTCGAAAAGTGGAGCCTCAAGACGTCGTGGGTCGGGACCGACGTGAACATCCACCAGAGACCGCCATGCTCGAAGAGAGAGGCGTCCACGAATTTCGCGCCCGAGAGGAGCGTGGCCTCGAAGTCCCAGAGATCCGGAAACCTCCGAGCCCGGTAGAGACGGACGGTGCCCGTCTCCCCGCACTCCGGGACCATGAACGCCTCCGAGCCACTCTCGAAGACGTAAGGGTAGGAGAGGTGAAACCGTTCGCGTAGCGCAATCTTCTCGTAACGAAAGTCTTTTCCGTCTTCGCTCGTTGCAAAGCCGATCGAGCCGAGCCCGCGGCGCTTCTCCATGACCTCGAAGAACAGATGCCAGCGACCGTCACGCCGCCACAGAAATGGGTCCGCCACGAAGGCGGCCTTGACGTCGTGGACGTCGCGTGCGGTCACGCTCGGCTTTGCGGCGTTGGCGGCTTCCTGAAGCGCGAGAGGGGATTCCACTTCGAAGACCGCGATCGACCAATACGCCTCGCCGGCGTCAATGCGCCGGAGGGCTCGGGTCACACGGAGCAAGAAGAACGCAAGCGCCGCATTGGCGAGCAGGCTCACGGCCAGGATTGCGACGAGGGTCGAGATGGATGCGGACATGACTGAGTTGCGTTCGAGTGTAGATGCAGAAAAAATAAGGAAATATGGACTTATTTCCTAATTATATTCGGCGCAAACGGGCAGCCATCAAAGTATTTTCGAGCAGCTTGGCCACCGTCAGCGGGCCGATACCGCCCGGAACCGGCGTCAGCCATCCGGCAACCGCAGCGACGTCGTCGAAGTCCACGTCGCCGACGAGAATTTTCCCTTTCTGTTCGAGGGCCGCCCGGATTCTCTGGGACCTGCGCAGACCCTCGGGGGCAGCGTCGAGGTTCAGGGAGTCGAGCCGGTTGATTCCGACGTCGATCACGGCGGCTCCCGGCTTCACGAACTCGCGTGTGACGAATCCCGGCCGTCCGATCGCTGCGACCAGGATGTCCGCCTCGCGGCAGACGGATGGGAGATCGCGGGTCTTCGAATGACAGATGGTCACGGTGGCGTCGCGCGCCGTCAGAAGCGCGGCGATCGGCTTGCCGACGATGTCGCTCCGCCCCAGCACGACGGCGCGACGGCCGGACGTCGGAATGGCGTGCGTCTGCAGGAGCTCGAGAATTCCCGCGGGCGTGCAGGGCACGAAACGCGGGCGGCCCTGGTGGAGCAGTCCGACGTTCTCGGGATGGAACCCGTCCACGTCCTTGAGCGGATCGACCGAATCCAGAACCGTCGCGGAGGAGTGGCCGGCCGGCAGCGGAAGCTGGATCAGAATCCCGTCGACGTCGGGATCGCCGTTCGCGCGGGCGACTTCGGCCAGGAGCCGCTCGGGAGAAATGTCTGCGGGCAGCCGAAGGGTCTCGGCGCGGATGCCCGCCTCGATCGCCGCGCGCGTCTTCGACGTCACGTACGAAAGCGACGCCGGATTCTCTCCGACGAGCAGCACGCGCAGCCCGGGCGCGGGATGAATCTCCGCGGCCTCCGCGCGCAGCTTCTCCCGCAGGGTCCGGGCGAGGGCGTTGCCGTCGAGCACGACGGCTCGGGCGAGCGTTTCGGTCATCGGACGAGGATATCCGGACTACGCCTCGGCCTCAGCCTCAGCGTTCTCCCCCGATGGAGTTCGCGGAGGTCCAGGTCTGCTCGCGACGGCTTCCGTCGCCGGCCGCCAGGGCGAGTCCGAGCACGCACGCCAGCACGGCGGGCACCGATTCGGCCGCCAGGTTGAATTCGGCGAGGCCGTCGAGACCGACCGCGAGGAGCGCGCCGATGCCGACCAGCGTGAGAGCGCTTTCTTCGCGGTGCCGCTGGCCGCGGAATCGCCGGACGAGGAGCACGAGCATCGAGACCCAGGCGAGCAGCGCGAAGAACGCGCCGACGCGCGCCTCCCGTCACGAGAAGCTGCAGCGGGAGGGACATGGCGGATTCCACCAGGCCCCCGAGCTCCGCGTGGTTGAAAGCGGCGAAAGGCCTCGGAGAACGCGCCCAGGCCGGCGCCGAAGATCGGAAAGCTCTGCCAGGCCTCGAGAGCGGTCCGCCAGATCGAGACCGTGCGTTCGGCGGCCGCCGAGACCGCCGCGGGAATCTGGGCGTCGGCGCGGCCGGGGAGAGCGATCCACGCGGCAATGCCCGCGGCGATGGAAGAGGCGGGGCGGCGGGCGCGCAGCGAATGCCGGCCGGCGATCAGCCAGATGAGCACGATCGACAGGCCGGCGGCCGTCATGCGCACGGGCGAGCCCGTCATCACGATTCCGACGCCGATGATGCCGAGTCCCAGCGCCCGGGTGACGAGCGGCGCGAGTCGGACCGCGAGACGCTCGCCGCGATCGGCCGTGTCGCGGCCGCGGTCGGCGTTCGTCAGCACCTCGGCCCAGAAGGCGCCGAAGGCCACGGGCAGGATGACCAGCAGGAAGTCGCCGAGCTCGGCGGTCGACTCGAAGGCTCCCCGGAAGGATCCGCGCTTGCCGGCGAAGACCGCGGCGACGACCGTCTGGAGGCAGCCCGAGAAGACGGCCGCCGCCGCGAATGCCCGGCGCCGCGGACGCGTTCGCAGAAGCTGCGGCGTGGCCGCGAGCAGGACGGCACAACCGCCCAGCAACAGGACAATTGCGGCCGTTTGCTCGGGTGCGAGAGAGATGCGCGGCAGGGGGGCCGTTTGGCCGTAAAGGCTAAACAACTCAGCGGTTTCGTGGTAAATTTGACGGTTCACGGAAGCAATCTGCGCGAGCGTCGGTTCGGGCAGTGGGATCAGCTGCAGGAGACCGAGCAGCGCCACGGCCAGGATCGACGCCAGCGGCAGGAAGAGCGGACGAAGAGATCGAAACGACGACCGGGAGGAGAAAGTCAAAGCCCCGATTGCGAAGCCGACGGCCGGGATCAGCAGCCGGCCGACCGGCGCCGGAGCCCCGGCGACCGCGGCGGGCAGACGGGCAACCCTGGAGCCACGGAGCCAAGAGGATGAACGCCAGAAGCATGAGAAACGCCAGCCGATCCCTCGAATCGCTGTCGGACGGGACGAGCGCCTCGCGCGCCAGGGAGGTCCAGCGTTGAAGAAGCGTCACGGACTCATCCTACTCGGACTCTTCGGTTTCGGCATGACGGTCCCCGGCCTCGGCGCCGCGCCCGCGCCGGCGGACTTCAACCAGGCGCGGCTCGAGTCGGGGAAGTACCTCTTCGATGAGAAGCGGTACCGCGAGGCGATCGATCAATTCCGGATCGCGGCCTTCGGCTTCCTCGGCCGCCCGGACTGGCTGTCTTCGAGCCTCGCCCGGCTGGCCCTCGCGCAGGTGGCGGACAGCAGGCCCGAGGACGCGGATGCGACGTTGGCCCGCTTCCTCGAAGTGCAGCGCCGCTTTCCTTCGTATCCCCCCCGGGACCTCGAGCCCGAGAGGCAGGCCGAGTTTCGGGCACTGCTTCTGAAGCGCGTGCAGGAAGCCACGCTGCTCGGAATCCCGTCGCTCGCGGGCCTCGTGGAGACCGAAGAGCAGAAGATCGCCCGGCTCGCGCCCGCCGAGCGAAAGAAGGCTCTCGAAGCCGCCGCTCGCCGCGACCCGTCCTCGGCCGTCTGGGCCGTGGCTCTCGCGCGGGAAGCGGCGGAGCGGGGAGACTGGAAGGAAGCGGAACGCTGGGCGGGAACGGCGCTCGCGGCTCAGCCGAACAACACGGACGCCCTGGCTCTCCGGGCCAGGGCGCGCGTGGTGCGCGGCGAGCTTGCGCAGGCGCGCGCTGACCTGAACGCCATTCCTCCGGCGGAGCTGGCGAAGCGACCGGAGCTCTACGCGGACGTGTTCGTGACCGGCGTCGAGGCGGGTGACTGGGCAATGGCCTCGGAGGTATCGCCCAGGATTCCCTCGAACCTGATGTCGCGCCCCGATGTGGCGAAGGCTCAGCAGAAGCTGGCGGCGGAGCGGCAGCGCCGCACCGCGGAGGCAGCCCCGAAGACGGCGTCGGCCACGCCGGCGCGCAAACGCGACCGCGATCCGACCGGCTCCAGTTCCGGTGGCGGCGCCGAACCCCGGCGTCCGAAGTCGAGAGGTCCTCGCCGAGAGCCGGCAGCTCGTCCTCGCCGGCCGGGCCGCAGAGGCGCGCGCGGCTCTGGCCGACGCCCTGAAAGCCGATCCGAACAATCGGGAGCTCCGTCTGGCGCTTCTCGAAGCGGCGTGCCTGTCTCGTTCCTACCGCGACGGGGCGTTCCAGGTGCCGCTGGTCGCTCCTTTTGGCGACACGGAAGCCCCCTCGATGTTCTACGCTGCCGTCGTGCTGTACGAGACCGGCAAGGAGGATGAGGCGCGTGGATATCTGAAGCGGGCGATGCCTCGGGTATCCGGACCTCTCGTGGACGAGTATTCCCGTAAGATTCTGGGGCAGTAGCCGCGATGTTCGAACGCGCTTCGTGCCTCCTCAGACGCCCGCGCGGGCGGGCGCTGCTGGCGACGGCGCTTCTCGCACTCGTCCTTGCGGCCGCCCCGCTGGCCGCCCAGCAAGCCGCGGGCGGCGGCGCCGGCGGGCCCTCGTTCGGCTCCGACTCCGTGCCTTTGAACCGGACGATTCCGGCCAAGGAGGAGATCCAGAATGACATGGATCGCTCGCGCTTTCGGCTCGGGCCGGCGCGGGTGCTGCCGTCTTTCAACGTCTGGAACGCCGGCTACGACAGCAACGTCTTCGGCACGAACGAGGACCCCACCGGAGACTGGACGCTTTCGGTGAACGCCGGCGCGACCTTCCTCGTCCCGTTCGGATCCAAGTTCGTGCTCCGCGCGGATGCCTTCCCGCAATACACCTGGTACAAGGAGCTCAGCGGGCGGGACGAGTTCGGGGGACGGTACGACGGGTCGCTCTACGGCTTCTTCAACCGGATGACAGTCGAGATTACGGGCGGTTACTTCCAGCAATATCAGCAGTACAGCACGGAGCTCGACACCTTTGTCTTTCAGAATTCCCTCCGGACAGGGGCCAAGGTCGACGTGGACCTGACAACTCGTCTCTCGCTCTTCGGGTCGGGCGGCTACCAGGATGTGACCTATCAGCAGATCGAAGGCCCTCCCGGTCAGGACATACGCGTCCCGCTCAACGATCGAACCGACTGGGGAGGGCGCGGGGGTCTCCGATATCAGTTCCACCCCGACTGGAATGTCGGCGTCGCCGGCGAGGGGACGTGGGCGGACTTCACGCTCACTCCCGAGCTCCGGAACAACACGAGCACGGCGGCGCTCGCGAGCGTCGCGTACAATCGGCCCCCGGCTCTTCATCAACCTGATCGGTGGCTGGCGCGAGGGAAGGGGCGTCGACTCCAACTTCTTTCCTAACTACTCGACCGGCGTGGGATCCTTCTTCGTGTCGTTTTTTCCGATCTCATGGCTCGAGCTCCAGGCGAACGGCCATCGGAATGTCAGCTACAGCGTCACCGCCACAAACCCGTACTTCTTCGAGAACCGGATCGGCGGCAAGATCAACATCCAGCTCGGCCCTCGCATCCTCCTGAGCGGCTACGGCCAGACGGGGCCGAACAACTATCCGCGTGCCGAGCCGGTCGTGATCGACGGCGAGGTCGAGGTTCTCAAGAGGCGGGACGAGTCCGAGCAGTACGGCGGAGGGTTTTCGATCATCGCCTACCGGCCGATCGTGCTCAACGCCCGCGTGACTCACACCAGTTACACCTCCAACATCCCGACCGCCGGCCGTTCCTACACCCGCTACACGGTGATGCTCAGCTTTTCGGGGACATTCCAGCGATGAAAAGACGGACCGTATCGAGCCTGCTCCTCGCCCTGGCCTTCGTCCTCGCGCGGCCGGGAGCCGCGCAGGAGCCCGCGCCCTCGGGCGATTACGCCGTCGGGCCCCGCGATCTGATCGAGGTCAAGGTTCTCGAGCTTCCCGAGCTCAACGTCGACCGTCGCGTCACCGACAGCGGGACGCTCGATCTGCCGCTCGTGGGATCGATCCCCGTGGCCGGCATGACGGCGCCCGACATCCGGGCGCGGGTCGAGGCGCTCGTTCTCGAGAAATACGTGAACCGGGCGAATGTCTCGGTCGTCATCAAGGAGTTCGCGAACAAGCCGGTCTCCGTTCTGGGCGCGGTCCTGCGCCCCGGCTCGCTCTCGATCTCCGGCCGCTGGACGCTCATGACCGCGATCACGGCCGCGGGCGGGCTCAGCGAGAAGGCCGGCAGCCGCATCCTCGTGCTCCGCCGGGCGGACAACGGATTGTCCGACACGCTCGAGATCCGCACCGACGATCTCTTTCAGAACGCGACCGAGCTCTGGAACATCCCGATCCAGCCGGCCGACGTCATCAACGTCGTCCCGCGCACGAGCATTACCGTGTTCTGTCTCGGCCAGGTCAACACGGCGGGCGCCCTCCAGTTCGACAGCGAGGACCGCCTCACGCTGCTCTCCGTGATCGCCAAGGCGGGAGGCCTCAGCGACAGGGCCTCGAGCACGATCCGGATCAAGCGACGCGGGGCAGACGGGAAGGACGTCGAGACCGTCGTCGATTTCAAGCGCGTCGTCGCAGGCAAGGATCCGGACGTCGCGGTCCACCCCAACGACGTCATCGTGGTGAAGGAGTCTTTCTTCTGATGGCCGACCTGGACGATTTCGAAGAGGCGAGCGAAGTCCAGTCGTCACGCGCGGAGTTCCACCTCGCGGACTACTGGGCCATCGTCGTCAAGCGGCGGCGCCTCATCGCCGTCTGTCTCACCGCCGGGCTGGTCGGCGGCGTGCTCGCCACCGTGCTGACGAAACCGATGTACACGGCGAAGACCGTCGTCGACGTGGTACGGCAGGCCGCGCAGGCCGTGCCGTTCTCCGCCGGCGCCGGAGACACCGGGCAGGCCTCGGAATTCCTGCCGAGTCAGATCCGACTCATGCAGAGCCGGGAGATCGCGGAGCGCGTGGTCCGCAAGCTGAACCTGCTGGCCGATCCACAATTCAACCCGAAGCGCTTCGCCGAGTTCCGACCCGACGCGAAGGGCAACGTCCCCAAACCCGCGGACCGCGACGTCGTCGACGCCGCGATCGGCGTGCAGAAACTTCTGGACGTAACCATCCTTCGCGGCACGAGCCTCGTCGAGATCTCGGCCGTCGTGCCCTCGCCCGAGCTCGCTGCCGCCATCCCGAACGCCGTCGCCGACGCGTACATCGACTGGAACGTCGAGTCGCGTGTCCGTCTGATCGGCCAGTCGAGCCAGTTCCTGGCGAGCCAGATCGAGCAGGCGAAGTCCGAGATCGAAGCCAAGGAAAAAGAGCTCTTCGCCTTTGGCCGTGCGCGTGACATCACGGTGGACCCCAACGCGAAAATCGATCAGGTCAACCGGGACCTCGCGGCCGCGGTGACGGACCGCGTCGCGAAGGAGGCGCGCTACCAGGAGCTCCGTTCGACCCCGCCGGAGGCGCTCGCCGACTCGTCGGTCGTCGCCTCGCAGCGCGCGGAGCTCCAGCGGCTGGAGCGCGATTACGCCGAGAAGTCCAACGTCTACAAGCCCGAGTGGCCGGCGATGCAGCAGCTCAAGGCGCAGATCGAGGACGTGCGCAAGGGCCTCGCGAGCACGGCGAGCGACAGCGCGAGCAAGGTCGTCCAGGCCGCGCGCAGCGACTACCTGACTGCGCTGCGGCGGGAGGAAAACCTCCGGGCCATGACCCGCAGCGAGCAGTCCTCGGCGCTGGCTCAGGGGAGCAGCACCGTCGAATACCGGAATTTCCGCACGGAGATCGACACCAAGCGCGCGCTCCTCGACAGCCTGCTCCGACAGCAGGGGGAGATGGAGGTCATCTCGCGCGTTCGGGACGATCAGATGACGACGATCCGGATCGTGGATCGGGCGCTCGAGCCCGGCGGGCCCTTCGAGCCGTCGCTCCAGAAAAACCTGCTCGTGGCTCTGTTTCTCGGGGGCGGCCTCGGACTCGGCCTCGCCTTCTTCCTCGCATACCTCGACCGGACGATCCGCAGCACCGAACAGGTCGAGCGGCTGCTGCAGCTTCCGCCGCTCGGCGTGATCCCGGCGCGGGGAGACGGGCCGACGTACGGTCCGAAGGGCCGGACACGGATCTTCGGCAAGGCCGCAAAGGCCCGCAGTCTGACCGGGGAAGAGGCCGATCCGATCGAGCTTTCGCCGCACAGCGAGCCGCGCTCGCCGACCGCCGAGGCGTACCGCGCATTCCGCACGGCCCTGATGCTCTCGCGGGCCGGCGGCGTGAAATCGGTCGTGATGACCTCCGCCTTCCCCCACGAGGGCAAGACGACGAGCGCCGTCAATCTCGCCGTGGTGCTCGCCCAGCTCGGCCGGCGCGTCCTGCTCGTCGACGCGGACCTCCACAAGTCGCGCCTCCACGAGATCTTCCAGATCCCGAACCGGCTCGGGCTGGTCTCGATCCTCGCCGAAGGCATCGAGCCGTCGCGCGCCATCGTGAAGACGCTCGGTGCCGGGCGTCTTCGTGGTCCCGGCGGGTCCCGACGCGCCGAACCCCTCCGGGCTGCTGGCCTCGGACGCGATGCAGAAGTTCCTCGAGCTCGCCGCGATGAACTTCGATCACGTCATCGTGGACTCCGCGCCGGTGCTTCCGGTGTCGGACACGCTCGTCTTCGCGATGCAGACCGATGGTGTCGTCCTCTGCGTGCGGGGCGGCGTGACCCCGCGTGATCACGTCCTTCGGGCGCGCGACCGCATTCTGCGGAGCGGCGGTACGATCGTCGGCGTCCTGATCAACGCCCTCGAGCCCGAAAGCGCGTCCTACTACGGGTACGAGTACGGCTACGGCTACCGACAGGAAGGCCGTCCCGAGGCCGAAGAGGAGAAGGCCACTCCGCGCGTGGTGCACAGCTAACGGCTTCCGCCGTCGCCGCGTGATCGATCTTCACCTCTACCGCCGCCCGGGTCTCGACGACGGTCCGAGCGGCTTCGAGACGTCCCCGACAGAACGATGAGCACGCTCGCGGCTCCCGCTTCGCGAAGCCTCCGGGCAGGTCCCCGATGGATGGCGACGATCGCCTGCGTGCTCCTCCTCGGACTCTGCGCTGTCGGCGATCGTTTCAGGAGGTTCAGGGACGCCGGCGGGTCGCTTCGATCGCGGAGGAGCAGCAGCTCGAGCGACTTTCCCCCGCGGTCGCAGAGACGCTGAGCCTGGTGGAAGGAAACGACGAGGCCGCGCTGCTCGTCGCGGAAGCCGTCGTTGGTCGGCCCGCGGTTGCGGGCGGAGCTTCCTCGGCTCCCGCGGCTCTCTGGCTGGTCCTCCGGGGACTTTCCGGCCGGCCGGGATCGGCCTACGGACGTCTCCTTCTGGGGCGTTCGGCCGCCATCCAGGGAGACGCCAGCCAATGGGTGCGGCCGCTCGAGCTGGCCGTCGTGGCCGCCCCCGGGCTGGATTTCGCCTCGGAGGAGCTCGGTCGCCGGTATCTGGTCCGCTGGGGCGCCCTGACTCCCGAGCAGCGGCGGGCAGGGCAGGAGAGCCTGCGCCGCGCCTTTCGAAACGAGTCCTTCCTGCGGGCGGCGTGGACGACCGCCGTCGCGACTCTCGGTCCGGAGGCCGCGCGTGGGGGCTCTGCCCGACGACGAGCCCACGCTGCGGGCGGCTGAGCAGCTGTCACGGGAGGCTGGAAACCGGGCGGCGGCCGACCTGCTCGCCGCCCGCCTCAAAGCCGTTTCTGACTCGCCTCCGGCCAGCCGTCCGAGCCCCTGATCGCCCGAACAGGCGCGTGTTATACTCCCCGCTCAAACAAAAAAGCCTCGTAACTACAGCAAGATAGCTGTAGTTTGCGGCGGAGGGGGCTGGGACGTGCCTCTGTTGAGACGAGGCCCTGAGGTTTTTCCTCAGAGCCTCTTCGACTTTTCGTCGGCCGAATTTCCCCTGGATGGTCGCCCAGACGCGGAGCCGCCAGGAAAAGGCGCTCGTCCGCAACCTCGAGCCCCTCCGCGTCCCGTTCTATCTCCCGCAGCACGAGCGGCATGCGGCCCGCTCCGGCCGCCGATTCGTCTCGTTCATCCCCCTGTTTCCGGGGTACGTGTTTCTGCGGGCTGATCCCGGCGCCCGGACCGCCGCGCTCCGGAGCGGTCTGGTCGTCCGGCTGCTCGAGGTGCGGGATCAGGAGCTCCTCCACGCGGAGCTGCGCCAGCTCCGAAGACTCCAGGAAACCGGCGCCCGCCTGGTGCCCTATGCCCCCCTCGTCGAGGGGGATCTCGTGACGATCGCGGAGGGCCCATTCCGGGGTTACCGGGGGCGCGTCCTCCGGCAGCAGTCCGCGACGCGGTTGATCGTTTCGGTCTCGATGCTTCGCCAGAATGTCGCCGTCGAGTTTGACCGGTCCTCTCTCAACCGGGTATCCGGGGACGCGAGGACCGTTGCGGAACAAAGCGCCGTCGCCTAGGCACGCCGCCAGCGGCGTCGTAAAGGGAGTTTTCACGTCGGTGGTGTACACCGAAGGGGGCGAAGCCCGGACGGCGGGCAGCCCGAACAGGAGCCGAAGCGGGTGACCGAACCAAGAGCGAACGCAGAGAGCCTTCAGAGACGGTTCAACGACCAGTCGGCGGCCATCGGTATCGCCGGCCTCGGCTACGTGGGCCTGCCCCTGGCGCTGACATTCACCGAGAAGGGCTTCCGCGTTCTGGGGTTCGACGTCGACGGTTCCAAGGTCGAGTCGCTGAACGCCGGGCGCAACTACATTCAGCACCTCGACGGGACAGCGGCTATCCACGGCGGTCGCCGAGAAGCGTTTCGAGGCGACGACCGATTTCGGCCGCCTCAACGAGCCCGACGCCCTGATCATCTGCGTGCCGACCCCGCTGACGGCCCAGCGCGAGCCGGACATGAGCTACGTCGTGAACACGGTCCAGCTGATCCGTGCCCGGCTGAGGCCGGGGCAGCTGGTCGTGCTCGAGTCCACGACATATCCGGGCACGACCGACGAGCTCGTGCGCGGAATCCTCGAGGAGTCCGGCTTGAAGTGCGGGAGCGACTTCTACCTGGCCTTCTCGCCCGAGCGGGAAGACCCCGGCAACGGAAAGTACAACACGGCGACGATCCCGAAGATCGTCGGGGGCGTCGACGAGGCTGGCGGCGATCTCGCCCAGAGCCTCTACGACAAAGTGGTGGTGAGAACCGTCCGGGTCGGGAGCGCGCGCGAAGCCGAGGCGGCCAAGCTCGTCGAGAACATCTTTCGCGCCGTCAACATCGCCCTCGTCAACGAGCTCAAGATCGTCTTCGACCGGATGGGCATCGACATCTGGAACGTGCTCGACGCCGCCTCGACCAAACCGTTCGGCTTCATGCGGTTCAACCCCGGACCGGGCTGGGGCGGCCACTGCATCCCCCTCGACCCTTTCTATCTCTCCTGGAAAGCCCGGGAGTACGGCGTGACGCCGAAGTTCATCGAGCTCGCCGGCGAGGTCAATGTCCAGATGCCGGAGTACGTGATCACCAAGCTGAGCCTGGCCCTCAACGACCGCCGGAAAGCGATGCGAGGCAGCCGGATCCTCGTCCTCGGGATCGCCTACAAGAAGGACATCGACGACCCGCGCGAGAGCCCGGCCTTCGAGATCATCGAGAGCCTCCTTCACCTGGGGGCGGAGGTGACCTACCACGACCCGCACGTCCCGAAGGCTCCGCGAATGCGCTCCTGGCCCGACCTTCCGCCGATGAAATCCTCGCCCCTGACGGAGGAGGTCCTGCGGTCGCAGGACGCCGTCGTCATCGTCACGGATCATTCCGCCGTCGACTACGAGGCCGTCGTCCGCCACGCCGGTCTGGTCGTCGACACCCGCGGCGTATATCGGGCGCCGCGCCCCAACGTCGTCAAGGCATGATTCCCGCATTAGTCGCCGGGGCCCCCGGGAGAATTTGATGAGACAAGGACAACTCGTGCTCGTGACCGGCGCCGCCGGCTTCATCGGGTCGCATCTGGTGGACGCGCTCCTGGCCCGGGGAGCCCGGGTCCGGGGAATCGACGACTTTTCCAACGGAAAGCGGTCGAACCTTGCGCACTGCGCGGACCGGATCGAGCTTCTCGAGGCGGACATTCGCGACGCCGAGGCTTGCCGCAGGGCGTGCGCCGGAGCCGCCGTCGTCTTTCACCAGGCGGCACTCGGTTCGGTGCCGCGGTCGATGAAGGACCCGGCGACCACGATCGCGATCAACGTGGCCGGGACCGCCAACGTCTTCGCTGCGGCGCGCGAGGCGAGCGTGCGGAGAGTCGTCTATGCCTCCTCCTCCAGCGTCTACGGCGACAGCACGCGGCTCCCCAAGAAGGAAGGGGAGGAGGGCCAGCCGCTCTCGCCTTATGCGCTCTCGAAGGCCATGAACGAAGAGCTCGCCGGCGTCTTCGCCCGTTGCTACGGCATGGAGCTCGTCGGGTTGCGCTACTTCAACGTCTTCGGCCCGCGGCAGGATCCGGACGGGCCTTATGCCGCGGTGATCCCGCGCTTCTTTCGGGCGTACCTGGCCGGCGAGGCCCCGGTCATCTATGGCGACGGCACGCAGAGCCGGGATTTCACTTATGTCTCCGACGCGGTGGATGCGAACCTGCGGGCGGCGGACGCCGACGCGACAGCCGCCGGCCAGGTCTACAACGTCGCGGGGGGACAGGTGATCTCGGTCAACGAGCTCGCGGCGGCGGTCGGGGACGCGGTCGGCGGCGGACAGGCGCCGCGCTACGAAGCGCCACGGGCCGGCGACGTCATGCACTCGGCGGCGAGCCTCGAGCTCGCCGGGAAATGGCTGGGCTACCGTCCCGCGGTGGGCATCGCCGAGGGCCTGGCGAGATCCCTGGACTACTACCGTTCTCTGGTGGAGGCCGGCGTATGACGAAGGGCAGCGTGGCGGTCCGCGTTCGGGAGCTCTCCAAGGAGTACCGGATCGGTCACCGCATCGAGCGCTACAAGACTCTGCGCGACTCGCTCGCCTCCCTGGTCAGTGCTCCGGCCCGGCTCCTGCGTCGCCGTCGCCGTTCCGATGAGGGCGACGATTTGCTCTGGGCGCTGCGCGACGTCAACTTCGAAGTCCGCCAGGGCGAGGTGGTCGGAATCGTCGGCCGCAACGGAGCGGGGAAGAGCACGCTGCTGAAGATCCTGGCCCGGATCACGGAGCCGACGCACGGCACCGCCGAGATCCACGGACGCGTGGGCTCGCTCCTGGAAGTCGGCACGGGATTCCATCCCGAGCTCACCGGACGCGAAAACATTTACCTCAACGGCGCGATCCTCGGCATGCGCCGGGCCGAGATCGGCCGGAAATTCGACGAGATCGTCGCTTTTTCGGAGGTCGAAAAGTTCATCGACACTCCGGTCAAGCGCTACTCGAGCGGCATGTACCTGCGGCTCGCGTTCGCCGTCGCGGCGCATCTGGAGCCGGAGATCCTGCTCGTCGACGAGGTCCTCGCGGTCGGCGATGCCGATTTCCAGAAGAAGTGCCTCGGCAAGATGGGAGACGTCGCCGAGGAAGGCCGCACCGTGCTTTTCGTCAGCCACAACATGCCGGCCGTGCAGGCCCTCTGCGCGCGGGCGATCCTCCTGCGCGCGGGCACCGTCGCGGTCGACGGCTCGACCGGAGAAGTCCTGAGGGAGTACCTGGGGCACCTGCTCGTGACCGCCGCCCACGCCTTCGAGAACAATCCCGACCGACGGGGAGACGGAAGCGTGCGGTTGACGGCGGCTCGTGTGCTCGACGAGGAGGGCCGGCCGTGCGAGCGGGTCGTCGCCGGAAAGCCGATCACGCTCGAGTTCTCCTACGAGAACCCGATCGGCGCGGAGCGGTTCGATTTCGCGCTCGCGATCGTAAATCATCTCAATATCGGCGTGGCACACATGAGCACTCCGATCGCAGGCTTCTCCATCGTGGCCGGTGCAGAGGGCGTGGTCACGTGCCGGATCCCGACCCTGCCCCTGCCTCAGGGTGAGTATCGTGTCGTCACGAACTTGAGATACCAGGGCCAGCAAACGGACCACATTCCCAACGCGTTGGCTTTCAGCGTCGAGAGCTCGGTCTTTTTCAAGACAGGGCGCGTGCCCAAGATCGAGTACGGCGCGGCCCTCTTCGCGCACGAATGGGGACATCAAGCCGGGCAAGTGGCTTTGACGGACGGTGCGGTCAACGTCCGGATGCCGGGGTAAGGGATTCGACGATTGCGAGAGCGGGTCCGGATGCCGAAGGGCGGTCTCGTCGGCCGGTTCTTCAACGACGGTCGAGCGTGAAGATCCTGGTGTACAGCGGCAGTTATGCCCTCAACAACCTGGGTGACGTTGCGATGCTCCAGGTGGCCGTGTCGCGTCTTCGGGCTTCCTGGCCGGAGGCCGATGTGCACGTCCTGACGTCCTCGCCCGAGCTGCTATCGCGTCATTGTCCGGGTGCGATCCCGGTGCCCTCGAATGGTCTGCGTAAATGGTTGGAGTGGAGTCGCGTGCCGGGCCGCGCCCGGGTACCCCGCGCCGTGTCCCGCCGCCTCGCGAGAAACGATGCGAGATTCCGGGATCATCTTCCCGCCGTCAGTGACGGCCTGGCGTTGCGGTGGAGACGGATTCATCCGGGCGATCACGCCGACGTCGAGGCCTTTCTCGGAGTGGTCAACGCGGCCAACTTCCTCGTCCTTGGCGGCGGCGGGTACATCACGGATTTGTTTCGAGGGCAGGCCCGGTCTTCCCTCGAGCTCCTGAGCCGCTTCCAGCGGCGACAAGTTCCGACCGCGATGCTCGGGCAGGGGATTGGACCTCTTTCCCACCCGGTCCTTCTCTCGCGCGCACGAGAGGTCTTCCCGCGTGTCGGCGTCATCGGCGTTCGGGAGGGTCTTTCGACGTTGCCGTTTCTCGCGTCGATCGGTGTGGTCCGGAAGCAAATTCGAGTGACCGGAGATGATGCGATCGAGCCGGCGTTCGCGGTCCGTCCCGAGCGGCTCGGCGCGTTCCTCGGCGTGAACGTTCGGGTTTCGAGTTACTCCAACGTGGGCGTCGGCGCTCTGGAGGACGTCCGTCGGGCGCTGCGGAACGCGGCGGAGGCCGTGGGAGCGGCTTTTCGGCCGGTCCCCATTTCGACGGCGGCCGGAGATTCGGACGTGCAGTCCCTCCGTGAGCTCCTGCCCGACGCGTTCGCGTCCGATGCCCCGGAGAACGTCGACACTCCCCTTGCCCTGATTCACCGGGTTGGCGAATGCCGGGTCGTCGTGACGGGTAGCTACCATGCCGGGGTTTTCGCACTGGCGCAGGGAATACCCGTGGTCGGCCTGACGCGCTCTTCCTACTACACCGACAAGTTTCGCGGTCTGGAGGATCAATTCGGCGGCGGCTGTCGCGTCGTGTCTCTCGACCAGCCGGCAATCGTCGAGGTCCTATCGGCCTCGGTCCAGGATCTCTGGCGGGAAGCCGACGAGCGCCGGCCCGCGTTGCTCAGCGCGGCGGCCCGGCAGATCCAGGAAAGCCAGGCGGCCTACGCGAGCCTTCGGTCTCTCGTCGATGCCCGTCCACCCGCCGGCGCGACGCTGTCCGCCCTCGCCGGGAGAGTCGTTGATGAGCCGCACTCCTGAACGGCTCGATCCGCCGAGGGTGACCGTCCTGATGGCGGTCTACAACGGGCAGGATCATGTCCGGCAGGCGGTCGAGGGGATCCTGGCTCAGACGTTTTCCGACTTCGAATTCATCATCGTCGACGATGGCTCCACGGACGAAACGTCTCGAGAGCTCGACGCGTTCACGGACTCGCGAATCGTGAGACTGAAGCACGAGAGCAACCGCGGTCTCATTGCCGCCTTGAACACCGGGCTCGCAGCGGCTCGCGGGGAATTCGTCGCCCGCCAGGACGCCGACGATTTTTCCTATCCCGGGCGCCTGCAGGCTCAGGTGAACTTTCTCGAGGCGCGAAGCGATGTGGCCGTCGTCGGAACGGACACCGTGTTCGAAGGCTGGGAGGGTGGGGGCCGCACGAACCGGATCGTGGAGCGAGATCCCTTGCGGCTCGCCTGGATCCTCCTGTTCTACTGCCCCCTGACCCATTCCTCCATCATGTTTCGCACAGCCGTGATCCAGGAGGTCGGCGGGTACAACGGGGACGACGTCCATGCCGAGGACTTCGGACTCTGGGCGAGGGCCGCGCGATCGAGCCGGGTCGCGACTGTGACCGGCACGCACGTCCTCCGACGGCGCCCCCCGGGAAGCATCACGGAGCGATGGAGCGTGGAGATGGGGAGGGCGGCGCGGAGAGTCAGTCTGCAGAACCTGCGCTGGGTTTTAGGGACGACGGCATCCACCGCCTCGCTCGACACCCTCGAGGCGCTGTTCGGGAATCGTTTTCTCGGCTTGGCGGACGCCGCGCGTCTCGATATGCCGGCGCTCCGGTCGAGCATCTCTCAACTTTTGAACGCCTTCTCCGCCAGATTCGGTTTAGAACAGGATGGCTTCGGATTCCGGCGGTGGGCATGTCAGTGGATGAGCGCAGCGCTTCTTCGCAAAAGCCAGAGGCTACTGCGAGAGAGCGCGACTCGCTCCGGGGGAGACCGGGCGCTCGGCCTTCGAACGGCACGGACCCTGATCGTCAATGCGATCAAGCTGAGCCCGGCGGTGATCGCCAGTCGGACGGGAGCGGCGGCGGCTCTTCGGGCCATGTTGAGCCACGCATGAATTCCATCGCGGTGCCATGAGCCCGACTTCGCAGAAGTCCCCCGAACCGGCGCGCTTCGGCGGAGTGGCGCGGCCGCACGTGGTCCACGTCGTCGGGACGCTTGGCGCCGGAGGCGTGCAGCGTCTGGTGCTCGGGCTGGCGAACTCCAAGGCCCTGTCCGGGTATCGCCACAGCGTCCTCTGCATGCTGGGGGCGACCGGCAATCTTCGCTCGCACTTCGAGAGCCTGCCGATGCGCATCGAGTCCTGTTCGGTGAAATGGCCGTCGATTTTCCCGATCGGCTCTTACACGGTGTCCGAATGGCTGCGGCACCGGCTGTCGTTCACCTTTCCTGGGCGGCTGGCCGAGCTCCTCCGCCAGATGGAAGCCGATCTCGTCCATACGCACCTGTCGGTGGACGTGAGCCGCCAGGCGAACGGGGTCGTCCGTCGCGCCCGCCTGCCCTGGGTCTGGACCATTCACAGCGATCATCGCCCCGAGGGCGGGCAGCTGGAGGACTGGCTCCTGGCGTCGCGGCTCGCGTCGGCCGGGAATGCGAGGATCACGGCGGTCGCCGACGAAATCGTGCGCGATCTCCGGTCGCGCGGCTTTTCGAGGGTCGAGACGAGCCGCGGAGGCATCGACCTCTCGCGCTTCCTCGTTGCCTCCACGAAGGACCCGCAGTGGCGCGAGAGACTCGGGATTCCCGCCGGCGCGGTCGTGGTCGGGGCCGCGGGACGTCTCACGGCGCTGAAGGCCTACGATGTTCTGCTCGACGCGGCGGCGAGGATCACCGATGCTCCCGCGCTCCATGTCGTCCTCGCGGGCGGCGGTCCGGAACGGAAGCCTCTGGAAGCGCAAGCGCGCCGGCTCGGCATCCAGGACCGTGTCCACCTGCTGGGTTTCATCGACGACGTGCCGCGCTTCCTCCACCAGCTGGATGTCTTCGTGATTCCGTCGCGTCTGGAAGGGTTCCCGATCGCGCTTCTCGAAGCGCTCGCGTCCGGCCTTCCCTGCATCGCCTCCCCCGTCGGCGGCGTCCTCGAGATGCTCGGCGAAAAGGGCGGGATCCTCGTGACCCCGGAGTCGGTGGACGAACTCGCCGAGGCGCTTCGCCGAGTGCGGTCGCCGGAGGTGCGGCAGGCCTACGCGTCCGGGGGAGCCGCCATCTCGAGGAACTTCTCGCTCGACCGCATGGCGGAACAGTTCGCCGAGATCTACGAGAATCTTTGGAGCGCGGACCAGGCTGGCGCGCCGTCCCAACGAAAGGTGAGCGAACAATGAGCTCTTCCATGGAACAAGTCGAGATCCCGACGATCCTCATCCGGCCGAGCCGGGGCTGGATCGCCCTGAAGCTCGGAGACATCTGGGAGTATCGCGAGCTCCTCTACTTCCTCGTCTGGCGCGACATCAAAGTGCGCTACAAGCAGACGGCCCTGGGCGCCACGTGGGCCATCCTCCAGCCGTTCTTCTCGATGATCGTGTTCAGCCTCGTCTTCGGGAAGCTGGCGAAGATGCCCTCCGACGGGATCCCGTATCCAATTTTCTCGTACGCCGCCCTCGTGCCGTGGACCTACTTCGCCGGCGCGCTCTCCCAGTCCGCGAACGGCCTGGTCGACAGCGCGAACCTGATCAGGAAGGTGTACTTCCCGCGCCTGACGATTCCCATCGCAAACTCATTGGCGGGACTCGTCGATTTCGCCATCGCATTTGTCGTCCTGCTGGGACTGATGTTCTGGTACGGCATCACGCCGACGTGGCGAATCATCTGGCTCCCGGCCTTCCTGCTGCTGGCCCTCGTCACCGCCCTGGCGGTCGGGCTCTGGCTCTCGGTGCTGAACGTCGAATACCGTGACGTGAAGTACACGATCCCGTTTCTGACGCAGTTCTGGATGTACGCCACGCCGATCGTCTACCCGAGCAGCCTCCTGAAGGAACCCTGGCGCACGGTCTACGGACTGAACCCGATGGTCGGCGTCGTGGAAGGATTCCGCTGGGCGCTTCTCAATACGAAGACCGCCCCCGGTCCGATGATCGCGGTCTCCGCAGCCGCATCCGTCGTCCTGCTGGTCGGGGGCGCGTTCTACTTCCGCCGGATGGAGAAGACGTTTGCCGACGTCGTCTGACGTTCTCGACGCGCTCCGCGTCGAGAACCTCGGAAAGATGTATCGGATCGGGGAGAGGCGCGCGAAGTACCGGACTTTCCGCGAGACGATCTCGGGGCTCGCCACGGCGCCGTTTCGGGCGGCGCGCCGGCTGGCGGGCGGCAATGGCCCGCCGCCGTCGCCCGAGTCCATATGGGCGCTCCGCGACGTCTCGTTTCGGGTGGGGCAGGGAGATGTCGTCGGCGTCATCGGCCGCAACGGCGCCGGAAAGAGCACGTTGCTGAAGATCCTGGCCCGCATCACGGAGCCCACGAGCGGCTCGGCGGTTATCCGGGGACGCGTGGGCTCGCTGCTGGAAGTCGGGACCGGGTTTCACCAGGAGCTCACGGGCCGGGAGAACATCTATCTCAACGGAGCCATTCTCGGAATGCGCCGCCGCGAGATCGACTCCAGTTTCGACGAGATCGTGGCTTTCGCGGGAGTCGAAAAATTCGTCGACACCCCCGTGAAGCACTACTCCTCGGGCATGTACCTGCGGCTCGCGTTCAGCGTCGCCGCGCACCTCGATCCGGAAATCCTCCTCGTCGACGAGGTGCTCGCGGTCGGGGACGCGACTTTTCAGCGCAAGTGCCTGGAGAAGATGGAAGACGTCGGCCGGCGGGGCCGGACCGTTCTCTTCGTCTCTCACAACATGCAGGCAATCGCGCGGCTGTGCCCGCGGACGATCCTCCTGGATTCGGGTGGCGTCGCCGCCGACGGTCCGTCCCACAAAGTCGTCGCCAGCTACCTGTCCTCGGATATCGGGACGACGGCGGAGCGCCGCTGGTCCGACTCGAGACGGGCGCCCGCGAGCCGGGCCGCCCGGCTGGTCGCCGTGCGGGTCCGCTCCGTCGGCGGCGAGGTGACCGACGCTCCCGACCTCCGGAAGCCCATCGGCATCGAGATGGAATTCGACGTGCTCGAGGAGGGCTGGTCGTTTTCGGCCAGCTACGACTTCTACAACGAAGAAGGGCTCCTGCTCTTCGGTTCCATCGAAACCGATCCGGAATGGCGCAACAAGCGGCGGCCGATCGGCCGCTATGCCACCACGGCCTGGGTTCCGGCAAACCTCTTTTCCGAGGGCACCGTCATCGTGAACGTCGAGCTTCTGACGGTCCATCCGCTGACGCGCCATTTCGAGGAGCGTCAGGCCGTCGCCTTTCACCTCGTCGACAGCATGGATGGCGACTCGGCGCGCGGCGACTGGGGAGGAGAGTGGTCGGGGGCGGTCCGTCCGTTGCTCTCCTGGGGAACCCGCATCGTGCCTTCCGGCGAACCGGACTCCGGTGTCGCGCGGGACCAGGAGAGCCATGTTTCGTAGCACGGAGGGCTTCCTCGACGCCGGACGCGGCTACCTCAGCGGTCTGCTCCGGGGCGCCGAGCGCCGCCTCGGTCTCCGGATCTTCCGCTACCACGGGGTGGTGGAGAAACGCCTGGATCCGCTTCTCGAACGCAACCAGCACGACCTCGAAACATTCGCCAGCCAGATGGCGTACCTCCGGCGCTTCCGCGTTCTCTCCCTCGACGAGCTTCTTTTCGAGCTCGATCGCCCGGGCGGTTTCAATGGGAAAACGGCGGCCGTGACCTTCGATGACGGGTTCGCCAACAACCTCCTGGCGGCTGAGGTCATGACACGCTACCGGCTTCCCTGGACCGTGTTCGTCTCGGTGGGGCAGTTGGGCGGGGACCGAGCGCTCTGGTTCGACGAGTTCTCGATGCTGGCGCTCTACGGGGAGGCGCCTCACTTCGAGGCGCTGGGAGCGAAGTGGCCGCTCTCGAACACGCAAGAGAGGGAACGGGCGTTTCGGGGGATTCGAGAGCTCCTCAAGACGCTGCCCGCCGACCTGAGGACGGAGACCCTGTCGTGCATCCGGTCCCAGTTCCCGCCCGGAGAGTCGGACAGGCTCCTCGCGCGGTTTCCTTCTCTTCGGACGCTGACGTGGCCTCAGCTCGGTCAGCTCGCGGCCACCGGCGTCGCGATCGGAAGCCACGGCACGAATCACGACGTTCATCACTCTTCGCAGCCCCGTGAGGAGCGGCTGCGGGAGCTCGTGGACTCGCGGAGCGAGCTCGAGGCCCGGCTGTCGCGCCCATGCCGGGTCTTCGCCTATCCGAACGGCGACTTCGTGCCCGAGTCGCCGGAAGAAGCCGCCAGCGCCGGATACGAGGCGGCCTTCACGACCCGTGTGGCGCCGATCGACTCAACGACGTCCCGCTACCTGCTGCCCCGCCTCGCGGCGCCCCACTCGCTCCGGCGGTTCGTCCAGGTCGACTGGTGGCAGGATCCCGTGACCCCGGGCCCGGGGCCGTCGCGAAGGTGAGGACGCAGGTGGTGAGGGCTCCCGTTCCGATTCTCTTCACGATTCCGAACTTCATATCGGCGGGATCCGGCCGGGCGATGTTGAACGTGGCGAGCCGACTCGACCGGGCGCGCTTTTCTCCGTCCGTGGCCGTGCTCCGGAGAGGGGGAAGCCTCGAGGCCGAGCTGGAGCGGCTCGGAATTCCACTGATCGAGGCCGCTTTCACGGTTGCGCCCCGTCCCCTCGCAACGCTGGCGTGGCGCGCCTGGACGGCGGCGCAGCCGTTTCGGAAGCGAGGCTTCGTGCTCTGGCACTCCTACCACTACCTCGACGACTACACGGAGCCGATTGTGGCGCGTCTGGCCGGAGCGCGTTCGTGGATCTACACGAAGAAGAACATGAGCTGGAACCACCGGTCGTGGTGGATTCGCACCTTCCTCGCCAGGCGAGTCGCCGCCATGAACACGGACATGCTCGAGCACTACCTCTCTCCGCCGCGCTTCCGGCGCAAGAGCGTCCTGCTTCCGCCGGGCGTGGAGACCGAAACGTACCGGCCGGGCATCCCACCCCGCCTGGAGTTGCGGACGCGGCTGAGGACGCCGGCGAGCACGCCGGTCATCGGATGCGTCGCGAACCTGGTTCCGATCAAGGGCCACACCGTCCTGATCGAAGCCATGGCGCGCGTGCCGGGAGCGCACTTGTGGCTCGCGGGCGCCGAGCTCGACGCGAACTACGCCGGCGCGCTGCGGCGCCGCGTCGCCGAGCTCGGGCTCGCGGAGCGCGTCTCGTTTGTCGGCAGCGTTTCCGACATTCCCGCCTTCCTCGCCGAGATCGACGTCTTCGTGCTTCCGACACCCACCGGCGAAGGTTTGGGCGTCGCACTGCTCGAAGCCATGTCGTGCGGCGTGGCATCGGTGGCCTTCGAGATCCCCGGCCCGCGGGACGTGGTCGAGTCGGGACGCAACGGATGGCTGGTGCCGCCGGGCGACCCGGTCGCGCTCGCGGGGGTGATCGAACGGCTCGCCGGAGACGCCGAGCTCCGCCGACGGCTCGGATCCGCGGCTCGAACTCGAATCCTCGAACGGTACTCGATCGACCGGGAAGTCGCGGCTTACGAGGAGCTCTACGAGGGGCTGCTCCAGCCCCGCCGGGCGGAGAATGCCGCGTGAGTGACCGCGGAGCAAGCGTGGCAGAGACATTCGAGCGAGAGGCGGGGCGCCCGATGTCCCGCGCGGCCGCTCCCTGCGGGGACTGGCTGGTCACGTTCGGCGATCGCGGAACGCTGCCTTCTCCGCGGTTTCCGAACCTGGGTCCCTGGCGCGACGCGCGCGGCGTGTGGCTCGCGCCCGGGGGCGCGGGCTGGCGGGGCTTCCCGCTCCGGACGTTCCAGAGTGGGCCCTGGACCTTCTGGCTGCTCGGCGACCTGGCGCTTCCGGCCGGTGACGACCCCGGGACGTTCCTCCGCGACCTGGCCGGCGACGACCGTCTCTCGAAGCGGCTCAACGGACACTTTCTGCTGCTCGGTCGGTGCGAGACCGACGGGCGCTGGTACGCCTGGACGGATCGGTTCGGAACCGTCCACGCTTACTTTGCGAGGAGCGGATCGCGAGCCGCGCTCGGAACGAGTTTCGCGTCGGTGGCTTCGGCGACGTCGCGCCGCAGCCTCGACTGGCCCGCTCTGTCCGCATTCTTCGCCTGCGGGTTCTTTCCCGCCGACCGGACATTCTTCGAGGACGTCCACATCCTCCGGCCGGCCACCCGTCATGTCTTCACAGCCGAAGGAGAGCTCCTTTCGGCCGAGAGGTATTGGGATTGGTCACATCGGCCGGATCGGTTGCGCTCGTTCGACGACACGGTAGCTGAGTTCGCCCAAACGCTCCACGGCGTCCTCGACGACCAAACGCGTTCGGGCCGGATCGCCGTGCCGATCTCCGGAGGCCTCGACTCGCGCACGACGTTCGCGGCGCTCACACGCACCGGATCCTCGGCGCGCGAACGCCTATGGTGCTACTCCTACGGGTACGGCGAGGACTCGATCGAGACGCGCATCGCCCGCCGTGTGGCGGAAGCCCGCGGCGTCCCGATCGAAACGCTCGCCGTCGAGCCTTACCTCTTCGACCGTCTGGGCTCCGTTCTCGGGTGCGTCGAAGGGTTCCAGGACGTGACGCAGGCCCGTCAGGCCGTGATCGCGGATCGGCTCGCCGAGCGGTCCGACGCCGTGATCGCGGCGCACTGGGGGGACGTGTGGCTCGGCGACATGGGGCTGGCGGGGACGGATTCGGCCGATTCCGCCTTCGTGTCGGCGCACGCGTACAAGAAGATCGCGAAGAGGGGACGCCGGTGGCTCCTCGATGAGTTGGCGAGGCCGCATCTCTCGGGCCACGATCCGGATCGGATCGTCCGAGACTTCGTGGATCGAGCAATTCCAGGAACACCATACGGCAATTGCCAAATAGCATGAGACGGCTGCAAACTCTGGCGCCATGCAGAACGGCTAAGAAGCCGTTTGTTCCAGACGTTCCAAATGTTCCAGCCGTTCCACAGATATTCATGCGGCAACGGGAAGAGAGATGAACCGGAGGATTCACCGGGGGCTCTCGTCACTTACTCTCGCCAAAACAAAGTCTTGAAGCAGCGCCTGTATTATGGCATTTATTGCCATAATGGCGGGTAAGCGGCGGGCAGTTCTTCTTCAACACGACGAGATCTACGACGAGGAAGGTTGGCGTATGGTCGTCAAAATCTGGAAAGTGGCGAGAAGCCGGAACAGTCCTGATGGAATTGATTATTCCCTCTCACTAATTTCCCCCGAAGGAGAACGGGTCGTGGGTTACGATAATCACTGGCCGAAAGGACACCATCGCCATGTGCTGGGGGAAGAAGGCCCGTACACCTATCGGGAGCATTGACCGTTTGATTGCGGACTTTAGAGCCGACGTTTCAGCACTGAGGAGAAGAGGACAATGAAAGTCAGGAAGGTAAAGATCGGTATTCGCGATTTCGATGAGACGCTGGACGAAGTGGCGGAGACGGCCAAAGCCGCAGCGGTAGGGAAAAAAGTGAAGCCCAAAGGGCACAGGCTGTTTTTCACCAGTCCGGAGGCTCTCCGACGATTCCTGACGCCGAAAAAGCTTGAGCTCATCCGTTTGATCCGAAAGCGCCACCCCAGTTCCATCAACAAGCTTGCGGCACTTGCGCATCGTGACTTTAAGAGGGTCTATCAAGATGTCAGGAGCTTGACCGATGCAGGTATGGTCGATTTGATGAAGAACGGGGGGCGCAAAACAACTCCCCGCGTGGCAGACGAGCTCCATCTGGAGATCGTGGTGTGAATGCACTCTGGTCCGCTACATACATCTGAATCCCATCAGAGCGAAAATATCCAAGCTCGATGAGTATCCCTACAGCGGCCATCGTGAATACGCCGGCGGTGGCGTAAGGTCCAAGGGTCTGAGTTGTGAGTTATTCGCCTCCATCCAAAATTTCAGCGGGATGATCTGGGTTTCTATTCTTGCGAATCTGGGCAATTTCGCGTCACCTGTGCTAGAGCGGGATGGATGGCAAGGCGCCCCTGACAGTTTGCGGCTGACGCGGTTCAAGGTTCATAGGTTCAAGGTAATACGCGGCCAAATGGCCGCTCCGGTCCCAAGAAGTTCCAGCCGTTCAAATCGTTCAAACGTTTCGAACCTGATTCGTGAAGCGGGCGACTCACACCGGTGAGTGCGAAACCGGTCACGCGGTGATTTTTGGATACGCTGTGAGGAGGCTCATGGGCAGCTCTTCGACCCGCCCGACCACCTCGTAGGGCAGCTCTTCACACATGGCGCGCATATAATCCGCGCCTTCCTTATCGATGGTCAAGCAGAACGGGCGCACTTTGCGGCGCGCGGCTTCGCGCAGCGCCTGACGCGTGTCGTGCACGGCATAGTCCTGATCATTGGCGTCACGTCCGTAGTCTCGGTCATAGGGCCGGCCGTCGCTGACGAGAAACAACAGACGGGTCTGCGCTTCCACGCGCTCGAGCTTCGTGACGGCGTGGCGAATTGCAGCGCCCATGCGCGTCGCATGCGCCGGCGCGATCCCCGCGACACGGCGCGCTACCTTCTGGGTTAACGATTCGGCGAAGTCTTTGATGACGTGGAACTCGACGCTGCCCCTGCCGCTGCCGGAAAACGCGTAGACGGCGTAACTGTCACCGATGCTTTCCAGGGCCTGAATCAAAACAATGGCCGCTTGCTTCTCGATATCGATGGTGCGTTTGCGCAGCGGCTTGCCGCGCTCGTCGACGCCGCTGGCGATCTGGCGCAGGTATCGGCTGTAGCTTTGCGCGGTTGCCGCGGTTGGCCGGACGGCCTGGGCCGCTTCCAATTGCACGTACTCGTTGGTCGTTGCGCTCATGTCGAGCAGCAGCGCCACGGCGACGTCGCGCTGGGTGCGCTCGCGCCGCCAGTAAATCTTTTCCGACGGTGTGACGCCGGCCTGGAGGTCGACAACGAGATCGACCAACTGATCGAGGTCGACGTCCTCGCCGTCGTAGCGGCGTGTGACCTTGCGAAACAACTCGGGCAAGAAGTGCTCGAAACGGGCGCGCACCTGGCTGATCAGCCAGCGGTATTCCTTCAGTGTCTCCGTATAGAAATCCGAAGTGCCTTCTTCCATCACCCGTTCGCGCACCCGGCACCAGCGGTCCCTGAACCCGCCCGCTCTGAAATCCCACTCCGGGTACAAATAACAAAACGGCTCGTCGCGCTGGAGCGGACCGTCGCCTTCGACTTCGATGACCTCCTCCGACGGCCGGGTTTCGGAGTCCGACTCTTGCTCGTTGCGGTCGAGATACGGGTCCTCCATCTGCAGCCGAAACTCGACTTCCGGCGGCGCTTTGAACGGCACCTCCTCGGGATCCTTCAAGGACTCTTCAAGCCTGTCTGGTATCGAGTCATCATCCGCGGGGCGATGCTGGTGCTCGTGATCATGATCACACTCGTCGTCATCTACTGCCGTGTTAGGTAGCTGCGCCGCGATCTGATAGATACGCAACGCGGCCTCTGCGGAATCCTCAACTGTCGCGCGCGCGTCGTCGATGCGCAGGAGGTATTCAAGGGCGCGCTCCAACGAGGGGCGGAGCCTTTCAGGCGCCTCGCCGAGAGGTATTCCACCCAGGCTCGCTTGTACCAGGCCCTCCAAGAGCGACTCGCGCAACGGCAGCGCGCTTAGCCGCGGCCTCTCGGAAAGAACCCGGAGCGCGACTTGCCGGTAGGCAGGTTCGATGCCAGGATAGCGCGCCAGCACTTTACCGTCGATGCGAGAGTCTTCGACGCATTCGAAAATCGTCATGCCCAGGACCGGATCGGGAAAAAGCTGGCGCAGCCCTTGGCGAGCGTCCGCCGCATGGTCGGGCAGGTTTTTTTCCAAGAGAGCCGGGCGCCAGTCGTGAAACAGCCGCGAAGCGCGGCTGAGAGCGAACTGAAAAGTGCCGAACTCCACATGCCCGGACTGATGGGTGAGAATGACTTTGTACCAGCCAAAATTCTCGCGGTGCGACGGGAAGCGGTCGATCTTGGCCGGCAACATGAGAGAAATCGCCTTGCCGTCATCCGTGGGTGTTATCCAGCCGGCACCGCGGGAGCTATAGCCGCCGCGCGGAATCAGACGAACCTCGTGCCCGCTCAACGCCTTGGCATAAAGACGCAGCACCTCGCCGACTTTTTCTAATTCCGCCGGAGATCTCGCGCTTTTTTCCGTGTCATTCATCATCGTCTCGAGCCGCTAAACTTCTTCCTGGCGATGCCCACGGCTGACAATCCAACGACCGCCGATGGTCAGAATCGCCAACCCGAGAATGAGCAAGACGCCCAGCGCGGCGGTGGGCCCGGCCCGGCCGTTATTCCATAAATCCCACATAACCACGGAGAGCACGATGCTGTTCTTGCTCGATAAGATGAGCGGCACGGAAAACGAGCGCAGGGAATGAGAGGCGACCCAGATCCAGCCTCCCACGAACGCGGGCAAAAGCAGCGGAAAGATGATGCGCCGCATGATTGTGCCCCAGGACGCGCCGGAAACTTTTCCCGCCTCCTCGAGCTCGATGTGAATTTGCGTGACCGCCCCGTTCATCGCCCGGCTGCCGAACGCCGTATAGCCGACGCTCAAACCCAACACGATGATCCAGATCGTGCCGTAAAGCGGCAAATAGTTGAGCGGCGGGTTCAAATAAAGATATATCAATGCGATGCCGATGGTGACCCCGGGAATGGCGTGGGGCAGAAAGGTCAGGCCGTCAAGCAGCGCGCGCCCCTTGAACTTGCTTCTAACAATGACCCACGCGATGATCAGACAAAGCACCATGGTCAGGGTTGCGGTCGCCACGCCAACGATGATCGTGTTCACGAGCGCGTGCAGGATTTGTTCCTCGGCGAAAATTTCCCAGTAATTCTTGAAGGTGACCTGCGCCAACGCAGACCAGGAAGGCTGGACGTAAAAGCGCACCAGGGAGCGCCACAAGAGCATCAGTGTCGGCGCCGCGATGGTGAGGGTAAAATAGAGAACAAACGCTCCGAAGGCGGGGTAACGCCACTTGCCTAGAGGAATCAGGC
Organism: uncultured Acidobacteriota bacterium; assembly: GCA_963749265.1. Lineage (GTDB taxonomy): Bacteria > Acidobacteriota > Thermoanaerobaculia > UBA5066 > Gp7-AA6 > DAHUXD01. Next base: position 6,873 of record CAVVML010000002.1, on the reverse strand, counting down.
GCGGGCGATAGCCTTTTCCGGTTATGGTTGCAAAGCGCCCCGCCTGGCCGACCACACGCCGATAGCCGTAAACCAACAAGATGCTAACCACTAGAAAACTCGCGCCCAGCGCGGCGGAGAGCCCGTACTGCGGGGGCATGAAGCGCTGCGCGGTAAAATAGATGTAGGTCGGGAACACATAAATGCCGGACGGAAAGCCGATGATGATGGGAATTTCGAGGGCCTCCAGGTGGGTCATGAAGCTGTACATGCCGGCGGCGAACAGCGCCGGCGTCAACAATGGAATGAAGATGCGAAAGAAACTGGTGCGATGAGAGGCTCCGGAGACCCGCGCCGCCTCTTCCAGGCTTGGATCCATGGCGCGGAAAGCGCCGACGATGATGAGAAAAATCGTGGTTACGCCCCTGATACCCTCGAGAAAAATCATGCCCGACAAGCTGTAAATGTTGAGCGGACCTTCGTTCACTTCCACGCCCACCAGCGCCAGAAGAGAGCGCAGCCAGACGTTGATCAGGCCGATCTTGGGTGAGAGCAGAAACACCCAAGAGATGGCGAAGAGGATGCCGGGCATGGCCATGGGGATCAGCATCAGCCCCCAGGCGACATTCCTGAAGGGCATGTCGGTGCGCTCGGTAAGAAAGGCAAAAAAGACCGCGATGGAGAGGGCGAGGGTTGTGCTCGCGGCAGCCAAAACCGCGGTATTCGCAAACATGGTGTAAACTTGCGGATCGGAATAAGCGGTGAGGTAATGCTGAAAAGTGAACGCGCCGGGCTGCCACGGAGTGCCCAGCCGGAAACTGAAGACGAGCAGCATGACGAGTGGAACGACTATGAGCCAGAGCGTAAATAGAACCGCCAGCAGCGGCGCAGCGTGGGTGCGCAGCAGCGGCCAGCGCGGCGCCCAGCGCGGCGATGCAATAGTTTCTAAAGCGCTATCCATATGATTTTGTGCGCGTACCTCAGGGACCGGATACTAGTACTTCTGTGTCAGAAGACCGTTCATGGTTCGAGAGCCTCATCCACGAACGGCTTGTGCCTTGACCGGTTCACCCTGAGCTAGTCGTGAATGAGGTTCTCGAACTCAGACGCGAACCAACCGTTACAGTTCATTAGTCGCGCGGTGGATATTCCGGCGCATTCTCCAGATGCTCTATGGCGCCGAGGCCCACATCCACGTAGGGACTCGGCATGGCACACAGCAGTAGCACGCGACTATCGCCGGTATTAAAGTGTTGATGGGTCGTCAGGCGCGGAATGCAGATAAAATCTCCCGCTTCCCATTGCCATCTCGCGCCGTCATGAACGTCGTATCCCTTGCCTTCCAAAACCAGGATCTGTTCTTCCGCGATATGCAGATGTTTGCCCGAGCGACTGCCGGCTGGAATCTCATGAAGATAGGCCCAGACCTGCCTTCCCCCCGTTTCGATGGCCGGGTGAACGAGCCACTTCATCTTGCCATGTGGATTCCACTCCCACTGTTCCCTGCTTTCATGAACCACGTGATCGACACGGCTGAGATAATGGACTTCATCGTGATAGAGTTTTAGATAGCGCTCGTAGGTGTCGGCGACGGGCGCGCTCCATGGCGTGGAGCGTTTGCGGGCTTGAAACACGTCTTCCAGCTTCGGTTCCGGTCCGACAACCACTTCAAGGTCATCTTTGATTCCCAGCACCCCCTTCTTGATTTTGTAGCCGCGCAGCGTTCCTGCGTCATCATAGAGGGGTTCGGTGCCATCGGGGAATACCGGTTTCTCGGTCATTTTGTGCTGCTCTCGCCACATCAATCCGAAGCTATGAAAAAGCCGGGTTGCCAGAGAGATCATGGCGCAGCCGGTTTCGAAATCGCCGCCGTGTTGATGAACCGAATAAGGAGCAAAACAAACCATGTCATGACTCTCAAATTGATAGGTGACTCCGTCGTTCATTTCCCATCCCTTTCCCCTGAGACAGAAGATCGTGGGAGCGGCGATATGTCGGTGTATGCCGCGCACCGGCACGTGGGGCGCAATATCGATGATATGCGATGCGAAGCAATAAAGCGGGCCGCGAATGAGAATATCGTAACTTGTCAGATCGCCCGTCTGGTGCGGGCTGCCCCGGCCCATAACCGTTTGTTTAGAAGGAAGCGGCTTGAGAACATGAGGAAGCGAATCAACCCGCCGATCTTCTGCGCTCTGATAGACAAATCGTTTCAGTCGATCCGATTGGTCGGACTCGGGTTTTTCTTCCCACGGTTCAAGGTAAGACATAGGCATCCTTTCTTGTTCGTTGTTCAGAGTGTGCTGCAGTTTGAACTGCAGCGCTAACGGGAAACAGCTGCTTGTGGTTCTTCAGAGAGCGGCTTACCTGCCTTTTAACTTTTCCGCTTGAGGGAGACCGAAGGCCTTTTCGATCATCTCATACCACCCGGGGATCTGCGCAAAGCTGTCCCATTTGTCGATGGATAATTTCTTTCCCTCTGTCACCTTCGCCAACTCCGAGCCGGGACCAAAAACCGAGGACTTGAGCGGCTCGTACTTGTCGATGATGCGCTGGCCCACGGGAGTCGCTTGGAACTCCAGCCAGAGCAAGGCAGCATACGGGTTGGCGGCTGAATTCGTCACCCCTTGCAACTCAATCAAACGCACGGGTACAGGCTCGATAATCTTGCAGACGATCGACTTTTTGGGATGCTTCTCAGCGACCTCGACACAGGACTGGTAGTTGGCTTGCTGGTGCAAAGCGTACTCGCCAGCAGACATGGAGGCGAGCGCCCTGGCGTAGCCGCGAACCCAGATCGGTTCCTGATCCTTCAAACGGCTGGCGTAGTTTTTCACCCAACTTTCGCCCAATCCCGCCACCAGCGAAACCATGCCGTGGGGCCGGATGTCGATCAAGAATTTTCTGCCTTTGAGCTCAGGCCTAAGAAAATCCTCCCAGGTATTGGGGACTTTCTCCGGCGCGATCATGTCCTTATTATAGACAACCGCTTGGACTGCGCTTGCTTCCGCGACAATATTTCGCCTGTTGGGATCGATCATTCCGGTTGGGATCGATAATACTTTCTGTTCAGCCATCCCGAGGATGTCGATTTTTTTTATGTGTTCGGCGAATTCATTGTAAAAGTCTCGCGACAAATGGATGGAGTCCCAATTTTTCCCCATGCCGGCTTTGAGCTCCATCAAAAAGCGCTGGGCCGCCTCGGAACCATCCACGGCGCTCAAGGTAAAATCGATAAACGGGTATTTTTGCTTGAATGCTTCCGCCAATTGCTTGTAAGTCTCGGGGTCAAGGGAGCTGATGACCCGGAGTTTACCTTCCTTCCTGGCCTTGGCGACTATCTCCTCATGGCTGGTTTCGAAGATGAAGCCCTTGGCCTGTGCGCTCTGCTTGATCTTGACCAAGTCGGGTGTCGCGCCTTGCGCGCCGGATGACACGAGCAGAAATAGAAACAGCAAGACCATAAAGGTGGTCCTTGTTCTAGCTTCCCTCATGATTCATCTCCTTTCGCATCGCGTTTGTCTGCGCGCGTGAGGACCTGCGCAATTACCCGCGCCGAGGCATGAATAATCCGGCCTAGTATCCCAGGCGCTCTACCACGGGCTGGAGCCGTTCGAGGCTTCGTTTCACGTTGTCCGTCTGGGACATTTCCGCCCACGCCTCCTGGACCAGCTCCTGGCGCACGACGTCCTCCACGTCTTTCCGGGTAATCGACTTTGACAATACGCCGGCGTCCTCATGCTCCTCCAGAATTCGCCACACGCCCTCCACGGTCAACTGGCCGTCGAGCGGATGAAAGGCGCTATCCATGATGCTCAGGGGGCGCAGGTCACGCATGCGTTCGGATTCATCCGGACTGTCGACGCGCAGCTTGGCCTCGACGTAGCGTTGAAAGGGAAAGTTTTCCGGCACGATGCGCATCAAGTGATAGCCGCGAATCGCAGCTTTCCAGTAGCGTTTGATGACTTCGGGGTTGCGTTCAACAAAAGATCTGCGCGCCACGGTCACCCGGTCCGGCCGGCCATGGGGCTTGTTGTCCTCGACAAAGTCGTAGAGTTTGTTGAAGCCGCGCTCCAAGAGCTGGGGCACGAACGGATTCTGCACGATGGCGGCATCGGTTTCGCCGGCCAACAACGGCCTCCAGGCGTCGCGCATGGAACCGTACCGGTAGCCGATCTTCCACTCTATTTCCCGATCGGGATCGATCCCTACCTTTCGTAACTGGTGCTCGTACCACATGGTCGCGATGCCGCCCTTATACCAATCGCCGACGCGCTTGCCCCGCAATGCGGCAATCGAGCCGATTCCCGGTCCTGCCACCAGCGTGCCGGTAAATTGATTGCGCCAGCCGCCGATGATGCGCACTTCGTCATTGCCCAGCGCGCGTTCGGCGAAGGGCGTGCGCACGTGCACGTCGGGAATAATGTCGATGCCAAAGGCAATCATATCACGCAGCACCGTGCCTACCTCATCGTAGCGCTCACCGTCGGGTCGGGTGGAATCGATGGCGCCCGGATTGATCTTGGCATGCACGACCTCGACATCCAGACCTTCCTCGGCATAAAAGCCCGCTTCCAAAGTAACCGCGGCGTCGAGCACATGCCGCGCATGCCAGCAACCATTGCCCACTCTAAGTTTCATTCGTCTTCCATTCTCGCAGTGAATTTTTCCATTTTTAGTAGCCGTACTTCTCCACCACCGGCTGCAGCCGTTCAAGGTTGCGCTTGACTTCTTCGGTCTGTGACATTTCCTGCCAAACTTCCTGGACTAGTTCCTGCCGGATGACATCGTCCAAATCTTTTCGCGTCACGGCTTTGGAGAGCACGCCGGCGTCGATATGTTCTTCCAGGATGCGCCAGACCCCCTCCGGGCTGAGTTGGCCGTCGAGCGGGAAAAACGAGCTCTCCAGCATAACGATGGGCACGAGATCGCGCATGCGCTCGGACTCATCCGGATTGTCGACCCGTATCTTGGCTTCAACGTAGCGTCGAAAGGGATAACTCTCGGGGATCATGCGCATGGTGTGGTAAGCGCGGATCGTTGCCTTCCAAAAGCGCTTGATCAGCTCGGGATTGCGCTCGATAAACGATTTCCGCGCCACCGTCACGCGATCGGGCCGCCCATGCGGCTTGGAGTCTTCGACGAAGTCGTAGAGTTTGTTGAAGCCTTGCTCGACCAACTGCGGCACCCATTGGTTGCGCACGATGGCGGCGTCGGTCTCGCCCGCCTGGAGCGGCTTCCAGGCTTCCCGCATGGAGCCGAACTTGTAGCCGATCTTCCACTCCACATCGCGATCGGGATCGAGCCCCGCGAGCCGCATCTGGCGCTCGAGCCACAAGGTCGCGATGCCGCCGCGATACCAATCGCCGATGCGTTTGCCCTTCAGCTCCTTAATCGACTTGATCCCGGGAGCAGTGACCAGCGAAGCCGGGAACTGATTACGCCAGCCGCCGATAATCCTCAGTTCGTCGTTGCCCATGGCGCGCTCGGCGAAGGGCGTGCGCACATGCACGTCGGGAATAATGTCGATGCCAAACGCAATCATGTCGCGCAGCACCGTACCCACTTCGTCATAGCGCTCGCCTTCGGGCCGACTGGACTCTAAGCCTTCGACATAAATCTTTGCCGTCACCACCTCGACGTCGATTCCCTCCTGGGTAAAAAGACCGGCTTCCTGACAATACGCCGCGACCTGAATATGGCCGGCATGCCAACAACCATTTCCCACGCGCAGTTTCATGCATCGCTCCTCAAAAATTTTCTTCACGCTATCAAAGCGTGAAAGAATCCGTCAAGCAGTGATGATCAAGAGTAGCGGTGCATGAACGGCGGACGGCGATCAATAGCCGTGTCGCTCAATAACCGGCTGCAACCGTTCGAGGTTGCGCTTGATTTCGTCGGTCTGGGATATTTCTGCCCACGCCTCGCGCACCAGATCCTGTTGCAGCAATTCCTCGACATCGGCGCGGGTGATGGACTTGGCGAGCACGCCGGCATCCCGATGTTCTTCGAGAATGCGCCACACGCCCTCGACGCTCAACTGGCCGTCCATGGGAAAGAAAGCGCCTTCCATGAGCTCGATGGACCAGAGATCGCGCATGCGCTCGGATTCATCGGGATTGGTCAGCCGCAGCTTGGCTTCGACAAAGCGCAAGAACGGATAGTTCTCCGGCGCGATGCGGATGAAATGATAGCCGCGGATGGACGCTTTCCAATAGCGCTTGATCAGCTCAGGATTGCGCTCGACGAAGCTCCTGCGCGCCACCGTGACGCGGTCCGGGCGGCCGTGCGGCTTGCTGTCCTCGACAAAATCAAAAATCTTGTTGAAGCCGCGCTCGATCAACATCGGCACGTAAGGATTCTGCACAATCGCCGCGTCGGTCTCGCCGGCTAATAAGGGCTTATAGGCCTCCCGCATCGAGCCGTATTTGTAACCGATCTTCCAGTCGATTTCTCGATCCGGATCGATCCCGGCTTTGCGCAACTGGTGCTCATACCACATCGTGGCGATGCCGCCCTTGTACCAATCGCCGATCCGCTTGCCGCGCAAATCGGCGAACGACTTGACGCCCGGCGCCGCCACCAAGGTGCCGCGAAACTGATTGCGCCAACCGCCAATGATCAGGACCTCGTCGTTGCCCAGCGCGCGCTCGGCGAAGGGCGTGCGCACGTGCACGTCGGGAATGATGTCGATGCCGAAAGCGACCATGTCACGGAGCACCGTGCCCACCTCATCGTAGCGTTCCCCGTCCGGTCGGCTTGCGGCAATCCCCTTGGGGTTGATTTTCGCATGCACTATCTCGGCATCGATGCCCTCCTGAGAAAAAAATCCCGCCTCCTGACACAAAAAAGCATGTTGAATATGAAATGCGTGCCAACAAGCGTTGCCGACTC
>CAVVML010000001.1:0-227764 GCA_963749265.1 uncultured Acidobacteriota bacterium | reverse complement strand
GTTTCGTTCGCGGGGTCGGCCGGGAACTCCGATTTGAGGAGGTCGACGCCAGGAGCCGCCAGCCGTCGCGCAGTCTCGAGAATCGCGTGCCGGCGGGCGGAGGGCGTCAGGCGCTCCGCGCCCGGGTTCGGGTTGTAGACCAGCGGCTCGAGCACGAGCAAGAGGTCCACTCGGGCGCACTCTTCGGACACCTGCCGGACGAGGTCCTCGATTCCCCTCGCGGTGGCCGAGTCGGGATGGTAGTAGACGAGCAGCTTCGCCGCGCTCGCACCCATGCGCCGGACTTTGGCGGGACCCCAACCTTCCAGGAGGCGGCTCTCCCGAGCGTGCGACGGCCCGGCATATCCCGTTTGCTCGACGGCGACGATGAGGCCCCGGTCGCCGGGCATCGCTCCGTTCGCGATCGTCTGCGCCGCTCCGAACTCGGGGTCGAGGAGCACGGCCGTGGCCGCCGGGACGAGCGCCGCCACCGCTTCGCTCTTGAAGGCCGTGAGCTCGGCGTCGCTGACCTCGGAGGGAGCTTCCGGGCGGAGCACCTTGCGCAGATTGTTGCGGTGATCGAGCGCGAGCAGCGACAGGGTGCCTCCGCTCGCGGAGCACTCGCGCAGCCCGCGCAGCTTGCCCACCGTCAGCGCGCGCACGGTCCCCTCATGCCATCAGGAAGAACGCAATCGCCGCGAGCACCATGCCGATGGCGACGATCCGGTTCGGAATGGTGCGGTAGAGGATCAGCGACAGCAGGACCGTGATCGCGGGCGCGACCGCATTGATGAGAGGACTGACGACGATCGCCTTCCCGTACCGAAACGCGTAGACCATCGTCAGCGCCCCGATCGAATTCAGGGACTGGATGGCGGCGGCGAGCCACGGGCCGCGGAGCCCCCAATGGATCGGCTTGCGAAAGTCGGTCATCCACAGCGCCACCGGCACGAGCAGGAGTCCGGTAAGCGTCATGTACGCGAAGATGCTCTCGCTCCGCATGAGCTGGTTCGCGAAGCGCAGCACGTAGGCCTGAATTCCCCAGGCGAGGCACACGGCAAGCGCCAACCCGAGCCACAGGCGCCCCCGCGTCGTCGTCGTGGCGCTCGGCGCCTGATAGGAGAGCAGAGGCACGGCGACCAGCGCCAGCACGATCCCCGTCCACACGCGCGGAGTCGTCGACTCGCCGAGCAACGCGACCGCCATAACGACGCTGATCGCCGGCGAGAGCGACACGATCGGAAAGACGAGATACGCCGGACCCCGTCTCAGCGCCTCGAAGAGTGCGAGCTGGCCTCCGGCGCCGAGAAGCCCGGCCGCCGCGCCGAGAATGACCGCCTTCGGGCTCGCTTCCACCTTCCATCCGACGAGGGACAGCGCGACCAGGGCGCACGGGACCATCGTCAGCGACCAGACGACGTAGCCGAGTGTCGCCGGAAATCCGCGTTTCTCGGGCACCTCGATGAAGGCGCCCCAGACGCCCCAGAAGAGGGTCGTGATGACCGCATACGTCAGCCAGTTTTCCGCCAAGTCGCTCTCCGTTTGATCAGCGCCAGCCGCCCCGGCCGTCGCTCGACCGCTCTGCTTCAGACGAGAATCACCTCGACGCCCCTGGCTCGCAGCGCCGCGACCACGTCGGGGCTCGCCGCGCTATCGGTGATGAGCTTGTGGATCTTCTCGACCCCGGCGATGACCGAGAGGCTCCGGCGGTGGAACTTGGACGCGTCCGCGACGGCCACGACTTCCTGGGACACCTCGATCATCAGGGCGTTGAGCTGAGCCTCCAGAACGTCGGGCGTCATCAGCCCGATTTCGGGATCGAGGCTGTCGACGCCGAGAAACAGCCGGTCGGCATGCAGCCCGCGCAGCACCTGCTCCGCCTGCGGTCCGACGAGCGAGGAAGAAACAGGACGCAGCAGGCCGCCGATCATGATCAGGCGGATGTGCTCGAGGTCGGCGAGGGCGGTGGCGATGTTCAGCGCGTTCGTGATCACGGTCAGGGGGCGCAGGCGCAGGCGGCGAATCTCACCGGCGATCTTCGCAGTCGTCGTGCCGGAATCGAGGATGATCGTGTCGCCCTCGCGGATCAGCCGCGCCGCGGCCTGAGCGACGCGCGTCTTTTCGGCCCGGTGGAGCCGTTGCTTGAGCAGGAGCGGGACGTCCTCGGCCTCCTCCCGGCGAAGCGCCCCCCCATGCGAGCGGATCACGCCGCCGGCGCTGGCGAGCGCATCGAGGTCGCCGCGGATCGTCACGACCGAGACTCCGAAGCGTCTGGCGAGCTCGCGGACCGTGGCCCGCTCGCGGCTCTCGATGAGCTCGTTGATTCGCGACCGCCGCTCCTCGAGGAAGAGCGGCGACTTCGAGCGGGTCACGCCGGCCCTCAAGGTTCCCCGGCGAGCGGGTTTTCGTTTGATTTCGTACGGTTGTGCATGCTTTCCTAATATTTTAGACTTCGCCAGCGATCCTTGTCGAGAAGGTCCGGTCGAGCGGGGGAATTCTGAACGACGCTCAACACGACGGCCGGCGCGGCCCGGCGGACGGCGCGGAGCTGAAGGATTCCGGCGATGTCCAGGCCTGGTTCGCCCGACTCGCCTCCGTCGCCGCCTTCGCCCCGCTCCTCGACGTTCCCTGGACGGAGCAGCGCGAGCGCGGATACGGCCACACGCTGCGCGAGATCTGCCAGCAGCCGCTGACATGGCCTCGGACCGCGTCCACGATGGCGGCGGGGGCGAATCGGCTCCGGGGCGTCCTGGACGCGGGCGGCATCGCGGACGGCGCCGGGAGCCTGATTCTGACCGGCTCGGGGAGCTCCTTTTACGCCTGCGAGTGCGCCGCGGGGCCACTCCAGGAGTCCCTCGGGGTGACGGCGAGCGCCCTGCCGGCCGGCCTCATCCTCACACACCCGCGCGGGTCGCTGCCTCCGTCCGGAAAGTTCCTCCTGGTCTCGCTGGCGCGCTCCGGCGACAGCCCCGAGAGCGGCGCCGTCGTGGAGCGCCTCCTCCACGAGGAGCGTGCCACGCAGCTCCTGATCACCTGCAATCGGGACGGCGCGCTTGCCGTGCGCTTCCGCTCGAGGCCGCGCATCGAGTCCGATCGTGCTGCCGCCGGAGACGAACGACCAGAGCCTGGTGATGACCAGCAGCTTCACCAATCTCGTTCTGGCGGCGCACTCGCTCGCCGGACAGGACGAGCGATATCTCGAGAGCGCGGCGAGGCTCTCCGCCGCGGCCCGCATTCTTCTCGAGGAGCGCGCCGGAGACCTCGCGACCCTTGCGCGCCGCCCATACTCCGCGCGTCGTCTATCTGGGTAGCGGCAACCGGCTGGGTGCCGCTCACGAATCGGCGCTCAAGATGCTGGAATCCAACGGCGGCCGCGTGCCCACGATGGCCGAATCCTTCCTCGGGCTGCGCCACGGTCCCATGGCCGCGGTCGGCGAGGACAGCCTCATCGTCGCGTTTCTCTCATCCGACCCGGTCGTCCGCGCGTACGAGCGGGACGTCCTGGCGGAGCTCCAGCGCAAGAATCTGGGCCGGTGGCTCCTGGTCGTCGGCGAACGCATTCCTCCGGACCTCGCCGGGGAATCCGAGGACGTCCGGATCGACGTGAGCGGCGGGAGCCGGCCCCTCGGCGACGGCCGGCCTCGACGACGGAGCGCTGAGCCTTCTGGACGTTGTGGCGGGCCAGCTCCTCGCTTTCTTCCGCTGCCTTCACGGCGGCGGCCGGCCCGACCGGCCCTCCACGGGGGTCATCCAGCGGGTCGTCGAAGGCTTCGCGATTCATGGATAAGGCTCCCAAGCGCGTCCTGGTCGTCGGGGAGATCAACATCGACCTGATCTGCCAGGGGTATCACGCCTTTCCGTCCCCCGGGCGCGAGGTCCTCGTCGACGACTTCCGGATGGTGCTCGGGAGCGCCTCGGCCATCTGCGCGATGGGCCTCGCGCGGCTCGGCACGCCCGTCGCGTTCTTCGGCAAGGTCGGCGACGACCCCGCGGGACACTTCTGCCTGGACGCCATGCGCGCGCCGAGGGATCGACCTCGAGGCGGTCGTCGTGGATCCCGGACTGAAGACGGGCGTGACGGTCGCGATCACCTCCACGCGTCGATCGCGCGCTCGTCTCGTTCCTGGGATCGATCGCGTCGATGAGCGAGCGGGACGTGCCGCGGGCGCTCTTCTCGCACGCCGACCACGTGCACGTCTCTTCGTTCTATCTGCAGGAGGCGCTGCGGCCGGGAGTGGAGAAGCTTTTCCGGGACGCTCGGGCAGCCGGGCTGACGACGTCGCTCGATCCCGGCTTCGATCCGAGCGAGCGGTGGGGCCCCGATCTGATCGACACGCTGCGCTCCGTGGACGTCTTCTTCCCCAACGAGGTCGAGCTGCGAGGGCTCAGCGGATCCGACGATCCGGAGGAGGCGGTGCGGCGGCTCCAGAAGGGCTCGACCCGCGTGCTCGTCGTCGCGAAGCTCGGCGCCCGGGGAGCCATGGCGATCGACGGCGGCGGCCGGACGGTCCACGTTCCGGCCCCGCGGGTCGAGGTCACCGACACGACGGGCGCCGGGGACTCGTTCGACGCGGGCTTTCTCCACGCCTGGCTGGGCGGCTCGCAGCTCGACCGACTGTCTGCGTCTCGGCGTGGCCTGCGGCGCCCTCTCGACGCGAGGTCTCGGAGGCACGGCGACACAGGCAGATCTCGCCGAGGCCCGGGCTCTCATGGCGGCGCAGGGATGAGCGCCGCGCTTCTGGCGCTCCTGTTGGCCCTGTCGGCGTCGAATGCCGCGCCAGACCCCTCCCCTTCGCCGACACCGGCTCCGGCGGAGGCCGGCGGCGACGAGGAGCCCGGGCCCCAGGATCTCCCCTCCGGCGATTGCTTCTCGCCGGGCCAGACCGAGAGCCGGCTCGTGGTCCCTCGCACGAAGATCGAGCGGTTCCTCGTCCCGGTGGTCGACGTGCACAGCCATGCGTACGCGGAGACGGCCGAGCAGGTCGACGCGTGGGTCGCGTTGATGGACCGGATCGGCGTCCGCACGACCCTCATCCTGACCGGAGAGACGGGTGCGAAGTTCCGAGAGGTCTCGGCCCGCTACGCGGGAGCCCACCCCGGGCGGTTCCTGATGGGCGCCGGAATGCTGCAGGAGGGTGTCGAAGCGAAGGATTACCCCGAGCGCCTGCGACAGGCCGTCCGCGCCGACGTCGCGGCCGGGGCGGTCGCGCTGGGAGAGCTGACCGACAAGGGCCGCGGCTTCGTCCGCGTCGGCGAGCGCGCGTACTTCATCGACGATCCGCGCTTCGACGCGCTGTGGGACGAGGCTGGCCGCCTCGGGATCCCGGTATTCGTTCACATCGCCGAGCCCGCCGCCTTCTACGATGCCGCCGACGGGAAGAACGAGCTGCGGCGGTCGGGCAACTGGTCGCTCTACGAGAAGGGAACGCCCGGCTTTTGCCGCGATGCTCGAGAAGTTCGAGAGCGTGCTCTCCCGGTTTCCGAAGACCCGGTTCGTCGCCGTCCACGCGTTCAATCTCGCCAACGACCTCGGCCAGGTGGCCGGGCTCCTCGATCGCCATCCGAACGTCCAGGTCGACTTCGCCGCGCGCATGTGGGAGCTCGCGCGACAGCCGTACTCGGCGCGGCGCTTCTTCAACGCGTACGCGAGCCGCATCCTCTTCGGAACCGACAACGATCCCACCTTCGGGATGTACGCCGCGCACGTCCGACAGCTCGAGACCGAGGACGAGTGGTTCTGGCCCGCCGACAGCGAGTGGTGGCGAGGCTACGGCATGCATCTCCCGCCGGCCACGCTGCGGCGGATCTACGTCGAGAACGCCGACGCGCTCCTGCGGCCGGAGAAGAAGCCGTGAACCGCCGCCGGCTCCTCCAGCTCGCGGCGGCGGCTGCAGGCGCCGCCTCCGCTCCGCGCGCCGCTCCGGCATTCGTTCCGGCACATGGCTGGGACGGCTACGACTGGGGCACGGCGCCCGAAGTCCCGGACCGTCTGAACCAGGGGCCGTTTCCCCAGTACCCGCCCGAAGAAGTGCTTCCCGGCTCCGAAGTCGTGATGGCCACGACTCCCTCGCGCGAGATCGTGCCGGGCTACGGCATGGGGCTCGTCACCTACGTGACCGGCGACTTCGGCGCGGAGACGTTCCGGGGCACGGACATGGAGAAGGCGATCGAGGATCTCGCCGCGATCCCGATGGGCCAGAAGCTCTACATCCGACCCACGTGGCGGGAGCTGCAGAAGAAGCCGGGCCGCCTCGATCCGGAGCCGTACTGGAAGGCGACCTTCGCCGCCGCGAAACAGCACGGCAAGCGGGTCGGACTGCGCGTGATGATGAGCTCTCCGGACATCCGCGCGCCGTCTCTGCCGGACTTCGTCCTCGAGCGCGTCCCCATGGTCCGGCTGCAGGGCGAGTGGAAGCGCCACGGCCGCGAGGCCGAGCGCCAACCGGCCGTTCTACGAGGAGCCCCGGTACGACGACCCGTTCTTCCAGGAGGCTTTCCGGGAGCTAAACGCACTCCTCGCGGCCGAGCTCGACGGCAACCCGCTGGTCGAGTACTTCGACACCTTCATGTACGGCTTCTGGGGCGAGGGCCACACCTGGCCGTTCACGAACCATCCCTTCCCGGACGACGCAACCGCGGAGCGCACGTGGGTCCGCATGTTCGAGGTCCAGCTCGAGCACTGGAAGAAGACGCCGCTCGTCACGAACACCCAGCCCGACTACAGCCGCGTCGGAAACTCGGAGCTCGTCGATCGGACGGTGCGCAGCCACAACTGGCTCCGGACCGACACGATCTTCATCGAGAACGAGCAGATCGAGGCGATCTCCAACCGGCCTCCCTGGGTCGCCGCGATCCTCGAAGTCTCGATGGCCGACGGAACGCCGGACTCGCTCGAGATCGACGAGGGCGTAACGATCACCGACAACGCGATCGCCCACGTCATCGATCTGGGCGCGAACTACTGGTCGCTCTGGAACTGGCACGCCGAGAAGGCGGAGAACGTGATGCGTTACTACCGCCAGCGTCCCGAGATGATCGACGCGATCGCCCGCCGCATCGGCTACCGCGTCCGGCCGTCCTGGGTCTGGGCCTACGACGGGAAGGGTCAGACGGGCCTCGTGCTCGGGCTTCGCCAACGACGGCATCGCCGGAGTTCCGGGCGTGCTTCGGCTGACGCTCCGCGACGACGCCGGAAAAATCCTCGTCAGCGGCTGCGTGGACGCCGGCTGTCCCGTGCCGGGCAAGGTCCGTCAGGCGCGGCTGCCGCTGCCGCCCGGAACGGGTTGGGAGGGTCTCCGCCTCGCCGCCGAGCTGCAGGTCAAGGGAATGCGGTATCCGGTGCGGTGGGCCTGCCACCAGAAGCTCGAGCCGGACGGATCTCTGCGGCTGCGGCGAACGCGCGGCGTGAGCTGAGACGCCGACGCGGGCCTATTCGGGCCGCGCCTCCAGAAGCAGGTGATCCTTGAAGGACGCGGCGAGTGTCGCCTTCGGTCCCTCGACGACTCCGAGGTCGCGGCCGGCCTCGTAGTCGCGAATGCGGTAGCGGCGCCCCTCGAGGCCGCGCAACTCGACGGTTCCCTTGAAACGATCGGCGTAGAACGCGTAGTAGAGGGACTCCCCTTTTCGGACGGCGTGGGCTTCGGGACGATCGAAGCCGATGTCGTAGAGGGTTCCCAGGTATTCGCCCTGCGAGAGCCTCTTCTCCTGGTACAGCTTGATCCAGAAGGCCCATTTCTCTTCGCGCGCCCGGGTCAGCAGGAGCGTCTGGTCCTTCTTGCCCGGAGCTCCGGGCCACGCGAAATTGGTGCCCACGACGCCGCCCACACCGAGAGTCGAGGCGAAGTCCTCGCCGCCGGTGGACAGCTCGACGTGATCGCCGAAGTACGCGATGGAATCCCCGTGGAGCGCCTTCAGCGTCTTGCCCTTCAGCCGCACCTGCCAGGAGCTTTCGGGATCCGAGGCGACCGTCATGTTGAGGTACGGGAGCGTGAAGAACGAGTACGCCGTGCCGCACGGGCAGATCTCGACGACCGCATCGGGCCGCGTCGCGATCGCCGCCTCCCAGATGGCGCGGAAAAACGCGGGGACGCCCTCCGACGCCTCCTCCGGCGACGCGTGTCCGTGCGCTGGCGCGAAGCACGCGCGGCGCGCCGTTCAGGTGCTGGCCGTCGATCTTCAAGCCGTCGTAGCCCCACTCTCCGAGGGCCTTGCGGACGAACGCCGCGGCGTCCTCCCGGACGCTTTCGAGCGCCGGACAGAGGTAGCGCGCGTCCCACCAGGTGATCTCGCGGGACGAGCCGTCCGGATTCTTCAGCAGCCACTCCGGATGCTCGCGCGCGGTCCGGGATCCCGGGTCCGCGGCCAGCGGGCTCCACCAGAGCTGCGCCTTCAACCCCGCGGCGTGGATGTTGTCGACGAGCTCCTTCATCTCCGGCGTCGCCCCGCGGAAACTTGCCGGGCGACCGGGAGTCCAGTCGCCCTCGGCGACCTGCCAGCCGTCGTCGAGCGTGGCCCAGCCGAAGCCGAGCTGGCGAACCAGAGGCAGAGTCGAGAGGACCTGGTCCGTCGTGAATTCCCGCCCGTATCCCCACGCGCACCAGATCGGCTCGAACGCGCTGGGCGGCGCCGTCGGCAGTCGAATCCCCTGCCGGAGCATGAGCTGCCGGTACGCGACGAGCGCCGGAAATAGTCGCCCCGATGCACGGCGACGAAGGTCTTCAGCGTCGTGAACCGGTCTCCGGGCGCGAGCGTCCGCGTGAGGGCCGCTCTGACGCCGAGAGTCGCCGCGCGGTCGCTCGTCTGCCGGGACACGGGAAGAAAAATGTTCTTCGGCGTGAGCTCGAGGTGGCCCACCGCGAGCCCGACGTCGCGCCGCCAGACGTCGACGACCGGCGTGCCGCCGCCGTAGTCGGAGGCGTTCATCCCCAGGTAGTTCTCCTGGCGAAACCCCTGTGGAACCGGAAGCACCCAGTCGGGCCGCTTCTCGTAGGAGCCGCTCTGGTAGGACCAGAACGCCGGCTCGCGGTCGCCCGGTGACCGCCGCGATCTCGTAGAGGCTTTGCCCCCATGACTGGAGGGCGACATCCTTCGTCCCCGAATTGGAGTAGGTCGCCTGCACCACGGCGACCTGCGGCCACTCGTCGTAGAGCAGGATCTCCGAGAGTCTTCTCGAGGTCGGGTCCCGCGGCCGACGAGGCGATGCCGGCGGCCGCTCCCGATCGCATCCGAGAAGGGCTCCTCGGTGTGATTCACGAATTCGAAATCGCTGGCGCTCTCCCGCGGCGTTCTGCACCGTCTCCGAGGCGGAGAAGGGCCCGAGCTCCATGCGACTTCCCGTCGAAGACCGCGATGACGCGGCCGTGCATCCGGCCGTCGAACTCGAGCTCGATCCCCTTGCCCTGGACGGAGACCGCACCCGCCGCCGGCGGCAGCACCGCGGAAAAAGAGAAGGGACGCGACCCCGACGGGGCCGCGTCCGGCTCAGAAGTACAGCCGAAAGCCCCACTGGATCTCGCGCATCGGTGAAGCCAGGCCCGTGATCGTACCGCCCGAATCGCTGTCGATGAAGGGATCCGGCTGGGCGAAGTTCGCGCGGTTGGCGACGTTGAAGACCTCGATGCGGAACTCGAGGCCGAAGTCCTGGTCGAGCGCGAATTGCTTGGCGAGATAGAGGTCGACGTTGAAGAAGTCGGGGCCCACCAGGCTGTTTCGCTCGGCGTCCCCGAACGTGTAGTCCGCCGGGATTTCGTACGCGGCCGGATTGAACCATTGATTCGGCGCACGATTCGCTACGTTCGGATCCCCGACCTGGTTCGGCCGCACCGAGCCGAAAGTGCCGGTGTTGGACGGGTCCGAACCGATCAGGGGCGTGAACGGGAACCCGAGCCGTACGTGATGATGCCGCCGAACTGCCAGCCACCGAAGAGGGTGTTCGTGATCCCCGTCGTGTTCATGTAGGGGCGTCCCTGGCCGAAGGGCAGATCGTAGGTGAAGCTGCCCGAGACCTTGTGTCTCTGATCGCCGTCCGAGCGCCCGTAGTCGGAAGCGACGTTGAGGCTGTTCTGAGGCCACGGCGAATTGAGGCCGATCTCGCCCTGATCGCTGTTGGCCACGCCATAGCTGTAGGAGAGCAGGAACCAGAGCCCGAAGCTCGCCCGCTTGCTCACCTTGAACTGGAATCCGTTGTACTGCGAGCGGCCGCTGTTCTCGATCGACGCGAAGTTGCCGTAGAGCGGGTAGGGCCGCCTCTCCTGGACGTCGCCCGGGCCCGGAGTCGGCTGGTTGCGGTCGCGCAGAACTTGCAGGTGCAACCCGCGCGTTCCGACGTACGCCACTTCGACCGCCATGTCACAGAACAGGTAGTGCTGCACGGCCAGGTTCCACTGTTCGTAGTAGGGCGTCTTGAAATCCTGGTCTACGGTGATCAGCAGCGGAAACTCCGCGTCGTCGGGATTGACCGACGGGAATCCCTGATCGACGATGGCCGCGGGCGTGACGCCGAAGTCGCTGAAGCGGCTGACCGAGAAGAAGAACGGCGGATTGAAGCCGAGCTGGAACGCCGTGCGCGGCTCCTGGTTGTTGTAGAACATGCCCCAGCCGCCGCGAACCACCCACTGGCCGGTCCCGCCGGGCGTCCACGCGAATCCGATGCGGGGCGCCACGTTGTTCTCCTGGACGTTGATGAGACTCCGCGAGTTCCCGTCCTGGTTCGGCCACCAGAATCTGCCCCGTCGCGAAATCGAAATTGCTCTGGCGGTCCTGCGATTCCGTCGTGCCCGTCGTGTACTCGTAGCGCAGGCCCACGTTCAACGTGAGGTTGTCGGTGATCCGCCAGTCGTCCTGGAGAAACGCCGCGTAGTACCAGGTCGTGTTCGCCACGTCGGTGATGTTCTGGATGTCCGTCTGCGACGCGTATCCGAGGAACGCGTCGGCCAGCGGTTCCCCCGTGAACTCGCCGCTGAACCGGAAAGCGCCCCGGGGTTGCGGAATCTGAAAGAGGTCGAACTTCGACTGCCGCACCGAGGCGCCGGCGCGGACGTTGTGATTGCCGATGAGGTAGGTGAAGGTGTCCACGAGCCCGAGCTCCTGGCTCTCCGTGTACGTCGGGTTGAACTCGGGATCGCCGATGAACGCGTAGTTATCGGGAGCGAAGACCGTCAGGCCGTTCACCCTCGGATCCAGCGGAACTCCGGGAACCTGAAGGCTGGGCGGCGGGATGAAGGTGCCTCCGATCGGAACGCCGACGCTCGTCGACAGCTGGTTGAATCCGACGCGAAACTCGTTGAACGTGCGTTCGGTGAACGTCTTCGAGTATCCGGCGGCCGCGCCCCAGGTCTCCCGCGTGGTGTCGCCGGTTCCATAGTCGCCGCCGCCGGCGATCCCCGGCAGCGGGGCCGGTATCACGCGCCCCTGATGGACGTAGGAGCCGCGGCCGAAGACCTGATCGCTGTTGGTGATGTTGTCGTCGAAACGCAGATCGCCCTGATAGGTGTTCTGCGTGACGGTCGGCGAGACGACGTAGTTGTTGCTCAGACCCTCTCGGTTGGGGCTGGGATAGAGGTCGATGAAATTCCGCGCGAGAGGCGACATCTGATCCACCGGGATGACGTTGCCCGTGAAAGGCTCGCCGGTCTGCGGATTGATGATGACCGGATTGCCCTCTTCGGAGAAGTCCCCATTCCGCTGCCGATCGGTCGGCACCGTGAAGGTCAGCGTGTCCGAGCGCGTCTGATTCGTGCCCTGAAAATCGGCGAAGAAGAACGCCTTCCCGGGAGCGATGGGCCCGCCGACCGTTCCGCCGTACTGGTAGTAGTGGAATGGCGGCTTCGGTTCGTTCGGGTCGGCGAAATAGTCCCGCGAATCGAGCGCGCCCTCGTGCCCGAAGACGAAGGCCGTGCCCTTCAGGGCATTGGTTCCGGCTTTGATCGTCATGTTGATGACGGCGCCGCCGCTTCGGCCGAACTCCGCTGAGTAGTTCGATGTCTGCGCCTTGAATTCCGCGATGGCGTCGAGGTTGGGTTCGATGATCGGGTGGCCGGGGCTGTCGTTGTTGTTGTTGTCCACCCCGTCGAGCAGGTAGTTCACCGAGGAGGCCCGCATCCCGTTGACGATCAGCGTGTCCTCCTCTCCCGCGTTGCCGTTGGTCTCGCCGCCCAACTGAAAAGCGCCGGGCGCGAGAGCGGCGAGAGGAATGAAACTGCGCCCGCTGACGGGCAGCTCCTGGATCTGCTTGGTCTCGATGACCTGGCCGAGAGATCCCTCCTGTGTCTGCAGGATCGGCGCCTCGGTGGTGACGACCACGGCCTCGGTCGCGCCTCCGACCTCGAGGGAGAAGTTGATCCGGAGCCGGTCCTGGATCCGCACGTCGACGTTCTCCCGGGTGGCCCCTCGGAACCCCTGAAGGGACACGATCACGTTGTAGGTTCCGATCGCCAGACCGACCGCTTCGTAGTTGCCACGGCTGTCGGTGGTCGCTCGGGTGACGATGCCCGTCTGTTTATGGGTCAGCGTCACCGTGGCACCCGGGAGGACCCCGCCGCTCGGGTCCCGCACCGTGCCCAGAATTGCCCCGGTGTCGACCTGCGCCAGAGACGGGATCGCCACGAAGCCGAGCAGGATGAGCCAGATCGGAAGACGTCGAGAGTTCTTCATTTCCTCTCCTTTGGTCCGACCGCCTTGGATCTTCCGGGCGGGAAGGAGCCAGCGAGCCAGGGGCCCTACGGAACGTCGGTTCCGTTGACGCTCGCTCGAGACCCCCCTTCGCACGGCACTTGCAAATAAACAAAAGTAAACGAAAGTACCCGCAATCATAGACCAGTTGGAGGCCCTGTCAATCCTCGGAGTGCAGGGAAACGCGGGCTGGCGCGAAGGTCCTTGGACCCGAAGACAGCCGTTCCGACGTGGCGTCGCAACCTCGTCAGAGGATCTCGTCGATCCTGTGGACCGCTCCGTCCGGACGAGCTTCCCCCAGACCGACGCTGACGATGCGGTTCAGGAATGTGTATGCCTCCGCCGAGGTCTCGAACCTCGGAAGCGTTCGAAAGTAGTAACGCGCAGGATCGACGACCTCTCCCCGGCCGAGAGCACGCGATCACGTCGGGCGGACCGTGACGCAGCCCCTGAAACGTCATGGAGATCAGCGCATGATCGTCCGTCTCCAGGGTGATGCGGAGGTCCAGCTCCAGAACACCGTCGGAGCGCACCAACAGCCAGTCCCCTCCCCCGGGCAGGATCCTGCCTCGAAGTCGAGGGCCTTCGAAATCCCCTCCCGTCACTGGCACGAAGCTGCGAACGCCATGAGGCACCGCACCCAGCTTTTGTGGCGGAGCCGCGGCGATTCTCAACGTCATCAAGGTTCGCGAGTTCATGGCGGTCTCTCTCCCGTTCGCGTCCCTCAGGTTTCCGTGGATATCAAGGCGCGTACCTGGTGAAGACGAAGTCGCGGTCTTTGATCGCCTCGTGACAGGGATAGCAGGTCTTCATCGCCTTCTCGTTCGCCGGCTTGCCGTCCTTGTCGAACTGTGCGTAGCCCCAGCCACCGGTCGCAGCGAATTTTCTCGAGTCCTTGACCATGAACTGCAGGTACCACTCCGGAGGGTCCCCGGGAACGAACGATTGGTCGCGGCCGAAGACCTTGTTGTTTTCTTCCGACGGGACGTAATTCCAGGCGATCCGGGCGATGATCGCGCCCTCGGGGAACGGAAGCCTCCCCTCCCGGTAGGCCTTGATGGCTGCATCGTTGCCGAGGATGGCGCGGATGTCGTTGAGGTTGCCCTCTTCGTGCGCCACCGAGATGAGCCTCCAGTCGCGGTATCCGGAAGGAACCTCCGTGACGAAGACCGGCCCGGCCGCCTCATCGCTCCGCCCCGATACGGAGGGGGTCGAAGCGACCCCCGCAACCGTGGCCAGGGCCACCAGGAAGAACGCGGTTCGTATCATTGCGGTGCTTCCCTTCCAGGCATCAGCGCAGTGATTGGGGTTACGAAAGCTCGTCCCTCGGCTACGGCTCCAGCCTGGCGTCCAGCGTGATCTTCGTCTTGAAGAGCTTCGAGATCGGGCAGCCGGTTTCGGCAGCTTCGGCCGCTTTGCGAAACGACTCCTCCGTGGCGCCCGGCACCTTCGCCGTCAACTCCAGGTGGGATTCGGTGATGCTCCAGCCTCCGTCCGCATTGTCGAGCGTGATGGTGCAGGTCGTGCTGAGGCGCTCGGGCACCAGGTTGGCTTTGCCCAGCTCGGCGGACAGAGCCATCGTGAAGCAACTGGCATGAGCGGCGGCGACGAGTTCCTCGGGGTTGGTTCCCTTCTCGTCTCCGAATCGCTTCGCGAACGAGTAGGGCGTGTCCTGCAGAACACTGCTCTCGGTCGATACTGTTCCCTTCCCGGTCTTGAGATCCCCTCGCCACTGAACCGATGCCTTGCGCTTCATGCCATTCCTCCCCCGACGCCTGGCGCCGGCTTCTACGGGTGGCCTTCGCGCGGGTTCCGAATCGCGGCCACGACCGAGTCTATGTCCCCTCCGCATGCCGCGTCCGGATGCCGCCCGGCGCGTCGCAATTGGAGCGAATTCCACAGCCGTTGATCCGCGTCGCCTAGACTGGAGCCGCGAAGGAGGCATCCACATGGAGAAACGCTTCTCGGGACAACTCACCAGGTTCGCTCTCGCCGCTACCTTCCTGTTTGCCGGAGCTAGGGCTCTCAGCGCGCAGGCCGCAAAGGCGGCCGCAACCGGAGATCAGGCGATCCGCCCCTTCCGCGTCCACTTCCCGGACGAAGCGCTCGCCGACTTGAAACGACGTATTGCGGCAACCCGGTGGCCCGATAAGGAGGTCGTCTCGGATCAGTCGCAAGGCGTGCCTCTCGCGACGATGCAGAAACTCGCTCGTTACTGGGGGACCGAGTACGACTGGCGAAAGTGCGAGGCGAAACTCAACGCGCTCCCGGAATTCGTCACGACCATCGATGGGGTCGACATCCACTTCATTCATGTCCGGTCGAAGGATCCCAGGGCTCTGCCTCTCATCGTGACTCACGGATGGCCGGGCTCCATCATCGAGCAGCTGAAAATCATCGATCTGCTGACCAATCCCACGGCTCACGGCGGGAATGCGTCGGACGCCTTTGACATCGTGATTCCTTCACTGCCGGGCTACGGGTTTTCCGGACAGCCGACCGTGCTCGGGTGGGATCCGATCCGAATCGCCCGTGCGTGGATCGTGCTGATGAAGCGCCTCGGATACACGCGCTTCGTCGCCCAGGGCGGCGACTGGGGAAACGCGGTCACGGAACAGATGGCTTTGCTCGGAGCTCCGGAGTTGATCGGCATCCACACCAACATGCCTGCCACCGTACCGGCGGAGATCAACAGCGCAGCCTTTGCCGGTGCGCCCGTGCCATCGGGTCTTTCCGCCGACGAGAAGCACGCATACGAGCAGCTCGCCTACTTCTACAAGCACGGCCTGGGCTACGCCAACGAGATGGCGAATCGCCCGCAGACGCTGTACGCGCTCGCGGATTCACCCGTGGGGCTGGCCGCCTGGATGCTCGACCACGACGCCCAGAGTCTGGCGATGCTCGCGCGTGTCTTCGATGGACAGTCCGACGGGCTGACGCGCGACGATGTCCTGGACAACATCACGCTCTACTGGTTGACCAACACCGCCGTCTCGTCGGCCCGGCTGTACTGGGAAAGCAAGCTCCCCTTCTTTGCCCCGAAAAACGTTCCCATCCCGGCGGCCGTGAGCGCCTTCCCGGAGGAGCTGTATCAAGCCCCGCGGAGCTGGACGGAGAAGGCGTATCCGAAGCTCATCTACTACAACAGGCTGGCCAAGGGCGGCCACTTTGCGGCGTGGGAACAGCCAGAGATCTTTTCAGTGGAAGTGCGCGCGGCTTTTCGGCCCCTGCGGTGACAGGGCGACTTCTCGTCATTCGCCGAGAGGATTGGGTCGGAGGCGGGAGGATTTGAAATCTAAGAGGCGCGTGAAAGGCGGAGAGGCGCCGGAAGATCGGGATATCAAGGGTGATCGGCGCCCCGAAAGCCTGGATCGCAAATCCCACGGCGCCGATACGAATCCGGAGGAAGACTCTTCCGCCTTCGGGCCGAACCACCTGAGCGACCAGTCCCGGGACGGAGACAACGCGAGAGATCCCCGCATCAGGTGCAGGGAGCCGGGCTCTTGACCCGGCCGAAAGGGGCCATATGTCCACCCACCTGGGGAGAATCGCCCGCTTCGAGATCGCATGGGCGGTCGCAGCGACGCTCCTGGGGGCGTCCGCGGCAAGAGCCCAGGCTCCCCTCTGGCCGGACGCGCCCTGGCGCGCCTTCGTGACCGGGAGCTATCCAGAAGGCTTCATTCCGGTCTCGCTCGCCGCCGGGGACCTCGACGGCGACGGCGACCTCGACGTACTGGTCGGACAGTTCTTCTTCGGCGGTCCGGGCGTGTCCGTCCTCAAGAACACCGGCGACGGCACCTACCTGCCACCGGTCTACTACGCTTTGGCGCAGAACCGGTCCGTGGGCGAGGTTGCGCTGGGCGACTTCGATGGGGACGGCGACCTGGACGCCTTTGCGACCATTCGCGGCGTGAACGACGACCAGGCCAAGCTGCTCGTCTGGCGGAACAACGGCGCCGGCACGCTCGCCGCGCCCGACGAATTCACGACCGGATTAGCCCCCGTCGGCATTGTCGTTGACGACTTCACGGGCGACGGCAAGCCGGACGTGGCGACCGCCAACTATGCCTTCGGCGCGAGGACGGTCTCCTTCCTCGAGCACAACGGGCAGAGCCGGCGCCGGCGCCGGTTTCCTGCCCAAAACGGACATCGCGCTGGAGATGCGCGTCGAGGATCTGGCCGCCGACGACATCGACGGCGACGGCCACCTGGATCTCGCTGTCGGCGGGTTCCAGGACAACAACGTGACCTACCTCTCCATCCTCATCAACGACGGGTCCGGCGTCTTTGCCGAGCCGGTGGCGTACGAAGCCGCGCCGGGCGGATTTCCGAGCGCCCGCACCCGGGTGGCGCTCCGGGACCTCGACAACGACGGCGATGCCGATCTGATCAGCGGCGGGTTTTATGAGGACGGCAGCGTCACCGCCGGCGCAATCACCATCCGGCGCAACGACGGCGAGGGATCGTTCGGCGCGCATGAGGCCTACCTCATGGGGAACTTCGTCTCCGATCCATATTCATTGGCAACCGCCGACCTCAACGGCGACGGCTTTGCGGACATCATCGCCAGCACGCCGTCGGGACGCGCGTCCGAAGGCTACGTGGTCCTGCCATCGAACGGGACGGGCTCGTTCGACGCACCGGCCTATTACGAGGCGGAGCAGTGGACCTACGCCGCCGCCGCGTTCGATGCGGATGGCGACGGCGACGTGGACGTGGCAACCGTCGCGGGGTTCTCCGCGGCGCTGACCGTCCACGCGAACCCGGGCAGCGGCACCTTCCGCATCCTGACCCGCTACCCGCTCGCCTCAATGAACGACGCGGTCGAGAGCGCGGACATCGACAACGACGGCGACATCGACATCGTGACCAACAACGGGTTCAACATCGCTTCCAACGACGCCGTGATCGTGGTGCTGAAAAACAACGGCGACGGCACGTTCGTGCCCGGGGACTCCTACACGTACCCGCCCCCACGGAACTTCGGCGACATCAAGCTGCGCGACCTGAACGGCGACGGCTTCGTCGACATGCTGCTGGCGCCGGACGACAACTACCCGCCGTACAACTTCGGCACCGCCGTCAACAACGGAGACGGCACGTTCGCCGCCGTCGTCGTCCAGCCGGTGGGCTCCTGCGGCCAGGGCTCGATCGATGCGTTCGACCTGGACGGGGACGGCGATCGCGACGTGGTCCTGACCGAGGAGCAGGGTTGCCCCAGCGTGCCGCTGCCGCGCATCTTCGTCTTCCGCAACGACGGGAACATGATCTTCGCCCTCGCCGCCACCCTGGAATCGAGCGCCGGTTTCGCCCGCGGCATGGCCGGCGCGGACCTGAACGGCGATGGCGATCTCGACCTGGTGACCGCACTCGGCACGGGCATGGGTGTTTTTCCGAACAACGGCAACTTCTCATTCGGAATGCCGGTGATCAGCAGCACCAGCCCCTACAAATTCACGCTGGCGGACTTCAACAACGACGGCAACCAGGATGTCGGGATGATCCTGGACCAGAGCGAAGTCTTCGAGGTCGATGTCGCCACGGCGCTCGGGTTGGGCGGCGGCAGCTTCGCTCCTGCCCAGACCCAGCGCGGCTCGAACACGGCCGAGTCCCTCCGCATCAGCGACGATCTCGACGTCGCCGACTTCGACGGCGACGGCCACGTCGACCTGCTGAGCTTCAACTATGCCTCGAACGACATCTCGGTCTTCTTGAACACGGGCAACGGCGCGCTGGCTCCGCAGCAGCGCTACGGCATTGGAAATACACCGGGCCTGGGCACCGTCGCCGACTTCAACGCCGACGGCCAGCCGGACGTCGCGGCCGCCATTGGCCTGCCGCCGAGCGGACTGGATAACGCCATCGTTCTCTTGCTCAGCGTGGCGAGCGCGCCGGTCTCGCTGGCCGTCGACGCCGCCGGCAACGGCGTCCTCGAGCCCGACGAGACGGTCGTCATGGCACCCGGCTGGCGCAATACGAGCGCCGCGGCCATGGCCGTGACCGGTGGCGTGTCCAACTTCACCGGGCCGGCCGGCCCGACGTACACCATCCTCGACGCCGCCGCCGACTACGGCACCATCGCTGCCGGCGATGTGGCGAGCTGCGGCACCGACTGCTACTCCTTGAACATCGCCGCCTCCAGCCGTCCGGCCCCGCACTGGGACAGCACGATCCTGGAGACGGTGACGCCCACCGGAGCCACGAAGACCTGGACGCTGCACGTCGGCGAGAGCTTCACCGACGTCGGGGTGTCGCATGGCTTCTATCGATTCATCGAAACGCTGTTCCACAACGGCGTGACCGGTGGTTGTTCGACAGACGCGTACTGCCCGGAGAGCGCCGTGACCCGTGGCCAGATGGCCGTCTTTCTTCTCAAGGCAAGGTTTGGTGCCGACCACGTCCCTCCCCCCGCGACCGGTGCCGTGTTCCCGACGTCCCGGTGTCACACCCATTCGCGAGCTGGATCGAAGAGCTCGCCGGCATGAACATCACCGGAGGTTGCGGTGGAGGCAACTACTGCCCGGCCGCCTCGGTGACTCGCAAGCAGATGGCCGTCTTTCTCCTGAAGACGGATGAAGGAGCCGTCTACTCTCCCCCGCCGGCCGTCGGACTGTTCGGAGATGTGCCGCAAGCCGACATCTTCGCCCCCTGGATCGAAGAGCTCTACGCAAGGCAAGTGACCGGGGGTTGCCAGGCGTCTCCCCTGCTCTATTGCCCTGACGGTCAGAGCACGCGAGGGCAGATGGCGGTCTTCCTGGTCAAGACGTTCGGACTCCAGCTTTACCAGCCCTAGCGGAAAGCCCGTTCGACGACCTTTTCGGTGAGCGTCGGGGGGCAGACCAACGTCAGCGAGCAGCCGAGCAAATCCCTATCCCTTCGACATCGCCACTCTCCGGCTGCCGTACTGCAGAAGAGCCACGCCCGACAGAATAAGGACCATGGCGAGGTAGCTCAGCGGATGAACGACCTCCCCCGCCAGAACGACACCGATCAGAAGCGCGACGACAGGCGGGATGTAGGTCACGCCTGCAGCGGCGACCGCTCCGAGGTTCTCAACGATGTAGTAGTAGATGACGTAGGCGATACCCGTCCCGCACAGCCCCAGACCGAAAATCAGGCCCGTCCAGGCGCGTGTATCGGCGAACACGGCTCCAATTCCGTTCAGCCGGGTCGCCAAAAACAAGAAAATCATGGCGAGCCCTATCTGATACGTCGTCAACGCAACGGCCGGGAGCTTCAGCGGGGTGATGAATCGTCGGGCGTAAACGAACGAGCACCCCACACTCACCGAGCCGATCATCATGCAGGCGACGCCCACGGGATCGATCGCGCCAGAACTGGACCAGGGACGAGCGATGAGCAGCACGCCGAGAAAACCGAGAGCCACCCCGGCGGCTTTCGTCAGGGTCAGTCGCTCCTCCCTCAGAAACAGCCAGGCACAAATGAAGGTGAACAAAGGGATCGCACCGCTCAGCAAACCCGCGATGCTCGACGGAAGGAGGGCGGTCCCTTTGGCAAACGCCAGGTAATACAGAACCGTTGCGAGAACGGACAT
Organism: uncultured Acidobacteriota bacterium; assembly: GCA_963749265.1. Classification (GTDB taxonomy): domain Bacteria; phylum Acidobacteriota; class Thermoanaerobaculia; order UBA5066; family Gp7-AA6; genus DAHUXD01. Next base: position 207,561 of record CAVVML010000001.1, on the reverse strand, counting down.
GACGATGAAGTGATGGACGTAGCGGAGATGATCCCAGCGCAGCGCTCGTTTCGCCAGCGCAACGCCGACGATCGGGAGGAAGCCGAACACAACGCGCAGAAGCACGATCTGGCTCGGCGTAATGTCTTTGACGGCCCATTTCATGAAGATGAAATTGCTTCCCCAGATCACGCCGAGCAGGGCGAAGGCGACGTACGGACCCTTCTTCATGGAACTTACGGGCCGGAGGCCTCGCCGCTCGGCGCGATCGCATCGACCAGCTCAGCTGCGGTCACGATGGCGCTGGCGTAGTTCGGTATGTTGACCTCGAGCGCGGCGCGCATCTCGACATCGGAGTAATCCGCGGTCGCGTCCTTGACCATCGTGACCTCGTAGCCGAGCTCAGCGGCATAGCGCACCGTGGATTCCACGCACGTATGGGCGATCAGCCCCATGACGACGACCTTCTGAATGCCATGCTTCTTGAGTTGCAGATCCAGATCCGTGTTGGCAAAGCCGCTGGAGCACCAGTGTTCCTGGGCGACGACGTCACCCGGCTGAGGCTCGAACCCGGGCCGGATCTCACCGCCCCAGGTCCCGTACTCGAAGACCCGGGATGACCACGCGGCCTTCTGGACCGGCGCAATGTACTTCCACGTCTCGTAGTCGCCGGGACGGTATCGATGATGGAGCGCATAGAACACGCGGACACCGGCGTTCCGCGCAGCCGTCAGGACCTGCTGCATGTGAGAGACGCAGCCGTTGGCCTCCGCCACGCCCTTCAAGCGCTGCCAGACCTTGCCGCGGTCGGAGATGAAGTCGTTATACGGATCGATCACCAGAAGAGCCGTGATCCGTTTTTCATACGTTACCGTTTCCATGGTTCTCGTCTCCCGAATGGGCCCGGGGCGCGCCTTGGCCTTCAAGCGGCAAGCGTTGGGCCGATCATCAACCCGACAATCGTCGATCATCCGCGCATGGTGCCCGCGACTGCTCCGCACTACCTCTTTCCGTAGGCGGTGAAAACGTAGTCCTTGGCCTTCACGGCCGAGTGGCACGAGACCCCGCACTTGGCGCCTTTTCCATTGGGCTTGAAGCTGTCGGACGCGGCGTCGTAGTCGAACTGGGCGTACCCCCATCCACCGCCGTCGGCGAACCTCTTGCCATCCTTCGCCATGAAAGCGACATCCTTCAGGCCGTCCGGAATTGCCACATCGAACGGCGCCTCCTTGCTCTGCTTGGGAAAGTACTGAATCTTCACGGTCTTGGCGCCGTCGGGCCACGGCTTGCCGTTGCCGGGAAAGCCGTCCTGGTAGGCCTTGATCATGACGGGATTTCCGAGGATCACGTTGAGCGTCTCGTCGCTGTGACTCAGGGAGACCAGTTCCCAGGTTTCGTAACCCCGGAAGTCGGAGAATGAGAGCCCGTCCGGTACTTGAAGCGAATACTTGTCTTGCTTCGGAACCGCCAGGATGGCCAACACGCCGAACGCTGCCGCGATAGCTACGAGTGCTGCGATCCGTCTCCTCCTCATCCTCACCCTCCTCTTGCTGATGGCCCTCTCGGGACTCAGGTCTTCAGAGAACCCAACATGCGGCCCAGGGCGATCTCCGCGTCTCGGTTCTGGAGACCGCGCTTCATCGCAGCACCGGTCCGGGCCTGCGCCTCGGGGTCCCGTGCGCATTGGATGAAAAGGTCAGAGTCGCGACGGAAGTCATCGGCGGGAGCGAGCGCGATCGCGTTCACACGCTCCTTCGCCAGGGCCTGGCCGGCGGCCGGGAACCCGGCGATCCGCAGAGCCAGGGATCGGACGAATTCGCCGAGGTCCGCGGCGGGCATCGCCCGATTGATCCAGCCGTACCGTTCGGCCAGATCGGCGTCATAGTCCTCACCGCTCAACACGACCTCGAGCGCCCGCCCGCGGCCCATCAGGCGCGTCAGATGCTGGATTCCGCCCGCTCCCGGAACCAATCCCAGTCCCTGCTCCGGCTGACCGAAAATCGCTGACTCTCGCGCGGCGAAGCGCATGTCGCACGCCAGCACGAACTCGCTGCCCGCACCGCGCACCCGACCTTCGATCTGGGCGATGGTGACGAGGCGGCTCGCGCTCAGATATCGAAACAGCAGACCGATCGACCCTTCGCCAGTCAACTTCGCCGCCGCGTCCCGGTACTCGCTGATCCGCGTCACATCGACGTGGGCGATGAAGTAGTCCGGGTCGCCGCTTCGGAACACGAGCACCCGGACGGCGCGGTCGGCCTCGGCCTGCTGTATGAGTGAGACCAGGTCGCGGACCATCTCGGGACCCAGAAGGTTCATGGGCGGCGCCGCGATTTCCGCGAACATGACTCCGCCCTCATGGCTCACCCGGAGCGTCTCGTAGGTCATCTCGGCACCCCCACCAAGCTGCTCACGTTCGGCGTGGACGGCCTCGCTCTTCATCGCGCTCGCCAAATCGGATGCAGAGCCGGGCGCATGGACCTTGCCGCCACGGCGCTCTGCGAAATCTATCAATTGTTGACTTGGAAGTCCCAACGCTCTATGGCCCTCCGACTGGGGCGATCGTGTCGATTCGCTCGGTTCGTTCCAGGAGCCGCCGAACGAGAGAAAGACGCTGTCCTTTCCCGGAATCGGGCAGCGGGATTTTCGTCTCCCCGTCGCGCGCGACGCCCTGGGGCGGTCGTTCCGCCTCGATGGCATCCGCCGCGCGGCTGAAACGCTCGGAGATCGCGCCTCGCGCGGCCAGATCGGCGGATCGCGCGGACTCATCGAGCCGATACCAGTCCTCGAGACCAGTCTCGCCGGCGAGGATCGCCGCGGTCAGGTAAATTTCCTGCGCCCGCTCGGTGATCTTCCGAGCCTTCTCAGGCGAAAGGCCTTTCGCGACGGGGGGTGCCGCGCCCTCCAGATCCGCCAGCTCCGAGAGACCCAGAGCACCGTTCAGATCGTTCGCCAGGTCAACACGAAGCTTCTCCAGTGCGGCCTTCTCGGCTTCCGCAGGCGGAGGCGGAGGCGGAGACGTCGCCGGGATTCGCACGAGCTGTGCGAGACCTCGCAGGATTCGAGCGAGCGCGACCCGCATCTTGACGATTGCCCATTCGGGCCAGACATAGCGGAATACCGCCGATGAAACGAGGATCCCGACCACGATGCCGACGACGCGGTTCCGGATCGTGTCGAAATCGGTGTCGGGCGCGAAGCCTTGAAAGATGCACAGGAAAAAGGCCAGCGCAATTTGCAGACCCGCGTAGGAGATCCGTTCGCTCCCAGCCGCGATCCAAGCGGCGAGCGCCGACCCCGCCGCGGTGAGGAGCGCAAGCGAGACGATGCTCTCCATGTGCGGAATGAGATAAATGATGGACAGGAATCCCAACGCTCCGCCCAGCGCGCATCCGGCGAGGCGGAGCCACGCCTTCCGGATGGTCGCGCCCGTGCTCTCCAGCGCCACGAAGCAGCACGTGATGAAGGCGGTCCGGATCCCCGGCCAATCCACACCCATGTAGATGACGTAGCAGGTCATCGCCGCGAGGCTGACCTTGAGCGCGAAACGAACGTGGTCCTTGTTCGAGAACGCGTCGGGAACGAAGAGTCGGCGCCGCTCTTTCGAGCCGGCCTCGGGCGTCACCGTCGCGGGCACCCAGGGCGTCACGAAGCGCGAGCGAGGCCCTCTGCATCTCGCGCAGCTCCACGAGCGTCGGCGCGACGTCGGCCGCGGCGGAGACTTCCGCGGAGTCGTCGCCGTCGAGGGGATGCCGCCTCAGCCGAGTCAGCGTCGAGACGAGTCTCTCGGCGGCCGCGCGGTCCGGCTCCGGCAGCGGGATGGGTTCTCGCAGGCCCAGATTCGCCGCAGCGACGATGAGGCGATCCGACTCGCGGATCGCGGCGGCCAGAGCGGCGCGTCGGGCCCGGGCCGGCTGCTTGAGCGCGGCCAGCTTGAGATTCTGCTCCAGTGAAGCGCTCCCGCGCGAAGCGAGGTCGACCAGGACATCATCCCCGTCCCCGCCGACGACGTCCGAGCCGAGCACTCGCCGGAGCGCGGCGATCGTGAGCTCGAGCCGCTGCCTCAGCCCTTTCTCGAGCGCCACGAGCGGATCGGCGGGCAGAAGCACGATGTTCACGATGACGGTGACCGCGAAGCCCAGGTTGACGACCACCCACAACCAGAGAACCTGCCGGACGAGGACGTCCGCCGTGGGAATGCCGTCCGAAATGCTCTGGATCAGCCCGACGAGAAATCCGATGACGAACCCGAGCGGGCCGATCGTCAGCACGCGGGACAGCCACATGCCGACGAACACCGCTGCGGCCATGGCCGGGATCCGGTACTCCGGGTAATCGAACGTGTAGCGGTAGATGAAGATGCTCGCCGCGATTGAGATGGTCGCGCCAACGCAGCCCAGGACGCCCACGATCGTCGTGATCGCGCGGTTCTCCTTGGATATGAAGAAGGCCATGTAGGCGGAGAACGCGGTCAAGGGCGTCTGGAGAGCCATCGACAGGACCACGACCGTCACGACGGAGACGACCAGACGGATGGTGAAGTTCCAACGCTCCTTCGAGGGCGCCATCTCCCGAGCGAGCCAGAGCCACCGTGTTGGAGGCGCGTGCAGAGCCCCGAGGCTCTCCGCGAGAGTGCTCATCTCACCGTCACGACGGCCGACGCGCCCATCCGGAAGATGTCCGGGTCCGGCTTCTCCACCTCGATGCGAACCGGGAACCGCTGCGCGATGTGGACCCAGTTGAGCTCGCGCTTCACGAGCGGCAGACCATGAGGGAGGTCGATCGTGTCTGTCGGCGCGACGGCCCACCCCACACCCTGCACGGTTCCGGTGAAGCGACGCCTCGGCAGAGAGGACAGGTAGAGCTCCACCCGCGTCCCCGGCGAAATGAAGGGAAGCTCTCCCTCGCGAAAGTTCGCCATGACGTACCACTTCCGCGTGTCGAGCAGGGAGAACACCGGGATCCCCGCCGAGGCGAACGCGCCGACGGAGATGTTGAGGTTGACGACCCGGCCGGGGAACGGCGCGACCACCTTGCAGTATGAGAGCTCCAGGGCCGCGAGATCGGCCGCGGCGAGCGCGCCCTCGCGCTCTGCGACCAGCGTCTCGAGCTCGCTCTCGGCCACTCGTGCCTGATCGAGCCTCTTTTCCTCGGCCGCCACCGACGACGCGGCGACTCGCTTGGCCGTTTGCGCCCGGTCCACGTCCTCTGCCCTCGCGAAGCCGCTCGGGAGGAGCGGCTGGAGCCTATCCAGCGTGTCCCCTGCCTGCTTCAGCTCGGCCTTGGCGCGGTCCACGCCGGCGCGCGCCGCGCCGACCTGGAGGCGCAACTGCGCATCATGGGAGCGCGCGACGACGATCTGCCGATCCAGCGTCGCGAGCGCCGCCTGCGCCCTCTTCAGGCCGAGCTCGTAGTCATCCGGGTCGATCTCGAAAAGCAGGTCTCCCTGCTTCACAGCCTGGTTGTCCACCACGTGGAGGGCGATGATCTGGCCGCGCACGCGCGGCGCGATGCCGACGACGTTGGCCCGCGCCACCGCGTCGTCCGTGCGAGGATGCCGCTCCTTCAGCTTCCAGACCCAGAATGACAGCACGACGGCGGACGCGATCGCGCCGATGCTGAGGAGACGGCCCGCCAGGATGCGCCCCGCTGGCTTGCCCGCGTCTTGGCGTCTTTCGGCGCCAGCCGAGGCCGCTTCGGATTCGGTGCGGTCGCTGCATGCCAGCCTCAATAGAAAACGAGCCGAATGCTCAGGGCGAAAACGACCGTCAGACGACAAGTACACGAGCCCGGCGGGACGCAGGTGAGGGTCGATCTCGAGGGCCACGAGCACCTGCCGGACGACCACGGTCAGGACGATCCCGACGACGATGCAGACCATCCAGGCCGGGAAGTAGGATCCGAAGACGTCGATCTGGGGCGAATGGCGTGTCACGGCTGCGCTCCCGGGTTCGGGGTCGGTCTCGCGAGGTCTCCCACGGTCAGCGCCAGGTTCGTGAGACTGGTGTAGACCGCGGATCGAGTGTCCACCATGACGCTGCGCGCCGAGGCGACGCTGCGTTGGGCGTTCGAGACCTCCACGTACGTGGCCAGACCGTGTTTGTAGGCTTCGAGCGACGCGGCGAATGCGCTTTCCGAAGCGGCGATGAGTTTCTCGGCGGACTCAAGCTTGTCCAGAGCCGTGTCGACCTGCGTCCGGGCCTTCCAGACCTCGCGCATGACGGAATCCCGCGAGTGCATCAGCTCGTCCTCGCTCGCCTGGAGCTCCGACTCTGCGATGCGCAGCTTTTCGCGACGGGCGAAACCGTCGAAAACAGGCACGGACACCAGGATTCCCGCTCCGTAGACCGGCTTATCGCCGCCGAAATAGGGAGAGCCCGCTCGCGCTCATTTTCAGGTCCAGCCACCCGACGTGCGAGTCCAGGAAGATCTTGGGATAGTAGGCGGCCCGCGCCCCCTTCACCGCCGCCCTCGAGGCGCGGACCTTGGCGAGCTTGCCGACGAGGTCGGGGCGCTGCACGAGGGCCCTGTCGATGAGGTCCTCCAGCGACTCCGTCGCGTCCGGGTCGAATGCACGCTCGGGGAGCGCCGCCACCTGGAGCTTCGTGGTCGGCAGGACTCCCAGGCTATCCACGAGCTCCACGAGCGCGTCGCTCATCACGCCGCGCGCGGCCGCCAGCTCGAAGGCCTCCCGCGCAGCCAGCTCCTCGGCCTGCAGGACCTCCGGCTGTGTCGCGAGCCCGTGCTCGAAACGCAAACGCGCGGATTCGGCCACGGTGTCCGCGGCGCGCTGCGAGATCTCGGCCGCCTCGACTCTCTGGCGTGCGGAATTGAATTCGTAGTAGCGCCGCGCGACGAGCGAAGACGACCTTCTGATGGACCGCATTGAAGCCGACGTTCGCGGCCGTCAACCCTTCTTCGGCCATGGTCTTCGCCGCGCTCCGCTCCCCGAAATCCAGGAGCAGCCATTTCATGTCGAGGGCGACGCGCGCGGACTTGAGTTCGAAGCCCAGGGTCCCACCGCCGATGACCGACACGTCCGACGGGCCGGGGCCCTGCTCGAGGGTCGGGAAAGGAATGAAGGCCTTCTCGTAGCCCGCGAAGGCGGAGGCGGCGAGGTAGGGGAAATAGGCGCTCTTGCTGAGACCGACTGCAGCGGCTGCCTGTCGAGCGCGTTCCCATGCAACGCGGGTTTGGGGATTCGTGGTTTCGGCGATGTCGATCAGCTCGGGGAGGTCGTAGACCTTGTCGGGGTCGATCTTCGCGGCCTCCTCGTCGCCGAGCCGTCGATCGGCCAGGTCCTTCTCGTAGACCTCCAGCCCCGGTGGAGACCAGGGCTTTCCCGGAGACGGGGGTGTCGTCTGCGCTCGGAGGTCGCTGCCCCCGACCGGGCCGACGATCGAGATCAGGGTGGAGAGGCAGAGGAGCTGAACACCACTGTTCATCGGAAGGTGTCTTGCCCATCGGCTTCTCGGTGTCGGCCGCAGCCACTCGTTACGCCATCTGCTCGAGCGTCTTGCCCTTCGTCTCGCGCACGGCCTTCCACACGAATGGCACCGAGACGGCCGCGGCCAGGGCATAGAGCGCGTACGCTCCGGACAGGCCGGCCAAGCCCATCAGCGGCAGGAACGTGACGGTCACGGCGAAGTTGGCCGCCCAGTTGCTGGCCCCGGAGACGGCCAGGGCCGCGCCGCGCATCTGGTTTGGGAACATCTCACCGAGGAGCACCCACATCACGGGCCCCCACGACATCGCGAACGCGACGATGTACAGGTTGGCCGCCGCGAGCCCCGCCACCGCTGCGCCGTGCGTGAGGAGCGGATTGCCGTCGGCGCCCTTCCCGGCGGTGGCGAAGACGAGCGCCATGGCCCCCAGGGTCACGGCCATGCCGACCGAGCCCGCGAGCAGGAGCGGCTTGCGACCCACGCGGTCGATGAGGACGATCGCTGGAATGGTCGCCAGGATGTTGACCAGGCCGGTGAGGAGGTTGATCCGGAGCGCCCACTGCTCCGTCGCCCCCGCCGCCCTCCAGAGCACCTCGCCGTAGTAGAAGATGATGTTGATCCCGACGAGCTGCTGGAACACGGCCAGCCCCACTCCCACCCACACGACCGGAGCGAGCCGTCGCGAGCCGGGCAGCCGCAGGTCCGAGAAGCGGGGCTTGTGTTCGCCGCGAAGGCCTTCCTGGACCTGTCGGACGAGCGCGTCGGCGTCGCCACCGATGCGGGCGAAGACCCGGCGCGCCTCGTCGCTGCGACCCCGAGCGACGAGGAAGCGCGGAGACTCCGGGATGAAGAGAACGCCGACCAGGAACGCGGCGGCGGGAAGGGCCTCCATCCAGAACATCCAGCGCCAGGCGGGCGCGCCCAGCCAGAGAGTGGCGCTCGCGCCGCCGGAGATCCGGGCGAGGATGTCGTTGCTCAGGAACGCGCCGAAGAGCCCCAGCACGATGGCCATCTGCTGCAGCGAGGCCAGGCGGCCGCGTATCGCCGCGGGGGCCACCTCCGAGATGTACATCGGCGCCAGCACGCTGGCGGCGCCGATGGCCAGGCCCCCAAGGAGCCGCGAGCCGATGAAGAAGCCGGCCGAGCCGGCGGCGCCGCTGGCGAACGCGCTGATCAGGAAGATGACGGCGTTCAGGAGCATCGTCGGGCGCCGGCCGTAGATGTCCGCGACCCTCCCGGCCGTGAACGCTCCGATCGCGCAGCCGACCAGCACCGATGCGACGGCGAAGCCTGTGGTCGCGGCGCGGGTCCCGAACGTGGAGGCCAAGGCCCCGACGGTCCCGTTGATGACGGCGCTGTCGAAGCCGAAAAGATAGCCCCCGAGCGCCGCGACCGCGCTGAGCCCGATGACGTAGGAATGGCCGGAAGCCTTGGGTTCCTCGAGCGCCTTCAATTTGGCTGGCGGCGCGACGTGGCCGGTGGTGATCTCGCTCATGACGACATCCTTTCTGGCTGCGGCCCCGCGTTCGCCTTGCGGAGGCTCTCCAGTCCATAGGCCGCGGCTCCCGCCAGCGCCGCGCGGCTGGTGATGACGTGGATGGGCATGCGCGCCATCACGTCCTTGAACCGACCTTTTCGCGTGAAGGCCTCCATGAATCGCGGCTCGCGGAGCGGACCCAGCAGATGCACGGCGAGGCCGCCGGCCATGTAGATCCCGCCGGTCGCGAGCACCTTCAGCGCGAGGTTGCCGGTTTCGCTCCCGAGGATCGAGACCAGCGTCTCGGCGGTGGCGCGGCACAGCTCGCTCGGATGGCCGGGATCGACGGCGGCATCGAGGATCGCCCGCGTACGATCCTTGGCCGCGGCGATCCTTTCCGCGACCGCGGGACTCTCGGGGATGTTCTCCTTCTCGCGAAGGTAGTCGTAGATGTTGGGAACACCGATTCCGGAGCAGACGCGCTCGAACGCGACGTGGTCGAAGCGCTCCAGCAGGTATTGGAGAAGTCCGATCTGCCGCGCGTCGGTGGGCGCGAAATCGGAGTGACCGCCTTCGGAGCCGTGCGCCCGGTATTGCCCTCCATCCCAGACGAGGAATGATTCGCCGAGACCGGTGCCGGGGGCGATGATCGCGATCGAGCCCCGCTCGACCGCCTTGCCCTCATTCAGCGTGACGAGGTCCTGTGGGCGCAGCGTGGGCACGGACCGCGCGACCGCCTCGAGGTCATTGATGAGGCGAACGGACTTGAGGTTCAAGTCCCGGGCCAGAGAGCGTTCGTCCATCACCCAGGGCAGGTTTGTCGTCTTCACGCTTCCGTCGATGACCGGGCCGGCGACGTCGAAGCACGCGGTCGTGACCGACATCTTCACGTCGGCGAGAAACTGCCTGACCATCGCCTGCAGGCTGGGATAGTCGGCGCTCTTCACCTCGGTCTGGGCCAGCGGCGCATGCGGTCCGGCCTCGCTCGAGTAGATCCCCAGGTCGGTCTTCGTGCCGCCGATGTCACCCGCAATCAGCATGGCTGCCTCCGTTACCACCACGTCTCGGCCTGGAGTCCGTAGGTGAGGCCGTGCGTCTTGTCGGCGTAGGGCACCCCGCCCACGAAACCGCGGAGCCCGTCGGACCATTGCGCGTAGGTCACGAACATGCGCAGGACGGGCCGACTGAAGAACTTGCGGCCGGCACCGACCTGCGCGGCCAGGGTGTACTTCTGGAGCCAGCCCTCGTACTGGCCCGTGCCGCTGCGCGTGTGGTCGAACCCGGTCTCCAGGGCGAGGGAGAGAATCTTGGTGAAGAAGAATTCCGGCCGCGCGCCGAAGGAGACCCACTCGTCCCAGCCGGTATCGGGAGTGCCGCTGCGCCGCCGCTGGTAGACGAAGATCGGCGAGATCGCGAAGCGGTCGTTCGGCTGGATGAGGACTTGCTCGGTGATAAGAAGACGCTCCGCGCTGTCGAGGTAAGGAGTGGGGTCGGGGATCGTCGTGGAGAAGTTGCTGGCGGCGCCGGTCCCGTACTGAATTCCAAAGACGTGAAAGCCGCCGAGCCATTCGAGGCGTTGGTGCCGCAGGCCGATGGCCCATCCGGTGCTCTTCGGGATCACCTCGCCCGCTCGGGGTGGTGCCACCCCGGCTGGTGGCCAGGTCGAACCAGAGACCCATCGTTCCGCCGGGCGCCTTGACGTCGTAGAGACGCAGATCCAGGTTGCTCCGGGCGTAATTGCCGTGTTGCGTCGTGATGTCGGGTCGGGCCCCGGCGAGGAACGCGGCGGCCACCATGCCGAACCCGACATCGAGGTCCTCGAAGCCCCCGCCGTAACCGCTCATGTCCAGAGGGTAGAAATCGTCGATCTCGATGTGCTGGCGGCGGTAATACCGCTCCCCCGCCCAGAGCTTGAGGTCCGGTCGACTCTCGAAGAGGTTTCCGGCGCGAACGAACGCTTCGCGAAAGCGGAAGTGGTCGTTGAAATCGGGATCGGCGAAATTCGCGAAGTTCGAGGAGTTGTTGGTGCCCGCCTGGACCAGGACCTCCGTCTTGAACCACGCCTTGTCGGACTTCTGTTCCGGGTTCAGCCAGTTGTTGACGAAGATCAACTCGCTATACGTCTCGGCTTCGTTGCCCAGCCGGTACTTCGCGTCCGCGCCCGGGGCCTGGAACGCGACCTGTTGGCCACCGACGCCGTTCAAGCCGTAGCCGGAACGGAGGTAGCCGTGGAACTCGAAGAGTTTGGCCTGCGTTTCGAGCCCCTCGATCCTGACGTCCGCCTCGCGGAGTTGGTCGTAGGTCGGCGCCGTGGGAAGCTGGCCCTGGTACTGCGCGCCGACGTCGAGCACTCGGCTCAGGAGCTCCTTCTGCGCCGCCTCCTTGGCGACGCGCTCCGCGGTCGCGGCCGCAGCCTCCTTGGAACCTTGGATCTGCTGCTCGAGCGCCGCGATCTGACGCCGGAGCTCCTGGGTGGCCGCTTCGTACTGCTCCTTGAGTTGCTGGAGCTGTCGCTGGAGGTCCTCCGGCGTCTGGGCCTGCGCCGGCAGCGCGCACGCAGACATCAGCGCCGCGATCCAGAATCGGACTGGTCTCACGGCCGGCCCATCAGCTCCCGGGCGGTGGCCACGATCCGCTCGGGTTTGAACCCGAACTTCTCCTGAAGCGCCTTGAGCGGCGCGGAGGCTCCGAAGGTCTTCATGCCAATGACCCGCCCGGTGCTCCCGACGTATCGCTCCCAGCCGAACGTGGAGGCCTGCTCGACCGCGATCCGGGCCGTCACCGCCGGGTGGCAGCACGCCGTCCTGGTAGTCCTGCGGCTGTTCATCGAAGATCTCCCAGGACGGCATGGAGACGACGCGCGAGCGGATGCCCTCCGCGAGCAGCTTGCCGTGGGCCTCGACGACGAGGCTCAGCTCGCTGCCGGACGCGATGAGGATCAGCTCCGGGTTCCCGTCGGGCGTGTCCGCAACCACATAGGCGCCGCGCGCCACGCCCGCCGCCGGCGCGTACTTGCCGCGATCGAGCGTCGGCAACGGCTGCCGCGAGAGCGCGAGCACCGCCGGCCGGTGGCGGAGCTGCATCACGTATCGGTACGCCTCCACGACCTCGTTGGCGTCGCCGGGCCTCAGCGTCACGAGCCCGGGCATCGCCCGCAGCGACGCTAGGTGCTCCACCGGCTGGTGAGTGGGTCCATCCTCGCCGTCGCCCATCGCGTCGTGCGTGAACACGAAGAGCGTGGGCAGCTCCATCAGCGCGGACAGGCGGATGGCCGGCCGCGCGTAGTCGCTGAAGATGAAGAAGCTGGCGCCGTACGCCCGCAGCTTCGAGAGCGAGAGGCCGTTGACGGTCGCGGCCATCGCGTGCTCGCGGATGCCGTAGTGGAGGTTCTTGCCCCCCGGGCTCCCAGCCTGGAAGTGGCCGGCGCCCTCGTAAGTCAGCAGGGTCTTGTTCGACGGTCCGAGGTCCGCGGATCCGCCCGAGGAACCACGGGATCCTCCGCGCGAGTGCGTTCAGCACCTTGCTCGAGGCATCGCGGCCCGCGATGCCCTTCGGGTCCGCCGGGAACACGGGAAGATCGTCGTCCCACCCGGCGGGCAGCTCTCGCCGCTGCATCTGATCGATCTCGTTCGCGAGCTCGGGGTGGGCCACCCGGTAGGCCGCCAGCAGCTCGATCCACCGGCTTCGAGCGGACGCTCCTCGGACCCCGATGCCGGCCGCGAAGTGCTCGTAGACCCCGTCGGGGACGAGGAACTGCGCGTCCTCCGGCCAGCCGTAGCTGCGCTTGACGAGGCGGCACTCCTCGGGCCCGAGCGGCTCGCCGTGGGCGGCCGACGTGTCCTGCTTGTTTGGGGAGCCGTAGCCGATGTGGCTGTCCAGGATGATCAGCGTGGGACGCCCCTCCGTCTCCCGGAACACGGACAGGGCGTGCTCGATGCGCTCCCGGTCGTTGGCGTCGCCCACGCGAAGAACGTTCCACCCGTACGCGAGGAACCGTCCCGCGACGTCCTCCGTGAAGGCGAGGCTCGTGTTGCCCTCGATCGTGATGTGGTTGTTGTCGTAGATCCAGCAAAGGTTGTCGAGGCCGAGGTGGCCGGCCAGCGACGCGGCTTCGCTCCCGATGCCCTCCATCAGGCAACCGTCGCCGACGACGACATAGATGTCGTAGTCGAAGACGGGGAATCCCGGCTTGTTGTAGCGCTCGCCGAGCCACTTCCGGGCGATGGCCATCCCGACGCTCGTCGCGGCGCCCTGGCCGAGCGGGCCCGTGGTCGTCTCGACGCCCGAAACCCAGTGGTACTCGGGGTGACCGGGAGCCTTGCTCCCGATCTGGCGGAAGCGACGGATATCCTCGAGCGTCACCGAAGGCTCGCCTAGCCGCTCGTACTCCGCGTTCACGGCCTTGACACCGCTCAGGTGCAGCACGGACCACAGCAGCATCGAGGCGTGGCCGTTGGAGAGCACGAACCGGTCGCGGTTCGGCCAGATCGGGTCCACCGGATCGAAGCGCATCACGCGGTTCCAGATCGTGTAGACGAGGGGTGCCAGGGCCATCGGCGTGCCGGGATGTCCCGGACTTGGCGCTCTCGACCGCGTCGATCGAGAGCGTGCGGATGGTGTTGACCGCGAGCTGGTCGAGGTCCGCCGCGATCGGGTGAGTCGTCGGGGCCGCCGTCGTGATCGTCGTGCTCATGAGTTCGTCCTCGTCGATTCGAGCTCCAGGGACGCCACCTTGGCGAGGCGGCGCAGATGTCGCGGGTCTTCGCTGAACTCGGCGGCCAGGAAGGCGTCGCACCAGGTCCCAGGCGACGCTCGGGCCCACCGTGCGGCCGCCCACGCAGAGGACGTTCATGTGATCGTCCTCGACGCCTTGCTCCGCGGAGAAGTGGTCGTGGATGAGGCCGGCCCGCGCGCCCGGGACCTTGTTCGCGCAGATCGACGCGCCCACGCCGCTGCCGCACACGGCCACGCCTCGATGGACCGTCCCCGCGGCGACGGCGCGGGCCAGCGGTATGACGAAGTCCGGATAGTCGTCGTCCGGGCTCGAGCAGCGATGCGCCCCGAAATCGGCCACGTCGTGGCCGGCCGCGCGGAGCCGCGCGACGAGGTCCTCCTTCAGGACGAATCCGCCGTGATCGGTGGCGATTCCCACTCGCACGGTCATCCCTCCACGTTCTGAAGCGGCGCCGATGCCGCCTCTTCCGACTGCGCCGCGGCACTCTGGTCGGCCAGCACCAGGGCGTGCTCCCGATCGATCCGTCCGGCGGGGATCGACCGATCGCCCGCCAGAAGGCGCGCCAGCATCTCGGCCTTCTCCGCCCCGGTGACGAGGAAGACGATTTGCCGCGATCGATTGAGCACGGGGTACGTCAGGGTCATCCGGCGCCGTCCCTGATAGCTCTCCGAGAGAGCGACGGAGGCGTCCGTCACGCCGAGCACGGGGTCGCCGGGCACGAGCGACGCGGTGTGGCCATCGGCTCCGAGGCCCAGGAGCGCGAGATCGAGCACGGGGGGCGAACCCGCGACCAGCCGCAGGAGCTCTGCGTACAGCGCGCTTCCGGCAGCCAGGTCCGCCGATTCCACGGGCATGGCGTGGACCTGGTCGGGCGGGATCGGACATTGGTCGAGCAGGCTCTCGCGGAGGTGGGTGAGGTTCCGGTCGGGATCTCCGTCGGGCGCCACGCGCTCGTCCACCTGGAAGATGTGCACGCCGGTCCAGGGGACGTCTTCGTCGGCCAGGGCCCGAAGCATCGTCCAAGGAGTACGGCCGCCGCTGAGCGCGACGACGAAGCGGCCGCGTGCGGCCACCGCCGCGCGCGCCTCCTGCGGCGGTGAGCGAGGCCGCCGTGCGCGCGACCGCATCGGCATCGGCCAGCACCTGGATCCTCATGACGCCTTCACCACCGGGTCCTGCCACCCTCCGGGAGGCGAGACCTTCGACTCGACTTCCTTCGGGTCCCCAGCTACCCGGCTCGTACTCGTAGACGGGCGTGCCGGCCTTCAGCATGGGATCGACGATGCGCCACGCCTCTTCGACGTAGTCTTCGCGGGCGAACAGCGTCGCGTCCCCGTGCATGGCGTCCCCCAGCACGCGCTCGTACGCGTCCATGTCGCCGGCTCGCGGCAGCCGGGTCCCCACCATCTCCCCGGTGAGGGCTGCCCGTCTCCTGCTCGGCGAGGACGTTCGCGCCGATCGCGATCGTGACTTCGGGGCTGATCCGGAAGCGGGTGTAGTTCGGCTTGAGGTCGAAGCCCTCGAACATCGTGGGCGGTTTGCGCAGTCGGACGACCACCTCCGTGCACGTGACGGGCAGGCATTTGCCCGCCCGGATGTAGAACGGCACCCCTCGCCAGCGCCAGGAGTCGATCCGGAGGCGCAGCGCCGCGAACGTCTCGACCTCGGAGCCCTGCGCCACGCCGTTCTCCGACCGGTACCCGCGGAACTGCCCGCGGACGACGTCGTCCGCGCCGAGGGACGGGATCGCCTTCAAGACCTTCACCTTCTCGTCCCGGATCGACTCGCTGTCGGCTCGGACCGGCGGCTCCATGGCGAGGTTGCAGAGGACCTGGAAGAGGTGGTTCTGGACCACGTCGCGGATCGCGCCGGTGGCGTCATAGAAGCCGCCCCGGCCCTGGACGCCGAAGTCCTCGGCCATGGTGATCTGCACGCTCTCGACGTGCGCGCGGTTCCAGAAGGGTTCCAGGAAGGCGTTGGCGAAGCGGAAGAAGAGCATGTGGTGCACCGGCCGCTTCCCGAGGTAGTGGTCGATGCGGAAGATCGACGACTCGTCGAAGGCCCCGAGCAGGACTCGGTTGAGCTCGCGCGCGGATTCGGCGTCGTGGCCGAACGGCTTCTCGACGATGACGCGCGCCCCGTCTGTGGAGCCCGACTTGCCGAGCTGCTCAACGACCAGCCCGAACAGGGCGGGGGGAATGGCCAGGTAGTGGGCGGGCCGGCCGGGCGGACCCGAGTTCCCGGCGGATGGCCTGGAAGGTCGCGGCGTCCTGATAGTCGCCGTCCACGTAGCGAAGCCGCTCGGCGCAGCGTGCCGAACGCCTGCGGTATCGAGACCTCCGTGCTGCTCGAGGCTGTCCTTGGCCCGAGCCTTGAGCTGCTCGAGGTTCCAGCCCGCCTTCGCCACGCCGATGACCGGCACGTCCAGGTGGCCGCGCTTCGCCATCGCCTGGAGCGCCGGGAAGATCTTCTTGTACGCGAGGTCGCCGGTCGCGCCGAAGAACACGAGCGCATCGGAATGGAGGCCGTTCGTCGTCATCCTGCGGCCCTCCTTCCACTCGACTCCTTCTCGACGTGTCCGCCGAACTCGAACCGCATGGCCGAGAGCAGCTTGTCCGCGAAGTCCGCCTCGCCCCGCGAGCTGAAGCGCTCGAAGAGCGCGGAGGTGAGCACGGGGGCGGGCACCGCCTCGTCGATCGCCGCCGTGATCGTCCAGCGCCCCTCGCCGGAGTCGGACACGCGCCCCTCGAAGTGCTCGAGCGCGGGATCCTTCACGAGCGCGGAGGCCGTCGAGGTCGAGCAGCCAGGAGGCGATGACGCTGCCGCGCCGCCACACCTCGGCGACCTCGGGAAGGTCGAACTCGTACTGGTAGTGCCGGGGATCGCGGAGCGGCGTCGTCTCGGCGTCGACGGTCTGGCCTTGCCGCCCGATGTTGGCGGAGCGCAGGATGCCGAGGCCCTCGGCGTATGCGGCCATGAGGCCGTACTCGATCCCGTTGTGGACCATCTTCACGAAATGGCCCGCGCCGTTCGGGCCGCAGTGGAGATATCCCTGCTCGGACGTGCTGCTCTTCCCGTTGCGTCCCGGGGTGCGGGGGATGTCGCCCGCGCCGGGGGCCAGCCGCGCGAAGATCGGATCCAGGTGCTGGACCACCTCCGCTTCACCGCCGATCATCAGGCAGTAGCCGCGCTCCCGTCCCCACACGCCGCCGCTCGTGCCGACGTCCACGTAGTGGATGCCCTTCTTGGCCAGCTCCTCCGCGCGGCGGATGTCGTCGACGTAGTACGAATTGCCGCCGTCGATGAGGATGTCCCCGGGCGAGAGGTGAGGCACGAGGTCGGCGATGGTCGCGTCCACCACCGCCGCCGGGACCATCAGCCAGATCGCCCGCGGCGTCATCCAGCTTCTTCACGAAGTCCGCGAGCGACGAGGCGCCTTTCGCCTTGGCCTGCTTCAGCTCCTCGACGGCCTTCGGGGACCTGTCGATAGACAACGACTCGTGGCCGCCGGCGAGCAGGCGAAGAACCATGTTCGCGCCCATGCGGCCGAGTCCGATGATTCCGAGCTGCATACTCAACTCCTTTGTGACGGCGTCCGCTCGATGGTCGCTCACGTGTTGGAGGCCTCGAAGATGCGCTGGATGGACGCATCCAGCAGGGCGTTGTACTCGGCGTCGGACTGCTGGGCCGAGAGCCCCTCGACCAGCGCCCGCGAGAAGCTCGCCACGACGCCGTGGTTCCTCCGCAGGCGCCCGTTGCCTTCCTCCTGCGTGTAGCCGCCCGACAGCGCGACCACCCTCACCACCCGTGGGATGAGAGACGAGCTCGGCGTAGAGGTCGTCCTTCTCCGGCAGCGTGAGCTTGAGCATGACGAGCTGGCCCGCGGGCAGGCCGTTCGAGCTCCGCCAGGATTGCCGCCTTCAGGAGCTCCTCGGCCTCCGCCTTCTCCGGACAGTGGATGTCCACCTCCGGCTCGATGATCGGCACGAGGCCGGCGGCGATGATCTGCCGGGCGACGGCTCGAACTGCTGCGTCACGATGTCGCCGATGCCGCGCGGCGTCGGCCTGCTTGATGAACGAGCGCATCTTGGTTCCGAAGATGCGCTTGGCCCTGGCCTTGTCGAGCAGCGCGGCCAGGTCGGGAATCGGCCTTCATCAGCTGGACGCCGCGGCTCTCCGCGGCAAGGCCCTTGTCCACCTTGAGGAACGGCACGACCCGCTTCACGTTCCACAGGTAGTCCGCCGCGGGCTTGCCGCTCGACGTCCCGGTCGATGGTGTTCTCGAACAGGATGGCGCCGATGATCCGGTCGCCGGTGAAGGCGGGGCTGGTCATGATGCGCGTGCGCATCTGGTGCACGATCGCGAACATCTCCTGATCGTTCGACCAGGCGTTCTCCGCGATGCCGTAGGCCCGCAAGGCGTGGGGCGTGCTGCCGCCGCTCTGGTCGAGCGCCGCGACGAACCCCGGCTGCGTCCTGCATCCTCCGGAGCTGCTCTTCGAATTCGCTCATCCGCGACCCCGCTGCCGGCCTCGTCGCCGAGCTCATCGCGCGGCCGCCTTTCGCGCCCGGTAGCGCCGGATGAGAGTGTTCGTGGAGCTGTCGTGGCCGAGCGCGGGCTCCGCCTCGCTCTCGAGCTCCGGGATGATGCGCTGGGCCAGCACCTTTCCCAGCTCGACGCCCCACTGGTCGAACGAGTCGATGTCCCAGATGGCGCCCTGGGTGAACACGCTGTGCTCGTAGAGCGCGACGAGCTTGCCCAGCGTTTCCGGGGTGAGCCGATCGGCGAGGATCGTGTTCGAGGGACGGTTGCCCAGGAACACGCGGTGGGGGACGAGGCGCTCCGGCGTGCCCTCCGCCACGACCTGCTCGCGCGTCTTGCCGAAGGCCAGCGCCTCGGCCTGCGCGAACACGTTCGCCAGCAGGATGTCGTGGTGCCGGCCGAGCGGGTTCAGCGGCTCCGGCGAAGGCGATGAAGTCGCAGGGGATGAGACGGGTTCCCTGATGGATGAGCTGGTAGAACGAATGCTGCCCGTTGGTGCCCGGCTCGCCCCAGTAGACGGGGCCGGTGGCGTAGTCGACCTCCGTCCCTTCGCGCGTGACGTGCTTGCCGTTGCTCTCCATCGTGAGCTGCTGCAGGTACGCGGGGAAGCGCTTCAGGTACTGCTCGTAGGGCAGGACGGCCACCGTCTCGGCCCCGAAGAAGTCCGTGTACCAGACGGTCAGCAGCCCGAGGAGCACCGGGCAGGTTGCGCTCGAAGGGCGCGGTGCGGAAGTGCTCGTCCATCTGGTGGAAGCCGTCGAGCATGGCGCGGAAGTTCTCCGGGCCCACGGCGAGCATCGTCGACAGGCCGATGGCCGAGTCCATGGAATAGCGCCCGCCGACCCAGTCCCAGAACCCGAACATGTTCGCGGTGTCGATCCCGAACTCCGCGACCTTGCGGGCGTTCGTGGAGACGGCCACGAAGTGCCGCGCCACGGCCTTGGCGTCGCCGCCCAGGCCGGCGAGCAGCCACCGGCGCGCGCTCTCGGCGTTGGTCATCGTCTCGAGCGTGGTGAAGGTCTTCGAGGAGGCGATGAAGAGCGTCTCCGCGGGGTCGAGGTCGCGCGTCGCCTCCACGAGGTCGGTCCCGTCGACGTTCGACACGAAGCGGAAGGTCATCCCGCGGTCGCTGTAGTGCTTGAGCGCCTCGTAGGCCATCACGGGCCCGAGGTCGGAGCCGCCGATGCCGATGTTGACGACGTTGCGGATGCGCTTGCCGGTGTGGCCCTTCCACTCCCCGCTCCGCACGCGGTTCGCGAAGGCCGACATCGCGTCGAGCACGGCGTGGACGTCGGGCACGACGTCCTGGCCGTCCACCAGGATCGACGTGCCGCGCGGCGCGCGCAGGGCGACGTGCAGGACGGCCCGATCCTCGGTGAGGTTGATCTTGTCTCCCCGGAACATGGCGTCGATGCGGTCGCGCAGGCCGGACTCCTCCGCGAGCCGGCGGAGCAGGACCAGGGTCTCGTCCGTGACGCGGTTCTTCGAGTAGTCGAGATAGAGGCCCGCCGCCTCGGCGGTCAGTCGCTCGCCGCGCGTCGGGTCTTCGGCGAAGAGCGTCCGGAGGTGCAGCCCCTGGACCTTCTGGTGGTGGGCCTGCAGGGCCTTCCATGAGGCGCGCGCGGTCAGGGGCGGCCATTGGTCGTCGTCATAGTCGTCTTGCCATGCTTCAGCTCGCCTTTCCGAGAACCGCGCTCTTGGAGGCGATCACGCCCATGAGCTCGCGCCAGGAATCGACGAACGACTTGGCGCCCTCGTCCTGGAGCTGGCGCGCGAGCGCGCCCACGTCGACGCCGGCCGAGGCGAATCGGGCCAGGACGGCCTCGCTGTCGCCGCCGTCCGCGCTCAGCAATCCGCCGAGCGTACCGTGGTCGCCGACCGCCTTCAAGGTGGCCTCGGGCATGGTGTTGACGGTGAAGGGCGCGGCCAGCGCCTTTACGTAGAGGACGTCCGAGGCCGCGGGATCCTTCGTGCCCGTGCTCGCCCACAGCAGCCGCTGCGGCCGGGCGCCGTCGTTGAAGACGCGCTGCCAGCGCGGCGAGGCGAGCAGGCCGCGGTACGCCTTGTAGGTCTGCTTCGCGACCGCGATGCCGAGCTGGTTGCGCAGCGCCTCCGGCACGCGGTCCTTGACCGCCGCGTCCCATCGGCTGATGAACACGGACGCCACCGAGCCGACCTCGGGAGGGAGCCCGGCGTCGATGCGGCGCTCGATGCCGCGCAGGAACGCCTCGGCCGCGGCCAGGTACTGCTCGTGCGAAAAGAGCAGCGTGACGTTGATCGGTATGCCCGCGAAGATCGCCTCCTCGATCGCGGGCAGCCCTTCGAGCGTGCCGGGGATCTTGATGTAGAGGTTCGGCCGCGCCGGCCCGGGCGTGGAGGGCCTTCGCGGCGGCGAGCGTGCTCGCGGTGTCGCGGGCCAGGAGCGGCGAGACCTCCAGAGACACCCAGCCGTCCACGCCGCCGAGTCCGCTCCCAGATCGGCCGGAACAGGTCGGCGGCGCGCGTGAGGTCCTCGAGCGCCAGCTCGAAGAACAGCTCCTCTCCCGACTTGCCCTCCGCGACCTTCTTGCGGATCGCGGCGTCGTAGGTCGGGCTGTTCTTGATCGCGTGGTCGAAGATGGTCGGGTTGGAGGTGAGGCCCGTGACCGCGAGCTCCCGGATGTAGCGCTCGAGCGTCCCCGTCTGCAGCAGGTCGCGGGTGATGTTGTCGAGCCAGAGGCTCTGGCCTTCTTCGTGGAGGCTTTCCGTGGCTTTCATCGTGTTACCTCGTGTGAGCGTGTAGAGTTCCGCCGCCGGCCGCGGCGACGCCGTGGCTGGCTCGGCGCAGATGAGACGTCTCGTCCCAAAGTCGAATGACGGGCTGCGAGCGGTCGTGCTCGTAGCCGACCGCGCTGAGACTGGCGGTGCTGAGCAGGAAGTATCGGCCGGCCCCCGGCTCGAGGCCGAGCCAGCGCGCGGCGAACACGCGGAGGAAGTGGCCACTCGAAAAGAGCAGCACGTCCCCGTCCGTGGCCCGGACCCGGCGCACCACCCGGTCGGCCCGCGCTCCGACATCCTTCGGCGATTCCCCTCCGGGGCCGCCGTCCCGGAAGAGATCCCAGTCCGGGCGCTCGACGTGGATCTCGACGCTCCGTCGACCTTCGTAAGCGCCGTAGTTCCACTCGATGAGGTCGGGCTCGACCTCGGCCGCGGGGCCAAAGCCGGCCAGCTCGCACGTGCGGCGCGCCCTCTGCAGCGGGCTCGTGAGGACCGACGGCGAAGCTCAGCCCCTGGAGCCGCTCTCCGAGGCGGGCCGCCTGTGCTTCGCCCTGCGCGTTGAGCGGGATGTCGGTCACGCCCGTGTGCTGGCCGGAGGCGGTCCAGGCCGTTTCGCCGTGCCGCGCCAGGTAGATGACAGGGAGTGTTCTCGTCTCTCTCAACCGACGGCCTCCTCAGCTCGAGGTGTCCAATGGCAAGGGTGGTGCCGAGCGCGAGCTCGAGGCACTCGTCCGGCGAAGTCCTGTCACTGGAGCACGTTCTCCGGAAGTGAGCGCAGCCATGCCGCTTGGCTTTGCGAACTCTCGCTTGCAGCGGCTCGCGAATCTCAGCCGACTTCCAAGTGCACGGGTGCGGCGTCAGCGAGGCGACTGGACCGGTCTCACGGAGACCGATCGCCCGCTCGACGCTCGAATCCAAGATTCGAAACTTCAGATCGACGGGACGCGTTTCCGACAGCGGTCGAACGGCCGCTCTCGGCGTATCGCCATTTTTCGCGTTCTTTCGCGACCTTTCACGAGATTCGCGCCAGGAGTCTCGGTCCAATCGAGCGCAGTGAACGACTTAGGTGTGGGCACCGGCGTTGCTCTACGCCGCCCGGCAGGAGGTGACTAGCCGGCAACGACCAGGACCCAGTTGACGCCCAGCGGCGACCGGGGTGTCGGTCGCGCACCGACAAGTGGTCCCGACCGACGCCCCGCGTCGTCTCGTCGCGAAACGGCTGATGAGAATGAAGAGCGGCTCAATTGCTGCCAGTTCGGCGCCTCCACCGCGTGCGGTCGTACGAAGGAGCCCGGACGGAGCGTCTCTCGCGATCTCGGGAACCCTCAGTCTCGAGACCGCGGCGGCGGCACGTCGTGAAGCGCAAGCGGCTCTGAGCACGTCGAGAACTTCGGCGCTCGAGGTCGACGCGAGCGGCATCGAGGTCGGCGACATGTCCGGAATGTCCGTCATCTACGAGCTCGCGGAGGGCCGTCTCGTTCACGGCGTGCGCGCCACGGTGAAGGGGCTCAAGCCCGAGTTCCGGATTCTGCTTTCCGCACTTCCGACTCCCGCCGCGATTGACAGCCTGGAGGCGCCACCGCCGCGCCGCTCCCTCCTCGGCCAGCTGGGCACCGGGGTGACCTCGATCGCGGGCGACCTCCGGCAGCAGTTGACGTTCCTGGGAGCCACACTTCAGGCATTCGCGACGGCTCTGAGGCATCCGCGGACCCTGCGCTGGTCGGAGGTCCTGGTCGTTGTCGAGAAGGCGGGCGTCAACGCCGTACCGATCGTGTCGCTCATCTCGCTCCTGACCGGAGTGATCATCGCGTACGAGGTCGCCCAGCCCCTGTCGATGTTCGGCGCCCGGGCCTTCACCGCCGACATCATCGGGATCGTCATGGTTCGGGAATTCAGCCCGATCTTCACGGCCATCGTGCTCGCCGGTCGATCGGGCTCGGCGTTCGCCGCCGAAATCGGGACGATGAAGGTCAACGAGGAGCTCGACGCCCTGACCACGATGGGGCTCGAACCGATGCGATTCCTGCTCGTGCAGCGCGTGCTTGCGGGGACTCTCCTGATGCCGGCCCTCACCGCGTTTTCGATGCTGGCCGGCGTGTTCGGCGGCGTGGTCGTGATGATGGGGATGGGGTTTCCGTTCGAACAGATCTGGTCGCATCTGTCCAATTCCGTGGCCGTCGGGGACGTCCTCGTCGGCACGCTCAAGGCGATCGCATTCGGTGCGATTGTGTCGGGACTCGGCTGCCTGCGGGGCATCCAGACGAAGGAGGGCCCGAGCGCCGTCGGCGACTCGGCCACGCGGGCGGTCGTGGCGGGGATTCTCATGATCATCGTCGTCGACGCCGTCTTCGCCGTGCTGACCAACGTGCTGCAGGTATGAGCGCGGCACCGGCGGCGATCGAGGTGCGGGGGGTCACCGTCGGCTACGGAGACACGGTCGTTCAGGAGAAGCTGGACTTTCAGGTTCGCAAGGGCGAGGTCTTCGCCATCCTGGGCGGATCCGGCTCCGGAAAGAGCTCCGTGCTGAAAGTCATGATCGGCCTCGTTCCGCCGTTGTCCGGCCAGGTGCTTTTCGACGGAGAAGACCTGGTCCGTGCCGAGGGGGACGATCGTTTGCGCCTGCTGCGGAAGTTCGGCGTCATGTATCAGGGAGGAGCCCTGTTCGGTTCCATGACGGTCGTCGAGAACGTCCGCCTTCCGCTGGATGAGTTCAGCGACCTCGAACCCGACGAGCGCGAGCTCGTCGCCCTCGGTAAGCTCAACCTCGTCAGCCTTCTGCCCGCCGCCATCCGCATGCCCTCCGAGCTGTCCGGCGGGATGAGAAAGCGCGCGGCGATCGCCCGGGCGTTGGCGCTCGATCCCGGCATCCTGTTTCTGGACGAACCCTCCGCGGGCCTCGATCCGATCACGTCCGCCGAGCTCGATCAGACCATCCGGGAGCTCTCGCGCGGCCTCGGCATCACCTTCGTCGTCGTGACCCACGAGCTCCAGAGCATCTTCGCGATCGCCGACCGGTGCATCATGCTCGATGCACGCCGCAAGACGATCATCGCGGCGGGAGTGCCTGCGGATCTGCGCGATCACTCTCCCGACCCCTACGTGAGGCAGTTCTTCGCGAGGCAGGCTCAGCCGGTGGGCACATCGCCCGGCGGGAGCGGTGCATGAGCGCGAAGGCCAACCCGCTTCGCGTCGGGATCTTCGCGGTGTCGGGCGCCGCGATTCTCGGAGCGGCGCTCTTTCTCTTCGGCATTCGAAGCGCGTTCCAACCCAAGTACCAGATGGAGACCTACGTGGTCGGCGACGCGGAGGGGCTCTCCAAGGGATCGGACGTCAAGCTGCGCGGAGTCGTCGTCGGCAAGGTGACCGAGATCGGTTTCAGCTGGAAGCTCTATCGGGATGTGCCTCCGCGGTGCGTCGTCGTGCGCTTCACGATCGAGCAGGGCGTCACGCCGGTGGGCGCCGGCGGCGATCCCGAGGCGGAGCTCAAGCGCGCCGTCGACGACGGCCTGCGGGCCATGGTGCAGGCCGAGGGAATCACGGGGACGAGCATCGTGGCGATCCAGACCCTCGACCCGAAGCAATACCCCCCGCTCGATGGTGCCGTGGAAGCCACGGAACTACTACATACCCTCCGCTCCGAGCGCCTTCGGCCAGATTCTCGCATCCCTCAATCAGACGCTGTCCCACCTGGCGACGCTCGACGTCGCGAAAATCGGGGAGAGCGCGAATCGCGCTCTCAACTCGGCGGACGCAGCGTTCCGTAAGGTCGGCCAGCTCGATACCCCGGGTATTTCGCGCGACATTCACGGCGTCGCTGCGAAGGTCGGCGCCGCGGTCGGTGAGTACGAGGGTCTCGGCCAGGACGCGCGCCGGACGCTGCAGGCGATGCAGCTCGACAAGCTGGGTCCCGATGCCGATGTCCTCGTGAAGAACGCCGACGCTCAGCTCCGAGTATTGCTCGAGAAGCTCGGCTCCATCGACATCCAAGCGCTCAACAACACGCTGGCCGGAACGCAGCAGGCCGCGAAGAACCTGAGCGAGGCATTCGAGGGTCTTCGTGCCAATCCGTCGCGTTTTCTTCTTTCCGGACCGGCGCCTCGGGTGTCGGAGCAAGATGAGGGGGACCGATGAGACGCAACTCCTTGTGCATCGCAATTCTGCAGATCGTGGACGCTCTGGTCGACCACGGCCTGCTTGACAGCGCGCAGCCCGGCTACTCCCCGTTCCTTTACGATCGAGGCGCCCGAGCCGAAGGGCCCATCGAGCGCCGGTGGCCCAATCTTGGCCGTCGCCCGCGTGGAGGTGGCTCCGGAGTACTCGGGGGAGGCGTTCGTCTATCAGACGAAAGACCACGAGCTCGTTCGCGATCCCTACGCCCGTTTTTCGGCGCTTCCGAGCTTGCTGCTCGCCGCCGCGATTCGAGGCTACCTCGCGAATGCGGACTTTCTCGGGGACGTCGTCTCTCCCGGGAGCGAGCTTCGGCCGCAGGTCACCGTCGAAACCTCCGCACTCAAGCTCGCGGGCATTCTTCGCTCCACGGACTCGTCATCTCTTCTGACGATCCGGTTTCGAGTCCTCCGGAACGGAAAGGACCCGGGGCTCGCCACCGAGATTCTTCTGAAGACCTACTCCGCGAAACCGAACAATCCGCGGGCCACCCCGAAGGCTGTGGTCGATGGGTGGAACCGGGCCTTGGCGGAAATCATGAGCGACTTCGAGTCCGACCTCAGGGCTTCTCTCGTCCTGACGGGACTGCTTCCCGGAGGGCCTGCGCCGACCCCGACGGCGGGCCGGAGCCCCGCGGGAGACTAGTCATGGATACGGCGGTGCTGAGTGCCGCGTCGGCCCTCCTCGGCTCCCTGGTCGGAGGGTTCGCCTCGATGGCGACGGCATACATGACCCAGATGACGCAGGCGAGGAGGACCGCGGTTCAGGCCGAGATGCAGAAGCGCGAGCATCTCTATACGGATTTCATCGCGGAGTGCTCGAAGCTCGCGCTCGATGCGATGCAGCACAGCCTCGACGATCCGGAAAAGTTTCAACCAGCTTACGCCCTCGTGAACCGCATTCGGCTCGTCTCGTCCGACCCTGTCCTCCAGGCTGCCGAGGCGGCGCTCGAGGAGATTTTCGAGAGGTATCGTGGGCCGAATCTGCCGGTCGAGAAGATTCGCGAGCTCTCCTCGATCAAGAGTTTTCACGATCCCCTCAAAGCGTTCAGCGAGGCGTGTCGAAACGAGCTTCGGTCGCTACAACGAGGCGATCCGGCCGGAAACGTCGTTACCGGGCCGGGATAGGCAGAGTGAACTGAAAGACGGCGCCGCGCGGCTCGTTCGGGCTCGCCCACAGTCGTCCGTCGTGGGCTTCGATGATCGAGCGGCAGATCGAAAGCCCCAGCCCCAGACCGCCCGGCTTGGTGGTGTAGAACGCCGCGAACACCTGCTCCAGCTCTCCGGCCGCCACTCCCGGGCCGATATCGGCCACCGCGACGAGCACGCCTCCCGCATCGTCTCTCCTGGAGCGGATCCGCAACTCTCGCGATGCCTCGCCCACGCCCGTCATCGCCTCGATTCCGTTGAGGATCAGATTGAGGATCACCTGTTGCAATTGGACGCGGTCTCCCTGGATCAGCGGCAAACCCTCGGCGAGGTCCGTCCGCACCGAGACGCCGTTCTTCGCCGCCTCGCCACGGGTCAGCTCGACGACCTCGCGGATCGCGGCGTTGATCTCCACGGAATCCTTCCGGGGCGGGGCCTTCGTGACGAGCGCGCGGATACGGCCGATGACGTCCCCGGCCCGCTTGCCGGCGCGGACGATGCGAGAGAGCGCCTCCCGCACCTCCCCCAGTTCCGGCGGCTGGGCCTCGAGCCAACGCAGCGCGGTCTGGGCCGACGTCACCGCGGCCGCGATCGGCTGCTTCACCTCGTGCGCGATCGAGGCCGTCAGCTCCCCCATCGTCGTCACCCGCGTCGCGTGGGCGAGCTCGGAGCGGGCTCTGTTCAGGGCCTCCTCGGCGACGACGCTCTCCGTCACGTCCTGAACGGCGCCGACGAACAGGGGGTGCCCGGCGCTCTGCCCCGACGACGTGCGAGATGCCGCGCACGTGCTTGACGCCGCCTCGGGGCGTCACGATGCGGAACGCGAATTGTGACGTCCGCTCCCGTCATGCGCGCGCGCGTTCACGGCTTCGAACTCGGCGAGGTCGTCGGGATGGACGACGCTCTCGAATGCGCTGCACGGTGACCTTGCGTCCCCGGATCGAACTCGAAGATGCGGTACAGGCCTCCTCGGACCAGTTGTGGTCGTCCCCCACGAGGTCCGTGATGAAGCTGCCCGTCTTGCTCAGCCGCTGCGCGTCGACGAAGCTGTCGTAGGCCTGCCTGAGCTCCACCTCGGCCCGCTTGCGGTCGTCGACGTCGGAGAGCAGGCTGTACCAGCGGACGACCTGGCCGCGCGTGTCGCGAAGCGGAAGCCCACGGATCTGGAACCAGCGATAGACGCCGTCGAAACGCCGGATGCGCCCCTCGACCTCGTATGGCTCGCCGGACGCGATCGCCGGCGCGAAGATCTCGGCGACGTGAGGCAGTCCTCGGGGTGGACCGTTCCGTTCGTGCCCCACTGCCTCATGGCCTCCAGCCCCTGGCCGCAGTACTCGACGAGCTGGTCGTTGACGACGTCGACTTCGCCGGCCGGAGTCAGGCTGGCGACCAGGCCCGGAATGGTGTTCACGATCAGGCGCGACTCGCGCTCGCTCTCGCGCAAGGCCTGCTCCGCCCGCCTGCGCTCGATGAACTGACCGATCTGGCTGCCGAGAGTTGCCATCATGTCGAGCAGGTCCTGGTCGGGCTGGCGGATCTCGACGGCTGACGAGATCTATGACTCCCAGAACCTCGCCGCCCAGAAGGATGGGAAAGGCGAATGCCGCGTGCAGCCCTTCGCGTCGCGGCGACGCCCGCGCGGCGGTAGGTCGGGTCCTGGGTGACATCCGCAATGCATACGGGCGCGCGGCTCGCCCAGGCCCGGCCCGGCAGCCCGCTCCCCCGCGGAAACGTGCTCGCCCGGGTGGCGGCCTCGAACTCGGGGGCTTCGACGGACGGCGCGCGCCAGAGCTCCGCGCACCGGAGCACGCCCGCTTCCCGGTCCAGGCGCCACCACGCGCCGAGGTCCCATCCCAGGCACTCGCACAGGGCCTGGAGGATCCTGGGCATCGCTTCCTCGACCGTGTCCGCCTCCGCCAGGATCCGTGTGGTTCGGTGCTCCGCGAGCAAACGCTGCTCGGCCCGTTTGCGCTCGGTCAAGTCGAAGACGAAAGCCACGCCTTCATCTCGTTGATCCCTCGAACATCGTGCCGCCCGTCAGCACCGGCACGCGCGCTGCCGTCTTTCCTCAGGAGCTCCCGTTCCTGCGCCTGCGAAGCTTCGCCCGCCCTGAGCTTTTCCATCTCGCGTGCGTCGCGCTCGCGCCACTCCGGCAGCGTGAAGTCCGTCCAGCGCACGCGCCCCGAGACCAGGTCCTCACGGCTGTGACCGATGATGCGAACGAACTCCTCGTTGGCGTCGAAGACCCGGCCGTCTGCATGCCAGCTGAAGATCCCGATGATGTTGGCGTCGACCAGGCGCCGGATCCGCGATTCGCGCTCCGCGAGATCGCGATACAACCGGGCGTTCTCGATCGAGATCGCGGCCTGCGAAGCGAGCACCTTCAACACCGCGGTGCGCGCCGGCGCGAAGACGCGAGGAGCGAGGTTGTTCTCGAGATAGAGCACCCCGATGCACTTGGCTTGGCTCGCGAGCGGCAGGCAGAACACGGAACGCGCATGCCGCTGAGCGATGTACGGATCGCGTGGAAAAGGGGTTCCGAGCCGTCGCATCGTCCAGAATGACGTTCTCATGGGTCCGCAGAACGTAACGGAGGACCGACTCGGGTAGTCGAGAACCGGTCACGGGCTGGTCGCACAAGTCGACCATCACTGTGTCGTCCCGTGTCGTGGCCTCCGCGACGATTCGCTGTTCGGCCTGTCGCGAAAGTATCAGGAGCGCGCGTTTCGCTCCCGCATGCTGGATCACGACACGCATCAGCGTATCGAGCAGCTTTTTGAGGTCCATCTGGCCGGAAACCGCTTGCGAGACCTGGATCACTGTTGCGAGATCCAGGTGCTCGAAGGGAGTCGCGCTCATGTTCGTGGAACCCGGACTGGCCTGTGCTGCCCGGCCTGTGAAGACCGTCGATCCAGTGGCCGCACCATTCGTCGGCTCCCTATCCGGGCGAGTGCCCGGGAATGTTTCCTAGTTTGAGAGCAGCTACCTCCAGGAAATCATGAGCCCGTTAGGGGGCCGCGCGAGACGAATTGAAGTACCGCGCCGCGAGGCTCGTCAATACTTGCTCGAGGATTTGGGCTCATCGAGCAGCCTCAGTAGCGTTCCCACATCGAAGTAGATGCGGGCCCCGGTGATCTGCCGTGACGCCGAATCGTATTCGTAGACCCCACAGCCGGGGACCTGCACGCGAGCATCGGTTGCCGCGAGTTCGGCAAAAGGACCCTTGTGTTCGGCTTCGAAAGTCCATTCGACGACCACAACGTTTCGTCCAAAAATCCAATTCTTCACGACGTGACGATTGCCGGGAAAGGCGGTGATGAAGGGCCGAACAAACTGCTCGCGAACGGCCGATCTCCCCTGCATGAGGGTGCCCGGAATCTGGAGCGTCACATTTTCCGCGTAGTAGGACATGATCCGGTCCTCATCCGTCCCGCTCCAGGCCTCAAAATACTCGTAGATAAACGACTCGACGTCGACAGAGGATGCGAGTGCAGTCGAACGCGTCATGCTTGCCCCTCAATCGTTCGCGGCCAGCTTGGCGACGAGGTATTCGACGTGAAAGTGCATTCCGCTCTAGACGATCGACGATCGGTCGGCCATTCCCTCGCTCCGCCAGCCGGATCGGCTGAAGCCGACCGCTTCCAACCCCCGAGGCGGACCCCCCGTCGGACACGTGCTCGACCAGGCGCGCAACGGTACAGACGGGTCGACCCCGATACGCGCCCGTAAGTATACGGCTGCCGAAACAGGGTCGCTACAGTCAAGAGCTTCACACCACTGGGCTTCCCGAATCCGTCTGAGCCTCTCGACGGTCTCGTCCACCGGATGGTTGCTCGGTTTTTCGATGATCCCATTCTCTCCTGCGGACGACATGAGGGGCCTCCTCCTTCGTCGCTTGCAGCTCGGCGGTGGCGCCTGAGGGCTCCAAGGTATCGAGCGCCCGTGCGAGAAGCTGTTCCGAAAGACCGGTCTTTGGCTGGATCTTCCGACGAACTGCTAGCATTCGCTCGACCGGGTCTCAATATGCCGAACGCCACGCCTTCTCCGAGAAGCGGCTCCGATTCGCCGACGACGCGTCCCGATCTACCGCGGCTCGTGCCGCCCATTCCGTCGCTCTCGCTGCCGAGTGTCCAAGTCATCCGGAGGGGAAGGGCGACGCCTTTCCTGGACGTTCCCCCGGCCTTTTCGAGCGCAGACGTGCGCTGGAGAAACGTCGCCCTGGAGGACTACGTCGCTCCCGCGTGCGTGATCTCGCGGCACGAACACCCCAAGGTGTTCGTTCACGTGATCTTGAGCGGCTCCGTCGGGTACCAGGTCACAACGGGAAACCGTACTCGGCGGTTCTCTGCCGTTCCGGGAACCACATTCGTTCTTCCTGCCGGGACGATCGACGAAGTGATCTGGGAGGGTGAAACTCACCGCCTGGCGATGTCGATTCAGCCCGAGCTGCTCGCGGCTGCGACAGCCGAGATCAGGCCTGAGACCGACCTCGAGCTCACCTCGCATTGGGATCTGATCGACCCTCGAATCCAGGCGCTGCTTGAGGCGATGGCTCTGGATCTTCGCGAAGGCTCTCCAGTCGGAGCACTCTATGGCGAGTTCCTGGCCAACGCCTTGGCGGTCTACCTGGTGGGCCGCTACGGGGTTCGGCCCGCAACACCGATCGTCTACAAGGGCGGGTTGCCCGGTCGCTGCCTCAAACGAGTCCTCGATTACATCGGCGACAACCTGGCCGAGGATCTCAGCCTGTCGAAGCTGGCGGAAATCGCCGGGATGAGCCCGCACTACTTCGCCGAGCTCTTTCGAAAGAGCACGGGTTGTCCTCCCCACAGGTTCGTTCTCTCGCAGAGGATCGACCGCGCCAAGGCACGGCTTCGGGGGGCGAAGCACTCCGTCATCGATGCGGCGCTCGAAGCCGGCTTCCAAAACCCGAGTCACTTCGCCCGGACGTTCCGACGACTCGTGGGAGTCACCCCGGCACAGTTTCGGAGATCGTCCTGACGACTGCGGGCTGCGGAGCTTCTCGGGGATGAAGCGGATCTTTGCCTGCACCGCACCTTCAGCGGCTTCATGCGAGGGGGCTAGAGTGGCCATCCGGGTCTGAATCATGAGTCGCTCGGGACCGACCTCTACGGTGTTCGTCGTTGACGACGACGACGATGTGCGGGTCTCGATCGCCGAGCTCTTGAGATCGGCCGGCCTGGGGGCCAAGACCTTCGTCACCGCGCAGGAGTTCCTTGGCCATGAGCGAGGAGAGGGGCCGAGCTGCCTCCTGCTCGACCTCCAGCTTCCCGGCATGGGCGGCCTCGACGTCCAGCGCGAGCTGGCCCGCTCCGGCGACTCGATGCCGATCATCTTCCTGACCGGCCATGGCGACATTCCGACGACCGTCAAGGCCATGAAGTCGGGCGCGGTCGAGTTCCTCACCAAACCCTTCGACGACGAGCACTTGCTCGATGTGATCCATCAGGCGCTCGAGCGCGACCAGGCCGCCCGGCAGCTCCAGCGCGAGCTGTCGACGCTGAAGGTCCGTTACGCCACGCTGACGCCGCGTGAGCGCGAGGTCATGGCCCTCGTCGTGTCGGGGAAGCTCAACAAGCAGGTCGCCGCGGAGCTCGGAACGAAAGAGATCACTATCAAGATCCACCGCGGCCGCGTCATGAGGAAGATGCGCGCCGGCTCGCTCGCTGAGCTGGTCCGGATGGCCGGCCGGATCGAGACGGCGCCAGGGCAAACCAAAGGATAATTGCGGGCCGCAACCGGCCGCCAAATACTCCCTGCATGGCTTCGCAGGACTCGGGGTTGGTCGCCATCGTCGACGACGATGAGCTGATGCGAGGCGCCCTGCACGGTCTGCTGAAAGAGGCGGGCTTCCCCGCGCGAGCTTTCGCGTCCGCCGAGGAGTTCCTGCGCTCCGGCGCTCAGCATCGATCTTCATGCCTGATCCTGGACGTCCGTATGGCAAGCATGTCGGGCATCGACTTGCAGGCCAGGCTCAACGCGGAGCAGATCCGGATCCCCATCATCTTCATTACCGCTCACGGAGACGAGCGAATGCGGATGCAGGCGCTGCGAGCGGGCGCGGCGGATTTTCTGGCCAAACCGTTCGACGATGAGGTGTTGCTGAGAAGCGTCCGAGCGGCTCTGGGCCTTTGAAACCCGCGAGGCGGATCGCGGCGCGAGCGGAGGCGGTGGGACGGAGGTGAGTATGGGTGCTAAACGCGGACAGACCTCTCGTTTGTGTGGTGGACGATGATTTCCTGGTCCGGGAGTCGGTCGAAGGCCTGTTACGAGAGGAAGGTTTCCACGTCCGCACGTTCGAATCCGCGGAGAGCTTTCTCGACCGGCCGCGGCAGGAGCCGCCAGCCTGCATGATCGTGGACCTCGCCCTTCCCGGCATGTCGGGTCTCGACCTCCACCAGGAGCTGGCCCGAACCGGGATGGATGCTCCGACCATGCTCTTGACGGCGCACGGGGATATCCCCACGTCGGTGCGCGCCATAAAGGCGGGAGTCCTCGACTTCCTCACGAAGCCCTTCGACGACGACGACCTGCTCGCGGCGGTGCGCCGAGCGACGGGGCGTTTCCGCGCGCAACTGGCCGCGTCCGCGATCCGGATCGGCGGGATCGTGGGAGAGAGCGAGGCGCTGCAGGCCGTGCTCCAGCAGATCGAGCTTGTGGCGGATACGGATGCGACGGTCCTGATCACGGGTGAGAGCGGGACAGGCAAGGATCTGGTCGCCCGCGCCATCCACGAACGGAGCCACCGGCGCAACGCGCCGTTTGTCAGAGTGAACTGTGGATCCATCCCCGAGAGTCTCTTTGAAAGCGAGCTGTTCGGTCACGTGAAGGGCGCGTTCACGGGTGCCCTGACCGACCGAATCGGACGCTTCGGAGCGGCGCAGGGCGGCACCCTGATGCTCGACGAGATCGGCGAGGTGCCGCTGTCGATGCAGCCCAAGCTCCTGCACGTCCTCCAGGAGAAGGCGTTCGAGCGCGTGGGCGAAACACGGACGCGGAAAATCGACGTGAGAATCGTCGCCGCCACGAACCGTGACCTCGCGGCGGAGGTCGAGGCGGGACGCTTCCGTGGAGACCTCTTCTACCGACTCAACGTGTTCCCCATCGAGAACCCTCCGTTGCGCAGTCGCCGCGAGGACATTCCGCAGCTCGCAGAGCACTTCATCCGAGCGTCCGCGCGCCGGCTCCACCGCGAGCCTCCGCGTCTGACCGAGGCCGCTCTGCGCCAGCTCGTGGCCCGCGATTGGCCGGGCAACATCCGGGAGCTGGAGAACCTGATCGAGCGCGCCATGATCCTCGCGCGCGATGGACAGCTTTGGTTCGAGCCCGGGCACGCGCCGGCGACGCCACAGCCGCCCTCCGCATCGAGCCCGCTCCCCTTGTTGTCGCGCGCGGCGGTGGAGAAGCACCAACGAGATGCGATCGTAGCCGCCCTCGAGCGCAGCGGAGGCCGCGTCTCCGGGCCGCGCGGCGCGGCCGAGTTGCTCGGGATGAAGGCGAGCACGCTTTTCTCGAGGATGACCGTGCTCGGACTACGACAGCGATCCGCTTAAAACACCCAAACGCCCTCCACGAGGCAATCGGCGGCCCCAGTCGCGCCCTTCTGGCAGCGCCCTGACATGGACTGGGCCGCCCCGGGTCAGTCCGCGTGGGCCTTCCTTCACCTCGCGCCCGCCCCTCGACGAACCGCTCCGCCGGCTCGCACCGGCGAGGTGGGCGCTTCGCGAGCCTTCGCGAGAATGCGAAGCTTCGCGATTGATTCGCGGCTGCGCAGACGACGACGCTCCGCGGCAAATCACTGACTCCTTGGGAGATCTCGCGCAGCTCCCGCGAAAATCCAGGCTCATGAGCCTGGTCCAGGACTTGCCCCTGCAGTCACACGGGGTGCTTCCGAATGGGTTCGACTCACAGGGTAGTCATCGTCGGCGGCGGATTCGGAGGGCTCCGCGCCGCGCGGGCACTGAAGGACGCGCCCGTGGACGTGACCCTCGTCGACCGGCGCAACTTCCATCTGTTCCAACCGCTGCTCTACCAGGTCGCGACGGGCTCGCTTTCGCCGGGCGAGATCGCGGCGCCGCTGCGGGGCGTGCTCGGCCGGCAGGACAACACGCGCGTCCTGCTCGGCGAGGTCGTGGACGTCGATCCCGACGCCAAGCGCGTTCGGCTCGCCGACGGCGCCGAGCTCGAATACGACTCGCTGATCGTCGCCGCGGGCTCGCCAGACCTCGTACTACGGCCACGACCGCTGGCGCGAGTGGGCGCCCAGCCTGAAGAGCATCGAGGAGGCCACGGAGCGTCCGCCACAAGATCTTCTATGCGTTCGAGGTCGCGGAGCGGCTTTCCGACCCGGCGCAGCGGCGCGCCTGGCTCACGTTCGTCATCGTGGGCGGCCGGCGCGACGGGGGTCGAGCTCGCGGGCGCGATCGCGGAGATCGCGCGCCAGACGCTGCGGCACGACTTCCGCTCGATCCACCCCGAAGAGGCGCAGATCATCCTGATGGACGGCGCTCCGCGCGTGCTTGCCGCCCGTTCCCCGAAGAGCTGTCGCGAGAAGGCGAGCGTCACGCTGGCGAGGCTCGGCGTCCAGGTCCGGACCGGCGTCATGGTGAAGGGCATCGACAAGGAGGGCGTGACCGTCCAGGGCCCGAACGGCGTCGCGCGCCTGGACGCGCGCACCGTCATCTGGGCGGGAGGCGTCGCAGTGACCGCGTTGGGCCGGACCCTCGCCCAGCGCACGCAGGCGGAGACGGACAAGGGCGGCCGCATCAAGGTCGGGCCGGACCTCACGATCGCGGCTACCCGGACATCTACGTGGTCGGCGACCTCGCCTCTCCATCGACGCCAGAGCGGCAAGCCGCTGGCCGGCGTCGCCCAGGTCGCGATGCAGCAGGGCACCTACGCCGGCGAAGGACATCGTGCGCAAGGTGCAGGGGAAGCCGCCGCTCCCGCCGTTCCAGTACTTCGACAAGGGAACCGCTGGCCGTCATCGGCCGGTGGACGGCGGTGGCGAACGTGTTCGGCGTCCACGTGTGGGGCCTGCCGGCCTGGATCGTGTGGGCCTTCATCCACATCATGTACCTCGTCGAGTTCCAGAGCCGCGTCCTCGTCTTCATCCAGTGGGCGATCCAGGACCTGACCTTCAACCGCGGCGCGCGGCTGATCACGGGAGCCGCCCCCACCGACTTCAACTTCGAGGAAGCGGTGGCCGCGGCCGGAAAGCCTCGCGCCGACGGTCCGATCCGATCGCGCGTCCGTCGAGGCCGTCGCGCAGGCCACTTCGCACGCACATGTGCGTCGAGGTCGCCGACGCGAGATCCGTCGACGTCGTCGGGCACGCTCACGGTCCTCGGCCTCCGATCGCGGTCGGTGCGCGCTGCCGGTGCTCGGCTTCGCGGCCTGGCTGCTGCGCGTGGCCGGCGTCACCGTGCCCGCTGGCCGGCGGCGGAAACGTCCCGAGCATCTTCGCGCCCGCGTCCGGCCACGCGAAGTCGCTCGTTCGACCTCTCGATGTTCGTGCTCGCCGTCACCGGCGTCATCTTCGCCGTCGTCTTCGGCCTGCTCGCCACCGCGATCGTGAGGTTCCGGCCGGACGGCCGGCCAATGCGCGACCGCGAGCCGCCGCAGGTCTACGGCAGCACGCAGATCGAGCTGGCCTGGACGATCATCCCGTGCCTGATCGTGCTCGTGCTGTTCCTGGCCACGGCGCGCGTGATCCACGCCGTCCAGGACGCGCCGCAAGCCGGCCGGACGCCCTCGACGTCACCGTCATCGGCCATCAGTTCTGGTGGGAGTTCCGCTACCCCGCGCTCGGGATCGTGACCGCGAACGAGCTGCACATTCCGGTGAGCGATCCCGCGCGTCCGCGGCCCACGTTCCTGAAGCTGCTCTCCGCGGACACGGACCACAGCTTCTGGGTCCCCGAGCTCGGGCGGAAAGACCGACCTCATTCCGAACCGCGTGAACCGAGATGTGGATCGACCCGCACCGCACCGGGCTCTTCCTCGGCCAGTGCGCGCAGTACTGCGGGACGCAGCACGGGAAGATGCTCCTGCGCGTGGTGGTGGACAGCCCCGAGGACTTCGACGCGTGGGTGCGCGCGCAGCAGCAGCCGGCGGTCGCGCGACGAGCAGGCGGCGGCCGGCCGGCGCGTCTTCGAGACGACCGCCTGCATCAACTGCCACGCGGTCGCCGGCACCGCCGCCAACGGGCGCTTCGGTCCGGACCTGACGCACCTGATGAGCCGGAGCACGATCGCCTCCGGCGCGGCCGAGAACACGCGGGAGAACCTGCGCCTGTGGATCGAGAACCCGGACGCGATCAAGCCCGGGTCGCTGATGCCGGCGATGAAGCTGGGCGACGCCGACCTGGACGCGCTCGTGGCCTACATGGAGACGCTCCGGTAGCGAAGGATCGGAGACACGCGATGTCATCGGATGCGATGCGCCGTTCCGGACGTCCGGGTCGAGGGCCGGCCCTGGACCGAGGTCCTGCACGACTGGGTGACCACCGTCGATCACAAGCGGCTCGGCATCCTCTACATCCTCTACGCGCTGGTCTTCCTCGTCATCGCGGGCTGCGAGGCCATCGATCATCCGCATCCAGCTCATGTTCCCGCACAACGACTTCGTCTCGCCGCAGGTCTTCAACCGCATGTTCACGATGCACGGCACGACGATGATCTTCTTCGTGGCCATGCCGTGCTCTTCGGGTTCGCGAACTACCTGGTCCCCCTGATGATCGGCGCGCGGGACATGGCGTTCCCGCGGCTGAACGCCTTCAGCTTCTGGCTGACCGCGCTCGGCGGCCTGCTCCTCTACTTCAGCTTCCTGGGCGGCAGCGGGCTCTACGGCGCGGGCAACGCGCCGGACGTCGGATGGTGGGCCTACGCGCCGCTGACCGCTGAAGGCGTTCTCGCCCGGCCACAGCTCGGACTACTGGACGATCTCGCTGCTCGTCTCGGGGTTCGGCAGCGTCGGCACGGCCATCAACATCATCGCCACCATCCTCTGCATGCGCTGTCCCGGGCATGCACCTCGGCCGCATGCCGCTGCTGGTCTGGCTCAACCTGGTGATGTCCGGGATGCTCCTGATCGCGATCACGCCGCTGACCGCGGCGCAGCTCATGCTGCTCGTCGACCGCTATCTGGGCGGCCACTTCTTCGACACGCAGGCGGGCGGCTCCGCCGTCGCTCTGGATGCACTTCTTCTGGATCTTCGGCCACCCGGAGGTCTACGTGCTGGTCATGCCCGGCCTTCGCGTTCATGTCCGAGATCATTCCCGTCTTCTCGCGCAAGCCGATGTTCGGCTACCCGGCCATGGTCGCGGCCACGGTCGGCATCGGCTTCGTGAGCATGAGCGTCTGGGCGCACCACATGTTCACGATCGGGATGAACTCCTACGCGAACAGCTTCTTCGCGATCACCACCATGGCCGTGGGCATTCCCACCGGGATCAAGATCTTCAACTGGCTCGGCACGATGTGGGGCGGGAGGATCCAGTTCAAGACGCCGATGCTCTTCTGCATCGCCTTCCTGTTCCAGTTCCTGATCGCCGGCCTCACCGGGATCATGCTCAGGCTCGGCGCCCTTCAACTGGCAGCTCAGCGTCTCGTACTTCGTCGTCGCGCACTTCCACTACGTGATCGTGGGCGGGATCCTGTTCGCGCTCTTCGCCGCGTTCTACTACTGGTACCCGAAGGTCACGGGCCGGATGCTGAGCGAGAGCCTGGGCAAGTGGCACTTCTGGCTGTTCGTGATCGGCTTCCACCTGTGCTTCGACGTGATGCACATCCCGGGGCTCCTGGGCATGCCGCGCCGCATCTACACCTACGAGCCCGGCCGCGGCTGGGACACCCTGAACCTGGTCGTCACGATCGGCGCCTTCATCCAGGCCGTCGCCATTCTGGTCTTCGTGGTGAACCTCGTCGTGTCGTACTTCAGGGGAGCGCAGGCGGGGAACGATCCCTGGGACGCGTGGACGCTCGAGTGGTCGACGAGCTCGCCGCCGCCCGCCTACAACTTCGCGACGATCCCGCGGTCGCCAGCCGCCGGCCGCTCTGGGACCTCAAGCATCCCGAAGACCCGGACAGCCGCTACGAGTGAGGAAGGAGCTCGATGAGCGCGATCACGATCCCGACTCGCCGACATCAGCCCGCGAACGTGGAGGCTTCCCTATCGCGGCAAGGTCGGGATGGCCTGCCTCATCGTCGCCGAGGCGGCGATCTTCACGATCTTCGTCGTCGCCTACCTCTTCTACGTGGGGAAGAGCCTCAGCGGCCCGACGCCGCGCGAGGTGCTGGAGACGCCCGATCCTCTTCACGGTCTGCCTGCTGTCGAGCAGCCTCACGATCCACCTCGCGGCAAGGCCCTCGAGCGCGGCGCGCGCGGCGCGTTCCTCGGCTCTGGCTGCTCACGATCGCGCTCGGCGGCCTGTTCCTGTTCGGCACGGGCCAGGAATGGCACCGGCTGATCTACGAGCACGGCCTGACGATCTCCACGAACCTGTTCGGGACGACCTACTACTCGCTGGTCGGCCTGCACGCCGTTCCACGTCACCGTCGGCCTGGTCATGATGGCCGATCGTGGCGCTGTTCGCGCTCGTCGGGCGCGTCGGCCGGGAGCACTCGCCGCGCATCGACGTGCTCTCGCTCTACTGGCACTTCGTGGACGCCGTCTGGGTCGTCGTGTTCACCGTCGTCTACGTGATCGGGCGCTGAGGAGAGCCGAGCAGTGGACACCGACGCGACAGCGCCGCGATCGAGATCGAGCTGCCCGCGCCGACGGCGTGGCCGATCGTCCTGGCCTCGGGAGTCACCCTGATGTTCGCGGGCCTGCTCACCAGCGTCGTCCGTCAGCGTCCTCGGCGCCGTGCTCGCCGTCGCGGGCTGCGTCGGCTGGTTCCGGGAGGTCCTTCCTCGCCCGCACGAGGTCGTCGCTGACCGTCGTGCCCGGACGAGGTGCCGCGTGACGCACGGAGCGGCGCGTGGTCGAGCGGCTTCCCGTCGCCCCGGAGCAGGTGCGCGCCTGGCTGCCCGTCCACACCTACCCGGTCTCGGCGGGCGTGAAGGGCGGATGGGCCGGCGGCGTCGCCATGGCCGCGCTCGCCTGCGCCTACGGCGTGCTGAAGGCGGGCAGCCTCTGGTATCCCATCAACCTGCTGGCCGCCGTCGTCTACGCGCAGTCGGTGAAGCTCGGGCCCGCGGAGCTGCTCACGTTCCACGCGGACAGCTTCGCGATCGCCGTCTGCCTGCACGGCCTCGGGTCGACGCTGGTGGGCGTCGCTCTACGGCGCGATGCTGCCGATGTTCCCGCGGCGGCCGATCCTGCTCGGCGGGCTGATCGCGCCCGTGCTGTGGTCCGGGCTCGCTGTACTCGATCCTCGGCCTCGTCAACCCGCTGCTGCAGAGCCGCATCGACTGGCCCTGGTTCGTGGCGTCGCAGGTCGCCTTCGGCGTCGTGGCCGGCCTCGTCGTGGTGCGGCAGACGCGCGTGCCGACGCGCGAGAACGTCTCGTTCGCGCTGCGCGCGGGGGTCGAAGCGCCCGGGATCATGCCGCCGCGCGGGAGCGAAGGAGGACGCCCGTGACGCGCGTTCGCCTGGAGCGGACGGTCGCGGCGCTCGGGTCGCTGATCGCTGCTCGCGGCCTGCGACGCGGCGCCGGGCCGGCCAGCCAAGAGCTCGGAGGCGCTGGCGCCGACGAGGTCGTGGAGTTCCGCGCGCTCTTACGCCGAGAACTGCGCGGGCTGCCACGGCGCGCGAGGGACGAGGCGGCGCGGCGATCGGCCTCGGCCGATCCCGTCTACCTCGCCATCGCCGACGACGCGGCGATCCGCGAGCGTCGTCGCGAACGGCGTGCGCGGGACCGCGATGCCGGCCTTCGCGCAGAGCGCCGGCGGCATGCTCACGGACGAGCAGATCGACGTCGATCACGAGCGGGATCCGAGCCGCTGGAGCCGGCCCGGAGCCCTCGACGGCGCGCGATCCGCCGCCCTACGCGGCGCAGCTCCGCCGGCGACGCCGCACGGGGCGAGGCCGCCTTCGGAGCTTACTGCGCCTCCTGCCACGGCGCCCGACGGCGAGGGCGGGGCCAAG
The DNA here is from genome assembly GCA_963749265.1 of uncultured Acidobacteriota bacterium. Lineage (GTDB taxonomy): Bacteria > Acidobacteriota > Thermoanaerobaculia > UBA5066 > Gp7-AA6 > DAHUXD01. The sequence goes on along the minus strand of CAVVML010000001.1, from coordinate 167,198 downwards.
GGCAGCGCCATCACGAACGACTCGTTCCTGGCGCTGGTCAGCGACCAGGGGCTGCGCACGATCGTCATCGCCGGCCGTCCCGAGCTGGGCGCGCCCGACTGGCGCGGAAACGTGCCGGGCCGGCCGATGTCGGACCAGGAGGTCACCGACGTCGTGGCCTGGCTGGCCTCGCAGCGCGTCCCAGTACCCCGGGCAGCCCTATCCGAGCGACGCGTTGCCGATGACGCGAGCGACGTAGCCCGATAGGAGACGCGCATGGCCGAATGAAACGACGCTCACCCGCCGCGGGCTGTTGATGAAGATGGGCATCCTGTTCAACGGGCTGGTGGCCGCCGCGCTGGCCGTGCCGATCGTGCGGTTACCTGCTCTCCTCGGTCACGCGCGGGCGCGCGAGGCGCCTACCTCTCGTGGGTGCCGCTCGGCCCGGTCAGCCGGCTTCCCGGAAGGCGAGACGCGGCTGGCCACGTTCCGGAATCCCTACGTGATGCCGACCGACGGCAAGACCGCGGACACGGCCTGCTGGGTGCGGCGCATCGCCGGCGATGAGTTCCAGGTCTTCGCCGTCAACTGCGCGCACCTGGGCTGCCCGGTGCGCTGGTTCCCGCAGTCCGGCCTGTTCATGTGCCCGTGCCACGGCGGCGCGTACTACCGCGACGGCGCGCGCGCCTCGGGACCGCCGGAGCGCGGGCTGTTCGAGTATCCGTACAAGGTCGAAGGACGGCGTGCTCACGCATCCAGGCGGGGAGCTGCCCACGCCGGGCGCGAGCCGCCGCCTTCGCGAGCGGGAAGCCGCCATGCGCCTGAGCTCGCGCGGATCGGCGAGTGGTTCGACGCCCGCCTGCAGCTCGCGGCGCCCGATCCGCGAAGCGGCCGAGCACCCGGTGCCGCGGAACACCGCGAGCTGGTGGTACGTGTTCGGCAGCGCCGCCCTCGCCGTCTTCGCTCTGCAGTTCGTGACCGGCATCCTGCTCGCCCTCGTCTACGTGCCCGTCGGCGGCCGAGGCCTGGAGCAGCCTGCAGGCCCTGAACCACGACGTGGCCCTCGGCTGGTTCATCCGCGCCCTGCACGGATGGGGCTCGAACTTCATGGTCGCGATCGTGCTCATCCACATGGTGCAGGTCTTCCTCTTCGGGGCCTACAAGTATCCGCGCGAGCTCACCTGGATCGTGGGCGTCTTCCTGCTGCTGATGACGCTCGGCATGGCCTTCACCGGACAGGTGCTGCGCTTCGACCAGGACGCGTACTGGGGGCTCGGGATCGGCGCGTCGATCGCCAGCCGCGTGCCGGTGCTCGGCCCCGCCGTCGTCAAGCTGATGCTGGGCGGGCCGATCATCGCCGGCGCGACGCTGTCCCGCTTCTTCGCCCTGCACGTCTTCGTGATCCCGGGGCTGCTGATCGGCTTCGTGGGCCTGCACCTGCTGATGGTGCTGAAGCTCGGCATCAACGAGTGGCCGATGCCGGGCCGCGTGGTGCGGCGCGCGACCTACCTCCGCGAGTACCACGCGCTGACCAAGGAGGACGGCGCGCCGTTCGTCCCCTACGCGGTCTGGAAGGACCTCTTCTTCGCGGCCGCGATCCTGCTCGCCGTCGCCGCGCTGCGCGGTCTTCTTCGGTCCGTTCGGGCCGACGGGCCGGCCGGACCCGACGATCATCCAGACCGTGCCGAAGCCGGACTACTTCTTCCTGTGGCTGTACGCGCTGCTCTCGCTGCTTCCGCCGTCGCTCGAGACGCCGGTGCTCCTCATCGGTCCGGTCGTCGTGATCGTCGGCTGCTGCTCCTGCTTCCGTTCCTGTCCGGCGAAGGCGAGAAGAGCTGGCGCCGGCGGCCGATCGCGGTCCTGACCGTCCTGCTGATCGCGGTGGCGCTCGGGACGTTCACGCGCCTCGCCGAGGTCGCTCCGTGGAGCCCGCACATGAACGCCTGGAGCGGCGATCCCGTCCCGGAGCGGATGCTGAAGGGCACGACCGCGCTCGAGCGGCAAGGCGCGCTCGTGTTCCAGGTCAAGCAGTGCCGCAACTGCCACGCGCTCGGGCGGCGCCGGCGGACAGCGCGGCCCCGCCCTCGACGACGTGGCCGTGCGCCTCACGCAGGACCAGCTCATCCGCCAGGTGATCCAGGGCGGCGGCAACATGCCGGCCTACGGCAAGAACCTGAGCCCGGCGGAGACGACGGCGCTCGTCGCGTTTCTCGAGACGCTGCATCCGCCGCGGCAGGCCCCGGCGCGCGACGCCTCGCGCGACGCCGGTGCTCGACGACGACCGAGCGCAGGCGCGTCCGCCGCAGCCCTAGAGACCGATCATGCCCCACCCGTCACCATCCGCCCGCGATCGTGGGATGGTCGGCTCATTGCGGTCGCCGCGGTCGCGGTCGTGTACCTGCGCGGCTGGACTGCGCCGCCTCGGCGCGACGATCGCACCGGCTTCCGGCCTGGCGCGCCGGCGGCTTTCCTCGCTCGGACTCGCCACGATCTGGGTCGCCCTGGCCTCGCCGCTCGCGCCGTGCGACGCCGGCTCGCTGACCGTCCACATGGTCCAGCACCTGCTGCTGATGACCTTCGCGCCGCCGCTGATCCTCCTCGGCGAGCCCGTGAGGGTGTTGGCGAGCGGCCTGCCTCGAGCTTCGTCAGCGCGATCGCGGCGCCGCTTCCCGCTGGCGCACCGTCGCTCCGAGCGGCTGCGCGCCGTGCTGGCTGGCCGCGACCGCGGACGCTCGTGCTCTGGCACGTCCCCGCGCTGTTCGCGCTGGCCTTGCGCTCGCCCGCGTGGCACGCGGTCGAGCAGGCGTCTTTCCTCGTGACCGGGCTGCTCTTCTGGTGGCCGGTGATCGAGCCCTGGCCGAGGCGGCCGCTCCCGCCCTGGTCGATCGTTCTCTACCTCTTCCTCGCCACGCTGCCGTGCGACATCCTCTCGGCGTTCCTGGTGTTCTCGGACCGCGTCGCCTACCCCGTGTACCTCTCGGCGGACTCCTCCGCCGCCGTCCTCGCCGACCAGCAGCGCGCGGGCGCGCTGATGTGGACCTGGTCACGATCGTCTACCTCGTGGCGGGGACGCTCGTCAGCGCGAGGCTGCTGACGTTCGGGAACTCTCCGAATCGGCCCACGCGACTGCCGCGCGCACAGGAGCGGTGCAGCGTCCCGGCGCTCGGTCCGCGCGGGTGGTCTGACGATGGCAGCCGAATCCATCGCGGTAGCCTCGGCGGGCGCGATCCGGTGCTCAGCGGTCCAACGCGTGGTCTGGCTCGACTACTGGGCGCTGACGAAGCCGGACGTCAACTTCCTGATCGCGATCACGACGGCCGCCGCCTTCTGCATGGCTCGGCCACGCGTGTTCGCCTCGCTGCCGCTTGCACACCTGCTGCACACGCTCGCCGGGACGCTGCTCGTGGCCAGCGGAGCCGCGACTCTCAACCAGTGGATGGAGCGCCCTTCGACGCGCGGATGCGCCGGACCGCTCGGCGACCGGTCGCCGCCGGCCGCATCGAACCGGCGCACGCGCTGGTCGTTCGGCGTGCTCCTGTCGCTCGCGGGCATCGGCCAGCTTCTGCTCGCGGTCGGGCCGGTGCCATCCCTGCTCGCGCTGGCGACGCTCGCTGAGCTACCTGTTCCTCTACACGCCCCTCAAGCGGATCACGCCGCTGTGCACGCTGATCGGCGCCGTTCCCGGGCGCGATGCCCCCGCTGATCGGCTGGGCGGCGGCGCGCGGCCGCCTGGACTCCGAGGCGTGGCTGCTCTTCGCGCATCGTGTTCCTCTGGCAGTTCCCGCACTTCATGGCCATCGCCTGGATGTACCGCGACGACTACGATCGCGCCGGCTACTTCGTCCTCCCTCGCGGGGAAGCGCGGACTCGCTTCGTGGCGTTGCAGACCCTCTTGCCCCTCCTGGGCCTCATCCTCCTGACGATCCCCTTTGGCGGCGCCGCCCTCCTCCTCGACCTCGCGTTCCTCTACTTCGGCCTGCAGTTCGTCCTTCAGATGTCTGCTGCGGCCGCGCGCCGGCTCCTGCTCGCGTCGATCCTCTATCTCCCCGCGCTGTTGGCAATGGAGGTCGTCTTCCGGCTCGTCCGGTGAACCCGATCGGGACTCCGGTCTAACGGGAAAGGCTAGGAGAGTTTTTATGGCGTTCGAGAGGAAAGTCTCCGGCAGCTGGAATGGAGTTAGGTTCGCGTGAAGCTTTTCGCACATCGCCTCTACCGCACTACGTCGAGTGACGCCTTCCGAGGCAAACCCACTTCCCGACGGAACCGGTCGATATATTATTCGCAGCGTCTTGCGATCGGGGGACGGTGTGGCCAAGCCCCGAATCTTCTTGGGCTCGTCGGGAAAGCAGGCGAAGCTTCTCCAGGCGCTCACGCGCGGTCTCGAAGACGTCGCGCACGTCGAGCCTTGGACGACGTCTTTCAATCCCGGGACCACCACTCTGGAGCGCCTCCTCGAGCTTGCCCACGAAGTCGACTTTGCCGCCTTCGTGTTCGCTCGGGACGACTGGACGAGCACGAACGCGGAGGCATCGCCTCCTCCCGAAGGAGGTCAGGCTTCCCCACGGGACAACGTCGTGTTCGAGGCGGGCCTTTTCGGCGGAGCCCTCGGAATGCGACGCACCTTCATCCTGCATGCGAACGGCTCCAAGCTTCCGAGCGATCTCCTCGGTCTGACGGCCATCCGGTACGGCGAAACGGCCACCGGCGCGGAGATGAGGGCAATCAACCAGAAGCTTCGTACGGCGATCGAGACCAGCGGCCGCGTCGCACGGATCGAGGGTCTGTGGTGGCAGTATTCCCTGACGGCGCGAACCGCACGGGAGCCCTCCGCGGTGAGCGTCCTGCGAATCGCGCGCGACCGCAACGGCGCTCTCGAGGTCACCGGTCGCGGATGGCAACAGGACGGAGCTCTCTCGGTCAGATACTGGAGCGAGGCCGTGAAAGAGAAAGAGGGACCCGCAGGAGTCTTCTACTACTGGAAGGGCGAACGCCCCATGGACCCCGACGCTCCGCAGTTGCACGGGACGGCAGAGATCCGGCTGGAGTCCGCAGACCGCGCATCCGGGTATTGGACGACGCGGTCGGACACGCAGCCAGATTTGAACGCTCGAACCTCGGGCGACTACTGGCGGACAGATCCGGAGGATTTGAGCATCCTGGACGGGCCCGATGATCGGCGACGCGCGGAATTGATATCAGAGCAGCTGGAGCGTTGGAAGTCGATGGCGACCAAAATCTAGGAGGTTCCAATGAGCACGATCACGACGAAGGACGGGGTGACGATTTTCTACAAGGACTGGGGTCCCAGGAACGCGCAACCCATCGTCTTCCATCATGGCTGGCCATTGAGCGCCGATGACTGGGACACCCAGATGCTCTACTTCCTCGGGAAGGGCTATCGAGTCGTCGCTCATGACCGGCGCGGCCATGGCCGGTCCAGCCAGGTCGGCGACGGCCATGACATGGACCACTACGCGGCAGACGCGGCGGCGGTCTTCGAGCATCTGGATCTGCACGACTCCATCCACATAGGGCATTCGACCGGGGGCGGCGAGGCGACGCACTACGTCGCGCTCCACGGCAAGGGCCGTGTCGCCAAGCTGGTCCTCATCGGCGCGGTACCGCCGTTCATGCTGAAGACGGCGGCCAATCCGGGCGGCCTGGCGATCGAGGTCTTCGACGGCCTCCGGCAACAGCTCGCGGCCAACCGGGCGTCAGTTTTACCGGGAGCTCGCGAGCGGTCCCTTCTACGGCTACAACCGTCCGGGCGCGAAAGTCCTGCAGAGCGTTGTCGACAACTGGATCCGTCAGGGCATGATGGGCGGCGCGAAAGCCCAGTACGACGGCATCAAAGCCTTCTCGGAGACGGACTTTACCGAGGACCTCAAGAAGATCGACGTACCGACCCTCGTCCTGCACGGCGACGACGACCAGATCGTCCCGATCGCCGATTCCGCGCTGATCTCCTCGAAGCTATTGAAGAAGGCGACGCTCAAGGTCCACCCGGGGTTCCCGCACGGCATGTGTACGACACATGCCGACGTCATCAATCCCGAGCTCCTCGCCTTCGTCGAGGAAGGTCAGGCGGCGCGGCATTCGGCTCGGCCTCGCACAGGCGGGCCCAGCCCGACTCCTCCGGCGAGCTGACGGCGCTCGGGCGCCGGACTCGGCCCTGCTCGTGTCGGCCCCGGCGACGGCGCCCCGGCGACTCCGAAGCCATTGGCTCGCGGAAAGGAGTATCGCAATGCAAAGTGTCCGCCGCGCCGCTTCCGTTCCTGCGGGCGCCCCCGACAGCGAGCTGTGTCGTCTTGCCACAGCGCTCGTCGCGGATCTGTCGCCGCCCTTCCTCGTCAGCCACTGCGCGCGGAGTTTCCTGTTTGCCGACGCGATCGGCAAGCGCGACAAGTTGCACTACGACCGTGAGCTTCTCTACCTGTCCGCCACCTTGCACGACCTGGGTCTGACGGACCGCTATTTGGATGGAGACCAGCGGTTCGAAGTGGAGGGGGCAGATCGGGCGCGTGACTTTCTGGTGGGGCACGGACTTCCCGAACCGAAAGCCGACGTCGTGTGGGATGCAATCGCGCTGAACACGAGCTTCGGCATTGCCCTTCGCAAGGGTCCGGAGATCGCCCTCACCCACCTGGGAGTCACCGCCGATTTTCTAGGTACACGGCTAGCTGACCTGGGCGCAGAAAGAGTCGCGCAGATTGTCGAGGAGTACCCGCGCCCGGCCTTTATCTCGTCGTGCACGAATCTCCTCGTGGATTGCGCGCGCCGCAAACCGCAATTCGTGCCCGGCACGTTTCTTGAGATGGTGGTTCATTCCCACGCCCCCGATGTTCGAGTCCCCACATTCGCAGATCTGCTCGCGCAGAGCCCATGGAAGGAGTGAGACGCCGGTGGATTGAAACGGGACAAGGAGTCGGACCGGCCCCTCGATCAAGGAAGGAGAAGAACCATGAAGGAGTCGTCGTTCGAAACCGTCGGAGGACTCAAGATCGCCACCCGCTCATGGCAGCCGGCCGGGAAACCGCGCGCCGTCATGATCCTCGTCCACGGATTCAACGCGCACAGCGGCTACATGACCTGGCCCGCCGAGCAATTCGCGGCCAGGGGGCTCGCGTGCTATGCCCTCGATCTCAGGGGACGCGGCAAGTCCGAAGGGGAGCGTTTCTATGTCGAGAAGTTCTCCGACTACCTGGACGACGTGGACGGACTCGTCCGGCAGGCGCGGTCCGAAAACCCCGGCCTGCCGGTTTTCGTCCTCGGGCACAGCGCGGGCGGCGTCGTTGCGGCTTCGTACGTCTTCGAGCACCAGAATGAGATCGCCGGCCTGATCTCCGAGAGCTTCGCCTACGACGTGGGGCTGCCGAATGCGGCGGCGCTTCTCCTGAAAGGGATCAGTCACCTGACGCCGCACCTCCACGTCTACACGCTGAAGAACGAAGTCTTCTCCCGCGATCCCGAGGCGGTTTCGAGAATGGACAACGACCCCCTCATCGAAAAGGAATCCCAACCCGCGGAGACCTCCGCAGAGATGCTGAGGGCCGCGGACCGCTTGACGGAGAACTTCCCGAAATTCACCGTGCCCGTCCTGATCCTCCACGGCACCGCCGACAAGGCCACGAGGCCGGCGGGAAGCCAGCGCTTCTACGACATGGCCGGCTCAAAGGACAAGACGCTGAAGCTCTACGAGGGCCACTTCCACGATCTTCTGAACGACATCGACAAGGAAGTCGTCATGGCGGACATCCTGGCTTGGATCGACGCCCGGCTCCCCCGCACGACGGCGAAGCCGACGTGTCGCCTCGGCCTAGGCAGGTCGCCGGTCCGCAGAGTCCGGCGGATCCGGATGCTCGAGACGCGACTCGTCCTGCTCGACGAGGTGTTGAGCGCTCACGCCGGAGCGCTCGGCGCCGGAGGAGGAGGATTGGTCGGGGCGAGAGGATTTGAACCTCCGACCACTCGGTCCCGAACGGGATGCAGGCGATAACGCATGAAGCTAACTGACTCTGCGTGGCGGGTTTCTTCATAACGCCGAAGCCGCCTGACACCGTCTGGAATCGAGAGAACAGTTATGTTTTAGCTACGCTGCGGGCTCCCCAATCGGACGGCGAGGGGTCAGAGGCGTCTTTCCCGAGGGACTCGCTATCGGGTAAGGTTTCGAGGAGGCGTCTGCCGGAATCGATGAAGCCGGAGAATCTCGATCGGCGTCTGATCCTCGATCGGGCGCCCGCGGCGTCCCGGCGCCGCATCGACCGTCCATAGGAGAACCCCTCAATGTCAAGAGTCGTGATCCTCGGCGCAACTGGTTCCCTGGGAAGGCATGTTGTTCAACAAGCCATATCCGCGAGGCATGAAGTTGCAGTCGTGGTCCGTACACCCTCTAAGCTGACCGAGGAGGTACGCGACAAGGTGTCGGTCCACCAGTGCGACCTGAGTTCGGTTTCGATTGGCGATCTGACCGCGGTGCTTCGCGGTCACGATGCCGTCATCAACACCGCCGGTCTTGTCACCGAAGGTGAGGTGTTCGTCAACCTCGTTGATCGGCTTGTCACCAGTCTCGAGGCAGTATCAAATTCCGATCGCCCCGCTTGCTGGTTCCTTGCAGGTGCGGCGCTCCTGGATATTGATGCTTCCGGCCGAAGAGGAGTGGACCTCCCGCGCATCAGCTCCACCTATTGGCCGCATCGCGTGAACTTCGAACGCATCCGGAGTTCGGATATGGATTGGCGGCTGCTATGTCCCGGCCCGATGGTTGAACAGCCTCCCATTGGCGTGGCCAAACTCCGGATTTCGCTGGACCGATTACCCGTTCAAATACCTGCTTTTGGCCGAGTCCTGCGGGGCGCCTTGTTCTTGCCCGTGTTTGCGTACTTCGTTCCGGAGATGATCATCTCGTACGCCGACGCCGCTGCCCTGATGCTCGCAAATTCGACCAGGGAAGGCGAAATGTCCCACCACCGAGTTGGCCTCGCGCTGCCGCTGGGCATGCGAGGCCAAAAGGACCAATGGGCAGCCCGGCCAAAGAATGCGGCCTAACCTTTCCGTCAGAAGGACGCTAGGCCGGCTTCGCGCCTCTCAGCTCAAACACAACAGTCCGTCATAGGACGATCGATCTGCTCACGTCGTATGAGTGGCCGGGCAACGGTCGCGAACTGCACGTGAGCCAGCGGGCGGTAATCCTCTGCTCGGGCGCGCTGTCTGGCCATGAAACCACGACTAAAGCGGTCGAGTTTGGCCTTGGCGGTGGAGTCGCCGCCAGTCGTACGGCGTCCGCCGGGCACCGAACCTAATCGATGTACCGCTCGAGCTTCGAGTCCCGCGCTAGATAGACCTCATCCATCCCTCCCGCGCCGAGAGAACGAGTTAAGCGTTGCAGGCGTGACCTATCGCGCCGCTGAATGCTTCTCGTGCGCTCAGGCAGAACATCTCCGCTGCCGGACTAGTTTCCTTCTGCGCGAGACAATTCCGCAGGTCCACGCGAGGAAGTCCATGCCTGCGAGTTATGCCGGGGGAACTAACAAAGTCTTTCTCAGCCGGGGTACTGCCGCGCCATAGTCGAATCATTTAGTGGGAAGAGCGTGAGAAAGGAACGGCGGAGAGTCTAACGAATGCAATCACATCTTGGTGCGGCGAGTCTGCTCGCGTTCGTCTCGTTCGCACCAGTGGCAGGCGGACAGGAGCCTCAGGCAGCCTCGGAAAGCGACCTCGCCGAGACCGGCAGGGAGCTTTCGAACCCGCTCTCGGATGTGTGGGCACTGTTCACGCGTTTCGAGCTCACCTTCGCGGACGGCGACGTCAATTCGGGCGACTCGCAGGTCGGGGGTAGGATGATCTTCCAGCCTATCCTGCCGTTGCCCCTCTACGGCAAAGGGGCGAACAAGTGGAACCTCATCACGCGACCCACCATCCCGGTTCTCTTCAGTGAGCCGGTTCCGACGAGTCTCGACACCTTCGACCATAAGGGGGGGCTGGGGGACATCCTGTTGCCGACCGTGATCGCGCCACCGACCGGCAACTGGATCCTCGGCGCGGGCCCAGCCTTCCTGTTCCCGACCGCCACCGACGATGTGTTCGGTCGCGAGCAATGGGGTGTCGGTCCGGCCATGGTCGTGGGCTACCGGACAGAGGCAGCGACCTTCGGGGCGTTTGGCCAGTACTACTTCGGGGTCGGATCGACCGGCGACCGTGAGCCCGGTGTCCGCGACGCCAGCTATCTCAACCTGCTCTACTTCCTGTCCATCAACCTGCCGAACGCCTGGCAGTTCGGCTTCAGCCCGACCATCACCTACGACGCCCGGGCCAGCTCCGGCAACCAGTGGAACGTGCCCGTGGGCCTCACGGTCTCAAAAACGACGCTGCTCGGCAAACTCCCAGTCAAGTTCAACTTCGGTCTCGAGTACTCGGTTGTAAGCCAGGACCTGTACGGCGACAGAGCACGGGTGGTGCTGGAGGTGATTCCGGTGATTCCGGCCCTGATCCGCGGCTCGATTCTGGGCGGTGACTGAACGCTGGCTTTTCGATTAGGGGCCGGGAGGCCATGTGGTCGGACTCGAGGAATGCGCCGCGCGCTTCGGCAACAGACCGCCGGCATCACGTCGTGATCGTCGATGCGGATTCGGCGGCCCCCGCGCGCCCTGAAAAGCTCATGCGGCCCGACCGAGGCGCGAAGTCGCCGAGCGAGAGGGCGTAGGGGGTGGGGCCCCACGCGCAGTAAGAGGAGGCAAGATGTCACGAAAGATCTGGTACTGGGGAGCCACGGGTCTAGTGGCGATCGAAGCGCTGTTCGGCGCCTTCACCTATCTGACCGCCGCCCCCGAGGCGGTCGAGAACTTCCGGCACGTGGGATATCCCCAGCAGTTGCGTGTTCTGCTCGGTCTCGCGAAGCTGGCCGGAGCCATCGTCCTGCTCCTGCCACGGCTACCGACGTTGAAGGAATGGGCGTACGCAGGCTTTACCTTCACGTGGATCGCAGCAGCCGTGGCTCACTATCTGGCGGGCGACGGGGCCTTGTCCTTGGTGCCCCTCGCGTTGATCGGGTTGCTGGCGGTTTCATACGTCATGCGTTCGGAGAATCGCCGCGGTTCCGCGAAGGCGATGCCGGCGTAGCGCGGCAACTCGTGCCTCTGCAGCGGCAGACTGCCCCTGATCCCTGCCGTGTGGCGTGTGCGAGAAACCTCGTGAGATCGACGTGACTCGTTCTCGAGTCGGGCGCCTCAATGCAAACGGTACCCCGACTGTGTTGCGTGTGGTCGCGCACATCGAACGAAGGGACACGCTCGCTGGCGTCGGCTGCAGCGGACAAGCCCTCATTTCTGAATCACAAACGGCTGCGGCCGCCGGACCATGATCGGCCGCCGGAAGGAGACCTATGGACCTGAAAGGTATTACCACTATCTTCGGTGTCGGCGTTTTGGGCGGCAGCATGCTTGCCCAGCAGCCCGGGATGAGCGAGGCCAACGAGCAAATGGTTGTCTGGAAGCCGCAGGACGTGAAATGGGCGGCGCGATCCGGGGGGCTACCGGCCGGCGCCCAAACGGCCCTCCTGGAGGGTGATCCGCGCCAGCCGGGGCTGTTCACCATGCGTATAAAGATGCCTGACGGATATCGGGTTCCGCCCCATCATCACCCCAAGCGGGAGCGCGTCACGGTGCTCGAAGGCACGTTGCGCCTCGGCATGGGCGACCGCTGGGACGACAGCAAGCTGGGCGATCTTCCTACGGGAACGTACTCCTACTCGAATCCCGGGATGAATCACTTTACTGAGGCACGCGGGGAAACGATCATCCAGTTGAACGCTGAGGGGCCCTGGGACATTGTCTACGTGAATCCGGCCGACGATCCGCGGCAAAAGAGCAAGTAGTCAGCTGGTGTTGCGGTTGCTAGGTCGAAAGGTGGCGGCGCGCTTGATCGACGAGAGCGGGTTCAGTTGCTCTCGTGGCGGCAGAGCGGGTTTTCCGCCCAGAGCTCGGTGGTGGTCGAGCCGGAGGATCCCGCGGCGGTGGAGCGGCTGATCCGATACGTGATGCGCGCGCCGGTGGCCCTCGAGCGGCTCCACTACGACAGGGCGGCGAGGGTGATGGAGATCCGTTCGCGGCCGGACGGGACCGTTCATTCGCCATCCGCACGTTATGGCGCAGGCCACACCGTGCATAAGGAGGAAGACATGAGTGACTATAACGAACAGACCCTGATGGAAGCGGTTATCAAACGCGTTGCCGCAACGCCCGACCCGCGTCTGCGGCAGATCATGACCAGTCTGGTCAAGCATCTGCACGGCTTTGTGCGCGAGGTACGGCCAACCTGGGAGGAATTGCTGGCCGGTATCCAGTTCCTCACGGCGGTTGGCCAGAAGTGTGATGACAAGCGGCAGGAGTTCATTCTGCTCTCGGACTCGCTTGGGGTGTCGATGCTGGTCGACCTTATCAATCATGGCAAGGTTGGCAATGCCACCGAGTCGGACCTTGCTCGGGCCAGCCTGGGTTGAGGACGCACCGGAACTCCCGCTGGGGAGTAATCTTGCCAAGCACCCAAGCGATGGCGAGCCTTGCGTGATCACCGGCAGTGTCGCAAGCCTCGACGGCACCCCGCTGGCGGGCGCAGTGGTGGATTTCTGGGAAGCCGACGGTGACGGGTTCTACGATTTGCAAAAACCCGACGGTCTTAACCTGCGGGCGCGGCTGCGGACGGATGCCTCAGGCCAGTTTTGGTTCCGGGGGGTGCGGCCGGTGAGCTATGGGATACCAACCGACGGGCCAGTGGGCGCCATGCTGCGGGCCACCAAGCGGCATAACATGCGCGCCGCGCATTTGCATTTCATGATCAGCGCCCCAGGGCACGAGCGTCTGGTGACACAGTTGTTCGTCAAAGGCGACCAATACCTCGATTCGGATGTGGTGTTTGCGGTGAAAGAATCGTTGGTGGTCGACTGTGAGCGCGTTGAGTCGCGTGAAGAAGCGGCGAAATACCAGGTCGAAGCGCCGTTTTATCGTCTGCACTACGACTTTGTGCTCAAGCCTGCCCAGGCATGACGCGGCGGCATGACGATGCTCGACCCGAACGGGTGCCCCGAGCACCGCGGCAGCCGCTGCGAGGCTGATCAGGCGCCCCCGAGCACATCGCTCAGCGGCCTGCGCGTGTGGCCCGAGTTCTCGACGCGGGAGCTCCCAGGGTCGCCAGCAAGAATCTGCCAGAGATCGCTGTGTTACGCTGGGCGCAAGTACCAACGTCATCACACGAAGGACATGACATGGCAACCGCAAGACAACTTCCCGCCGATGTGTATCCCGAAACCCTCTCGCGCTTGCCACCGCTGAAACGCGAGACCTTGAACGAGGCACAGCAGAAGGCCTACGACGCGCTGGCGGCGCCACGTTCGGGACGCTTGAATCTCGCGGGCATCAAGGGGCCTGGCGGAGTGATCCTGCGCATGCCCAAGCTCGCCAAGTCCCTGGGCGACGTCAACCGCATGCTGCGTTCCGAGCTGGGGCTTGATGCGCGCTTGGTTGAGTTAACCATTCTCGCCACCGCGCGGGAGATGCAAAGCCAGTTCGAGTGGGCCATGCATGAACCGGTGGCGCTGGAGATGGGTGTTCCCGCTGCGACCATCGACATGATCCGCCACGGCAGGCCGCTTGCAGATGTACCAGAAAGAGAGGCTGCGCTCATTCATCTCGCGCGCGAGGCGGTGGGGGCGAAGCAGGTTACGCCAGCGACGTACGCGACAGCCCTGGCGCTTTTTGGCGAAGAAGAGTTACTTCACTACAGCGTGTTGATCGCCAGCTACGCGCAGGTCGCGATCCTGCTTTGCATCGTTGGGCAGGAATTGCACGATCACCAGTCTCCGGGATTGCCGGAGTAGGACAACGTAGGGAATCGTGTGGAACATGACCATCGAATAGCGGGGGATGAACCGGCGCGGGCGCCTCTCCTCGAGGCGATCTAAAGATGACGGCTGCAGGCGTGACCTTATCGTGCCGCGCTGAATGCCTCCCTTGCACACAGGCAGAACTTCTCCGCTGCCGGACTAAGTCTTCCTTTGCGCGAGATAACCCCGAGCGGAACGCGCTTTGGCTCAGGCGTAAGAGGAAGAAATTTGACCCGTTCGCTGAACGAGTAGTCGAAAGCGTCCGAGGCGATGGCCACCCCTGTCCCGGCGTCCACCGCAGAGAGGAGGCCGGACCACCCGTCGTGTTCCTCTACGAATCGTGGCTTGTTCTTCACGCGCGCGAAGATAGCGTTGACATATACGCGGTGCTGCGGAAACTCCTCGTGCAACAGTCCAACGAAAGGCTGGCGCGCTGCTTCAGTCAATGAGACGGCCTTGCGTCGCGCGAAAGGATGGTTGCGGGAGACAGCGAGACAAACGCGCAGGCTCATCAACTCGTCGAAACGGAGCTCGCGGCGCCAGTTTCCGGTGAGTGGAGGAATGATGATCGCAAGCTGTAACTGGCCATCGCGAACTGCGGCGATCTCCTTCTCGACCGGCCAAGCGTGCAGCTGCACACGCACGTTGGGCATCGCCTTCTGGTAATCCCGAAGAAGCCGGGGCATTATCCGCGCGGCCACGAGGGGAAAATCCCCGACGTGCAATTCAGCCTCGCGCTTGCCGCCGATCGAGCGTACTTTCGCCACTGCTTCGTCGGTGTATTTGAGAATCGCGCGCGCCTCATCGAGAAAAGCGCGGCCAGCATCAGTCAAGCAAATCCCTCTGGGGGTGCGTTCGAGTAACGGCACACCGACCGCCTTCTCGAGATCTCGGATCTGTCGGCTCAATGACGGCTGCGCGACGTGTAGCCTATCGGTCGCAGCGTGGGAGACGTTTCCCATCTCCGCGACCGCTACGAAGTAGCGCAGATGCCGCAGTTCCACGCGAGGAAGTCTATGCCTCCGAGGTATGCCGAAGCAACCAACAAAGTCTTTCACGGCGGGGGCGCTGCCGAACCATAGTGCACGCAAGCAGGTGGAAACCCAAATGAATAAATGCGCTTCACGCAGTAGGCGATTCTGGCCGTTGTCGACAGCCAGCTCTGCTTCTCACAACTGCCGCGCTGGCGCAGATGCCGAAGTCTCCCTGGAAGAAGGCGGCACCGTTCCCCGAACCGGATGAAGAACTCTACGGCGTCGCCTGCAACGGCAAGATGTACGTGATTGGCGGCTGGGCCGATGGCAAGGCCCGCGGGCGCCAACTACGAATACGACCCGGCCACCGATAAATGGACCAAGAAAGCGTCGATGCCGCGCAAGGCCCATCACGCGGCGCTGGCCACGTACAAGGGCAAGATTTACGTGTGCGGCGGTTTCGTCCCGCCGGAGAACACGAACGTGCCACTCGGCGGCGCATGGCAACCGATTGACAACGCGTGGGAGTACGATCCGGCAGCCGATTCCTGGAGGTCGCTCGCGCCGCTTCCCGGCAAGCGCGGGTCCGCGGTGGCCGTCGAAACCGGCGGCAAGATCTATGTGATCGGCGGCGCCACGACGGTGGAAGGGTCCAAGGAGCCGTGGACGTTGAGCAGTGGCGCCGCTACGTCGCCGCAATCTGTCTCGCCGTTCTTCACGTTCTTCGGACCGGCTCGGGTTCTCAGCACGAACGACGTGTACGACCCCGCCACGAACAAATGGGAAACTCGCAGGCCGATGTCAGTGCCGCGCAATCACGCCTTCGCCGCGGCGGTCAACGGCAAGATCTACGTCATCGGCGGCCGCACCGGCACGCGCTTACATAATGACGGCGACGAACACGAATGTCGTGGAGGAGTACGACCCCGCCGCCGACAGGTGGAGTGGTCCGCTCCAGCGGATGCCGACGGCCCGAAGCGGCGGGGGCTGGGGCACGGACGGCCGCAGGATTTATTGCGCGGGCGGCGAGGTGACGACCACACAGCTCAACGGCGCGTTTCGCGCTGTGGAGGCGTTCGATCCGGCAACCAATACTTGGAGCACGCTACCGTCCATGCCGATGCCGCGGCATGGCGTCGCGGGCGCCGTGATCGGCAATGAGTTTCACCTGGTCAGCGGGATGATGCAGACCGCTGGGGCGCTGACGTTCCTTGATCCCCAGCTCGAAACCTATACGGCGGTGCACGACGTCCTGGACCTGAAGTTCAATCCGAATCCTCCGACGAGTGCGGCGAAGGGTGGGACCACCGTCTCGCAAGACGGGCAATGAAAAATGAACACGACCGTGCGTTGAAGGAACACAGACCGGATGGAACCAAAGCGCGCTTCACGCGGTAGGGCGATTCTGGCTGTGATCACAGCCAGCCTGCTTTTCACCACTGCCGCGCTGGCTCAGATGCCGACGTCTCCCTGGAAGAAGGCGGCACCGTTCCCCGAACCGGATGAAGAACTCTATGGCGTCGCCTGCAACGGCAAGATGTACGTGATTGGCGGCTGGGGCGAGGGCAAGGCTCGCGGGGCCAACTACGAATACGACCCGGCGACCGACAAATGGACGAAGAAAAAGTCGATGCCCCGCCCGGCCCACCATGCGGCGCTGGCCTCGTACAACGGCAAGATTTACGTGAGCGGTGGTTTCATACCACCCGAAAACACGCAGATCCCAACCGGCGGCGCATGGCAGCCCATTGAGGACGTGTGGGAGTACGATCCGGCGGCCGACTCCTGGAAGGCGCTGGCGCCGATGCCGACCAAGCGCGGGGCCGCGGTGGCGGTCGGAAGCCGGCGGCAAGATCTATGTGATCGGCGGCGCCACGACCGTGGAAGGGTCGAAGGATCCGTTCTTCACGTTCATGGGACCGGCTCGGGTTCTCAGCACGAACGAGGTGTACGACCCCGCGACCAACAAATGGGAAAGCCGCAAGCCGATGGCAGAGCCGCGCAATCACGCTTTCGCCGGCGCCGTCAATGGCAAGATCTACGTCATCGGCGGCCGCACCGGCCACGGCTTCATCATGACCGCCACGAACACCAATGTCGTGGAGGCGTACGACCCCGCGGCCGACATGTGGAGTGGTCCGCTGGAGCGGATGCCGACAGCCCGAAGCGGCGGCGGCTGCGGGCACGGACGGCCGCAGGATTTATGTGCGCGGGCGGCGAGGTGACGACCGCGGCAGCTCGTCGGCGCGTTCCGGGGCGTGGAGGCGTATGATCCGGCAACGAATACCTGGATGACGCTACCCTTCATGCCGATGCCGCGTCATGGCGTTGCGGGCGCGGTGATCAGCAACGAGTTTCACCTGGTAAGCGGGATGGTCCAGTCCGCTGGCTCGATGGCGTTCCTCGATCCGAAGCTCGTAACCCATACGGCGGAGCACGACGTGCTGGAACTGAAGTTCAATCCGAATCCTGTCGCGACGGCGACGGGTGCGACGGGTGCGACGAGCGGACGCGCAGGCGTCTTCCGAGGCGTCCGAAGAAGGTCTACATCCGCTACAACATCAACAGCCCCGAAGGCCAGAAGATGCTCGCGAAATACGCGCGGGCGATCGACATCATGCGGACGTTGCCGGACGACGATACGCGTTCCTGGACCTGGTGGTGGTATACCCACTGGATCAAGGGCCCCCCGGCGTTCCTGTGGGACTTCTCCAGGAAAAAGAAAACGGAAGTCATCGCGTCACTCCCGCCGGACAAGCAAGACTTCGCCGAGGCGGTGTGGAACGGCTGCCAGGCCCACCCATACGACCCCACCGACCCTGAGCATTATCAACAGTGGTATTTCCTGCCGTGGCATCGACTCATGCTTCACGAGTTCGAAGGGGTCATTCGCGAGGTGCTGCACGATGAGGATTTTACGCTTCCCTATTGGAACCCGGTCACCGGAAACCCCGCCGATCTCGTCGTCCCCGCCGTGTTCCGGCAGCCGGGCACCACGCTGTACGATGGCACCCGCTGGCCTTGGGTAAATGGGGGCGAACCGCTCGATACACTCTGGAAGGGCTGGCTCAGTCTGGATTGCCTTAACGAGAAGTTCTACATCGACTCGCCCACCGGCAACCTCGGCTTCAACCCCAGGCTGGACCAGAACCCGCATTTCTTCACTCACATCGCACTCGGGGGCGACATGGCCGACTTCGCCACCGTCGGCGGTGACCCGATCTTCTATCTCCATCACTGCAACCTCGATCGGATCTGGGAGAGCTGGAACCGGCTCGGCAACAAGAATCCAACCGATCCGAAATACCTCAAGCGGAAGTTCGCGTTCGGGGACAGGACCGGCAAGCGCGTGGATCTGCCGGTCAGCGCGGCTGACCGCGTCGCGCAGCTCGGCTACGAATATGACGCGTATGAAAAGCCGCCCCAACCACAGCTCATCGCGCAGGAGGCGGCTGTCAGAGATGCGACTATCAAGTCTCTCTACGCGCGTCACCACGGCGGTCCGCATGGCCACGACGGGATCGACATCACGGACCATGATGTCGCCAGCGGTAGCGCGTCCTCGTCGGCTCCGGATTGGAGCCTTCCCGATGCGTCCGGCAAGGACCGTCTCCCTGACGTCAGTATAAGGGCCGGCCGCTGGTGCTGATTTTCTACGAGGGCTCGGGTTGTCTCCGTTGCGCGACGCAGCTCAACGCGTTTGCGCAGAACGCCCAGGAGTTTGCCGACAGCGGGATCGCTCTGGTCGCCATCGGCACCGACTCGCCGGACGAGCTCAAGAAGTCGCTGGCCGCTTACTCGGCTAAAGGCGGCTTTCCGTTCCCGCTGCTATCGGATGCGAATCTGGATGCCTTCAAGGCCTATCGGTGTGTCGGTTTCAACAACCAGCCGTTGCACGGCACTTTTCTGATCGACGCACAGGGAGCAAGTTCGCTGGCGGCAAATCAGTGACCGGCCGTTCAATGATCCGGCATTCGTGCTGGACCAGGCAAAGCAGTTGTCCCGCGATGGTGCTCCGGTGAGCGCGGCATTCGGCCGACGGCAGACGATCGGGGACTGAGCATGGCCAGAGCGTTCCTGCCCGCAACCTCGTCGTGAAATCGATGTTGCGCGGATTTTGCATCTTCTGTCTCGGAGCAGTCGTTTCAATTCAACCGGTGCTGAGCTGCGACGTCAGTGACGATACAAATTTCCCCAGATCGGCTGCCTTGGCCAAGAGCACGAACCGGCCGCTCCTGCTTGCATTCATAGGCACGGATTGGAGCATTTCCAGCCTTAAGCTGGACCGCGAGGTGTTCGATCAGGCGGAATTTGCCGACAACTCGAAGTACAACTTCCTTCTGTGCAAGCTTCACTTTTATCAAACTCAGGAGCGATCTCCCGAGACTATCCGGCAGAATGAGGAGCTCGCCACGAAGTATAAGGTCCAGGAATTTCCCACAGTAGTTGTGCTTAGTCCCGATGGGCGAGAGATTGGGCGGCTCGGGTACATTCCGGGCGGGGTGAAAGCGTTTGGCGCCGCAGTAAACGCGATTATTGCAAAATCACGCCAGTAGGAGCAGCACTAGCCGGTTCTGCTATGTTAAGGCCTAACTCACGTCCGGCATCAACTTGGCTGGCTTCTGCTGCTAGTGTGCATAACTCTACGGCCATGCTATGCCCAGGAACAACAGACCGTAGCTCAGTTAGCCGGCAAAATAGATAGTGAACTTGCCGCGATTCTGAGCACGAGCTCATCGAGCTAAGAAACAGGAACGTGAGCGCCAGCCTAGTGCAGCAGCTCACCGGGCTAAAAGAGCAATCGATCATGGTGTTCGGCAGTCGCAGGCGAGCAGCTGGAAGAGAAATTGCAGCAGTTAGTCCAGTCGTGTGAAAAATGGCAGTCAGCCTCCTCGGACGAAGCTGCTCGTGCTGCAGCCGAGCGCGCACAAAGACTTTGGCCGGAGATAAAATCACTTTATCCCAAGGAAGCTCTGCAACTCCTGCCGCCGCTCTGGTCATGCCCGATGCATCAGGAGCTGATGAAGACAGCTGCCGGCAATTGCCCGATCTGCGGCATGCCTCTGGAGCCGATCTATGTTACTCAGCCACAATTGACAGAAGGCCCAATTATCGGCGCCGAAATAATTGCCGATGGCCCACTGGAAGTAGGTAAACGCGCTGATCTACGAATTCGGCTTTTCTTTCTCGATAACAGCCAGCCCGTGGGCCTCTCTGATCTGGAGGAAACGCATACGCGCAAAATTCATTTATTGATCAGCGATATTACTGAAACCGATTACCACCACGAGCACCCGGAACCAGCCGGTGATGGTGAGTACGCCTTTAGCTTCACCCCGCAGCGGCCGGATACCTACCGCGTCTGGGCTGACTTGCTGCCGGTGCGAACGCATGTGCAGCAATATTCGGTAGCCGACATTCCTTCGAGCACGCCGCGCCAGGCAAAACTGGCTGAGAACGAGGCGGAAAACCGGCACGCAGAAATCGACGGCTACAAATTCGATCTTTCATTCGAGAAGGACGTCATCCACGAACGCGATACCGTTGCCGGCAAGCTGCGCGTCACCGAGCCGGACGGCCAGCCGTGTAAGAAACTCGGCGTAGTCATGGGAGCCTTCGGCCACTTCGTGGGCTTTGGCGATGACTTCGCCACGGTCCTGCACCTGCATCCCATCGGGCCTCTCATCACCGACCCCGAAGCGCGGAGCGGCCCTGAACTCCCCTTCTACTTTCGCTCGAACAAAACCGGGCTTTTTCGCCTTTTTGCGCAGGTAAAGATTGAGGGCAAAGATTTTTTCCCGCGCTTCGTGCTTCACGCGGGTCTTCGCCTCCCCGCCGATGCTGGGCCACCTGAAAAGCCATCTGGCGTGGCTCCAGGACCAGATCCTCGCCGCGACTCGTCGCGTCGAGGAGAGGGCGGCTGCCCAGCACGCGAACCTGAAGCCGCCCGGTTTCCCCGCCGGCGATCCCCGCACGCATCAGCCTTGTCTCTTGCTGCGCGGAAACGTGATCAACCGTTCAAATGGGCGAGCAGCCGCTAGCGCCGCGCCTGGAGGCGAGCGTCGGAAGCTCGATGCGGATCGTGGAGGACCGGCGGGGCCAGGTCCTGCTGCCGCGTCCTTGTCGGCGTGAGAGCGTGCCGCGACTGCTGCTGAGTCGCCGAACCGCGCAGATGCGCCTTCCGCGTGCCTGCCTCGCGCTGGCGCTCGTGTTCGCCTTGCTGACATCGGTCAGGCCCGCGGCCGCCGAGGATGCGCCGCCGCCGCCGCCCGCGCCGCCCTTGCCTCCGATCGTGCGTCTCTTCGTTCCTCTCAGGGACGCGATGAAGGATCTCCCGCCATTCTTGCGGGACACCGACCTGAAGCTTCATTTCAGGAGCTACTACTTCGACCGCAAAAATCCCGAAGGCGGGGCCAACAACGAGGCCTGGACGTTCGGGGGCTGGGCCAGCTACAAGTCCGGCTGGCTCTTCGACGTGTTCGGGGTCGGTGCGACCTTCTTCGGCTCGGCGCCGCTCTACGCGCCGGACGACAAGGACGGGACGCTCCTCCTCAAGCCGGGGCAGAAAGGCTACTCCGTCTTCGGCGAGGCGTACGCCGCGCTCCGGTACCACGATTACGTGCTCGTGAAGGGCTACCGGCAGATCGTCAACCAGGCCTACATCAACGCCATTGACAACCGGATGACCCCGAACACGTTCGAAGGCATCACCGCCGTCGGCAAGGTCGATGTCGTCCAGTATTTCGCCGGCTATCTCTCGAAGATCAAGCCCCGGAACCAGGACAAGTTCGTCTTCATGTCGCAGCAGGCCGGCGCCGTGGGGAGCGACGACGGCGTCATCCTCGGCTCGGTTCGTGTGACACCGCTGGCGGGGCTGCTTATCGACGTCGCGGAGCAATACGGCATCAACACCTTCAACACGGTGTACCTGGAAGGCGCCTACCTCGTGCCGCTCGACGCGAACTGGAAGCTCCGCCTCGGCGCCCAGTTCACGGACCAGCGCGCGGTGGGCGACATGCTCGTGGCCAACGCGGCGAAGACGAACTGGAGCACGCAGCAGGAAGGCGTGCGGGTGCAGGCGCTCTTGCGGGACCAGCTGCTCACGCTCACCTCCGCCTTCTCGATCACCGGCTCGGGGAACTCCATCCAGTTTCCCTGGGGTTACACCCCGAACTACGTCTTGATGATGGACCGGGACTTCAACCGCGCCAACGAGAAGGCCGTGCTGTTCGGGGCAGCTTGCGACTTTTCGACTCTGGTTGCTCAGGGGCTCAGCGGCAACTTCAACGTCGCCGCGGGCTGGGACGCCATCAATCCCAGGACCGGGGCGAGCGCGCCGGACCAGCGGGAGTACGACGTCACCTTCGATTTCCGCCCACCCTGGCGCCGGCCCGCGTTCATCCAGGGCTGGTGGCTCCGCGTGCGCGGCGGCATCCTCGATCAAGAGGGAGACAGGCTCGGCTGGCAGGTGCGCCTTCTTCTAAACTGGGAACGAGACCTCTTCTGAAGCACCTCTGTAGGACGACGAGCCGCTCTAGCGGCTGGGCCAGAGCTTGGCCGTCAGGATGCTGTTGTCATTGAGGGTCATTTCGACGTTCAGCACGAGATCGCCGGCGGGGTTTCTCAGCAGCGTTCCCGTGCCGCGCCCTCTCCTGCCCTCCACGAGGAGGCGTCCCTCGCTCACGACGATCTTACCGGTTCCGGTCGACGTGCCGCTCGGCCGGTCGACACGACGTCGAACGAGCCGTCGTCGTGGATCGTCAGGGTGATGGAGTCGGGCGCGAAACTGGACCGGTACACGGTTCCCTTCCACGTACCGATCAATGACTTGAGGTCCTGCAGCTCGACGCGGGTGGCGGGCCCGTAGCTGGCGCAGCCGAGGAGCGAGGCCGCGAGACACCACGACCACGGTCGCGGAGAGAGCGGCGCCAAATGAGCGAAGGCTACTCCCTGTCATGGCCGGCCTCCTGGATCACGACGCGACGGCTGCCGGGAGCCTAACATCAAATACCCTACATCCTGTGAGATCGCCAACGCAAGGTTTGCTCCCAACGCATCGGTAGACCTCGCGAACCGAAGACACAGTCGTGGCGATCACCGAGAACGGGCACCAAGTGAGCGCACTCGGGTCAGGACCGGGCGAGCGACCTCGCGTAAGTCGCCGAGAGGATTGGTCGGGGCGAGAGGATTTGAACCTCCGACCACTCGGTCCCGAACCGAGTGCGCTACCAGGCTGCGCTACGCCCCGGGGAGTTGGGCTTTATACGCGATTCCGGGGGATTTCGCAAAGGGCCGGGACGCGCGGGCCGGCCCTACTGCAGCTGGACGGCGAGCTTTCCGCCGGTGAACTCCAGACGGAGCGTCCGCGCCTCACCGCCCGAAATCTGCGCGTTGGTCGTGGCGAAGGCGGCCGCCGGAAGATCGGGGCCGGAGAGCCAGGCCTTGATGGTCGCCGGGCCCGAGGGCACGGTGAAGCTGCCGAGGACGCTGTGGCTCTCGCTCTTCTTGAAGGAGAACGGCCGGCGAAGAAGGATCTGGTCGTTGACCGCGACCATGACGTGGCCCTCGTTGATCGGCGAATCGAAGACGAGACGCACGCTGGCGTTGCCGGGAACGGGCGCGGCGGCCGGGCCCTGGACGGGCGCGGCGGCGGCGACGCGCGTCGAGGCGGCCGGCGTCGGAGCGGCGTCCTTCTTCTTGGCGACCTGCGTGGGACGCACGCCCTTCTTGCGCGCCGCGGCCTCCGCGGCGACCTTGGCCTCGGCGATCTTGGCGTCGGCTTCCGTCAGAACGCCCTGGGCCTGGGAGTTGGCCGGATCGAGCGCCAGCGCCTCCTCCGCCTTCGCCTTGGCTTCGTCGGGACGGCCCTCGTCCAGTGCGGTTCGCGCGGCAGCGGCGATCGTAGCGATCTGCGTCCTGGCGAGTCCTGCTCCTCCTGCTGGCTCTTGACGGCGTTCTCCGCCATCTGCGCGTACTTGCGGGCCTCCAGGTTGTTGGGGCTGCGCGCGAGGACCTGGCGGAATTTCGCGAGGCTCTCGACGTACTTGCCCTCCCCGAAGAGCTTCTGCCCTTCCTCGAGCGCCTGCTTGGTCTCGCGGACTCCCTGCTCGAGGGCCGCATCCGGCGTGACCGAGGGCTTGGAGGCCGAGCGCGCGAAGAGGGCGAAGAGACCGATGATGACGAGAACGAGCGCACCGACGCCCACGACGACGCGCCAGAACCACTTCGGATTGACCTCGGCCTTCGCGAGCTTCTTCCACTCCTGCGCTCCCGCGGCTCCGGCGGAGGCCGGCGGCAGGCGTGAGCTGAGGCGGCAGCGGCGGAAGCTGCTCCTCGTTCTCGAAGGAACCTTCGAGAGGGATCTCGGCCTCGTCCGCCATGTTCGTGATGGCCGCGGTCAGCTCGGGATCGTGGCCACGCGGGTCCGCAGGCCACGGTGCGGCCGCGGGGTTCGGCGTCGGCATCGGCACGGCGGGAGTCAGCGGAGGCGGCGGCGGCGGCATCGCCGGCGGCGTCACGGCGGGCGAGCCGGCCATCGGCGTCACCGCGGTGTCGCGCTCCTTCGGCGCTCCCTGCGCCGCGATCTCCTGGAGATTCGCGAGCTTGAGCGTCGGGAGATTCTCCGCCGCGGACACCATGGTGCCGAGATCCTGGAGAGCCTTCTGCTCCTCCATGTGGGCCTTGAGCTGATAGAGCGCGAGGGCCAGATCCTTGCCGCGCTGGTACCGGTTCCAGGGATCCTTGGCCATCGCTCGCGCGACGATGGGGTTGAACTCCGGCGGAATCTCCGACGACAGCTCGGCCGGAGGCGTGAAGTCCTCGTGGACGATCTTGTAGGAGATCGCCGTGAGGTTGTCGCCCTGGAAGGGCTTGCGGCTGGTCAGGATCTCGTAAAGGACGACGCCGAGCGAGAAGATGTCGCTTCGGCCGTCCACCGGCGCGCCCGAGACCTGCTCGGGAGACATGTAGTTCGGCGTCCCGAGGAACTGCCCGGTCGTCGTCAGGTTCGATGACGCGACCTTGGCGATCCCGAAGTCCGTGATCTTCACCTTCGAGTCGGTCGTCAGGATGATGTTGGCGGGCTTGATGTCGCGGTGGATGATGCCCTTGCGGTGCGCGTAGTCGAGGGCCTCGGCGATCTGGGCGACCAGGTCCGCGATCTCGTCCCAGGAGAACTTGGATTTATCGGTCAGGAGGGACTTGAGGTTGCGCCCCTCGATGTACTCCATCGCAATGAAAGACGCGTGGCTCTCGGCGTCCTCGCCGATGTCGTGGATCGTGACGATGTTCGGGTGCGAGAGGATGCCGGCGGTCTGCGCTTCGCGCGTGAAGCGCTCGCGGAATTCGCGCGACTCCGAGTCGTCCTCCCCGGACTGGGAGTTCTTGATGGTCTTGATGGCGACGAGCCGGCCGATGACCGGATCTTTGGCGAGGTAGACGACACCCATCGCCCCCTTGCCCAGCTCGTTCAGGACTTCGTAGCGCCCGAGCCTGCCCACGCGCGCACCGGCCTTATCCGCCATAGGCTCTCGGAACGAGTCCCTCCCCGCCCGGCGGACGACCCGCGGTTTTGCAAGTGGACGCCGGACCGCGGAAATTCTAACAGGTTGGCCCTCCCCCGTCGCGCCGAACTGGATCGGCCCGGGCGCTTCATGCCGGCCTCACGGCGTTTCCGAGCATATTCTCCCCGGAATGGACCCGGTTCGCGGCGAGCGCATCGTGCGGTACGAGGCCGGAGCCCCCGCCGGGGTCGAACGCGGAGACCGCGTCACGGTCGAGGAGCCGCTCGAGATCCGGGTCGGAGGGCAAACGCTGGCTGTGACGATGCGCACTCCCGGACACGACTTCGATCTCGCGGCGGGCTGGCTTCTCGCCGAGGGCATCGTCCACCGGCCCGAGGAGATCGTGCGGCTCGAGCACTGCCGCGAGGTGCGCTCACCCGAAGAGGAAGGCAACGTCGTGATCGTCCGCGCCACCGTGCCCGCCGGGGACACGCTCGATCGGGCGCGCCGGCTCCTGCTGACGAGCTCCTCGTGCGGGCTCTGCGGCAAGGGATCGATCGAGTCCATCCGCGGAAACTTCCCGCCGGTGGCCTCCGACGCCCGGGTTTCGGCGGATGTCCTGACGGCGCTGCCCGACAGGCTGCGGCGGGCACAGGCATCGTTTGCGGAGACCGGCGGCCTCCACGGGGCCGGGATTTTCACCCTCGACGGAACGCTGCTCGCCTCGCGCGAGGACGTCGGGCGCCACAACGCCGTCGACAAGGTGATCGGGCACCTCTTCCGGGAAGGCCGCGTGCCGCTGTCCGAGGCGATCCTGCTGGTTTCCGGACGGGCGTCCTTCGAAATCGTCCAGAAGGCCGTGGCCGCGGGCATCCCGATCCTCGCGGCCGTGTCGGCGCCGTCCTCGCTCGCCATCGATCTCGCACGCGAGTCGCGCGTCGCCCTCGCGGGCTTCCTGCGCGACGGCGGATTCAACCTCTATTCGGCGGTCGAGCGCGTTTCTCCTCCCGCGCCCGCTCGATGAGGGCGGGGATGACCCATCCGATCAGCACTCCGGCCAGGACGAGCAGCGCCACGGCCGCGAGGAACGCCATGCCGAGCGCGACGCAGGAGAGGGCGGTCATGGAGTCTCCATTGTCGCCGGAACGCGCGCCGTCCATCGTGACCTCGCCGCCGCCGGACCCGGAAGAGCGCCTGACCAGCGGAAAGGCGGTGTCCGCGGCCCTCCTGCTGGCGGCGGTCGTTTTCGCCGCGCTGGCCGTCTTTTTGTGGGTCGTTTTCAGCCGGGCCTGCGGCGGCCCTTCAATATAATCCGGCGCTATGAAGCCACTTTCCGCTCCCCAGCTGCGCAACGTCGCCGTCGTCGGCCACAACACCGTGGGCAAGACGACGCTGGTCGCTTCGCTCCTTTACGCCGCCGGCGCGACGACCCGGCCCGGGAAGATCGAGGACGGCACCTGCCCGACCGACTTCGACGGCGAGGAGATCGACCGCAAGATCTCGATCAACCTGGCGGTCGCCCACGCCATGCACCGCGACACCCGGATCAACTTCCTGGACGCCCCCGGCTATGGAATCTTCGCTCCCGAAGCGCGGGCGGCCGTGTACGCCGCCGACTCCGCGATCATCGTGCTCGACGCCGTCTCGGGCGTCGAGGTCCAGACGGAGCGCGTCTGGAAGTTCGCGACCGAATTCGGCCGGCCGGTCATGTTCGTGGTCAACCGGATGGATCGGGAGCGGGCCTCCTTCGACCGCGTCGTCGAGGCGCTCCGCAAGAAGTTCGGGCGCGGCGTGGTCCCGCTGCAGATCCCGTACGGCGAAGAAAAGGCCTTCCACGGCACCGTCGACCTCGTCCGGATGGAAGCCCACGTCAACGACGACGGCAAGCGCAGCGACGTCCCCATCCCCGCCGATCTCACCGAGCGCGCCAAGGCCGAGCACGAGGCCCTCGTCGAGGCCGTGGCGGAGGGCGAGGACGATCTGATGGAGAAGTTCTTCGCCCAGGGGACGCTCGAGCCGCAGGACATCCTCCCGGGCTTGAAGCGGGAGATCGTCGAACGCAAGATCTTCCCCGTCCTCTGCGCCTCCTCGTCCCACACGGTGGGGGCGATCCGCATCCTGGACGCCTGCGTCGCGCTTCTTCCCAGCCCCGAGGGCCGCAAGGCGGAAGGCGTCGGCAAGGACGGCAAACCCGTCATGGTCTTCTGCAACGAGAAGGACCACGCCGTCGCCCAGGTCATCAAGACGGTGTCCGATCCGTTCGCCGGACGCATCTCGTATCTGCGCGTCCTGGCGGGGCACTTCCAGTCCGACGGCAACTACTGGAACTCGACCAAGGGCGTGCACGAGCGCTTCTCGGGCCTGTTCCTCCCCCAGGGCAAGGAGCACGTCAACATCCCCGAGGGCCGGGCCGGCGACATCGTCGCCGTCGCGAAGCTCAAGGAGACCCTGACCGGCGACACGCTGACGACCAAGGACAATCTCGTCGTCCTGCCGAAGCTCTCGGTGCCGGAAGCCTCGATCGCGTACGCCATCGAGCCCAAGGCCAAGGGAGACGAGGACAAGATCTCGACGGCGCTGCACAAGCTCATCGAGGAAGATCCCTCGCTCAACTTCACGCGTGACGAAGAGACCAAGGAGTTCCACCTCGCCGGCGCTTCCCAGCTCCACGTCGAGATCGCCGTGGCGCGCCTGAAGAAGCGCTACGGCGTCGAGGTGATCCTCCATCCCCCGAAGGTCCCCTACCGCGAGACGATCACCCGCAAGGCCGAGGCGCACGGCCGCCACAAGAAGCAGACCGGGGGCCACGGCCAGTTCGCCGACTGCCGGATCAAGGTCGAGCCTCTTCCCCGCGGGAAAGACTTCGAGTTCGTCGACGACATCTACGGCGGCGCGATTCCGCGCAACTTCATCCCGGCCGTCGAGAAGGGCATCCAGGAAGTCCGCAAGAAGGGGTTCCTCGCGGGGTATCCGATGGTGGACTTCCGGGTCATCCTCTACGACGGCCAGTACCACGACGTCGACTCCTCGGAGCTCGCGTTCAAGCTCGCGGGCGCGCTCGCGTACAAGGAGGCCATGGCGGCGGCGAAGCCGACGCTGCTCGAGCCCGTCATGAACGTCGAGATCACCGCGCCGAACGAATACGTCGGAGATCTGATGGGCGACCTCTCGTCCCGGCGCGGCAAGGTCGAAGGCATGGACGCCGCCGACGACGACACCGTCATCAAGGCGCAGGTTCCGATGTCGGAGCTCCTGACCTACGGCGCGCAGCTCCGCTCGATCACGCAGGGCCGGGGCTCGTTCCACCTCGAGTTCTCCCACTACGCCGAAGTCCCGCACGCGATCCAGGAAAAGGTGATCGCGCAGTCCAAGGGCAAGGGCGGCGAGGCGAAGGAAGCCTAGAACCTCAGCAGCCGGTACCCGTAAGCGCCGCTCTCGTAGAGCGCCCGGTAGTCCCGGCCGCTCGCGAGCAGGCCGTCCAGCTGCTCCCGCGGTCACGCCGAGACCTTCCTCGATCGCCCTGCGGTGCTTCGGGATGCGCTCGAGGAACCAGTCGATCGTGGGCATCGCCTGGCGGGACACGTCGACCTCTTCCGCGAGCCGGAAGCCCTCGCGGCGCGCGGCCTCGAGGAAGT
Source organism: uncultured Acidobacteriota bacterium (assembly GCA_963749265.1). Lineage (GTDB taxonomy): Bacteria > Acidobacteriota > Thermoanaerobaculia > UBA5066 > Gp7-AA6 > DAHUXD01. The sequence continues at coordinate 138,235 of CAVVML010000001.1, read as the reverse complement.
GGTCCAGGCGATGCAGGGCGTCCGGCTTCTCGACGGGCGCGAGAGCGAACTCGTCGAGGACGACGACGCGGGCGCCGGGAGCGGCGAGCGCGCGGACTTTGCGAAAGAGCGTGCCGCTCTCGATGTACTGCGAGGATTCCTGGAAGAAGACCGCGTCGTAGCGGCTCTCCGTCTCGAACATTTCGAGCGGCGCGGTCTGGACCGCGATGCTCTCGCCGAATCGCTTCCGCGCCGCCGCGGCCTGCGACGGGATCCGGCGTGAGCCCTTCGGCGTCGTAGCCCATCGCCGCCAGACGCGCGAGGGTCGTTCCGAGGCCGATGCCGACTTCGAGCAGCCGCGCGGGCGGCGGCGGCAGGCGGGAGAGCAGCAGCGCCGTGGAGCGTTCCTGGGCCGCCGCGATCGACTCTCCCGGCGCTTCGAAGAGGCCGTAGTGCATCGCGACGACGTTCGCGCTCCCCTCCTCGCGCTCGAGGACGGTGAGAAGGACGTTCAGGGGAAACGGGAAGTCGCGAAACTCGGTCATACAACCTGAAACGCGGCGGCTCGCGCCGCCCGCCGGGGGCCTACAGCGTGCGCCAGCGCCTCAGGTCCTTTTCGATGAACTTGTCCGCGGCTTCGGGGCCGAACGTCCCGGCGGCGTAGTTGGGGAAGTCGGTCGGCGGGACGCGTTCCCAGGCCTCGAGCAACGGCGTCAGGACCTCCCAGGCATGCTCGACCTCGTCGCCCCGGATGAACAGCGTCTGGTCGCCGTGCGTGACGTCGAGGAGGAGCCGCTCGTAACCGCCGGAGATCGGCGCGCCGAGCTTCGCATACGGGAAGTCCATGTAGACCGACTGGATCTGGAGCACCGAGCCGGGGACCTTCACGCCGAATTTCAGCGAGACCCCTTCATCCGGCTGGATGTGGAGGCGGAGGACGTTGGGCAGCAGCTCGCCCGAAGCCCTGTGAAAGAAGCGGTGCGGCACGCCCTTGAACTCGATCGCGACCTCGGTGACGCGCTTCGCGAGCCGCTTGCCCGAACGCAGGTAGAACGGCACGCCCGCCCAGCGCCAGTTGTCGATCGCGATCTTCAGTGCCGCGTAGGTCGCGGTGCTCGACTGCGGATCGACGCCTTCTTCCTCCCGATAGCCCTTGACGCGCTTGCCGTTGACGACGCCGGGGCCGTACTGGCCGCGCACGGCCCAGTCGTCGATCTCCCGGTCGGGAAACGGCCGGATCGACTCGAGCACCTTGACCTTCTCGGCGCGGATCGCGTCGGCCTCGTACTGCGCGGGCGGCTCCATGGCCGTCAGCGTCAGAAGCTGCATGAGGTGGTTCTGGAACATGTCCCGCAGGACGCCCGCCTTCTCGTAGAAGCCGGCGCGGTGGCCGACGCCCACGGCCTCGGCCACCGAAATCTGGACGTGATCGATGTAGCGGTGGTTCCAGAGCGGCTCGAAGATCCCGTTCGCGAAACGCAGGACGAAGATGTTCTGGACCGTCTCCTTGCCGAGGTAGTGGTCGATCCGATAGATCTGCTTCTCTCGGAAGACCCGGAGCAGCACCTCGTTCAGGTGCCTTCCGGAATTCGAGGTCGTGGCCGAACGGCTTCTCGACCACGGCCCGCACCCAGCCGTTTTCGACGCGGGCCAGTCCTTCGTCCAGGATGGCCTGGATGATGGTCTCGTCGGCGTCGGGCGGGGTCGCGAAGTAGAAGATGCGGTTGCGCGGTCCGCCCCGCTGGCGTTTCTCGATGGCCTCGAGCGCCGCCTTCAGCTTCCGATACGTCTCGCGATCCTCGAAGGCGCCCGGAAGGTACTTGACGATCTCCGGCAGGTCGCCCGGCCGTCCCTGGGTCGGAGGCGTGAACTCCTTCGCGCCGTCTTCGAGGCGCCGGCGGAAGTCGTCGTCGGAGTACTCGGTTCGGCCGATCCCGATGATCGCGAAGTCCGGCGAGATCGCCCCGTCGCGGTTGAGGTGCGCGATCGCCGGGGCGAGCAGCCGGTGCGTCAGATCTCCGGACGCCCCGAAGATGACGAGCGTGCACGGCGGACGGATCTCTTCTTCGGTCCGCCGCACCGAGACGAGAACCGAGTCGGTGGATCCGGATTCGCTCAGGCGACCCTCATCGACTTCTCTTTGGCCGCGATGGCCTGAAGCAGACTGTCGTAGGAGTCCGAGAACTTCTTGACGCCTTCGTCCTCGAGCTCCCGGGTGACCGTGTCGAAATCGATTCCCAGCCCCGGCAGCGCCGCGAAGGCCGCATGCGCCGCGTCGAGGTCGTCGTGGATGCGGACCTTCGGGTTCCCATGGTCCCGATAGGCCTCGAACGTCTCGGGCGGAACCGTGTCGACGGAATCGGGCGCGATGAGCGCCTCGACGTAGTAGACGTCGGGCAGTGTCTTGTCCTTGGTGGACGTCGAAGCCCACAGCGGCTTCTGGACGCGGGCGCCCTTCGCCTTGAGCGCCGTGAACCGCGAGCCCCCGAACACCTCTTCGAATGCCTCGTAGGCCACGCGGGCGTTGGCGACGCCGATCTTCGCCCGGATCGACTTCGCCGCGGAATTGCCCTTCGCGATGAGCGCGTCGAGCTTCGCGTCCACGTTCGTGTCCACGCGGGACACGAAGAAGCTCGCGACCGAACGGATGCGGTCGATGGGCTCGCCCTTCTTCACCCGCTCTTCCAGGGCCGAGAAGTACGCCTCCATGACCTCGCGGTACCGCGGGACGCCGAAGAGCAGCGTGATGTTGATGTTGATGCCTTCGGAAAGGCACTGGCGGATCGCCGGAACGCCCTCGGCGGTGCCGGGGATCTTGACCATCACGTTGGCCCGGCCGCACGCCTTCCAGAGGCGGCGCGCCTCGGCGATCGTGTCCTGCGTGTCGCGGGCTTCGTGGGGGCCCACCTCGATCGACACGAAGCCGTCGCTGCCGTCGGCGGCGTCGAAGACCGGCCGGAACTGGTCGGCCGCGGCCCGGACGTCGGTGACCGCGAGCTGCTCGTAAATCGCCGCCGGGATCCTTCCCGGCGGCGCTCCGGATGTCATCGTCGTAGAGATCGCTCTTGGCGATGGCGTTCTGGAAGATCGTCGGGTTCGACGTCATCCCCTTCAGGCCGTCCTCGTCGATGAGCTGCCGGAGCTTCGGGCTCGTGTACAGGTCGCGGCGGATGTAGTCGTACCAGACGCTCTGGCCCAGCTCTCCCAGCCGCTTCAGCGGATTCGCGCTCATGAGTCTCCTCCTTCTTTTCGGAGCAGTCCGCGGGCGAACTCCACGACGTGGTCGACCGTGAAGCCGTACTCCCGCATGACCACTTCCCCGGGCGCCGACGCGCCGTAGCGGTCGACGCCGATGGACCCGCCCTTGTCTCCCACGTATTTCTGCCAGCCCAGCGTCACGCCGGCTTCGATCGAGAGCCGCGCCCGAACGCTCGGCGGCAGGACCTCGTCGCGATACTCGCGGGGCTGCGTCGTCGAAGAACTCCCAGCAGGGCATCGAGACGACGCGCGTCGGGACGCCCTCGGCCTCGAGCTTCAGCCGACCGCCGACCGCGAGCTGCAGCTCCGAGCCGGTCCCGATCAGGATGATCTTCGGCTTGCCTCCCGAGGCCTCGGCGAGAATGTATGCGCCCCGCGAGACGTCGCCCTTCGCGCCGGAGCGGTCGAGGACCGGAATGTTCTGGCGGCAGAGCACGAGCCCCACCGCTCCCTCGCGGTGCTCCATGGTGGCGCGCCACGCCTCGGCGGTCTCGTTCGCGTCGCCGGGACGGATGATGGAGAAGTACGGCATGGCGCGCAGCGACATCAGCTGCTCGACGGCCTGGTGCGTCGGGCCGTCTTCGCCGAGGCCGATCGAGTCGTGCGTCCAGACGAAGATCGTCGAGAGGTGGTTGAGCGCCGCGAGCCGCACCGACGGCCGCATGTAGTCCGAGAAGCAGAAGAAGGTGGCCACGAAGGGACGCACGCCGCCGTGGTAGGCCATCCCGTTGGCGATGGCGGCCATGGCGTGCTCGCGCACGCCGTAATGGATGTTGTTGCCTTCGCCGGTCTGGCCGTCGAAGTCGGCATCGCCCTCGATCTTCGTCTTGGTCGACTCCGAGAGGTCCGCGTCGCCGCCCAGGAGCCAGGGCACCTTCTTCGCGATCGCGTTGATGGACTTGCCCGAGGCGACGCGCGTCGCCAGAGACTCGCCCGGCTTCCACTTCGGCAGATCCGCGTCCCAGCCTGGCAGGCAGGGCCCCCTTCTTCTCGACGCGCCATTGCTCGGCCAGCTCGGGATACGCCTTCGCGTAGGCCTCGAAGCGCCGCTCCCACTCGGCCTCGGCCTTCACGCCCTTCTCGACCGCGCGCGCGGAAGTGCCGGAGCGCGTCGTCCGGGACGTGGAATGGCGTCCGTCCATTCCCAGCCCAGCGCCTTCTTCGTGAGCGCCACTTCCTCGGGCCCGAGCGGGCTGCCGTGCGCCGCGCTCGTGCCGGCCTTGTTCGGCGAGCCGTAGCCGATCGTCGTGCGCACGGCGATGATCGTCGGGCGCTCCTGCTGGCCGACGGCCGTCTGGATCGCGCGGTCGATCCCGTCGAGGTCGGTGTTGCCGTTCTCGACGCGCAGGATCTGCCAGCCGTAGGCCGCGTAGCGCGCGAGCACGTCCTCGGTGAAGCTCTGCTTCGCGGGCCCGTCGAGCGTGACGTGGTTGTCGTCGTAGAGGTAGACGAGCTTGCCGAGCTTCAGATGCCCGGCGAGCGAGCCCGCCTCGGAGGAGATCCCCTCCATGAGATCCCCGTCGCCCACCAGGCAGAACGTCCGGTGATCGACGATCGTGTGACCCGGACGGTTGAAGCGGTGGGCGAGCCAGCGCTCCGCCATCGCCATGCCGACGGCGTTGGCCGTGCCCTGGCCGAGCGGGCCGGTCGTGGCCTCGACGCCCGGCGTCAGGTGGAACTCGGGGTGGCCGGGCGTCCGGCTGCCCCACTGGCGGAACGCCTTCAGGTCGTCGAGCGTCAGGTCGTAGCCCGTCAGGTGCAGCAGGCTGTAGAGCAGCACGCAGCCGTGGCCCGCCGAAAGGACGAAACGGTCCCGGTCGGGCCAGTGCGGCGAGCGCGGGTTGTGGCGCAGGTGGCGCTGCCAGAGGACGTACGCCATCGGCGCCGCGCCGAGCGGAAGCCCCGGATGACCCGAGTTCGCTTTCTGGACCATGTCGATCGACAGAGTCCGGATGGTGTCGATCGAGAGTTCGTCGAGAGACTTCTGAGCAGTCGTCAATCGAGCCTCCTCGGGCCGATCTTATTACGCGCACGCATGAAGAGCCCGCGAAGCCGGCGCGGCTCCGCGCGGCGCGACGGCTCGACGCGCGAAGTTTCGCGGCACAGCGGTGTGATAGAGAATCCCCCCGAAAGGGCCTCCCCGACCTGCCGTGAACACCGACGAGTCCATCGCTGCCGCTCGTAGCGTCCGCAAGCCGCTGGAATGGTCCGCCGAGGAGCTTCGGGGTCGCGGCCTCGTCCCTCGAATGGCTCGAAGCGGACGGGCTGGGAGGATACGCGTGCGGCACGGCCTCGGGGCCGAGGACGCGCCGCTATCACGGCTGGTACGTGCCGGCCATCCCTCCGCCGCGCCGGCGCTGGATGATGGTCTCGGGCTGCGAAGAGTTCGCGACCGTCCGCGGGAAGACCACGAGTCTCTCGACGCAGGTCTACCGGGACGCGCAGTCGGGCGACGGCGCGGAGTCGTTGTCGCGATTTCGCCTCGAGCCCTTCCCGACGTGGCTCTACGAGTCCGGCGAGCTCGCGATCGAACGTTCCCTCTGCGTCGTGCGCGAACGGTCCATGACGGTCGTCCGGTGGACGAACCGGGGGACCGCCGAGGCTCACCTCCGCGTCCGCCCGCTGCTGGCCTTCCGGGGAGCGCATCGGCTCCAGAAGGAATCGAGCGACTGGGACACGACGACCGAGGTCCGCGGCGAAACGTGCTGGGTGAAGCCGCTGCCCTACCTGCCGCGCCTTTTCCTCCGCGGCGTCTTCGGGACGACGCGCCTGGACCCGACCTGGTACCGGCACTTCCGGTACGCCGAGGAGGCCGCGCGCGGCTACGACTCCGAAGAAGACCTCTGGAGCCCGTTCGAATGGGAGTGGACGCTGCGCCCGGACGCGCAGGCGTTCGCCCTCTTCTCTCTCGAGGAGGTCGCGGGCGACGCCGACCATCTCTTCGACACCGAGCGACGGCGCCGGCGGGAGTTCGCATCGACGTCGGATCCCGTCTTCGACGAGATGGCGAGCCGCGCGGAAGTCTTCGTGGCGGCGGACCGCCGGCGCACGACCATCCTGGCGGGCTTCCCGTGGCTTTCGGACTGGGGGCGGCAGGCGATGGTCGCCGCGCCGGGTCTCGCGCTCGCGCACGGCCGCGTCGGGGGCCTGGCGCAGGTCCTCAACACGTTCGCCGCCCAGCAGCGCGACGGGCTGATCCCGGGCCATTTCTCGGGCGAGGTCGGCGAGCCCGAGTACGACTCCATCGACACGTCGCTCTGGTTCATCCTGGCGGTGGAGTGGTTCAGCGGCGTGCGGCGCAACCCCGGCCGCCCCTCGCCCCTGCTCGGCGCGGTGCGCTCGATCATCCAGGCCTACCGGCGCGGAACGCGCCTCTCGATCGGCGTGGGCCCGGACGGCCTGCTGTCGGGAGACGCACCCGGCCGTCCGCTGACGTGGATGGACGCCATCGTCGACGGCCAGCCCGTGACCCCGCGCGCCGGACGGGCGGTGGAAGTCAACGCCCTCTGGCACGCCGCGCTCAAGAGCGCGGCCCGCGTCGAGCGCCTCGCGGGCGAAACGGGCCACGCGCGCGAGCTCGAATCCGAGGCGTGGCACGTCGCCCGCCGTTTCAACGAGACGTTCTGGTGCGCCGAAAAAGGCTACCTCTACGACGTCGTCGGCGACTTCCCCGACGCGAGCCTGCGCCCGAACCAGATCCTGGCCGTCTCGCTCACCGAGGACCTGCTCCCTCCCCATCGCGCCCGGTCCGTCTACTGGGCCGTGCGCCGGAGCCTGCTCACTCCGTTCGGCCTCCGCACGCTCGCTCCGGAAGACTCGCGCTACCGGGGCCGCTGCGAAGGCGACGAGCGCTCGCGCCTCGCGGCCGCGCACCAGGGCACCGTCTACCCCTGGCTCATGGGCGCCTTCGCCGACGCCCACTTCCGCGTGTTCGGCAACACGGAAGAGTCGCGCAAGACGATGCGCGCCATGCTCGCGCCGCTGCGGGCGCACGTCCGCGACGCCGGGCTGGGATTCATTTCGGAGATGTTCGACGGCGATCCGCCCCACACGCCTCGCGGCTGCTTCGCGCAGGCGTGGAGCGTCGGGGAGATCGCGAGGGTGGTGTATACGCATTTGAGCGGAGGGGAATGAAGAAAAGTCGAGAGTCGAGGGTTGAGTGTTGAGCGTGAAGAGTGGAGTCCGGCACCGTTGCGACAATCGAGGCACTCCACGCTGAACTCTCGACTCTTAACTCTCGACTTCTTCCCATGAAGGTCCTCATGTTCGGCTGGGAGTTCCCGCCCTACGTCTCGGGGGGCCTGGGCGTCGCCTGCGAAGGTCTCGTGAAGGGGCTGCTCGAGCTGTCCACGGAGATCGTGCTCGTGCTCCCGAGGCCCGCAGAGTCGTCGACGCCGGCTCTCCGGATCCTCCAGGCGGGGGGTCCCGCTCCGCCGCCGCCGCGACGCCGTCGGACGCGGCGCGAGCGGACAAAGAGGAAAGTCCGGCTGAAGCTTCGTCGCGTGCGCGACGCTGCTCCGGCCGTACCTGACGGAAGAGGCGTACGCCGAGGAGATCGAAGAGATCCAGACGCTCACGGCGCCCGACGAGCCCGAAAGGCCCGTGATCTACGGTCCGGACCTCCACGCCGAAGTCCTGCGATACGCCGAGGAGGCCGCCCGCATCGCCGCCCGCGAGAGCTTCGACGTGATCCACGCCCACGACTGGATGACGTTCATGGCGGGGATGCGGGCGAAGCGGGCCAGCGGAAAGCCTCTGGTGCTCCACGTCCACGCCACCGAATTCGACCGCTCGGGAGGAGGCGAGAACGGCTTCGTGACCGCCATCGAGCGCGCCGGCGCCGCCGCCGCCGACCGGGTCGTCGCGGTGTCCGGCTACACGGCCGACGTGCTCGCGACCCGGTACGGCGTGCCGCGCGAGCGGCTTCGCGTCGTCCACAACGCCATCGACCGCCGCGAGCCGGCGGCGCGCTTCACGATCGGCGAGGAGGATCCCCTGGTGCTCTTTGCCGGCCGGATCACCTGGCAGAAGGGGCCCGACTACTTCGTCGACGCCGCCGAGCGCGTGGCGGCCGAGATGCCCCGGGTCAAGTTCGCCGTGGCGGGCTCCGGCGACCGCATGCGGGCCATGATGCAGCGGGTCGCCGCGCGCGGGCTCGAGGACCGGTTCCTGTTCACCGGCTTTCTGCCTCCGGACGATCTCGATCGGCTCTATGCGCGGGCCGACGTCTACGTCATGCCGTCCGTGTCGGAGCCGTTCGGCCTGACGGCTCTCGAGGCCCTGCAGCACGGAACGCCGGTCATCGTGTCGCGGTCCGCGGGCGTCTCCGAGGTGGTCCGGAACGTGCTCCGCGTCCGTTTCGGCGACGTCGAGGACCTCGCCTCGAAGATCCTGTCGGTCCTCCTCTTTCCGCCGCTGCGCGACGCGCTCTCGTCGCGCGGCCGCGCGGACGTGCGGCGGCTCTCGTGGCGGGAATCGGCGTGGCGGTGCCTGACGGTGTATCGCGAATTGGTGGGAGAATGGCCTGCGCCATGATCCCGGTCTGCCTCTACTTCCAGGTCCATCAGCCGTGGCGCCTCCGCCGCTACAACTACTTCGACGTCGGCCGCGAGCATCGCTACTTCGACGAGGCGGCGAACCGCGACGTCCTCCGGCGGGTGTGCGAACGCTCGTACCTGCCGGCGACCGCGATGCTCGCCCGGCTCCTCGAGCGCCACCCTCGTTTCGCCGTCTCCTTCTCGATCTCGGGCTGCCTGCTGGAGCAACTTCGCGCTCTGGGCGCCGGACGCGCTCGATGCGTTCCGCCGGCTGGCGGCGATCTCGGAAGAGCGCGTCGAGTTCCTCGCCGAGACGTCGCATCACTCCCTCGCATGGCTCGCCTCCCGGGAGGAGTTCGCCGAGCAGGTCGACCTGCATCGCCGCGCCGTGGCGGACGTCTTCGGCCGGACGCCTACGGTCTTCCGCAACACCGAGCTCATCTACTCCGACGCGCTGGCCGCGTTTCTCGAAGAGCGGGGCTTCCGGGGCGTGCTCGCCGACGGCGTCGAACCGCTGACCGGCCCGCGCTCACCGCGGCACGTCTACCGCGCTTCGACGCCGAAGGGCCTGCCGCTGCTCCTGCGGGACTACCGGCTGTCCGACGACATCGCGTACCGCTTCTCCAACCGCTCGTGGGACGAGTGGCCGCTGACGGCCGAAAAGTACGACCGCTGGATCTCGCGGCTCCGAGGGCGAAGTGCTGTCGCTCTTCATGGACTTCGAGACCTTCGGCGAGCACCAGCGGAAGGAGACCGGAATCTTCGAGTTCTTCGAGGCCTGGGTCGATCGGCACGCCGCGAAGCGCGGCGCGGAATTCCTGACGCCCTCGCAGGCGATCGAGACACGGCCCCACCGCGACCTGCTTTCGGCGCCCCGGACGATCTCGTGGGCCGACGAAGCCCGCGATCTCTCCGCCTGGCAGGGCAACGACCTGCAGCGGGACGCCCTCAAGCGGCTCTTCGCGCTCGAGGGACGCGTCCGGGCGGCGGGAGCGCCCGAGCTCCAGTCCGACTTCCGCCGCCTCACGACGTCCGACCACTTCTACTACATGGCCACCAAGTCCTCGGGCGACGCCGAAGTCCACGAGTATTTCTCGCCGTACGACTCTCCCTACGAGGCGTACATCGCTCTGATGCACGTGCTGTCGGACCTCGAGCGCCGGCTTCCGCGCCCGCACCGCCGCGCCGCGCCCCAGGCCGGACCGGGACGCGCCGCAGCCCCGCCCGTGCCTCGCGCTTGAAGAAGGCGCCGGTCTTTCTCCTGATCTGCGACGGCTGGGGGCACGCCGCGCCCTCCGCCCGGCAACGCGATTGCCCTGGCGCGCACGCCCATCTTCGACCGCTGGCTGGCCGACTACCCCTGGACGCTGCTCGAGGCGTCCGGAGAGGCCGTCGGACTGCCCGCCGGCGTGATGGGCAACTCCGAGGTCGGGCACCTCACCCTCGGAGCCGGCCGCATGGTGCCGCAGGATCTCCTCCGCATCGACCTCGCGCTCCGCGACGGCTCGTTTTTCGAGAACGCCGGGCTGCTCTCGGCCATGACGGCCGCGAAGCGCAAGGGAGCGACGCTCCATCTGATGGGACTGCTTTCCGACGGCGGCGTGCACTCGCACGAGCGGCACCTCGCGGGCCTGCTCGAGCTCGCCGCGAAGCACGGCGTTCCCCGCGTCCGCGTCCACGCATTCCTCGACGGTCGCGACACGCCGCCGACAGTCCGCGCGCGAATACCTCCGCCGGCTCGAGGCGGCCGCTTGCCGGCTCGGGCGGAAAGATCGCCACGGTGTCGGGCCGTTACTACGCCATGGACCGCGACAAGCGATGGGACCGCGTGGCGCGCGCCTACCAGGCGCTGGTGTTCTCCTCGGGCCTGCAGGCCGAGAGCGCGCAGGCCGCCCTCGACGCGGCGTACGGCCGCGGCGAAACGGACGAGTTCGTGCAGCCCACGGTCCTCCAGGAGAACGGCGAGCCGGTGGGACCGATCCGCGAGGGCGACGCGGTCGTCTTCTTCAACTTCCGGGCCGACCGGGCGCGGCAGCTCACGCGCGCGCTGACGGAAGAGACGTTTTCCGACTTCCCGCGGCCCCGGCCGCCGCGGCTGAGTTTCGTGGGATTCACCGAATACAAGAAGGAGTTCGGCCTCCCCGCGGCCTTTGCCCCGCAGGATCTGTCGCACATCCTCGCCGACGTCTGGGCCGAGGCGGGCATCGAGAACCTGCGGCTCGCCGAGACCGAGAAGTACGCGCACGTGACGTACTTCTTCAACGGCGGCGTCGAGACGGCGTTTCCCGGGGAGGACCGCGTGCTCGTGCCCTCCTGGAAGGGCGCGACCTATGATCTCCACCCGCAGATGAGCGCGGCCGAGATCACCGAGGAGGCCGTGCGCGCCCTGTCCTCCCGCCGGTTCGGCGCCTGCGTCGTCAATTTCGCGAACGCCGACATGGTCGGGCACACGGGCAAGCTCGCCGAGACGATCGCCGCCGTCGAGACGCTCGACCGCTGCTTCGGAATCCTGGAAGCCGCCTGCCGCGATGCCGGCGCGATCCTCGTGATGACCGCCGACCACGGCAACGCCGAGCAGATGATCGACCCCGGAACCGGAGAGCCGTACACGGCGCATACGACGAACCCGGTGCCCCTCGTCGTGTGCGCGAAGGGCCGCGCGCTCGCCTCCGGCGGCACTCTGGCCGACGTCGCGCCGACGGTCCTCGGGCTGCAGGGAATCGGCGCGCCGCCCGAGATGAAGGGGCGCGACCTCCGCGACTGACCTCCGGAGAGCGGCCCGTCAGCCGGTGGCGCGCGTGCGACCGGTCTTTGGCGCTTGGAAACAGTCGCTTCGCCTCGGCCCGAATCTGGCCCGCGCTCGCGGGATCGCCGAGCACCTCGTACGTCCGGCTCGCGGCGAAGTAGGCCTCGGGCGTCCGAAGCTGCTGGATCAGGTCGGTGAGCGCCTGTCGCGCCTCGGCCTCGCGCCCCTGGCTCGCGTAGAGCATCGCGATCGCGGCGCGGGGCGCGGCGTTGCCCGGGAACACTCGGATCTCCTCCTGGAACGCGGCCTCGGCCTCTCGGAATCGGCCGAGGCGGGCCAGGCAATCCCCTCGGAGGAACTGCACATTCTGCAGCGGGACGGTACTTTCGGAGGCTCGCGGCCGCGACGCGAGATCCAGTTCGGCGAGCGCTCCGGAATAGTCCCCGCGGTCGTGAAGGACTTTTCCGAGGATCTGACGCGGGACGCGCCGCGCCGGGTAGCGCTCGAGCGCGGCGCGCGCTTCTTTCTCCGCGGCGGCCAGGTCTCCTTCCGCCAGGGCGATCCGGGCCAGGTTCTCGTGCGGGCTCGCGGTGCCGGCGTCGCCGATCGCTTCCGCGTGGCGGCGCGCCTCGGCGAAGTCGCCGGTCTCCATGAAGTACTCGGAGAGCGCCATCATGACCTGCGGGCTGCCGGGAGAGAGCCTGGCGGCCGTCTGCAGGGCCGCGAGCGCCTCCTTGTCACGGCCCAGCTTCATGAGCGCCTCGGAGTACATCTGCCACACGTCCGTCATGCCGGGCTCCTGCTCGAGCAGAGCCGACAGGATTCTGGCGGCTTCGGGATAGCGCCGTCCCATGAGCGCGGTGAAGCCGGCCTTGAGCTGCTCCACGGCGCCGATGCGGTCGCGCGGCGCGGGAAGATCCTTCTTCGAGAGATCCACGGTCGAAGCGCTGATGTACCCGAGCGCCGCGAGCTTCTTGACCTGCTCCGGATCCGAGCTGCCCGGGCTCTGGAGCGGCCGCGGCAGACGCGCGAGCTCGGCGCGCATCGAGCGGAACGCCGGCGGAAGGCCGGCCGAGAGGTCGTTCTTCTCGCCCGGATCGGCGACGATGTCGTAGAGCTCGGGCCGCGGCGACTCGATGTACTGGTTCCGGATGTCGGTCAGCGAAGCGAGATCGCTCCAGCCCAGGTGGAGACGCGGATAGAGCGTCTCGCTGTAGACGCGGCGCTCGTCTGTCTGAGCGGCCGCGCTTCCCGGGAGGGTCGACGTGAGCGAGTGCCCGGCCAGCCCCGCCGGGACCGGGGCGCCTGTGACCTCGGCGACGGTCGGAAACACGTCCGTCAGCGCGACCGGAGCGGACACGGACTCGCCGGCCCGCCGCGACTTCGGGAACTTGACCATCAGCGGAACGTGGATCGCTTCCCGGTAGAGCAGGACGCCGTGCTCGTCCTCGCCGTGGTCGTTCAGGCCCTCGCCGTGATCCGAGAGGAAGACGATGAGCGCGCGGTCGTAGACCTCCTGGTCCTTCAGATACTTTAGAAACCCGCCCACGATCTCGTCGGCGCGCGCGATCTCGCCGTCGTAGGGCAGCTTGTAGCGGCTCTTGAAGGGCTCCGGCGGTTCGTACGGCGTGTGCGGCTCGAAGAGGTGCAGGAAGGCCAGGAACGGCTGGTCGGCGTGGGGACCGATCCAGTCGCTGAGGAGGGCCGCGGTTTCGTTTCCATGACGCTGGACTCGAGACAGCGTCTGGCTGATCCGGTCCGGCTCGACGGTGTCCTCGTAAAAATCGAACCCGCGCCCGACTCCGGTGACGTGCGAGAGCACGATCGAAGACACGGCGGCCCCGGTCGCGTAGCCCCTCGACTTCAGGTAGCCCGCGAGGGTCGCGGGGCCGGTCGAAAGCGCGTAGCCCAGGTTGTCGCGCACGCCGTGCTGGGGCGGGAGAAGACCCGTGAAAAGCGACGTGTGCGAGGGCAGCGTGAGCGGGACCTGCGAGTAGGCGTTCTCGAACAGGACCGCGTCTTTTCGAAGAGCGTCGAGGTTCGGCGTCTCGACTCCGCGATACCCGTACGCCGGGAGATGATCGGCGCGCAGCGTATCCACGGAGATGATCACCACCGGCGCGCCGCGGAAGACGAAGCCGTCGTCCTTGCGGCAGGAGGGGATCCCGAAAAGCGCGAGCAGCGCGGACGCAGCCAGACCCGCCGCGGCCGTCCGCGCTGCCCTCTTCGACTCTGCTAGCATCCGCCCCATGCCGACTCCCCGGGAAATCTATCTCCGGCGCCTCGAAACCGTCCGCGAGCGTCTGCGGTCGGTCCCGGCCGACGGACTCTACGCCACGCCTTCCTCGAACCTCTACTACCTGACGGGCATCGACTTCCACCGCAGCGAACGTCTGACGGCCCTGTTTCTCTTTCCGGACGCCGATCCCGTCGTCGTCTGCCCGGCCTTCGAAGAAGCGCGGCTGCGGGGCATGTCGGCCGTGACGAAGGTGGTCACGTGGGAAGAGACCGAGGACCCCTGGGCCAAGGCCGCGGCGATCTTCCCGTCGGGCGCCGGCCGGCTGGCCGTGGAGCCCTCGACGGCCTACGACGACGTCGAGCGTCTCCTGCGCGCGCGTTCCGGATGGACGCCGGTCTCGGCCGCGGGGCTCTTCTCCTCGCTTCGGATGATCAAGACGCCCGACGAGATCGAGATGATGCGGCGGGCCATCGCCGTCGCCCTGCCTCGTTTTCGCAAGGCCTTCGAAAGTCTCCGGCCGGGGGCCCTCGAGTCCGACATCTCGGCGGCCTTCGGAGGCGAGAACGTCGTCCAGTTCGGCCCCTCTTCGGCGCTGCCGCACGGCGCGTCCGGTCCGACGCCCCTGGCGAGAGAGCAGGCCGTCCTGATCGATGCCTGGGACAAGCCCGATGGTTACTACTACGACATCACGCGCTCGACCTGGTTCGGTCGGCCGACCGACGAGTATCAGAAGGTCTGGTCGATCGTCCTCGAGGCGCAGGGCGCGGCGATCGACCGCGCCGCCCCGGGCGTGGCCTGTTCCGAAGTCGACGCCGCCGCGCGCCGCGTCATCGAGAAGGCGGGTTACGGCGAGTACTTCACGCACCGTCTCGGCCACGGGCTCGGCATCGACGTCCACGAGCCCCCCTACATGGTCGGCCACGATCGGACGGTCCTCGAACCCGGCATGACGTTCACATCCGAGCCCGGCATCTACCTGCCCGGCCGCTTCGGCGTGCGCATCGAGGACGACATCGTGTGCACGGAACGCGGGGCCGAGTCTCTCTCGCCCCGCGTCGAACGGCTGGAGCCGCTGCCGGCCTGAGCATGAATTCGCGGGTCCGGAGCAAGACTTCGTCCTGTAATTCGCCGGTTTCGTCCCAAGCCCGATCCCAGAGTCAGCGGAAGTCGATAGTGTCCTCATGGAGGCGCTATGACCTTCCGATTTGGAAGCTTCGTTCTGGACAGCGACTGCCGGGCCCTGACGCGCGACGGACGCAACGTCGCGATCTCTCCCAAAGCCTTCAAGCTCCTCCAGGTCCTCCTCGAGGGGCGGCCCCGCGCGATACCGAAGGCGGAGCTGCACCAGCGCCTCTGGCCCGACACGATCGTCTCGGAGGTCAACCTCCCCACGCTCATCGCCGAGATCCGGCAGGCGATCGGCGACGACGCGCGGGCGCCCGAGTTCATCCGGACGGTGTACGGCTACGGCTACGCGTTCTCCGGAAATGCCCTGACGGTCCGCCAGGATGGAGACCGCTCGGCCCACGGCGATCAGGTGTTCCGGCTGATCTGGGGGCAGCGCGAAGTCGCCCTCGGAGACGGGGAGAACATCCTGGGTCGCGGCAACGACTCGCTCGTCTGGATCGACGCGAAGAGCGTGTCCCGGCGGCATGCCCGGGTCCTCATCGACATGGGGCTCGCGACGCTCGAGGACCTGGGCTCGAAGAACGGCACCTTCGTCAACGGGATCCGGCTCTCCCAGCCGATCGCATTGCGGGACGGAGACGAGCTCCGCATCGGCAGCGTGCCGATGACCATGAAGATCGCTTCCAAGCCGCACACGAGCGAGACCGCCACCGGCTTCTGAGCCCGGCGGCGGGATGAGCGCGCGACGCACGAGTCGCGCGCGCCGGTTTTCGACGCTCGCGGCCGCCATCGCGCTCGGCCTCGCCGTCGCCGTCGCGATCTCCTTCGCCCAGGAGGCGTTTCCGAGCCCTTCGGCTGCTCCTTCCAGTCCTCCCCCGCCTCCGGCGGTTCTCGAGGCTGAAGAGGCGGCCGACTTCGCCCGGCGGGCCGCTTTCGCCGCCCTCCATGGGCCGCCCAAGATCTTCTTCGCGTCCATCGACGCGGACGCCGTGTTGCGCCGCATCCTTTCGACCCCCATCTGGGGAGCGCTGACCGAGCGACAGAAGATCCTCCTCGCGTCGACCGTTCGAGAGCACTTCGCCCGCGCTCTCGCGCCTCCGCCCGGGACCACGGCCGAGGTCGCATGGGCGTCCGTCCCCCCGGCCGCGGACGCCGCCGGACCGACGGCCGTCGATCTGGGCCTGCGGTACGGAGATCGCGTCCTCAAGACGCGTTGGTTCGTGCGCCGGGGCCCGCGGGGCTGGGCGGTCGAGGATGTCGTGCTGTCCGATCCGGGCCTCTCCCTCGCCAGCGAGGTCGGCCGCCAGCTCGGCAGCGAGCCCGTGCGCCGCCGCGACCGCGCGAGCGATGCGCGGTCCCGCGCCTGGCCGCGTCTAGCGGGAGTGCTCGCCCTGGGTGCGATCGTCTTCGTCTTCCGGAGGCGGCTGCCCCCGGAGCGCCGTTGGCTTCTGTGGATCGCTGCCGCAGTCCCGGCGGCGCTCTTCGCAGTGGACGCGGCCCTGTCGATCCGCCGCACGTTCGCCGAGCCTCTTGCCCTCGCCGACCCGGCGGCCCAACCCTGGCGGCCTTTCGAGCAGACGGCCATCGAAGCGCAACGGGTGGGCGATTGGCCGGCGGCCCGGATCGCATGGACCAGGGCGCTCGAGGCCGGGGCGACGCGCGCGCAGGTGGATTACCAGATGGGCCTCGCCGCGCGGGCCGGCGGAGATCCCTTCGCCGCCCGGGGCGATTTCGAGCGCGCTCTCGCCGAAAACCCTCCCGCGCCGGGAGCGGCCAAGGAGCTCGCCGGGATGGCTCTCGCCGAGGGGCGCAATGCCGAGGCGCGGCCGCTGCTCGAGCGCTACCTCCGCGAGGCCGGCCCCGATCCCGAAACACTCGCGACGCTCGCCGTCGTGCAGGCCAACGCCGGCGAGGGCGAGGCGGCCGTGCGCACCATCCGCGAGGCGCGAGCGCTGCTGCCGGAGGGCTGGCGCCGGGCCGAGCTCGAGGCCCAGATCTATGCGCGCGCCGGAGACGCCGCAGCGACCGTCGAAGCGCTGCGTCCCCTCCAGGCCGAGGACCGTCTCGATCGCGAGGCCCTGCGCGCGGATCCGGCGTACGTGCCGATCGCGGTGGATCCGGTGTGGGTGGCGTTTTTGGCCGAGGAGAGAGAGGTTGAGCGTTGAGTGTTAAGTGTTGAGAGGAACTGAACTCCACGCTGAACTCTCAACGCTTAACTCTCAACGTCCCCTCCTCAGCCCCGCCCACCTCCGCCAGCTCTCGAAAAACTCCTCCACGCTCCAACCCGTCTCCTCCCGCAGAGCGGCGTCGATCGTCGCGCCCTCGCCGAGCCTTGCGACGACGCAGGCGAGGACTCCTTCGCCCCGCGCCTCGACGAGGTGCTCGACGAGCGAGAGCGTCTGAGCGTAGAGCGCTCGCGCCGCCCGGCGATCCAGCGGGCCGCGAAGACTGGCCTCGAGGGCCGCGGCGGTCGGCGATTCGCTCCCCGAAAGCGCGCCCGAGAGCTCCCGCCGAGGAATGCGACGCCCCGAGCTCCACTGCGCGTAGCCCTCGTGGAGCCAGCCCGGAGCGCGTTCGGCCGCCGCGTACCGGAGAAACGCATGGGCGAGCTCGTGGGAGAGAACCGCCGCCGAGGCGGTGCCGTCGCCTCCCTCGGCCTCGACCGATACGCGGATCTTGCCGTCGAAGACGCCCGCCGCCCAGTCGGGAACGGACACGAGCGAGAAGTAGTCCCTCCCCGAGTAGAGGACGACGACCTGGCGACGCCGAAGCGGCGAGCGCAGCGTGCCCGCGATCGACGCGTGAGAAGCCTCGAGCCCCTCCGCGGCCCGCCTCATCGCCTCGTCGGAAACCGCAGGATCCGCGAAGATCTCGAAGTGTTCGGTCGTATGGGTTCGCTGGCCCCGGCTGACGGCAAGCTCGTCGCGGACCCGGGCGAGGCGCGCGAGCGTGGCCGGGTCCTGGCCGGAAAGCCTCGCCGCCTCCCCCCACGCCAGGGCGGCGTCCTCGAGCCGCTGGCGCCGCACGTACTCCTCGCCGAGCTCCCGATAGACCTCGGGAGGAGCGCCCTCGGCGCCGCCGCCGGCGCGCTCCAGGTAGAACCGGGCCGCGTCCAGATCCTCGGCGCGCAGGCAGGCCAGCGTCAGCTCCGCGAGAACGCGGCCGTTGCCTTCGTCCAGTCCGTAGGCCTCGCCGAGCAGCTCGAGCGCGGGGCCCGTCGCTCCTTCCCCGAGCAGCTCGCTGCCGATCCGACCCATTTCCTCCGCGACGGCGCGGGCCTCCGGCGTCCCCGGAGCGACGCTCGCGGAGCGCCGCTGCAGGGCGGCGATTCGCGCCTCCCGGTCCTGGTCGGGGAAGCCGCCGAGCAGAGACGCGACGACGATAAGGACGAGGAGGCCGCTGGTCAACTCGCAGCGCTCAGGGAACGACGAAGACCGCCGAAGACTGTCCGCGCTTCGAGGTCGACGAGTCCTCCAGGAAAACGCGCAGGCCGTAGCGCCCCGGAGCGATGTCGGGGGGCGCCGTGAACGCCAGAACGAAGACGCGCTTGCCGTCGGGCTCCGGCGGCGTTCGGGCGAGCAGCGAGATCGTCGCCTGAGACAGCGTCCGTCCGTCGGCGTCGACCAGCTCGCTGCCGATCCGGAACGCGTCCGGCTTCTCGGCCGCGCCGCCCAGGTGATACGAGACGAGACAGACCTTCGTCGTGCTCCCCGGCGCGACGTGCGGCGCCGCGGCCGGCACCACGTTCTCCCCTCCCAGACCGGCGAGGGATGCGAGCAGCGGAGCCGGCGCGTCTTTCTCCGCCTCGCGCCGCGTCGTCCCCCGGACGGCGAACCAGTCCGCGGTCCCGGCCTCGAGAAATACCGGGTCGAGGAGATAGTGCTCGCCCGCCCCGAACGACGGCACGCGCAGGGACGTGACCGTCAGGCCGGTCCGGCCCGTGTTCGCGTTGCGCACGAGAGTGCGCAGGCGATAGTCGCCCGGCGGCAGGCGCAGCTCGCCGAAATAACGAATGCCTCCCTTGGAGAGCCGCGGGCTCGCGCGCGCGACGTCGAGGCCCAGAGGCTCGGCCAGGAAGTCGGCGACGCGTTGCGAACCGTCGAAGGCATAGGCGTAGATCTCCAGCGTCGTCCGGTCTCCCTTCTCGCCCTGCAGAAACTCCCCTCCCGGAATCTCGATGACGACCGAGAGCCGCGCCTCGCCTCCGGGGGCGGGCCCCGCGAAGGGCGTCGCCAGGACACGGGGCGCGATGTCGGAGAACGGAGTCTCGTTGGCGATGATGTCGGCCGCGGAGAGGCTTCGCTCGAGCGGCGTGCGCTGCCGGAAGTCGCGTCTCTCGAAGTATCCGGGACGCGACACCACCTTCACGCCGGAGCGGCCGACCTTGACCTTGAGGGCGTGGTACTTCCCCTCCCCGTCGCGACGGTCGGGCCGGTACGCAAGGACGTACACGAGGCTCGTCCGGCGGGCGAGCCGCCGGAGCTCTCCATCGATGTCGGTCGTCGACCGGAAGGTCTCGCCGCCCGTCGCTTTCGAGAGATCGAAGAGGGCGTTCTGGGTCATGCGGGGAACCGAGCCGCCCGGCTCGCCGGGCGCGACGCCGTCGAGCTCGGTCGCGAACCCGGCGATGTCGACCGTGTGGATCACGCAGTGGTTCCGCTGGAGGAACTCGCCCATGTCCGAGAGGTCCGACCGCAGCGCGGTGTTGCCGAAGCGGCGATCGGCATCGACCTTCCAGACGTCGCCCTTGATCATCCACTCCTGCTCCTCCGACGTCTCCGGCCCGCCGACGAGGAGGCGGCTCGGGAAGCCCTCCGAAAGGAGCACGATCTCCTTGCGGCCTTCGACGACCTCGAGGACACGGCCGAGATCGCGGAAGCCCTGGATCAACGCACGGACGCGTCCCCGCTCGTACTCGTCGGTGCGCGCGCGGTCCAGGGACGCCATCGTGCCGGACGATTTCGGTGATGCCCTCCTGCCGGCGTTCGGCGCTGCTCTCGCTTTGCCTCTGGTCGGAGGACTCGCGGGAGGCGAGGCCCGGCGTGCCCCGTGGGCGGTACGCCATCTGGAGCGGATCCGACCGTTCGGCCGGCTCGAGTCCGAGCGTCTCGATCGCCTCCGCGAGCGCCGCGCGATCGGAGGAGAACGTGATCAGCAGCCGGACGCCGGTCTGGAGCGAGTACGTGGCGACCGCGGCGAGGTCGGTGTCGCGCATGCCGTCGAGGACGAACTCCCGGGCGGCCCGGCGCGCCGCGACGATCGCCCTGGGTCTCGCGAACGAGAAATCGAAGAGGAGCAGGTAGCGGCGGCGCGCGGCCGGCGGAACGGAGCGCGGCTCCCGGACGCCGGCCTCGCCGCCGAGCTCGATCGCGTCGACCGCGGTGAGGATCTGGGGCCGGCCCTGATCGAGCAGCGTGAAGTCCGCCGCGGTCAGCCCGCGGACGGGCTCGCCGGACCGATCGAGCACCCGCACCGGAACCTCGACGAGCGTGACGTCGACGTTCTCGCGGACGGATTGAGGCTCCTCCCCCGCCGCGCGCGCGCCCGGCCAGGCGGCGGCGATGGCGATCGCCGCCACGGCGGAGACGAGCGGATGCCTCATGGGGCCCCCTCGCGGATCGTTACGGGATCGTCTTCAGCAGATCCTTGATGTCCTTCGCGTCCGGACCGCTCGGGTCGAGCTCCAGCGCCTTCTGGAAGTCGGCCTTCGCCTCCGACATCTTTTTCTCCTGGTAGCGCGTCAGTCCCCGGTAGTAGTACGCCGAAGCATCGGGCTTCACGGCGATGGCCTTGTCGAACGCGGCTTCGGCTTCGGAAAGCTGCTTTTTGTTGTAAAGGTGAATTCCGGCGTTCATGTAGAGGCTGTTGTCGACGATCTTCTCGGGTGGGATCTTCGACAGCGCGTCGAGACCCGCGGCGGCGTTGCCCTTCTCGATCTCGATCTCCGCGATCATCTGCCAGGGCCCCGAGTCCTGGGGCGATTTCTCGGACGCGAGACGCGCGTAGCGGAGAGCCTCGTCCTTGTTGCCTTCGCCGAGGTAGGCGACGGCGATGCGCTGGAGGAGGGGCCCGTTGTCCGGAAGCTCCGCCGCCGCCTTGACGTAATTTTCGCGAGCGGCCGCGAAGTTCTTCGCCGCGAGCGCCGCGTTGCCGGCCTCGATCGCGCCGGCCGTTTCCGGAGAGATCTTCTTGCCGCCCACCTCGAGCTGGGGCGGCGCGACCGCGCCCGCCGGCGCCGGCGCGGCCTGAGGGGCCGGCTCGAGCTGGATCGAGATCGCTTCGTTGCGGCCGCCCTCCAGGAGAGAAACCTGAATCTGTTTCGTGAGGTAGCCCGGCGCCTCGAAGTCGATGTTCCAGGGACCTCCCGCGATGCCGAAGAACGCCCACTTTCCTTTCGCGTCCGTCGTCGCATCGGGTCCGCCGTGGCTGCTCTTTCCCCAGCGGAGCTTGACCGTGGCGCCGGCCACGGGCTCGCCCTTGTCGTTCTTGACGACCCCGTCGACGCGGCCGCGGCCCTTCCAGTCCTGGGCGGCCAAAGGCGCCGACGTGGCGAAAGCGAAAGCGAGGGCGGCGCAGATCGAGACAACGAGTCGGAGTCGGCGCAGGCGCATGCGTCCTCCCGGCCAAAGAATATACGACGCGGAGCGAGGCGGAGGCGGCGGCTCAGCGCGTTCCGCTGACCGCTTCGGTCCGGGCAGCCGGCCCCGACCGGGATCCTCCGTAGAAGGCGACGAGCGCGTCGGCGATGGCGCCCGCCACTTTCTCGCGGTAGGCCCGGGTGCGGAGGAGCTTTCGATCCTCGGGGTTGTTGAGATTGCAGACCTCGATCAGCACGCGCGCCGGGATGCGGTTGTAGCGAAGAATCGCCGGCACCCACTCGCGCCCGCCCCGGATGACGTTGCGCCGGATGGGCTGGAAGGGGTGGAGCGGCAGGTCGGCCTGCCGGAACGACGCCACCAGTCTCTCCGCGAGATCCCGCGAGACGCCCTCGGCCTCGATCTTCTCGCGCCGCGAGAAGGACACGCGCGGCGCTTCCCGCACCTCGCGCCGGGAAACATAGGGCTCGCCGCTCTTCGCAAAGGAACCGCTCAGGAACTTCTCGCCGGGGACGTAGATCATCGTGCCCCGGACGGCCGGGTGAAGGGAGTCGGCGTGCAGCGAGATGAAGACCGTGCGGTCTTCGTGGCCGCCGTTCTTGCCGACGTTGCGA
This sequence comes from uncultured Acidobacteriota bacterium, assembly GCA_963749265.1. Lineage (GTDB taxonomy): Bacteria > Acidobacteriota > Thermoanaerobaculia > UBA5066 > Gp7-AA6 > DAHUXD01. The sequence goes on along the minus strand of CAVVML010000001.1, from coordinate 116,138 downwards.
TAGACCGAGTTCGCGAGGTACCACCGGAAGTTGACTCCGACCGCGGCGTCCTCGATCGGGTACGGCGGCGTCGTCAGGACCCGGGCGCTGCGCGATTCGCCGACCGCGTCCGCCCGCGCCGCCGGGCAGGGCGAGCTCCGGCCGACCGTCGGAACGACGCGGGCCTTCGTCCGCGAGCTCACGATCCGCTCGACGCGGCAGGCGATGTCGTAGACGTAGGAGGCCTCCTCCATCCCCTGCACGATCGCGCCGGTGTCGCGGCCGCCGTGGCCGGCGTCGAGGACGAGCGTGACGCCCGTGAGGTTCGTGGTCTTGACCGTGTTGGCGAACTGCGAGGCTTCCAGCCGGGCGTTCTGCTCCTCGATGCGCTCCGGATCGTCGGGAGGCCGGAACTCGGGCGCGAGGTCGGCGACCGGAATCTTGATCGGGAAGCCCACCGGGATCGCGTGCACGTCCGGCACGGCGCTGCGCGCCGCGATCTCCGCGGCCTTCGCGTTCACGTCCTCGGCATGGACGCGGCCGGTGAAGCGGACCACGACCGCCGAATACAGCGCTTCGCCTTTGCGCAGCCGGTAGACCGCATGCCGGCCCTGCGCGTCCGTCGCGAACTCGAGCGCCGGCGGCGCCGCCTCGGCCGGAGGCGCGGCGGCGGCCACCGCCTCCCGAAACGCCGGCGTCAGAAGCGCCGCGGGAATGAGGATGACCTGGCCCTACCTGCGTCTCGAGGGAGGCGATCGCTCTGGCACTTCGTCTCGCGGAGCTGCCGGTAGTTTCGCCCGTCGCCCGTGAACCACTCCGCGATTCGCCAGAGGCTCTCGGGCTTGCCCGGCAGGGCGGTCACGCGATGCTCCCAGCCGACGAGGGTCGCCCGGTCCTCGGGATAGAGCGCCTCGATCGCGATCTTGCGGAAGCTCTGCGAGAGGAGGATGTACGGCACGTTGACGGCCTTGTCCGACCGCAGGCGCCGCAACCCCTCGTTGGCCCGCACGATCTCCTTCTTGGTCCGCGGGTCCTCCGTGAGGCGCTGGACGAACGCGTCCAGCCCCTCTCCCGGAAGCGGCCGGGCGGACATGATGATCTCGTTTCCCTCCCGCACCGTGACCTGGATCTCCGGGCGAAACGATCACCGTCCGGTCGCGGGCCAGAGCGGGAGACGCCCAGACGGCCGCGCCCAGAAGCGCGGTGGCCGCGAGCGCGAAAACGTCAGGGCGTGGCGGAAGGAAGCGCATCCGGAAAGCCGGCGCCCGCCTCGAAGGCGCGCGCGGCGGCAAACATCGTCTCCTCTTCGAAGCGCGGTGCCAGCACCTGAATTCCGAGCGGGAGGCCGCCGCGCGTCAGTCCCGAGGGCACGGAGATCGCCGGGAGCCCGGCGAGCGACGCCGGCACCGTGAAAATGTCCGAGAGGTACATCGTGAGCGGATCGTCCGTCTTCTCGCCGATGCGGAAGGCCGGCGACGGGATCGAGGGGCAGACGATCACGTCGGCGGCGGCGAAAGCGCGATCGAAGTCCTCGCGGAGGAGCTGTCGCGCGCGCGACGCCAGGCCGTAGTAGGCCTCGTAGTAGCCGGAGGCCAGCGCGAACGTCCCGAGCAGGATGCGCCGCTTGACCTCCGGGCCGAAGCCCGCGGTCCGGGTTTCCACATAGAGCGAGGCGAGATCCTTCTCCGAAACGCGCGGGCCGTAGCGCACGCCGTCGAAACGGGCGAGGTTCGAGGACGCCTCCGCGCTCGCGATCACGTAGTAGATCGCGATGGCGGCGGTGGCGCGGGGAACGGAGACGGAAACGACGGTCGCGCCCGCGTCCCGAAAGATCCGCCGGGCCTTCTCGAGGTCCTCTGCGACCTCGGGGTCGAGGCCGGTGTCCTCGGCCTCGGCGAGGAAGCCCACGCGCAGGCCGGCTGCCCCACGGCCGAGCGCTTCTTCCGGCGCCCCGACTTCCGCGTCGGCCGTGGTCGAGTCGAGCGGATCGAGGCCGGCGACGACCCGGTAGAGCCGGGCGGCGTCGGCGACGCTCCGCGTGAGCGGGCCGATCTGATCGAGGGAGGAGGCGAACGCGACGAGACCGTAGCGGGACACGCGCCCGTACGTCGGCTTCAGGCCGACGACGCCGCAACAGGCCGCCGGCTGCCGGATCGAGCCTCCCGTGTCCGAGCCGAACCCGGCCGGGACGAAGCGGGCCGCCACCGCCGCGGCGCTTCCCCCCGAGGAGCCGCCCGGGATCCGGGAGGGATCCCAGGGGTTTCGCGTCACGTGCGAGGAGCTGTTCTCGGTCGACGAGCCCATGGCGAACTCGTCCATGTTGGAGCGGCCGATGAAAACGGCCCCGGCGCGCCGCAGCCGGGCCGCGACCGTGGAGTCCCCCGGCGGACGGAAGCCGTCCAGGATGCGCGATGCACAGGTCGCTCGACGGCCGGAGACCCAGATGTTGTCCTTCATCGCGAGCGGCACGCCGGCCAGAGGCAGATCTTCGCCGGCAGCGACTCGGCGGTCGACCTCCCGGGCCTCGCTCAGGGCTTCGTCGCCGGTGACCTCGAGAAAGGCCCGCACGCGCCCGTCGCCTCGCGCGATCGCGTCCAGGGCGTCGCCGCGCGACGTCCACGGCGCTCCGGCGGCGGGAGGTAACCTCCGCCGCCGTCTCGATGACACCCGGCATCCTGCTCTCAGCTCCCCGATCCGACGACGCGCGGCACCACTCCGTAGTCGTGCATCCGCCGTGGGGCATTGGCCTCCAGGGCCTCGGCGCCCCGGCCGTCCCGCGCCACGTCGTCCCGGGCGGGTGTCGCCGGGGCGCTCCGGGGCGCCGCGAAGGCCTCCTCGGGGATCTGCTTGAGCTGCTCGATGTAGCCGACGATGCGCGACAGCTGCTCCGTCCAGCGCTGGATCTCGCTTTCCGGGAGGCGGAGCCGGGCGAGGGCGGCGACCTGGCGCACGACCTCGGGAGTGACAACGGAAGACGAGGATGGCATCCTCAAAATTGTACCAGTCCGATGCGTCGAAACCCGTCGCGCGACCTCTCCCGGGAGCTCCTCCGCCTGCGGCGGCGGGGAGAAGTCCGGTCGCTGGCGCGGGTGATCCGCGAGCTCGGCCTCGAAGCCTGGCTGGTCGGCGGCGCGGTGCGGGACGCGGGGCTCGGGCTGCCGATCGCCGACTCGGAGATCGACGCGGCGGTGTCCGGAGACGCGGAAGCCGTCGCGCGCGCCCTCGAGTCCGCGGGCGCGGGACGGGCGGTGTTTCTTTCGCGCGGCCGGCCGGGGCCGCGCGTGTTTCGCGTCGCCGGCCGCCGACCCCTCGACATCGCGGAGATCGAAGGCGGATCGATCGAAAAGGATCTCGAACGCCGCGACTTCACCGTCAATGCCCTCGCGGTTTCGCTCGGCGACGGAACCCTCCTGGATCCGTTCGGCGGAATGGCCGACCTCGGCCGAGGCCGCCTCCATCCGGTCCGCGCTTCGAACCTGCTCGACGACCCGCTTCGCGCGCTCCGGGCGGCGCGGCTCTACGCGACTCTCGGCCTAGTGCCCGACCGGCAGACTCTCGACGCCGCGCGTGCGGCGGCCCCGGGGCTGGGGGGCGTGGCGGCGGAGCGCATCGGCGCGGAGCTCTCCCGGATGCTGGGAAGCCCCCGCGCCGCGGAAGCCCTGAGGTGGGCGGCGCGCGCCGGGATCCTCGGCGCGACGCTCGACGTTCCCCTCGCCCCGGCCGAGGCCGCGAAACTCGCCGCGTCCCTGCGTCCGCTCGACGATCCGGCCACGGCGCGCCTGCCCGAAGCGGCGCGCCGCCGGATTCGTCTCGCCGCGGTGGCGCTCTCGCTCCGCTCCGACCCCGGGGACCTCCGGAAGTGGCTCCTGGAAAGACGCCTCCCCCGTCGCGAAGCCGAAGACGCCGCCCGGCTGGCCGAGCTGGCCCGGCAGCCCCCCGCCATGGCCGGAAGGAAAGCCCGCGAGGAACGCCTGGCGCTGGATCGTCGAGGCCGGACCGCTGGCCGGCGAGGCCCTCCATCTGCTCGAACGATTCGGCAGGCCGTCCGAGCGGCGCTCCCGTACCGTCGCGAGACTGAGGCGTCTGGCCGGACGGAAGCGCCGGCGGGTCGCAAGTCGGGGGCGGGGACATCATGAATTGGCTCGGGATCCCGCCCGGGCCGCGGGTCGGGACGCTTCTCTCCGACCTCGCGGTCGAGATCGCTTCAGGACAGGTGAAAAATCGAAGAGATGCCCGTAACTGGCTGACCGGACAGGTCCAAAAGCGGACCTCGGCGCTATAATCGCGCTACATTGACGCTCTCCGAACTCCTCAAGTTCATGGCCAAGAAGGAGGCCTCCGACCTCCACTTGAAGCCGATGAGGCCGCCCCTCTTGAGGATCAAGGGGCGGCTCATCCCCTTGAACGCGGATGCATTGCAGCCCAAGGACCTCGAAGAGATGCTCCTCGAGATCCTCACGCCGGCGCAGCGGGAGCGGCTCGAGAAGAACCAGTCGGTCGACGTGGGCTATGGCCTGACGGGCGTCGCCCGCTTCCGCTGCAACATCTTCATCCAGCGCGGCTCCTACGCGGCCGTCTTCCGCCGGATCCCGTTCAAGCTGCCGTCGATCTCCGAGCTCAACCTCCCCGAGGTCCTCGAGAGCTTCGTCCACCTCCCCAAGGGGCTGGTGCTGATCACCGGCCCGACCGGCTCGGGCAAGTCGACCACCCTCGCCGGCATCATGCGGTCGATCATCGAGAAGAGGCCGGTCCACATCGTCACGATCGAGGACCCGATCGAGTTCCTCTTCGCCGATGGCAAGGCGGCGGTCTCCCAGCGCGAGGTCTCGACCGACTCGCCGAGCTTCGGCGAAGCCCTCAAGAACATGTTCCGGCAGGACCCCGACGTGATCATGGTCGGCGAGATGCGCGACTGGGGCACGATGCAGACCGCGATCACGGCCGCCGAGACGGGCCACCTCGTCTTCTCGACCCTGCACACGAACAGCGCCGCCCAGTCCATCGACCGGATCATCGACTCCTGCCCGCAGGAGCAGCAGGCGCAGGTCCGCTCGCAGCTCTCGATCGTCCTGCGAGCCATCGTGTCGATGAACCTGATCGAGACCTCCGACGCTTCGGGCCGCTGCGCCGTCGTCGAGGTGATGATCAACTCGCCGAAGATCGAAAAACACATCCTCAGCGGCGAGGTCAAGGAGATCCACGAGGAGATCGAGAACTCCGTCAACTACTACAAGATGCAGTCGATGAACCAGTGCCTCATCGCGCTGCTCGTCAACAAACGCATCACGTATCCCAAGGCGATGGAGCTCTCGACCGACCCCGAGGACCTGTCCCTCAAGCTCCGCAAGCTCTTCCCCCAGATCGAAGAGAACCAGCGAGGAGGCCTCATGGCGTCCGATAACGACTTTTCGCAGATCACCCAGCTCATCGAGATCAAGCGGCTCTACGAGGAGCAGGAAGAGAAGTGGAAGCTGCGCCTCTCCGAGAAGGACGAAGAGCTCAACAAGTACATGATGGAGCTCCGGGACCAGCGCAAGGTCATCGAGGGCCGCGACCAGGTCCTGACGGACGTCGAAGGCGAGAACAACAGGCTGAAGGCGGACAACGAGCGCGTCGGCCGGGAGTTCCAGCAGAAGATCGCCCAGCTCAACGATCGCATCAAGGAGCTGAACCAGCGCCTCGTGGGCTCCGAGGGCGGCGGGCCGAAGGCCGCGGCCGGACAGGGCGGCGGCGGCTTCTTCAAGAAGTAGCCCGGACGGGCGTTCACGAACTAGCCCGGACGGGCGTTCTCAGAAGTAGCCCGGACGGGCGTTCTCAGAAGTAGCCCGGGGGGCATTCCACAAGTCGCTCCGCCGGGCGAAATCCTCCCCCGCCGTAGAATGCGGACCGTGAATGGATTCGCCATCGCGGCCCTCTTCGTTGCCGCTCTCGCGGCCGCGGCTCCGGATCCTCCCCCGTCCGATCCTCTTCGGCCCGATCCCATACAGCCCGATCCCATACAAAGCGCCGAGAAACTTCTCGAAAAGCGGGACTATCGGGGCGCCGAGCTCGCGTTTCGCGAGATCCTGAAAACCGAACCCTCCAATGCCCGGGCCCATGGCAACCTCGCCCTCGCCCTGCTCGAGCAGAAGAAGACGCGGGAGGCCATCGACGAGGCCCGCCTGGCCGCGGCGTTCGGCCCGGACCAGCCGGAAGCCCGATACATCTACGGCTGGGCCCTCCTCGAAGGCGGGCGTCCCGAGGAAGCGGCCCGGGAGCTCGAAAAAGCCGTCGCGGCCCGACCGAGCGCCGCGCCCGCCCTGTCGGCCCTGGCCGACGCCTACGCCGCCACGAAAGACCCGCGGGCTCCCGAGGCCCGCGAGAAGCTCATCCTCCTCGAGCCCGGAAACGCCGGCCCTCGCGCGGCGCTGGCCGAGCTCTACTGGAGGGACGAAAAGTCCGCCGACGGCAATCGGATCGCCGAGGAAGCCATCGCGGCGATCCCGGCGAGCGCCGACCTCCGGACCCGCTACGGCCGGGCGCTCGTCCAGCAGGGCCGATTCCTCGACGGCGTGAAGCACCTCGAGGCCGCGCGGGCCCTCGGCGCCTCGAGCGAGGCGTTCCTGCTCCTGCTGGCGAGTGCCCAGCGCGAGGGCGGGCAAGTCGCCGAGGCGGAGGGCGTCCTCTCCGCGGCGGCCCGGGAGTATCCCGCCTCGCCGGCGGTCCGCGCAGACTATGGACGGCTGCTCCTGGCGTCCGGCCGGTCCGAGGAGGCGCTCGCCGAGCTCCAGGTGGCCGCCGGGCTCGACCCCCGCGACGCGGGCCTTCAGCTCGACCGCGGCCGCGCGCTCGAGAGCCTCGGCCGGCTCGACGAGGCGGAAGCGGCGTATCGGGAAGGCATCCGTCTGGCTCCCCGCCTGCCCCGCGGCCATTACGCGCTCGGACGGCTCCTGATGAAGCGCGGGCGCCGCGAGGAAGCCGAGACGGAGCTCGCGATCCACCGGGAGCTCTACGAGCGGGGACTCCAGCTGGTTTCGGCGTCGGAGACCCGGGCCGGGGAGCTCGCCATGGCGCAGAACCGGCTGCGCGAGGGCGACGCCGCCGAGGCCCTCTCCCTCTTCCGCTCGCTCCCCGAGTCCGCGGATTCGCTCGTCGGCGCCGCCGAGGCGCTGTCCCGCCTCGGGCGTCACGCCGAATCCGTGCTGACCCTGGAGAAGGCCCGGACGCTCGCCCCGGAGGACAAGCGCATCGATCCTCTCCTCGCGGCGGAGCGATCCCGGGCGGCAGACGCGAAGTGACGCCTTGATCGGCGCGCTCCTCTTCGGCGCGTTCTTCCTCGCGGCCCCCGCCGAGCCCTGTCCCGTCACGCTGACCGACGTCGCGGTTCGCGGCGAAGCTCGCGTTCACGCACGATCGCGGCGCCACGCCAGAGCACCGGCTCGCCGAGACCATGGGCTCGGGGCTGGCCTGGCTCGACTACGACCGCGACGGGTGGATGGACCTCTACGTCGTCCAGTCCGGCCCCTTTCCGCCGGCGGCCGCGTCGACGGCTCCGAAGAACTCGAGTGCGCAGGACCGGCTCTTCCGGAACAACGGCGACGGGACGTTCCGGGACGTCACGGAGAAGGCCGGCCTGAAGGACGCGGCCTACGGCATGGGCGCCGCGGCGGCCGACTACGACAGCGACGGCTTCGTCGACGTCTACGTGACCAACTGGGGCGGCAACATCGCTCTAGCGCAACCGGGGAGACGGCACGTTTCGCGACGTGACCGCGAGGCCGCGGGAGTCGCGAGCGCGAAATGGAGAACGGCCGCGGCCTGGGGAGACGTCGACGGAGACGGACGCCTGGACCTCTACGTCGCGAACTACGTCGACGACTCCCGCGAGGAGGACTCTTCTGCGGCGACGCCGTGAGCGGAGCGCGCGACTACTGCCAGCCGATCAAGTACCCCGGCGCCCTGCCCCGCCTGTTTCGCAACCGCGGAGACGGCACGTTCGCCGACGTCACGCGGGAAGCCGGCCTCTCGGCCGCGATGGGCAAGGGCCTCGGCGTCCTCCTCGTCGACGTGGACGGCGACGGAAAGCCCGACATTTACGTCCAACGACGGCGTCCTGAACTTTCTCTTCCGCAACCTCGGGGGAGGCCGCTTCGAGGATGTGTCCGTCGTCTCGGGAGCCGCCTTCGGCCCGGAAGGGAACCCGCAGGGCGGCATGGGCACGGACGCGGGCGACCTCGACGGCGACGGCCTTCCGGACATCCTCGTGGCCAACTTCGAGGGCGAGACCAACGAGCACTATCGCAACCTCGGCTCCGGCATCTTCGAGGACGTCACGCTCACCTCGGGCTTCGGCCTGCCGGTCCGCACCGCCGTCGGGTTCGGCCTGAACCTCTTCGACGCCGAGAACGACGGCGACCTCGACGCGTTCATCGCGAACGGCCACGTCTCGGAGCGGCCCGCGCCAGGGCACGACCTACGCCCAGAAGCCCTACCTGATGTGGAACGACGGCCGCGGCCAGTTCCGGGAACGCGGATGCGGACCGGCCTTCGCGTCGCCTTCCGTCGCGCGGGGCTCGGCCGTGGCCGACTACGACAACGACGGCGACGTCGACATCGCCGTTTCGGTCTCCGGAGGCCCGCTCCAGCTGCTGCGCAATGACCGCAGCCTCAGGCTCAGCCTCAGGCTCAGGCCCAGGCCCAGGCTCAGGCCAGGGTAGCCCGGGCCACTGGCTGGGCGTCGAGCTCGCGGGCCGCGGCGCCAACCGCCAGGCCATCGGGCGCCCGGCTGACCGCGAGCTGCCCGTCCGGACGCCGGCTCGTCCGCACGGTCCAGGCCGGCTCGAGCTACCTGACGAGCTCCGACCCGCGCGTCCTCTTCGGCCTGGGCGAGGAAACTTCCGTCCGCAAGCTCACGATCCGCTGGCCGTCGGGGTCGGAGCAGGCGCTCGAGAATCTGCCGGCGGGGCGCTACGTGAAAATCGAGCAGAAAGACTGACCCTCGCGGCGACGAGCGCGCCGAGGAACCCGCCGGCCGTGTCGACGACCGCGTCCATCCCTTCCATCGCCCGGCCCGGGATGAACGCCTGGTGGATCTCGTCGAGCGTGCCCCAGACCGCGAGCACGCCCGCCGACCGCGAGCGCCCGCAGAAAGGGCCGCCGCGACGGCCCCGCGGGCCAGGCGATCGCGAAGTAGAGGAGAAAGCCCTCGACGCCGTAGAGCAGGCCGTGGACGACCTTGTCCATGTCCGGGAAGGCCCACGCCGACGGGATCTCGGGAGGCGAGGGCCAGGAGGTCAAGGCGAGCAGGAAGAGGCCCCAGACGAACGCCGCGCGGCGCGCGCGCCGGAGATCGAGCGTGCCGAAGCGCCACTGCCGATTCGTCACCCCTCCGCTCCTCGACGTGAGGCAGCGTCCCTGTCGTTCGCGGCGCGAGCACCCGACCACCGAAGGCCGACCCCCAGCAGGAACGCCGTGCGAAGCACGGCGGTAACTCTCCCGACCGCAGGGAGGGAGGAGGCTCGCGCCGCGGGAGCCGGAACGCAGCGAGGAGACCAGGGCCGCGGTCGAGTCCGCACCCGGACGAGCCGCGGCCCGGTGCCCGAAGGGCAGGTCTCCTCGCAAGTGAAGGCGACGGAAAGAAAAAGGGCGCCGCCCGAGAGCGGCGCCCGTCTTGGGAACACGTTCGCGGAGCTCCTACGCGCCGCGCTTGGACGGACCGGTGCGCGAGGGACCCTTCTTGGGCGCGGGCTTCGCGGCCGGCTTGACCCTCTCGGCGCCGCCCTTGGGAGCGGCGGCCTTGCGCGAAGGCTTCTGGCCCTCTTCGCCGCCCTCGCCCTCGGGCTTGGCCTTGCGGACCGTCTCGACGCGACCGCCCGAGGCCCGGCGGGCCCGGTCGGCCAGGGACTCCTTCTTGGGGCCCCGCTCCTTGGCCTCGAACTTGTAGTCGACGAACTCGAGGATTGCGGCCTCGGCGGCGTCGCCCTTGCGGGCGCCCAGCCGGAGGATCCGCGTGTATCCGCCCGGCCGGTCCACGAAGCGGGGAGCGATCGTCTCGAAGAGCTTCTTGACGGTCGTCCGGTCGGGGATCCAGCGGGCGACCTGGCGGCGGGCCGCGACGCCGTCGTTCTTGGCCCGGGTCACGAGACGCTCCGCGAGGGGCCGGAGCTCCTTGGCCTTGGTCAGCGTCGTCTCGATCCGCTCGTGCGTCATGAGCGACGCGAGCTGGTTCGAGAACATCGCCAGCCGGTGGGATGTCGTACGGCGGAGCTTGCGCCCCGCCCGGTTGTGCTGCATGGCTTACTCGCTCTTGGCTTCGACCGGCTCGAGCTCCATCCCGAGGGACAGGCCCATGGGCCGGAGGATGTCCTTGATCTCGTTGAGAGACTTGCGCCCGAAGTTCTTGGTCTCGAGCATGTCCTTCTCGGTGCGCTGAACGAGGTCCCGGATCGTCCGGATGCCCGCGTTCTTGAGGCAGTTGGCGCTGCGGACCGAGAGCTCCAGCTCGTCGACGGACTTGTTGAGGTACTCGCGCCAGGTTCTCCGGCAGCTCGCCTTCCCCGGCCCCTTCGAGGGCCGTCTCGTGGTCGGCGTTGACGAAGATCGTGAGGTGGTCCCGCAGAAGCGTCGCGGCGAGGCCGACGGCGTCCGTCGGCGAGATCGTGCCGTTGGTCCAGACTTCGAGGACCAGCCGGTCGTAGTCGGTGGCCTGCCCGATGCGGGCCGCCTCGACGTGGTAGTTGACGCGCCGGACGGGCGAGTGCACCGAATCGATCGGGATGTAGCCGATGCCCATGTCGTCGTCGAAGTTCTTGTCGGCCGAGACGTAGCCCCGTCCGGTCGAGACGCGCAGCTCGGCGCGCAGCTGACCGTTCTCCGAGAGGGTGGCGACCGGCGCGTCCGGATCCAGGATCTCGATCGTTCGAGTCGCCCTGGAGATCGGCGGCCGTGACCTTGCCCTTCCGCTCGACGTCGATCGTGAGGATCTTCTCCTCGGTGGTGTGCATCTTGATGGGGATCTGCTTGAGGTTGAGGATGATGTCGGTGACGTCCTCGACGACCCCCGGCAGCGACGAGAACTCGTGCAGCACGCCCTCGATCTTGACCGCGGTGATGGCCGCGCCTTCGATCGAGGAGAGGAGCACGCGGCGCAGGGCGTTGCCCACGGTCGTGCCGAATCCCCGCTCGAAGGGCTGGGCGTAGAATTTTCCGTACGTCGACGTCAGCGTCTCGGTGTCGATCTCGAGCCGCTTGGGCTTCTGAAAACCTTTCCAAAGCGTCATGGTCTGTTCTCCTCTGACTTAGGGATGCGCGGCGTTCCGCGCCGCGACTCGAACTACTTGGAGTACAGCTCGACGATCAGCTGCTCCTGGATCGGAAGTTTGATGTCCTCGCGCTTCGGCAGCTCGACGACCTTTCCGGAGAAGGACTCCGGCGTCAGATCGAGCCAGGCCGGGACGCCGCGCGCGCGCGCCGTCTCGACGGAGGCCTTGATCTGCTCGTTCGACCGGCTCCTCTCCTTGATCGCGACCACCTCGCCCTTGTTGACGCGGTAGGACGGGATCGAGACCTTCTTCCCGTCGATCGTGACGTGGCCGTGGCGCACCAGCTGCCGCGCCTGCGCGCGGGACGCCGCGAAGCCCAGGGCGAACGCGACGTTGTCCAGCCGGCGCTCGAGCTCCTCGAGCAGGTTCGCGCCCGTGATGCCCTTGCGGCTGTTCGCCCGGGCGAACGCCAGGCGGAACTGTCCCTCGAGGAGACCGTAGATCCGCTTGACCTTCTGCTTTTCGCGGAGCTGGATGCCGTAGCCCAGCAGCTTCGAGCGCCTCCGGCCGTGCTGGCCGGGCGGGTAGTTGCGCCGCTCGATGGCGCACTTGTCCTTGAAACAGCGGTCCCCCTTGAGGAACAGCTTCATGCCTTCTCGCCGGCATAGCCGGCAGACCGACGCGGTATAGCGGGCCAAACCCTTTACCTCCTCAGTCCCATCATCGCGTTTTACGTCCTTCCTCCCGGCCGGGACCGTGCGCCGGTTTACAGACGGTTGAGAGTTGAGGGTTGAGTGTTGAGAGGGGAAAGCCCCACGCTCAACGCTGAACTCTCAACTCTCAACTTCTTCTCTAGACCCTCCGCCGCTTGCTCGGCCGGCAGCCGTTGTGCGGAATCGGAGTGGTGTCCTTGATCGACTTGATGTCGATGCCGTTGGCCTGGAGCGCCCGGATCGCCGACTCGCGGCCGGCGCCGGGGCCCGTGACGCGCACGTCCACCGAGCGCACGCCGTGTTCCTTGGCGTGCTCGGCGCAGTTCGCCGCCGCGAGCTGGGCGGCGAACGGGGTGCCCTTGCGGGAGCCCTTGAACCCGATGCGGCCGGCCGACGACCACCCGAGGACATTCCCCTCGGCGTCCGCGATCGACACGATCGTGTTGTTGAAGGACGCGTTGACCGTCGCCATCCCGTGGGGGATGTTCTTCTTTTCCTTCTTCGCCGTGCGTGCCCGCTTGCCCTTGGCGGGCTTGACGCCCTTTTCGGGGACGGCGCTTGCCGGAGTCGGTTCAGCCATGTTTGCCTCTTACTTCCTCGTCGCCTTACTTCTTCGTCGCCTTCTTCTTGCCGGCGATCGTCTGCTTGCGCGGGCCCTTCCGCGTCCGGGCGTTCGTGTGCGTGCGCTGGCCGCGGACCGGCAGGTTGCGCCGGTGGCGGAGGCCCCGGTAGCAGCCGATGTCCATGAGGCGCTTGATGTCGACCGAGATGTCCTTGCGGAGATCACCCTCGACCTTCACGTCGTCGGTGATGACCTTGCGGATCCGGACGACCTCTTCTTCGGACAGGTCCTTGACGCGCGTGTCGGGCCGGACGTCGGCCTTCTCCAGGATGAAGTTGGACTTGGGCCGCCCGATCCCGTAGATGTAGGTCAGGCCGATTTCCACCCGCTTGTTGAGCGGCAGATCGACTCCCGCAATGCGTGCCATGTCTTACCCCTGCCTCTGCTTGTGCTTGGGCGTCACGCAGATGACCCGCACGACACCCTTGCGGTGCACGATCTTGCACTTGGCGCAAATTTTCTTGGACCGGACGAACTCGCTGACGCTTCATGCTGATGCCGCTCATCCTTTCTCGACGCCCTCGACTCCAACTCTGCCTCACTCTACTTGTACCGGTAAATGATCCGGCCCCGCGTCAGATCGTACGGCGACAGCTCCACGAGGACCTTGTCGCCGGGGAGGATGCGGATGAAGTTCTTCCGCATCTTTCCCGAGATGTGCGCCAGGACCTGATGCTTGTTTTCCAGCTCCACCTTGAACATCGCGTTCGGCAACGGTTCCACCACCGTCGCCATGACCTCGATCGCGTCTTCCTTCGCCATGGCTAGGCCGACACGGCGGCCGTCCGGATCGCGGACAGCGCCCCCGTCCCCAGAATCACGGCTCCCTGCGGCTCGAGGGCGACGGTGAACTCGAAGTGCGCCGAGGTCGACTTGTCGCGCGTCCGCACCGTCCATCCGTCCGCGTCCACCGAGACCTCCGCCCGGCCCAGGTTGAACATCGGCTCGATCGCGAGGACCATGCCCGCCTTGAGCATGCTTCCCCGGCCGCCGGGGCCGTAGTTCGGGACCTGGGGCTCCTCGTGGAGCGCCGTGCCGACGCCGTGGCCCACGAAGTCGCGGACCACGCCGTAGCCGTGGACGAGGGCGACGGCCTCGACGGCGGCGCCGATGTCCGAAACCCGGCCGCCCGGCTTCGCCGCGGCGATCCCGGCGTGCAGGGCCTTCTGCGTGACCTCGAGGAGCTTCGCCTTCTCGGCGTCGACCTTGCCGACCGGCGACCGTGCGCGCGGCGTCGCCGTAGTAGCCCCCGGCCACCGCCCCGCAGTCGATGCCGACGACGTCGCCTTCCTGCAGCGCCCGGCGCCCCGGGATCCCGTGGACGACCTCGTCGTTGATCGACGTGCACAGAGTCTTCGGGTAACCCCGGTAGCCCACGAACGCCGGCCGGGCGCCGCGCTTCTTGATCTCGCTCTCGGCGATGCGGTCGAGCTCCTCGGTCGTGACCCCCGGGGCCACGGCCTTCTCGACGACGTCGAGCGTCTCGAGGACGATGCGCGAGGCCTCCTCGAGCTTGACGAGCTCCTGTGCGCTTCGAATCGTGATCACGCGCGGTTCCTCATTCCCATATCCATGCCCGGATCGTCCCGCCGCACGGCGTCCGCGACCCGCGCGGCGACTTCCGACACGGACCCCGTTCCGTCGATCTCCGTCAGGAGGTCGCGGTCGCCGGTAGAAGCCGACCAGGGGCTCGGTCTTCTCCCGGTAGACCTTCATCCGCTCGCGGATGGTCTCGGGACGGTCGTCCGCCCGCCCTTCGGCCTGCGCTCGTCCGAGCATCCGCTCGGTCAGCTCGGCCTCGGGGACGGAAAAGTTGAGAACCGCGGAAAGGGCGTCGCCATTTCCGGACAGCATGGTTTCGAAGGCCCGGGCCTGGGCGAGGGTCCTCGGGAAGCCGTCGAGGATGAACCCCCGGCGGGCGTCGGGCTCCGCCAGGCGCTCCCCGATCATGGCCACGATCAGGTCGTCGGACACGAGCTCCCCCGCTCCATGACGGACTGCGCCTTCTGGCCGAGGGCGGTCTTCTTGCGGACGGCCTCCCGCAGGATCTCTCCCGTGGAAATGGCCGGAACGCCCAGCCGCTTCGCCAGCTGGGCCGCCTGGGTTCCCTTGCCGCTGCCCGGAGGCCCGAGGAAGCACGATCCGCATCAGCCTCGCCGTCCCCGGATCCGGCTCTTCTTGAGGAATCCCGTGTAGTGGTGCTCGACCAGCTTCGACTCGATCTGCTGGACCGTGTCCATGGCCACGCCGACGACGATCAGAAGCGACGTGCCGCCGAAGTAGAAGTTGAAGCCAAAGCCCTGCGTCAGGAACTTCGGCATCATGCCGTCGAGCCACGGCCCGATCCCCGGGACGCCCTGGACCTTCAGACCGTTGTTGAGGATGTCCGGCAGCAGGGCGACGAAGGTCAGGTACGCGGCGCCCGACGATCGTGATGCGCGAGAGCACGGTGTCGATGTAGTCGGCCGTCTTCTTGCCGGGCCGGATGCCGGGGATGAATCCGCCGTACTTCCGCATGTTGTCGGCCGTGTCGGCGGGATTGAAGACGATCGACGTGTAGAAGTAGCAGAAGAAGAGGATGCCCGCCGCGTAGAGCAGGAGGTAGAGCGGGTGCCCCACGCCGAGCGACTCGGCCACGCGCTTCATCCAGTCGGCGCCCGAGATCTGGGCGAGGTACGCCGGAAGCTGGAGGATCGAGATCGCGAAGATGATCGGGATGACGCCGCCGGTGTTGACCCGCAGCGGCAGGTACGTGTTCTGGCCGCCGTAGACCCGCCGGCCGACGACGCGCTTGGCGTACTGGACCGGGATGCGCCGCTGCGCCCGCTCGACGAAGACGACGAGCGCCACGATGGCGACCATGAAGACGCAGCACCACGAGCAGCGTGATGATCGAGATCGTCTGGGTCGCGCGAGCTGCTGGAAGAGGCCGAAGATGGCCAGCGGCAGGCCGGCGACGATGCCCGCGAAGATGATGAGCGAGATGCCGTTGCCGATCCCGCGCTCGGTGATCTGCTCGCCGAGCCACATGATGAAGATCGTGCCGGTCGTCAGCGTCAGCACCGTCATGAGCCGGAAGCCCCAGCCCGGATGCGGCACCAGAGGCGCGCCGCCCGGCGCCGTCTGCTTCTCGAGCCACAGCGCGATGCCGGTCGCCTGGATGAACGAGAGCAGCACCGTGCCGTAGCGGGTGTACTGCGTGATCTTCTTCCGGCCCATCTCGCCCTCCTTGGAGAGCTTCTCGAGGTAGGGCCAGACGACCGTCAACAGCTGCAGGATGATCGAGCTCGAGATGTACGGCATGATCCCGAGCGCGAACACCGAGAGGCGCCGCAGCGCGCCGCCCGAAAAGATGTCGAGGAATCCGAAGATGGATCCGGCCGACGCCTTGAAGAAGGCGTTGATCGCCTGCCGGATCCACGCCCGGCGTCGGGATGTGCGCGCCCAGGCGATAGACGGCCAGCACGAGAAACGTGAACAGGACCCGCTTGCGCAGGTCCGGCACGCTGAAGATGTTCGCGAAGCTCTGGAGTGCGCTCAACGGGACAGCACCTCGCAGCGGCCGCCGGCCGCCTCGATACCGGCCTTCGCCGAGGCCGAGAACTTGTGCGCCGAGACGGTCAACGCCTTCTGGATCTTGCCGTCGCCCAGGATCTTGACCGGGCGGTTCTTGCGCGCGAGGCGCGACGCCACGAGCGTCTCCGGGTTGACGGCCGCGCCGGCCTCGAAGCGATCGAGGTCGGCGAGATTGACGATTTCGTACTCGACGCGGAAGATGTTGGTGAAGCCGCGCTTGGGCAGCCGCCGGTGGAGCGGCATCTGGCCGCCCTCGAAGCCCCGCTGGTGGCGATAACCCGAGCGCGACTTCTGGCCCTTGTTGCCCCGGCCCGCGGTCTTGCCGTGGCCCGAGCCCGGTCCGCGGCCGACCCGCTTGCGATAGTGGGTCGCACCCACCGCCGGAGCGAGGTCATGGACGCCGGTGGCCGCCGGACGCGCATCCGCGGGACGCGCCGCCGCGGCCTTCTTCGGCTTCTGAGGTCTCGCGACTTTTGGAGGCGGAGCCGGCGCCGCGGCTTTCTTCTCGGGAGCCGCGGCCGCCTTCTTGGGCGCGGCTGCTCGGGACGGCTTCTTCGCCGCCGGAGCCTTGGTGGTTTTCTTCTTTTCGACCATGGATCAGCCCTTCGTCGTTACGGCTTTGGCTTCGGCTTCGGCTTCGCTTCCACGAGCACGAGGTGCCGGACCTTGCGGATCATTCCGCGCATGGCCGGCGAATCCTCGCGCACGACCTTGTCCCCCCGCCGCCGGAACCCGAGGCTCACGAGCGTCGCCTTCTGGTCCTTCGGCGTGCAGATGCCGCTCTTCACCTGCGTGATCGTCAGGCGGCCGGAGGCCTTCCGGCCCTTCGCCTTCTCGGCGCCCTTGCCCGTCTCGGTCATTACGCCTTCTCCTCGGCTTCGACGGGCGCCGCGGCGCGCGGCGGCCGGCGACACGCGACCCCGCCGCTTCGCGATCTCGTCCTCGTTCTTCAGACGCAACAGGCCTTCGAAGGTGGCCTTGATGACGTTGTGGGGGGTCGTCGTGCGGAGCGACTTCGTCAGGATGTCCTGGATTCCGACCGACTCGAGCACCGCCCGCACCGGTCCGCCCGCGATGACGCCCGTGCCCGCCGCGGCGGGCTTCAGCAGAACGCGGCCGGCCCCGTAGGCGCCGATGATCGTGTGCGGGATCGTCGTCCCCTTGAGCGACACCTTCTGCATGTTCTTCTTCGCCATCTCGATGCCCTTCTTGATGGCCATCGGGACTTCCTTCGCCTTGCCCGCGCCGTAGCCGACCCGTCCCTGGCCGTCGCCGACGACCACGAGCGCCGAGAAGGAGAAGTTCTTGCCTCCCTTGACGACCTTCGTGACGCGGTTGATGTGAACGACCCGGTCGATCAGTTCACGGCCCTGCGCGTCGCGCTCCTTTTCCCGTTCGCGCGGCGCGCGCGGGCCCCGGTTGCTGCTCATCGTTCGTCTCTCCTAGTCGTATCCGTCCCGACGATTGCCATGCCCTAGAACTCCAGCCCGCCCGTGCGCGCGCCCTCGGCCAGCGCCTTGACGCGGCCGTGATACCGGTAACCGCCCCGGTCGAAGACGACCTTGGTCACGCCGGCCTTCTTGGCCCGCTCGGCCACGAGGGCGCCGACCTTGCCGGCGGCATCCTGCGAGGCGCCCTTCGGCATGTCCTTCTTGAGGCCGGCGTCGAGCGAGGACGCGTGGGCGACCGTCTTGCCCTTGCCGTCGTCGATGACCTGGGCATAGATGTGCCGGCCGCTCTTGAAGACGGCCAGCCGCGGCCGCTCGGCCGCGCCCCGGACCTTCTGGCGCACCCGGATGCGCACTCGCGCCCGGGCCTCCGTCCGTGCATGTGATCGGTTCATGATTACTTCCCGCCGGCCTTGCCGACCTTGCGCTTGATGACTTCGTCGGCGTACTTGATGCCCTTGGCCTTGTAGGGGTCCGGCACGCGGAGCTTGCGGATCTCCGCCGCCGTCTGGCCCACCCGCTGCTTGTCGGCGCCCGTGACGGTCAGCTTCCCGGCCTTCGCGTCGATCGCGATCGCGATCCCCTCGGGGATCGGGAAGTCCACCGGATGCGAATAGCCCAGCGAGAAGACCACGGACTTGCCCTTGACCTCGGCCTTGTATCCGACGCCCGAGATCTCGAGCTCTCGCGTGAAGCCCTTGGTGACGCCCTCGACGTTGTTGGCGACGAGGCTCCGCAGGAGCCCGTGCACGGCGCGAGCCTTGGGCTCGTCGGAGGCGCGGGCAATCTTGATCTCTCCGTCGGCCACGGTGACCGTCAGGCCCGAGGGGATCGCGCTCGAAAGCTCGCCCTTCGGCCCCTTGACGCGGACCTGGCTCGTTGTCCGACTTGACGTCGACCCCCTTGGGGATCACGACCGGCATTTTCCCTATGCGCGACACGCTCGTGCTCCTCTTACCAGACGTTGCAGAGAACTTCGCCGCCCAGGCGCGACTGCCGGGCCGCCCGGTCGGTCACGATGCCCTTGGACGTCGAGACGATCGACACGCCGAGGCCTCCGAGGACCTTCGGGATCTCGTCGGCCCGGGCGTAGACCCGGCGCCCGGGGCGGGAGACGCGCTCGAGGCCGATCACGACGGGCTCGCCCTCGTGGTCGTACTTCAGGCCCACGCGGAGGACGGGCCGCCCCTTCTCTTCCACGCGGCGGTAGGAGGCGATGAAGCCTTCCTCCTCGAGGACCTTCAGGACCGCCTCCTTGACGCGGGAGGCGGGCACGTCCACCTTGTCGTGGCCGGCCATGAGGCCGTTCGAGATCCGGGCCAACAGATCGCTCAGGGGATCGCTCGTTTTCATCGTTTTTCTCTCTTGATCACCAGGAAGCCTTCAGGACGCCCGGGATGTAACCCTGGTTGGCGTTCTGACGGAAACAGATCCGGCAGAGGCCGAACTTGCGGTAGACCGCGCGCGGGCGGCCGCACACGCGGCACCGGCGCACCGTCCGGGTCGAGAACTTCGGCTTCTTCGCCGCCTTGATTCGCATCGCGCGTGTGGCCATGTTTTCTTCCTCGCTGGCAAGTCCTCACTGTTGTCCTTCGCGAAGGGCATGCCGAGCTCGGCGAGCAGCGCCTTCGCCCGGTCGTCCCGTCCCGCCGTCGTCACGATCGTCACGTTCAGGCCCTTCGACTTGTCCGTCTTGGCGTAGTCGATCTCCGGAAAGATGAAGTGGTCGCGCACGCCGAGCGTGTAGTTGCCCCGCCCGTCGAACGCCTTGCCGGAGACGCCGCGGAAGTCGCGCACCCGGGGCAGGGCGATGTTGATGAGCCGGTCCAGGAACTCCCACATCCGGTCGCCGCGGAGGGTCACTCGCGCGCCGATCGGCATCCCGGTCCGCAGCTTGTACGTGGCGATCGACTTCTTCGCCTTCGTCACGTTGGCGCGCTGCCCGGCGATCGCGGAGAGCTCCTCGGCCGCGCCGTCCAGCATCTTCGGGTTGGCGACGGCCTCCCCGAGCCCCATGTTGAGGACGATCTTCTCGAGCCGCGGCACGGCCATGACGTTGTCGATCCCGAACTCCTTCCGGAGCGCGGGGGCGACCTCCTTGGCGTACTGTTCTTTCAGTCTCGCTGCCATGTTCTGAGTCCTTCGTGCTTACGCGAGCACCGCGCCGCTCTTCTTGGCGATGCGCTCGGGATTGCCGTCCGCGTCGCGGCGGCGGCCGATCCTGGTCCCGACGTTGCGATCCGGGTCGACGAGCATCACGTTCGAGATGTGAATCGAGGCTTCCTTCTCCGAGATGCCGCCGGCGATGTTCTTCTGCGGATTGGGCCGCGTGTGGCGCTTGATCATGTTGACCCGCTCGACGATGACCCGGCCCTCCGCCGGCAGGACGCGCACGATGCGCCCCTGCCGCCCGCGGTCGCGGCCGGAGATCACGACGACCGTGTCGTTCTTCCGGAGGCGGGGCTTCTTCGTGTTCTTGGCTTTCGTGGCTTGCTTACTCATCACAGCACTTCCGGGGCGAGGGAGATGATCTTCATGAACTTCTTCTCGCGCAGCTCGCGCGCGACCGGCCCGAAGACGCGCGTCCCGATCGGCTCCCCCTCGGGGGAGATCAGGACCGCGGCGTTGTCGTCGAACCGGATGTAAGAGCCGTCCTTGCGGCGGTGGTTGCGGCGCGTGCGGACGATGACCGCGCGCACGACGCGCTTGCCGTGCTTCTCGACGAACGGCGAATCCGGGGCGGCCTCCTTGACGGACGCCGTGATGATGTCGCCGAGACCCGCGTACTGGCCGGCCGAGCCGCCCGCGCATGCGGATGCAGGCGATCTTGCGCGCTCCCGAATTGTCCGCCACCTCGAGGATGGTGCCCATCTGAATCATGGCGATCTCCTACGCCTGCGCCTTGACGAGGACTTCCCGCAGCCGCCAGCGCTTGAGCTTGGAGAGCGGCCGGGTCTCCTCGATGCGGACGCGGTCGCCGACCTTCGCCGTGTTCCCCTCGTCGTGGGCGTGGAAACGGCTCGTGCGCTTGATCGTCCGGGTGTACTCGGCATGCTGCACGCGGCGCTCCACCTCGACCACGATCGTCTTGTGTCCCTTGTCGGAGACCACCCGGCCGATGCGGATCGCACGGCTCCGGCGGTCCTCGGGGCCCTTCACTTCCATCTCGGTCACTTCGAGCCCTCCGCCTTCCGCTCCAGCATGCGCTGGTACGTTTTGACGCGCGCGATGTCGCGCCGCACGGTCCGCAGGCGGCTCGGGTTCTCGAGCTGCCCCGTGGACTTCTGCAGGCGCAGCTTCCACGCCGCTTCCTTCAGCTCCTTCTCTCTTCCGAGGAGATCGCCGTGGCCCTGCTGGGCGAGCGTCTCCCGCTCTTTCTTCTTCATCGAATCTCCGCCTCCCCAGCGCGGGTCACCAGGCGGGTCTTGAGTCCCAGCTTGTCGGCGGCGAGCTTGAGGGCCTCTTTGCCCGTGGCGAGGTCGACGCCTTCCATCTCGTAGAGCATGCGTCCGGGCTTGACCACCGCGACCCAGCCTTCCGGCGCGCCCTTGCCCTTGCCCATGCGGGTTTCGGCGGGCTTCTTCGTGTACGGCTTGTCCGGGAAGATCCGGATCCAGATCTTTCCGCCGCGCTTGACGGCCCGGGTCATGGCGATGCGGCCGGCCTCGATCTGCCGGGCCGTGATCCAGCCGGGCTCCAGGACCTGCAGGCCCATGTCGCCGAACGCGAGCTCGCCGCCGCGCCAGGCCTTGCCCCGGCGCCGGCCGCGCTGCTGTTTCCGATACTTGACCTTGGAGGGCATCAACATGGCAAAACTCGCTTACGCCGCGCTCTTGCGGCGATTCTTGGCCTTGTGCTGCTCGCCGCGGTAGATCCAGACCTTGACGCCGATCTTTCCGAAGGTCGTGTTCGCCTCGGCGAAGCCGTAGTCGATGTCGGCCTTGAGCGTGTGGAGCGGAAGGCGGCCTTCCTGGTACCACTCCGAACGGGCGATCTCGGCGCCGTTGAGCCGTCCGGCGCAGCGGATCTTGATCCCCTGGGCGCCGAAGCGAAAGGCCGACTCGATCCCCTTCTTCATCGCCCGGCGGAACGCCACCCGTCGCTCGAGCTGCAGCGCGATGGACTCGGCCACGAGCTGGGCGTCCGTCTCGGGCCGCTGGATCTCGATGATGTTGATGTGGACTTCGATGCCCGTCCGCTTCTGGAGCTCGTCGCGAAGCCGATCCACTTCGGCGCCGCGCTTGCCGATGATGATGCCGGGACGCGACGTCTGGATGTTGACCTTGAGCTTGCCCGCGAACCGCTCGATGTCGATCTCCGAGACCCCGGCGTGCGACAGCCGCCTCTTCAGCTCCTTGCGCAGGTTGCAGGTCCTCGTGAAGGAACTTCATGTAGTCCTTCTCCGAGAACCAGCGGGAGTGCCAGGTCCGGTTGAAGCCCAGCCGGAAGCCGTAGGGATGTACTTTCTGGCCCATTCTGCTCCTTACGCCTCGTCCGAGAGTTCGATCGTCAGATGGCTCTTGCGATGCAGGACGCGGTACGCCCGGCCCATCGGCGCCGGACGGACCCGTTTCTCCTGCGGCCCCTTGTCGACGGTGATCTTTCGGACCACCAGCTGGTCCACGTCGAGCTGGGCTTCCTTCTGCTCCGCGTTGGCGACCGCCGAGCGCAGCGTCTTGAGCATGTCGCGCGCGGCCACCTTTTTCGCGTGGCGCAGGATGGCCACGGCGTCGTTGACCTTCTTTCCGCGAATCAGGTCCGCCACGAGGCGGACCTTCTGCGCGGAGCCCTTCATGTACCGGAGTCTTGCTGTCGCCTTCATCGTCTTAACCCTTCGGCGCCGCGGGGGCCGCGGCCGGGGCCGCGCCCGGAGCCGAGACCGGCTTGCCGCCGACGGCCGCGCCCGTCTCGGCCGCCTTCTTGCCGCCGTGGCCCTTGAAGATGCGCGTCGGCGAGAACTCGCCGAGCTTGTGCCCGACCATGTTCTCGGCGACGTAGACCGGGATGAACTTCCGCCCGTTGTGCACGGCGATCGTGTGGCCGACCATGTCGGGGATGACGGTCGAGCGCCGCGACCAGGTCTTGATGACCTTCTTCTCGCGCGTCGAGTTCAGGGCGGCCACCTTCTTGAGCAGGTGGTCGTCGACGAAGGGACCCTTTTTGACCGAACGTGCCATCGCTTAGACCTTCGACTTGCGCCGGCGGACGATGAATCCGTCGGTGCGCTTGTTGTTGCGGGTCTTCATACCCTTCGTCTTCCAGCCCCAGGGCGAAGTCGGGTGGCGTCCGCCCGAAGTCTTGCCTTCGCCGCCGCCCATCGGATGGTCGACGGGGTTCATGGCCACGCCGCGGTTGTGCGGCCGCCAGCCCAGCCAGCGGTTGCGGCCGGCCTTGCCGATCGACACGTTCTCGTGCTCGAGGTTGCCGACCTGGCCGATCGTCGCGTAGCACTCGACGTGGACCTCGCGGACCTCGCCCGAGGGCAGGCGCACCTGGGCGTAGGCGCCTTCGCGGGCCATCAGCTGCGCCGACGCGCCGGCGGAGCGCACGAGCTGGCCGCCCTTGCCCCGGGTCAGCTCGAGGTTGTGGATCGTGGTGCCGAGCGGGATCGACTTCAGCGGCAGCGCGTTGCCCGGCAGGATGTCCGCCCCGGGGCCCGACACGACCGTCGCGCCCACGACGAGGCCGTTCGGCGCCAGGATGTAGCGCTTCTCGCCGTCGGCGTAGTGGAGCAGCGCGATCCGGGCCGTGCGGTTCGGGTCGTACTCGATCGTGGCGACCTTCGCCGGAATGTCCAGCTTGTCCCGCCGGAAGTCGATGATGCGGTAGAGCCGCTTGTGCCCGCCGCCCATGAACCGGGACGTCGCGCGGCCCTGGTTGTTACGGCCGCCGGTCGCGCGGAGCCCGACCGTGAGGCGCTTCTCCGGACGCACCGGAGAGAGCTCCGGAAAGTCGAGCTTGGTCTGGAACCGAACGCCGGGGGAGGTCGGTTTGAATTTCTTGACTGGCATCACACGCCCTCGAAGAACTCGATCTTTTGATCCGGCGCGAGCCGGACCCAGGCCTTCTTCCAGGCCTTGCGCTGGCCGACGAACCGGCCCATGCGCTTCCACTTACCCTCGCGATTGGCCACCCGCACGTCGAGGACCTTGACGCCGAAGAGCTTCTCGACGGCGCGGCGGACCTCGATCTTGTTGGCGTCCCGGTCGACCTCGAAGCAGACCGTGTTGGAGGCTTCCTTCAGCTCGGGTGGCCTTCTCGGTGATGAGCGGCCGCCGGATCACCCTCTGCGCGTCCATCACTCGCCTCCCAGGTTCTTGACGACGCGCGAGAACGCCTGCTTCGAGAGCACGAGCGTGCCGTGCGCCAGCACGTCGTAGGCGTTGACGGCCAGCGGGTCGACGATCTTCCACGTCCGGACGTTGCGGGACGCGCGCTCGAAGTTCTCGTTGCCCCGGGCGTCCACGAAGAGGGCCTTGCCCTCGATTCCGAGCGCTCCGATCGCCGTGACGAGGTCCTTGGTCTTGGTGCTCGCCACATCCATCTTGTCGACGACGACGATCCGCTACTCCGCGGCGCGTCGCGAGAGGACCGCCTTGAGGGCGTTCTTCTTCTCGCCGACCGAGACCCCCTGCGCGTACGAGCGCGGCACGGGACCGTGCACGGTGCCGCCGTGGCGGTGGATCGGCGGGCGACCGCCGCCCTGCCGCGCGCGGCCGGTTCCCTTCTGCTTGAAGGGCTTCTTGCCCGAGCCCGACGACCTCGGAGCGGACCTTCGTCTTGTGCGTTCCCGGCGCGCTGACCCGCGAGGTACGCCTTGACGACCTCCCACACGAGGTGGCGGCGGTACGGGTACGCGAAGACGCTCGGCAGGCAGAGCGACCTCGCCCACCTGCTCCTTCTTCCAGTTCCAGACCGGGATCTTGGCCATGCGGATCCTTCTACGCCCTCTTCCTGGCGAAGCTCGAGCGCACGATCTTCACGATCGAGTTGCGGGCGCCGGGAACGGCGCCGGAGATGTAGAGCAGGTTCTTCTCGGCGTCCACCCGGACGACGATGAGGTTCTTGGACGTCGACTGGCGGCCGCCCAGCCGTCCCGACGAGCGCGTGCCCGGGTACACGCGCGACGGGAACGCCGACGGGCCGATCGAGCCGGGCGCCCGGTGGAACATCGAGCCGTGCGTCGCCGCGCCGCCCCGGAAACCGTGGCGGGCGACCACGCCCATGAAGCCCTTGCCCTTCGACGTGCCGATGACGTCGACGTGATCCTGCTCCGGCGAACGTGTCGCAGAGAATCTTGTCGCCGGGCTTGAGCTCGTCGCCCTTGTCGGCCCGGACCTCCATGAGCGTCCGCATCGGGGCGACGCCGGCCTTCTCGAAGTGGCCCTTCGCCGCGGCGTTCGCCCGGCGGTCGGGCCGCGAGCCCGACGAGGCCGATCTGGAGGGCGTCGTAGCCGTCCTTGTCGGCGGTCTTCTTCTGGACGACGAGGCAGGGCCCGGCCTGCACGACCGTGACGGGCACGACCGTCCCGTCCGCCGTGAAGATCTGGGTCATCCCCACCTTCTTGCCGATGATTCCGTGTACGGCCATGGCTTACTTCCCGAACGCCTTGATCTCGACGTCCACGCCGACCGGCAGCTCGAGCTTCATCAGCGCGTCCACCGTCTGCGAGGTCGGCTCGAGGATGTCGAGCAGGCGCTTGTGCGTCCGCATCTCGAACTGCTCGCGCGACTTCTTGTCGACGTGCGGCGAGCGGTTCACCGTGAAGCGCGAGACCGCCGTCGGCAGCGGAATCGGCCCCGCGACCTTCGCCCCGGTCCGCCGCGCCGTGTCGACGATCTCGCTCGCCGACTGGTCGAGGATCCGATAGTCGAACGCCTTGAGGCGGATCCGGATCTTGTCGTTCTTAGGCATGTTTAGCGCTCGCTCGACGCGAGCAAAGCAGGGCCGCTCCAGCCGCGATATCGAATCGAAGTCATGAATCCGCTACTCCAGGATCTCGACGATCGTTCCGGCGCCGACGGTGCGGCCGCCTTCGCGAATGGCGAAGCGCAGGCCCTTCTCCATGGCGATCGGCGTGATCAGGTTGATCTCCAGGTTCACGTTGTCCCCCGGCATCACCATCTCCACGCCCTGCGGCAGCTGCGCCGTCCCCGTCACGTCCGTGGTCCGAAAGAAAAACTGCGGCCGATACCCGTTGAAAAACGGCGTGTGCCGCCCGCCCTCTTCCTTCGTCAAGATGTACGCCTGCGCCGTAAACTTCAGGTGCGGCGTGATCGAGCCCGGCTTCGCGCACACCTGCCCGCGCTCCACGTCCTTCCGCTCCGTCCCGCGCAGCAGAAGCCCCACGTTGTCCCCCGCCTGCCCCTGATCCAGAAGCTTGCGGAACATCTCCACGCCCGTCACGACCTTCTTCTGCGTCGGACGGATCCCCACGATCTCCACTTCCTCGCCGACCTTCACGATCCCCCGCTCCACGCGGCCCGTCACCACCGTCCCGCGGCCCGAAATCGAGAACACGTCCTCGATCGGCATCAGAAAATCCTTGTCCACCGCCCGCTCCGGCACCGGAATGTACGCGTCCACCGCGTCCATCAGCTCCAGAATGCACTTCGCATCCGTCCGAGCTCGGATCCGCCGACTCCCCCGCCTTCAACGCCGACCCCTTCACGATCGGCGTCTTGTCCCCGGGAAACCCGTACGAGGTCAACAGCTCCCGAACCTCCAGCTCCACCAGCTCCAGAAGCTCCGGGTCGTCCACCATGTCCGTCTTGTTCAGAAACACCACCACGTACGGCACCCCGACCTGACGCGCCAGCAGAATGTGCTCCCGCGTCTGCGGCATCGGGCCATCCGCCGCCGACACCACCAGAATCGCTCCGTCCATCTGCGCCGCGCCCGTGATCATGTTCTTCACGTAGTCCGCGTGCCCGGGACAGTCCACGTGCGCGTAGTGACGCTTGTCCGTCGAATACTCCACGTGCGCCGTGTTGATCGTGATCCCGCGCGCCTTCTCTTCCGGCGCGTTGTCGATCTGGTCGTATGCCTTCGCCGTCGCCAGACCCTTCTTCGACAAAATCAGCGTGATCGCCGCCGTCAACGTCGTCTTCCCGTGATCCACGTGACCAATCGTCCCGATGTTCACGTGCGGCTTGCTGCGATCGAACTTCTCTTTAGCCATCTCTCTTCGCCCTCAACGGTTGCGGTTACTTGCTTCCCACTTTGGCGATGATCTCTTCGCTGACGCTCTTGGGAACCTCGTCGTACGCGGCGAACTGCATCGTGTAGTTGCCGCGGCCCTGCGTCATCGAGCGCAGGTTGGTCGAGTAGCCGAACATCTCCGAGAGCGGCACGCGCGCCGTGATGACCTGGACGCCCGCCCGCGGCTCCATGTGCTTGATGTGGCCGCGCCGCGAGGAGAGGTCGCCGATGACGTCGCCCATGTAGTCCTCGGGCACGACGACCTCGACGTCCATGATCGGTTCCTTGATGATCGGCTGGGCCTTCTTGGCCGCGTCCTGATAGGCCATCGAGCCCGCGATCTTGAACGCCATTTCCGAGGAGTCGACGTCGTGGTACGAGCCGTCGTAGAGCTCGACGTGGACGCCGGTCGTCGGATAGCCCGCGAGGATGCCGGTCTCCAGGGCTTCCTTGATGCCCTGCTCGATCGGCTTGATGAACTCCTTGGGGATCGCGCCGCCCTTGATCTCGTTGTCGAAGACGAAATCGTGGCCTTCCTCGGCGGGCTTGATGCGGATCTTGGCCTCGCCGTACTGTCCGCGGCCGCCGGACTGGCGGATGAATCGGCCGTGGCCCTGGGCTTCCTTCGTGATCGCCTCGCGGTAGGCGACCTGGGGCTTGCCGATGTTCGCGCCGACGTTGAACTCGCGGACCATGCGGTCCGTGATGATCTCGAGGTGCAGCTCGCCCATGCCGCGGATGATCGTCTGGCCCGTCTCCTTGTCCGTGTGGACCTTGAAGGTCGGGTCTTCCTGCATGAGCTTGGCGAGCGCCATGCCCATCTTTTCCTGGTCGGCCTTGGTCTTGGGCTCGATCGCGACGGCGATGACGGGCTCGGGGAAGTTCATCGCTTCGAGAATGACCGGATTGTCCTCGTCGCAGATCGTGTCGCCGGTCTGGACGTTCTTCAGGCCCACGGCCGCGGCGATGTCGCCGGCCCAGACTTCCTTGATCTCTTCGCGCTTGTTGGCGTGCATCTTCAGGATCCGCCCGACGCGCTCGCGGCCGTCCTTGGTCGAGTTGAAGACGCCGGAGCCGGCGTCGAGGTGCCCCGAGTACACCCGGAAGAACGCCAGCTGACCGACGAACGGGTCGGTCATGATCTTGAAGATGAGGGCCGAGAACGGCGCGTCGTCGGTCGCGGGCCGCTCGAGCTCCGCGCCCACGTCGTCGTGGCCCTTGATCGCGGGCACGTCGAGCGGCGAGGGCAGGTAGTCGACGACGGCGTCGAGCAGCTGCTGGACGCCCTTGTTCTTGAAGGCCGAGCCGCAGATGACGGGCTGCACGTGGCCGGCGATCGTGGCGCGCCGGAGGGCCGCCTTGATCTCCTCGCCTTCGACCTTGCCGCCGTGGAGGTACTTCTCGAGCAGCGCGTCGTCGGTCTCGGCGACCGTCTCGATCAGCATCTCGCGGTACTTGTCGGCTTCGTCCTTCATGTCCGCCGGGATGTCGAGGACGTCGAACTTGGAGCCCTGGGCGTCGTCGTGGAATTCGATCGCCTTCATGGCGACGAGGTCGATGATCCCGCGATGGTCCCCCTCGGTGCCCCAGGGGACCTGGATCGGCGCGGGCTTGGCGTTCAGCTTCGTCTTCATCATCTCGACGCAGCGCGGGAAGTTCGCTCCGACGCGGTCCATCTTGTTGACGAAGGCGATGCGGGGGACGCCGTAGCGGTTGGCCTGGCGCCACACGGTCTCGGACTGGGGCTCGACGCCGGCGACGGCGTCGAACACGGCGACCGCGCCGTCGAGCACGCGGAGCGAGCGCTCGACCTCGGCCGTGAAGTCGACGTGGCCGGGCGTGTCGATGATGTTGATCCGGACGAGGGTTCCGTCCGGCGCTTTCCAGAAGCACGTCGTCGCGGCGGACGTGATCGTGATGCCGCGCTCCTGCTCCTGGACCATCCAGTCCATCGTGGCGGTGCCCTCGTGGACCTCGCCCAGCTTGTAGTTGACGCCCGTGTAGAAAAGGATCCGCTCGGTGGTCGTCGTCTTACCGGCGTCGATGTGCGCCATGATCCCGATGTTGCGGGTGTCTTTGAGAGGGTGCGTGCGCGGCATAAGTAAGGTCTTCGGTCTTCGGGTCGTTCGGTTTGCGTTATTACCAGCGATAGTGGGCGAAGGCCTTGTTGGCCTCGGCCATCTTGTGCGTGTCGTCCTTCTTCTTCACGGCGCCGCCGCGGAGGTTGGACGCGTCGAGGAACTCGGCCGCGAGCTTCTCGCGCATCGTCTTCTCGCCGCGGGCGCTCGCGTACTCGATGATCCAGCGGATCGCGAGCGAGGTCCGGCGGTTGGGCCGCACCTCGACGGGGACCTGGTAGGTCGAGCCGCCGACGCGGCGCGACTTGACCTCGAGCGCCGGCTTGACGTTCTCGATCGCCTTCTTGAAGGCCTTCATCGGATCGTCCTGGGTCTTCTCGGCGACGCGGTTGAGCGCGCCGTAGAGGATCCCCTCGGCGGTCGACTTCTTTCCCTGCGACATCACGGAGTTGATGAACTTCGTGACGAGCTGGGAGTTGTACAGCGGATCCGGCAGGATCTCTCGCTTGGCAACGACTCGGCGTCTCGGCATCGTTATCCTTCTTGTCTCGTTAGGCCTTGGGGCGTTTCGCGCCGTACTTGGACCGGCCCTGCTTGCGGTTGGCGACGCCGACCGCGTCGAGCGTTCCGCGGATGACGTGGTAGCGGACGCCCGGCAGATCCTTCACGCGGCCGCCGCGGATCATGACGATCGAGTGCTCCTGGAGGTTGTGGCCGACGCCCGGGATGTAGGTCGTGACCTCGATGCCGTTCGTCAGGCGGACGCGCGCGACCTTGCGCAGCGCCGAGTTCGGTTTCTTCGGCGTCGTCGTGTAGACGCGCGTGCACACGCCGCGGCGCTGCGGCGAACGCTGGAGCGCGGGCGAGGCGGTCTTCACCGCGAGCCGCTCGCGGCCTTTGCGGACGAGTTGAGAAATTGTCGGCATCGACTCTCCTGATCTCCCCGAGTCCCCCGGAGCCGTGGAAGGACCCGAGATCGACCGTAAACCGCTTTACTTAGGGTCGGACGAGACAGGCCCACCGACTCGTCCGAGTCCTGAGGAAAAACCCGCGAATCGTACGCGGGTCGGGGGGACCTGTCAAGCGGAAGTTGCTGGCACCGCTAGCTTTCAGCCGTCGGCTCCCAGCCGTCGGCGCTGACCCGGTGTCCGACCCTCTCCGCCTCGAGCCCCCGAGGATCCGAGTATGTCACAGAGGTGGCCCTTGCGAGTCTTTTCGGGTGGGATCTAACCGTATGAGCGACAGCTGATAGCTGACAGCTGCCGTGCAGCGAACCCCCATTCCTTGCGTCCACCCGCCGCACCAGATCGGCGAAGCGCGGATCGCCCCGCAGGCTCTCGAAGAGCGGATACGCGCGGAGGATCGCCATCGTGTCCGAGTGCTCGGCAAAGGCCCGCTCGAGCTGCGCAAAGGCCGAGTCGGCCCGCCCGAGCCCGGTGTCCACGACCGCCAGAGCGAACGGCGAGACGTAGCGCGTCTTCGCGAGTGCCTCCAGACGCTCCCGGATGCGGAGGGCGTCGTCGCTGCGGCCGGCGACGGCGTACGCGTAGCCGAGCGTCGACAGCATCCGGGGAAGATCCTCGAGCCGGGCGGCGTGCTCGAGCTCGCCGATCGCCTCCGCCGTGCGCTGCTGCTTCAGGAGCGCCATTCCCAGAACGTTGTGGGCGACGGCGTAGTTCGGCTCGAGCTCGAGCGCCTCACGCGCGTGGGCGATCGCCTGATCGTAACGGCCGGCCCAGAGATGGATGTCCCCGATGTCGGTCATGATGCTCACGGAAAGCGGGTCCAGCTTCTGCGCTCGCTCGATCTCGGCCACCGCTTCGTCGAATCGCCCCTGCGAGGCCAGCAGATATGCGAGCCACTGATGGGCCGTCGCATACCCGGCGTTGAGCGCGATCGCGCGGCGGAATTCCTCCTCGGCGCCGCTCGGGTCCCAGTCGTAGACCCATCGCACGAGGGCGATGGACGCGTGCGCTTCGGCCGGGGCATCCTCCCGGGCGACGGCACGCCGGGCGGGCCCCTCCGCGCGGCCGAACGTTTCCCTCGGCGACGCGGCGCCCCAGACGCCGAGCAGGCTGTGGCAGTCGGCCAGCCCGGCGTACGCCAGGGCGTACTCGGGATCCGCCTCGAGCGCCTGCGAGAACGCTTCGATCGCCTTGCGGAAGTCGGCCTCCGTGCGCCGGTTCAAGAAGTATCGGCCGCGCAGATACGCCCGATAGGCCGTCAGGTTCTCCGTCCCCCGGCCGCTCAGCCCCGCTCGCGCCGCCGGGCTGAGGGAGGGAACGAGCGCCTCCGCGACGCGCTGCGCGATCGCGTCCTGCACGTCGAAGACGCTGGTGTACAGCGTGTCGAACGTCTCGCCCCAGATGGGCCGACCGTCGGAGACCCTCACCAGTCGGACGTTCACGCGGATGCGGTCGCCGACGCGCTGGACGCGCCCCTCCAGGACCGCGTCGGCGCGCAGCTTCCGGCCGGCGCGGAGAGAGTCCGTGTGGTCGTCCGAATACTGCAGCACCGCGCTGACCGGCCGCACCGCGATGCCGGGCACTCCGCTGAGCTTGGCGATCAGCGTGTCGGCGATGCCCTGCTCCAGGATCGCGTCGTGCTCCTGCGAGGCGAGCGGCCGAAACGGCAGCACGGCGAGCGCCGTCGGAGCGGCGGAGGCCGCGAGCGCGGCGTTCGGAACCGGCGCCGCCTCGCGGCGAATCGCCACGGCTCCGGCCACGAGCGACATCGAGGCGATCGCCGCGGCGGTCAGACCGCCCCAGTGGCGGCGCGCGAACCGCCGCGCACGGTACCCCACCGTGTCGGGACGGGCGAGCACCGGCTGATCCTCCAGAAACCGCCGGATGTCGTCCGCCATCGCCCCGGCGTCGGCGTAGCGGCGCGCGGGCTCCTTGCGCAGCGCCTTCAGCACGATCGTGTCGAGATCGCCGGACAGCTCCTTCGCGAGCGGGCGCGTCGCGTTTTCCGAGGGCTTCGGCACCTCCGTTTCGCACACGACCCGGACCATCTCGGCGGCCGAGGCTCCGGCCTCGTAGGGTCGGCGGCCCGTGAGCAGCTCATAGAGCACCACGCCCAGGGCATAGACGTCGCTCGCGGGAGTCACCGGCTCGCCGCGCACCTGCTCGGGGCTCGCGTAGTCCGGCGTCAGCAGCTGGAAGAGGGTCCCCGTCTCCTCGACCGACGCTCCGAAGAGCTCCGGAACGATGAGCTTGGCGATGCCGAAGTCGAGCAGCTTCGCGGTGCCGTCGGTCGTCACGAGGATGTTGGCCGGCTTGATGTCCCGGTGCACCACCAGGTTCTGGTGGGCGTACTCCACGGCTCCGCAGACGTCGAGGAAGAGGCGAAGGCGCTCCCGGACGCCGAGGCCCTTCTCGGCGCACCAATCCGGGAGGGCCCGGCCCTCGATGTACTCCATGACGAAATACGGGCGGCCGTCCGGCGTGGCGCCGCCGTCGAGAAGGCGGGCGATGTGGGGATGCTCCAGGTTCGCGAGGATCTGTCTCTCGGTCCGGAACCTCCGCAGCACCGAGTCCAGGTCCATGCCGGCCCGCACGAGCTTGATGGCCACTTTCTTCTGGAACGCTTCGTCCGCGCGCCGGCCGAGGTAGACGGTCCCCATCCCGCCATGCCCGATCTCCTCGAGGATCTCGTAGGCGCCGACCCGCTCCCCGGCCCGAGGCGCCGGAGCTTCGAGAAGGGCGCCCGCCAGCGCGGCCATCGGCGCCGGCGACGGGTTCGGGTTCGGATCATCGAGCATCGGCCAGGGCGCCTCGTCCGAGGCGATGAGAGCCCGGCACTGGGCAAGGAGCTCAATGTCGCCGCCGCAAGCCTCCTCCAGGAAGGCGTCCCGGGCGTCGGTCTCGAGCGGCAGCGCCTCGTTCAGGATCCCCTTCAGGCGCCGCCAATCCTCAGGAGTCATGGATGTCGGTCTGGACTGTTCCGAGCCTGGCGCATCCTACTGCAGCCCTCAAAAAGAAGAGGCCCGCCGAAGCGGGCCTCCGCAAAACGTTCTCGGACCGACTCTACTCTTCGTCGCTCGCGTCGACTTCGGCATCCGCTTCGGCCATCGCGAGCTCCTCGGCCGGATCGACCAGGAAGTCCTCGAGCGCCGGCTCCTCGGCGGGCGGGATCTCCTCCCGCTCGAGGACGATGTTCCGGTAGTACTCCATGCCGGTTCCCGCCGGGATGAGCCGGCCGACGATGACGTTCTCCTTGAGGCCGCGGAGCACGTCCACCTTGCCGGAGATCGAAGCCTCGGTGAGCACGCGGGTCGTTTCCTGGAACGACGCCGCCGAGATGAACGAGTCCGTCGAGAGGGACGCCTTCGTGATGCCGAGAAGCATCGGCCGCGCGGTCGCGGCCTGGCCCGCCGCCGTCAGCACCCGCTCGTTCTCGTCCTCGAACCGGAACCGGTCGACCTGCTCGTCGATCAGGAAATCCGTGTCGCCGACGTCCTCGACCTTCACGCTGCGCATCATCTGCCGGACGATGACCTCGATGTGCTTGTCGTTGATGGCGACGTTCTGCGAGCGGTAGACCTCCTGGATCTTGTCCACGAGGTAGCGCTGCAGCTCCTTCTCGCCGAGAATCGCCAGGACGTCGTGCGGGTTGATCGGGCCGTCGATCAGCGGATCGCCCGCCCGGACCCGTTCGCCTTCCTGCACGTTGACGTGGGTGTAGC
Source organism: uncultured Acidobacteriota bacterium (assembly GCA_963749265.1). GTDB lineage: Bacteria > Acidobacteriota > Thermoanaerobaculia > UBA5066 > Gp7-AA6 > DAHUXD01. Next base: position 82,593 of record CAVVML010000001.1, on the reverse strand, counting down.
GCGGGATGAGGTACTCGCGCGCATCGCCGTCGTCGCCCGTGACGATGACCTTCCGCATGCCCTTGGCGATCGGGCCGTGAGAGACGGCGCCGTCGATCTCGGTGATGACCGCGGCGTCCTTCGGGCGCCGGGCTTCGAAGAGCTCGACGATGCGCGGCAGACCGCCCGTGATGTCCTTGGTCTTGGTCGTTTCGCGCGGGATCTTGGCCAGCACGTCGCCCGGGTGCACTTCCTGCTTGTCGGAGACCATGAGGTGCGATCCGATCGGAAGGAGGTACTTCCTCTCGCCCGACCGACCCTTGATGATGACCTGCGGCGAGCGCTTCTCCGCGCCCACCGTCTCGACGATGATGTTCTGCGCGAGGCCGGTGACGCGGTCCGTTTCCTCCCGGAGGTTCTCGCCCTCCACGATGTCGCGGAACTCGACGTTGCCGCCGATCTCCGTCAGGATCGCCGAGGTGAACGGATCCCACTCGACGAGCTCCTGGCCGGGGACGACCTCCTGGGCTTCGGTGACCTTGATGGTCGAGCCGTAGACCACGGAGTACCGCTCCTTCTCGCGACCCTTGTTGTCGACGATCGTGATCTTGCCGTTGCGGTTGACGACGACGAGGTTGCCGTCCTTGCGCTCGACGGTCGCGATCGAGAGGAAGCGGACCGTGCCCGGGTTCTTGGCCGTGTGCTTGGACTGCTCGGTGACGCGGGAGGCCGTGCCGCCGTAGTGGAACGTCCGCATCGTGAGCTGCGTGCCCGGCTCGCCGATCGACTGCGCCGCGATGACGCCGACGGCCTCGCCGATCTCGACCATCTTGCCCGTCGCGAGCATGCGGCCGTAGCAGAGGCGGCAGACGCCGCGCTTGGTCTCGCAGGTCAGCACCGAGCGGATCTTGACGCGCTCGATGCCTGCCTCCTGGACGCGGGACGCGAGCTCCTCGGTGATCTCGTCGCCGATCCCGATGATCTTCTCCTCGGAGAGCGGGATCGAGGATGTCCTCCTGGCAGACGCGGCCGACGATGCGGTCGCGGAGCGGCTCGAGCGTGTCGCCGCCCTCCATGATGGCCGACACCGTGATGCCGTCGGACGTCCCGCAGTCCTCGAGGAGGACGATGACGTCCTGGGCGACGTCGACGAGACGGCGCGTCAGGTAACCCGAGTCGGCCGTCTTGAGCGCCGTGTCCGCGAGGCCCTTGCGGGCGCCGTGCGTCGAGATGAAGTACTGGAGCACCGAGAGGCCCTCGCGGAAGTTGGCCGTGATGGGCGTCTCGATGACCTCGCCCGAGGGCTTGGACATGAGGCCGCGCATGCCGGCGAGCTGCCGGACCTGCTCCTTGGAGCCTCGGGCGCCGGAGTCCGCCATGATGTAGATCGGGTTGAACTCCGAGCCGACCTGGTCCGACTTCTTCATCTCGCGGAACATCTCGTCGGAGATGGCCTCGGTCGTCCGGTGCCAGATGTCGATGATCTTGTTGTGGCGCTCACCCGCGGTGATGACGCCCGAGCTGCGCTGGCCCTCGACCTCGAGAACTTCCTTGCGGGCGGCGGCGAGCATGTCCTCCTTCTTGGCCGGGATCACCATGTCGTCCACGCCAATCGAGATGCCGGCGCGGGTCGCGGCGGTGAAGCCCAGATCCTTCAGGTCGTCCAGCATCCGGACGGTCAGGTTCTCGCCGAAGGTGAGATACACGTAGCTGACGAAGTCGGTCAGTCCCCGCTTCTTGAGGTTGCCGTTGATGAAGGGGACGACGTCCGGCAGCGCCCGGTTGAACACGACGCGGCCGACCGTCGTGTCGATCAGCGTGCGCTCGACATCCTGGACCTCGGCGTGCGAGATGTCCTGGTCGTTGTACTGCGTCGTCAGGTCCATGTACTTGCCGGAGTAGCGGACGCGGATGGGCGTGTGGGTCGTGACGTCGCCCTGCTCGTACGCGAGGATGACCTCGTCGAAGTCGGCAAAGATGCGGCCCTCGCCCTTGGTGTTCGCGCGGGACTTCGTCAGGTAGTAGATGCCGAGCACCAGGTCCTGCGACGGCACGGCCAGCGGCCGGCCCGAGGCGGGCGAGAGGATGTTGTTCGAGGAGAGCATGAGCAGCTCGGCCTCGATCTGGGCCTTCGGCGACAGCGGCACGTGGACGGCCATCTGGTCGCCGTCGAAGTCGGCGTTGAACGCCGGGCAGACGAGCGGGTGGATCTTGATGGCCTTGCCCTCGACGAGGACGGGCTGGAAGGCCTGGATGCCGAGGCGGTGGAGCGTCGGCGCGCGGTTGAGGAGCACCGCGTGGTCGCGGATGACCTCCTCGAGCGCGTCCCAGACCTCCGTGACGCCGGACTCGACGAGCTCCTTCGCCGCCTTGATGGTCGAGGCGAGGCCCTTCTTCTCGAGGCGGTTGTAGATGAACGGCTTGAAGAGCTCGACGGCCATCTTCTTCGGCAGGCCGGCCTGGTGGAGCTTGAGCTCCGGGCCGACGACGACGACGGAGCGGCCGGAGTAGTCGACGCGCTTGCCCAGCAGGTTCTGGCGGAACCGGCCCTGCTTGCCCTTGAGCGTGTCGGACAGCGACTTCAGGGGCCGGTTGTTCGAGCCCTTCAGCACGCGGCCGCGGCGGCCGTTGTCGAAGAGGGCGTCGACCGCCTCCTGGAGCATGCGCTTCTCGTTGCGGACGATCACCTCGGGCGCGCGCAGCTCGAGCAGCTTCTTGAGCCGGTTGTTCCGGTTGATGACGCGGCGGTAGAGATCGTTGAGGTCGGAGGTCGCGAAGCGGCCGCCGTCCAGGGGCACCAGGGGACGCAGCTCCGGCGGAATGACGGGGATGACGTCGAGAATCATCCAGTTGGGCCGGTGGCCCGAGCGGCGGAACGCGTCGCACACCTTGAGCCGCTTCGCGGCCTTCTGGCGCTTGATCTGCGAGGTCTCGGTCTTCATGATCATGCGGAGCTCTTCCGAGAGCATGTCGACGTCGACCCGCTCGAGGAGCTCCTTGATCGCTCCGGCGCCCATGCGGGCGACGAAGACGTCCCCGAGCTCCGTCCGGAGCTGGCGGAACCGCTCCTCGGAGAGCAGCTCCTTCTCCTTCAGGTCCGTCTCACCCGGATCGATGACGACGTACGACTCGAAGTAGAGGATGCGCTCGAGGTCGCGGAGCGAGATGTCGAGCAGGTGCCCGATCCGCGAGGGCAGCCCCTTGAAGAACCAGACGTGCGAGACGGGCGAGGCCAGCTCGATGTGGCCCATCCGCTCCCGGCGCACCTTGGACTTCGTGACCTCGACGCCGCACTTGTCGCAGACGACGCCGCGGTGCTTCATCCGCTTGTACTTGCCGCAGAGGCATTCCCAGTCGGTGATCGGGCCGAAGATCTTCGCGCAGAAGAGCCCGTCCCGCTCCGGCTTGAACGTGCGGTAGTTGATGGTCTCGGGCTTCGTGACCTCGCCGAAGGACCACGACCGGATCTTCTCCGGCGACGCCAGAGAGATCTTGATCGCGTTGAAGTCCTTCAGCGTCGTCGGCCGATTTGCAAAAGCGAGCGTTTCCACTAGGTTCTCCTTGTATCGGTCGCTCGACGCGACCGGACGGGAGTAAGCGGCCGCAACTCACCATCCCATGGTGAGAATCGGGTATCCGCGGGGATTTGGAAAACGAGAGACCTCATCGCTTGATCAGCTCCACGTCGAGGCACAGGGACTGCAGCTCGCGGACGAGCACGTTGAAGGACTCGGGAAGCCCCGGCTCGGCCGGGACCTCGCCCTTCACGATCGCCTCGTAGGCCTGCGAGCGGCCCTCGACGTCGTCGGACTTGACCGTCAGAAGCTCCTGCAGGGTGTAGGAGGCGCCGTAGGCCTCGAGGGCCCAGACCTCCATCTCGCCGAAGCGCTGGCCGCCGAACTGGGCCTTGCCGCCCAGGGGCTGCTGCGTGATCAGCGAGTACGGCCCGATCGAACGCGCGTGAATCTTGTCGTCGACCAGGTGCGAGAGCTTCAGCATGTAGATGTAACCGACCGTGACCTGCTGCTCGAAGGGCTCTCCGGTCATCCCGTCGTAGAGCATCGTCTTGCCGGAGTTCGGAAGATTGGCGTCCTTGAGGAGCTTCTTGATCTCCCCTTCGTTCGCTCCGTCGAAGACCGGCGTCGCCACGGTGATCCCGAGGACCCGCGCGGCCCAGCCGAGGTGGGTCTCCAGGATCTGCCCGACGTTCATGCGCGAGGGCACGCCCAGCGGGTTCAGGACGATCTCGATCGGGTGTGCCGTCCGGAAGGTACGGCATGTCCGCTTCCGCGAGGATGCGGGAGATGACGCCCTTGTTGCCGTGGCGGCCGGCCATCTTGTCGCCGACCGAAAGCTTGCGCTTCATGGCGACGTAGACCTTGACCATCTTGATGACGCCCGGCGGCAGCTCGTCGCCCTTCTGCAGGAGCTCGATCCGCTCGGCGTTGACGCGGTTGAGGACCTCGATCTGGGAGTCCTGGCGGCGGAGGATGATCGTGATCTCGTCGGCGATCTCCTCGTCCTTGAGCTTGAGGCGCTTCAGCTGCTGCGGCGTCAGGCGGGCGACGGCCTCGGGAGTGAACTTGCCGCCCTTCTTGACGATCTCGCTGCCGTCGCGGTCGATGATCTCCTCGGCCGCCACGCGGTTGACGAGCAGGTCGCGGATCTTCTTGTTGGCCTCTTCCCGGATGATCCGGATCTCGTCCTTCGAGTTCTTCTCGATCTTCGCGATCTGATCCTGCTCGATCGAGAGGGCCCGGAGGTCCTTGTCGATGCCCTTGCGGGAGAAGATCTTGACGTCGACCACCGTGCCCTCGATGCCCGGCGGGCACTTGAGCGAGGCGTCGCGGACGTCGCCGGCCTTCTCGCCGAAGATCGCCCGGAGGAGCTTCTCTTCCGGAGTCAGCTGGGTCTCGCCCTTGGGCGTGACCTTGCCGACGAGGATGTCGCCCGGCTTGACGCTCGCCCCGATCCGGATGATGCCGGACTCGTCGAGGTCCCGCAGGGCGTTCTCGGAGACGTTGGGGATGTCGCGCGTGATCTCTTCGGGCCCGAGCTTGGTGTCGCGGGCCTCGATGTCGAACTCCTGGATGTGGATCGACGTGAAGAAGTCGTCCTTGACCAGGCGCTCGGAGACCAGGATGGCGTCTTCGTAGTTGTAGCCGCGCCACGGCATGAAGGCGACGAGGACGTTGCGGCCCAGGGCCAGCTCGCCCTGGGACGTGCACGGCCCGTCGGCCAGGACCTCGCCGCGCTCGACGCGCGGCGCCCTCGTGGACGATGGGCTTCTGGTTGATGCAGGTGTTCTGGTTGGAGCGCCGGAACTTCGTCAGCGGATAGATGTCCGCGCCGAACTCCTTGGCCGCTCCGCCGGCCTCGGCCGGGCCGCCCTCGACGCGGACGATGATCCGCTCCGAGTCGACCTGGTCGACGATGCCCCCGCGCTTGGCGAGGACGACCGCGCCGGAATCCCGGGCCACGGTGGCCTCGAGGCCGGTGCCGACGAGCGGCGACTCGACCTTGAGCAGCGGCACGGCCTGACGCTGCATGTTGGACCCCATCAGCGCGCGGTTCGCGTCGTCGTGCTCGAGGAACGGGATCAGGGCCGTCGCGACCGAGACGAGCTGCTTGGGCGAGATGTCCTTGTAGTCGACCTTGTCGCGGTCGGTCGTGATGAACTCGCCGTTGAAGCGGGCGATGACCCGCTCTTCCTTGATGCGCCCGGTGGCGTCCGTTTCGGCGTTCGCCTGGGCGATCGTGTAGTTCTCCTCTTCCCACGCCGAGAGGTAGAAGGCGAACGGCAGCGCGTCCGCGACCCGCTTGTGGTTCTTGCGGACCCGCTCGTTCTCGTCCTCGAGCTCCTTCTTCTCGACGATCTGGCCGAGCTTGAAGGAGGTGTCGCCGACCTGGGTGACCTGGAAGTGGTCGATGACGCGGCCCTTCTCGACCTTCTTGTACGGCGTCTCGATGAAGCCGAAGTCGTTGATGCGCGCGTAGCACGAGAGCGACGAGATGAGGCCGATGTTCGGGCCTTCCGGCGTCTCGATCGGGCAGACGCGGCCGTAGTGCGTCGGGTGCACGTCGCGGACCTCGAACCCGGCGCGCTCGCGCGAGAGGCCTCCCGGCCCGAGGGCGGAGAGGCGGCGCTTGTGCGTGACCTCGGAGAGCGGGTTCGTCTGGTCCATGAACTGCGACAGCTGCGAGGACCCGAAGAACTCCTTGATCGAGGCGATGACGGGCTTCGAGTTGATCAGGTCGTGCGGCATCGCCGAGTCGATGTCCTGGTGGACCGACATCTTCTCCTTGATGGCGCGCTCCATCCGGACGAGGCCGATGCGGAACTGGTTCTCGAGCAGCTCGCCGACCGAGCGGACGCGCCGGTTGCCGAGGTTGTCGATGTCGTCCGTCCGTCCGACGTCCCGCTTGAGACGGAGGAGGTACCCGACGACGCGGAAGATGTCCGCCGGCGTCAGCGTCCTCGTGTCCTCGGAGGAGTCGGCCTCGAGCTTGATGTTGAACTTGAAGCGGCCGACGCGCGAGAAGTCGTACTTCTTGGCGTCGAAGAACATGCCCTCGAAGAGGTTCTTGGCCGACTCGTAGGTCGGGGGATCGCCGGGGCGGAGGCGACGGTAGATCTCGAGGATCGCCTCGTTCTTGGTCTTGTGGGAGTCCTTGCGGATCGTGTTGACGAGAACGTCGGAGGAGAGGTCCCAGTCGGGGAAGAAGATCTCGACTTCCTTGATCCCCCGCTCCTTCAGGGCTTCGACGGCCCCCGCGCCGAGCTCCTGCCCGGCCTCGAAGAGGACCTCGCCGGTGGAGAGGTCGACGACGTCGGCCAGGAAGCAGGCCTTCTCGACGGCCGATTCGTCGACCGAGCGCTCGAGCGAGCCCTTCCGCGCGATCTCCTTCTGGTCGTCCGTCGAGAGCTTGATGCCGGCGAAGACGAGCTTGGTCTCCCGCTTGACGCGGGCGTAGCGGTCGCGCATCTCCTCCTGCTTGAGGACGTCCTTGCCCACGGTGAGGTGGACCCGGCCGCGCTCGAAGCGGGCCGCCACGGGGGCGTAGAACTGCCGCAGGATGGCCTCGTCGGTCTCGAGGCCCAGGGCCCGGAGGAAGATCGTCGCCGGGAACTTGCGCTTGCGGTCGATGCGGACGAAGAGCACGCCCTTCTGGTCGTACTCGAACTCCACCCACGAACCGCGGTACGGGATGATCTTCGCGAGGTACCCGTGCGCCGACTCCTTGGTGAAGAAGACGCCCGGCGAGCGGTGGAGCTGGGAGACGATGACGCGCTCCGTGCCGTTGATGACGAACGTGCCGTGCTCGGTCATCAGCGGGATGTCCCCGAAGAAGACTTCCTCTTCCTTGGCGTCCCGCATCGTCTTGACGCCCGTCTCCGGGTCCTTGTCGTAGACGAAGAGACGGAAGGTGACCTTCAGGGGAACGGAGTAGGTCATCCCCCGCTCCTGGCACTCCGCCACCGAGTACTTCATCTGCAGGTCGACGGGGTTGCCGCACACGTCGCAGAGGGTCACCTTGTTGGGGTTCTGCGCGCCGCACTTGTCGCAGGAGACGACCTCCTCGTGCGGGATGCGCCGTGACGATCCGCGCGCCGCACGAGCGGCAGTCCATGCGCAGGTGCTCCAGGCCCTTGAGCCGGCCGCACTTGCACTCCCAGTTGCCGATCGCGTACTTGACGAACTGCAGCTCGCAGGCCCCGCGGAAGTCCGCGAACGGAAACACGCTCGTGAACACCGCCTGGAGCCCCGACTGGTCCCGCTCCTCGGGGAGCAGGTTCATCTGCAGAAAGCGCTCGTACGACCGGCGCTGGACGTCGATCAGGTTGGGAAGATCCATGAAGGAGCGGATCTTCGAGAAGTTCTTCCGCTGCTCAGAGACAGCGACCTCAGACATCAATAAGCTCCCTGTAGCGCGAGAGACGCTTCGCGCCCTCGCAATTCAGCACGAAAAGAGGGGACACCTCTCCCGTCCGCGGGTGCGGCCACCAGAAACAACAACCACGTATTCCCAAGGGTGAGGATCTACTTGATCTCCACCTTCGCGCCGACTTCCTCGAACTTCTTCTTGATGTTGGCGGCCTCGTCCTTGGAGACGCCTTCCTTGATGACGCCGGGGGCGCCGTCGACGAGGTCCTTGGCCTCCTTGAGGCCCAGGCTCGTGACTTCGCGGACGGCCTTGATCGTCTTGATCTTGTCGCCGGCGGCCGCCAGGTGTGACGGTGAACTCGGTCTGCTCTTCCTCGGCCGGAGCCGCCGCGGCCCCGCCGCCGGCCGCCGCCACCGGCATCGCCATCGCCGCCGCCGAGACGCCGAACTTGTCTTCGAGCGCCTTGACGAGCGTGTTGAGCTCGAGGACGGTCATGCCCTCGATTTCCTTAACGAAGTTCTCTGCGGTCATCGCCATGATCTGTACCTCTCTCCTCTTTTCCTTACAAACTCAGTTGGCAGGCTCGGCGCTCGAGGGCGCCGGCCCGGATTTCGACTTCTGCTCCGCGACCTGACTCAGCACGCCCGCGAGATTGCGGACCGGGCCGTTCAACACCGTCACCAGGCGTCGCATCGGCGACTGCATGACGAAGAGCAGCTTGGAGACGAGCTCCTCGCGGCTCGGGAGCTCCGCGATCGTCTTGATCTCGGCGGCGGGGACGGCGTGCCCGTCGATGACCGCGGCCTTGAAAACCAGATTCGGGTTCGTCTTGGCGAAGTTCGTCAGCACCTTGGCGAGCGCGACGGCGTTGCCCGTGTTGAACGCCACGGCCGTGGCGCCGGTAAAGTGCTCCGCGACGGCCTCGAGGGCCGTCCCCTTCGTCGCCCGGAGGGCGAGGGTGTTCTTGACGACGAGGTACGTCGACTCCGTTCCCCGCACCTGGCGGCGGAGCTCGGTGACCTCGGGGACCTTCAGGCCCGCAAACGCGAACAGGATCGCGTTCGTGGACTGCGCCAGGCCCTGCCCCAGGGCCTCGACCGCTTCCGTTTTTTGAGTGCGATTCATCGTTTGACCTCGCTATGCCGGGACGGCTTCGATCGACGATGTGTCGATCTCGACCCCGGGACCCATCGTCGAGGAGACGGAAACGGTCCGGAAATACTTGCCCTTGGCCGCGGCGGGCTTCGCCTTGAGCACGGCCTTGATGAACGCCGAGGCGTTCTCCTCGAGCTTCTTTTCGTCGAAGGAGACCTTCCCGATCGGGGCGTGGATGATCGAGGTCTTGTCGACCCGGAACTCGATCTTGCCGCCCTTGATCTCCTTGACCGCCTTGCCGACATCCATGGTGACGGTGCCGGCCTTCGGGTTGGGCATCAGGCCCTTCGGCCCGAGCACCTTTCCGAGCTTGCCGACGAGGCGCATCATGTCCGGCGTCGCGACGAGAGCCTCGAACTCCAGGAACCCGCCCTGGATCTTCTCGACCAGCTCCTCCGCGCCGACGTGATCGGCGCCCGCCTCCTGGGCTTCCCTGGCCTTGTCGCCGCCCGCGATGACCGCGACGCGCTTCGACTTGCCGGTGCCGTGCGGCAGGACCACCGTGCCGCGCACCATCTGGTCGGCGTGCTTCGGGTCCACGCCGAGGAGCATCGCGACGTCGACGGACTCGTCGAACTTCGCGTAGCGCACGGCGCGCACCAGCTTCACGGCCTCGGGGAGAGCATAGGGACGGCTCTCCACCTTGGCCTTGGCCGCCAGGAACTTCTTACCGCTTTTGGGCATCGTCCTCCTTCGTCGTGCAAACGATCGAGTCGTGGCTCGATCTCCGACTGTCCTTCGCCGTCACGCGACGGCGGATACTCACTTAAACGATCTCGATTCCCATCTGACGCGCCGTCCCTTCGACGGTGCGAATCGCCCCGGCGAGGTCCGCCGCGTTGAGGTCCGGCATCTTGGTCCGGGCGATCTCCTCGACCTGCTGCTTCGTGACCTTGCCGACCTTCTCCTTGTTCGGCGTGCCCGAGCCCTTCGGGACGCCCGCCGCCTTCAGGAGCAGGATCGACGCCGGCGGAGTCTTCGTGATGAAGGTGTACGACCGGTCGGCGTAGACCGTGATGACGACCGGGATGATCAGGCCCTTCTGCGCGGCCGTCTTGGCGTTGAAGTTCTTGCAGAAGTCCATGATGTTGACGCCCTGCTGGCCCAGCGCGGGGCCGACCGGCGGCGCGGGAGTCGCCTCCCCCGCCGGAATCTGCAGCTTGACGTAGCCGGTGATCTTCTTGGCCATGCGCGTTCCTCTTCCTCGCTTACAGCTTCTGGACCTGCAGGAACTCGAGCTCCACCGGGGTCGAGCGCCCGAAGATCGTGACCATGACCTTCAGCGTCGAGCGGTCGAGGTTGATCTCCTCGACCACGCCGGTGAAGTTCGTGAACGGGCCGTCCGTGATCCGGACGTGCTCGCCCTTCTCGAACGTGTGCTTGGGCTTGGGCTTCTCCTTCGTCGACGTGACGCGGTGGAGGATCTGCTCGACCTCCTCCGCGGTCAGCGGCGTGGGCTCCTTGCCCGAGCCGACGAAGCCCGTGACCTTGGGCGTGTTCTTGACGAGATGCCATGCCTCGTCCGACATCTCCATCTCGACGATGATGTAGCCCGGGAAGAACTTGCGCTGGATCTCGCGGCGCTTCCCGCCCTTCATCTCGACGAGCGTCTCGGTCGGGATGCGGATGTCGCCGAACTTGTCCTGCATGCCCATGGCCTCGATGCGCTGCCGGAGGTTCTGGCGGACACGCTCCTCGAAGCCCGAGTACGTGTGGACGATGTACCAGCTCTTGGCCTTCGTCTCGGTGATCATCCGGACGACTCCCGCCGCCCGGAAGATCTGGTCGACGAGCCAGGACAGCCCGCTGTCGACCAGGAACAGGTAGAAGCCGAACAGGAAGCAGGCGACGATCACGACGACCGTCGTCCCGACGACCTCCGGCCGGCCGGGCCAGCTCACCTTCTTGACCTCGGACCACACGTCGCGGAAGAAATCCCGCGTCCGGGGCCACCACTCTTTGATCGGAGTCATAGGAAGTTCAGAGTTGAGCGTTGAGTGTTGAGCGTGGATGCTCTCGACTCGCCATCAACTCTCTTTTCAGCCCTCTTTCCGCTTAACCCTCAACGCTTAACACTCAACTCTTCTCAATGGCAGGGGTGGAGGGATTCGAACCCCCAACCTACGGTTTTGGAGACCGCCGCTCTACCAATTAGAGCTACACCCCTAATGCGTACCCTCTAGACCTTGCCTTCCTTGTGCGCCGTGTGCTTCCGGCAGAACCGGCAATACTTCGACAGCTCCAGCTTCTCGGTGTTCGTCTTCTTGTTCTTGGTCGTCGTGTAGTTCCGGCGCTTGCACTCGGCACACGCGAGACTGATGTTCTCTTGCATGGGCTACTCCAAAATCTCGACGATGGTTCCGGCTCCGACGGTGCGGCCGCCTTCGCGGATGGCGAAGCGCAGGCCCTTCTCCATGGCGATCGGCGTGATCAGGTTGATCTCCAGGTTCACGTTGTCCCCCGGCATCACCATCTCCACGCCCTGGGGCAGCTGTGCCGTTCCCGTCACGTCGGTCGTCCGGAAGAAAAACTGCGGCCGATACCCGTTGAAAAACGGCGTGTGCCGCCCGCCCTCTTCCTTCGTCAGAATGTACGCCTGCGCCGTGAACTTCAGGTGCGGCGTGATCGAGCCCGGCTTCGCGCACACCTGACCGCGCTCCACGTCCTTCCGCTCCGTCCCGCGCAGCAGAAGACCCACGTTGTCCCCCGCCTGCCCCTGATCCAGCAAGCTTGCGGAACATCTCCACGCCCGTCACGACCTTCTTCTGCGTCGGACGGATCCCCACGATCTCCACTTCCTCGCCGACCTTCACGATCCCGCGCTCCACGCGGCCCGTCACCACCGTCCCGCGGCCCGAGATCGAGAACACGTCCTCGATCGGCATCAGGAAGTCCTTGTCCATCGCCCGCTCCGGCACCGGGATGTACGCGTCCACCGCGTCCATCAGCTCCAGAATGCACTTCGCTCCGTCCGAGTCCGGATCCGCCGACTCTCCCCGGCCTTCAACGCCGACCCCTTCACGATCGGCGTCTTGTCCCCGGGAAACCCGTACGAGGTCAACAGCTCCCGAACCTCCAGCTCCACCAGCTCCAGAAGCTCCGGGTCGTCCACCATGTCCGTCTTGTTCAGAAACACCACCACGTACGGCACCCCGACCTGACGCGCCAGCAGAATGTGCTCCCGCGTCTGCGGCATCGGACCATCCGCCGCCGACACCACCAGAATCGCTCCGTCCATCTGCGCCGCGCCCGTGATCATGTTCTTCACGTAGTCCGCGTGCCCGGGACAGTCCACGTGCGCGTAGTGACGCTTGTCCGTCGAATACTCCACGTGCGCCGTGTTGATCGTGATCCCGCGCGCCTTCTCTTCCGGCGCGTTGTCGATCTGGTCGTATGCCTTCGCCGTCGCCAGACCCTTCTTCGACAAAATCAGCGTGATCGCCGCCGTCAACGTCGTCTTGCCGTGATCCACGTGACCAATCGTCCCGATGTTCACGTGCGGCTTGCTGCGATCGAACTTCTCTTTAGCCATCTGTCTCCCCTAACCTCCGCCTGCGGCGCTCAGGCCTCGCGACTCTTGGAGCCCACGACCAGGATTGAACTGGTGACCTCGTCCTTACCAAGGACGTGCTCTACCAACTGAGCTACGTGGGCGCTCACGCCGCCAGGCGTGAGGCCGGAGCCGGAAGGCGAACCGACATCCATCGTCTGATTCATCGGATCTTCCGTCCCTCGCCTCACGACTGCGCCACCCCGACCGACCATCACCCGAACCGCGTACCGTCCGCCGTCTCTATGGAGCGGGAGACGGGATTCGAACCCGCGACCAACAGCTTGGAAGGCTGTGACTCTACCCCTGAGTTACTCCCGCGCTTTGCGATGCTTCATGCCGACTCGCGCTCTTTCATGGTGGGCAGTGAAGGATTTGAACCTCCGTAGCGCAAAGCGCGGCAGATTTACAGTCTGCTGCCATTAACCACTCGGCCAACTGCCCGTGCTCGTATCGCGAAACCCAAACTGCCCGCCGATCGGTTTTTCTCTGGAGCCGGCGAAGGGACTTGAACCCGCAACCTCCCGATTACAAATCGGGTGCTCTACCAGTTGAGCTACGCCGGCGCGTGCACGTGTGTCGCCGAAATCCTCGATTCGATAGTCCCAGCCGGCATTCAAAGAACACACCAAGAGCTATCCCGACCGGCGTGAATCGCGGAGTCTAGCAGCGCCAAATCACTCGATCAAGACCTCTTTTGGGTTTCTCTGGCCTCGCTGGCGGACGGCCTCGTAACCGGCGGCGGCGGCGGCCGTGGAGACGTTCAGGGACCCGACCGCCCCCGCCATGGGGAGCCGCGCGAGCAGGTCGCAGCCTTCCCGGACCAGCCGCCGCATGCCCCGGCCCTCGGCGCCCAGGACGAGGGCCAGGTCTCCGGTCAGGTCCAGCTCGTAGAGAGTCGGTCCCCGCCGGATCCAGGCCCACGACCCGAAACCCTTCATTCTTAAGGCGATCGATGAAACGGCGGAGGTTCTTGACGCGAACGACGGGAACGCGCTCGACGGCCCCGGCCGAGGCGCGGGCGACCGCCTCCGAAAGGGGCGCCGTCCCCCGCTCCGGCACGACCACCCCGGCCCCGAGCCCCTCGGCCACCCGGAGCACGGCACCCAGGTTCTGGGGGTCCTGGACCTCGTCCAGGAGCAGGAGGAACCGTCCCCCGCGCTTCCCCTCCAGGGCCGCCTCCTCCTCGAGATACCCCCGCACGGCGATCCGGGCCACGGCCCCCTGGTGGCCCGAGCCCGCCGCCCGGTCCACGGCCTCCCGGCTCCCGTACCGGACCGCCACGCCGTTCGAGCGGCAGAGCGTCTTGAGGGCGTTGATCCGGCGGTCGCGGCGCTCCGAGTCGAAGAGCACCCACTCGATCTCGCGAGGGCGGGCGCGCACGGCCTCCTCGATGGGATGGAGGCGCGTCAGGATCACGACCCGTCCGTGAGCAGCGCGACCGCCATCGCGGCGAGGCCGTCGCGGCGACCCGGGAAGCCCAGGCCGTTCGAGCTCGTGCCGCGCACGCTGACGGCGTCGGGCGACACGCCCAGGATCTCGGCGATGCGGGCGCGGATCGCGGGCACGTGCGGAGCGAGCTTCGGCGCCTCGGCCACGACGACGGCGTCGACGTTGCCGATCGCGAAGCCGCGCTCGCGCGCGAGCTCGGCCGCCTTCCGGAGGAACGTCGCGCTGTCCGCGCCCTTCCACGCCGGATCGCTCGGCGGGAAGTGATCGCCGATCGAACCGGCGCCGGCCGCGCCGAGCACGGCGTCCGTCAGGGCGTGGAGAAGGGCATCTCCATCCGAGTGGCCCTCGAGTCCGGACTCGTGCGGGATCGCGACGCCGCCCAGGCGCAGGGCGCGGCCCGCCGCGAACGGATGCGCGTCGAAGCCCAGCCCCACTCTCGATCCCATCGGCACTCCCCTACCCCTTCCGCGCGCGGAGGACGCGCCTCCGCAAGCTCCAGATCCGCGGGCGTCGTGATCTTGAAGCCCAGGCGGGAGATGGCGACGACCTCGACCGGAATCCCCAGATCCTCGCACAGCGCGGCTTCGTCGGTCGCGTCTCCTCCGGACTCCAGGGCACGGCGGAGGACCGCGGCGCGAAACGCCTGGGGCGTCGCGGCGGCCCAGAGCGACGATCGATCGACGGTGCGCACGACCCGGTTCTCTGGACGACCTTGATGGTGTCGACGACCGGGATCGCGGCGATCGCCGCGCCCGTCCGCGCCGCGGCCGCCATCACCGCCGCCGCTTCGGCCGCCGTCACGAGCGGGCGGGCCGCGTCGTGGACCGCGACGACGTCCTCGTCCGAAGCGCGACAGGGCGGCGAATCCGGCGCGCACCGAGGCCGAGCGGCGTCTCCCCGCCCGCCACGACCTGCACGCCGCCCGCGACGACGCCCCGGAAGTCCTCGAGACGGTCGGGCGGCGCGGCGACGACGGTGCGGGTGAAGCCGGCCGAGGCGAGCGAGGCGAGCGTCCAGGAGAGCAGCGGGCGGCCGGCCAGAGGAACGAGCGCCTTCGGCTCGGCGCGGCCGAGACGGGTGCCGCTTCCCGCCGCGACGATCAGAAGCAGATTGGCCACGAATGCGCTCGACGTCCGTTATGCGTTGTGCGCTGTGCGCTGTCCGCTGTCCGACGTCAGACCGCCAGGATCTCCTGCTCCTTCGACTTCAGGAGGTCGTCGACCTCCTTGACCTTCTTGTCGGTGAGCTTCTGCGATTCCTCGAGACCCCGGCGTTCGTCGTCTTCCGAGATCTCCTTGTCCTTGAACATCTTCTTCATGCGGTCGTTGCCCTCGTGCCGGTAACGGCGGATCTCGACGCGGGCCTCCTCGGCCATGTGATGCGCCGTCTTGGCGAGATCCTTGCGCCGCTCCTCGGTCAGAGGCGGAATCGGGATGCGCACGACCTTGCCGTCGTTCTGGGGGTTCAGGCCCAGCTCGGACTTGCGAATGGCCCGCTCGATTTCGACCGCCATCTTCGGATCCCAGGGAGCCGCCACGATCAGCGTGGGCTCGGGCACCGAGAGGTTCGCCACCTGGTTGATCGGCACGTCGGCGCCGTAGGCCGACACGAGGATGCCGTCGAGCATGCCCAGGTTCGCGCGCCCGGTGCGGAGCGTCTTGAACCGCTCCTTCAGGGCCGCGACCGCGTCCGCCATGTGCTTCTCGATGTCCTTGAGCTCCTGTCTCATGCCTCCGCTCCCCCTGCGGTGACCAGCGAGCCGATGTCCTCCCCGGTGACGACCCGCTGGATGTTGCCCTGGACCTTGAGGTTGAAGACCTTGATCGGGATCCCGTTTTCCATGCAGAGCGCGACGGCCGCGGCGTCCATGACCTGGAGCCCGGCCTCCAGCGCCTGCCGGTAGGAGAGCGTCTTCAGGAACTTGGCGGTCGCGTCGCGATTCGGATCGGCGTCGTAGACGCCGTCGACCTTCGTCGCCTTCAGGAGGACGTCGGCGTGGATCTCGTTGGCGCGCAGGGCGGCGGCGGAGTCGGTCGTGAAGAAGGGATTGCCGGTGCCGCCCGACGAAGAGGACGACGCGGCCCTTCTCGAGGTGGCGGATGGCCCGCCGGCGGATGAACGGCTCGGCGATCTGGCGCATCTCGACCGCCGACATCAGGCGGGTCGTGACTCCGCGCTTCTCGAGCGCGTCCTGCAGGGCCAGTCCGTTGATCACGGTCGCGAGCAGGCCCATGTGGTCGCCGGCCACGCGGTCGATGCCCTGCGCCGCCGCGGACACGCCCCGGATGATGTTGCCGCCGCCGAGGACGACCGCGGTCTCGACCCCGAGGGCGTGGACCTCCTTGATCTCGTCGGCGAGACGGGCGACCACGTCCGGCGCGATGCCGAACCTCTGGTCCCCCATCAACGCCTCCCCCGAGAGCTTCAGGAGGATGCGTCGATAGACGGGCGTCTGGGACAGGCATCGCAATGTGTCGCGGGAATTCTCTGACCGAGTGCGAAAGCCGATCCCGCGAGAGGACTCGCGACTTCCCGCTCGTCGGTGGCCCGCGAAGCGGGCCGCTAGGAGTCGGCTAGGCCGCTTCTTCGGCTCGCCCCGCGCCCTCGCCCAGCTTGAACCGGACGAAGCGCAGGTCGAGGGCGCCCTTGCCGCGCCCGCTCGACGACGATCTGGCCGACCGTCTTTTCGGGATCCTTGACGAAGGCCTGCTCGACGAGCACGGCCTCCTGGTAGAACTTCTCGACTTTTCCGTCGGCGATCCGCTCGACGACGTTCGCCGGCTTGCCGGCCGCCGTCGCCTGGGCGCGGGCGATCTCGCGCTCGGTCGCCAGGATCTCGGTCGAAACCTCTCCGCGCGATGCGAAGCGCGGGTCCGACGCGGCGATGTGCATCGCGAGGTCCTTGCCCAGGGCCTCGTCCCCGCCCGGCAGGCCGACGACGACGCCGATCCGGCCGTTGCCGTGGATGTAGCTCGCGAAGTTCTCGTCGGCCCGCGGCGTCAGACGCGCGAACCGGCGGACCTGGATGTTCTCCTTGAGCACCGCGATCATCTGCGTGACCGCGTCCCCCACGCGTCTCCCCGCCCGGCCAGGACAGCTTCGAGAGCTCGGCCACGTCGCCCGTGCGCGTGTCGCCGAAGGCGTCGTGCGCCGCGATGCGGTCGGCGAGCTTCTCGGCGAAGACCCGGAAATCCTCGGTGCGCGCGACGAAGTCCGTCTCGCAGTTCACCTCGACGAGGACCGCCGCCCTTGACCGTGACGTGCGCCACGACGAGGCCCTCGGAAGCCGCCCGGCCGGCCTTCGACGCCGCGGCGGCGAGGCCCTTCTTGCGGAGGATCTTCTTCGCCTCGTCGAAATCGCCCTGGGCTTCGACGAGCGCCTTCTTGCAGTCCATCATCCCGGCGCCGGTTTCGGTGCGCAGAGCGTTCACGAGCTTGGAGGTGATTTCCATGAGTGCCTCAGTCAAAAGTTGAGAGTTGAGAGCTAAGGGTTCGAGCGGACGCTCAACTCTCAACGCTCAACCCTCGACGTTCTTACGATGCGTCGGCGACGACGGCCGTCTGCGAGAGCTCCGGCGTGCGCGGCCGGTCCTCGGAGGGCGCGTCTTCCGCGTTCCGCTCCCCGTGGGCGTGCAGGCCTTCGAGCACCGCGTCGGCGATCTTCGGGGTGAACAGCCGGATGGCGCGGATGGCGTCGTCGTTGCCCGGGATGACGTGGTCGATGAGGTCCGGATCGCAGTTCGTATCGACGACCGCCACCACCGGGATGCCGAGGATGTTCGCTTCCTTGACCGCGATGTACTCCTGCTTGGGATCGATCACGAAGAGCGCGTCCGGAAGCTCGTCCATCTCCTTGATGCCGGTCAGGTTCTTTTCGAGCTTCTCCTTCTCCCGCTCCAGGCGCAGCCGCTCCTTCTTGGTGAGGTTCTCGTTGTCATCCTGCGCGAGGATGCCCTCGATCTCCTTCAGCCGATGGATCGACTTGCGGATCGTGGAGAAGTTGGTCAGCGTCCCGCCGAGCCACCGGGTGTTCACGTAGAACATGCCGCAGCGGTTGGCTTCTTCGTAAATCGCATCCTGGGCCTGGCGTTTCGTGCCGACGAACAGCAGGTTCTTGCCCGCGGCGGCAAGGTCGGTCACGAACTTCGAGGCTTCTTTGAACTGCTTGAGCGTCTTCTGCAGGTCGATGATGTAGATCCCGTTGCGCTTCCCGAAGATGAACTTCTTCATCTTGGGGTTCCAGCGCTTCGTCTGATGACCGAAGTGGACGCCAGCCTCGAGCAGTTCCTTCATCGAAATAGATGCCAGATCACACCTCCCTTTCCGGAGCCCTTCGGCTCGCGGAGCGCTTTAACGTTTGCTGAACTGGAACCGGGCCCGCGCGCCGCGCTGGCCGTACTTCTTGCGTTCCTTCATCCGGGGGTCCCGCGTCAGGAAGCCTTCCTTCTTGAGCTTCTTGCGGAGCTCCGAGGTTGTACTCGGTCAGGGCGCGGGCGATGCCGTGGCGGATGGCGCCGGCCTGTCCCGTCGGCCCGCCGCCGGCCACGGTCACGTGGATGTCGAACTTCTCGACCGTCTCCGTGGACTGGAGCGGCTGCTTGATGACCATCTTGAGGACGTTGTTGGGGAAGTAGTCGTCGATGGAGCGCTTGTTGACGGTGATCGCGCCGGTCCCGGGCACCAGCCGGACGCGCGCCATCGAGGTCTTCCGCCGTCCGGTGGCCCTGTGCTGAATGTCGACTGCCAAGACTCCTCCGAGCTCTTTCGAAAAGCGGTGTCGCGGCCTAGGCCGACACCTTCAACGGTCGAGGCTGCTGCGCCTCGTGCGGGTGCTTCGCCCCGCGGTAGACCTTCAACTTCTTCATCTGCTTGCGGCCCATGCTTCGACTTCGGCAGCATTCCGCGGACGGCGTCCTCGATGATCCGCTCGGGATACTTCGCCTGCTGCTCGCGCGCGCCGCACCGACTTCAATCCGCCCGGGTACCCGGTGTGGCGGCGGTACATCTTCTCGTCGAGCTTGCGTGCCGGTGAGCTTGATCTTCTCGGCGTTCGTCACGACGACGAAGTCGCCCATGTCGAGGTACGGCACGTAGTTCGCCCGATGCTTGCCGGAGAGGATCCGAGCGACCCGGGTCGCGAGCCGACCGAGGACCAATCCGGACGCATCCACCACGAACCAGTCGTGGCGGACGTCCGCTGCCGATACTCTTGCCGTGCCAGAAGCCATCGCGTTAAACCCTCACTCGGACTCTCAAGGTGGCCCGCACCGAGGCGGACCCGGGCGGGAGCCCCCGTTTCGAGGGCGCGTAAGAATACGTAAGGGGAGAGGGCCTGTCAACGGGGTTGGAAAGAAGCCCCGGACCGGCCCCGGCGCCGCCTTCCGGACCCGGAGGCCTGCGATAATGCCCTGGAGCCGGTATCGAGAGGCGCCGAGGGAGGGGCCGATGCGGGTGTCCGTCGTGGTCCCCATCCTCAACGAAGAAGGCAACGTCCCGCGGCTCTACGAGCGGGTTCGCGGAGAGCTCGAAAAGGTCTCCCCCGACTTCGAGCTCATCTTCGTCGACGACGGAAGCACGGATCGATCGGCGGCCGCGGTCGCCGACCTTCACGCCTCCGATCCGAGGGTCAAGCTCGTCTCGTTCTCCCGCAATTTCGGGTACCAGATGGCTTTGACCGCCGGCCTCGACCACAGCTCGGGCGATGCCGTCGTGATCATGGACGGAGACCTTCAACACCCCCCGTCGCTGCTCCCCGCGCTTCTCGAGAAGTGGCGGGAAGGATTCGAGGTCGTCCACACCATCCGCCGTTCGACGGCCGACGCCTCGGGCCTGCGCCGGACCGCCGGCGACGCCTTTTATTCGCTCTTCCGGCGGCTCAGCCGGATCGACCTGCCGGCGAACACGGCGGACTTCCGTCTGCTCGACCGCAAGGTCGTCCGGGCGCTCGGGGACATCCGCGAGCGGACTCGCTTCCTGGCGGGGCTGACCGTCTGGACCGGGTTTCGCTCGACCAGCGTGACCTACGAGGCGCCGGCGCGGGAGGAGGGGGTCACGAAATTCACGGGCGCCCGCATCGCCCGGCTCGCCCTCGATGCCCTCGTGTCGTTCTCGACGGTTCCACTCCACCTCGCCGTCTACGCGGGCACCGTCCTGGCCGCTCTCGGCTTTCTCTATTCTCTCTACGCCCTCTGGGAACGATTCGCGAGCGGCACGGTGCTCGCGGGCTGGACTTCGATCGTGATGCTCGTTGCGATCGTCGGCGGAATCCAGCTGATGCTGATCGGCGTCCTCGGCGTGTACCTCGGCAAGATCTACGAAGAGGTCAAGCAGCGACCGCTCTATCTCGTCCGCGCGTCGATCGGCCTCGGTGAACGACCTGTTGAGAAACCATAGGCCGCGTCAGCGAACCGGCCCGACGCAATAAGGCTCCAGGGCACCGACCCCCTTGCCCCTGGGCGACACCCACACCAGGTGCGACACGGGGCCGTTTCGCTCCGTTTGCATCAGCGCGGGCGGAAGGTCGATCCTCTCCGCGCCGCGACAGTCGACTCGCGACCCGAACAGGGCTTCGGCCGAGTTCTCCGGCATGACCCAGACGCGCCGGGCGTCCGCGTCGCTCCAGGTCCACGTGACTTTCGGGGTCAGGTCGCTGCCGTCGAGCATCCAGCGATCCGGGACGACGGCGACCACGATTCCCGGGTCCCTCAGGAGAGGCCGGAGCCGATCTCCGAGCTCCTGCAGCGTCGACTGGAAATTCCGCGTCTGAAAGGCGGCGACGATGACCCAGTAGACCGCCAGGCCCGCCACGATCGACGTCGCCGCCCGGCGCAAACGGAGCGGCGTGAGACTCCGCACGCCCCCCGCCAGGGCCAATGCCGAAAACGGGAGGACGGGCAGGAGATACCGCGATTCGTACGGATTCGAAGCTCCTGACGTTCCGGTTGGCGAGAGCGACCGGAAGAATTCCCGCCGCGACCGAGACCGCGAGTGCCGTCAACGGCACTCGATCCCCCCGAAGCCCGGCCTGGCGGCGATCGATCGCCGCGAAAACCGCTCCGACGACTCCCGCCGCGAGGACGCCCAGGATCGTCGAGCGCGAATCGGACCTCGATGTGAATCGCGCCGGCCGCCCAGGCCCACCCGCCCGCCAGGCTGTGCCAGAGCCCATCGATGAAGCGCAGGGCGGCGAAATGAGGCTCTCGCGAGGAAGTTGCGGATCTGGACCGACGGCAGCTGCTTCGCCCGCACTTCGACATGGCTGAAGGCGCGGAACACCGCATATCCGGCGACCATCCCCGCGGCCACCCAGCCGGCGTCGCGAACACGTCGGCGGGCGGCGAGAAAAGCCGCAGCGGCGAACCCGGCGGCGATGCCGTACTCGCTGATCGCGACGGCGCCGGCCACGAGGAGCGCGGCTCCGAGACCCCGCGTGCGCCCGACCGGTGCATCGGCCGCGAGACAGGTCAGAAGCGCGGCGAGCGCCAGCGAGACCGGCAGATTGACCGACAGCACGGTCGTCGCCGTCGTGAACTGGGTCGTCACCAGGACGGGCGTCAGGACCAGGAGCGCCGCGAGCGAGGGAAGGAAGGCGTCATCCGGCCGCACACGCCGGGCCAGCCGCGCCGTCTGCCAGGCCAGGATCGCCCAGAGGGCGAGGGCCATGGCGACGTAGGGGCCTCGGTCGAGGCCGAAGGCCGCGGCGCTCCACTTCAGGAGCTGACCGAAGAGCGGGCGGTGGGAGTGATGGGCGGCGAGGGTTTCGAGGGTCGACTCCCGGAGAAAGAGGACGAGGTAGGCGTCGTCCCAGACCGGGAAGCCGCCCCACATGCCGAACCCGAGGAAGCCGAAGAGTCCGGCGAAAACGAGACCGACCGTCCAGCGCGTCCGACTCAAGCGAGGAAATTGTGACACGCGGGCGAGAGAACTGCGGCAATCAAGGCCGCGAATCCAGGATACGAGGCCTCGCCGGACGAACCGCCGAGAAGGGTTCCCCGGGCAGATCGAAGGTCTTGGCCAGGAACGTCGCCATGGCGCCCCGCCCGACGGGGTTGTCCGGACAGTAGTTATCCGCCCCGCACCCGGCCGTGATGCCTTCGGCGGAGAGCCGCTCGATCCAGCGCGGCGTACGCGCTCGGGCAGGGAACGTCGTCGAAAACTCCCGCGCACGCCGGAGGGGCGTAGGCCGCACCGTGCTCGGTCTTGAGCAGGAAAACGGCCATCTGCTCGCGGGTCACGGCCGCATCCGGGCAATAGTTGCCGCCCCCGCAGCCCGCCGTGATGCCCTCGGCGGCGAGCTGCTCGATCCACTCGGCAAAGGGGTTCGAGCAGGGCACGTCCTCGAACTGTCCCTGACATGCCGGCGGGTCGTAGGACGATCCGTGCTCCGACTTCAGGAGAAAGACCGCCATCTGCGCCCGGGTCACCGGCAACGTCGGGCAGTACACGCCGGTTCCGCAGCCCGCCGTCACCGCCGAGCGGAAGACGCTCTCGACGTCGTCGTGGAAGGGATCGACCTGCGGCACGTCGGAGAAGTCCGAGAGCCAGCCCCTGGCTCAGCATTCCAACGACGACCGCGGGCAATGCCGCCCGGGTTCGTCACGGAGACGTCCTGCAGCGATCCGGCCGGACGCGAAGGCGTCTTGCCCGTGATGTGGGTCGAGTCCACGTAGACGATCGACGTCAGCGATGCCCCGCCGAGCGTGACCGCGGCCCCGGAAACGAAATTGGTTCCGGTGATCGTCACGTTCGTTCCGGCGGCGGCGGGGCCCGAGCTCGGCGCGATCGCGCTGACGCCCGCCGATCCCGGCGGAGGCGTGGGCGTCCGGCTGGGCGTCCGCGTCGGCGTGCGCGAGGAGGTGATCGTCGGTGTCCGGCTCGGCGTGAATGTCGGCGTTCGGCTGGCGGTTTTGGTCGGCGTCCGCGAGGCCGTGCGCGTCGGGGTTCGAGACGCCGTGAAGGTCGGCGTCTGGCTCGGAGTGTTCGTCGCTGGTGGCGTGCGGGGCGTCCGGTCGCGGTGAACGTGTTCGTCGGCGTCTGACTCGAGTGTTTGTCGGCGTCCGGCTCGGCGTGCGCGTGTTCGTGCGTGTGCGTGTGGGCGTCGGCGCCGTGACGTGTTCGTCGGCGTCCGCTCGGAGTGTGTCGTGTCGGCGTGCGCGTGTTCGTGCGTGTGCGTCGGCGTGCGGCTCGCCGTAGGTCGGCGTCCGGCTCGGGGTGTTCGTGGGCGTCCGGCTCGGGGTGCGCGTGTTCGTGCGTGTGGGCGTGCGGCTCGCCGTGAACGTGTTCGTCGGCGTGGGCCCGCCCGCGAACGTCGCCGTGTACGTCGTGTTGTTGACCGGGGTCGTGATGTCGTGGATGCGCGCGCCGCCGTCCGACCAGGACTGGAAGACGTTGCCTCCCTGGGGAGAGGGCGCTTCGATGTTGCGGATCATGCCCTTCGACCCCCACCACCGTCGACGGCGCCGTGAACGGCTGGCCGTCCAGCTTCAACTGAAGTCCCGCGGGACTCGTGGTGAACGTCATCGTCGTCGTCCGGGGCACGACGTCGCGGAAGCGTCTCGGCCGTCAGGCCCACGGAATCGATGACCGAGAGATGGATCCGGTACCAGACGTTGGGGGACGTCTCGCCGACGGGCGGCACGACGAAGGATCCGCCGGTCGATCCGCTGGTCGGAGGGAGCACCGGGTGGGTGTGCGTGTCGTGATGGAAATTCACCCACCACGTCAGCGCGTCGGCCGGCAGGCTGCCGTCCTCGGGGTCGCTTCCCGAGCCCGAGTAGTTGATGGTCGAGCCGCCGGCGTACGTGGATCCGGGCGCCGGCGAGCCGATCGTCGCCGTCGGCGTCTGATTGGTCGTGACGGTCAGGACCGCCTGGGTGCTCGTCGCGCTGCCCGAGCCGTTCGAGACGACGCAGCGGTACTGATTGCCGCTGTCGCCGAGGACTGAGCGTCGGCGTCGTGTAGGAGGGCGACGTCGCTCCCCCGATGTTCGAGCTGTTCTTCTGCCACTGGTACGAGAGCGGCGCCGCGCCGCTCGCCGCCACCGAGAAGGTCGCGGTCGAGCCCACCGAGCGGAGCTGGCTCTGGGGGTTCTCGGTGATGACGGGCGCGTTCGTGCCCGTGTAGACGACCTTGTAGGCGCGACCGATGTCCCGCGCTCGAGATAGTCGAAGGTTCCCCTCGAAGTCGACGTGGACGTCGACGGGAGCTCGGAATGCCGGTCGCGAAATTCGTGACGGTCAGCGAAACGGCGTCGATCCGCTTGATCCAGTTCGCGCAGTAGTCGGCGAAGAAATAGTCGCCGGTGTAGTAGGCCGGGAACTGCGGCACCTGCGGATTGTAGAAGTCTCCCCCGGCGATGGCGCACGGCGCCCCGGCGTGCGTGTAGAAGTAGAGGGGATCCGTGAAGTCCCGGGGCGGCGGCGCGGAGCGCAGTCGCCTTCGCAGTTCGGCCAGCCGTAGTTGGCGCCCGGGGCTTCGTCGTTGATCTCCTCCTAGGTGTTCTGCCCGACGTCGTTGATGAAGATGCGGCCGGTGAAGGGCTGGACCGCGAAGGTGAACGGATTGCGGAGGCCGAGCGCCCAGATCTCCTCCCCGGGCGCCGGCCTGCCGACGAACGGATTGTCCGGAGGAATCGAACCGTCGGAGTTGATCCGCAGAATCTTGCCCTTGAGATTCGACAGGGTCTGCGCGTTCGAGGACACGGCGTTGTCACCGACCGCGATGTAGAGCTTCCCATCGAGGCCGAAGTGGAGCGCGCCGCCGTTGTGGTTGCCGGCGCCGACGATCATTCGAGATCGAGGAGGGGGAGCTCGCTGCCGGGCACCGCCACGTCGCCGTTCGGCCGTGAAACGGCTGACGCGATTGTGCGGCGGGATTCCCGGGCACCGTGTAGTAGACGTAGACGTACTTGTTCGTCACGAAGTTGGGATCGAAAGCGACGCCGAGGAGGCCGCGCTCGAAGAAATCGTCCACGGTGATCGAAACGAACGGCGTCGCGAGCAAGGACGCCGTTCTTGATCACCCGGAGATCTCCGCCCTGCTCGCAGACGAACAACCGCCCGTCCGGGGCGATCGCCATCGCCGTCGGGCTGGAGAAGCCCGAAACGAACGTCTCGGAGAATCCCGACGGAAGCGTCGCCGCCCGGCGCCCGGGCCCGATGTCCAGAAAAAGGGCCGTGGCGATGGTCAGTCGTCTCATTCGCGGTGCGTTGCTGGGAAGAGGCGAAAGGCTATGCCGGCCGCCTCCGCCTGTCAAACCCGCCGGTCTCCCCGGCGGCGAACGCCGCGCACCGCGCCGAACGCGATCCGCAAATCCTTTAACATTGGCCGCTTTGGTCAACGATCGGATGCGGGAGCCCGAGCCGGTCCATTCGCGCGGGGCACGTCCGCCGGTGCCCGTGCTCGTCCTCGGGAAAGGCATCACGGCCCTGGGAACCGTGCGCGCGCTCGGGCGGCGCGGGATCCCGCTCTACGTGGCCGGCGAGCCGGGCCACATGGTGACCGGCTCCCGCTGGTACCGCCGGCTTCCGGGAGAGGCCTTCACTCAGGACTCGGAACAGGAGCTGGCGTCGCGGCTCGAAGCGCTCGACATTCCCCGCCTCGTGCTGCTGCCCTGCTCGGACGCCTGGGCGATGGAGGTCAGCCGACTGCGCCCGGACCTGCGGGACCGCTTTCCGGCGAGCGTCGCGCCGACCGACGTGCTGCGCCGCCTCACAGACAAGGCGCGCTTCGCCGAGACGCTCGCCGAATACGACATTCCGCATCCGCGTACCTACCTGCTGCGCAGACGTCGCCGCGCTCGACTCGGTGCCGGACGAAGCCATCGCGACCTCGTTTCTCAAGCCCGCGAACTCCGGACGCTTCTCCGCGATCTATCACGTCAAGGCGGTGCGCCCTCAGAACCGCGCCCAGGCGCAGGCGCTGGTCGCGGAAGCGTCCGGCCGCGGACTCGAGCTCATGCTCCAGGAGTTCCTGCCCGGGCCGCCCACGCTCCACTACTTTCTGGATGGCTTCATGGATCGCCACGGCCGCGTCTGCGGAATGCTGGCCCGCCGCCGCCTCCGCATGTTTCCTCCGGACTTCGGCAACAGCACGTTCACCGAGTCGATCCCGCTCGAGGAGATCCGCGCCGCCGAAGAGTCGCTGCGGCGCCTGCTCTCCGGGATCGGATATCGGGGCGTCTTCAGCGCCGAGTTCAAATTCGATGCCCGCGACGGGCTCTTACAAGATCCTCGAGGTCAACGCCCGGCCCTGGTGGTACGTCAGCTTTGCCGCGGACTGCGGCGTCGACGTCTGCGACATGGCCCGGCGCGACGCCCTCGGCGAGGACATCGTGCCCGTCACCAGTTATGAGGTCGGCCGGCGATGCTTTCATTTCCGGCGGGATCTCCAGAGCCGCGGAGCGACAACGAGCAACGGCGGGATCGGGCCTGGCTCCGTTTCTGCTCTCGTGGATCGGCGCCCGGGATCTGACCTTCGCGTGGGACGACGCCCGTCCCTGGGTGCGGGACGTCCTCGCCTGGAGCCGCCCGAAGATCCGCCGGAGACTCGGGCGTTGACGCTCGCGCCCGACGCACAAATCCTTTCCGAGGCCGCGTTCCCGGAGTGGAACCGTTTGCTGGCGAAGTCGCCCGAGGGCTCCGTCTACAGCATGCCCGAATACCTGGACGCCCTCTGCGAAGCCGCGGGAGGGAGGTTCCGCATCCTGGCGGTCCGCGGAGGAAACGAGCTGCTCGGCGGAATCGGCCTCTACGAGCGCGGATCGGGCTCCCGGGCCTTCGTTTCGCCGCGCCTGCTGCTCTACTACAACGGAGTCGTCCTCCGCGCCTACGACACGCGCTACCCCTCCCAGCGGACCGCCCGGCACACGGAGATCCTCCGGGCCCTCTGTGACCGGCCTGGCCCGCCTCGGCCTCGGCCGGGTCGTCCTGCGCTGCCGCAGCCCCCTGACCGACGTCCGCGTGTTCCTGGCGAAGGGATGGGCGGCCCGTCCCCAGTACAGTTACGTCGTGCCGCTGTCGGACCTGGACGTTCTCTGGGCGCGGACGGAGCAGAACCTCCGGCGCCTGGTCGATCGCTGCGAGTCGCAGGGGCTTTCGATCACGGAGGACGACGACTTCGACGCGTTCTTCCGCCTCCACGCCCAGATCCACGAGCGGAAGGGCGCGCGCATCTATCTTCCCGCGGCGGCATTTCGCCGTTTCTTCGAGAGGCTGCGCTCGCAGAATCTCGCCCGCCTCTTCCATGCCCGGCTTCCGGGGGGCGAATCCATTTCGGCCCAGCTCGTGCTGCTGGGCCCGCATCCCGTGACGCACACCGTCTCGGCGGCGGCCGACGCCGCGCACCGCAAACTGGGCGCCACGGCGTTCCTCAGGTGGAACGTCTTCAAGCGGCTCGCGGCGATGGGCTTCACGGCGAACGACCTCACCGACGCGGACCTGAACCCGGTCACGCACTTCAAGGCGCAGCTCGGAGGCGACCTCCAGATGGGCTTCCTCCTCCAGGCGCCCGAGTCGGCCCGGTTCCGGCTCGAGCGGACCGGCCGCTCGGTCCGCACTTACCTCGGAAGCCTCGCACGGCGCGCGGCGCGCAGGCTTCCCGGAAGGGCGGCGCGATGAAGGGCGCCGAACGCCTCTGCGCCGCCCTCGAAGGGCTCTCGGTCGACGCCGTCTTCGGCCTGCCGGGCTCGCAGAACGTCGCGCTTTTCGACGCCCTGCGCACGTCGAAGTTGCGCACCGTCGTCGCCACGCACGAGCTCGCCGCGTCCTTCATGGCGAACGGATACGCGCGCGCCTCGGGCCGGCCGGGCGTGCTCGTCACGATCCCCGGACCCGGGTTCACATACGCATTGACCGGCCTTGCCGAAGCGTTCCTCGACTCGACTCCCCTGCTCCACATCCTGGGGCAGCCGCCGGCCGTGGCCGATCGGCGGTTCCAGCTTCAGGCCCTCGATCAGCGATCGATCCTGGCCCCGCTCGTCAAGCGCGTGTTCGACGTCCGCTCTCCCGATCGCATCGAAGAGACGCTGGCCGAGGCCTACGCGCTCTGCACCTCCGGCGAGCCCGGGCCGGTGGTCCTCCATGTTCCCGTGGATCTCGGGAACGAAGCCGGCGAGCCCCGGCCCGTCGCGGTGCCGACGGCCCCACCGCTGGCGATTTCGGTTCGCGACCTCGAGCTCCGGCTCGCCGAGGCGAGGCGGCCGCTCTTCTACGTCGGCCAGGGAGCCTTCGGCGCCTCGAGCGAGCTCGCGGCGCTCGTCGAGGGCATGCGCATTCCTGTCGTCACGACGACCTCGGCCCGGGGCGTCCTCTCGGAGGATCATCCCTGGGTCGTTCCCTTCGACCGCGGAAGCTCCGACGCGCTCAACGAGCTCGTCGCCGGCTGCGACCTCGTGGTCGCGCTCGGCTGCAAGTTCTCGCACAACGGCGCCCACGGCTTTCGGCTGAAGATTCCCAGGGAGCGCCTGGTCCACGTCGATGCCTCGGAGCACGTCCTCGGCGCGAACTATCCGGCCTCGATGACGCTCCTCGCCGACGTCCCCTGGCTCGTCCGGACGCTGCTGGATCACCACTCGACCTCGCCCGGCCGAACCGCCTCCGCATGGACGGAGGAGCAGATCGCCGCCTGGAAGACGGAGGGCCTTCGAGCGCTATCGCACGAACTGGGAGCCGAAAGTCCGGGGCCTCGACCCGCCCACCGTCGAGGAATTCTTCGCCGCCCTGCGTCGGGCGATGCCGGACGAATCCTGCCTCGTGCTCGACTCCGGGCTCCACCAGATGCTGGCCCGGCGGCACTTCCGGGCGCGCTCGCCGCGCAGCTTTCTCCTGCCGACGGACCTGCAGTCGATGGGCTTCGCGCTGCCGGCCGCGATCGGGGCCAGGATCGCTCGGCCCGACCGTCCGGTCGTGGCCCTGCTGGGAGACGGCGGCTTCTCGATCTCCGGGCTCGAGCTCCTGACCGCCGTGCGCGAGCGGCTCCGCCTCACGGTCGTCGTGTTCAACGACGGCCACTACGGCCTCATCCGCAAGCAGCAGCTCATGGCCACGCGGCACGCTTTCGGGACCGAGCTGCACAATCCGGACTTTCGCGAGATCGCGCAAGCGGCCGGAGCGCGCTACGAACGGCCGGGGGACGACGCCGAGGAGAGCCTCCACCGCGCCGTGGCGAGTCATGGGGTAACCCTCGTCGAGGTAGCTCTGCGCGATCCCGGGCGGCAGCGGCAGAGAGTGCGCCGTGTGCGCCACGCGCTCTCCGGCCGGCTGCGGAAAATGTTCTCGAGAAGCTGATTCGCCGGGACGGCTAGGCCCAGTCCAGGCTCTTCTCGTAGCCCATGCGAACCAGCTCACGGCCGGCAATCCGCTTGAAGGCCCGTTTCTCCAGAGGGCTCCAGCTCTTCCATCTCCCGACCGGCTGAAAAGCCTCGGATTTGGGTGTGGCGGTCCAATTGGGCTTGCGGGCGTCTTCCTTCTGGGAGGCGCTGTAAAACGAGGACCCGACGACGTCGGCGTTCTCGACCGCTTGGAGGATGGCCTCGTCGCAGGGCACTTCCATGAAGGCGAATATGCGCTGAGCCCACTCCCTCGGGTTCTGGTAGACGTCTTCGTATCGCACGATCAGGTACCGCTCGGCCCAGGGAGTCGCTCGGAACTGCTCGTCGAATTTCACGATCTTCCGGACGGCCGACGACCAGTCGGTCGCCGCCAAAAGGAAATCTCTCCGCAACAGCCGATTCAGCCCGGACTTCGACCGGTGGTACCAGGCGTGTCGCTCCTCCGCTTGGCCTGAGCGGCGCGCACCGAGGACGCGACGTTGTCCCGGCCGTCGCGGACGAGCAGCAGCAACTTTGCGCTCGGAAAGAGATCGAAGAACCGGTCGATGTGATTGACGTTCGGGTCCTTGAGAAAGACATGCCCGGGCTGAATCGAGAAAGTGTCGATCAGATACGCCAGCCAGGCGGAGCCGAAGTGCGGGAGAAATCGGGAGAACTGGAAGATCGACTTGTCGCCCGGGAACTTGCTCACGAACTTGGCGAAGGCCTTTTCCCACGCGTCCATGTCGCGCACGAGCGGAAACTCGTCGGTCGTCCTTTTCGGCAGCACGAGCTGGATGTGGGGATTGCAGCTCATGAATTTCCCGAGATAGTTCGTGCCCGATCGCACGCGAACGCCGTGGAGGAATGTGAACTTGTAATCCGTCAGCGGTTCCGCCGTCACGCGCACCTCCGGGTGTGGTTCAGGAAAACAATTGCGGGACCATTTGAACGAAATCGTCGAGCCGGGGTCAGCAGATGATAGATCCCGGCGGCGGAAGATGTCCTCGAGAAGCGGACTCGCGGGCCTAGGCCCAGTCCAGGCTCTTCTCGTAGCCCATGCGAATCAGCTCACGGCCGGCAATTCGCTTGAACAGGTTCCTCTGCAGCGCGCTCCAGGATTTCCACCGCCCCAGCGGCTGAAAGGCCTCCGTTTTCGGCGTCGGGAGCCAGTTGGGCTTCCTCGCATCTTCCTGGCCGGACTTCCCATAGAAGGACGAGCCCACGACCTCCGCATTTTCGACCGCGTCCAGGATGGCTCCGTCGCAGGGAACTTCCATGAACGCAAAGACACGTTCGGCCATCGGCCGGGGGTTCTGGTAGATGTCCTCGTAGCGAAGGATCATGTATTGCGAGGCGAAGCGGGATTTCTTGAACTCTTCGTCGAAGCTCGAGATCCTCTTGACGGCAGCCGCCCAGTCGCGGGCCGCCGTGACAAAGTCTCGATGAAACCAATTGTTCAGCCTCATCTTTGCTTTTTCGACGAGAGTCTTGTGAGCCCTGGGGGCGAGTCCCGCCCTCACAGTGGAGGCCACGTTGTCCCGTCCATCGCGCACGAGGAGAATGCAGCTTCGCGTCGGGAAAAAGGTCGAAGAACCATGTGGATGTTCCTGACATTCGAGTACTTGATAAACACGTGGCCCGGCTGAAGCGCGAACGTATCGATCAAATACGTCGACCAGGCAGAGCCCAGGTGCCGGAGAAACGGTTGAGAACTTGAAGACCGAGCTTGTCGCCCTTATACCGACCCACGAACTGCCCGAATGCGTTTGCCCAGGCATCCATGTCGCGCCAGGAGTGGGAACTCGTCCGTCGTCTTGCCTGGAGGAACCTGCTGGATGTGCGGATTGCAGCTCATGATCTTGCCGAGGTAGTTCGACCCCGACCGAACGCGGGCACCGTGCAGGAACGTAAACCGGCACGGGATCGGAAGCCTCTCCGTCCTCATCACATCCATCATCGCGAATACTCCGGCACCGTTCGGACCTTCGGGAAACGAGGCTGAAAGCCTCGGGTTCAGGAAAACGATTCCTGAAACAGTCTAACGAAATCGTCGAGCCGGACCCGCGGCAGATGATTGATCCCGGCGGCCGCGGCCCGGCCTCCTCCGGTGACGAACTTCCGACAGAACTCGTCGGCGCGCTGCGGGCGGTTTGCGGGCGCCCGGACGGTGACCAGGTAGCAGTCCGCGGTATTGGGCACGAGCACGGCGTGCGCGAGGTCCGGCCGCTGCCGAACGAGCTCGTTGCCCATCGTTCCGGAGACGCGCCGGGACCAGGCCTCGTCCGGGAGCACGTAGATGCGGAGCCGGTCGCCGTCGACTTTCGGCGTCAGATCGGCGGCGAGGGCCATGTCCGAGGCGTAGCCTTCTCGGAGCCGGCGAAGGACCTCGCCCCCCGCCAGGAAGTCGAAGGGATTGCCGTATGGACGCAGCCGGTCATGGAGCTGGTCCGGCGGAAAGTGAAGATCTTCGACGGTGCGTCCGTAGCCGTTGTAGTTGAGAAGGCGACCCAGTTCGCGCAAAGCCTCGATCCGGGCCGGGTCGAGCAACGGAGCAGCCAGACGCTCCGCAACGGCGTCGAGATTGTCGCCGAAAGCGCCTACGACCGCCCACAGTCGGTACTGGCCTTGCAAGAAGCCATCCACCAGCAGGCTGGTACAGACGTCCCGGGACTCGCTCAGGTGGGGTCGGAAACCCTCGTGGCTCGGAACGGAGCCGCTGAAATGATGGTCGAAATAGGTGACTTTCGCCCCGGAATCGAGGATCCGCACCAGGTCCTCCCGGTTGACGTCCAGGGACACGTCCATGACCGTGACCGCGTCTCCCGGCTGCGGAAAAACCCGGCGAAGCAGCTGAATATCGCGTTTCACCCCCGTGACGAGGGTGCTCGGCGACGGGTCCGCCAGCCGCCACTGCTGCAGAGCGCAGAGGCCGTCGGCATCGCCGTTGAAGACGTCATAAGCGGTCATGCGTGTTCGAGTGGATTCCGATCCCCGCCCGCAGGTCATTTGTCATATTATCCGAACCGAATCGACAAAAGAGACGTTGGAAGCAGCCTCCGGAGCACCGGAGAGTTGAGGAGCAGAGCATGAATGCGCGCGAGCAGACGAGGCCCACACCGGTCGCGACCCCCGATGGATCGCCGCTGATTACCCCCTACGGCGACCGTCTCGTCCAGCTCCTGGTGGACGCCGAGGATGCCCGCGCCCTCAAGGAGTACGCCTCGAAGCTGCCCTCGGTGCAGATCTCGGCGCGTTCGCTCTGCGATCTCGAGCTGCTCGCCACGGGGGCGTTTTCGCCTCTCGATCGCTTCATGGGCGAAGCCGACTACACCCGGGTCGTCGAAGAAATGCGCCTGGCCGACGGGACGCTCTATCCCATGCCGATCACCCTTCCCGTCGATGCCGACGAGGGGATCGCCGTCGGCCGGCAGATCGCCCTCCGCAGTCCGACGAACCAGCTGCTCGGCGTCATGACGATCGAAGAGTTGTACGGGTGGGACTTCACGAAAGAGGCGCAGCGCGTTGCCGGGACTCTGGACACGCGCCACCCGCTCGTTTCGGAAATGACACGCTGGCCCAAGCAGTACGCCTCCGGTCCGTTGAAAGTGCTGGAGCTGCCGACGCATCACGATTTCCCGCGGCTGCGTCGCACGCCGGCGGAAGTCCGCCGCCAGCTCGAGGAGCTCGGGTTCGGCAACGTCGCGGCCTTCCAGACGCGAAACCCCATGCACCGCAGTCACGAGGAGTTGACCAAGCGCGCCATGGAGGCGGTCGACGGGGCGCTCCTCATCCATCCGACGGTCGGAGTCACGCGTCTCGAGGACATCGACTATTTCACCCGAGTCCGCAGCATCCAGGCCCTCTTCGCCAACTACTACGATCCGGACCGGGCCCTGCTGAGCATCCTGCCGATGGCCATGCGCATGGCCGGTCCGCGGGAAGCGCTCTGGCACATGATCATCCGCCGCAACTACGGCGCCAGCCACTTCATCATCGGACGCGATCACGCAAGCCCCGGTAAGGACTCGAAGGGGGTGCCCTTCTACGACCCGCTCGGGGCTCACGAGCTCGCCCGGCGCCATGCCGACGAGATCGGCGTCCGGCCCCTCGCCTTCAGCGAATTCGTGTATCTGCCGGACGAGGACCGCTACGAAGCCGCCGAAGGCCTCGCCCCTGAGAAGAAGACCCAGTCCATTTCGGGAACCGAGGTGCGCGACAACTACCTGCGCAAGGGAAGGCTTCTTCCCGCCTGGTACACGCGCCCCGAAGTCGCCGAAGTCCTGACGCTCGCGCATCCGCCCAAGGAGCGCCAGGGCTTCTGCGTGTGGTTCACGGGCCTGCCCAGCGCAGGCAAGTCCACGGTGGCGTCGATCCTGGCGGCGAAGCTCTCCGAATACGGGCGAAGGGTCACGATTCTGGACGGCGACGTCGTCCGGACGCACCTGTCCAAGGGCCTCGGGTTCAGCCAGGAGGATCGGGAGACGAACATCCTGAGGATCGGGTTCGTGGCTTCGGAGATCGTGCGCCACGAAGGTGTCGTGCTCTGCGCCGCGGTGAGCCCCTACCGGGCGACGCGCGAAGAGGTCCGATCCCGTTTCGAAAAGGACAAGTTCATCGAGGCTTACATCAACACTCCCGTCGACGTGTGCGCGGACCGGGACGTGAAGGGTCTGTATGCCCAGGCGAAGGCTGGAAAGATCAAGGGATTCACCGGAATCGACGATCCCTACGAGCCGCCCGTCCGCCCGGAGCTCGACATCGACACCGTGGCGATGACTCCGGAAGAAGCCGCGGATGCCATCATCCGCCACCTGAAGGAGGCGTCGTTCCTTCCGGCGAAAGCGTAGGGGATCGCGCGCTTCAGACGGGGCGGTCGACCGGGCGGTCGAGCTGCGTGTAGGTCAGGAGGATCAGGTCGGCGCGCCGGCGGACGCCGTACTTCGCGAGGAGATTCGAGACGTGGAACTTCGCCGTCCGCTCGGACATGTGGAGCTTCGCGGCGATCTCCTTGTTGGAGAGGTTCTCGAGGAGCGCGTCGAGCACTTCCTTCTCCCGGCGTGAGAGCCGCGCCGGCCCGGCCGGGCCGCGGGGACGCCGCACGGAGGAAATCGTCTCGTCGACGAACCGGGAGAGCAGGTTCCGCGGCACCCAGAAGCCGCCGCCCGCGACCTCCTCGACCGCCCGCTGCAATTGCTCGGCGGCTTCGGCGAACGTGAGCAGCCCTTTCGCCCCGAGCCTCAGGAGCGGAAACGCCGCCGACTGGTCGAACGTCTCGGCCACCACGACCACGCGGGCGCCGGGCTGGCGGCCCAGCACTCCGACGACGAGCGCCTCCGTCGTCGGCCGGTGCGCATGGCTCTCGACGACGTAGACCGCGGCCTTGGGCACGTTGAGCTTGGCCGGATCGGCGATGAGGTCCGGCTCGAGTCGCTTCGGCTGGACGACCAGCGACTCGTTTTCCAGGAGCCGCTGAAACTCCGAGAGCACCAGCGGATGGAATGCGAGCAGGCAGACGGTCGCCCGCCGGGTCGGACGCGAAGCTTTTACCACTGACACGAGGGTACGGGATTTGCCTCGGCGCTGCAAGGGACCCACTGTCCCTTCGGTCAGGTCCGGCGAAAACCCCTGCCTGTACGTACTGGGGACTCCCTGACCAGTAGCCCCGGCACCGCCGAGGCGACTAGCCTCGCTCCGTCAACCATTTTGTCAACTCGTCATGGAGCCCGATTCATGTCCAAAACTTTTCCACCTTTTCGCGTGCCCGTCCGGCTCGGCCTCCTTCTGTTGCTGCTCTCGGCCTCCACGATCTTCGGTGACGACTTCTACGTTTCACCGACGGCGGCCGCGAACGGGAACGGAAGCTTCAACAGTCCCTGGAAGTTGCAAACCGCCCTGGACCACCCCTCCGCCGTGCAGCCGGGCGACACGATCTGGCTGCGGGGAGGGATCTACAACGCCCCGCCCTACACGAGCCACCTGGTCGGCACCTCTGCCAACCCGATCATCGTCCGCCAGTACCCCGGCGAGCGGGCCCGGATCGACGGTAACTACAACGGCAACGCAGCCCACGCTGACGATCATGGGCAAGTACACCTGGTTCTGGGACTTCGAGATCTTCAACTCGGATCCCACGCGATGGTCGCCGGACGGGAGCTTTCCGCCCCGGCGGGGTACCGGCGGTCCACCTCTCCGGCGACGGCACGCGGATGATCAACATGGTGATCCACGACACGTCCCAGGGCGTGCTCGTCTCAGAAGCCGCGACCGACGCCCGCATCTACGGCACGCTCTTCTACTACAACGGCTATGACGCGCCGGATCGCGGCCACGGCCACGGCGTCTACGCCCAGAACCTGGGATCGACCACCAAGCAGATCTACGACAACATCATCTTCCAGCAATTCGGCTGGGGCATCCACGCGTACGGCGAGGGCGGCCACCTCGACAACCTCGACTTCCAGGGCAACATCTCCTTCAATAACGGCGGGCTCTCGGGCGGCTGGCACGCCAACATCCTCGTGGGCGGTACCCAGAACGCCGCGACCAATCCCAAGCTCAACCAGAACTACACGTACAACGAGGACTACCTCAGCAAGAACGACCTCGGCTATGCCGCCGGCTGTACGTCACCGGACGTCACCAACAACTATCTCGTCGGCAACCAGTCCCTCGACATCAACGGCTGCAGCTCGTTGCTGATCACCGGCAACTCGTTCGTCGGACCGATCTCGGGGTTTTCCGAGTCGTCCTTCCCGAGCAATACCTACTACGGATCGACGCCTGCCCACCGGGCGTGAAGGTCTTCGTCCGTCCCAACGCCTACGAGGCCGAGCGCGCCAACATCGCGATCTACAACTGGGACCTCCAGAACACGGTATCCGTGAACGTCAGCTCGATCCTCTCGCCGGGAGACGGCTTCGAGGTGCGCAATGCCGCCGACTTCTTCGGCGCGCCGGTGCTGACCGGAACCTACTCGGGCGGCTCGATCACGCTGCCGATGAACAACCTCTCCGTGGCGACCCCCATCGGCGTCGTCGCTCCGAATCCGACCGGTCCCGAGTTCAATGCCTTCATCCTCCTCCCCGCCTCCCCGGGCGGCGCGCCGACCCCGACGCATACGGCGGGGGCGCCGACGGCGACTCGGCACGCCGCACGCGCACCGCCACCCGCACGCCGACGAAGACGCCCACGAAGACCCCGACGGGACCGGCCCCTTCGGCGACCCGGACGCGGACCCCGAGCCGGACCCCCACGCGGACGCCCACGCGCACCGGACACCGAGCCGGACCCCCACCAGGACTCCTTCGCGGACGGCGACGCGCACGCCCACCCGCACTCGCACCCCGACGCCGGGAGGAAGCCAGGTCCTCCTGCGCATCGAGGCCGAGGCTCCGGTCCTGACGTCCCCGATGGCGAGCGCCAACGACTCGGGCGCGTTCGGCGGGAAGCTGGCCCGCACGATGGTCGCCGACGCGGGCACCGGCGACTGGACTTTTAGCGTGTCGGTTCCGGGCACCTATGTCGTCTGGTGCCGGGTCAAGTCTGCCAACTCGTCCGAAGACTCGTTCTTCGTGAAGATGGACTCGGGGACCGAGGACGTCTACGACACGGCGGAAGGCACGTGGTCCCCGAACTGGCAGTGGACGCGGCTGAACGGAAGGGGCGGCACGGGTGTGCCCCTGACGCTGAATCCGAGGACGTTCTCGCTCTCCGCGGGATCGCATACGCTCGAGTTCCGCGGCCGCGAAACGAACACGCGAGTCGACCGCGTCATCGTGACGAACGACTTGTCCTTCGTGCCGAACG
Source organism: uncultured Acidobacteriota bacterium (assembly GCA_963749265.1). GTDB lineage: Bacteria > Acidobacteriota > Thermoanaerobaculia > UBA5066 > Gp7-AA6 > DAHUXD01. The sequence goes on along the minus strand of CAVVML010000001.1, from coordinate 45,454 downwards.
AGGCGCCCTGATCGACTCGTCGTAGGAGCTTCGGGATCCTGTCCTCCGGGACAGCTTTTGTTCCGAAGGCGGGCAGTGTACGAAGAAAGCCTCGCGGGCCAGTCGCATTTTGTAGGCCCGCGAGGTTAGTCTTCGCACAGTGTCAACCAAGATTCGACGATTCGCCAACACTTTGCTCGCGCTCGGTCTGCTCTACGGGGCCGACGGCGTTCTTGCTTCCGAGTTCTACGTTTCACCGACGGCGGCCGCGAACGGAACCGGAAGCTTGAACAATCCCTGGAAGCTGCAGACGGCCCTGGATCACCCCTCGGCGGTGCAGCCGGGCGACACGATCTGGCTGCGGGGAGGCATCTACAACGCCCCGCCCTACACGAGCCACCTGGTGGGGACCTCGGCCGAGCCGATCATCGTCCGCCAGTACCCCGGCGAGCGGGCCCGGATCGACGGCAACTACAACGGCAACGAGGTCACGCTGAACATCCTGGGCAAGTACACCTGGTTCTGGGGCTTCGAGATCTTCAACTCGGATCCCACGCGATGGACGCCGGACGGGAGCTTTCCGCCCCGGCGGGGCACCGCGATCCACCTGTCGGGCGACGGCACGCGCATGATCAACATGGTGATCCACGATACGTCCCAGGGCGTGCTCACCCCCGAGACCGCCAGCGGCGCCCGCATCTACGGCACGGTCTTCTACTACAACGGCTACGACGCGCCGGATCGCGGCCACGGCCACGGGATCTACGCCCAGAACCTCGGATCGACGACCAAGGAGATCTACGACAACATCATGTTCCAGCAGTTCGGCTGGGGCATCCACGCGTACGGCGAGGGCGGCCACATGGACAACCTCGACTTCCTTGGAAATATCTCGTTCAACAACGGCGGGCTCTCGGGCGGCTGGCACGCCAACATCCTCGTGGGCGGCACCCAGAACGTCGCGGCCAATCCCAAGCTGAACTCGAACTACACGTACAACTCGGACTACGCTCAGCAAGAACGATCTCGGCTATGCCGCCGGCTGCACATCACCGGACGTCACGAACAACTATCTCGTCGGCAACCAGTCCCTCGACATCAACGGCTGCAGCTCGCCGCTGATCACGGGCAACTCGTTCGTCGGGCCCATCTCGGGGTTTTCCCAGTCGGCCTTCCCGAGCAATACCTACTATGGATCGACCCTGCCCACCGGCGTGAAGGTCTTCATCCGTCCCAACGCCTACGAGGCCGGCCGAGCCAACATCGCGATCTACAACTGGGACCTGCAGAACACGGTGTCCGTGAATGTCAGCTCGGTCCTCTCGCCCGGCGACGGCTTCGAGGTGCGCAACGCCGCCGACTTCTTCGGTGCGCCTGTGTTGACCGGAACCTACTCGGGCGGCTCGATCACGCTGCCGATGAACAACCTCTCCGTCGCGACCCCCATCGGGGTCGCCGCACCCGCTCCGACAGGGCCCGAGTTCAACGCCTTCGTCCTCCTCCCGGCTTCGGCAGGAGGCAGCCCGAGCCCGACCCCCACCTCGACGGCCACGTCGACCGCCACCGCAACGCGCACCCCGACTTCGCTCCCGCCGACCGCGACCTGGACCCCGACATCGACGTTCACGGCCGTGCCGCCGACTTCGACGCCGACCCGCACCCCGTCGAACACCGCGACGGTCGTCCCGCCGACGTCCACTCCGACCCGTACCCCGTCGAATACGAGCACGCCGGTTCCGCCGACGGCCACATCGACCCCGACCGGGACTCCCGTTCCCCCGACGGCAACGCGAACGCCTTCGAATACGACGACACCGGTTCCTCCGACCGCGACTCCGACGCGCACGGCGACATCGGTGCCGCCGACCGCGACGCGGACGCCTTCGAATACGACCACGCCCGTTCCGCCGACGGCCACGCCGACGCGCACCGCGACCTCCGTGCCTCCGACCGCGACGCGCACGCCCTCGAACACGACCACGGCCGTCCCGCCGACCGCGACTCCGACCCGCACCGCGACCTCCGTGCCGCCGACCGCGACGCGCACGCCCTCGAACACGACCACGGCCGTCCCGCCGACGGCCACGCACGGCACCTCCGTGCCTCCGTCCGCCACGCGCACGCCGACGCGCACGGCCACCTCCGTGCCTCCGTCCGCCACGCGGACGCCGACGCGCACGGCCACCTCCGTGCCTCCGTCCGCCACGCGGACCCCGACACGCACGGCCACCTCCGTGCCTCCATCCGCCACGCGCACGCCGACACGCACAGCCACCTCCGTGCCTCCGTCCGCCACGCGCACGCCGACGCGGACCCCCACGCGCACGCCCACTTCGCCGGGTCCGACGCCGACTCCGACGCCCACGCCGGACCTGGTCCGCATCGAGGCGGAGGCGGGCGATCTGACCGGGCCCATGGAGACGCTCCCGGGCACGCAGGCGTATGGCGGCTGGTACATCACGTCGGAGACGGCCAACAGCGGCACGGCGACCTGGAACTTCACGATCCCGGTGACGGGCAACTACGTCGTGTGGTGCCGCGTCCACGCCATCGACAACGATCACGACTCCTTCGACGTGCGAGCGGACGACGGACCCTACGACATCTACGACGTCGCGGAAGGCACCTGGGGACCGAACTGGCAATGGACACGCGTGAATGGCCGGGGTGCAGCGGGCGTTCCACTCACGATCAACCCCAGGGTCTTTCACTTCACCGCCGGAGACCACACGATCCGTTTCAAGGCGCGCCGGCCGTTGACGCGGGCGGATCGCGTGATCCTGACCAACGACTTCGACTTCGTCCCCACCGAGGGCAACACGAACTCGTTCTGGGACGTCACGCCGGCGAACCCGTTCTACGACTTCGTCGAGAACCTGGCGCGCAACGAGATCACCGGAGGCTGCGGAGACGAAAACTACTGCCCCGATGAATCCGTGAAGCGGTCCCAGATGGCCGTCTTGATCCTGAAAGCCAAGTACGGCAGCGACTATGTCCCGCCGCCGGCGACGGGCCGCGTGTTCACGGACGTTCCGGCCGGAGCCTTCGCGGCGGCCTGGATCGAGCAGCTGGCCGAGGAGGGCATCACGACGGGCTGCGGCAACGGCAAGTACTGCCCCAACCGTCCGGTCACGCGCAAGCAGATGGCCGTCTTCCTGGTGAAGGCCACGCACAACCCCGGTTACGTTCCGCCGCCGGCCGTCGGCATGTTCGAAGACATCCCTCCGTCCAACACCTACGCCCGCTGGATCGAGAAGCTCGCCCAGCAGGGAGTGACGGCGGGCTGCGGGAACGGGAACTACTGTCCCAACCGGATCAACACGCGGGGCCAGATCGCCGCGTTCCTCGTCAAGGCCTTCGACCTGCCGTAGCCGGTCCCGCCAAGCTTCTCATCCGTCGGTCATCATCCTCGGGCGTCCTCGTTGGCGATTCCGGGACGGCGGCCCTTCCCGAGGAAGGCGCAAGGAAACGGCTGGGCTATCTGCCCGTGCCTTCGGAAGTTGCCTCCCACGCTCGGGCAGTTCGGAAGAGACTTACGCCTGTCCCGAAGAACAGAACACGGAGTGGTCACGGTCACTGTACAAAGAAGGTCTCTGCGGCCAGTCGCGGGGGCCTGGCGTGGTGAAGTAGTCTCCTTTCAGTGCAAATCAAGTTACGGAGACTCGCGGGGTTAGCGCTCGGCGTCTGCCTGCTGTTGGCGGCTTCGTCGCAGCCGCCACGGACTTCTACGTGTCGCCGACGGCGGCCGCGAACGGAACCGGAAGCTTGAACAATCCCTGGCGGCTACAGATCGGCCCTCGATCACCCTTCGGCGGTGCAGCCGGGCGACACGATCTGGCTGCGGGGAGGCATCTACAACGCCCCGCCCTACACGAGTCACCTGGTCGGCACCTCGGCCAGTCCGATCATCGTCCGCCAGTACCCCGGCGAGCGAGCCCGGATCGACGGCAACTACAACGGCAACGAGGTCACGCTGAACATCCTGGGCAAGTACACCTGGTTCTGGGGCTTTGAGATCTTCAACTCGGATCCCACGCGATGGTCGCCGAGCGGGAGCTTTCCGCCCCGGCGGGGCACCGCGGTCCACCTATCGGGCGACGGCACGCGGATGATCAACATGGTCATCCACGACACGTCCCAGGGCGTGCTCACCGGCGAGGACGCCGACCGACGCCCGCATCTACGGCACGCTCTTCTACTACAACGGCTACGACGCGCCGGATCGCGGCCACGGCCACGGGATCTACGCCCAGAACCTGGGATCGACGACCAAGCAGATCTACGACAACATCATCTTCCAGCAGTTCGGCTGGGGCATCCACGCGTACGGCGAGGGCGGCCACATGGACAACCTCGACTTCCAGGGCAACATCTCGTTCAATAACGGCGGGCTCTCGGGCGGCTGGCACGCCAACATCCTCGTGGGCGGTACCCAGAACGTCGCGGCTAATCCCAAGCTGAACTCGAACTACACGTACAACGCGGACTACGCCAGCAAGAACGATCTCGGCTATGCCGCCGGCTGCACATCACCGGACGTCACGAACAACTATCTCGTCGGCAACCAGTCCCTCGACGTCAACGGCTGCAGCTCGCTGCTGATCACGGGCAACTCGTTCGTCGGACCCATCTCGGGGTTTTCCCAGTCGTCCTTCCCGAGCAATACCTACTACGGATCGAGCCTGCCCACCGGCGTGAAGGTCTTCATCCGTCCCAACGCGTACGAGGCCGGGCGGGCCAACATCGCGATCTACAACTGGGACCTCGACCCGACGGTGAGCCTGGACCTCTCGTCGGTTCTGTCGACCGGGTCCGCGTATTCCCTCACGAACGCCCAGAACCCCTTCGCCGCGCCGGTCGTTTCCGGGATCTACGACGGCGGCTCGATTTCGGTCCCCATGACCGGTCTCGCGCCCGCGACCCCCATCGGTGTTCCGGCCCCGCCCGCGACAGGACCCGAGTTTCAGGCTTTCATCCTGACCAGCACGCCCGGACCCTACGAGTTCTTCGACGTGCCACAGAGCCACCTGTTCCACGACGTCATTCACGCTCTCGCGGCCAACGGGATCACGAGCGGTTGCGGAGGCGGAAACTACTGTCCGAACGCGGCCGTGACGCGCGCGCAGATGGCGGTCTTCCTGCTGAAGTCCGCGCACGGCGCGGCCTTCCTGCCTCCGGCAGCCTCGGGCAACGTATTCGACGACGTGCCCGCGGGCGCATTCGCGGCCGCCTGGATCGAGCAGCTCGCCGAAGAGGGAATCGCCGCGGGTTGCGGCGGTGGAGACTACTGCCCGAACGCCGCCATCACGCGGGCGCAGATGGCCGTCTTCCTCCTGAAGTCCCTCCTGGGCTCCGCGTACGCGCCACCTCCCGCGACAGGGACCCTCTTCAGCGACGTTCCCGCAAACGCCTTCGCCGCGGCGTGGATCGAGGAGCTCGCGGATCGCGGGATCACTTCCGGATGCGGGGGCGGGAAGTACTGTCCGTCCAATTCCACGACACGAGCCCAGATGGCCGCCTTTCTGGTCACCACTTTCAGCCTCCAGTAGCCCTTAAAAGCCTCCTGAAGGGCCCTCCGGGCCCGGGAGCGGCGCTATGATTGTGCCCCTATGGACAATCTGCGTCGTCCCGTCCTCACCCTGGCCGCGCTGCTGCTCGCGCTGCCCCTGGCCGCGTCCGACTTCTATGTTTCGCCGACAGGGATCTCCTCCGGGGACGGGAGCGCGGGCAGTCCCTGGAGCCTCGCGAAGGCCTTCACGCACCCCGGCTCGGTCAAGCCCGGCGACACCATCTGGCTCCGAGGCGGGACCTACACCGGACGCTTTACCAGCCAGCTCAAGGGAGAGCCCAACAAGCCGATCATCGTGCGGCAGTATCCCGGCGAACGCGCCACGATCGACGCCAACGACGGCGTCGAATTACCCACGATCAACTTGCGAGGTTCGTACACGTGGCTTTGGGGCTTCGAAGTCACCAACTCGAACACCGCCCGCTCGTCCGTTCCCCCGGCACCTCCGCAAAGCGCGGCGCGGGGGTCCACCTCCTGAGCCCGGGGTCAAAACTGATCAATCTCGTTGTCCACGACACAGGACAGGGCGTGCTGTCGACGGACGCCGCACCGGATGCGGAGATCAACGGCTGCCTCATCTACTACAACGGCCATGACGCGCCGGATCGTGGCCACGGCCACGGGATCTACGTTCAGAACGACACGGGCAACAAGCGGATCGTCGACAACATCATCTTCGCGCCAATTCGGATGGGGCATTCACGCCTACACCGAAGGCGGCAAGCTCATCAACATGTACTTCGAGGGAAACACGTCCTTCAACAACGGAACGCTCTCCCACGTGTCGGGCCCGCAGACGAACTTCCTGATCGGCGCAAGCGGATGTCCGGCGGCCGGAGCCCCGATTCGTCGGAGAAAGTCGCGAAGAAGATCGTCCTCCTGAACAACTACTCCTACTTCTCGGTCCCTGGGGGAGTGGCGGCCAATCTCGGCTACAGCAAGGGCATCGCATCGCCGACGATCTTGGACAACTACCTCGTGGCGGGCCGGGCGCTCGCGCTTATCAACGCGTTCGCGCCCATCACCATGTCTGGTAACACGCTCTACGGCACGGTCTCGGGCTTCGAGTTGGCCGGACGTTCCCGGGCAACGCCTACTTCTCCGCCCGTCCGACCGGAGTGAAGGTATTCGTCCGGCCCAACGCATACGAGCCCGAGCGAGCGAACATCACCATTTACAACTGGGATCGCCAGGGAACGGTCGCGGTGAGCCTCAAGGGCATCCTGAGCGCCGGGACCGAGTACGAGATTCGAAATGCCCAGAACTTCTTCGGGCCAGTCGTGCGCTCGGGAACCTACGACGGCTCCTCCACGGTGTCGCTGCCGATGACTGGTCTCGTCCCTGCGACTCCCGTAGGCCTTCCGACGCCGACGGGGACCGGTCCGGATTTCCAGGTCTTCGTCGTCGTCCCGAAGCCTCCGTCGTCCAACGGCAAGCGGCCGGCAGCGTCCTTCTCCTTCGCTCCGCGCTCGCCGACGGCCGGGGAGACCGTGTCGTTCGACGATTTGTCTCGCGGCCCGGCCGGCTCGCGCCTCTGGGAGTTCGGCGACGAGGCCTCGGGCGCGGAAAACACTTCGACGGCCGAAGCGCCCCAGCACACCTTCGAGGCCGCCGGAACCTACGTCGTACGGCTCACCGTGTCCAACGACGGCGGCTCGAGCACGCGCACCCGCGAGATCACGGTCGCCGACTCACCCGGGACGCATACCGCCACTCTCCCGGTCGCCGGCCATGTCCTCGGCGCCGGAGGGGCGACCTTCGTCACCGACGTCGCGCTCGAGAACCCGACGGACGAGGCCGTGACCGCGCGGCTCGTCTTCTCCGGAAGCGGCGGCGTCACCCCGGTCGAGACCTCCCTGTCGCTGGCTCCCGGCGAAACACGCCTTCTCGTCGACGCCGTGGCCGCACAGTTCGGCGTGGACAACGCCTTCGGGTCTCTCCGCGTCGAAACGGAAGGTTCGCCGGCCGCGCCGATCCGCCTGGCCGGACGGACGTACGTCGACGACGCGGGCGCGACGCTCGGTCTCGGCGCCGCCGGCCTCTCGACGGACGCCAACGAAACCGGCGTGCGCTATCTCTCGAACCTCGCGATCGGGCCGGACTTCCGCACGAACGTCGGAGCGGTGAACCCCTCCGACGCGCCGCAGACCTTCTCTCTTCAGCTTCGGGACGGTTACGGGAACATCGCCGGCCGCGCGACGCTTTCGCTCGAGCCCGGGGCGCAGCAGCAGTGGTCGCTCTCCCAGCTCTTCCCGGGCGTGACGGGCACCGGCTTGACGGCACACATCCGGCCTTCCGGCACCGGCCGCGCTCCCCTGGCGTATGCCGCCGTGACCGACAACGCGTCCAGCGATCCGACCTATTACGCGGCCCAGTCTCCGGCGCCGGTCCTGTACGTCCCGGGCATCGCGGGGATCACGGGATTCGGAGACGCGTTTTTTCGAAGCGAGATCTCCATCGCGAACAGCGGCCAGGGCCCGGCAGCCGTCACGGTCACCTTTCTCGAGCACGACCGGGACAACTCCTCGGCCCCGACCGCGCGCTTCGTGCTCGGTCCGTACGAAACGCTCCATATGGACGACGCTTTGTTCGCCCTCTTCGGGTTGACCGAGACGTACGGCGCCCTGAGGATCCAGAGCGACTCCTCGCCGGGCGTCACCGTCTTCGAACGGATCCTGACGGACGCGACGCGGACCGCGGGCACGGTGGGCCAGCAGGTCGAGGCCCTCGCGGAAGAGCAGCTCGTCTCGCGCGGGTCCCTGCTGGGCGTCCGTCAGGACGACGCGTTCCGGACCAACGTGGGCCTGGTCAACCCGCATGCCGCTTCGACCACGGCCGCTCTTCGGCTGATCGCTCCCCCGGCGACCGAGCTCGGCACGGCCACCGTCGTCGTTCCGCCGCAGGGCTACGTGCAACGCAACCTCGCGGCCCTCTTTCCCGGGGTGGACCTCCCCGAGGGTGTGGCACTGTCGCTCCGCGTGGACGGCGGCGGCCGGTTCCTGCTGGCGTTTGCCTCCGTGATCGACAATGCCTCCCAAGATCCGACGTTCTACCCCGAGCAGCCCTAGCTTGCAGGACGGGCCGCGCGGGGCCGGCCGGCTTGACTCCCCTGCTAGCATTTCTTCTATGGCACCAACCGACGCGAGGTCGGAGGGCCAAAAGCCCTTCGTGAGCATCGGTCTGCCCGTCTACAACGGGGAGGACTACCTCGAGGAGGCTCTGGACTCGATCGCCGCGCAGACCTACCGCAACTACGAAGTCGTCATCTCCGACAACGCGTCGACCGACCGCACGGCGGACATCTGCGAGAGCTACGCCGCCCGGGACCCGCGGATCCGCTACGTTCGCAATCCCGTGAACATCGGCGGCGACCGCAATTACTACCGCTGCGTCGAGCTCTCCCGGGGCGAGTATTTTCTGGGTGCGGCGCACGACGACCGGTTCGATCCCGGTATCTTGGAGCGTGTGCTCGCGGTTCTGGAGGCCGATCCGGAGGTCGTGTTCGGCCACTCGCGTGCCCACCAGATCGACGGCGCGGGCGACGTCGTCGGCACCGACGAAGGGCGGCCGTTCACGGAATCGTCCAGGCCTTCGGAGCGGTTTCGCGACGCCATCGGCATGCGTCCGGTGATCGCGTGCCTCGGAATGATCCGTTCGAGCGTCCTGCGGCAGATGCCGCCGCTCGTGCCGTACCCTGCATCGGATGCCTACTGGCAGGCGGAGCTGGCCCTCCACGGGAAGCTGGTCGAGATCCCGGAGGTCCTGTTCTACCGGAGAGTCCATCCCAACAGCGGCCAGAGAATCCCCATCCACGAGCGGATTCGCTGGTCCGATCCGAAGAAGGCCGGCACCGTGACTTTCCCGGCGTGGCGCCGTCCGGCCGAGTACGCGCGGTCCGTGATGCGAGCGCCGCTCCCGCTTCGCGAGCGGATATCCTGCTTCGCCGAGATCGGACGCTACCTCCTGACGCGAGAACGATTGAGAACGCTGGTTCGGGACGTCCGCATGGCGTTGAGGACTGTCCTGCTGCGGACGCGGTCGGGCCACTGGCTGGCCTCTCACAGGCACCGGGCTGACCGGCATTGACGCACATTCGATCGATGACGTCCGCGACGGCGCCTCTCTGCCGCTTCTGTCGGGCTCCGCTCCGGACCACGTTCGTGGATCTCGGCATGTCCCCGCTCTGCGAGACCTTCCTGCGCGCCGACGAGCTCAACCGGATGGAGCCCTTCTACCCGCTGCGCGTCTGGGTCTGCGAGAAGTGCTTCCTGGTCCAGCTCCAGGAGTACGTGTCCCCGGCCGAGATCTTCACCGAGTACGCCTACTTTTCGTCGTACTCGACCTCCTGGCTGAAGCACGCGAAGGACTACACCGACATGGCGGCCGACCGCTTTGGCCTCGACGGCCGATCGCGGGTCGTCGAGATCGCCTCGAACGACGGCTATCTGCTCCAGTACTTCGTCGAGAAGGGGATTCCCGTGCTCGGCGTCGAGCCCGCCGCCAACGTGGCGAAAGCGGCCGTGGAGCGCGGCGTGCCGACGGTCGTCCGTTTCTTCGGGCGGGAGACCGCCGGCGATCTCGTCCGCGACCCCGGACCCGCGGATCTGATCGTCGGAAACAACGTGCTCGCGCACGTGCCCGACGTCAACGATTTCGTGGGAGGCCTGAAGATCCTTCTCGCTGCCGACGGGGTCGTGACGATGGAATTCCCGCACCTGTGGCGGCTGATGGACGAGAATCAATTCGACACGATCTACCACGAGCACTTCTCCTACCTGTCGTTCACGACCGTGATCGAGATCTTCTCGGCGCACGGCCTGAGAATCTTCGACGTCGACCGGATCCCGACGCACGGAGGATCGCTCCGCATCTACGCCGGCCACGCCGGGACCGTCCGCGCCGAGGAGCCCGCCGTCGCCGCGCTGCGGACAGCGGAGGAGGCCCAGGGCTTTCGCACGATGGAGCGCTATGCCTCCTTCGCCCCGCGCGTCGAGGAAACCAAGCGCGCCCTCCTCGATTTTCTGATCGAGACACGCCGCGCGGGCAAGTCGGTCGCGGCCTACGGCGCCCCCGGAAAGGGCAACACGCTTCTGAACTACTGCGGGATCCGCACGGACTTCGTGGACTACGCCGTCGACCGCAACCCCTACAAGCACGGGCGCTACACGCCCGGCACGCACATTCCGATCTTCCCGCCCGAGCGCATTCGGGAGACCCGGCCCGACTACGTGCTGATCCTCCCGTGGAATCTCAAGGACGAAATCACGGAGCAACTCGCCTACGTCCGGGAGTGGGGCGGACGCTTCGTCGTCCCGATCCCGCGCGTGGACGTCTCCTGAGAGGCCGATTGACCCTGGCGAGCACGGCCGCCGGACAGGCGTACGAATGCCGGGTATGCGGCGGGCCGTCGCCGGAGTTGTTCTTCCGCGTCGAGGGTGTCCCGGTCCAGGACGGCCTTCTCTGGCCCTCGCGGGCGGAAGCGGCGGCTGCGCCGACCGGCGACATCGAGCTCGTCTTCTGCGGGCGGTGCGGCTACATCGGCAACCGCGCGTTCGATCCCGGGCTCCTCCAGTACCCCCCCGGCTACGACATCTCGCTCCACTATTCACCGGTCTATCGCGACTTCATCGACGGCCTGGTCGCGCGCCTCGTGCGCGACCACAACCTCCGCGGAAAGGCCGTCATCGAGATCGGCAGCGGGAAGGGCGACTTCCTTCGGGCCCTCTGCGAGGAGGGCGGCAACCGCGGCATCGGCATCGATCCGACCACCACGGCAGCCGGAGATGTCGTCGGGCCCGGTGCGGTTGATCCGGGATTTCTACTCCGAGAAGTTCGCCTCGGAGAACGTGGATCTGCTTTGCTGCCGCCACGTGCTCAACGCCATCGAGGATCTCCGCGGATTCGTCGGGATGGTGCGCCGGGCTCTCGGAGACCGTACGCGGAGCCTGGTCTACTTCGAGGTCCCCGACGGCGCCGTGAATTTCCGCCGACGCGTCGTCTGGAACGTGGTCTACGAGGAATGCTCGCATTTCACGATCCCTTCCCTCTCCCGGCTGTTCACCGAGTCAGGCTTCGAGGTCCGCGCCGTCGCGCCGTGCTTTGGCGACGAGTACCTGGGCCTCGAGGCCAGCCCGGCGCCGGCCTTCGGCGCCCGGGGCCGCGCCGAGGAGTCGGTCGAGATCGAGGCCCTCGCGCGCGAGATCTCGACGTTCCGAGAGCTCTATCGGGAAAAGGTCGCCCGCTGGAGCGACTGGCTCGCCGGGCTCCGCCGCGCGGGACGGACGGCCGTCCTGTGGGGTTCGGGGGCGCGGGCCGTAAGCTTCCTTTCCGCCCTGCGTCCGGGCGAGGAAGTCCCGTTCCTCGTCGACATCAACCCGAAGCGGCAGGGGCTCCACATGCCTCGCACGGCCCAGCCCGTGGCCGCTCCGGAATCCCTCGCCGCGAATCCTCCCGACGAGCTTCTCATTACGCACCCGGTTTTCGAGACCGAGATCCGCGGCCAGGCCGCGGCGCTCGGGTTTCAGGGCCGAATCCGAGTGCTCGACTAGGCCCGTCGTCCGATGCGCTTCACCGAAACCCCTCTCGCCGGCGCCTTCGTGGTCGACGCGCAGCGCTTCGCGGACACCCGGGGCTTCTTCGCGCGGACATACTGTCGAGCGCGAGTTCACGCGAGCGCGGATTGAACGCACGCGTCGCTCAGGCCAACGTCTCGTACAACGAGCGTCGGGGCACGCTGCGCGGCATGCACTACCAGAGACCTCCGCACGCCGAGGCGAAGCTCGTGCGATGCACGCGGGGGGCGATCCACGACGTCATCATCGATCTGCGCCCCGGCTCGGCCACGTACCTCGGCCATTTCGCGGTGCGCCTGGATGAAGACAACCGGACGATGCTGTACGTGCCCGAAGGCTTCGCGCACGGCTTCCTCACGCTCGCCGACGGCACGGAGGTGGCGTACCAGATGTCCGCGGAGTACAGCCCCGACCACGGCGCGGGCGTGCGCTACGACGACCCGGCTTTCGGCATCCGGTGGCCGGAGCCCGTACGGGTGATCGTGGAGCGGGACCGGACCTATCCGGACTTCCGTCCATGAGCGCGCCGGTCTCCCTCGGCGAGGTCCGGCGGTCCGCCGATTTCGAGGCCCTCGGGACCTGGATGCACGGCCTGGTCGCCGAGCTCTACCCGATCTGCCGGAGCATCACCGGCGAGGGCCTCCGCCGCACGCTCGAGATCCTGCGGCGCGAGACGGGTCTCGCCATGGAATCGGTGCCCACGGGCACGGCCGTCCTGGACTGGACGGTGCCGCGGGAGTGGAACATCCGCGACGCCTGGATCGCGAACGCGCGGGGCGAGCGCGTCGTGGACTTCCGGAAGTCGAACCTCCACGTCGTCAACTACAGCGTTCCCGGTCCGCGCCCGCATGAGCCTGGCCGACCTCCGGCCGAAGCTCCACTCGCTCCCCGACCGGCCGGACTGGATTCCCTACCGCACGTCCTACTACGCCGAGGACTGGGGCTTCTGTCTCTCCCACCGCGACCTCGAGCGGCTGACCGACGAGTCCTACGAGGTCGTGATCGATTCGAGCCTCGAGCCCGGGCGGCTGGACTACGGCGAGCTCGTCCTTCCGGGATCCTCTTCGGAGGAGATCCTCTTCTCGGCGCACGCCTGCCACCCGTCGCTCGCCAACGACAACCTCTCGGGCCTCGCGCTTCTCGCGGCCCTCGCCCGGCTCCTGGCCAGGGCCGAGCGCCGCTACACGTACCGTTTCCTCTTCGTGCCCGGCACGATCGGTGCGATCGCCTGGCTCGCGCGCAACGAGCCGGAGCGCATTCGCGCCGGCCTGACGGTCGCGTGCGTCGGCGACGCCGGGCCCCTGACCTACAAGAAGTCCCGGCGCGGCGACGCCGAGATCGACCGCGCCGCGCAGCACGTCCTGCGATCGTCAGGAGAGCCGCACGGCGTCGTCGACTTCTCCCCCTACGGATACGACGAGCGGCAGTACAACTCGCCCGGGTTCAATCTCCCCGTCGGCAGCCTCACGCGCACTCCGCACGGCCGGTACCCCGAGTACCACACCTCCGCCGACGACGTCGCGTTCGTGCGGCCCGCGAGCCTCGCGAGCTCGCTGCGCGCGTATCTCGCGATCGTCGCGCGTGCTCGAGGGCAACGGCCGGTACCGCAACACGCAGCCCCGGGGCGAGCCCCAGCTCGGCCGCCGCGGGCTCTACCGGGCGATCGGCGGGCAGCCGGATCCGGGCGAGCTGCAGATGGCGATGCTCTGGGTCCTCAACCAATCCGACGGCGGCCCCACCCTCCTCGAGATCGCGGATCGCGCGGGGCTCCCCTTCGACCGCATCCGCGAGGCCGCCGACGCGCTCCTGGCCCACGAACTGCTCGTCCCGGCCTGAGCTCCGATACCGGGCGCTTCAGAAAAGGCTGGACACAGCTCGCGCCGCTGGACTATAGAATCCGGCCAGGAATAGGCCCTCTCCTGGCGCAGGTCAACCGGACGCCGCTTCCGAGGTTCCTGCCCGAATCCTCCCTGCCCGAGGAGAGGCATCCCAGGAGATGAAGCGGTGACTCCGGCTCGTGCTGGCGGGAGGCCTCTTCGGGTGATGCTGGCGGATCCCCCGGTCGAGGAGGAGCACTACATCTACTACCAGCCGACCATGGGGATTCTCTATCTCCTGGGAGCGCTCCGAAAGTCCTTCTCTCCCGCGGACGTGGAAGTTCGCTATCTCCAGGGTTTTGGCGGAATGCGCGAGCATCTCGAAGCGATCGCCGAGTATCGGCCGGACGTCTACGGCCTCTCTTTCAAAACACCCATGGCCCGCCTGGGCCACCGAACGCTCAAAGCCGTCAAGGAGAGATTCCCGTCTCTCACCGTGATCGCCGGCGGATCCCACGCATCGATCATGGCCGACGAAATCATGACCATGACCCCGACGGACGCGTGTTTCCAGGGAGAGTGCGAGGACACGATCGTCCAGATCGCCGAATCCTTCGGCTCCGGACGCCCGCGGATCGAGGAAATTCCCGGCGCCGTGTATCGGACGGGAGATTCCCTCGGTCACAACCCGCCGTCTCCGTTCCGGAAGGACCTGGATGCCATCCCCTGGCCTGCGTGGGACATGATCGATTTCGATCGGTTCCCCGGCATGCCCTACAGCAAACGACATCCCTATCTGGGCGTGCTCATCAGCCGGGGATGCCCGTTTCGCTGCACGTTCTGCTCGGAACCGGTCTGGAAAATCTTCGGTCGGCCGACCTACCGCTCGCGTTCTCCCGGGAACATCATCGAAGAGATCCGCTTCCTCTACGATCGAGGTGTACGGGAGATGCGCCTCTGGTGCGAGGAGTTCAACGCCGGCACGGCGTGGGCTCTCGACCTGCTCCATCGGATCGCCTCTCTCGGCCACAGGGACCTGTATTTCAACTTCAACATCCGCGGCGACGTCATGCCGGAAGCCATGGCCGATGCCATGGTCGCCGCAAACGTGTGGCTCGTCTCGATGGGCTTTGAGACCGCGTCGAACCGTGCGCTGAAGGGAGTCCAGAAGCAGGTCACGACCGAACAGATCGAGAGTACCTGCGCCACGCTCGCGGCCCGGCGAATCAAGATCGCCGGCTATTTCCAGTTTTACTCCGCCTGGGAGGAGGCCGGGCAGCTCTGCTGGGAGACGACGGAAGACTGCCACCGCACCATTCGGTGGGCGCGCGATCTCGGCAGGCGCGGGTTCCTCCATTACATGTACACCAACGTCGCCACGCCGAGGCCGGGCACCCCCCTCTGGGAGCTGGCCCGGAAACACGATCTGTTCCGGGCGCCGGCGGATGATCCGTTCCCTTACCTCGTCGAAGGAATGAAGCTCCCCGGAGTCACCCCAGGCCAGATGAAGAGGACCCGCTTATACGCCGAGTATACGAAGGTCCGCTTGGCGGCGCGAAACGGGAACCTGAATACTCCAGTCGTCTTGCCCGCCCTCTTCCACAAGGCGCGTCGGAGCCTCCGCGTATGACGGCACGTCGGATCCTCGTGATCTCCTACCTTCCTCCGACCCGCGGCGGGATCGCGACCTGGGTGAGGATCCTCCGAATCGGTGCTTCAAAAACGGGCCGTCGCTTTCTGTTCGAGAGGGTCGGCGGGCCTCGGTCCGTCGACCGCGGCCGGCTCGTCGTCAAGATCCTGCACGCCATCCGTCTCGTCGTTGCTGTGACGCGCCGCCTCGTCCTCAGTCGCCCTGAGCTCGTTCACGTCAACTGCTGCATCTTCCCGCCCGGCCTGTGGCGAGATCTGATGGTGGCCATCCTCGTGCGGATGCGCCGCGTGCCGCTGGTCATGCACTACCGCGGCAGTCTGCCCGACGTCATGAATCGCCTGTCTCTCCTATCCCGGCTCGCGCTTCGCGGGTTGATGAGATTGGCGAGTGTCAACATCGCAGTGACGCGCGCGTCGGAGGCCTTGCTGAAAAGCCAGTGCCCCGCCTCACGCGCGGCGTATCTCCCCAGCTTCGTCGAGGACGAATGGCGGGACCGCATCCCCCAGGAGGCCGAGTCCAGGAACGGAGTGCGCGCGAGAGCCGTCTATGCGGGAAAGCTCTCGGTCGAGAAGGGAACCCTCGACCTGCTTCACGCGGCGCGGGGGCTGCCTCAGGTCGACTTCATTCTGATGGGAGAGATCTCGAAAGAGATCCTGCGGGCACTCAAAGCGGCGCCCGCCAACGTGATCGCTACAGGACACCTCCCGCGCGACAAAGTGCTGGAATGGTTCCTCGACAGCGACCTGCTCGTTTTTCCCAGCCATCGAGAGGGCTCGCCCAATGCCGTTCTGGAGGCCATGGCCGCGAGCCTTCCGGTGGTCGCGACCCGCGTCGGTGGGCTGCCCGAGTTGATCGACGATGGGTGGGGCGGCTACCTCGTTTCGCCCGCCGCCGTGGACGAGCTCACCGAAGCCGTCGGCCGCCTCGTCGCCGACCGAGAGTGCGCTCGTCGAATGGGCCAGCACAACCGCAGGATCTGCCTCGAAAAGTTCTCGTTCTCCGTGGTTTTCGAGAGCCTGTCCACGATCTACGACGAGATCGTCTCGGCGAAAGCGAACGGCGCGACCTCGAAGGCCGTCTCCCGTCCGGCGACGCTAGCCTCGAGACGGTCTTCGCATGCCGGAGAGGCGCGGCAATGAGAATGCCGTATCGCTGGGTCGTGCTCCGCGAACAGAAGACCGCAGGGGCGCTCTCGACGGCTGGGTCCCTTCCTCCTGCTCGTCCTCTTCCGCAAGGCCTGTCAGAGCCTCCGCGTATGACCCCGCGTCGGGTCCTCGTGATCTCCTACCTTCCTCCCACCCGCGGCGGGATTGCGACCTGGGCAGGCATCCTCCGAATCGGTGCTTCGAATGCGCGCCGGCGCTTCCTGTTCGAAAGGGTCGGCGGGCCTTGGTCCGGCGACCGCAGCCCAGCCGCCGTAAGGGTCCTGCACGCGGTCCGTCTCGTCATCGGTGTGATGCGCCACCTCGTCCTCAACCGCCCCCAGGTCGTTCACGTCAACTGCTGCGTCTCGCCGCTCGGCGTCTGGCGAGATTTGCTGGTGACGACCCTCGTGCGAGTCTGCCGCGTGCCTGTGGTCGTGCACTATCACGGCAGTCTGCCCGACTTCATGAATCGCATCTCTCCCCGATCGCGGCTGGGGTTTCGTGGGTTGATGAGATTGGCGAGCGTCAACATCGCGGTGACGCGTGGTTCGGAGACCTTGCTGAAGCGCCAATGCCTTGCCTCACGCGCGGCGTACCTCCCCAACTTCGTCGAGGACGAATGGCGGCATCGCCCGGCCGCTGAGGCCGAGGCCGGGAACAGAGCGCGCCCGCGAGCCGTCTACGCGGGACGGCTCTCGGTCGACAAGGGAACAATCGACTTGCTGAGACGCTGCGCGACGAGCTGCCTCATGTCGACTTCATCCTCATCGGGGAGATCACCAAAGAGGTCCGGAAAGCGGTCGAAGCGGCGCCTGCCAACGTGATCGCCACAGGGCATCTCCCGCGCGATGATGTGCTGGAGCGATTCCTCGAAAGCGATCTGCTCGTTTTCCCTAGCCATCGAGAGGGCTCGCCCAATGCCGTTCTCGAGGCCATGGCCGCGGGACTTCCGGTGGTCGTCCACCCGCGTCGGCGGTCTTCCCGAGTTGATCGACGAGGGGCGGGGCGGCTACCTCGTTTCGCCCGCCGCCGTGGAGGAGCTGACCGAAGCCGTCGGCCGCCTCGTCGCCGACCGAGAGTGCGCTCGTCGAATGGGCCAGCACAACCGCAGGATCTGTCTCGAAAAGTTCTCGTTCTCCGTGGTTTTCGAGAGCCTCTCCACGATCTACGACGAGATCGTCTCGGCGAAAGCGGACGGCGCGACCTCAAAGCCCGTCTCCCGTCCGGCGACGAAGCCTCGAGACGGCCTTCGCATGCCGGCGAGGGGCAGAGCGGTGAGAATCCCGTATCGCTGGGTCGTGCTCCGCGAACAGAAGACCGCAGGGGCCGCTGTCTCGTCTTCTCGGGACGCGGGCCGTTCAATCCCTCCTTCATTGCGTGGACGCCCTCTACGATCTCCAGCAGTACCTCCGGTTTTTCACGCCGCTCCGAGCTCGCACGAAGGAGCGGCGAAGCTGGAGGCGCTCCTCTTCGTGCATTTTCACAAGATCGAGAAGACACTCGCTCTGCCGGAGCCTCCGCCTCTGTTCGGCACGAGCTCTCTCGGACCTCTGCTGGACCTCCTGGATGCTTGGGAGCACTCGGTTGGAGATTTCGGGGCCATCCCCGTGCGCGCGGCTCTCGGTGCGCTTCGCCGCTACCGGGAGCGCGTGGGACAACGCCTCGCGCAGGAATTTCCCGAATTGTCGTCGCGCCTCGATCGCCGGCTCGCACGCCATCCGGAGGCGACCGGCCGGAGTGAGGACGGGGGACCCAGCGGCTCACCGCGGGCGCATTTCAGGCCGGAAGCCGCCGCGATCGATTTCGAGCGATTCGCACTCCTGCGACACAGCGTTCGCAATTTTTCTGCGGAGTCGGTTCCCAGGGAACTCATCGCCCGCGCCGTCCGCACGGCGCAGAGAACCCCGTCCGTGTGCAACCGCCAGGCATGGCGGGTGCACGTCTACACCTCGCCGGAGGACAAGGACGTCGTCCTCCGGACCCAGGACGGCAACGCCGGATTCGGTCATCTCGCCGCGAGCATCCTTCTCGTCTCGTCCGATACTCGTGTGTACGTCTCGAGCGGCGAACGGCACCAGGCCTACGTCGACGGCGGCATGTTCGCGATGTCCCTGGTGTATGCGCTGCAGGCCCAGGGCGTCGCTTCCTGCTGCCTAAACTTGTGCAACTACTTCTTTCAGGATGTCGCGGTCCACCGCGCGTGCCGCATTCCCGCCTGGGAAACGCCGATCATGATGATCGCCATCGGGTATCCCCGCTGCGGAATTCCAGGTCGCCGTGTCCGCTCGGCTCGATACGGAAGCTGTCCTCTCATGGCGCTCGTTGTGAAACCGCGCGGAGACACCGGCCGCCTCCGGACTCCGAGCGCCGGACTGTGCTTCTCACTTTTGCCACCGTCTCATGGCAGAAGGGCTCCGCCGCACAGGTCGTCAGCCTCGTCGGAGAGCTGCGGAAGGTGCGGACCGATCTCCGCTTCCGCCTCCTGTCGCACTGTCCGGAGCTGGATCGCGGGCCGGCTCAGGACCTTGGAATCGACGTCATCGACCCGGGCTTCGATCCGGATTCCAGCCGAAATCGGCGCAGCGTCGGATGCTCGGGAAGCGTCTGAGGTGTACGGCCCGGAGCCTCTCCAGCGGACAGCGGCGCCCGTGCGCGTGCCAGTCGTCGGACAGAGCCGACGCCAGCCTACGCGGCGCCGACTTCGTGCTCGACCTCAGCGGAGACTCCTATCGCGATCCTCCGGGCGGCTTCGCGGTCGCACACCACGCAAATCTCATGGCCGCCCTGGCCGCAGGCGTCCCGTATGCCCTGGTCTCCCAGTCTCTCGGCCCGTTCCAACCCTTCAACCGGCCCCTCGCCCGGTATCTGCTGCATCCGAGCCGTCTCTCGTTTATATCCGAGAGAATCGAACTCGCGAGATCCTCATTCGGCTCGGGGTCCGGGAAGAGCGCCTGCTGCAGGTGCCAGACGTGGCGTTTGCCTTCGCCGGCCACCACGCCAGACCCATCTGGACGGGAGAAGCTCTGGATGCCCAGCCCTCATCCTCGCCCGTGGGTCGCGCTCTCGATCAGCCATCTCGCTCTCCGGCTGTCCGAGGGAGCAAGACCGGAAATCGCTATCTCGAGGGATGGCACGACTCGCGCAGCACCTGAGGTCGAGCTACCGCGCGTCCGTGCTCCTGATCCCTCACGAGATCAATCCCCCTTATTACGGGACGGACGATCGCAGCGCCGCCGAGGCTCTGTTCGTGGTCTGGGAAAGCCCGCCTGGATACATTCGATCCGCGGAGACTACGATCCTTCGGTTCTCAAGGGTTTCATCCGAGAGTGCGACGCTTTGGTCGCGTCTCGCATGCATGCCGCCATCGCCGGCCTTTCCTCGGCGATGCCGACGCTTCTCGTGTCCTGGTCGCACAAGTACCAAGGCCTGATGGAGGACATCGGACTCGAGGAGTTGCGTCTGGGATCAGGACGGTTCTGGCAGCGACGAGTTGGACGAGCTCTTCGATCGGCTCTGGAAGCGGCGCAATCGCGTGCGAGAGCAGGCTGCGCGACTATACGGCTCGAGCCCGACGACAGATCGCCGGCATGTGCGCGCGCATCGCCGCCTGCATTCCCGGCGGCTCAGACCTTCGAGAAGCGCCCGCTCCTCCCGTTTCGCCGCGCGCGGAGGCCGGATGACGAGCGAAGGGTGTCTCGCATCCGAAGACTTCGCCGACCGGCCCGTCGTCGCGCGGAGCCCCGGAAGTCCCCCGCGTTTCGGTCGTGATGCCCGTCTACAACGAGGCTCGAGTGGATCGAGCGGAGCCTGGTCGCCGTCTTCGGCCAGGACTACCCTCGACACCTCGTCGAAGTCCTGATTGCGGATCCGCCGCTCCGATGACGGAACCCTGGACCGCATCCATCCAATCGATCGCCCGGCATCCCGATCGGCGCAGTGCGGCTGCTCGAGAATCCCGAGCGCACACCCGGCGCGGCGCTGAACCGCATGGTCCTGCAGGCGCAGGGAGACATCATCGTTCGTGTGGATGGACACGCCGAGGTCGCGTCGGACTACGTCCGCCGTTGCGTCTCGACGCTCTTGAGCAGCGATGCGCTCAACGTCGGCGGCTACGTCACGGCCGCGGGACGCGGCCTGGTGGGGCGCACGGTCGCGATGGCTCTCGGATCGTTCTGGGGAAACGGCGGAGCGCGCTATCGATGCTCACCCCCATGCGCGACCCGTCTACGTCGATACCGTTCAGTTCGGCGCCTGGCGTCGCGAGACCCTGGCCGACGTCTCGGGCCGTTCGTGGAATGGGAGGTCAATGAGGACTGCGAGTTCAACGCGCGCATCCTCGACGCGAACGGCAGGATTCTGCTGCATCCCTCCATCCGGGCCGTGTATTTTCCTCGCACTTCGCTGCGGGCGCTTGCGCGGCAGTATTTCCGCTACGGCCGTCTGAAATGCCGTGTCGTCGCTCTCCACCCCCGGCGGCTCAGGTTTCGCCAGGTCGCTCCGCCCCTTCTGGTCATCGCCTTCCTGTCCGGCTTCGCCGTGTCGTCGGTCGGCATGTTGCCGGTCCCGTTTCTGTTGTCCGCTCCGCTGGCTTACCTTGGCGCGATCGGACTCGCCTCCGCTCGCCTCGCCTTCCGGAGTGGGCAACCCGCTTTCGCCTGCGTCTTGCCCGCAGTTCTCGCGACCCTCCACGTGAGTTATGGGACGGGGGCATTGCTGGGCGCCGGCCAGATGGTCGCCTCCCTGCTCCGGCCTCGATCCCACCGTGGGACATGGAACGCGAGATTCTCCGCGATCCTCGTTGGGACACAGCGACCCCAGCTCGCGATGCCGCCGGCGCGCAGTCCTTGTTCCGGGCCCACGACCCGGCGCTCCCGAACGCGCCCCCCGACTAGGTCTGAGCGGCAAAGCGCTGGTACAATTGGACTTTCAACCGAGAACAAAGCCTAATGAAGGTCGTTCTATTCTGCGGCGGCCTTGGGATGCGTCTCAAGGAGTACTCCGAGATCATCCCCAAGCCGATGATCAACATCGGCTACCGGCCGATCCTCTGGTACGTCATGAAGTACTACGCCCACTTCGGGCACAAGGACTTCATCCTCTGCCTGGGCTACAAGGCCGACATCATCAAGAACTACTTCCTCAACTACAACGAGTACCTCTCCAACGACTTCACGCTCACCAACGGCGGCCGGGACATCGCCCTGGCCTCGAGCGACATCCAGGACTGGAAAATCACGTTCGTCGACACGGGCCTTCACTCCAACATCGGCATGCGCCTGAAAGCCGTCCAGAAGTACGTCCAGGACGAGGAGTACTTCCTGGCCAACTACACGGACGGCCTGTCCAACTGTCCGCTGCCGGCGATCATCGACACGCTGAAGGCCCAGCAGAAGACCGGGATCTTCGTCTCGACGCGGCCGGGCTTCACGTTCCACATCGTCAGTTCCAACGGCGACGGCGCCGTCACGGACATCAAGGACGTTTCGAAATCCGAGATCTGGCTCAACGCCGGATACTTCGTGTTCCGCCCGTCGGTCTTCGATTACCTGGGGCCCGGCGAGGAGCTGGTGCAGGAGCCCTTCCAGAGGCTGATCGCCAGGAAGGAGCTCATCACCTACAAGCACGAGGGTTTCTTCCTCGGGATGGACACGTTCAAGGAGAAGCAGCTCCTCGACGACATGTACGCCCGGGGCGAGACGCCCTGGGAGGTCTGGAAGCCGGCGGGGCGCCGCTAACCGCCGCTTTCCCCGTCCCGATGATCGCCAAGCCGCCGCCGACCGACACGCCGAGCGCCCGCCTCGAGGCTTCGTCCCGGGCCGAGGAACAGCGGCGGCGCGCCCACGACCTCATCCCGGGCGGCGCGCACACGTACGCGAAGGGCGACGACCAGTACCCCGAGGGCGCGCCCGCCTTCATCGTCCGCGGACGCGGCTGCCACGTCTGGGATGCTCGACGGCCGCGAGTTCATCGAGTACGGCATGGGCCTGCGCTCCGTGACGCTGGGGCACGCGCACCCGGCCGTCGTCGAGGCGGCCGCGGCGGCGATGCGCCTCGGGACCAACTTCACGCGGCCGAGTCCCCTCGAGGCCGACTGCGCCGAGCGCCTGCTGGGCCTCGTCCGCGGCGCGGACATGGCCAAGTTCTGCAAGAACGGCTCGGACGCCACGACGGCCGCGCTCAAGCTCTCGCGGGCGTGGACCGGGCGCGACCTCGTCGCCATCTGCCGCGATCAGCCCTTCTTCTCGACCGACGACTGGTTCATCGGATCGACGACGATGCCCGCCGGGATCCCGCAGAGCGTGCGGGACCAGACGGTCGGCTTCCGCTACAACGACCTCGAAAGCGTCGACGCCCTGTTCGCCCGGTATCCCGGGCAGATCGCCTGCCTGGTCCTCGAGCCCGCGGCCGCCCAGGAGCCGGGGGCCGGCTTCCTCGAGGGCCTTCGCGACCGCTGCCGCGCCGCGGGCGCCCTGCTCGTCTTCGACGAGATGATTACGGGCTTCCGCTGGCACCTCGGCGGCGCGCAGACCCTCTACGGCGTGACGCCGGATCTCTCGACCTTCGGGAAGGCGCTGGCCAACGGCTTCGCGCTCTCGGCGCTGGTCGGCCGCCGCGACGTCATGGAGCGCGGCGGCCTGAGGCACGACGCGGAGCGCGTGTTCCTGCTTTCGACGACCCACGGCGCCGAGACCCACGCCCTCGCCGCCGGGATCGAGACGATGAAGATCTACGAGCGGGAGGGCGTCGTCGAGGTCCTCCACCGCCAGGGCGCCCGGCTGAGGTCCGGCATCGAGGGCGAAGCGAAGCGGCAGGGCGTCGGCGATCACTTCCGCGTCCTGGGGCGGGACTGCAACCTGGTCGTACGCGGCCCGCGACGCGGAGGGCAAACCGTCGCAGGCCTTTCGGACGCTCGTCCTCCAGGAGACCCTCAAGCGCGGCGTTCTCATGCCCTCGCTCGTCGTCAGCTTCGCCCACGGCGACGAGGACATCGACCGGACGGTCGAAGCCGTGGGCGAGGCGCTGGCGGTCTACCGGCGGGCGCTCGACGGCGGCATCGAGCGGTTCCTCGAGGGGCGTCCGGTGCAGCCCGTGTTTCGCCCGCGGAACTGACGACGGCGGCCGAACCGATGCTTCGACTCGAGCTCCCCCGCCGAACGAAAGGGCCGCTTCAGGTCCTCTGCCTCGGAGCGCACTCCGACGACATCGAGATCGGCTGCGGCGGAACCATCCTCGACCTCATCCAGCGGCGCGGCCCGCTCGAGGTGCGCTGGGTCGTGTTCAGCGGGAACGCCGTCCGGGCGAAGGAGGCGCGGGCCAGCGCGCGGGCGCTTCTGCGCGGGGCACGCTCGCGGATCGAGACGAAGCGGTTCCGTGACGGCTTCTTCCCGGCGCAGACGGCGCGGCTGAAGGAAGAGTTCGAGCGCCTCAAGCGGCGGGTCCGTCCGGACCTGATCTTCTGCCCCTGGCGCGGCGACGCCCACCAGGACCACCGCCTCCTCGCGGAGCTCGCCTGGAACACGTTCCGCGATCACCTGATCCTGGAGTACGAGATCCCCAAGTACGACGGGGACCTGAGCTCGCCGAATCTCTACGTTCCGCTCGCGGAAGAGACCTGCCGGACGCAAGGTCGAGCACCTCATGCGGGCCTTCCCCTCCCAGGCCGGGAACCAGTGGTTCTCTGAGGCCACCTTCTGGGCGATCCTCAGGCTCCGCGGGATCGAGTGCAATGCGCAGAGCGGGCAGGCGGAAGCCTTCTACTGCCGGAAGATGGTTCTCTCGACAGGCTGACGACGATCCGTTAGCGCACCGCGGCCTGTTCGCGGACGATGCACAGCATCGGCTTTTCGTCGAGACCCCGGCAGAGGATCCGCTGCCTCGTATGATGGTAGGGTCGCTCGAGTTGCAATGGCCAGCAATCCTCCATTTTCGAAACGCGAGATCCCGCCTTGAACAGCCAAAAGAGGGCGGCCGGACGTCGGGCGATGGGGTTGGCTACCCGAGTCTGGCGACGCCTGGACGGCCTCCGTGACCGCGCCGCACGCCGCTTGTTATCGCTGGCTCCGACGGGAAGTGCGGTCAATTGTGTGTTGTGCGGTTGGACGGGCCGGCGCTTTCTCTCCAGGAGCCGCTGCCCTCGGTGCAATTCCCAAGCGCGCACCCGATTGATGCCGTATTCGCTCCAACATCTCGGGCTCGACACAACGGGCAAAACGCTCCTCCACCTGGGTCCCAATCGGCTGGAGGTCGCCTGGATTCAGAAGCGGATGCGCCCCAGACTTCATCTGGTCGCGGGGATAGTACCGAAACCCTATTTCGCGATCGCATGTGATGCGACCGTAGTGCCGTTGAAAGACCGGAGTGTGGATATTGCAATTGCCTGGCATGTCTTGGAGCACATTCTCGACGACCGCCGAGTCATGCGAGAAATCGAGCGAGTACTCAAGCCGGACGGGCAGGTCCTCATGTCCGTTCCCATCTTTCCATCCGGAAGGGCCTCAACATTCGAGGACAGTCAACTGCCGCGTGAGCGTTACCTCGAAGTCCATGGACACAGAGATCACGTCCGTTCTCCCGGTCTGGACTATGGGGAACGCTTCGTCAACCCACGTCTCTCGATGGTAACCGCCGCTATCAACGGCCCGGCATCGCTCGGCGATGCCCGAGATATCGCACGGTTTGGTTTGTCGAAAAGTCACGTCGTATGGCTCTTCAGGAAGAGCTGAGGAGCGAAGGCCTCGCACCCGGCGGCGGATCTTCGGTGGTCATGCCGGATCCACGCCGGCCGCCAAGATGTGACCTTTCGCGCGATGCGGGGAAATTCGCCCTCGCGCTTCGGCGAGGGCTTCTACTGCCGCAAGCTGCTGCTGTAGCTGAGCGCCGGCTCAGGACACGGTCGGCGTGGCGCGCTCGCCGACGATCCCGGGCTCCGTCTTGCGCGTGCCGGCGCGCGAGGTGCGGCGGACGCCGAGGTTGGCCTCGGGCAGGAGCGAGTTGAGGAACTTCCGGACGGCCGTCCCGTCCCCGTCCCGCGCCAGCTCCTCGAGGAAGCGAAGCGCGCGGTCGACCTCTTCGGGCGGATAGGCGTTGAGCCGGCCGATGAAGATCTTCGGGTGCCGGGTCTTCGCGATCTGCTCGCCCGAGAGCTCCAGCTCCTCGAAGAGCTTCTCGCCCGGCCGCAGGCCCGTGAACACGATGTCGATGTCGTCGTAGGGCCGCAGGCCCGACAGCGTGATCATCTCCTCGGCCAGGTCGAGGATCCGCACCGGCTCGCCCATGTCGAGGATGAAGATCTCGCCGCCCTCGCCCATGGCGCCGGCCTGGAGCACGAGCTGCGCCGCCTCGGGGATGGTCATGAAGTAGCGCGCGCATCTCCGGGTGCGTCACCGTCACCGGGCCGCCGCGGCGGATCTGCTCGCGGAAGATCGGGATCACCGAGCCGGCCGAGCCGATGACGTTGCCGAAGCGCACGGCCACGAAGCGCGTGGCGTAACGCGCCGGTCGAGATCCTGGACCGCGAGCTCGGCCACCCGCTTCGACGCGCCCATGATCGAGGTCGGGCGCACCGCCTTGTCGGTCGAGATCATGACGAAGGCCTCGACGCCGTGCTCGCCGGCGATCTCGCCGAGCAGCCGCGTGCCGAGGACGTTGTTCTTGATCGCCTCGCCGGGGTTGGCCTCCATCATCGGCACGTGCTTGTGCGCGGCGGCGTGGAAGCACGACCTGCGGCCGGTGCTCGCGCGAAGAGCGCGCGCATCCGCGCCTCGTCGCAGACGTCGGCGACGAGCGGGACGATCTCGATCTCGGGGCGGCGTCCGGCGGAGCTCGCGGTCGATCTCGAAGAGGGCGAACTCGGCGCGCTCGACGAGCAGGAGCTTGGCGGGCTGGAAGCGGGCCACCTGGCGCGCGAGCTCGGAGCCGATCGAGCCGCCGGCGCCGGTGACCATCACGCGCTTGCCCGCCGAGGAACTGGCCGAGCTGGGCCTCGTCGAGGTAGACCGGCTCGCGGCCCAGCAGGTCCTCGATCTGGACGTTGCGGATGCGGGTGACCTGGACCTTGCCCTGGAGGATCTCGTAGAGGCCGGGGATGATGCGGACCCCGACCTGGATCTTCCGGCAGAGCCCGATCAGCCGCAGGATCTCCTGGCGGGAGATCTGGGCGATCGTGATGACGACCTGGCGATCCCGAGCTCCTTGACGAGCCGGGGCAGGTCCTCGGTCGTGCCGAGCACGCGGACGCCGTGGATGACGGCGCCCCGCTTCTCGGGATCGTCGTCCACGAAGCCCTTGACCTCGAGGTTCATGTCGCCCGCGGCCGTCGATCTCGCGGGCGGCGAGCACGCCGGCGCGGCCGGCGCCGACCAGAAGCGTGGGCTGCTTCTCGGCGACCCCGCCTGGGCCGCGCGGTCCTGCGCTCTGCGAGCGCTCGTACACGTAGCGCCGCGGCGACGCGCAGGCCGAGGACTCCTCCGAACGCCAGGACCGTCCCCATGAGGATGACGGAGAGCGGCACCCGCCAGTCGCCGAACGCTCGGGCAGGGACAGGCGCAGGACCGCGAGCACCAGCGCCGACCAGACCGCCGCGTAGATGAAGGCCTTGACCTCGCCCAGCCCGACGTACCGCCAGATGAAGCTGTAGACGCCGGCCAGGGCGAGCGCGACGAGCTGGACCAGCACGACGTACGGGAGCTGCTGGACGGCATTGCGCAGTTCCTGTTCGGGAACGGCAAACTCGAAGCGCAGCAGGTATGCCAGCGCGAACGCGGCCACGAGCATGGCCACGTCGAGCGCAAACTGCAGTCCGCGAGTCAGATGCGGTTGGAGCTCCTTGGAGGTCACGCGCACGATTCCTCGCTCCGGCCTACGGCGCACCGGCTTGAGTCTCACCCGATCTTGAGACGAGGAAGAAGAAGTGCCCCCGAGCGACGGTACGCCTTCTTCCCCGCCCCATGGCAAGGGATTGCATTCGTTATCTAATCAAGCACACGCTAGCGAAAAACCCCTCTTTTTCAAGCATCGCCTGCACGATCGGGCAGGTCGGGCCCCTGTCCGGAAGACGCGCGAGAGGAAGAGCGGCCGGGAAGAAGCGCCCCGATTGTGTTCCAGATCACAACGACGTCGCTTCGCCAGGTCCGCCGCTCGAGGTAACGCTGGTAGCCCGGCGAGCTTCAAGGGCTGCAGGGTCTCGCGGTAGTAGCGTTTCCTTGTCGCCCGGGGCGGCCGCCATCAGGACCTCCTCGTCGCGCAAGCTCAAGGTCATCGGATCGGTCAACCCGGGTCGGACTTGCAAGATCCCTGCCCACTTCGGGATCGTGGACGTCGACGTACTCGGGGCACCTCGGGCCGCGGACCGACGAAGGACATGTCGCCGCTCAGCACGTTCCAAAGCTCCGGCAGCTCGTCGAGCTTGGTGCGGCGGAGCAAGCGTCCGACGGGGGTCACCCGGTCGTCGCCGCGGGCCGTGACGCTGTGGCCCGCGATCCGACGGACGCATCGTGCGGAGCTTGACGAGCGTGAAGGGCCGCCCTCCCCGGCCGACGCGCGTCTGCCGAAAGAAGGCCGGCGATCCCGAGGTGACGAGGACGGCCAGGGCGCACAACCCGATGACCGGCGCGGCGACACAAGGCCGCCGAGCGCCAGCGCGGCTTCGACCGGACGCGGGAGGCCGGCCCCTACGACGCGGGCGGCTGTCGACAGGCTCCTCCGGTTGTCGCTTGCAGACGGCGCGGACGTTCTCGACCACGGCCGCGATCTCCTCGTCGCGCATCCCCGGAAAGATCGGCAGGCTGATCGAGCCGCTCCCAGACCGCCGTGGCGGTGGGAAGGTCCTCCGGCCGCCAGCCGAAAGTCTCGCGCGTAGTACGGGTGGAGGTGCAGCGGCCGCCAGTGCACCGAGCAGCCGACGCCGCGCTCGCGGAGCTCGTCGATGAACGCGTTGCGGTCGATCGAGAGGCGTTCGAGCCGCAGCCGGATCGGAAACAGGTGCCAGGCGTGGATCCGGTCGTCGGGCATGCGGCGGCATCTCGAGCTCGTCCGCCCCGGCGAAGGCCTCCGCGAACCGCCGGGCGATCGCCTCGCGCTCCTGCCGCATCGCCTCGGCCCGCGCGAGCTGGTGGATGCCGATCGCCGCGGCGACGTCGGTGAGGTTGTACTTGAAGCCCGGCGCGACGATCCGGTAGTCCCAGCTTCCCGCCGCCGGAGTAGCGCTCCCAGGCGTCCTGCGACAGGCCGTGCAGCGACATCA
The DNA here is from genome assembly GCA_963749265.1 of uncultured Acidobacteriota bacterium. Classification (GTDB taxonomy): domain Bacteria; phylum Acidobacteriota; class Thermoanaerobaculia; order UBA5066; family Gp7-AA6; genus DAHUXD01. Next base: position 16,480 of record CAVVML010000001.1, on the reverse strand, counting down.
GGCGCATGCGATCGGCGAGCTCGGCGTCGACGGTCGTCGCCATGCCGCCCTCGCCCGTCGTGATCGTCTTGTTGGCGTAGAACGAGAAGCAGCTGATCGCCGACGTGTTCTCGCCGCAGCGCTGCCAGGCCTGCCCGGGCGACGATCGCCAGGCCGCCGGAAACGCGTGCGCGGCGTCCTCGACGACCCAGAGGCCGTGCCGCTCGGCGAAGGCCTTCACCTCCGCGATGTCCATCATCAGGCCGCCGACGTGGACCGGGATGATGCCGACCAGCCTTCGTGCCCGGCGGGACGCCCGCCACGGCCCGCCCGGCCGCGAGGGACTCGAGCTTGCGCTCGGCGTCCTCGAGGTCCATGTTGAGGGTGACCGGATCGCAGTCGACGAGGACCGGAATCGCGCCGAGGTAGCGCACGATCTCCGCGGTGGCCGCGAAGGTCATCGTCGGGACCAGGACGGCTTCGCCGGCCCGCAGGCCGAGCGCCTCGACCGCCAGGTGCAGCGCCGCGGTGCAGGAGTTGACCGCCACGGCGTGCGGCGCGCCGACGGCCGCGGCGAATTCCTCTTCGAAGCGCTTCACGCGCGGGCCGGTGGTCAGCCAGCCCGAGCGCAGGGCCGCGACGACCTCGTCGATCTCGGCGTCGGTCACGTTGGGCCGGAAGAAAGGAACGGCGGTGCTCATGGCTCTCCTTTGACTTTGCCTCTTGACCAGAACGGCGATGAGGTGGGTGCGCAGGAACGGGATGGCTTCGAGAAGACGCGCGAGAAGCTCGGCCCGCGGAACGATCCGGCGGGCCAGAGGCGGAGCGAGCGCGATGGTGCGGGCCGGGCCGCGGAGGCCCGGAAAGAGCCCGGCCAGCTCCTGCCGGCCGATTCCGCGCACGTGGGGATTGGACGGATTGCTCACCCGCAGGTCGTACCAGAGGAGCGCCCCGCCCGGGGCGAGGACGCGCTGCGATCTCGTTCGCCACCAAGACGGCGCAGCTCGCCGTCCAGGATCGAGCTGAAGGTCGTGGACGCCAGGACCAGGCGGAAGGTCCCATCGGCCCACGGAAGACGCGAGGCGTCGCCGGTACGCAGATCCGCCTTCGGGAAAGCCTCCCGCGCCACCGAAGCCCTCTCGTCGTCGAGCTCGATTCCGTGGAGATCGCTCTCGGCGAGCCCCCAGGCCAGGAGCTCCGCGAGCCAGCCGAGCATTCCGTAACCGATCTCGAGACACGGGTCGCCGCGGCGTGGAAACGCGCCGGCGCGCGAAAGCAGGAGCGCCGCCTGCCGCGTGCGCGCCGCGCGGTTGTAGATCGCGTACGGGTTCCAGGGCGCGTAGAGCTCGGGGTCCACCTCTCGCCGCCGCCGCTCGAACTCGGCCAGGATCCGCTGCCTGCTCCGACGCGACGCGGTCCGGGGCATCGGTCGGGCTTCAAGGGCGGCTCCCGGCGAGCACGTCGACGATTCGCTCGCTCGCCCGGCCGTCCCAGAGGGGAACGCTCTCGCCCGTGCGCCAGCGCCCGGCGAGGATCTCGTCGGCGCCGGCCTGGATCTCCTCGGGAGTCGTCGCGAGGCGGTTCGTCCCGTGCGTCACGGTCACCGGTCTCTCGGTGTTGCGGCGCAGCGTCAGGCACGGCACGCCGAGGGCCGTGGTCTCTTCCTGGATTCCTCCCGAGTCGGTGAGGACGAAGCGCGATTTGGCCATCAGGCCCAGAAACGCCAGGTACGGCAACGGCTCGCAGAGACGAATCCCGTTGCCGATCGGGACCCCTCCGCCTTCCAGACGGCGCCGCGTCCGGGGATGCACCGGGAAGAGGATCGGGATGCGCGAGGAGACGCTCGAGATCGCCTGCATGACGGACGCCAGTGCGGCGTCGTCGTCCACGTTCGACGGCCGATGCAGCGTCAGGAGGGCATAGCGCGCCGGGCTCCAGGCCGAGCTCCGTCCAGGGCGCGCGTTCGACGGCGGTCCGCACGTGCTTGAGGAGCGTGTCCACCATGCAGTTGCCGACCCGGTGCACCCGCTCGGGAGCGATGCCCTCCGCGAGCGAGGTTCGCGTCCGCGCTCTCCTCGGTCGTGAAGAGGTAGGTCGAGAGGTGGTCGGTGACGACGCGATTGATCTCCTCGGGCATCGAGCGGTCGAAGGAGCGCAGTCCCGATTCGACGTGGCCGAGGGCAATCCCCTCTTTCGCGGAAACGAGCGCGACCGCCGCCGTGGAGTTGACGTCTCCTCCGACGAGGACGATGTCGGGTCGGTGCTCCCGGCAGACCTCCTCGAACGCCGTCATGATCCGGGCGGTCTGGCGGGCGTGCGTGTCGGAGCCGACCTCGAGGTCGACGTCGGGCCGCGGCATGCCGAGCTGATCGAAGAAGACGCCGCGACATGTTCTCGTCGTAGTGCTGACCGGTGTGCACGAAGAGGTGCGGGATCCCTCGCCGGAGGATCTGCTCCACGACGGGCGCCATCTTCATGAAGTTGGGCCGAGCGCCGACGACGCTCAGGATCTTCATGCCGCGGCTCCCTCCAGGCGGTCGATGAAACGACCGGCGATCCTGACGCTGTCGAACTCCCGCTCGGCGGCCGCCCGGCCGGCCCCGCCAGGGCGGCGCGGCGGCGACCGGTCGGCGGCGAGGCCGCGGATGGCGGCCGCCAGCCCTTCCGCGTCTCCGGGCGCGGCGACGACTCCGGCGCCCGAGCGCTGGACGATCTCCGCCGCCTCACCTCCCGCGACCAGCACGACGGGCACTCCGGCGCCCATCGCCTCGTAAATCTTGGAGGGCACGGCGCCCGAGAGCAGAGACTCTTCAGAGGCACCAGGGCCAGGTCGGCGGACGCGACCAGCGCAGGCATCTTCTCCCGCGGCACGGCATCCAGGAAGCGGACGTTGGTCAGGCCGAGCTCGCGGGCGCGGGCCTGGAGCGCCGCCTTGACTGGTCCGTCCCCAACGAGGGCAAACGCCAGGGACGGGACGTCGCGCAATCGCGAGGCGGCCTCGAGGATCTGGTCGAGGCCCTGCGCGATGCCGTGCAGACCGCCGTAGAGCGCGACGCAGGTCGCATCGGGCGCCGCCCGTTCACGAGACTCGCGCGGACGTCGGGGGATCGCAGCTCGGGACGGAACAGCTCGGTGTCGACCCCGTTGGAGAGATGGTAGACGTTCGCTTCGGGAAAACGCTGCCGGATGTTTTCCAGGATCTCCCGGCTCTGGCCGGTCACGAGCCAGGCTTTCCTGTAGCAGAACGCCTCCAGGGACCTCGAGACTCGGAGCCCCCACCCCTCGGAGACAGCGCCGAGCTCGACCGCGCTCTGGGGCCAGAGATCCGAGACGTTGAAGATCCAGCGCGCGCCCGTGCGCCGAGCCAGCAGGTAGCCCGAGATTCCCGAGAAAGAGAGGCGGGCTCTCGGTCAGCAGGAAGTCGAGACGGGGCAGCGACGCGTCGCCGACGAGGAGCGAGCTAACCACGAACGAAAAGTACGACGCCAGGCGCGGCGCCAGCCCGACCTTGTTGGTCGGATAGAGGGCGCAACGGATCACCGACGCGCCGCCGCGAGTCTCTTTCCGCACGAAACCGCCGTAGCCCGGAAACACCTTTCCCTGGGGATAGCTCGGCATCGCGGTCAGGACGACGACCTCGTGCCCGCGGCGCACGAATTGCTCGGCCAGGTGGGACAGGCGCGCCTGGGGGGCGCCCATCTCGGGGGGTAGTACTGGGTGAGGATGCCGACTTTCATAGCGGGAGCATCGATTCGCGTTCATGGTGCCGCGTCTCGTCCGGCGATCGAGCATCGAAACCTGGACCTGGAACTTTCCCGCCTTCGTGCGCGGAATCGATTCCACGGTTTCGATCGGGACTTCGACGTTCGGACCCATTCTCATTCGCACGCCCCGAGCCAGGCTGCGACGATGGCGGTCCCCGAAGCCTCGACCCGGCACGACTCGGACACGAATGGAGTGGAGGCTTTCCTGGATGATCTGCGCCTCACGAATCGGCATGTCGACGTCGAAGATCGTGTCGAGCACGCCGACCGGAGAGCCGTCCGGCGTGAGCATGACGTCCGCCGTGCGGCCTTCGAACGAGCGGATCCTCGGGAGGCTCCGGCCGCAACCGCACGGCCGGTCCTCGATCGACAGGATCGAGCGATCCCCCATGGAATACCGGATCAGAGGCATGTGGGAGCTGAGCAACGCCGTGCAGATCATCCGACCCGCGTGTCCCTTCGAGACCGGGCTCATCGGCCTCGTCGTGCACCCACTCCGTAACACCGACCTCGGGCCAGAGGTGCATCGACCCCTGCGGACACTCGCTGGCCCCGCAGACGATTTCGGCCTGCCCGTAGGTGTCCCGAACCGGACACTGAAACGCCGCTCCGATGGCGTTCCGCTGGTAACCCAGCAGGGGCTCGGCATTGCTGATCGCCACCTCCAGCCTCGGAGCCTCGATGTTTCTCTCGAGAATCTCGCAGGCGAGGGCGTGCATCGCCGACGGATAACCGAACAAATATCGGACCCGGTAACGGCGCATCGCCTCGACGTACTCGCCGACCGACGCGGGCGCGATGTGGTAGCTCGACATGTAGAGCTGGTGCATGCCGTGATTCCAGACCCAGAACGGCGGCCGGCGGCGCTCGACGGGCGTGACGAGCTGGCCGCCCATCTGCGCCCATCGATCCTGAAGCGTGACCCCGTTCCAGCGCCGAATCCGGGCCTCGAGAAGCGCGTACCAGACAACGAGAGTGTCTCGCGATTGCCACAGGCGCAGCGGCGTTCCCGTCGTGCCGCTCGTTTGCGGTCTCGAACATCTTGCCGCGGCTCGGCTCGGCGACGAACGCGGCGGGTTCTCGCGAAGAGCCTGCTTCGACAGGATCGGCCAGTTCTCGAGGACTGCTCCGCGGACGCACGATCTCCTTGCCGCCGCCGCTTCGCCCAGTGATCCCGGTAGAACGGAACGTCCTGTCGGCCGCGTGATGGAGCAGGAGCTCGAGCCGGCCTTCCGACCCACGGTCGCCACCTCTCCGTATCCCAGTGTCTCCCGCTCGAGCGCTTCCTCGACGAGCCCTCCGTTCTCGGGACCCGTATCGACGAGCCTGGAGCTGATATCCGCGCGAGGCTGGCCGCCAGCGAAGCGGAACGGCTCGGGAGCTTCGGGTAGACGCTCGCCATCAACACGAGAGCCCTCGGGAGACGCGAGGATGCGGCCCGCGCGGCCGACGCAGAGCGTCACCGGACCCCTCCGGTCGATCTGCGTTCCGTGTGTGCACAGACTGCCGCAGCTTCCGAGCGCCTGAATGCTTCCGAAGGGCAGAATCTTCAGCTCTGGAAAAGACCGATCTCCGATATCACCGCTCGGAACTTGCCCTCGTCGAGTGGCAGTATCGGCCCTATCGATGGTGTGCCCATCACGGTTGAAGCTTGCTGATGACGGCCTGAAACTTCCCGGCCGGGTACGAGCGATGGCATCGACGGCTTCGACGTCGACGCGCATCGCCGAGGTCAGGCGTTGATGGATCCGACGCACGATCTCGGCGACGGTGTCCGGTCCGAACGAGGCGATCGGGACAACGCGGATTCGCAAGCGGTCGCGTTCCTCCTGGATCACCTGCGTTCTCGAACACCCGGAAGTCGGTGAAGATGCCGTGAAACCGAACGGTGCGGCGGCCATCCGGCGCGATCACGACATCCTCGATGCGTCCCGAGATCTCGGCGAGCACGGGCGTCCCGGTGACATGCGTCGCTTCGGGATCCCAGCGCGCCACGTCACCGAGGCGATAGCGCAGGAAGATCTGGCGCCGCCGGATGAACGACGTCCCGACAACCTGACCCTCTCGACGGACCGTAAGGGGATCGTCGAATCGGCGCGACCCACGAGCTCGATCACGGCCGAGTCCGGGCTCGTGTACATTCCCGCCCATCACCGCACTTGCATGCGAAGCACGCATCTTCGACCTGACCGTACTCTTCGTACACCCGACAGCCAAACGCGCGCTCGATCACCACGCGCCCTTCGGGTGTGAGCTTCTCGCTCGTCGTGATGATCGCGCGTCAGCGTCGCTGGTGGTGGCAGCTTCTGCTCGAGCATCATCAGGCCGAGTTGCTCGAACGAGTGCGTATAGCCCGTGGCCCACACGATGCCATGGCGATCGAAGGCGCGCACGTACGAGGCCGCGTTCGCGGCGCGAGATGAAACGCTGAGAAGTAGACCTGTCGCTCGGCGAGGTTGAAGCGATGGAACGGCCCGCGGCTCTTCGGATCGGGTACGACTGAGCCGTGCCGCTGAACGTGGCGCGCGGAAGGCCGACGATACACCGGCCGGGCGACACTCCGGCTGCGCATCGCGAGCGAGCGCCGAAATCGTCGTTCGACCAGTACGTGCGCACGGCGTCCCGCTCGAACCGCTCGTCGCACAGATCGTGAGCGTTCCGATCGATGCCGTGACGAGAAACGCGTCGGGGTCGGCACGCGTCTGGACTTCTCGTGGCATTCGGCAACGAAGCGAGATCGGACAGCTGACTTGTCGACGAGCGGCCACCCGGCGCAGCCCGTCCTCGTGCGGTGCGAGGCGGAGGATCTCGCGCAGTGCCTGCGTCTGGTACGCATGCCACTGCGCGAGATCGTAGCGCTCGCGTGCAAGGAACCCGTCGCGCTCGGCGGGGTAGCAGCCCCCGAACCGGCGCCACTTCCAGCGCAGGCCGAAAGCGCTCACGGCTGCGTGCTGCGCGAGGACTGGAAGCCTGGGATAGATCCGATCGGCGAGGCTCCATCACACGACCGCCACTGGCGGAGGTCGGTCGCCGGCGGGCCGAGGCAGCGGTCCCTCGGACCGAAGGCGGCAGGTCCACGCCTGCTCGAGGCCCAGAAGCCACTGCATCGTCTTCAGTGGCGCGACGCTCCGGTCGCCGCAGTCCCGCGTCGCTCTGGCTCCAGGGGTCCTTCCGCGAGCGCGGCCGCGCCGTTCGCTGCGGTGAGCAACTCCTCCCACTGCGGGAGAACCGTATTCCAGTCCGTGATCGGGCGCGGAGACGGCCGCCGGCAGAGAGGCGCGCGGCGAGCTCCGGTTCGTGCAACACGCGGCGGATCGCCGCCACCATGGCCTCGGCATCGTCCGGGGGGACCAGCAGACCCTCTTCTCCGTCCCTCACGAGGTCGGAGAGCCCGCCGACGCGGGTGCTCACGACGCAAAGGCCACAGGCCATCGCCTCGAGCACGCTCACCGGAGCGTTGTCGACGTTCGTGGTGTTCACAAAAATGTCGCCGCGCGAAAGGTGCTCTCCCACCGACACTTTGGGGATCTGGCCGGCGAACTGGACTCGATCTAGAACGCCGAGATCCGCGGCCCGCGCCCGGGCGCGCGCGAGGCTCCCATCGCCTCGGTCGGGCCCGATCATCGTCAGCGTCGCCGCCGGATCGTCGCGCGCCAGAAGGGCCAGAACGCTCGGAGCGAGCGACGGGTTGTACGTCTCGTGAAAGGCCCGCAACCAGACGAGGCGCGGCTCGGGCCGTTCGCGTCGCCGATATGGGTAGAGGCCAAGATCCAGCGGATTCGGGAGCAGCCGCAAATCCGAGCGGTACGGCCGCATCTCGCGTCGCAAATACTCGGACGGGACGGTCACTGCGCTGGCCGCCGAAAGGACGCGGCGAACCACGCCGGGCCACTTCGCCGAGAACTGGGGAAGAGAACCTCCGTGCAGCGTGAGGAGATGGGTCTTGCCCATCGTCCGGAGCAGGAAGACGATCGCCGCGGCCCAAAGAAACGCGTCCCCGCTGAAGACGTCGACGTGGACGATCTCGTCCCTCCCGCGTCCGCGCCAGACCGCCCGGGCCATGTCCAGAAGGCGCGGCGCTTTGGAGAGCTTGTCCGAGGCCGAACGAACCTGCCATCCCGCCGCGCGCAGCCGCTCCACGAGGTCTTCGCAGACGCCGCGGCTCGCGCCGGCCGCGGAAAGGAAGTTCCCGATGAAGAGGAGCTCCGGTTTCGGGGATGCGGCCGCCGGCGTGCCCCTGCTCATGCGCCGGTCGCCGCCCGCGTTGCGGGCCTCGAAGGAACGGATGCGGCCTTCAGAGACCGGCGCGGGCGTAGGAGGTGAGCCCCGGACAGACCGAATGCGAAGGCCGGGGAGACCAGGCGCATTGCGTCCACGACCATGCTCAGCAGCGCGTAGGCCATCATTCCGGCGGCGAGAGCCTTGTCCAGGCGCGTCGGCGCCGAGCGGATGTTGCGGAGCGTCATCAGCCCGAGAAGGACGAGGGCCGCGAGGCCGAGCATCCCATGCTCGCCCACGAGGCGAGTGTACTCGGTGTGCGCCGACGACACGTGGAAGTACTTGAGCCGGTTCGGGCCTCCCATTCCGGGCCCGACTCCCAGGACGATGTTCTCTGACCAGGACTCGAGGTCCCCTTTGATCAGGAGATCCCGCCCCGTGAGCTTCGTGTCACCGAAACGCTCCCCGATCACACCCGAGGTCATGTCTTCGAGGCGAGGCCAGATCACGAAGAGAAGAATGGGCAGAATGACGGCGGCCGCGCCGAGGAGCCTCCATCGCGTCCGCCGATCCCGGGCGAGATAGAAGGCCGCGGCGAGAATGCCACCAACCGCCATGTAGAGGCCGCCTCTCGAGAACGTGACGACGCACTGCCGGAAGAGAAAAAGGACGAGCACGGCCAGCGCGCCACTCGCGACGGTGTTTCCGGCGCCCACGACGAGCCAGAAGACGGCCGCGAGTATTCCCAGGCCGAGGACGGCCGAGACCTGGTTCGGCCCGAACCCGCCGCTCGCGATCGCGTTCGAATCGTTTGCGAACTCGTCCAGCTGGGCCTTCTCCAGCATGACCGCACCGATCCACGCGACGGACACGATGGGCCCGATCAGGCTGGCATAGATCCAGCGGAGCTCGCGCTTCGAGAAGCGCAGGGAATGGAAAAACGCGGCGCACAACGCCAGCGCCAGCGGGCCCGAAAGGTTGAAGCTCAGCTGGTCCCGGGCCTCGGTCGCGTCGAGGCCCATGATCGTGAGGAGCGCCGAGGGCAGCAGGAGCAGGAAGTAGGCGATGGGCAGCCAGTCGCGGCGGGGACGCGGCGTCCGGACCAGCGCGATCAGAAGCACCAGGGCCACAGCGTACTTGCCGAACTCCCAGGGGATTTCGGCTCGCCGCATCCGCCAGAAGACTTCCGCTCCTGTGATGTAGGCGGCCACGCAGGCGACACCTTCGAAATGGCGCCGCCGAAGCGCCAGCAGGACGCCGACGACCAGCACGGCCAGCGCGTGCCACATGGCGTACGGCGAATGCTTCTTGATCAGCATCGCGAGAGGCACGTGCGCACCGATGAAGAGAAGCTGCCAGAGCCACTCGAGCGACCGGTTGGGGTATTTCGCCGCCACCGGCAGGAGTCGTGCGATCACGCGGGCTCCAGATCGAGGATGCCTCGCACCGCGGCGAGGTAGCGGGCATACGTGAACCCCGCCGCCGCTTCGATGGCCCGCGCCGATTGCTCGCTCCAGCGGACGGGCTCCCGGACGTACGAAGAGATCGCTTCGATGAATGCTTCCCGGTCATTCGGGTCGAGTGCGCGCCCGGACTGAAAGGTCTGCAGGTACTGCGGGATGCTGCTGACACGGCCCGCGACGGGAACCACGCCGTAGGCCATGCCCTCGCTCAGGACCTTGGGCCAGCCCTCGCTCGACGAGGAAGGGAACAGCAGGATATGCGCCGTGGCATAGAGGTCGTTCACCGCGGGACGAGGAAGTGATCCGAGGAGCCGGACCTGATCTCCCAGCCCGGCGGACGCGATCCTGGCAGCAAGCGCCGTGCGATCCGGCCCGTCGCCAACGAGGTCGAGGCGGGCATCGATGCCCTCCCGGCGGAGCCCTTCCACCACGTCGACCGCGCGTCCGGCGCCTTTTTCGCTTTCGATCCGTCCGACGAAGAGCAGCCGTACAGGTGGAGAGAGGCGTTTTGCCGCGCCCCGCGCGGCGCCGTCGCGGAGCTCTTCGTCCGAGAGGCACGGATTCAGGAACGCCCGGATATGCGCCGGCTGGTTCGGCCAGTTCCCGTTCACGGTGACGATGCTGCGCGCCGCGCCGCGCGCGAGGAGCCAGCGCTGGAGCGAGTACGACAGACTCTCGGGAGCGGTCGGGAACCAGTTGCCCGCGTACTTGATCCACCGCCGGCGGGGATGGCGCCGAAGCGCCAGCACCAGGATCGCGAGGAGACCGATGTTCGACGGGCACCGGATGTGAACGACGTCGCAGCGGCCGAGCTCCCGGTGGATGACGCGCAGATACTCCGCCCACGCCGGGAGGACTCCGAGCTTTGCGCGGATCGACGTCCCTCCTGCCGGGCGGACTGGGATGTACCGAACGTTCGGGGCCTCGTAGGGCAGGGCGCTCGCCGGGGCCGGCTCCGGATGCAGAGGGGCCACGTGCACGAGCTCGTCGAAGAGACCCGCCAGCCGGCCGAGCTCCCGCACGGTCGGGCCCCATCCGACGATGACTCCGTCCTTAAGGAAGTGCTCGGTGTGTGAGACGACGAGCAGCCTCATCGCGCGCGCCTCGCCGTTCCCGGCTCGAGCGCGACCGACGTCGGACCGCCGGGGTTCGGCTCCGAACAAAGGCGGCCGAGCGTTTCGGCGTACCGCGCCGCGCATCGCTCCCAGGTTTTCTCGCGCTCGGCTCGGTTGCGGGCACGCTCCCCCATCGCCGTCCGCCCGGCCTCGTCGCGAAGCAGCCCGAGGATGCCGCGAGCCGTCGCCTCGGGGTCTTCGGAGGCGACGACGACGCCGGTCTCCCCGTCCTCCACGGCTTCCGCCAGTCCCGAGCCGCCGGCGACCACGGAAGGCAGCCCGCACAGCGCGGCCTCCACCACGGCGATCCCGTAGCCCTCCACGTCGCCGCTCGAAGTGTTGCGGCTCGTCATGACAAAAAGGTCGGCCGCGTTGAGCATGCCGGTCAGGCGGTCCGGTTCGACCCGGCCGAGCAGGTGGACGCGGTCGAGCACTCCGAGCTCTCGAGCCAGCTCGCGCAACTCCTCCCCGCGGGTCGGCAGGCCCGCCACGATGTAGTGCGCCCGCGGCTCCTCGCGGAGGATCCGGGGAAGCGCGCGCACCACGAGGTCCTGTCCCTTGCGCTCGGTCACGTTGCCGACCGTGATCAGGATGCGCGCGTCGGCGTCCTTCAGGCCCAGCTCTCGCCGGGCCTGGAGAGACGCCTCCGGCCCGAGCCGGCGGAACCGCGCGGGATCCGCACCGTTGGGAATCACCGCCTCGTCGCGGGCGCGGATCCCGGCTTCGCGCATGCGCCGGCGCGTGAATTCGCTCACGCAGACGACGCTCGTGGCCTGCTCGAACGCCCAGCGCAGGAGGCGGGACGCGCCGCCTCCCCCACCGAACTCGGTTCCGTGCCCGATGGCGACCCAGGGGATGCCGCGTCCCCGCCAGCGTGCCGCCGCGAGCAGGACCGACCGGCTTCCCGAAGCGACGAGCACGTCCGGCCGGTGGCGGCCGATCCAATGCGCGAGCACGGCTTCTCGATACATCGCCTCGAGCGGCGGCCCGGGGACCGGGCGCAGCCGGACGACGGGAAAGGGCTGCGCCGCGTCGAAGCTCGCGACCTCGTCTTCGCTCGCGTAATCCTGCGGCGACAGGACGACGGGCCGCCAGCCGGCGGCGTGGAGGCCCAGCGAAACGTGGTGGGCATGCGTGCCGATCCCTCCCGGCCCCGGAGGAAACTCGCTCGACAGGAACAGCACGTTACGCATCAGCTCGCGGTCGCGGCGCGGTGGCCGCCTTCGTAGGCAGGGATCCGGGGATACTCGCGGAGCATTCCGTCCGCGATCCTCGCCCGCTGCCGGGTCGTCCAGAGGCTGTGCGGTAGCAGGAGCAATGCCATTCCGGCCTTGACGAGGCGCCGCAAGCGCCCGCCTCGGGCGCTGAATGTGCCCAGGGCGGCGTGCCAGTACATCTCCTCCACCTGCCGGGCCGAGTAGTACCGGCGCGCCTTGTAGATCTCGGTTGCGGTCAGGAGGTGGCGGTGGGAAAGGCGGCTCCGGCTGCTCGCGTAGGTGATCACCCGCGCGCCGTGCGTCCTCAAGCCGCCGCTCGGAGCGTGCCGGTGCAGGACATGGATGTCGGAGTTGAGGACCATCAGGTTGCCGGCGAGGTACAGCCGCATGCCGAGGTCGGCGTCCGCGCGCGCACCGCGGTCGTAGGCCAGGTCGAAGAGACCCGATCCCTCCAGGGCGCTCATGCGAATCATCGAGTTGTTGGTCGGGAACACGTCGCTCGCCCGTGTCAGCCGGAATGCGGCCGGCAGCGGCCCGGCGCCGTCCTCGTCGGCGACGCCGCAGGACACGTCGTTGCGGAAGCGCTCGAGCGCGGCCAGGTGCTTCTCGATCAAACCCGGCGGGACCTCGTCGTCGTCGTCCAGAAAGAGCAGGAATTCTCCGCGGGACACGGCGATGCCGGCGTTGCGGGACGAGCACTGGCCGGCGCGGTCGAGCTGGAGGAGCTGGATCGGCAAATCCGGGAACCGGGACGCGAGATCGGATCGGCGCCGATCGGGAGGGGTCTGGTCGACGATCACGATCTCGAGGGGCGGCACGGTCTGTCGGCGCAGCTGGTCGAGGAGCTTCTCGAGGTACGGATAGCGATCCACCGTCGGAATCAGGATCGTCACGGATCCTGTCACGTCCGCCTCACGGCCCGCGCTCACACCCTCCGGGGCGTCCTCCAGGGCCTGCCGGTAGGGCCGGGGCTCGGGCGGCGGAGGCCGGCGGGTAATTTCCTTCGACGCCGCCAGGACCGCTCCCCGCGGAGCCCAGCCCAGCACGAGCGTCCGGAAGACGGTCCAGTGCAGCCAGCGGCGGCCGAAGCGGTAGTACACGAATCGCAGCTCGTCCTCGATCGGTATCGACGGAGCCGGCCGGGACGTCTTCTCACCCGCGAGGGACCCCATGTGGCGGGTCAGAACTCCGAAGCGGACGCAGCGATGACCGAACTCGAGCGCGGCTCCGGCCAGAGTTCGAAACTCGGGATGAATGATTCCAACCCTCCGGAGCACATCCGTGCGCACGAGACAGGCGTCGAGACTGACGCGCCAGGACGTCGAGACGATCGACGGATCAGGGTCCCGATTCAGCATCCACGTCGGCTCGACGTGGTTGATCGCACGCGGAAGGCCGCCCGTCCCGAGGCGAAGGCCCGCGTGCCAGAGATCGCCCGGGGTCGCGAGGGCCTGGTCGACGCGCTCGGGATCGGGCGACCCCAGATCGGAGGACCAGAACAACCACGCTTCCGCGGTCGACCCCGGAAGCTCTCCCGCCACGCACGCCGCCACCGAGGACGGCGTCGCCTCAGCCTTGACCGTACGTCCGGCGCGCCACGGCGGCGGCGCTCCGGCGCCAATCCAGACGAGGGTCACTTCCGCGCTCATGTCCTCACAGCCGACCTCGCGGCCCTCGGCGGCGGCTCAGCACCTTCCTCTCGGCCGGAGTCCGCCCGCACTCCGTTCAGCACCTGCCGGTAGAAATCCTCGAGCCGGTCGAGCTGGTCGGAGAGCTGGAAGTTCTCGAGCACCCGCTTCCGTCCCGCCTTGCCCATCCGCTGGCGCAGCGCGGGATCGCGGGCAAGGACTTCCAGCTTGGCCGCCAGAGCCTCGGGGTCCCGCCGCGGGACGACGAAACCCGTCGCGCCGTCGGCCACGTTCTCGCGAAGTCCGTCGGCGTCCGTGCAGACGACGGGCAGCTCCATGCTCTGCGCCTCGATGACGGCGTTGCAGAAGCCCTCGGAGACGGCCGCGTGGAGCAGGACGTCGGCGGACTGCATCTCCTGCCGGACGTCCTCCCGGGGCAGGGCTCCGAGCACCTCGACCACGCCCTCCAGCCCGAGCTGCCGGCGCATGAACGCCACGGCGGGGAAATAGTCGCCATCGCCCACGATCCGGTACTCGCACGCGACGCCGCGGTCGAGTAGCCGGCGGATGGCGAGCAGCGCGTTCTCGTAGCCTTTCTTCCACTCCAGGCGGCCGACGCTGAGGATGCGCAGCGGGCGCGAACCCTCGGACTTCCTGGAGAGCTCCGCCTCGTCCCTCTTGTGGAACTCGACGTCGATGGCGGGCGGGATGAGCATGTGGAAGCGGTCCGGAGGACAGCCGCGCCGCCGGGCGCGCCTCCACAGGTCCTCGCCCAGAAAGTGCAGTCCCGCCGCTCCCGCCCAGACCGCGTCGAAGTACCCGGGCTGATCGAGGCCGACGAAGTTGAGATCGTACCCCCGGAAGCTGACGGTGATGCGGCAGCCGAGCAGCTCTCGAAGATCCATACGCTCGGTCGCGAGCGCTCCGAACTCGAAGTGCACGATGTCCGGCCCCAGGCGGATGAGCGGGAGGTCGAGGTACAGGCGGCCGAGCGCTTCGAGCATGCCCCCGCGGCGCCGCGCCTGCCGGAGATAGCGCCATGTCCGTCCGGGCGCCGCCTGGAAGCAGGCCATCAACGCGAACGGAGAAAGCAACGCCGCCTTCCATTTCGGATGGTGGGGCCAGCCCAAGTGGACGCGTTTTCGCACGCTCGTTGGCAGATGGGGAAACCGGGCCCACTCCTTCTCGTCGCTCATGTTGCAGACGACGTGCACGTCCCAGCCGCGCTCCAGGAGTCCCGCGAATTTGCTGGCGATGAACGTCTCCGAGAGTTTCGGGAAGCCCGACACGACCAGCGCGATCCGGCCCGTCATAGCCGACACTCCTCGAAGAGTCCGACGAACTCGCGGAAGTGCCGCTCGGCGGTGAAGTCCCGCAGCACGCGCTCTCGCGCCGCGCGGCCCATCCGCATCCGCAGCTGGGGGTCGCGCGCCAGGTTCCGTACCGCCTCGGTCATGGCCGGCGAATCCCAGAGGGGAACGACGAAGCCTTCGACGCCGTCGACCACGGCCTCCCGCGCGCCGCCGACATCGGTCAGGACCACGGGAAGGCCGCAGCCCATCGCTTCGACAGCGGCGTTCGAGAGTCCCTCCGTGAGGCTCGGGAGAATGAAGATGTCGGAGCGGCGCAGCTCGTCCCGCACCGCAATCGGCGCCAGACGTCCCAGCAGGCGGACGGAGTCGTGTAGACCGAGGTCGTCGATCGCGAAGAGGATCCGCTGCCGGTCGGGGCCGTCGCCGATGATCGAGAACATGACCGGAACTCCCGCGTCCACGAGGCCGCGAATGGCCTGCAGTCCATAGGTGAGACCTTTGTTCCAGTCGAGCCGGCCGGTCGTCACGACGCGAATGCGATCGGACGGTTCGCGCGTGTCCACGGGGCTGAAGAAGGACGGGTCCACGCCCGTCTGGATGACTCGGGATTTCTTCGGGTCGAGGCCGTAGCGGCCGGCTTCCGCTTCAATCGCCTGCGAAACGCAGTGGACGAGCGAGGCTTTCCGGAACGTTACCGGCAGACCCTCGCGAACGCTGCGACGGGGATCGTGCGGCGCGACGTTCACCTGGGAGCCGCGGCAGCTGACGACCACGGGCCGGTCGATCTCGAAGAGCGGCAGGTAGTCGATCGCCGCCGAGTTCCACGGAAAGTAGATGACGTCGCACGGCACGCCCGCGTACGGCAGGAGCCGGTTGAGGACGCGCAACCGCTCCGAAAAGGACCTCTGCCCCGAGGCGAAGCGCCAGAAACGACCGACGACGCGCGGAGACCTCAGAATGGCCAAGCCGAGCAACCAGGCCAGCCAGGCGATCCGCACGGGGATCGGTCCCTCCCAGGCCCGCGTCTTGAAGGTCTTGAGCTTGGATTTCAGGAACCAGTCCTCGTCCGGCCATTTCGAAAACGCGATCTGGACGCGGAGCCCGCGGTCCGCGAGGCCGCGCATGAGGCGGCCGAGGAAAGTCTGCGGCGGCCAGGTCGTCCCGACGACGAGCAGCCGGAGAGGTTCGGTCGCGGTCACCAGGCGTGGGCCTCGAGGGTTTCGAGGAACGCCGCGAAGGTCAGAAGCATCGAGACGGTGTAGCCTCGGCCCTCTTCGAGCGGCGCCCGGAAGAACGCCTCCAGCAGGTGCTCGATCCGCGCGGGCTCGACGAGCTCATGCAGGCGCGCGTTCGGGCCCAGGAGCACACCCCGGAGCCGTTCGGCGCCGGAGCCCGAGAACTGCACTTCCCAATTCCGCTCCGGAGCGTTCGGTGTCCTCATCACGAGCCGCACGGCCTTGCGCGCGACGCGCCAGGGCAGAAGCCAGGTGCGGAAGCGGCGAGACCGGTAGAGGCTCGCCCCGGACTCTTGCCACGTGACGCGGGCGAGGTCCGGTGCGTACCGCTTGAGGTATTCGATCTGCAGGCGCCGTCCGGAAACGAACTCCGTGGGCACCGTCGCGATGAAGTCCGACATCCGGGTGTCGTAGAAGGGCAGAAGCGGCCAGGCTCCGGCCTGATACATCCGGAGGCTCGCGAGAGTCCAGCGAAACGACCACTGATCCGTCTTGAAGGCTTTGACGCGGAAGTCGGGCTCGGCGATCGCGGCGACCCTGTCGAGCTC